>NZ_CP045430.1 GCF_005886805.2 Pseudoalteromonas rubra
GAAGCCTGCGTTTTCTGATAGTTGCAACGCCAGCGCGTTGAAAGGCTTGTTCCAGTATTTCTGCATCCAGAAAGTGATTAAGTTTTTCAAAGGTAACACTTTCGGGCAATTGCTCAAACGCACTGCAAAAGGCTTGTTCTAAAGACATAAAAAAATCCAATATCAGAAATGATATTGGATTTTGAAGCTTTTAAAAGATCGGTCAACTGATCTATTTAATTCTTAACTGATCGGCATTAAGCACATGCTCCCCTTTTTGTGTCTAGTCAAACTATATTAACTACTGTGCATTCGGGTGCGGTACCCCCATCCAGGCTAAGTATAGCTGCTGTTGGCGCCGTGTTGGCTGTAATACCGCTGCAACCTGCTTAGGTTTCGATTGTGCCGCATCGAACGTGATTTCTGTCGACATCAATTTGTGACGACGTATAAAATGAACAGTGACTTTCTCCCCGGGCGCAAACAACGCCAAGGTGTTTTCTAATGTATCTCGTACCTGGTGATTATTAAACGCCACCAGCTTGTCGCCACTGGTTAAGCCAGCCTGCCAGGCATTACCATTTCTAGCAACGTGCTGCAATTCGAGTAGTTGACCTTTAGATACTGCCTGACCATCAAAACCTGCCACTTCCTCACTGGAAACAGGGTGACGATAAGTCAGCCCCACTTTGTCGAACAGCGCGTCAACTTCCAATACAAATGGCGTGTCGACATTTTGTTTCCACCATACGCTATAATCCTGGCCACTGATCTCATTAAGAATATTGATGACATCCTGGCTGTCAAATGACTTGGGTAATTCATGACGCTTAGCCAGCAAGGTGTGAACATCACGGTAACTCACCTTCCCTTCACTGTCATCCAGCAGCTTGATATCCAGCATCATGGAAATTAAAGCACCTTCTGAATAAATATTAGTACTGAAGTTTTTGCCATGGTCGCCGCCCTGATTAATCCACTTATCAAAGCTAGTTTGAGCAACGCTCTGTATTTCTCTACCAGGCGTGTTCAGGTGACGATTAATGCGCTTCGTCAGCCCTTTATAATACTCTTCATGGGTGATGATCCCAGCGCTTAGCAGCAAGAAATCTTCGAGGTAACTGGTAGACCCTTCCGCCAGCCAGAGTAAATCACTGTAATTTGGGTTCACGTAGTCGTAAGGTACCAATCCGTCCGGACGGTAGTTTTTTACATTCCAAGTATGAATAAACTCATGTGCTGCAGTCGAAATAAAGCCGATGTAATCATCTCGTTTGGCAAATGCATCTCTGTGGCGTTGAATAATAGTAGAGTTCAGATGCTCGGTTGCGCCTCGCGCGCCACTGGTCGCATGCACCATAAAAACGTAACGTTCATACGGATAGTCCTGCCAGATCAAGGAACCCGTTTTCACCAACTTCTTCAGGTCATTGAGCATCAGGTCAACGTCATAATTGCCCTCTCCCCAAATAACCAGCTCATACTCGCGGCCATCTACTCGGAACTTGTGTAGCTGGTTAATGCCCGATTCTATTGGCGAGTCCACCAGCACATCAAAGTTGGCAGCTTTAAAACGGTGCTTGTTACCCGCAAACTCCATACCTGACACAGAGCGCCACTGGTCCGGTACCTTCATCTCAACGGTCACCGGTTCATGACGGAATGACTCGCTGAACATAAAAAAGCCGGACGCATCAACAAACGCATGACTGTCATCAATATGCCTCGCCCTGAGTCCGAGTTCATTTGCATATACCTGATAATTCACAGTTACTTGTGTCGGGCTGTCAAGATGTACTCGCCAGGTGCTTTTATCTACCTTACGCCATTCCAGTTCACGCCCTTGTGAATCAGTCGCATCAAATGCACGGATCCCATTAGCCAAATTTAGAATTTGATACCGTCCTGTCCGCCAGTCCGCTAACTTAATATCCATATGTGCCTGAGCACTTTTGGGAAAAGTAACTTCGACTTCACCAAGGTGATGCTCTGGCTGGGTTATTTTCAGCGTGTATTCGACGTCTGCGAAGGCAGGTAAGGTACTCAACGCAATGAGCACGGAACAGATTTTTTTCATAATGATTCAATAAAATGACTATTAGGGTGTAAAACTAACAAATAAGTCTGATATCAGGCCATCAAAAACGATGAGTCAACATCCAAAATAGGTGGATCTATAGCCTAAAATCTTCCACATTTATCAGTAATTTGATGTAAACTTGCTAATGAGTAGGTTAAAACAAAAGATATTAGGTTTCTGTGACTGATAAAACTGCGCGATTAGAGAAAAAATTATCACAAGCGATTGAAGCTAGAAAGGCGTTGGAAGAAGCGAGAAAGCAACAGGTAGATACCCTGTCAGAATTTGCATCCAAACTGACGCTTGGTTGTAAAGGACAGGATGTGTCTCTCGACAACTTGCTGGCAAAGTATCGCAGTGCGTTGGCAAAGGGGATGGACTTTGAGCATCTGGCCCCACTCATTGAAAATACCAGTGCACAACTAAAGCAGCTTGATAGCACCAACTCTGCCAATCATCGCAATTTGGTAACCCATATACAAACCGCAGGAAAGCAGTTGCAAAAACTGCGTGGTGTGCCAGAAGACACCCGCAGGAAACTGCGCGGCTTACTGGACAATGAGTTGGGTGATATTGACGCTATCCCAGAATTCGTGCCTTTGCTCGATAAGCTACTGCAGTTTTACCTTCAAGTCTTCGATGCTAAATATGACATTGATACCTCGACACAACACAATGACCCGGAGTTGGCAACGGAATTGTTGGGCCTGACCAATGAGTTGGTGTTTGAAGACGATGTAGCTGATGAAGTAAAAGCGATAAAACAACGTATTTCAACAGACTCGAGCATAGATTCTTTACTTGAAAACGCCATTGCGGTGATCCGGATTTTTGCTAAGTCAATCGCGCGGGAAAGACAATCAGCCCAGGGTTTTTTGGTCTCGTTAAACCAAACTCTGGAAGAGTTGCATAAATCAATTGTCGACACCACTAGCCATTCCAAGTCGATCAATAAAGAGCTCAATGCATTAAACGAACGCATCGAATCTAAGATAAAGCGCCTGACTGAAAACACCCAAAAGGCGTCCTCTATTTCTGAGCTTAAGGGTTTAGTCGATGACGAGCTTGCCCAAATAAGCAAAGACTTGGTGGAAAGAGAGAACATTGAACGACGCGATAAGCAAGCATTGCTGGAAAGCTTTGATGCCATTAACAGCCGCATTAATGTGCTTGAAAACAAAGTAAACACTTATAAAAAACGACTGAATGAACAGAGATTCAAGAGCCTGTTAGACGGACTGACTAAGCTCCCCAACCGCTCAGCTTTTGATGACCGCTATAGCCAGGAGTTCCATTTATTCGAGATCCAGGGCAACGACGTTACTTTGGTTGTTGTGGACGTCGATCATTTTAAATCAATTAACGATAAATACGGCCACAGTGCGGGAGATAAAACACTTCAGGTTATCGCCAGAGCACTTAAAAAATCCATCAGAAAGACCGATTTCATTGCGCGTTACGGTGGTGAAGAGTTTGTTATCCTAATGCCGGGAATGCCAATAGAAGCGGCTTACGCACCGCTTGAAAAGATACGCACAACCGTTAAATCGATCCCATTTCGCTTTAAAGACAAAGAAGTGAGGATCACTATCTCATTAGGAGCAACCCAGCTTAAAGAAGGTGACTCGAAACTGACCGCCTTTGATCGAGCCGATGAAGCTCTGTATGAGGCCAAAAACAGCGGCAGAGACAAACTTTGCTTGCGTGAATAACAAGGAGATTGCCTATGCATGTACAGTTAAACCCAACAGGTGTACTTAATTTACTCTCAAAACTGGAAGTTGACCTGCTTCAGCACTCATCGACCATAGAAAGATACCGATTATTTAGAAATTGTGTATTAGCAGTACTTAATGTAGGCAGTCATACCGACTCAAGCTATGAAATTTATAACAAGTATCAAGATTTTGATATCAAGCTACTCGCCCGAGAACGTGGGATAAAGATAGAACTAACAAACCCACCTGAATCAGCATTCGTCGACGGGAAAATTATTGCCGGGATACATGAACATATCTTTTCAGTTATCCGCGACATCTTGTTCATCTATCAGCGTCATGAAGAGCAACTCACAGATCCAAGAGCCATTACACACATGGTTTTTGACATTCTGCGAAATGCAGATGCACTCGAGGTTAATACAGACCCAAATATGATAGTGTGCTGGGGTGGCCACTCAATCAATGAAGAAGAATACAAATACACCAAAGAAGTAGGTTACCAACTTGGCTTACGAGGCTTAAATATATGCACCGGGTGTGGGCCTGGTGCGATGAAAGGCCCTATGAAGGGCGCAACGATTGGGCATGCTAAACAGCGGATCACCAGTAACCGCTATCTCGGTTTGACTGAACCCAGTATTATTGCCGCAGAGCCACCTAACCCGATAGTCAACGAACTAGTTATCCTGCCGGATATTGAAAAGCGTTTAGAAGCATTTATCCGAAGTGCCCACGCCATCATTATATTTCCTGGTGGTGCGGGAACAGCTGAAGAACTACTGTATTTGCTCGGTATATTGCTACACCCTGACAACGCAAAACAACAGCTACCTGTTATTTTAACCGGGCCAAGCTCTTCTAAAGCATACTTTGACGAATTATGTGATTTTATCGAAAAAATACTGGGTAAAGAGGCATTGAGTAAATTCGAAGTGCTGGTGGATCAACCCGAGTTGGTTGCACAGAAGCTAAGCCAAAGTATGGAAAAAGTCCGCGAATATCGCAAAACAGAGGGCGACGCATACTATTTTAACTGGACTTTGAAAATTGATGACCAATTCCAGCAGCCGTTTGAACCAACGCACAAGAATATGGCAGAGTTAGACCTTCATCTGAACCAGCCAAAGCAGGATCTGGCTGCCAACTTACGCAGAGCGTTTTCTGGTATTGTGGCCGGAAATGTCAAAGAGCAAGGTATTACGGCCATTAAACAGCAAGGACCTTATATCTTGAGTGGCGATGCATCTTTGATGACAGATATGGACAAGCTATTACGTGCGTTTGTTGCCCAAGGCAGAATGAAATTACCTGGCAGCGCCTATGTGCCCTGCTATGAAATCAAAGCTTAACTAACAGGGTAAGGTACGGCCTTACCCTACCGCTCTCTTAACCTCGATGAAATACCACTATAACAACACCCATGGCTAAATTACTTCTTATAGATGCGCTAAACCTAATCCGCCGAATTTATGCAGTGGACGTCGACCAACAAGGCGTGAGTGAACAGCAAATCATGCAATCGTGCAAAGCGCGCGTCCATAACGCCTGTAAAAAATTACTCAGACGTATTGAGCCAACCCATGCAATTGCCGTTTTTGATGGTGAACGCAGCTGGCGCTATCACTACTACGCAAATTACAAGCACAGCAGAAAACCCATGCCGGAGCAACTTAAACAACATCTTGCTCTGATTGCAGAGGGGTTTCAGGAGTGTGGTATCACCGCTTTTTTTCCCGAACAGGATGAAGCAGATGACATCATTGCTACCTTAGCAAGCAAGGCCAGCCACAACAAGGTACCGTCTGTTATTGTGTCTACCGATAAAGGCTTTCTTCCTCTCAGTTCAGAGAATATAGAAATATATAACTATTTTTCAAAATCTTACACTGAGCACAATGAGATTTTAGAGAAGTTTTCGGTGCCGTACCATGCGTTAACCGAACTATGGGCGTTAATGGGCGATAAGACGAATGATATTCCAGGCGTAAAAGGGATCGGAAAGAAAACGGCCATAGAATTGATCTCAGAGTTTGGTCAGGTTGAGCATGCGCTCAACGCCCCGACGCTTGCACCTGCGACGCGACGCAAATTAGAAGAAGATTTAGATAACTTTATTTTAAGTAAAACGCTCGTTTCACTACAAACTGACATCAATCTCGGCTTTAATTTAAGTCAACTCCGGGTTATTGAGCGCAAATAGCTTGTTGTGTTGCAACGCTTCCGTTACGCTAGGTTTGGGAGTTTTTGGTGTATTTCAATGATTAAAAAGGTTTTACAATACGTTTTTCTTGGCCTCGCCGTATATGGGGTCATAGTGTACCTGGTCATTAATTTCTATAAAGATGACCCGCAAGCCATGATCTGGCAGGACCGGGAAGCCTTTAATAAGCGTTATATCAGCAAGCTAAAGCCCGACATGATTGTCGATCTCGATGAGGTGTTAGAAACACTCGGCAGCCCAGACCTGACCTATGTAAAGTCAGAAGGTGAACGAGTGGTGCAGATAGTATTTTACAGAACGCAGCTGGTAAAACCAGATGGGATCACCACGCAAGACGAATGTACTGGCTTGCTGTTTGAAAATGGCAAACTAACGCTCTGGGGAGCTGGCGCAATCGTAGCGTACGACAAGGCTTTTGAATGACGGTCAATGAGGACATCGCAAGGCAACTTCACAAACTCCTGACTCAATCTGAGTCAGTGTTATCGCTATATTACGATAAAGACAGCTGGCCTCACATTGATGTGACCCTGACCCAGTTAGCTGAGCAATATACTCGCCTTTACCGCCAGGCACCAAACGCTCTGCACGCTCACCTGCATTTTATTGCAACACCCTATCGGCACTCAACCAACGTTTTGGTAAAACAATCTATATTGCTATGTATGCTTGGTTATGCGCACGGTTATACCGAGCAAATTATTCATGAACTTTTGTCGGCAAGCTTTGCCAGTGTGCTGTGTGCCAGCCGCGAATATGACAAAGCAGCGGCAGATCACCCTTTGTCACAAGTCGAATCCAAAAAACTCAGACTGCGCCATCAATTAGCAGTAAAAGTTCTTAGCACCGGTCAACTCAAGTCACCTCAGGTCACTCGGATCCTTGCGAGACTCTCAGGCTATGAATTATCAATTAGTCGTAAAAGTACGACGCCACTGTATGACAACGTGACACTGTTGGTTGCCATTGCAACTCAGGCCGCTGTTGCATTAATGAAAAAAAATCATCGCGCTTCGCTACCAACAATCATCAAACAGCTGTACCTGAATAATACCGACTCTTTTGTGCAAACCAGCTTACAGCTTCTCGCCCGCCAGTTTGAAGCCTATCCTGCCGGCGCGATACAGCGCCACGATGACAATCAGGCTCTGTTACTTTGTGAAGAAGACAAACATGCTATCCTTGCTGTTATACAGTCGGGTAAGATCACCCGTTTAATCAAAACACAAAGACGATACAAGCAACGCTACCATGCATTTAAAGTATCGGATTCACAATTGCTATACCGGGTATGGTCCCGTATTTCACCGCAGCCGCTTGCCACTGCGTCAGATCAAATGACTGAGGCGTTACATGTTGTTGAGCAGTTGGGCGGTGAAAACTTCAGCAGCTTCAGGGCAATAGAAAAAACCATCGCGCCATTCCCAGAAATAGAGGCCGCTTTGTCTCAAGCCGCCAGGCTTTACAACCGCGAAGCTCAGAAAGGTGCCAACCTACGTCATTGTCTCACTATGGTTGGCCTCGATGCCGCGGCGCTGTTATGCCAGAGAGTGCTGGTTGAGCAATTGATTGTGCAACTCAAGCACCCATTTGCGAAAGACATCTGGCATAAGTATCAGCTGTTCGCTCAGGTACTGGCCGCACTGGTTCAGCAGAACTATGGTCATCACTATGAGCACATTTTGTCTCCAGTCAGTGCAGCTATTGCATTTATGCTCAAGGAGCATAGTGTTGATATAAAGCGGTTTGTGTATACCAGTGAATGTAGCACCAACCCCCAACCTGTTTCTCTGGCGTATCTGTATGGTTTTGCCGCGTATGATGAAGAAGCGTTCAAACACTACTTTCACACTCACTTTGCTAACAGTGAGGCTCACCGAGCCTTTGAGCAGTCAGAACTATACAAAAAGTCAAAACTAAAGGGGCTGTCTTTAACCTTTGCCGCTGTCAAGGTGCTTACGTTGAAAATCTGTGATGCCAAGTTTGAAACATCGGCCTGGCAACGTCATTTACTAGATGAACAAGCCAAAGAACACAAGTGGCCTGATTTGAATGCCCTGGAAGCACACCTGCAATCACTTGGTTTATATAATTTAATTGAGTAATATTTACCCGATAAATATTATGCATTCCGACTATTCATGGTATTTATGCCATTTATTCATTCCTGACTGGAATATAAATGAATAAATTGCTATAAAACGCGCTTAAATTTTCAAGCGAACCAACATCACCAGAACAGCTCGACTAAACTAGTTAGGTCTATTCTGAGAAGTGATTTTACTTTTGATAAAGGAAACATAAATGGCTAAGCAAACTATCACGGTGATCCGTGGCGACGGCATCGGTCCAAGCATCATCGACTCGGCAATTGAAATTTTGAATGCAGCGGGCTGCGAATTCGACTACGAGTACGTTGACGCAGGACTTGCAGCACTGGAAAAAACTGGTGAGCTACTGCCTCCTGAGACGTTAGACGCCATTGAACGCAATAAAATTACGCTTAAGGGACCGCTTACTACGCCAGTGGGTGAAGGCTTTACTTCAATCAACGTAACTCTGCGTAAGCACTTTGGTCTTTATGCCAATGTTCGCCCGGTAAAATCATTTGAAGGCACTAAAGCACGTTATGATGACATCGACATCATCACAGTACGTGAGAACACTCAGGGCATGTATTCAGGACTTGGTCAGGTTGTTTCTGAAGATGGCAGCGAAGCCGAAGCAATGTCTAAAATCACCCGTGAAGGCGCTGAAAAGATCGTCACCTTTGCTTATGAGCTGGCACAACGTGAAGGCCGTAAAAAAGTTACTGCAGTTCACAAAGCAAACATCCTTAAATCAACTTCAGGCTTGTTCCTTAAAGTTGCGCGTGAAGTAGGTGAGCGCTTCCCTGACATCGAGTCAGCTGAAATGATCGTTGATGCGACCTGTATGAAACTGGTCATGACACCAGAAGAGTTTGATGTTGTAGTAACCACAAACCTGTTTGGTGACATCATTTCTGACCTGTGCGCAGGCCTGGTTGGCGGTCTGGGCATGGCTCCGGGTGCAAACATTGGTGAAAACGCAGCAATTTTCGAAGCAGTACATGGCAGTGCACCAGACATCGCGGGCAAAAACCTGGCTAACCCAACCTCTGTTATTCTTGCTTCTATTCAGATGCTTGAATACCTCGATATGGGCGAAACTGCTGATAAGATCCGCAATGCAGTTGCTGACGTTATCAAATCTGGCGATCGTACAACACGTGACCTGGGTGGTAATCACGGCACAACTGACTTTACACAAGCAGTTATCGACCGCCTTTAAGCGATCCGCGCATTTAATACCAACGCCCTGCTCATGCAGGGCGTTTTTTTATCTGAATCATTAACAGTAGCAACACACTTAGCCATAACAAACTGCCTGCCCCACCATCCTGGTCATTGCTGGTTGCAACAGAGAGCGTTACATCTGCTGTTACTTTTACCTCTTGACCGTCATCAAGATCCGTTATTGTCGCTGCCACCTGATAACTTCCTGCACTCTGATACATGTGGCTGATGGCCCCACCACTCCCTTCGTGACCATCTCCAAACGTCCAGCTCACTGCATAATTGCCAGACCCACCGCTTACTGAAGCATTGTAGCTGGCCGTTAAGCCGTTTTGCGATACGTTAATCTCACCTGCCAGGGGGACGGTAACGCTTGTGTCTATTGATTTGCTTGCTTTGCTGCCATTAGCGTCTTGTAATGACACCACTATCCGATAGCGCCCTGATAAATTATATTGGTGCTGGATCTCGGCTCCATCTAAATTTGTACCATCACCAAGGTCCCAGCTGATTACTACCGGTGACACCCCGCCACGATACGCCACACTGGCAGTAATATTTCCATTGTCGTCTATAATCTTGGTATCCAGGATCTCCAGCGGCGGCGCTATAGTCACTTGCTGATTAACGGATTGCACCTCACCAGCGGCGTTTGTTCGGGTAAAGACGACGGTATAGACACCCTCACTGCTATATTCATGCTCAGGTGTAAGAAACTCACTACTATTACCATCACCAAATTGCCATTCAAATGTATCTAACGTACTCAAAGCTAACCCAGAGACTGAAAACTTGGCCCTAAACCCCTCAGCACTGGCAATAACCTTTGGCTCTGAGGCCGCTGTTAATTGTAGTTGTGCTTGTTGATACTGCTCGCTCACTTCCAGTAATTCGATTGTTACCCCATGTTCAGGCAGAACAACTCCTGAAACTGGTTGCTGAGGATGGCTATAGTCCTGGCTGTCATTGAACATATAAATAGCCTGCAACTGAGTGTCGCCAAGCCCCGCAGGTTGATCCTGTAATCTCAGCGTGGCATCTCTTAACTGAATACGGGTGGCTGCCGGACTAATGCCATTTGCACCAGGTATGATCTGCTGGTCATTATCAACGACCAGGATTTTGCCTTCTCCGGGGCGAAAAGAAACGGAGTTATTTTCAATATTCTCATTGGCGTACCAAACGAGTACTCCTGGCGCATAGCTTGCGCCTTGCAGGCCAGCGTCAATCCCAAGGTGGGACCTAAGTTGTAGATAATAAGCCTGCCCCAACCCTTCGCGATACCGACCTATTCTGGTAAATCCATTTAAAGACATTTGCTCTGAGAACTCCGCATCTGCCAATACAGCAGTGTTTTCATCACCTACGACTGAGATATCATCCAACAACAGGCCAAAGCCATATTCAATACTGTCGGTCTGATAGAGAAACTCCAGAGTCACCGTCTGACCTGCGTATGCTGCAAGCGAATAACTTAGGTCAGCCACCTTGCTGCCATTCTTACCACCGGTTACTTGGCCACTGTGGCCATCAATATAATGGGTGACAGTTGGATATATTGGGTGCTGCATTTTGGTATAATTCCCCACAAGCGGGATTTGATTCGCTTTTACCTGAAAGAAGTCAAAGCCGCTCTCAATATCGAATCGAGCCTGCATTGTGAGGGTTAAGTCTGTTGACGCCGGCAAAGAGAACGTCATGCTGGCTGTGTTTAATTTGTCATTCCCCTGTCCGGAATAATACTGATATTGTCCCGATAAAGGTTCTCCAACATACTCTAATCTGGCTGGCAATATGACTTTAAGTTGATCGGTTTCCCCCGTATATTCGCCTATATGGCTAATATTGGCTTGATAGCCTTGGGTTAATTGCGCGAGTTGCAACTGAGTTTGATTAACCCAATTACCGCCAAACTTTTGCTGTAACCTTTCCAGGTTACGAGGAGAGAATGAAACAGGTTGTGAGCCACGTAGTGAGCCTAACCAGTTACCACTGGACATAACCGACCAATTCGCCACCGGTTCACCAATTGCGCTACTGTTTAAGTCATATTCGTCTATTAACCCGAGTTCATGACCAAATTCATGTGCGACTACACCCATGCTCGCATCAATCGGGTTAATTGTATAATTGAGAATACGTACATCGCTGTTTGTGACCGCCACAGGTGTGTAACCGTCTTGTGCAACTACAAAGCGGTGGGACCAAATGGCGTCAGTGCCCAACACTCCTCCGCCCGCTTCCTCTCCAATGCTAGAATGAAATACCATTATGTGATCAACAACACCATCAGGTTCATTCAAATTGCCATCACCATCACGATCGCTCAGATCTGTCAAATCATAGTCACTGAGGTTAATACCATAGCGTTCCACAGCCAACTCAACCGCTTCTTTAATCAAGTCTGCTACCCTGATGTCACGCTGGACACCCACTCTTTGTCCATAGTAACTTGCGTTCTGTGTTGCCGTGACCCAGCCAAAAACTTCTCCTGACAGTGCAAAGCTCTCTCCAGAGGCTTGCTGATAATACTGATAGGCACTGGTTAGAGTCTGGCCGCCAGGTCCATTAAAACCTTCCTTTGAGAAAATGAGTTGCCGGTAATGACTACTCGGATACTGAGCATAAAACATGTCAGAGTCACCCATCTCCAGACGATTATCATCATTAGGCAGGTCAGGAAAATCTATCAGAATTGTCAGGATTTTTGCTCCTTGTAAAGGCTCAGAAGAAGCCGCCTGATAACCACGCAGGGCCACTGACTGTTTTGGTTGTTTGCCATTGAACGGGACACGAAAAACCGGGCTCTGAAATCCAATAAGATAGTCTGAGATCTTTTGTCTGGCTTCGTAATCAGAAAAACTTCTTCCTTCACGCTTTTCGAGCCAGAAGCGCAGTTGCTGCTGGTCCAGCTGTAATGCTGACACAGGCGCTGCAATAACAATAAAAAAAAGAACTAAAAGGCTGAATTTCATACTGATTTACCCGATGTGATCGTGCTCACGATAGTAGCAGGTTAGAGAAGATATTTCTAACTGCCCACCACCACACGAAAATGCATTAATTATTCACACTCATTACAAATAAACACAATGAAACACTACATTTCAATATTTAAAACACCAAAAAGGCATAATAATGCACTTTGTTTATTTTTGAGCCTTGACACTGCCGCGTTTAGGCTTTTAAATAAAGAACATCAGATTAAACTTTTACGCAGATATTAAACATGCAAACACTATTCTTCACAGTTGTGGTACTCGTACTGGTCTTAGTGATAAGTCCGGCGGGGCCGTTGTGAGCGAACGTTTGCACAGACCCCGCACCAGCGGGGTTTTTTTTTGCCTTTAATTTAAATTTTGCTGAGGAATGAGGTAATGAATGAGCAATTTAATGGCTCGGAGCTGGTAGTTAAGGCGCTGACTGAGCTCGATGTTGACTATATATTTGGCTACCCAGGCGGATCTGTGCTGGATTTGTATGATGCACTGTTTGCACAAGATGACATTGAGCATATCCTGGTTAGACACGAACAGGCAGCCACGCATATGGCAGATGGCTACGCCAGAAGTACAGGCAAGACTGGAGTCGTACTAGCTACGTCTGGCCCAGGGGCGACAAACTGTGTAACAGGTATTGCTACGGCTTATATGGATAGTATTCCTATGGTTGTCTTATCAGGCCAGGTACCATCTAATTTAATTGGCGATGATGCTTTCCAGGAAACAGACATTGTTGGTTGCTCACGTCCAATTGTTAAACATAGTTTTAACTGCCGTGATGCCCAACAAATCCCGACTGTACTGGCAAAAGCTTTCTATCTGGCAAGCTCTGGCAGACCAGGTCCTGTCGTCGTTGAGTTGCCCAAGGATATTCTGAACCCACAACTTAAATACGCCTATGAAATGCCCGCTCGAATTGATATGCGTACCTACAACCCCAGTTCTAAAGGGCATTCTCGCCAGATCAAAAAAGCGGTAGATGCAATTCTGGGCGCCAAACGGCTGGTTGTGTATTCAGGTGGCGGCATCATTCTTTCAAATACATCTGAGCAATTAACTGAGCTGGTTGAAACCCTAAACGCGCCTATTACAAACACTCTAATGGGTCTGGGCGGGATCAGCGGCACGCATCCAAACTTTGTGGGGATGCTGGGCATGCATGGCTCTTTGGAAGCCAACAAAGCCATGGCCAATGCCGACGTAATCCTCGCTTTGGGTGCACGATTTGATGATCGGGTAACCAATAACGTCAAAAAGTTTTGCCCAAATGCCACCATAGTCCATGTCGATGTTGACCCGACTTCAATCTCAAAAACCATTCAGGCGCACATTCCCGTCGTTGGAAGTTTAGAAACTGTACTTTCACAACTGCAAAGCGCGATAGAGAAAAGCGCCCTGCGTATTGATCGGGCAGCTCAGGAATCGTGGTGGCAACAAATCACAGCATGGCGTGAGCAGCGCTGTTTAGCATATGATACACAGAACACCGTGATTAAACCGCAAACGGTCATAGAGAAGCTTTACGAGGTTACCCAGGGTAATGCCTATATCAGTTCAGATGTAGGTCAGCATCAAATGTTTGCTGCTCAATATTATCCGTTTAAAAACCCAAGGCAATGGATCAATTCAGGTGGTCTCGGCACCATGGGCTTTGGCCTGCCCGCTGCGATGGGCGTAAAAGTAGCCTACCCTGAAGCTGACGTTGTATGCGTTACAGGAGATGGGTCAATTCAGATGAACATTCAGGAACTTTCCACCTGCCTCCAGTACGGCCTGAATGTCAAAATAGTCTCCTTGAACAACCGCTCTTTAGGCATGGTCAGGCAGTGGCAGGATATGATGTATGGTGGACGCCACTCCAGCTCTTATATGGAGTCTTTGCCAGATTTTGTGGCTTTGGCCGAAAGCTATGGCCACATAGGGATCCGAGTAGATCATCCTGATGAACTGGATGATGCACTGGCAAGAGCATTTTCCATCACTGACAGGTTGGTGTTCCTTGATATTCGCGTAGATGAAAATGAACACGTTTATCCTATGCAAATCAAACTAGGTGCCATCGATGATATGTGGCTGAAAAAGGGAGTAAAAGCATAATGCGCAGAATTTTATCTATATTACTGGAAAACGAACCTGGCGCTTTATCTCGCATAGTGGGGTTATTTTCTCAACGCGCATACAATATCGACAGTCTGACAGTGGGCACAACCGACGACACAACACTATCGCGGATCACCATTACGACTCAGGGTGACGACCGGGTTGTTGAACAGATAACCAAACAAGTAAACAAGCTGGTTGATGTACTTAAGATCATTGACTTGACAGACTCAAGTCATATTGAAAGAGAACTATTACTGGTCAAAGTATTCGCAGGTAACGAGCAAACCAGGGCCTCTGTAACACGCGTTACAGACGTATTTGGGGGTATGATACTTGATATGGGTAAACGCAGTTATACGGTTCAGCTGGCCAGTAGCAGCGATAAAATAGCTTCATTCCTGGATATGCTTAGGCATGAGAGCGATATTATTGAGGTAGTTCGTTCTGGTACTGTGGGAATAGGGAGAGGAGATAAAGCACTCAAGGGATAATAAAATGTAGAGTGCTAAAAAAAGGGGCTTAAGCCCCTTTTTCTATTAAGGATTAACCTGATCTTTAAGGCCTTTACCCGCTTTGAAAGAAGGGATATTTGCCGCTGGAATTTGGATTTCAGCGCCAGTTTGCGGGTTACGACCCGTACGCGCTGCACGCTCTTTTACAGAGAAAGTGCCAAAACCAACCAGTGCCACTGAGTTACCATCTTTAAGAGACTGAGTTACAGCACCAGTGAATGCTTCCAGCGCGCGTGTCGCTGCAGCTTTTGAGATCTCAGCGTCAGCCGCCATCTTTTCAACTAGTTGAGCTTTATTCATTGTATAATTCCTATGTTTTTATAATTTGCCGAAGCGGATTCTATGGTTATCCATTTTTTTTCTTTGTGCAAGCCTAAAATCCCGTTTTAACTAAAATATTTAAGCTAATTCGCCTTATCTGACGGGCATGTAATCATAACGGGCACAAAAACACCCACTTTTTGCTCACTTTTCATGCACTACGCCTCACGCCCCGTCAGACCTGAGCCGAGGAGCACAGTAAGCAATAGGTTAAACCTTAAACGCAGCAAGCGCTCTTTCCCGTGCTGCTTTATGGTCAACTATCGGTTTCATGTACCCACTTATACCAAAAGCCTGCATATAATCATGAGGGAAATGGATCGATTTTGCCGGTACTTCGCTCAGCTCCGGCACAAATTTACGAATGAAATCTCCTTGCGGATCGAACTTTTCACTTTGGCTGATAGGGTTAAAGATCCTAAAATAAGGCTGTGCATCACACCCAGTACTGGCAGCCCATTGCCAGCCACCATTGTTGCTTGCCAGATCACCATCAATCAGCTTGCTCATAAAGTAATGCTCGCCCTTACGCCAGTCTATAAGCAAATGCTTGGTTAAGAAGCTCGCTACAATCATACGTAAACGATTATGCATCCACCCGGTCTGGTTAAGCTGTCGCATTGCGGCGTCGACAATAGGGTAACCTGTATTGCCCTCGCACCACGCTTTAAAGTGGGCATCGTCCTGTCGCCAGTCAACGTGATTATACTTTTCGTTAAAGTTAACCCCTTTGCATAACTTTGGATAAGCGCAGATAAGATGTCGGTAAAACTCGCGCCAAATCAATTCATTGATCCAGCTAAACGCTGGTGCACTGGTCATCTGCAACAGTTCGGGAAAATGGAGCTGACTTTCTGCTAATAGCTGCTTCACTGACACAATTCCTAATGCCAGGTAAGGACTAAGCCCAGAGGTGCCTTTAACACCAGGAAAATCCCGATTAGCTTTGTAATCGACCATTTTTTCCTGAATAAACGACTGTACAACTTTTACCAGAGTTTCGTCATCAACTGGCCATTTATCTGAAACACCCTCCCCTGTAAGTAACTCTGGGGCTTCCCATTCAAATGGAGCTGCGTTTATTTCAGGCCAGCCGGGCAGGTAAAAGTGCTTTTGCTCGTACTGTTTAAGCCAGGCCTTTTTAAACGGCGTAAACACTTTGTACATCTCATTGCTGGCCGTCGTTACACTGCCCGGTGGGGCAATCAAATCACCATCAAATAATTGCAATTGCACACCGGCTTGCTGACACGCGTTATCTCGGTCTTGTTCATTTACTTCATACTCACGGTTAGCGTAAACCTGCGCAACGCCGTTCTCCTGACAAAACTGAGACACCACTGCGGGCACTTGAGTAAAATCACCTGCATCTAGCACGTGCAGGCGCACACCCAACTCAGCCAGTTTATGCCCTAGCCAAATAACCCGCCGCTTAAGTAAATCAACCTGTACAGGTGCTGCATTGTGCGCTTGCCATTGCTGCTCACACACCAAAAAGAGTGCATCGCGCGCACCATTTTCAACCGCAGCAATAAGCGCTTCGTTGCCAAAAACGCGCAAATCACGCCGAAACCAAAACAATGTAGACATTAAATCGCGAACCTCAGCTTAAGCTCGTTAGGATAAGGGTGAAAATAGACTTGCTGCATCAGGTAGTCATTGGGGTGCATGATCAAATGGTGACGCAACAAGGTAAGTGGGACCTGTAGCGGAACCTGACCAATGCGGTAGTCATCAATCGCCCGGCACAACTCCTGTTTCTCAACCTTACCCAGTACTTTCTTAAAATACCCCTGTAAGTGCGATAATGTGTTAGCCTGGTCCTTACGTCTTGCCGGGCTCGACAATGCCTCCATCAGGCCACTGATGTATGTCTTTCTGAGCTCATCAAGCGAGACTCCTTTGCCCTCTGCAAGCAGTCTGCCAAGGTCACGATAGGCCTCGTAATTATGGCTCATCAGCAAGTACTTATGACGGGCATGGAAATTAGTCAATTCATGTAAGCCAGGATTGGTAACCACCAGTTCTTGCCAGCTCTTGTATACGTAGACCCGCATCACAAAATTTTCTCTCAGATGCATATCATTCAGACGGCCATTTTCCTCACAAGGTAATAAAGGGTTGCGCGCCATGATCTGTTCGGCAAATATACCTATGCCTTCAGAGGTATTGCCTGTCTCAGCTTCGTTGTAGATCTTAACCCGCTCCATACCACAACTCGGGCTTTTTGCGCAAAAGATATAACCCGACAACTGATTACCATGATCCTCAGACACCTTTTTCCCATATTCAGCTAAATCGGGTGCATAGTCTTCATCGCTGTGCGCCGGACCAACTTTGATCACATCCTCTACTCTCACCTGACGGATCGTCTTTCTTGGGATAGGTAACCCGATAGCCACCTCTGGACAAAAACGCACATACTCAACGTACTGCGCCAATTCATCCATACAAAAGTTGCTACGTTTGTGCCCTGAATCAAAACGGACTTTGTCTCCAGCAAGACACGCGCTGATCCCTATTTTTATGGGGCTGTTAAAGTTAAAAGCTTGCTCTATCATTGCTCTCTCCATAACTCAAAAATGACGGATAGATTTAGCACCATTGATACTGTCGTAAGGCAATTTTGCCACCCTGTACCTGCACTCCTTCCGAGCGTAATAGTTGACTTTGCTCGATAAACTTACTGCTCTCAGGCGGAAAAGAAATTTTTCCCTGACTATTAATCACTCTGTGCCACGGCAAACTTGACCCTGCCGGTAAGTGCTTTAACAAATATCCAACTGCCCGAGCATGCTTAGGTGCCCCAGCCAGACCGGCAATTTGCCCGTACGTTGCGACATTTCCAACCGGAATTGCACCTATCAGTGTAAATACCCTGATTCTGAATTCCTCTTTAGTTTCCTCTTGCAAACTGCGCTCCTAATGCCGTGAACTGTTGCCACAAATGTCTGGCAACCGGCCCATAATGACCCTGATGTCGACGAAAAGCGTGAATTGCTGCTGTGAATTCATGCTGTCGGTCTATTATCTCTATACGTTCCAGCTCGCCGCTTTCTAACTCCTGCCTGCAAGTATTGAGACTGGTAAGGGCGAATCCGACTCCCTGGGATAAGAATAGTTTAATGGTACTGACATCATCCAGTTTCATCACGTGTAATCCACGAGAATAAGCCAGCCTTTCACTGTCAAAGTCGAAACCACTCTCAACCATTGCCAGACAAGGATATAGGCTCAATTCATCATAGTACATACGCTTGGGCAACAGCCCACGCTTAGCCACAACACCAAGCTTGGTTTCGCCTATCGCGATGGATTCTAGTTCACCGGTTGCATGAAACAGATCAAACCAGGGCCCAATTCCTAAGTCGGCAGCGCCGGCGTTTACCTGCTCCAATGCAACAAAACGTCTACCGCTTGAGATCACTAGTTCAGTAGAAGGAAATTGCTTAAAGGTGCTACTTATCTGGGCGTTATACGTTTCCTGATGACACATAGGTTCATAACAAATGCGAAATTTTGCTTCATTGCCCTGTGAAAACTCATCCGCCAGGGTCTTTAAATGATTATGGTGTTCCAGCAACTTCTGAGCATGCTGATGAAAACGCTTCCCCTGCTCGGTAAGTCGGATCCGATAATCCTCGCGCGTAACCAACGCAAACCCCAGTTCATCAGACAAGCGTTTTAACGCTTGCGTAACAGCGGGCTGTGACTTATATAAATGTTTTGCCGCTTCGCTCAAACTTTGTGCATTTGCAACGGCATCAAGTACCTGAATATCTGCCAACTTCATAAATAAAATTTATTTTATACCAAAGTTTTAATAATTTTTATTTTATGCCCAAATTCATTATCCTGCACTAAGTTTTAGTCTGAGGGAGTAATTTTGGTGAATAAACTCGCACTCTTTTTTCCAGCCTTGTTGTTATTATCCGCATGTCAGGATGCCACACAGCAAACCACTGCAACTCAGGTCATTCGCCCGGTTAAATTGCATACCGTGTCTGACCCTCAAGCCAGTCTGTTACGCAGCTTTCCTGCGGAAGTTGTTGCAAACCAGGGCTCTTATCTTGCTTTTCGGGTTAATGGGGAACTGATGGAGTTTCCTGTTTTGGCCGGTCAGGAAGTGCAAAAAGGGCAGCTTCTGGCAAAACTCGACCCGGAAGACTTTGATCTTCAATATCAACAGCGAAAAGCCCAGTTTGAACTCGCCGTTGCCCAGCTTAATCGGATCGAGTCTTTATATAAAAAATCGATTGCCAGTAAAGCGGAATATGATCAGGCACTAGCAAACGAACAAGTTGCCGAGTCAGCATTCAAAATAGCCCAAACCAACCTTGAAAATAGCGAGCTCAGAGCCCCATTCGACGGTACGATTGCCAAAGTTTTCGTGAAAAACTATGAAAACATAGTCGCAAAACAGAATATTTTACGCCTTGAGACACGAGACCGTATGGATGTGATCATCCAGGTGCCTGAAAAACTGGTTGCTCGGGTTAATAAAGATCTCGAATATCATCCAACCGTCATTTTTGATGGTTACCCGGATAAATCTTATCTGCTGAATATTAAAGAATGGGATACGCAAGCCGACCCTGCGACGCTGACCTACAAGGTTGTCTTCTCACTGCCCATCCCAGAGGACTTTAATTTGCTCGCCGGGATGACAGGTCATGTCTATGTCGATCCCAGCAAGATCACCAACCACAACACATCGGAAATCATAGTACCGAATGAAGCGGTATTTTCCGAACAAACGCAAGCAGCGAAAGGCAACCATTACGTTTGGATATATGATCCTAAGACCCAACTGGTGTCTAAACGTGCTGTCCAGCCTGGTCAGTTGCGCCAGCAAGGTTTCGAAATCAAGAGTGGATTAAAACCTGGCGAGGTCATTGTCTCGGCCGGAGTCCATCACCTTAGGGAAGGCCTGAAAGTACGCCCATGGACCAAAGAGCGAGGCCTGTAAAAT
The DNA here is from genome assembly GCF_005886805.2 of Pseudoalteromonas rubra. Classification (NCBI taxonomy): domain Bacteria; kingdom Pseudomonadati; phylum Pseudomonadota; class Gammaproteobacteria; order Alteromonadales; family Pseudoalteromonadaceae; genus Pseudoalteromonas; species Pseudoalteromonas rubra. The sequence goes on from NZ_CP045430.1 coordinate 20,229, forward strand.
GAGTCTTGCCAAATGGTCTATTGAAAATAAGGTGATCAGTGCAATGTTCGCACTGCTGTTGCTTTTAGCAGGCACAGTTTCGTACTTTGGCTTGGGGCAACTGGAAGACCCGGAGTTTACACTCAAAAAAGCCATGGTGATCACAGTGTATCCAGGTGCATCACCGCAGCAGGTTGAGGAGGAAGTTACCTATCCCATAGAGAATGCCATCCAGAGCCTGCCTTATGTGGATTACGTTACCTCTATCTCATCACCGGGCCAATCGCAGATCACGGTGGAGATGAAAAGTACTTACCGAAAGGAAGACCTGAAACAAATTTGGGATGAGCTAAGGCGTAAAATAAACGACTTAAAACCAGACCTGCCTCCTGGCGTATTCACACCCAAAGTAATGGATGACTTTGCGGACGTATATGGCGTGTTATATGCGGTAACGGGCGATGGCTATTCTTATGAAGAGCTAAAAGAATACGTGGATTACCTGAAACGAGAACTGGTACTGGTGGATGGCGTCAGTAAAGTAACCATAGCAGGAGAACAGCAAGCGCAGGTGGTTGTTGAAATTTCAAGTCAGAAGCTGTCACAATTGGGGATATCCCACAACCGTATTTTTTCACTGCTGCAGACCCAAAACAGCGTGTCTAACGCGGGTAAAATCCGTGTTGGAGACGAATCTATCCGAATTCACCCCACAGGCGAGTTTAGTCAAGTTTCTGAACTCGAAGACTTACTGATCTCTAAGCCCGGTGCCAAAGAGTTAATCTACTTAGGCGACGTTGCCACCGTAAAACGCGAATACGCTGAGATCCCAACGCATATTACCCGTTACAATCGCGATCAATCTTTGCTCCTGGGTATTTCCTTCAGCTCTGGTGTTAATGTGGTAGAAATCGGTAAGGCCATAGAGAAACACCTAACGTCAATGGAATATCAACGCCCTCATGGCATGTCAGTCCACACCGTTTACAACCAGCCAATGGAAGTAGAGAAGTCCGTAGACGGATTTATTGTCAGCTTACTCGAAGCCGTTGCTATTGTCATTGTCGTGCTCCTGATCTTTATGGGTGTTAAAAGTGGCATTCTTATTGGCGGTATCCTACTGCTTACTGTTCTTGGCACCTTTATTTTCATGAAGATGTTCGCGATTGACTTACAGCGCATATCCCTTGGCGCTTTGATCATCGCCCTCGGTATGCTGGTAGACAATGCCATCGTGGTTACCGAGGGGATTCTAATCAATCTAAAACGCGGACAAAGTAAAGTAAAAGCAGCAGTCAATATCGTAGAACAGACTAAGTGGCCTTTACTAGGTGCGACTGTGATTGGCATCACCGCCTTCGCCCCTATTGGGTTGAGTTCAGACGCCAGTGGCGAATTTGCTGGCTCGCTGTTTTGGGTACTTCTGATCTCGCTACTACTCAGCTGGGTTACTGCCATTACCCTGACCCCCTTTTTTGCCAACATGCTGTTCAAAGAAGACATTCAGCAAGGCAAAGAGACGGATGACCCTTATCAGGGTATGATTTTTACCGCATACAAGGCTCTACTTGGTGTGTGTTTGAGGTTCCGCTGGACCACTGTTATCGCGATGCTCGCGCTCCTTGGGTGTGCGATGGTTGGCTTTAAGTCAGTAAAGCAATCGTTCTTCCCTGCTTCCAATACGCCCATGTTTTATGTCGATTACTGGCACTATCAGGGCGCTGACATTCGAAGTACAGCAGATAATCTGGAAAAGCTGGAAGCATTTTTGCAATTCGACGAGCTGGTTGAGGAGATCACAACGACCATTGGTCAGGGTGCCCCCCGATTTATGCTGACTTACAGCCCGGAAAAGCAATATGCATCCTATGGCCAGCTGATAGTTCGGGTGAGTGACAGAGAAGCCGTTGCGACTATGATAGCGAAAGTAAGAGAATTTGCTGCCCACAACGAGCTGGATGGAAAGCTTAAAATCAAACGCATGGAAATTGGCCCGTCTACAGATGCAAAAATCGAAGCGCGTTTCTCTGGTCCCGATCCTGTGGTACTACGCAGGCTGGCTGATCAAGCTAAAAACCGCCTGGCACAAGACGCTGGTGCATTTAATATTCGCGATAACTGGCGTCAGCGTTCTAAAGTACTTGAGCCGGTCTTTAATGAGCAAAAAGCAAGGCGACTGGGGATCAGTAAATCTGACCTTGACCAGCTGTTGCTGACAAGTGTGTCGGGCAACACAGTAGGTTTATATCGGGATGGCACTAAAATGCTACCGATTGTGGCCAGAGCACCCGAGGTTGAACGTCGCAACGTTGAAAACCTGGTCGACCTGCAAATTTTCAGTCCTGTACTCAATGTGTATGTGCCGCTGGGCCAGATCCTCGATGACGTTGAAGTCATTTGGGAAGACAGCCTGATCATGCGTCGGGATCGCAAACGCACAATTACCGTCATGGCAGATCATGATGTGATTGGCAATGAAACACCGGCTAAACTGTTTGCCCGGATCCGCGCCGACATTGAAGCAATCGAGTTACCGCAAGGCTATGAAATGCAGTGGGGTGGTGAGTTTGAGTCGTCCAGTAAAGCTCAGAAGGCCATTTTTGGCTCACTCCCGCTCGGATACTTATCCATGTTTATCATCACAGTGTTGCTATTTAACTCAGTGCGTAAACCATTGGTCATCTGGAGCACTGTGCCGCTGGCTATTATTGGCGTAACCGCGGGGCTGGTCATATTTCAGGCACCATTTAGCTTTATGGCACTGCTGGGACTGCTCAGTCTGTCTGGCATGTTAATTAAAAATGGCATTGTTTTGATGGATCAAATCAACCTGGAACTGGATAGCGGAAAAGCCCCCTATCAGGCGGTGTTTGATTCCGGGGTCAGTCGTGTACGGCCCGTATCTATGGCGGCCGTGACAACCATTTTAGGTATGATCCCGCTCCTATTCGATGTATTTTTTAAATCCATGGCAGTCACCATTATGTTTGGCCTAGGTTTTGCCACCGTGCTCACTTTGATAGTGCTTCCCGTAATTTACTGTTTGTTCTTCAAAGTAACCGCACCAAAATAAAAAAGGGCCGCAGTGAGCGGCCCTTTTTTTAGTTATTTTTTGAGAGACAAAGTCCCTTTCACCCTGCCTTTTGGCTTAGCGCCCGAGCGACTTTTCGGCCTATCACTATTTGCTGTATTATCACCATGTGAATTGCCTGAGCGCTTACGCTTTTGCTCAGACGCAGACTTTCTGCTTTGCCCTCTGCTAGCTGTTTCACCATCTTGACGCGGTTTCGCAGTGTGACGCTGCGTACGTTTATACGTATCCACAGACGCCTCTTCGGTCTTCGATGAACCTTCAATTGAAGCATTAATCTCTGCCATTTCAGACTCGCTCAGGTGGCGCCACTGTCCAGGTCTTAAACCGTTGAGGTTCACATTCATGATCCGCACACGCTTCAGTGTTTGTACTTCAAAATCGAAGTATTCACACATACGTCGGATCTGACGATTCAGCCCCTGAGTTAAAACAATGGTAAACTGTCTGGCCCCGGTCTTTTTGACAAAACACTTTTTAGTCACAGTGCCAAGAATTGGCACGCCCGAGCGCATACCCTTTATAAACGCATCGGTGACAGGCTTATTGACGGTAACCACATATTCTTTTTCATGATTATTGCCAGCGCGCAATATTTTGTTGACGATATCGCCCTCATTGGTCAAAAAGATCAGCCCTTCTGAAGGCCGGTCTAAACGGCCAATAGGAAAAATACGCTCCGGATACTGAATGGCACTGACAATATTGCTTTTTATTTTTCGCTCTGTTGTGCAGGTCACACCAACGGGTTTATTGTAAGCGATGTACACCCGCTTCGGCTTGGCTTTGAGCGGTTTATTATCAACCAAAATGGTGTCTGCATCGCTGACCTTCAGACCCATTTCGGCAATCTGACCATTAACACTGACACGGCCGTCACTGATCAGGGTGTCCGCCTCTCTGCGGCTACAAAACCCGGTTTCGCTGATGTATTTATTTAGTCGCTTAGGTTCATTCATAAAGGGGCACTTTTCTTTTTCTGTGCAATGAGTCAATACTGTCCGATATCCGGCACATGGGCTCAGAGTCGGGGCTGCATGACCAACGGGCAGTTACGGGGGGCGCATGGTAACAAAATTTCATCGCCAGTAGAAATATTTCATCAGCTAGTGGCAGCTCTAACTTAGCTAACGTTATGACTTGCTCAGTCGCCAATGACGCCTGGGGCATTGTCTTTGGCTAAAAACGTCGGAGACACCAAGTAATTTGATTGTTTATTGTTAAGCAAGCTAAACCCGCTGAAGTCCACGCCTGTCCAGTCAATTTTCTCGGCCAGCCATATGTAGCGATGCACATTGTGTTCATTAATGACCACGAGAGGATAAGTAATCGATTGGTTGGTTTGCCAATAGGAATGGCCATGAAACTTATCATACAGAGACAAAATAGCCAGCCCACCCATGATGAAGTGACCACCGACCGAGGCCTGCAATTCGCCCTTTTCAATCAACCTGAGCGTGTCATTGAGCCAGTCAAATCCGCCTATGGCTACGAAGGTCTGCTCCTTCTCGCCGCGCTGCTTAACCGCACTTAGTGCCCCCATCGCCATCAGATCTGATGCACTCCAGATTATATTTGTATTGGGGTAACGTTTGAGTAAACGCTGCGTTTTTTCCATCGCCTGGGTTTTTGACCAGCTTGCATAAATGGATTGTTGCAAAGCAACGCCCTGGCTGCCAAAAAAAGACTGCGCGCCTTGATTTCGGGCATCCGACTCGCTGCCATAATGACCATTGATTGCAAGAGCCTGAGGTTTAACTGAAGGCCTTTTCTCGCGCAATGACTCGGTCAAAGCCTGGGCCAGGTCCGCTCCTGCCCGGAAATTGTCAAAGTAGATCTCACCCAACCAATTTTTATATCTTTGTCCGGGTTTGCCAACCTCCACCTGCTCAGGCCCATTAATGGTTTGTTCTAAGGTTAAGTACTGTATTCCGTACTTTTCCAGCAAATCCAGATGTTGCTCAGCATTGCCGGGGTATAGCATCAAAACAACAAAATCAGGTGTTGCTCGATATTCTAGGTATTTCTGTAGTTCTTCCAGCTGAATGTAGCGACTGCCATCACCGTAAATCACGTCCAGTTTTACATTAAGCTGCTTACTGGCGGCCTGAGCAATAGATTCGACTTTTTGCCAAAACGGCTCACCGGAAATAGAAGGGTTCACTAAAAGTACTGAAAAATCGGCCTTAGCCCAACTCAAAGGGGCAAAAAACAACCCCCAGCTCAATAAAATACACTGCAACAACTTCACAATAAACAGCCTTTTAAATGTTACATATCACTAAGGCGCCGCACGCAACGCTTCAATAAATACTCAGCAGGGCCAGTTTTCTTTGCCCTATCAAGCAGTATAGCTAAAATCACCTGAACCAGGGTCAGCGCCAGGAAAAACCCAAAATACTCGACGCGAGTAAAAGACACCCTGGTCACAGGAAAAAGAAAATGAAATACCAAAATCCCAACCACTGATTGTAGCAAGTACAAAGACAGGGAATAACGCCCCACTATCGCAAATACCAAGCTAAGCTTGGGCCAAAGTTGGCGGATGGCTTGTAACAGCACCAAATAACATAAGGCCATAGGTATTGCAGCCAACCAGTTCAATGTTTCCAGCATGTGCCCCACAGTGGTTTCGTTATTTGACCAAAGTAGCAAGGATGCAAGCACACTTCCCCACCACCAAGTCCACATCATCTTACCAGAGACAAAACGCTGCCCTGAAAACCAACCTCGTTCAAATAGTTCCATCCCTAACAGCATCAAACCTAATGTATTCCACAAAGTTGCCAACGGGATAAGAATGATCATCATGTTGAAATGGCTGATATTCTGGCTCAGCAACTGGGCATAACTTACCGGCAAAGAGCTCAGTAGTGTTGCATACTCGGCACTTGATCTGTCAAAACCAGGTTCACCGACAAGGATGCTGAGTATCACCAGCAAAATAACCGGAAGGACTGTCAGTAGCGCCGCGCTTAGCAATCTATCTTTTGCATCCAGCCACATTAGCGCCAGCAACCCGGACAACGCATAATTCAGCAGAATGTCTCCGGGCCAGAGTAAGTAACCGTGTAGCACACCAAACAAGCCCAGCACACATAAACGGGATTTGATAACAAAGAGATTATCTCCCCCCTTGTTTTGCGCTTTATACTGAATCACTAAGGCTGCACCAAACACCAGACAAAACAGCGTTCGAAAACGACCGCCGGCAAACACAGTGGTTAAAAGCGACAAAGCAGATTCCATCCCGTCGCGTGTAACTGGGGGAACATAACCATAGGCAAAGTTTGCCATAAAGAATAAGTTTGTCAGGCTCAGCCCCAGTAATGCAAACCCTCTCAGGCTATCAAGGTATTGATTTCTCACATTAATAAACGTGGTCGCGATACATGTCAGCCCAGGTAACAGCAGATGCATGAAACTCTGGTAAGCTTTCATCTTCCATATTTAGCATCGCACAGGCTTCCTGTAATGCCCACCAGCTGCCGCTTTCATAAGCCCTGACTACATTTAAGATATAATACAAAGTGTTTGATTTACCCAGCAGCGCATCATGGATCATCTCTGGAAAAGGTAATCGGCCAACTAACAGCTCCATTGGCTTATCCAAAATAGCATCCAGTAAGGAGAACAACCCGGCCAGAAAGCTCATACCGGCTATGCCCGGCGCAATTTGCTGTGCGATGAGCTCACAAAAACGTGAACGAACGATGCTGAGACGAGTTAGCTCGGTTGGTTTATTCGTTGCTACATGAGCTGTCATAATCAGGTTCACAAACTTGAGTACACGTTCATTCCCCAGATACACCAAAGCCTGCTTGAGAGATTCAATGCGGCTCTTTATTGGAAAAACCCCTGAGTTGATCAACCGCAACAACTTGTAAGCCAGGGCCGTGTCCTGGGCAAACAGCTCCGAAATCCGCCCCAGATTCATATGTGGCTTCAATACCTCTGCGTAGATCAACATGACTATAGCATAGTTTATTTCAATGTCTTGTTGAGAAATCATCGTGGGCTTTGCAAAGAAATAACCCTGGAAAAAGGTGAAACCCATCTTTTTCGCCTCGACGAACTCTTCTTCGGTCTCTACTTTTTCAGCCAATAATTTAAGGTTTTTGCGTGTTTTCAATTGCTCAACGAGCGGGCCGATTGTATCGAGTGGGCTTTCAACCAAATCAAACTTGATGAGGCGGACCAGCTTAAGAAAGGGCTCCCAGTCTTTAGAGTAGGTGAAATCATCCAATGCCAATCGGTAATTATTGTGAAACAGCGACCTGACTCGTTCGTAATTGTCTTTTGTCGGGGGGATCGTCTCCAACAACTCCAGGATCACATCACTGCTGGGCAGAAAATGCGCGAGCTCCTGATTAAGCGACTCTTCTCCGATATTGATAAGTGCCTTTTTACCAGAAGTCAGATATCGAGTGCCCAGATTGAGCTGGTTGTCCATGATGAGCCGCGCTGTCGCGGCATCGTCAGCAATGTTGGGGAAGCAATTTTGTTTACCATCTCGAAACAGCAATTCATACGCAACCACCTGTTTCTTCCTGTTAAAGATGGCCTGCCTTGCCACAAACACTTTCAAATCACTGCTCCCAGCTATCTACTGCTCAATTAATAGCACTTTTGTTTTATTAGTTTGTCTTAATGGGGAATATTTTAACCCCATTTCATTAGAAAAAAAATCAAACTAAAACATTAATGTATTAGAATAGTCGATAGCAGAGCGAGCAGGCAAACGCCTACTCATACAATTTTTCGATATATTGGCTAGCAATGTTATCCCAACTAAAACGTTGTGCCCTCGCATTGTCCTTAATATCAAGGTACTTTTGCGGTTCATGCCTGTGTATGTCGAGCGCCTGCTTTAAGCCTTCAAGTAAGTGCTCTGCCTGCTCAGACAGGTTACGTCCACCAAACAGAAAGCCTGTTTCTTCATGTGCAATGGTGTCTTTTAGCCCACCAACCTGATGAGCAAGACAAGGCTGCCCGGCACGCATAGCCAACATTTGACTGATCCCGCAGGGTTCAAACGAACTAGGCATCAGGAACAAGTCACCAAGGTCATACAGATGATCACCCAATGCTTGTCCATATCCTTGTAAATACATAACATTACTGTGACGGGCCATGACCTGAGTAAACAGATACTCAAGATGCGGATCGCCTGAACCCAGAATAACCAATACACCGCCGTAATCATTTATCAAGGATGCCACCTTATCCAGGATCAGTTGACCCTCTTTTGGTTGTCTGAGCAAAAGCGCCTTCTGATCCGTTAAACGTCCAACACTGGTGACCAATGGGCGACGAAATTGACCGTGTTGACGCCACTGAATGACACGCTGGTGAGCAATGTAATGAGCAGGCATTAGTTCTGATCGCTTGGACATCCATACAAGCAGAGCCTGCTCCGCCAAATCACAGTAGTGGCTCAGCGAGATTTCTGCGCCCTGTTCAGTATCCTGAGAATAAATACACCCATTGAGAATGCCAGCCAGCCGACCTGCTCTGTCAGCAGCTTGCATATCATGCTCCAACCCTTCTCCCCCAAAGAAGCCACTTTCGTGATCGCTGCTTAGCTGTACTTCCTGACAATAGGTTGGTGAGACCAAATGTACTTTATCTACCAGGTTTATTGCGGCGCGCATAGGATTAAAACAATGGGGGTAGATGTGATCACATATCCGACTACCATCATAGCTCAGAGTTGGAAACCAGGATTCCAGACTGGAGTCATCATGCTTAAATGGCCGGATCCCCTGCAAAGCGAGATTATGCACCGTATAGACAGTTTTGATCTGTTTTAAATTCACAAAACGAGGGCTAAACGTTTTCAGGACTGCCACCACAGCGGCATGCCAATCGTGTAGATGCAGCACATCAACCGGCCCTATCATCTCATGCTCAAGCAGCTCGCTGACTGCGGCACAGAATAGTGCAAACTTATTGGCATCAGTTGCAAATGGCTGATCGCCATCATTACAATAAATGGCTCCACCATGCTGTGAGAACAACGAATGTGACACAACATATTGCTCCACGCCTGAGTCACTTGCGACCCGCCAGAGTGTCGCGGTTTCTAAATGCTGTTTAAAAGGTACTGCAATATCTGCAACAAACTCCCGATTGAGTTCGAACTGGCCATAATCTGGCACGATAACAGAACAGCGAATTTGCTGCTCTGCCAATGCATAAGGAATGTCACGGATCACATCCGCAACACCCCCAACTTTACAACTCGGCAAGCGGTCATTTTCCGCTGCCACCATAACTACATGCATGATTGTCCTTTTACGCCGTTTCCTGGTTCTGACCTGCCAACAGCTGTTGCTTTTCTAGTGCAACAAGCATATCACGGGTCACCAGCACTATGCCGTTTTTAGAGACTCTGAAGCCATTTCTTTTATCTTGCTCCTGATCATAACCAATCTCCATGCCTTCCGGTATGTGACAGCTGCGATCAATAATGGCATTTTTGATACGACAATGTCGCTCAATCACCACACCTGGCAGAACCACTGCGCCTTCTATTTCACAATACGAATGTACATGAACATTTGAAAACAATAGAGATTTTCGTACTCTGGATCCAGAAATAATACAGCCGCCAGATACCGTTGAATCCACAGCCATACCACGCCTTTCATCGTCATCAAAAATAAACTTCGCCGGTGGTAACTGCTCCTGATACGTCCAAATTGGCCAGCTCGGGTCATACAAATCAAGCTGTGGTTGCGGAGATACCAGCTCCATATTCGCTTCCCAGAACGAATCTAGTGTGCCCACGTCACGCCAGTAAGGTTGACCCGGGTGGCTGGGATCACGAAATGGAAATGCAAATACATTATGCTCTTCGATAATGGCCGGAATGATATCATGACCAAAATCTCTGCCTGAACCTTCGCGCTCCGCGTCTTTCTTTAGCTGCTCAAACAGAAACTCCGTGTTGAACACGTAATTGCCCATTGAAGCTAAACAGACGCCAGGTTTGCCCGGGATCTCACTTGGCGAAGCCGGCTTTTCATCAAAACGTCGGACTCGCTTGTTCTCATCAACTGTCATCACTCCAAAGGTATTGGCAGCATCCTCACACGGTACTTCTAGGCAACATACGGTCATATCGGCACCGGTTTCGACATGCTTTGCCAACAAAGCACCGTAATCCATTCTATAAACATGGTCGCCTGATAAAATCATCACATATTTAGGCAGCTCGTGACGAATAATGTCCATATTCTGGAATACGGCATCCGCCGTACCGCAGTACCACTCGTCACCATAACGCTGAGACGCCGGTAAAATCTCAACTGACTCTCCCAGCTCTTTCTTAAAGTGACCCCAAGCGCGGTTGACATGGCGGATCAAAGAGTGCGATTTATACTGTGTCGCTATGCCAACCCGGCGGATCCCCGAGTTAATGCAATTTGATAACGGAAAGTCTATTATTCTGTGTTTGCCTCCAAAATACACCGCGGGCTTTGCTCTCCAGTCGGTCAGCTCATGCAGCCTACTACCACGACCACCAGCCAGGATCAATGCATAAGTTTCTCTGGTCAGGTTACTAATATAACGGTTTGCATAACTGGGCATTCATTATCTCCATTAAAAAGTCTATCTACGATCTACTGCATTGGGGTTAAGCGCCAAATATCGTCACAATATTGTTGAATAGTGCGATCGCTAGAAAAACTGCCACTAGCGGCCGTGTTAAGTATGCTCATTCTCAGCCACTGCGACTGGTCCTGATAGGTTTCTGCGGCACGTTGTTGTGCATCCAAGTAGCTGTCAAAGTCGTGTGCAACCAACCAGGGATCGTGAGGGCTGCGGATCGCGGCAATGATGTCGTTGAAAATGCCGGGTTCAAATAAGTTGAAATGGCCACTTTCCAACAGCGCCATAGTATTACTTAGTGCCTGACTGGATTGAATGATGGCATTTGGGTCATAGTGCTGGCGCACTTCCTCTGCTTGTTGTGCGGTAGCACCAAACAAGAAAAAGTTATCTGCCCCCACCTGTTCTCTAATTTCAATATTTGCGCCATCCAGGGTGCCAATGGTGAGTGCACCATTCATCATAAACTTCATGTTCCCGGTGCCAGATGCTTCTTTGCCCGCCGTTGAAATTTGCTGTGACAAGTCCGTCGCGGCGCAAATCGTTTCCATGGCCGTTACATTATAATTTGGGAAAAATGCGACTCGAAGAAGTGATTTGGCCTTCGCATCTTTATTAACGACATTCGCAACATTATTAATTAGCTTAATTACCAACTTAGCCATTGCATAGCCAGGTGCAGCCTTACCACCAAACAACACGCAGCGGGGCACCATGCCTTGAGTATCGCCACGACGAATGCGGTCATATAAGGAAATCACATGCAGAATATTCAGCAGTTGGCGTTTGTACTCATGAATGCGCTTAACCTGCACATCGAACATCATGCTGGCGTCAAATTCCACATCGCAACGTTCCTGCACCAACTTAGCAAGTTTTGCCTTATTACTTTGTTTAACCGATTGCCACTGACTCTGGAACGCTTTGTTATCGTAGTAACGACGCAATGACTTGATTTCAGCGTAGTCCGCCTGCCATTGTTCACCAATCTTGCTGGTAATTAATTCAGCCAACGCTGGGTTACAGTAAGCAAGCCAACGTCTGGGCGTTACACCGTTCGTTTTGTTATTAAATTTTGCAGGCCAGAGCTGATAAAAATCGTGAAATAAACCAGATTTAAGTAGCTCTGTGTGCAATGCAGCAACACCATTTACTGAAAAGCTTCCTACTATTGCCAGATAAGCCATGCGGATCTGCGGGTGATCACCTTCTTCTATAAGTGACAACGCACGCTGCTTTTCCATATCTCCAGGCCACATCAGTGCCACTTCCGATAAAAAGCGCGCATTTATCTCGTAAATAATCTCCAGCAGGCGGGGTAACAGACGAGCAAACAAGGACACAGACCACTTTTCTAATGCCTCCGGCAACAGAGTGTGGTTAGTATAGGCCATGGTTGAATTGGTGATTGACCATGCCTGCTCCCATTCGAGTTCATACTCATCAATCAGGAGCCTCATCAGCTCTGCGACTGCAATACTCGGATGGGTATCATTAAGCTGGAACACATGTAAGTCGGAAAATTCACTAAAATCAGTGCCGTGTTGCTCAACCCACTGATGCAAGATATCCTGTAAACTGGCACTCGACAGGAAATACTGCTGTCTAAGTCTCAGCTCTTTCCCATTTTCACTGCTGTCGTTCGGGTACAGCACCATAGTGATCTGCTCGGCGAGGTTTTTCTTGGCAACCGCCTCGGAATAACTCCCGGCATTGAATTCCTTTAAGTTAAATTCATCCGTCGCTTCCGATTTCCATAGTCGTAAGGTGTTCACAACTCCATTTCGATATCCCGGAATAGGCACGTCATAAGGTACCGCCAGAACATCCTGAGTATTCACCCACATACGATGAGTACGACCCTGTTTATCCTGGTGTGCCTCAACGTGACCAAAAAACTTGATCACTCTGGCTTGCTCTGGTGCTGGCATTTCCCAAGGGTGGCCTTCACGTAACCAATTGTCTGGCTGCTCCATCTGAAACCCCTGCTCCATTGATTGGTTGAACATACCGTACTCATAACGGATCCCATAACCAATAACGGGGAGAGCCAGCGTCGCGCAACTATCCAAAAAACACGCGGCAAGACGACCCAGGCCACCATTACCCAGCCCGGCATCATGCTCTGCCTGCTCAACATATTCAAATTCGGTGCAATATTCTTTTAGCGCTTCGCGCGTTTGTTTCTCCAGATCCAGACTCAACACCGCGTTACCTAACGCTCTGCCCATCAAAAATTCCAATGACAAGTACGCTGCACGTTTACACTGGTTGTCGGCAAGGTATTGGTTAGTTGCTCTGCATCTTGCTACCAGCCTATCTCTGACTGTCAGCGCTAACGCCTGAAACAAATAATGTTTTGAATCTCCAACTTTGTCACGTCCCAGGGTATAGTAAAAATGCCGCATCAAATCATCAGCCAGCGTGCTTTCATCCAGTTTTGGGGCTTCCTGCCAATGCTTTACGACACACACATTTGACGTTTTCTTAGTCATTCTTGAGATCCTCATTATGAGATTGATATACCCAGGCACTGTGTGCACTCAGGGATTGAGTCTGTTGACTTTTTTCAATGCTTTCCGTAGGGTGTGCAGAGCTAAGTGACAGCTGCCAGGCAACACCTGGAATCGCCGGTAATTTCGCCTCCACATCGTCACTGCCGGCATGTAATATCACCAGTAAATTTTGCTTTCTGAGCGTATCCGTCAACATATAGATCAGCGTTTTATTATTGCTGTCATGCCAATCCCCTTCCGACATTGGACGTGCCTCTTTGTTGAACCAGCTAATGTTGAATCTTTCATCTTGTGTATGGATATAAAACGGGTGATGAAATATCGCGTAATGACATCTGATTTCCTGAAGCTGAGCTATCAAGGCACACAAAGCGCTTTCTTGATCATCATCCCATTCTTTCTTTATGCGTCGATTCTGAGTTAAGCGCTCCGTGATACTTCGCGGCCAACTCAACCAGTTGATGTCATTGTCCTGACAATATGCGTTGTTATTGCCTTGCTGAGAATGGGCGATCTCCGAGCCCGCGGCTAACATCGGTACACCTTTTGACATCATGAGCGTAATTAGAGCACTTTTTTGAATTTGATGTCTCAGTGCCAATATGTGTGCTTGTTCCGTCTGGCCCTCTATTCCGCAATTAAACGAGATATTCTCACTGTGACCATCACGGTTCTCCTCACCATTAGCAAAGTTGTGCTTTTGTTCATAACTCACCCAATCAGCGAGCGTAAACCCGTCATGGCTGGTAATAAAATTAACAGAATTAAGCGGCCCACGTTGGTTATGTTCAAACAGCTCATGAGAGCCATGCACACGTTTAGCTAGTTCGGACAGAGTACCAGCATCTCCGCGCCAGAACCGTCTCACAGTGTCCCGATATTTATCATTCCACTCACGCCACGGAGAAGGAAAACCGCCTAACTGATAGCCGCCCGGGCCAACATCCCAGGGTTCAGCAATTAACTTAACTTTACTCAGCACAGGATCCTGTGCGACCGCCTGCAAGAAGCTATGCTGCGAATTAAAGCCGTGCTCAGTGCGAGCCAATATCGTTGCCAAGTCAAATCTAAATCCATCAACCCCCATATATTCAACCCAGTACCTTAAGCTATCCATAACCAGCTTTAGCGTAAAAGGATCATCGATGTTAAGGGTATTTCCACAACCGGTATCGTTGATATAATGGGCCTGCTCTCCCAACATACGATAATACCCGGTGTTATTTAGTCCTTTGAGTGATAAGGTTGGTCCGTCTAGCCCGCCTTCTGCTGTGTGGTTGTATACAACGTCCAGGATCACCTCAATGCCTGCAAGGTGAAACTCGCGAACCATTTGCTGAAACTCGCTGATCTGTCCTTCTACCAAAAACGCTTTATGAGGCACAAAAAAGCTTAAAGAGTTGTAGCCCCAGTAGTTCTTCAGCCCCTTAGTCGTTAAAAACTGCTCAGAGATAAAGGCGTGACATGGCAGCAGTTCCACCGTCGTGACCCCCAGACTGGCAAGGTGAGCAATAAAGTTACTGTGACTTAAGCCAAGGAACTTGCCACGCAAAGGCTTAGGCACAAACTCACAATGCTTGGTTGCTCCGCGTACATGACATTCATAGATAAGGGTTTTTGACCAGGGTATATTTGGTCTTTGACCATCGTATCGGGCAATGTCTGTGACACTGGATTTTGGCATATCTACCGCATTGTCACTTTCGTTAAGGGTGCCAACGGGCAAATGACAAAAGTGGCGCTCACTCCAGGTAAACTCCCCCTGAAAATCTTTGCAATATGGGTCTAACAATAATTTATGTTGATTAAACAGCTGGCCCTTTTCAGGCACATAAGCACCATCTGCACGATAGCCATATAATGTTCCCGCACGCAGCGGAGAAACAAATACAGACCAAAGCCCCCCCTCATGACGATACATAGTGACCTTAGCAATTTCACTATGGCCACTTTGATCAAACAGGCAAAGTTGCATCTGGGCAGCCGCCGGTGCATACACCGCAAAGTTGACCCCTTGTTCATGCAAAGTACTACCTAATGGTGAGGGTTGGCCCCTGTGCGACGTTAACATGGCGTAGCAGCACTCAAATATTGTAAATAGGTAGTGCTCAATGGGCCTATGGTGATTTCAATACTGTTTTCAAAGCCATGACTGGCAATGGCCTTGCTTTGTATCATTTGCTGTTGATGCGCAACTGGCGTGGTTCCACTCCCATACAGGCTACTGTCATCGGAGTTAAAAACCACCTGATATATGCCACTTTTGGGGACACCAATCCGATAACTATGCAGCACCTGCGGCGTAAAGTGACTGACTACCACGACAAGATCAGCACTGGATTTACCGAACCGTGCGAAACTCAAAATTGACTGGTCACCATTATGACAATCTATCCACTGAAACCCACAAGGCGAATTGTCTAGCTCATACAAAGCTGGGGTGTTTTTATATAAATGATTGAGCGATTTGACGGTCTGATAAATCCCCTGGTGAGCGGATGATTCCAGCAATGACCAGTCCAGTGTCGTGTTATGATCCCATTCAGTGCGGGGTGCCAATTCGCTGCCCATAAACAACAGTTTTTTGCCCGGGTGAGCATACATAAAGCTATAATAGGCCCGCAAGTTAGCAAATTGCTGCCAATCGTCACCTGGCATTTTACTCAGCAATGCCCCTTTGCCATGTACGACTTCATCATGGCTAAGCGGTAAAATGTAATTTTCCGAGTACGCATACGCCATAGAAAAGGTCATTTCATGGTGGTGATACTTCCTGTGGATTGGGTCTCTTTGCATATAGCTCAGACTGTCGTTCATCCATCCCATGTTCCATTTAAAGCCGAATCCTAATCCATTGTGATCAACAGCCTGAGTGACTCCAGGCCAGGCCGTCGACTCCTCAGCCACCATCATGATATGTGGATGCCTGCCATAGCTGCGGGTGTTGACCGATTGAATGCAGTCGATCGCTCCAAGGTTTTCCCTGCCCCCAAACTGATTAGGGACCCACTCGCCATCATTGCGCGAATAATCGAGATACAACATGGAAGCAACAGCATCCACTCTGAGGCCATCCAGCTTAAAGACATCAAGCCAATAATTTGCATTAGAAAGCAAATAACTTTTTACTTCCGGACGTTCATAGTTGTAGATAAAAGTGTTCCAGTCGGGATGATAACCTTGACGACTATCTGCGTGTTCATATAAGTGCGTGCCGTCAAATCGGTGCAAACCGTGCGGATCCGATGGGAAGTGGCCCGGCACCCAATCAATCAACACTCCCAGCTCCAGCGCCGTACATTGAGTGATAAAATAGCGAAAATCGTCAAGGCTGCCGAAGCGGCTAGTTGGCGCAAAAAGCCCTACGGGCTGATAACCCCATGAACCATCAAATGGGTATTCACTAATAGGCATTAGCTGAACATGCGTAAAACCAAGCTCCTTAACGTAAGGCAATAAGTCGTCAGCCAGCTCACGATAAGTCAGATAACGGTTATTCTCTTCTACTCTGCGTTTCCAGGAGCCAAGGTGTACTTCATATATCGCAATCGGGGCATCAATGGCATTGCGCTTTCGGCGTTGTACCTTATCTGCATCACTCAATATCATACACGGCTGAGCAGGCTGAATTACACTTGCGGTACCGGGCGCTTGCTGCATCTTAACAGCATACGGGTCTGCGCGTTCAGTCACCTCACCATCGACTCCTACGATGGCATACTTGTATCCCTGCTCGCCTGTGAGATGAGGTATGAAGAGATCCCACACTCCACTGGCAGGATGAAAACGCATAAAGTGCTGCGAAGGCTGCCAATGGTTAAACTCGCCAATGACAGAAACACTACGCGCATTGGGTGCCCAAACGCAAAATTGCGTACCATTACAGCCCTGATGGGTAATACCCCTTGCACCGAAATGAAGGTAACCATGTTCTAGAGAACCTTCATTAAATAAATACATCGCGGACTCATCCAGCGCACTACTGAAGTCATAAGCGTCTCGGCTTGTAATCACCGTATCAATAAATTCAACTGTCAGGTGATACCCCGACGAAACGTCGCGGCTAAACTCAACGACAAACAGAGCAGATTGCCCGATGCGTTGCATGGCTGTGGTGTGGCGTCCATCATTTACTGATACGGCCAAAGCTCCAGGCATGTACACCCTTATAATTGAGCCTTGCCCGGTACTGTGTAAGCCCAGAAAAGAGAAGGCGTCACGAAAGCACCCGGCATCTAATGCCGAGATTTGTGCTGCGTAGTCGAGGGTTACAATGGGCGATTTACTTGCTGAATTCATGCCTGCTCTCTAATCCTTTTTATCTCAGCCATTAAATGACTGTTCTGTTCTAAAGTCTGTTCAGCTGGTGTCGTCAGACGACGACGCCAATTGGGGTACTCACGATCGGTGCCGGGAATATTCACTGGCAATTGTTGTTGCTCAAGATCGTCAAGTTGGACAGCAAGCAACTTACTAGGACTGGCGGCGAGTTTTTTGAGGACTGCACCATATATGCTGTGAACATCCGAACCCTGCTGCGCAGCGGATATGTCATTTGCCCCCAACCAAGTCAATAACTTAGCCTTGTCGTCTTCTCTAGCCATCGACATTTGTGTGGCTTCTTGTTCGCTGCACAGCTGGTAATCTTTTCTGAGTAAAATATCATTATGCGTCCACCAGGCATTAAACGGCGCCACATCATGATTAGCAACCATTAATAACGTGTCAGCACGATACTGCTCAGAGGGCTTAAAATGACCCTGCTGATCTTTGGCAAAATACATCAAAATATTTCCGTATAGATTCGCGTCACTCATAGCTGATGACACCTCAGGCGGCACGATACCCAGGTCTTCTCCTATCACCATGGCCTGATTCAGATGAGACTCAATTTTTAAAATTGCTAAGAGGTACTCAAAGGGATAATACACATAACAACCGTCTGGTTTGCCCTGAGATTCAAAACACCACCATAACCGTCGAATAGCCATGACATGATCGATGCGAAGCGCGCCAAACGAAGCCATGTTGCTTCGCACCAGTGCACGAAAGTAAGCATAATTTTGTTGTTTTATTTTAATCGGGTTGAGCGCAGGTAACCCCCAATTCTGGCCTGTTACAGCCCAAGGGTCAGGCGGCGCGCCTACATCTGCACCGTAAGCAAAGAGTGACTCATTTTCAGCAAATTCATAACCTTCTTTAGCACAGCCAACCGCCAGATCATTAATCAGGCCAATAGCCATACCCACTTGGGTAGCATGCTGCTGACAGGCTTGAAGCTGTTGATGTGCCAGCCATTGCACAAACCACTCACGCTCGGTCAGCGCGCTGACATTCAGGTCATGTATTTTATCGCTTTTAAATTTTCGCACCGCCTGCCCGATATCAGGCACACTGATACATTCATTGTACAGTTCGGTCAGTGTGGCGTATTTCACTTCAGCCACCGCACTGTAATCTATGTACTGTGCCTGAGAATCGCAAGGTGCTGGGCAGCAAGCACTGCTCACGTTAACTTGATATTTCTCGCTAAGTATTTCAACAGCCCAGTCCAGTGCAATATACAAAGGATTAATCAAACAACGATGCGATGGACTGTAAGGGCTGGCACGCTCGGGCTGAGATTCGAACAGTAGATGCAGCGGGTTCAATAAAACAAAATCGCAGTGCCTTGCTGCAGCGCTACAGAGTAGTTGATATAGATCACGGAAGTCTCCTACACCATGATTACGTAAACTCCGCAGTGTATAAAGCTGCAACGACAGACCCATTCGCTTAGACTGCTCATGCTCTATAGCATAGCAACGCTCAGGGACCGACCACAGCTCGGTCGTTTTAGTCTCAAACGGACCTTCTATTTGCGTTTTATAATAACCAACAGGCAGCTGCCCTATTTCGATTCTCACATCGAAATAAGTCTCGCCATTATAGCGATAATCCCCAACAACTTCGGCGTCTGACAAAGCGCAGCAGTGATATATTGATAATTCAGGTATCTGAATGACTACGGATGCATTTCGAGCTGACTCGGGGATTTTTAGCGAGAACCCCCCTGACTGGGCATCAGCCACCAGCACTTCCCCAACAACGTCAAGCCAACACTTAATATCCAACGCAAAGTTTAACTCAGCGATATCCGAGCTATCCTCAGTGTTTATGCCACAACAACGCAATGCGTTGACCCTAGTTGCATGATCGAAATAAACATGTTCACCATTATATTTGGTGTAATCAAAGCCTATTCCATGCAAGTAAAATAGCTGCTCCAGCCCTTGCATTACGTTAAGCCAGCTTGTGAGTATCTACGACGCTGTTTTGCGTACCAAAGCCATTAGGCACATAGCCGTCTGCCTGGTCATCGTTGTCCCAATGCTCGCCATTGATCAAATACCTGAAATGATACTCTTGCCCTGTTGGTAAGCGGTGTTTTAGCTTAAATCGTTTGTCTTTTTTATTAAATTTCATCGTTAAAGGCTGCCAATCGTTAAACTCTGCAACGAGTTCCACCTTGATTGCTTCAGGATGAGTGATTTCAAACGTGACTTCTGCTTCGTTTTTTGTTTTGAAAAAACGCTTAGTTAACATTGTGGGCTCCAAAAAACCGCTAGGTTGTTTATCCTTGCCACAGTGCCGTGCCCGTTACAGCTAGACTAACGGTTGCTGTGAAACTACAAAGCATAATTGCTTATTGTCTGCGTACAGTGTGTACGCTTCATTACAGTGCAGTGACAGTCCAGCCTTGCACTAATATGGTGATTTTCACTTAGAAAGCTGGCACAACTGCCTGTATATTAGTATACGGGCAATAAACGCGCCAAAACTTGTTAAAAAGTTAGGTGAGAACTATTCTCGTGTAAAGTGAATTTAATTGATACTTGATCTTAAACACACCACAGCTGTATTAATTTATTAGAATATATGCGAGCACTGAGCTGCGATTGAAACCACCATCAATTAGGTGTAAAACATGTCATACTTAGGGCTTATTTATAGTATACTTACTGCTCCTGGCAGGGACGAATTTCTTTAGGTAGGTGGATACGCTCAATCATGCAAAGTGTTTTTAAAAATATAGCAACCTGTATTGTCTGTTTTGTAGTGATTGGCATCGTCGTTAGCTTGCTGTTTACAAAACACGTGGTCGACATCCAGACTGGTCGCACCACTATGGCGGTATATAATCAACCCACCAACTCCCAGTCAGAACATACGCCCTGGTATGCTTTCCTGTTTGCTGATCAGCGGTTTTTGTTGGTAAAAAACGAAACACATGTATTGCTGAAGCACGATCAATCAGAATTTACCTCAGCCCCCGTAAAGCAGGTCATGAAACGTGTATTTTCTTCCCCAGTCTTGCTGCTGCTTATTATGGTGATGCTGCTCTTAACACTAAACAGGCTGCGAGAGTTAAGACAACAACATGCCCGAGCTAAAGCACTTACAGACATTGACCGAGATCTCAAAGACATAATTAGCGGCCTCGAAATTGATTACAAAGCCTTGCCGATCGGTGGCTCTGTTGCTCAGATCAGCCACGCTGTTCATACCATTGCAAGTAATATTCAACGTATCAAAATTAAAACCGACAGCCATGTCTTTCAGGACAAACTAACAAAGCTGATAGACCGCCATGCCTATATCGAACACATCAGTAACGAGTTAGCCATGGCAGAACAGCAGCAAAGTAAATGTGGTCTATTGTTTATCGACCTGGATGGTTTTAAGCAAGTTAATGATTCATTCGGGCATAGTTTTGGCGATGAAATACTCATCCAGGTTGCCGAGCGTTTGTGCCAGGTTGTACGCCAATACCAATTGCAAGCACTGCATGCCGTGCATGGGCTCGATCAAAACCTGTCCAGACTCGGCGGAGACGAGTTTTCTATTTTTATCCCGGAACTCAAAGACACTGGCTTTTGCACTGAAGTAGCGCAAACCATACTTGGGGAAATTGAACGCGATTTTGTCCTTGGCAATAAACTTGTAAAAATCAGCGCCAGTATCGGTATTGCCGTATACCCCGACAGTGCAGCGACGCCGAATGCATTGCTACAAATGTCTGATGTCGCTATGTACCGAGCCAAAACAGATGGTCGCGGAATTTTCCGCGTTTACTCCCCGGAAATGGGCAATAAAATCCGCCGCTACCATTACCTGCTGGAAGAATTACGTCTGGCCATTGCTTCTCAGAATTTTCATCTATCATTCCAACCAATTGTGCATGTTGAAGATTGCTCCATTGACTACTTTGAAGCGCTCGCCAGATGGCACCACCCCATTGAAGGCCTGATCCCGCCGTCTGAGTTTATTCCCATTGCGGAAGAATCCAACCTGATTTTGGATCTGGGAGACTGGATCCTGCTAGAATCTTGTCGGCAAATGTCCGCCTGGCACAATGCAGGTATGAAGCGAGTGAGAATTTCAGTAAACGTCTCTGGGATTCAACTCAAGCATCGCGCTATTTTTGATTGGGTAATGGCTGCGTTAGAAAAAACAGGCTTACCACCCACTTCTTTGATGCTTGAAATCACCGAATCAACACTCATAACCGCCAGTAATGAGATCATTGCTCAGCTCGAGCGTTGTCGCTCTGCCGGTGTGACTATTGCTATCGATGACTTTGGCACCGGATTTAGTTCACTCAGCACGCTTGCAGATCTGCCAATAGACGTCATTAAAATTGACAAACTGTTTATTTCACAAGCCAAAGACAACCCTAAATACTACAAGATCCTTAATTCAATCAGTGAGCTGGGTGCACAACTTGACCTTAAAATTGTGGCTGAGGGTGTTGAACAGGTCGACCAATTTGAGTTGGTCAAGCAAATGGGGATCCGCTGCGTACAAGGATACCTGGTCAGCCGCCCGGAAACCTCCAGTCGCGTCGGCAACAAAGTACTGAAAAGCAATATGAACCACATTGCATCCACCGGTACTAGCGTATGGCTGCCGGAGTCCAGCTAACGTTGTGGGCTCCCCTCAGCGCTTAAACTTAGTCTCTAAAATCACCGACGACGTTGTCCGCTCAACGCCTTCAAGGTTCCCTATGTCATCGAGCAACTGACTGAGTTGCTCCAGGCTTTGCGCCTCAACTTCTGCAATCATGTCGTATTCACCACTGATGGCATATAAAGCTGAAATGTTGTTAATTTGCTTCAGCGCATTATTTGTTTGCGCAGTCAGCTTTTGGCGGACCTTAATAGAGACATGGGCCGCAACCTGAGATTCCTGATACTGCCTGCCCAGTTCAACACTGTAACCCTGAATAACACCACTATGCTCTAGTTTTTGCAATCGACTTTGCACTGTGGTTCTGGACATATCCAGAATCCGTGCGAGCTCTGAGATGCTGGCACGGGCATTTTTCCTCAGCTCAGAAAGTAAACGTTCGTCTTGTGAATGGATCATTGTGAAAACTTAAATCGTCATTTTGACTGTTATTTTAATCATTTTATTTATTTTTGCACTGCAAATTGACAACACAACGCGTAATAATGACAAAAAAGCGGGGAAAGCGAGTTTGTCTGTTGCAGATGGGCGCTTAATTCAACCCTGAGATGTAAAGTTTTTTAAAGAGGAAGTCGTCATGCAAGTGAATCGCGAACTGTTTAACGAAGTTATGGTACCTAACTACAATCCGTCTGAAGTAATCCCAGTTAAAGGTAAGGGTTCACGTGTTTGGGACCAAAAAGGCGACGAGTACATCGATTTCGCTGGGGGTATCGCCGTAAACTGCCTTGGTCATTGTCACCCCGCACTCGTCAACGCGTTGAAAGAGCAAGGTGAGAAAATTTGGCACCTGTCTAACGTTATGACTAACGAACCAGCCCTTCGCCTGGCGAAAAAACTCACTGACGCAACCTTTGGTGAGCAAGTTTACTTTGCAAACTCAGGGGCCGAAGCAAACGAAGCAGCATTGAAGCTGGCACGTCGCTGGGCCATTGATAATTACTCAGAAGAAAAGACACAAATCATCGCCTTCAACAAAGGCTTCCATGGTCGTACCTTCTTTACCGTCACCGTAGGTGGCCAGGCAGCATACTCAGATGGTTTCGGTCCTAAGCCGCAAGATGTCACACACGTTGATTACAACGATCTTGAGACCTTCGCTAAGCTTATCTCTGATAAGACTTGTGCGGTTATGATGGAACCGCTGCAAGGTGAAGGCGGTATTATCCCACCAACGAGCGAGTTTATTCAAGGTGTCCGTGAACTGTGTGACAAGCACAACGCGTTGTTGATCTTTGACGAAGTACAAACGGGTGTTGGACGCACAGGTGATCTTTATGCCTACCAGGGTCTTAACGTCACTCCAGATATCCTGACCACAGCCAAAGCACTAGGTGGTGGTTTCCCAATTGGCGCAATGCTAACAACAAAGGAAATCGCTAAGCACCTGAAAATTGGTACTCATGGCTCAACGTATGGCGGCAACCCGTTGGCATGTGCTGTTGCAGAAGCAGCATTTGACACTGTCAACGACGTGCAGCTGCTGTCTGATGTAAAGCGTAAAGAACAACTATTCCGCGATGGTTTGGCTGCCATTAATGAAAAATACAATGTATTTAGCGAAGTACGCGGTAAAGGTTTGTTGCTTGGCGCTGTGTTGAATGACAAATTTAACGGCCGTGCCCGAGACTTCCTGGTTGCCAGCGGTAAACATGGCTTGATGGCACTGGTTGCAGGTACCAATGTTGTTCGCTTCACACCTTCTTTGGTCATCCCGGATGAAGATATCCAGGCTGGTCTGGCTCGCTTTGAGCTGGCTGTAGCGGATGTTGTAAACGGTTAATTATGAAGGGCGCCCCTGCGCCCTGTTCAAATTATGCAAGTACTCAGACCCATTTCAAACAAAGACTTTGCAGCTTTGAAAACCATTGCGATTGAATCTGGTCATGGATTCACGTCGCTGCCGGTAGACGATGATTTGCTGAGCAGTAAAATTGTACGCTCAGAGCAGAGCTTTGATAAAACAGTTAAGCAACCGCAGGACGAAGGCTATTTATTTGTCCTTGAAGACAGTGACACGGGTGAGATCCTGGGCACAACTGCGATAGAAGCCGCGGTTGGTATGCAAACACCTTTGTACCACTATCATTTGGGCAAAACAGTCCACCATTCACGCACTCTGAATGTTTACAACACAGTAGATATTCTGAGTATGTGTAATGATTATACTGGTGCATCCGAGATCTGTACACTTTTCCTCAGGGAAGCGTTTCGTCAGGGTCTTGCTGGTCGTTTTTTATCTCGCTCTCGTTTTAACTTTATGGCATTACATGCCGACCGTTTCAGCGATACGGTGATTGCAGAGATGCGTGGTGTCAGCGATGAAGATGGACACTCTCCTTTCTGGCAATGGCTACAGGAACATTTCTTCAGCATCGAATTCCCGCAAGCGGACCACCTGGTTGGACTAGGAGACAAAGTATTCATCAGTGAACTGATGCCTAAATACCCAATTTATGCCAACTTGCTTAGCAAAAAAGCGCAAGCTGTCATAGGTCAGGTACACGAGAAAACTAAGCCTGCCCTGCGCCTGCTGGAAAAAGAAGGCTTTGAACATCGGGGCTACGTAGATCTGTTTGATGCTGGCCCTACCGTCGAGTCCAGATTACATAACATTAAAACAGTACGAGAAACCAAACGTGGCAAAGCACAAATTGTGGAGTCAGGTGAATTAGACACCGTGAATGGTGAAACCTGGTCAGTATCCAATTGTCGTTTAGCAGATTTTCGCGCCACCTTTGATACTCGTGTCAGCTGGTGTGCTAAAAGCAGCTCATTCAGGATCACTGCCGACATTGCATCTGCACTGAAGATTGTCGACGGTGAAGAGATCAGCGGATTCTTACTGTGAAATACTTTCGAGCGTCAGGGCAGTAAAACACATTTTGCACTAACCTGATGTTCCAACCGAATTAAACAATTGCGTCGTGCTTAGTCGTAATATTTAACGCGGCTAAGCCGCCTTTTTAAGGATTGTCATTATGCACAACAATGTAGATAGCTTATTTGAAAAACTATGGAATAACTACCTTGAAGTTACTCCATCAGCCGTAAAGGTCCATGAACTACTTGGCTCTACGCAACAAGATGATGTGATCAACGACCACATTGCTCTGCGTACCTTTAACCATGAGAAAATTGGTCTGGAAAAGCTGGCTGCGCATTTCAAAGCGGTGGGCTATACAGAATGCGGTGAATATCACTTCGAAGCCAAAAAGTTATACGCCAAACACTTTGAGCACAGCGATCCGACTAAACCAAAAGTATTCATTTCTGAGCTTCTGGTAGAAAAGTGTTCACCTGAGCTGCAAGCTATCGTTAACGAGCTGGTCGAACAAATCGATGAGCAAGCAGTTAGCGCTGAAAACTTCCTATATTCAGGCACGCATTGGCAAGTTAGCCATGAAACCTACAAACAACTTTTGGCTGAGTCTGAATATGCAGCATGGATGGCAGCCTGGGGCTACCGTGCAAACCACTTCACGGTGAGCATCAATCACCTGGCTAACTTTGAAACCATCGAGGCCGTTAACCAGGCTCTGAAAGATGCCAAATTTGAATTGAACGCATCAGGTGGCGAAATCAAAGGTTCACCAGAAGTGTTACTTGAGCAATCTTCTACGCTTGCTGACCAGCATGCGGTTGCTTTCAGCGACGGTGAATTCAGCATCCCAAGCTGTTTTTATGAATTTGCCCTGCGCTACAATAAACCAGATGGCGAGATCTACACAGGCTTTGTTGCAGCATCAGCTGACAAGATTTTTGAAAGTACTAACGCGCGTTAAGCAAGCTATCACAGTAACTTGTCAAAGCAGTCGTTCGACTGCTTTTTTTTGCCTGAGTCGTTCGACTGCTTTACTTATTGTCTGAACAAGCTATTTCCTCTGTCAGATCAATCCCACGCATTAAAAACTATGTCAGTATGCAGTAATACTCAGGTTGTCCAGGCACGCATTTCAGGCTACGTTTTTAGCTATCGTCCTACAACCTTAACGAAACTGTCATTTATGTAAGCTAGCGTAGATGTTGTGTAGCTGACAACGTATTGCGGTCATGACAGTGAAACTGCCAATGAGGTACAGCTGTGAATATTGAACCTAAGTTAAGTGTGCTGCTAAATCGCCAGATGTCGGTCAAAGCCCCCATGGAACATCCGGCATTGGATGATAAGAAAGCGTATCGACGAGCGCTAAAGTACTGGCAAAATGAGCTATTACATGTACAACAAGCCTATTACCATCAGGGTCGCCGCGCATTGATCGTGTTCGAAGGCTGGGACGCAGCCGGAAAAGGCGGTGCAATTCGTCGCATTACCGAACGACTTGATCCAAGAGGTTATCAAGTATTTCCCATCAGCGCGCCAAAACCAGAAGAACAAAGTAAACATTATCTCTATCGTTTTTACAATAAACTGCCAAAAGCAGGCACCCTGACCATTTTTGATCGCTCCTACTACGGCCGGGTATTAGTCGAACGCATTGAAGCGTTTGCCACCCGGAATGAATGGCAACGCGCCTATCAGGAAATTAATGAATTTGAACGCCTTCTCTATGACGACAAGGTAAAAGTCGTTAAGTTGTTCTTGCATATCAGCGCCGAAGAACAGCTTAAGCGCTTTGAAGAACGTCTCAATAATCCTTACAAACGCTGGAAACTAACTGAAGAAGATATTCGCAACCGCAACAGGCGTGACGATTATGAGCAAGCCATAGATGACATGTTTGCCCAAACCGACACCCAACAGGCCCCCTGGCATCTGGTACTCGGAGAACATAAATGGTATACCCGAGTGGAAGTATTGAAAACGCTTGTAAAAACACTTAGTGAAGGGGTAGATACAACTCCCCCACCGGTAGACCCGAATGTGGTCAGACTGGCAAAAGAGCATTTAGGTATCAAACACAAGAGGAAGGACTAATGGAAAGAGCAGATGTACTCGGTCAGTACTTTGACCAGCATGATGGCACTCACCCTAACATGGCGTTGCCCAAGCACAGCAAAATGGCCGCCAGCGCATTTCGCTTTTTCCGCGGCAGTGCTCCGTTGATGTACCGGGATATGGCAAATGACGTCATTGCATTGCCTCAGTCCCTTTTTGAACTTCCCCTCACCAATGTGCTCGGTGATTGCCACGCCAGTAATTTTGGCTTTTTAAGTGAAGAAGGTTCACATGGCGAAACATTGGTTTTTTCACCTAACGACTTTGATGACGCCTGTGTTGGCCATGCAGTTTGGGACTTGTTTCGATTTCTTGTCAGCTTACCTCTGGCCCAGCAAGAAGGCGCCCTGCTACAGAGCACAAGCGAAGACCTAAAGCTCAGACAAAAACCCCTGGCAGATAAAGCGCAAGTGCTTCAGGCCCAGCACACCTTCATCGACAGCTATGTAGCGACTTGTGAAGCGTCGTTGCGCGGGGAAAACAATAATCAAAGCGCACTTACTGAGTTCAGTCAGGAGCACATTTTACATAAACGCTGGCAAAAAGGCTTACAGCGTCTGGTTGGAGGCGCAGCCTTCAACCTCAAAAGCAGCCTGGCGAAAGAGGTTGACTTAAACAATCCTCCGCTCAGATTTAAGGAAGCCGATGAAAAGTTTTCACGGCTACATGAAGATTTTCGCACTACACTGCTCGAATATTTCCGGCCTTATGTCGACGATGAGATTATCGACTGCGTTGAACGCCTGGACGCCGGAACAGGATCAAACAACTTAAAACGTTATTACCTGCTCGTAGGCCCTAAATTTTGCTCATCTGCAGAGTTGTATCATATTGTCGAAGTCAAACAGCAACAACTTGCCGCACCATTGCACTATTACACCGATCTAAGTCCAACAAACCGGCTTAATCACGCTCACCTCACCGTTAACTGTCAACGCAAGATGCAACGTCGGCCTGACCTGGTTTTGGACGATGCTCTGTGGCAAGGTACTCACTGGCTGGTGCGCTCTCGTCATCATGCACGTGTTGGCATTGATCCCGAGCATATTGTGCTTGGCAAACGCGCAGCACAGAGAAACGGCTTAAGCCAATATGCTGAAGCCTGCGCTACAGCACTGGCTTACGCACATATGCGTGGCGATCGTCGCTCATTGATGTTTCAACAAGTCGTTGCTGATATTTTACCCGTGGCCAGAGCCGAGCTACTTAACGCAGCAAACCTCTACGCCAATCAGGTAGAACAAGACTGGGGACTATTTTGCTCACTCAGAAAGTAATTGCTTTGGCATAGTCACAACCAAAAAGTCCTCAGCCAGACGCAGCGTCCCCTGATAATGTGCTCTGGCTTCATGCTCTACGTCGTCGAGCATCCCTTCACCATGATAACGAACACTGAAATGGGTAAGTGTCAAAGCGGGTACATTGTGTTGTTGGGCAAACAATGCAACACGCTTGGCGTCACTGTGACCGGTGTGTGTGCCAACTCTCATAAGGTCTGGGTGAGTAAATGTTGCCTCGTGAACTAGCATATCGATGTCGCCGCAATAGGGTGACAATAAAGTGGGCTTTTCGTTATCACCACAAATAATCACGACCCTTGGACGCCAACTAGGAAACGCATACGACGCAGCGGACAAATGTCGGCCTTTATAAATCACGTCCACGCCTTTTTGTAACAAGTTATAGTGCGCCCCACTCGCAACACCTTCGAGCTGCAATTGTTTAACCCGAAGTTTTCGAGGGATCAGGGTTTCTTTAATCTTAAAACCAAAACTCGGTACCCGGTGCTTAAGGGGAATGATTTCGATATGGCAAAAACCGACAGTAATAGAATGATCGCTTTGCTCTATTGCCATCGTATGTAAGTCAAACGGCAGTGTGACCTGGGTAAGTGTCAGCGTCGACATGACAAACTGGATAACGGCCTGCGGTGCAATAAGGCAAACAGGTTCAACCCTGCCTGACATGGCCATCGACGCCAGTAACCCCGGCAAGCCATAACAATGGTCACCATGGACGTGACTAATACAAATCACACTCAAATGATAAGGAGACAAGGTCGATTTTAGAAGTTGGTGCTGAGTGGCTTCACCACAATCCACCAGCAACCAGGACTTGGTTTTCTCAAAACTGACGCCTGTTGCAGAGACATTTCTGCTCTGGCTCGGGCTGCCTGACGAGGTCCCTAAAAAATGTAATTGCAAAACTACTCCAAAAATATGAGCTTAGGCATTGATCCTGCCACAGCTTAAGTTAGAGTGAAACTAGTTCGGTTGACTTCATATTAACCGGTCAGTCAAACTTGGTTTGAGTAGACTTGCACGCCAATGCACACAACAGGAGCGTAAGATGAAAAACGATTTAGACAGTCGCCAAATCCTGGCCGTTTACGAATACATCCAACAACACGGCAATGCCGATGAGAACGGCAAATTGTTCGAAGGGATCCGAGCATACTCAGACCCGGATGGTTACACAATATATTTAGAAGGCAGTGCGCTGCTACTCAGGTTTGGGTTTCACAATACCTATCACCTCGATTACCAGCACGAAAAAAACAAAGAAGATTTTATCAACAAACTTAACTTTATCTATCAAATGGCTAATGAGTCTAAAGAGTAACCTGTATTTGTCGGTACAAATGGCAGTTTTACTCATTTTGTCTCAGAATTTTTCAAAATTAACGCGTAGCTATAAAACAAATGCCCGATTGGTGGTAGAGTAACGGCATTTTTTATAATTGAGAAATTTGCTATGTCGAAGGCTGTAGAGACGTCAGCTGATCAATCCAACCCACAGCAAAAACAAGGCGGCCTGTTTAACCGCTTTTTAGCGACGGTTGAGTTCCTGGGTAACATGTTGCCCCACCCTATCACCCTGTTTGCCATGTTCTGTGTCGCCATTGTTATATTTAGTGGCATCGCCGACTGGATGGGTCTCAGTGCCATAGACCCACGCCCCGAGGGCGCTAAAGGTAGAGCACCAGATGGGGTGATTGAGGTAGTTAGCCTGATGAGTGCAGAAGGTCTACAGCGTATCGTCACTGGCCTAGTTACCAATTTCACTGGATTTGCGCCATTGGGCACAGTACTGGTTGCATTATTAGGTGTGAGTGTTGCCGAGCATTCAGGTATGCTTTCTGCTGCTATGCGTGGCATGGTAATGGGCGCATCCAAGCGTTTAGTCACTTTCATGGTCGTGTTTGCCGCCATTCTCTCCAATACCGCATCGGAGCTGGGTTATGTTGTTTTAATCCCACTTGCCGCCATGATCTTCCATAGCCTTGGTCGCCACCCGCTAGCCGGTCTCGCAGCTGCATTTGCCGGGGTTTCTGGTGGTTACAGCGCAAACTTACTGTTAGGCACCATAGATCCGCTGCTTGCAGGGATCACAACTCCTGCTGCACAGATGATAGATCCAACTTACCAGGTTGGTCCGGAAGCAAACTGGTATTTCATGATGATCTCTGTATTCCTGATTGCTATCGTAGGTACCTGGGTGACAGAAGCGATTGTTGAGCCGCGTCTTGGTAAATACAACCCTGACGAGGCCAGTATTGATTTGTCCAGCAATAATATCGAGCACCTGACTGCAACAGAAAAATCTGGCCTGAAATGGGCTGGCGTCGCTTTGTTGGTTGTATCTGCCTTACTGGCGCTAACCATAGTGCCAGAAAATGGCATTCTACGTCATCCGGAAACAGGTGCTGTCGCCGGTTCACCTTTCCTAAAAGGCATCGTGGTCTTTATTTTTGTAACATTTGCAATTCCTGGCTTTGTCTATGGACGAGTAGTCGGTACCATGCGTAATGATCGTGACGTAATTGATGCTATGAGTAAAAGCATGAGCTCAATGGGCATGTATATTGTACTTGTATTTTTTGCTGCTCAATTTGTTGCTTTCTTTAAGTGGACAAACCTGGGCACGATTCTGGCGATTAATGGCGCAGCTATGCTGCAGGCGTTAAACCTCACCGGCCCGGAAGTCTTTGTACTGTTTATTTTGATGTGTGCTGTTGTGAACCTAAGCCTTGGGTCTTCTTCAGCACAATGGGCAGTGACCGCACCAATCTTCGTACCAATGCTTATGTTAGTTGGTTATGCACCTGAAACCATCCAGGCCGCCTACCGTATTGGTGACTCAGTAACAAACCTGATCACACCAATGATGAGCTATTTTGGTTTGATACTGGCCGTGGCTACTAAATATAAAAAGGATATGGGAATAGGTACTCTGGTCGCGACTATGCTGCCTTACAGTATGTGTTTCTTTATCGGTTGGGTTGCGCTTTTCTATATCTGGGTATTTGGTTTCGGCTTGCCAGTCGGGCCAAACTCTCCGATTTATTATCAGCCCTAACAAATTTATGCCAGCGCAAGCTGGCATTTTTTTTGGCGAATGTGCAAGGTTCTATTTGTTTAATAGTCGATGCTGTCCTACAGTCCTATAGGAATCGCCGAAAAGGAGTTTTAAACCTACGACATAAACTATTTAAGGCTAACCATGTATACACTGTTCTACTATCCACGCAATGCGAGTTTAGCACCCCATTTTGTTCTCGAAGCCCTCCAGGTCCCGTATCAGCTAGAACTTGTCGACCGAAAAAAAAATGTGCAAAGATCTGCGCAATATTTACGACTCAACCCCACCGGACGGATCCCAACATTGGTTGATGACGAGTTTGTATTGTTTGAAAGTGCCGCTATTTGCCTTTACCTCTGTGAAAAACATCCGGAAGGTCATTTAATTCCTACCGAAGCAAAACAAAAAGCAGAGTTTTATCAATGGCTGATGTACTTAACCACAACAGTACAGGCTGAGCTAATGATCTATTTTTACCCTGAACGTCACACGCAAAGTGCACTGATGTACGACGATATTGTCAGAACTCAGCAGTCTCGTGTTCAGGATATGCTGACTTTACTCGACAGACACTTGGCAGACAAAACCTATATGGTGGGTGAACAATTCACAGTCTGTGACTGCTATTTATTTATGCTTTGTATCTGGGCGGACGAACTAGCTAAACCGCCACTTCAGTTCGAGCATCTGGGTCGTTACTTAAGTGGTATTTCAAGGCACCCTGCCATTGAGGCCGTTTGTAAGAAGGAAGGGACGGAATTGGGAATGTATCGCTAAGCATGCATCGTCAGGTCTGGTTTATTAACCAGACCTGACGCGAGACATTACTTCTGTAACTTCAGCTGAGCGCCTTTCAGTCTCTGACGCACATTACTGATTTTGGAGCGATTTTTGGCTCGAGCTTCACCACTGGCCTGATTGCTCGGGCGGTTAGTTCGCGCTTTACGACGTTGGTGAGACGGCTTCCTGGCGAGATTTTCAATTAGATTTTCGCGACTAGCAACTTCGTAACCCGGCAAGTAATAACGCTGTATTTTTTGCCCAATCAAAGTTTCAATATGGATCAGGGTCTGCTCTTCTTCTCGTGCAACAAAAGAGATCGCCTGACCGGAATTTCCAGCGCGACCCGTTCGACCAATTCGGTGCACATAGTCTTCAGCAAGGTATGGTAAATCAAAATTAATTACGCGAGGCAGTCCATCTATATCGATGCCGCGAGCCGCTACCTCAGTAGCTACTAAGACTCTTACTTTTCCTTCCTTAAACTCACGTAATGCCCGGCGACGTGCTCCCTGACTTTTATCACCATGACACACAGTGGCACTGATACCGTCCAGTTCCAATTCTTTAACCAGCTGATCAGCATCATCTTTCATGTTCACAAAGACCAGTACTTGCAGCCAGTTTTTCTTACCAATTAGTTCCGAAAGTAGCTCCTGCTTACGCTTCTGCTCAACCGGATAAACAACATGCCTGACCGTTTCTGCCGTGGTGTTTTCTTTCGCAGCCTGCACCAATTTAGGCTCGCGAAGTACTTGCTTTGCAAATTGTTTAACAGCTGTAGGGAAAGTAGCAGAGAAAAGCAATAACTGCCGCTCCTCACTAACCATATCGATGACTTTTTGCATGTCCGCAACGAAACCCATATCCAGCATGCGGTCTGCTTCATCCAATACCAGATATTTAACCTGTGCCAGACTCACGGCACCAAGACGGATTAGATCCAGTAAACGCCCTGGTGTTGCAACCAGGATATCGACTCCCTGAGATAAACGTTGTGTCTGTCCTTCAATATTCACACCACCATATACGGCCTGAACAGTCAGCGAAGTATATTGACAGAAAGCCTGACAGTTGTTGGCGATTTGCTCCGCCAATTCACGTGTCGGTGCAAGAATAAGGGCCCGTGCAGAGCCGACAGACTCCCCTTCTAACAAACGATGGATCACAGGCAGTGCAAACGCTGCGGTTTTACCTGTGCCGGTTTGAGCCGTGGCCAGTACGTCATGGCCGCGACGAACAACCGGAATAGCCGCTTGTTGTATCGGTGTCAGGGTATGGAAATTTAATTCATCAAGCGCCTGTAACAAGGCATCGGGAAAACTGAAAGACTTAAAATTCATAGCAAAAACCTGCGACCATAATGAAGGGCCGCAGATTATACGCTATTTACAGGCTTAGTGTCACCTGTGTAGGGTTAATATAGTTTCACATCAACAGGATTGATAACATCAGCGCTGCCGCCAACCACCATTTCAGTATCCAGCTGGTTGATCAATTCCATCCCTTGCCTTTGCTGGGTTTCACTCAATGGCACATAAGGCAGACGAAAAACAGGCATCGCTGCCCCAGTCATGGCGAGCGCAGTATTGATAGCAATCGGATTAGGCTCACAAAACAACCAACTCATCAATGGCTGCAGCTGAGTGTTCAGTGTTTCATTTGGGCTATCAATCAGCGTGCGGAACAGCTGCGGTACAAGGTTTGACGTGACTGAAATCACGCCATGTGACCGGTGCTGGTGACGACTGTCATGTGCCTGATCATCATTACCCGACCAGCAAGCAATCCCCTTTTGCTCGTAATGTGCGATCCGTTCATGTCCTGCACATTCTTTCATCCCAATAAAATTCGCATGCTTAGCAAGGGGCTCTATTAACTCAGGAGTCAGATCCTGTCCTGTGCGACCAGGAACGTTATAAATAAACGCCGGACCAATATCGAGTAAACGCGCAAAGTGTTCTGTCAGCCCTGCCTCAGAAGTACGACCATAATAAGGGTTGATCTGTAATGCGGCATCCATCCCTGAGGCGAAACCATACTCGGTTGCTTTAACGGCTTCACGCGTATTGTTGCTGCCGGTATTACCGACAATCACCAACTTGTCAGAGAACTTATTAACACTATGGGCAATCAGCATCAAATGCTCTTCCCAATTCATTAACTGTCCTTCACCAGTCGTGCCGCCAACGACAATTCCATCAACACCCGCTGCAATCTGAGCTGCTACAAGTTTGTCAAAGCATGCAAGGTCAATTTCACCTTGTGAATCGTAAGGAGTTTTAATTGCAGTAATTAAACTGGCTTTTTTTATCGTTTCTATGTTGCGCATACGGATATCGTTTAATTCATTATTTGGCGCTAAGTTTTATCATAAATACCCCTCAGATCCGAGGGGGAAAATGGAAAATTTACAAAACAGCTTGCCTAACCTAATCAATTCAGCCAAAATGAAATTACTGTATATAAAACCAGTTATTTTATTTATGCGCCTGACTCACCATTTGAATACACATTTTTTCAGTGCAGAAGAGCTTTGCAGTACGCTTCGGATTACTGCTGAACAGCTAGTTCATTGGCAGGAAACCTGCATTTTCCCCAATGCCAGTTACAGTCTGGAAAATCAAATAAAGTGTAGCTCGTACCTTGGTCTCTATGAATGTGTTGAGCACACAGAATACTATCCAAGAGGCGCAGAGCAATGGGGCCAGCTATTACTTAAACATCAAGTTGAGCAATCTACACATGCATATGAGCTGTTTCAGCAAAAGTATATTCAAACTCTCACCAAGTGTGCACAACAGGGGCTGATAAGTCAGGACAGTCGCTTTAATGAAGACTTACCAGAGCACGTGCAACAAAGCTGGCAACAATTTCTGTGCAGCAAATACGGTGTTATCAGCCAAAATGGTCTGGTTGAAGAAGTTGTTTACATTGACTTAGGCCGGGCATTGGTCGACGCACTCACCGAAGAGCGCACTGCCGCACATATCCCGGCTGAACACAGAACTGAACTGCTAGGTGCACTCAAGCTCTTAAATCGCGCGCTGAGTCATCACATGGAGCATGAGAAGCCCATGTCCATTCGTTACAAATACATTGAGAGCCTGATCGCTAAATACGATTTATCTATTCGGTAATCCAGCATGCTCACCCCAGGCGCTAACCGCAATCGGGGCACCTCTATCTAATGAGCCTGCTCATAGTGGGCTCTAAAGATTTCAAACGTCTTCAATACCGTTAGCTGATCCTGACAAAGTGCGTCATACCAGGCATCAAATTGACTATCGTCGTCTTGTTCACTCAAGGCAAGATATTGTGCCAGTAGCTCGATAATATCGCCATGGGTGCAACTTAGGTTGTCCAGCTGCTTTAATTGTTCTGAATGATCTTTATTTTGTAGTTCAGCGATGACGCCGTTATCCAATTGTTGTGTTTTGTCCATCGTGACGAATTCCTGTTTCTCAATCCATTGATAGTTATATCAGCCTAGTTTGGAATATCCAGTGCTTTATAGATCGTTCGCTCAATCTATCAACAATTTATTATAAAAAGTAATTCAAATTGCAGAGTATTGTCTCGATAACCCCAACTGTGAGGCACTTGATATCAATAAAAAAGGCGAGCCAGCATTAGCTGACCCGCCTTTTTCACGTCAAGTTTTACTTATTTACGTCTTCTGCGAAGCATTGCCAACGGCAAGCTCAGTAATGCTAGCCATGAGAACGAACCGGCATCGCCGTCATCGTTATCATCATCATTACCACGTAAATCTTTAATTTTCACATTAACAGTTGTGTGTTTAGACAGGTTACCGTATTTGTCTTCAGCCTGCACACCGAGTACAACAAGTTCCTGATATTCAAAATCCAGTTCTCTGGCAACGGTAATGTTACCCTCAGCATCGATATTGAACGAATCATCGCCATATACATGGAATGCTACCACTGGTGAAACATCTGCGTCCGGGTCACTGAATGCCAGCTGTCCAATCACTGTACCAACAGGAGTATTTTCGAATACCTCGAATCTCTGCTGCTGCTCAATCACCGGGGCACGGTCAGCAATATCAACCACAAAGCTAGTTGTTGTTTCTACTTCACCATCTGATGCTGTCAGTACTACGTCGCCACTAAACACTTCTTCAGCCTGGCCACTTAGTACACCATCTTTGAATATAAACCCAGGCACTTGTGACTCCATAGTCAACTTAATAGTTTCACTATCGGAATCCGATACCTTGCCATTGAAGTCCATAGTAAACTGCTCACCTAGCGTCAAGCGAATGTCCTCTATCGCTTCGAATACTGGTGCATCGTTCACAGCTTCAATGGTTAAGTCAACAACGACCTCTTCAGCAGCATCTGACCCTTGTGTTTTACCTGCTACCTTAAAGTGGTCTTCACCGTTGAAATCTGCGTTTGGCATATAGACAACTTTAGCAACGTCATCTCCCTCAACAACAGAACCAGTATCAAGTAATTGACCATCCATCATTAAGATACCAGAGTCAGGCGTTTCAGTGATCTCAACCGTTACAAACGCGTTGTCTGTGAAACGACTTACCAGCGCTGAGGCAACGTTTAACTCAGTATCCTCTTGCGTGCTCAGCTCTACGTCACCAAAACTCGCCAGGGCAACTTTATATGCGCTGCGACCGTGAGTGAAAGCAAACACTTCATTATTGTGGAACGCGACTTTAGCGATGTTGGTGTTAGCCAGGCCTGAACCATCTGCAAACCAGTTTTCACCACCGTCAATAGAGATAAACACCCCTAAATCAGTACCGATAATAACGCGTTGTGCATTGTTTGGATCAACAGCAACAGAGGTAGCAGGAACGTTTGGAATATTTTTATCAATAGGCATCCAGTTCTTACCACCATCTGTGGTTTTCCACACATGTGCCTGATCAAACGTAGATACGGTTGCATATGCAATCTGAGCATCTGTTGGGTCGAACGCGATGGCGCTGATCGTCGCACGCTCACCTTCTTCACCTATTTTGAAACTATGCCAAGCTTGCTCTGCATCTGCTTCACCTGCAGCGTAGTTGATGTAGATGTAACCTTCGCGTGTACCTGCAGCTACAATATTCTCATCCTGTGGAGCGATACCGATCGCATATACTGCACTGTCTAATACAGGGCTGCCTGCTGTCCAGCTTTCAGCTTGATTGGTTGTACGCCATAGTTGGTTACCACCTATCCACAGAACTTGAGGGTTAGAAGGCGCCATTTCAAAGCGTGTAATGAATGGGAAGCCATCACCAGTGATACCGTTAGTAGCTCTGTTGAAAGTCGCACCACCATCGAGCGACTTCTGAATAGACAAGCCTGTGAATTCTGAGAACAGAACGTTTGGATTTGTCGGGTCAACTGCAGTCCAACCACCGTCGCCACCGGAAATTTCGCGCCACTCGTTGAAGCCGCCGTCGTTACCAAGCAAAGTACCATTATCCTGAGTACCGCCAAAGTACGCAGTGCCATCAGGCATTACCGTGCCATGATAAAATTGCGTAACCGCATAACCATTGTTAAGCGTTGTCCAATTCACTTTGCCTTCAGGGCCAGCCGCACCTTCCGCACCACAGATCTGAGCAAGGTCATAGCGCGCATCTAGGGCATTATCTGTGCGCTGAATACCACCATCGTTACCCACAAACATCGTTGTGTTGTTAACGCCATCATATGCTGGGTGGAATACCAGTGTGTGTTGGTCAGCGTGTGCATAGAGAGGGTGATCCATGTCGTACCACCAGATACTGGCTGGTACAAACGACTGTCCACCATCATCTGAACGGAATAGATCTATACCGCCGGTCCACACTACGTCTGGATTAGATGGATCTACAGCGATGATATTGTCGTACCAACCCTGGTTGTAAAATTGAGGATCTGGTCCATATCCACACTGCGGGAACAAGCCGTAAACTGTATTACTAAGCAATAA
This sequence comes from Pseudoalteromonas rubra, assembly GCF_005886805.2. Lineage (NCBI taxonomy): Bacteria > Pseudomonadati > Pseudomonadota > Gammaproteobacteria > Alteromonadales > Pseudoalteromonadaceae > Pseudoalteromonas > Pseudoalteromonas rubra. The sequence goes on from NZ_CP045430.1 coordinate 58,474, forward strand.
TTTGCTGTAGGTATCTGCAGAATCACGCGTCACAGTCGCATTCCACGTCAAACCCATGTCTTCGGATTTGTAAACCGCTTCCATACCATGGTCGCCGACATTCGCAAGCAACGCGTACATGATATTATTATCAGAAGGAGCAACAGCAATCGTTGAACGGCCTTGAGTCGGCAACTCTAGTACTGAAGACCAGCTATCACCACCATCAGCACTGCGATGCATTCCACCGGTTCTGAATGAACCACAAGCAGTAACCAACACGTCTGCGTCGCCACCATCAACCAGTGTCAGATCAGTACACCCTACCGCGGCAGCTTCAGCCACAAACACAGTTTCCCAGCTTGCACCACTATCTGTAGAGCGCTGTACACCACCACGAGTAGCAGCATATAAAGTCGCAGGGTCATTTTTGCTGAAGACAATCTTGTTGGTATACTGGAATAGCTCATTGCCTGCGGTTGACTCTAGCTGCTCCCAGGTCGCACCACCATCAGTCGATTTGAAAATACCATCACCACGAATAGCGTCAGCGTTGAAGAAGCCTTCGCCCGTTCCAGCATAGATTGTATTTGGATCATTCGGCGCAAATGTCAGCGTAGTTACTGCAAGGTTGGTCGCCAAATCGCTTAGAGGCTGCCATGATTGACCTGCATCTGTCGTTTTCCATACACCACCTGCAACACCAGCTGTATACATGATGTCATGCTCTGTCGGGTGGATAATCAACGTTCTAGTACGACCACCAATGTTACCTGGTCCTAACTCTTCCCATTCACCCAGTTCACGATTCACGCCATCTATCGAGTTCAAACGTGGTGCATAATCAAATACAACGCTGTTTTCTGCCAAAGAGAAACGCGTCATCGTTTTGATGTGCTCTAACGCTTTAGAATACTTTTCAGTAGGCAGTGTTTCAGCCCCTTTAGGCAAACGCTGCGAAATATAAAACTCTTGTGCCTCTTTGGGTTTGTCATAGCGTTTTGGTGAATTGGCTTTTTTCTCCGCTTTGGCAGCCAGATAGTCCGCTTTTTGTTCGTAGATACTTGGTTGCGCATTTTGATACGCCAGATAGCTGGCACCACCCAGTGCGATTGCAACAGCCAGGCTCACAGGATGTAAGAGTTTCATATTTTTCCCTTGTAAGAGTAGTTATAGTTTTAATTGATTGTAAGTAAACAGATACGTCAGTTTAGCGTTGTACCGTTTACACCCCAAAACGTCAATAAAGTTAAGCACAAATGTAGAAAGTTACAAACAATGTGGTTTCACCGCATTTAACTTAACCCCGTTATCAATTAAGGGTACATTTGATTGTAACAATAACAGAATTTCATCAAATATGAATGATTTCTTAACGAGTCAAAGCAGTCAATTTAGGGTTAGCAGTACATGATCCAGGTTTTACTTTTATCTACGATCGCAGCGCAAGGCAGCGCCATTGAAACCATTGAAGTAATAGGCGGTAAAAATTTACTTGCATCAGAGCCATTTACAAACATTAACATTTCTCATGTCAGCAAGGAGGATTTGCATGGAGCAAGCAACACTATTGCAGATTGGGTAGTCCAGGTTCCGGGGGTGTCCCTGAATGGCCAGGGTGGACTTTATCAGAGCTATAGTATTAGGGGTCTAAGCCGCTGGCGAGTCAGAACTGAGGTGAATGGTATAGTCCTCCTGACCGACCGTCGCGCTGGTAACTCAGCTTCGTTTATTGACCCGGGCTTGCTGCAACTTGCTAGTGTGCAAAAAGGCCCGGCAGCCATGCTATATGGATCAGAAGCAATTGGCGGTGTTATCGCTATGAACTCTGTTCAGGGCGAGCAAGATACACTAGAGCTGGGCTATGAAGATACAGGTAATGGCCGCCGTATTCTGGCCATTACGGGTAAAGAAAACTACAACCTAGCCTTCGCATACAGAAAAAAAGAGCGAAGCCATGCTCCCAATGGCGACGAGCTCAATAATGGCTATGAGCAATTTTCATCCAGCTTCAGATATCGTCATGCGCTAACAGAAGACATTGAGCTGAATATGTCCTGGTTGCCCTCCGTCAGCAAAGACGTTGGGAAAAATGGTGTAGCCTATCCTGACAGCCAGATTGCCATGTATCCGGAAGATCTACATAGTTTGGCACAAGTCTCTGTGAAATCAAAACAGTGGCTGGTCAATGTGTTCCATCACTACCAAAACTGGGATAGCGATGTGCTTCGCATTGGCAAACGGCACAATCTGACCTCATACCAATCTCATACTCTCGGCGCGAACCTATATCACGAGTTTGACTGGCACGAGCTGCCAATTAGAGCAGGCCTCGACTGGACTGCCAGACGGGGAGTTTCAATTACAGATCAGGAAACCAGTCTCAAAGCCACTGACGATATAACAACAAACACTTTGTTGGACGGCCAACAAGACAACATCGCGGCGTTTATCAACGGTATCTGGGATGAGCAAAGCTGGCGAGTAGACTTTGGTGCACGATTTGATCACTTTGCTGCCAATAACTTCGGTGTCAGTAAGTCTGATAATCACCTAAGCCATAGCCTGGGCGTAACCAGAAAGTGGCAATCACACAGCGTGTCGCTCAATTATGCCAACGCATTTCGTTTCCCGACGCTGACAGAGCTTTACTTTAACGGCATCACTCCCAGAGGGAATACAATTGGTAACCCGCAACTTGACCCTGAAACCAGCCAGGGGCTTGAGTTGAGTTATCGCCACGACCACAAAATTGCCAAGACAACCCTGAACCTCTTTCATACCCGCCTGGACGATTATATAGAACGAATAAAGCTGGAGTCAGGAGACAGAACCTATCTTAATCTGGATCAGGCCAGTATTTCGGGGGCGGAAATATTAACTCAAGTCGAAGTTAACGACACACTGTCATATACGCTGGGATACACACATCAAAAAGGAAAGAGTGATAAAGGTGATTACCTGTCAGATATCGCACCTCGCAAACTGAGTATATCCGGTCAGTATGCATGGGACTCATTCGAGTTTAAGCCCGCGTTAACCTATCAACTGGCAAAAAATCAGCCAGGGTCAGGTGAAGCCGAACTGGACAAAAGCTTGGTCTTAGATCTGAACCTAAATTGGTACATAGATGAAAGCTGGACACTGCGTGCTGGTGTGCTAAACCTCTTCAACCGCCTTCATAGAACAACCGCGGACGAAGATGCGCCATTTCATGCCGAGCGTACTGTTAAATTTGATATCAGTTGGCAGATTTAACTAAGTGGGAAGTGGCCGATATTGGCACTTCCCCTACCTCCTGAAAACGCCCCTACTCAGGGTTACTTCCCGAATAATAATTCCCAGAACCCAGGTGGCTCATGCAATTCGTGATACTCCTTTCGCAACCCGTCAATCTGTCTGAGTAAATCTTTGGCTTGTTGCATTTTCGCCTGAGCCAGCAACCCTTGCGCCGTCTGGATAACATTTGACACCTTATCCAGTCCCTGAAGGGATTGCACTTTTACATCAGCTTTGAAATTGTGCTGCTTACTTTGTTGGATCAAAAGCAGCATAGTTTCGAGATGCTTGTTGATCTCTTCCGATTGTTGAGCCTCCATCGCCTGCTTGTAAGCATGTCCCATATTCTTCATCGTCTGATTCAAATCCTGACTTTGCTGTGCCACGACTGACGGCACAAAAAGCGCAGAACAAAGAAAGATTATCAACAGCTTCATTTTTCCCCCTTAATCAAGAATGGGCTAGTATATAAGTAAAAGCGCGGCAAACAAACTGTCGCACTGGCATCGAGGTGCACAATGAAAGTGTTAATTATGTCTGTTGTGCTACTGTTCGTGGCTTTTTCCCCCTGTGCACAAACAATCACTGTGACTTTCGTCAATCCAGGCCATAAACACACCAATCCAACTGGCGCATTCTGGCAAAATGTCACAAGAATCATGGAAGCCGCAGCACAAGATTTGGATATAGAACTCAGGACGTTGTACGCCGAGAGGAATCATATTCATATGAAGAAACTCGCACAGGACGCACTCAGTGGTAAAACCGACTATCTTATTCTCGTTGATGAAAAAGGCGTTATTACGGACGCACTGCTTACCGTACCAGGTGAGCATAAACGCGTCGCATTTTTACTGAATAGCCCGGATAAACTGGCACTAAAGCGCATCGCAGCCAAAGGCATTGGCGTACTTGGTTCCGTTACACCTGACAACTATCAGGCAGGTCGACTGCTAGCCAAACTGCTCCATGACGCTTTACCCGACAGAACAAAGCAATCAAGCGAGCGCTACGTAATGCTTGCTTTACTGGGTGATGTTGCCACAAATGCCGCAATTGAACGCGAACAAGGCTTGCTTGGCTACACTAATCGTACTTATGGAGTAAACCTGGTTGAGCGTATTGATGCACAATGGTCTGAACAAAACGCCTACGAGCTGGCATTTGGGCTGCTGCAACGGTTTCCAGATACCCGCCTTATCTGGTGTGCAAATGATGCCATTGCTCGCGGCGCTGCGCGGGCTGCATCTGAGCTCAATATGAGAGAGAATGTTAAGGTTGGGGGCATAAATTGGGATTTAGGTCATGAAAACGTCATCGATGTGTCACTGGGTGGGCATGTATTATTAGGCGGCTACTTGTTAACAGAGATTAGAAAATTCCATGACCGCAAGATTAGCGCTATTGGAGAGCAAAAAATTGCAATCTTTAGGCCATATTCAGAAAAATTTAGCCCTTTGTATCGCGCTATACACAGTGCTGAATTGAATGACATTGACTTTAAACAGTTCACCACTGGTGGTCAAAGTTACAATATTAAGACACTGAATCAGCAATTAAAATTTTAATTTTTTTATTCGAAATATAAAAAATAAAATGCCACACAAGTTGCATTTGCAACAAATTTCAATCTACGAACCATCCACAAAAAGTATAAAATTTCCTCAGCAAAATTTTCCTCATTTTTTCATTATTGACAGCGCTGGCATTCCCTGTTTTAGTTATAAGGGTTAACAACATGTAATATAGGTAAACTTATGAAAACCAAAGTTCTAACAAGCGTAAAATACTCTTTGCTAGCATTGGGTGTCACAGCAGCACTCGGCACAGCACAGGCGTCTGAAACACAACGTGTCATTGTCACTGTTAAAGATTCTGCAGTAGCCAACACGCTTCCATTGCGTGTATCTGGTGCCGAACTTGCTCAATTCAAAGCACAAGGTCTTGCTAGCATAGCTACACAAGCCAACGCCGAAGCAATTGAGACATTGACAAGCGTAAATGCGGTGGTCATGGAGCTAACTCCAGAGCAATTATCAGCTCTTGAAGCGAGCGGTAACGTTGCGTCAATTGAAGTTGACCCTAAGCGTTATCTGCCACAGGTCACTGAGGGCTCTATAGTTCCACTTGCTGAATCTGTCCCATATGGTATCACCATGGTTCAGGCGAACCAGGTAAGTGACAGCAGTGCGGGTAACAAAAAAGTCTGTATCATGGACACAGGTTATACACGTGGCCACCCAGATCTGCCAAATACAGGTGTGACTGGCAATGACGGTCACGGTTCATATAATACAGGTAACTGGTATCAGGACGGCAACGGCCACGGTACGCACGTAGCCGGTACTATTGCTGCGCTTGGCGGCAATGGACAGGGTGTGGTAGGTGTTAACCCATCAGGTCAGCTTGGTTTACATATCGTTAAGGTCTTCAATGACCAAGGTCGCTGGGCATATGGCTCTGACCTAATCAAAGCGATTGAGCAGTGTGAAGCAGCAGGTGCAAATGTTACCAGCATGAGCTTAGGCGGCAGCGGCAGCTCGACTGCTGAGCGTAATGCTTTCGCATCAAGTGCACAGCGCGGCATGCTACATATTGCGGCTGCAGGTAACGGTTCAAACAGCTCATTTAGCTATCCAGCATCATATGATGCAGTCGTCTCGGTCGCAGCCGTCGACAGCTCTGAGCGCGTTGCGTCTTTCTCACAATATAACAGCCAGGTAGAAATTGCAGGCCCAGGCGTGAGCGTAAATTCAACGTGGAATGACCAAGGCTACAAGAGCATCAGTGGTACTTCAATGGCTACACCACACGTATCAGGCGTAGCAGCACTGGTATGGAGTAACTTCCCTCAGTGTAGCGCGGACCAAATCCGCTCGGCGCTTAATGCAACAGCCAAAGACAAAGGTTCTGCCGGACGTGACAACTACTACGGTCACGGTATCGTACAGGCTAAAGCCGCCTATGATTACCTGGTAAATGCGGGATGTGGCGGTCAGCCAGTTTTGGTTGCGGATTTCAACGCGACATCAAACGGCCTGAGTGTTCAATTTAGCAACAAATCAAGCGCTGGAACTTACAGCTGGAGCTTTGGTGATGGTAACTCCAGCACACAAACCAGCCCAAGCCATACTTACGCACAAGCAGGTACTTACAACGTCACATTGACGGTTAAAGGCGCGAACAATAAGACCGCGTCGAAGAGCCTGAATGTAACAGTAACTGACGGTAGTAACGGCGGTGGTTGTAGTGGTGTTGAGGCGTGGAATGCCGGAACTTACTATAACACTGGCGACAAAGTATCGTACAGCGGCTACGAATATCAGGCAACCTGGTGGTCACTAGGTGCACGCCCTGACATTTTCAGCAATGTATGGCGCAAAGGCGCACAATGTAAGTAAATCAATAAAAGGCAGCGCTCATGGATGAGGTTGTCGCTCCTGGAGCAAGCAAAATAGCTTGCTCCATTAATATAAAGAGACCGTGCCGACCAAAATCACGGCGATACTTAACCATTGATAGTGCCTCAGTGTTTCCTTATAGAAGTACACCCCGAGCAATGCTGCGCTGGTGATACCAATAGCACGTTTAATTGCCTCCATCACGCCTGGCTGTAGCTGTTGCAAAGCCACCAATTGACACAACACAGCAAAGGCAAAGACTAATGCAGCTCCTCCCCATTGCCATTTATACTTCAATAACACGCCAGCACCTAACTCAGGTCTGAAAATCATCCCATTGATTAGCGCCACAGAAGCTGTAAGAAAAATCAAATGAAAACTCACCTCAGCATATTGCAGGGCCTGTTTGTCGAACACAATGCACATCCCCCAACACAAGGCTGTTATCAGGACATACCCGGCGCCCGGCTCACGGATCGCAAACCTGCCACCTTGCAGTATGAAAGAACCAAGTGTAATTGCACCTAAGGCCAGAACCTGAGCCTCAACGAGCGGTTCACCCAACCAAATCCAAGCAAACGCACCAGACACGACAGGTGTTACAGAAAGCAGCGGCAACATCACTGCAATTTTGCCAACTGCCAGACCGCGAATAAAACACACACTCCCAATCGCCGCGAGCAAACCACTTATCGTACCCGGAACGAAGTACTCGACTTCTGGTAAAGGTGCTTGCAACCAACCCCAGTAAATGAGGTAGCCAGGCAGTACCAGCAAACTGAAGATCACTGACATCAAAGGTGCACTGACCTGCTGAGCCAGTTGCTTTCGTAAAAAGTCAAAACAGGCCCAGCAAATTGCACTTATTAACGCACTCAGCATCATGCCTCACCAAGTTGCGCAAGGCATAATTCGCTCTGAGAAAACATGTAAGCGGTCAGTTTTTGATGATCGGGCTTCCAACCCATTAAAAAGCGTTGGAAATCAGCCCAGACATATGGCCATAACGCCCGCCAGCTTTTCTCTAGTTCGGCAATTTGCTCGGTCGACCAAACCCCGGACAAAGCACGGCCTAATTGCTCAAAATAGCTATCCAAACTCGCCAGTGATTGCATTTCGAGCTCTCGGCCACTGTATAAACTGGTCAAGAGTAACATTACATCAGCTACCCCAACTCCCAGACCAACATGCTGAAAGTCATAACCCAATGCCTGCTTTGAGCTAAAAGCAAAGTTGGCTAGCTTCGCATCGCCATGAATTAAAGTTTGATAAGGACAATCAAGCAACCTTTGGTTGATTACTTGTGCATTATTTTTAAGCTTGCCGGAAACCATACGTTCGAATTCATCCGGACGCGTGTCCAGATGCCAGTAGTTTCCTCGCGCAACCCCTGCCAGTATATCAGGGCCGACAAGCCCAACCGCATGAAAGCGTGCGAGCCAAGTAAGCATGTGATCAAGATGGACACGAGACGCAGCGGTTATATTGTGATACCCCTGCGCTTCAAAATCACTAAGCACCAGAATAAAAACCTCGTTCTGATGTGCCAACGCTTTAACCTCAGGCAATGCGCAAACTGCGATATAATGCTGCGCTGTGTGTCGATAGAAGTTCAATTCCTTCTCATAAGATTGATATTTTCGACGCAAAGAATGGGCGCTCTGGGTAATATGGCGATGCGCCAGTTGTGCTGGTACAGTGGCCACTTTGGCAACGAGCAACTCACCCTGATAAGTAAATTTATGAATGTAACCACAGCCACTCCATAATGCCTGGGCTTGCTGTGTGTCAGGAAGCATGGTCATAACATGCGAGACAAGTGCGGAGGTTGACATGGCGTTCCTTGAGATTCTTGTGACGTTTACCCGTTAACTTTCATAAACAGTGTAACACGTCTGCCCTGCTCTCCCCAGACACAGTGCCGCTGCGCAGTCACAAAAAAGCCCCGAATAAATGGGGCTTGAAAGAGACAAACTAATAAATTAATTTATTGATTTACCGCCGATTTTACTACACTTGATGAATCAGCTTCGTCAATCAAGTTTAGGTCAAAGTCAAACTCATCAACCCGAATGGCTTTTTCACGCTTACGATTATAATCAATCAACTGAGCGTACTCTGTTTCATTAATGACTTTGGCTATCAATGCATTGTCCAGTGTTTCGTAAAAACGAACCCCAGCTTTGATCTCACGCTTTTTGAGTGCTCGCTTAACTTTACTCAACAGGTCCAGGCATGCAATTTTAGCCTTATAAGCCTGCTCGTTAATGTCGTGGCCGTCACCAGCTTGCGGCTTAACTAAATGCGTTAACTGAGCCTTAAATGCGGTATCCAATTGCGCAGCCGTCGCCAGTTCACGTATCATGTCGTCGTTGATACGCGGCATAGAATGACCGAACTGCATAGTCAGCACCCGCATGAACTTTCGTGTACCAGGTGCCGGAAAGTTATCCAGGAACTTATGCAGTGCCTGCTCGGCTTCGACCAACGCGTAACGTGTTGCATAATGGAAATATGGTGCAGCAGCCTCACGGTCTGTCACTGCTACTTTCTGCTCGTAATACTTGATAGAAGCCATGGCAGCATATAGGTAGCTCATTACGTCACCCAGACGAGCAGATAGCATTTCAGCTTGCTTAAGCTTGCCACCCAGAACCAGCAAAGAGAAATCGGCATACACAGCCAGCTTGGCTGACAAACGCTGTGCCGCTTTTTCGTATGCCTGTACTTCTGGCAAACTCGAGTTACTACTCGCTGTAAATGGCAGTAGCCCTAGCTTGAATGCTCGTAAACTATTCGCAACACTATACCCTACTGTCTTACGCAATATCTTGTTAAAGGTTTTGTCTGCATCCGCTTCTTCACTGTGGATTGCCTCAACCATTGATTGCAGATAAGGGTGACAACGCATAACCCCTTGACCGAAAATCATTAGGTTTCGAGTAAGGATGTTGGCTCCTTCTACGGTAATCGCGATAGGCTGTGCGACATAACCACTGGCCAGCGTGTTTTGCGGACCATTCTGTATGGCCTTACCGGCCAAAATATCCATGGCTGAATCCAAAACATCCCGACCCGTTTCTGTCATGTGGTATTTGGCAATAGCAGTTACCACTGACGGCTTCAGACCCATACCCAGACCTTCCGTTGTCAGTACACGCATCGCTTCTTGAAGATAAGTTTTGCCAGCGATGTCCGCAAGCTTTTCCTGGATCCCCTCAAACTGACCGATTGCCAGCCCGAATTGCTCACGTACCGCCGCATACTCTGACGCCGACTTCAACGCAACCTGACTGGTAGAAACGCCCAGCGCTGGCAAAGAAATACCACGCCCAGCACCCAGACAGCTAACTAACATCTGCCATCCGCGACCAATATTTTGCTGACCACCGATAATGAAGTCCATTGGGATAAACACTTTTTCGCCGCGCGTAGTACCGTTGTAGAAACGGATACCCATTGGATCGTGGCGGTTGCCCAGCTCAACACCCGGATGCGATTTGGGGATCAACGCACAGGTTATTCCCAAAGACTCTTTGCCACCGAGAAAGCCTTGCGGATCTAGTACTTTAAATGCTAATCCCAGTACTGTCGCAATAGGCGCGAGTGTGATGTAACGTTTGTCCCAGGTTATTTCCAGACCAAGCACTTCTTCACCGTTATATTGGCCTTTAGTGACAACACCCTGATCCGGAATGCCACCTGCGTCAGAACCTGCCTCAGGGCTGGTCAATGCGAAACAAGGAATATCGGTACCATTGGCAAGCCGAGGCAGATAATGTGCCTGCTGCTCTTTGGTTCCGTAATGCATTAGCAACTCACCAGGCCCCAAAGAGTTTGGAACCATGACAGTAACGGCAACCGCAGACGATTTTGTCGCTATAGTGCCTACAATGGTTGAGTTCGCATACGGGCTAAACTCTCTGCCACCATACTCTTTAGGAATAATCAAAGAGAAGAAGCGCTCTTTTTTCAAAAATTCTAAAATGTGCTCTGGCAAATGCTTCTCGTTCTGGATCACAGAATCATCGATCATCGCCATTAATTCTTGCACGGGACCGTCCAAAAACGCTTGCTCTTCACTGTTTAATTTGGCTTCCGGCACCGCACGCAATGCGTCAAAGTCTGGTTTCCCGCGATAGATTGAGCCTTCAAGCCATACATCACCCGCATCGAGTGCTTCTTGTTCAGTCACCGAAATGCTTGGCAATATTTTTCTTAATTGTGTTCTTAAACTCATAATAAACTCATCCGACCAGATTGATATAGTTACATTACGGCATAAAATTCCGTTTAGATCAATTACTCTATGCTATTTTTTAACGGCTTTTTTACTGAAAGGTCTGAGTTGTTTAAAAAAATTCTAAATAATTAATAGCTTACAAGTGTTCGCTGAAACCAGCCAACTGACTATTTTTTATTCAAAAAAAGAGGGGGAAGAAAAACACTATTTTGTTCATTAGAAAGCAGTCAAAGGTAAGATAAGAGTAGATGGCTTAAAAATCAGCAACCTGGGCTAAGCACAGCGTTTTAAGTGCTGTCGGACTAAGCGCCAGCTCTAAACCTCGTCGTCCCCCACTAACATAGATCGTGTCATAGTTGAGTGCAGAGTTGTGCAAAATCACTGGCAAGCGTTTTTTGTGTGCAAAGGGGCTGATACCGCCCAGTTGGTACCCTGTCGCATTCTCGGCTTGTTGTTGCGTTGCAAGTTGTGCTTTTTTGCCTTTGCAGCTTTTAGCAAACGCTTTTAGGTCAACCATTTGAGTAGCAGGTGTGACAGCAACACTTAACCTGCCATCAACACTGATAACCAGCGTTTTAAACACTTTATGCGGCTCCAGCGCCAATGCCTGAGTCGCTTCGTGTGCAAACTCCGTGATACCCGGATCGTGCTCGAACTTAAGCACCTCAAAGCTGATCTTATGCTTGTTAAGTAACTGAATAGCGGGTGTCATATAAGTGTTTCCTGCCCCTTATCATAAAAATTCTATAGTACCTCACCAACAGCAGTCTGCGTTAGGAAGAATAGTCGAGCACATTATGACGAGAAAATTGCGACATTTTTGCCATAAACTTCAGTACCAACTCAAGTTTTGTTAATCTGCTGAAACAAGTTTAGTCGCTTCAGTCAGACATAATCCTCCACAGGTTACTTTTAACCCTATCTTAAGGTAGACAAAACGCCAAATTAGACTAAAGTCTTATTAACTCTATACGCACTGTATTATTGCGCGGGAGAGTCGTTATGAACAAAGGTCTTGTTCGTATCGCAGCCGTATATGCGGTTAGCTACTTTGCTTTGTCTTTCTTAACCAACGAATATTATTTTTGGGAAAGCAGTGTGGCCTGTGCGTCCAAGTGTAAGCGACTAGGCTGTACCGATGGGCTTCTTTTAACAGGACACAGTCGAACAGTACTGGCTTGTAAGTGTACTGGAGATATGGATTATCTCATGCTGTTAAACTGAGAGAAAACGGCGCCATAAAGCGCCGTTTTGTTTTTCTGATATGCCTGTCAGCTCAGAGGTAAACCTCTGACATTATTTCGTCAGGTCATCAAAGAACTTCTTTACGCCGTCAAAGAAGCCTTGCGCCTTCGGACGATTTTTTCCTGCATCACTGCCCATGCTCTCTTCAAGCTCTTTAAGCAACTCTTTTTGTCTCTCATTAAGATTGACAGGCGTTTCGATCACGACTTTACAAATTAAGTCGCCCACAGCACCACTGCGTACCGACTTCACGCCTTTACCGCGCATACGGAACATCTTACCAGTCTGGCTCTCTGAAGGTACTTTAAGGTTTGCACGACCATCCAGAGTCGGAACTTCAATCTCACCGCCCAAAGCCGCTGTGGTATAACTAATCGGTACTTCACAGTAAAGATTGTTACCATCTCGAACAAAGATGGGGTGTTCTCTCACGCTCACCTGAACATACAAGTCACCTGCAGGTGCACCGTGCATGCCAGCCTCACCTTCTCCAGATAACCTGATACGATCGCCCGTATCAACACCCGCAGGGATTTTAACTGACAATGTTTTGGTTTTTTCAACGCGACCCTGACCGTGACAGCTATCACATGGATCAGAAATAACCTGCCCACTTCCCTGACAGGTAGGACAAGTTTGCTGAACGGCAAAGAAACCTTGTCTCATCTGGACCTGGCCGGCACCATGACAGGTAGGACATGTTTTTGGTTTAGACCCAGACTTTGCGCCACTGCCATCACAAGGTTTGCAAGAGACCCAAGTCGGAACCTGGATTTCGACTTCTTTGCCGCGTACTGCATCTTCCAGGCTCAGATCTAAACTATATCGCAGATCTGCACCGCGCTGCTGGCGTGACTGACGTCTTCCGCCACCAAAAATATCACCGAATACGTCCCCGAAAATATCACCAAAATCAGCACCGCCGCCAAATCCACCATGGCCTGCACCACCGTTTTGTTCAAAGGCAGCATGGCCGTATTGATCATACATCTGGCGTTTTTGACTATCTGATAAGACTTCGTAGGCTTCTTTTACTTCCTTAAACTTTGCTTCCAATTCAGCATCGCCCGCAGTTCTGTCTGGGTGATACTTCATTGCAAGTCGTTTATAGGCCTTTTTAATGTCACGTTCACCGGCGTCTTTTGATACCCCAAGAACGTCGTAATAGTCTTGTTTTGACATAGTTCTCACACAATTATTACTGAGCGATCAGCCATTGTGATGACCGCCTGGCGAATATTTGTTTGATTGCGCTGCTTATGAGACTTGCCAGCTCCGTTCACAATCTACTTATCGCCTAAATTTAAATACGTCAGAGCCTGCTTACCTCTGCCATTCATTAGAACTTGAAGGATAAACAGGCCCTGTTTAGCACCGCAGGCTAAGCCTGTGGGCAATGATAAGTCAACAATTACTTGTCGTCTTTCACTTCTTCAAACTCGGCATCTACTACATCGTCGTCAGCCTTGTTTGCTTGCTGCGCACCTGCGTCACCGCCAGCTTGTTGCGCCTGAGCTTTCGCCTGAGCAATTTCCATCAGCTTCTGAGACTTTTCTGCAAGTGCCTGAGTCTTAGCATCGATTTCTTCTTTGCTTTCACCCTTAATGGCTGTTTCCAGCTCAGACAGTGCGGCTTCGATGGCTGTTTTGTCATCAGCTGGTAGATCATCACCTGCTTCTTCAACTTGTTTGCGAGTCGCGTGAACCATAGCATCAGCCTGGTTACGAGCGCCAACTAGCTCTTCGAACTTCTTGTCTTCTTCAGCATTCGCTTCGGCATCACGAACCATGTTTTCAATTTCATCGTCGCTCAGACCTGAAGATGCCTGAATAGTAATCTTCTGCTCTTTACCTGTGTCTTTGTCTTTCGCAGAGACATGCAAGATACCATCCGCGTCAACGTCAAAGGTTACTTCAATCTGAGGTACACCGCGCTGTGCAGGGCGAATACCTTCCAGGTTGAACTGGCCAAGAGACTTGTTGTCACTTGAACGCTTACGCTCACCTTGCAGTACATGAATTGTTACCGCAGACTGATTGTCTTCTGCTGTTGAGAAAGTTTGAGACTTTTTAGTAGGAATAGTCGTGTTTTTCTCAATAAGCGCAGTCATGACTTGACCCATAGTCTCAATACCCAGAGACAGAGGACAAACGTCAAGCAGAAGTACGTCTTTCACGTCACCGGCAAGTACACCACCTTGAACCGCAGCACCAACCGCTACCGCTTCATCAGGGTTTACGTCCTTACGAGGCTCTTTGCCAAAGAACTCTGCTACTTGCTTCTGCACTAGTGGCATACGTGTCTGACCACCCACCAGGATGATATCATTTACATCGCTTACAGACAGATCTGCATCAGCGAGTGCACGCTTTAGCGGCTCGATAGACTGTGCAACCAGGTCTTCAACCAGAGACTCAAGCTTTGCACGAGTCAACTTCACGTTCATGTGCTTAGGACCTGTTGCGTCAGCAGTTACGTAAGGCAGGTTTACCTCAGTTTGCTGTGCAGATGAAAGCTCGATTTTCGCTTTTTCTGCAGCTTCCTTCACACGCTGCATTGCCAGCGGGTCAGTTTTCAGGTCAATGCCCTGGTCTTTCTTGAATTCAGCAACCAGGTAGTTGATTACGCGGTTATCGAAGTCTTCGCCACCAAGGTGTGTATCACCATTAGTCGCCAGTACTTCAAACGTGTGCTCACCTTCTACTTCGTCGATTTCGATGATCGAAATGTCGAATGTACCACCGCCCAGGTCATAAACAGCAACAACATTGTCGCCTTGTTTCTTGTCCATACCGTAGGCAAGTGCCGCAGCTGTTGGCTCGTTGATAATACGTTTTACGTCCAGACCAGCAATACGACCTGCGTCTTTTGTCGCTTGACGCTGTGAATCGTTGAAGTATGCAGGAACAGTAATAACGGCTTCTGTTACTTCTTCACCAAGGAAATCCTCGGCTGTCTTTTTCATCTTTTTCAGGACTTCAGCAGAGATCTGAGGTGCAGCACGCTTTTCGCCACGTACTTCAACCCAGGCATCACCGTTGTCTGCTTTAGCAATCTTAAATGGCATAATGCTGATGTCACGCTGAACTTCTTCATCTTCAAAACGACGGCCAATCAGACGCTTGATTGCATACAATGTGTTTTGAGGGTTAGTCACAGCCTGACGTTTTGCCGGTTGACCTACTAACGTTTCGCCCTCTTCGGTAAATGCAATAACCGATGGCGTTGTGCGATCCCCTTCAGCGTTTTCGATAACGCGTGTCTTATCACCATCAAGTACCGCTACGCAAGAGTTAGTAGTACCTAAATCGATTCCAATAATTTTACCCATGTGAATCTTCTCCGACTTCAAAAATTCGTTGTTCTGTTAGATGACTTGATAAATAGGGGCGGCAATTTGTAATTCAAGCGTCTCAACAAAAAAAAAGTGGTTTTTTTTGAAATTTTTTTGCCATGCCGTTTTTTTCATCAAAAATCAGCGAAATTTGACTTTTAACTTCTGGTATGACCAGATAAGAGACACTAAAGACCAATCAAAAGTAAATGCAATGACATTTGACCAACTCATCTCCCTGCCTGAGCTAAAACACGCTCAGGCGCAACTTCCATCATTACCTGCAAGCTGGGGACAAGGTAGAACCGTATTTGGCGGCCTTTCAGCTGCTTTGATGTTACAAAACATGTTAAATCAACTTGACGATCAAAATAGACGTCTGCTTTCTTTCAATTGCAATTTTGTCGGCCCACTTTTGAGCGAAACGCCATTTGAACTCAATACTCAGCTATTGCGTGCCGGTAAGAATGCAACTCAGATGCAAACCACCATTACTCAGAATGACCAGGTTTGCCTTGTTGCACTCGCCTGCTTTGGTAAACCGCGCACATCTGCTATCACAGTCCGTGCACAAGACGAAAGTACACTGAAAGAAATTAATGACAAACAAACGCTGCCATATATTGAAGGTGTAATGCCGGCTTTTATTCAACACATCGATCTGAATCTGCAACAAGGTGCCTTGCCGTTTAGTAATGCCAGTTCCAGTCATATAGGTGGTTGGATGAAATTCAAAGCGCCTGCACAGCCGCATTTGTCTGTACTCCACCTACTTGCACTTGCAGATGCCTGGCCTCCGACTCTGCTGCAACTATGCAAAGGCCCTACACCCGCAAGCAGTATGTCCTGGTACGTTGAGTTCTTAGATGATGTTGAATTACCGGGCACTGAATGGTTCGCAATGGAGGCTGTTACGCATCAGGCAGAACATGGCTATGCCATAGAAGATGCTAAGTTATTCTCACAAGATGGAAAGTTACTGGCATTGAGCAGACAGACGGTAGCGGTATTTGACAGTTGATTAAAGCCACTAAGTCACTCACACTATATGTAGGAGTTAACATAAGTATTGGTTAAACTGTGATAGTCGCCTGTCAGCATTGTGATTTTTTAGTGTCCATTCAAGATCTGGGCGAACAGCAAAGGGCTGTTTGCCCGCATTGCGGTAATGTACTGGCAACCACCCAGCGCAACTACGCACAATGGATAGCTGCATTTAGTCTTTCCTCAATTATCTTTCTGTTATTAAGCCTGCAACCACATTTTATTTCCTATGCGCAACATGGCCTAAAGCAAACCATTAGCTTAATGGCAGCGATCATGCAGCTTGCCGAACACTATAGTGTGTTCCTGGCGGTGCTGCTGAGCACCAGCATCGTTATTTTACCATTCATTGCCAGCACGCTTATTCTTTTGGTGCATACGCCTTTATGGCAAAAAATGAACCCGCATAATGCCCGAGTCATTGCAAAATTTATAATGGCGCTAAGGCCACTCAATTTGGCCGATATCTTTTTGGTTGCTGTATTAATTAGTGCATTTAAGCTTACTGCGTTCGCAGAGATTGAAGTTGGACTTGGTTTTTGGGCGTATATTCTATTCGTATTATGTTTTATTGAGACTTTGTCTTTATTGAGCCAACATCAACTCTGGCAACTTCAGCAAGCACATTTTACCCCTTCAATTGAGCATTGTGCCAAGCGTGCTAGTACACAAAGCCTCAAACAATGCCATGTCTGTCAGCAGATCAGTCGCAGTGCTCACTGCCCGCGCTGCAAGGCAAAATTACGTTACCGTAAAGACAATTCTGTCGCGCGTAGCGCAGCCTGGATGATTACTTCGCTGATATTTATGGTACCAGCCTTATCCTTTCCAATTATGGACACGATCAATCTGGGATTACATACACCGGCAACCATTTATGGTGGTGTAGAGGTACTTTGGAAAAATGGCTCATATCCAATCGCTATTGTGATTTTCATAGCAAGTATCTGTATACCACTGATAAAGGCAGGTACATTGTTCTATTTACTCTACCGCGTTAGCTACCCGACTAACCCAAAAGTGGCAGCTAAATTCTACCGGGCCCTCGAAGCGGTTGGTAAATGGTCAATGATAGACGTTTTCGTCGTGATCCTCTTGGTTTCTCTCGTACAGCTTGGTACTGTACTGAGCGTGGAGCCACAGCCAGGCATCGTCTTTTTTACCGCCATGGTTATTTGCCAAATCTTTGCTGTGAACAATTTTGACCCTCGTTTACTTTGGGACTCTTTAAATAAACATGAATAAAGAAGCGCATATCGAGCCCAAGCCCAGGCTTTCCGTTATCTGGGTAGTCCCCTTGCTGGCTGTTTTGATAACGGGCTGGATGCTTTATCAGCATCAACAAAACAAAGGCCATCAAGTTTACATCAAGATGAAAAGTGCCGATGGTATCATTGCTGGCAAGACGGAGATAAGAGTCCGCAGTGTTAAAGTTGGTGTGGTTGAATCACTTCGTCTGCAAGTAGAGCAGAAAGCCGTTGTTGCCACTGTGCGTATCGAAAAGCATTATGATAATTTGCTCACAGAAGACGCTAAGTTTTGGATAGTGAAACCACGTATTGATCAATCTGGAATAAGCGGACTTAACACCTTATTATCTGGTGTATATATCGAGTTGCTGCCGGGAGAAAGTAAGCAGCGCACCAGTCTATATACGCTCCAGGAGCAGCCAGCTCTTATCTCGACAGACATTGAAGGTGTGCGTTTCCAGCTCAGCTCAACCAGTGGCGAAGTGCTGGATGTGGGCACCGGGATCTTTTTCCGTAATTATCATGTGGGGCAGATTGAGAGCTCAGTGTTTAATACCGACTCTTTACAAATGGAGTACGGGGTGTTCATTCACTCTCCCTACGACCGCCTAATCACTCATAATGCGATTTTCTGGATCAATTCAGGGGTAGAGCTTTCGCTGACTAGTGAGGGCATTAACCTCAATACAGGTTCACTCGCAAAGATGATTAAAGGCGGAATATCTGTAGATTATCCACCTGGGCAAGACGGCACAGAGGTTGCTCAGGAAGGCAGAGCATTTACGCTGCATCAAAATTTCGCGGTTGCATTGGAGCGTCGCTTTGATTTGTTTGATCACTATTTGGTTGAATTTGAACAATCAATTCGGGGATTAAAACCCGGTGCACCGGTTGAGTATCGGGGTATGCGTATCGGGACCGTTGAGCAAGTCCCAGCAAGGCTCGAGCAAAATGGACAGCCACTTTACTTTCAACAGGGCAACACGTCTATTCCTGTACTTATCAAAATTGAGTACGGACGCATTTATGAAGTCGATGCCAAAGCCAAACAATATTGGCAGGAAAATATAGAACAATGGATTAAAAATGGCCTAAGGGCGTCACTAAAAAGTGGTAATATTTTAACAGGTGCGGTATATATAGAGCTAGATTTTTACAATTCAACCCCTCCAACCAGCTTAGGGATGAATTTCGCGTACCCGGTGTTGCCGAGTGTACCGAGTGGATTTACAGCTTTATCAGAGCAAGTTATGGCTTTGTTGAACAAACTCAACAAACTGCCACTAGATAACTCGCTCAATGAAGCACAACAAACGATGCAGGCGTTCACAGCACTGGCAGAAGAAACGCAGGCACTGGTAAATAGTTTCAACACAACGAAAGTATCTGAAAAAGTGGAAAAAAATCTAACACAATTACAGGGAACGCTGGCACAACTCACTGCCAGCCTCAAACAATTTGAGCAAACACTAAACAACTACCAGAAAGGCTCAGGTATGGTCGAGCAACTGACAGATACTCTGCAAGAACTTGAAAGCCTTAGTAACTCGCTCAAGCCTGTGTCGAAAGGCCTAAATGAACAGCCTAATATGCTGCTGTTCGATAAAGAGACTTTGGCAGATCCTGAACCCAGGAAGCAGCGCTAATGAGAGCGGTTATTGCGCTGCTGGCAATCATACTGACAGGCTGTGCGGGATCAGACCCAGCTCAATATCAGTACTACCGCTTTGATTCAGCGCTCGATACAAAGGAAAGCCCCCGCATTGGTGCCCCCAGAGTATACGTCGATGAGGTCAACATTGTTGGGGTTGCCGACCAGCAAGCACTGGTCCAGTATACTTCAGAGCATACTGTTCACATTGCTAACTATCATTATTGGGCAGAACACCCGAAGCTAATACTGACCAAAGAAACACTCAAGCATCTCGAAGGTAAAGGCTTGTCGCCCGTACTCTCTGCCCATGCCAGTGATTTCAATACTGGTGATTTCAGATTGCTTATTGAAGTCTCAGATCTGGCCGGTCATTACCAGCAAGGCGCCATTTTGAGAGGTGCCTGGCACCTATATCAAACAAGTGATAATGGAACCAGGCTGATCCGTGTTAAACACTTTGACTATCAATCAGCGCTCTCGCAAGATGGCTTCACGGCTCTGATAAGCGCTCACCAGGCTAACTGGCAGCTTTTGATGGCACAACTGCACGCTGAAATCGGGTCAGGGGATATTATCTCTCCAGCAGATTAACGTATAAGTTAGTCTGCGCCATACCCGGCACAAGCTCAAACCGGCCAACCAAAACAAAGTTGAGCTTTGCTAACAGCTTGTTACTCGCCGTATTTTCAGGGGTTGTAATAGCTCCGAGCGCCTTATACTTGCCACACTTATGAACAAATGACAGTAATGCCGCTGCCGCTTCGAAAGCATACCCTTTCCCACAATACCGATCGAGAAAAGCGTATCCCAGATCAGGAAACTCCAGATAAGGCCGCTGATAGAGACCGCAAATACCAATCGCAGTTCCGTCATTTAGCGCGACAATGTAGGGGCTTGGCGCTGCCAGGTCGTATGGTGTAAAAAAAGCACTTTCAATATACTTTTGTGCATCGGACAAGGTTCGGATCTCTTTATCCGCAACGTTATCGATAAAGCTCCGTTGGTTAAGCAGTTCAAAAATCAACTCCGCGTCTGCGATTTGAGCTCTGCGAATAATTAACCGCTCTGTGCGCGTTACTATGTCTGACATAACAGTGGATCCTCGAGAAAGCGGGACAACTTGTCCCGCAAACGTTATGGCCGTTTATTCAAAACGCGCCTTCTTATAGAGCTCAGCCATAGAGTCGAGCTTCACTTCATTTGGTAAAGTCGCGAATGGTTTATCAGCGAACTTCTTGCCACGGATCTGCACATTGATTCTTGATGCCTCAGTATTGAGCATACTTTGCTGGTAATAAGACTGGATATCAGCCAGTGTCACCTGTTCCATTGCGGCGATGAGCTTTGCTTTGGAGTCAAATGTCAAATTGTCACGATACCAGTCAATCAGGAATGGCTGAGACTCTTCTGCAAGATTCTTAGGGACCTGCTTCAAAGACAAAAGGGCAGCCTGCTTGAGCTGTATAAAGGCTTCTTCATCGAGCTCTTTCAATGCCTGGGTATATTCCTGTCGATAGCGGTCAAATCGTGCCTGCATTGACTGCACATCTAATACGGGAGTCTGAATATAAAAGCCAAACGCCGAGTGCTCGTCAATACTTTGTGCAACTGCGCCTACAGCGTAGGCTAGCTGCTCTTCGGTGCGTAAAGCATTAAATAAATGGCTGCTCAAATGGGATTTAAGTATCTGGGCCGCTGCTTTTTGAGCATACCCAGGTACCGGGTGGACAAACATATCAACAATAGCGACGTCTGCCGTCTCACTGTCTTGCTGCCAGACCAGCGCTTCTCCTGCTTTCGGTTTTAGAAAATCAGCACGAACATAGTCATTGCGCTCAACAGGCTTTGACAGTGTTCCCTTGACCTGTTTCACTACCTCCGCAAGGAATTGTTTATCGTAATTACCATACCCAAATATTCGCACAGTGTGATGGTTCAAAATATCATTTTGAGCCTTACTGAATGTATCTCTGGTCATCTTAGAGGCCGTATCAATCAATCGTACTTCATCGAAATTACCTGTACGTACAAGAGATTGATACCGACCGAATGCCTGATAGAACGGAAATTGCTGACGTTGATTTTTAATATTGCGGATAAATCGATCAACGGCCTGTTCAAGTTGCTTAGCCGTTGGTTGCACTTTTAACCCTTCCAGTGACTGAGACAACAGCATCCCCTGCTTATCTGTAAACCCTGATAAGGTAAGCAATAAGCCATTGTTCACACTCATTCGCATCCCCATACCCGCAACCGATGCTTCTGTTTGCAATTTCGCTTTTTCTATTGCGTATAGATCGGCCCACAGTGCTGCGGCAACCCGCACCTGCACACTGTCTAACATCAGCGGAGAGTTAATATGAACCAATAAGCGACCCTTTGGTTGTTCACCATATTTTTCGCTGGTCTTTTGCCAAACTGCGACTGTACTATCTTCATATATTTTGTCGACTGTATCCGAACTTTCTGACTGCGTAACAACATCGAATTGCTCAGGAAGTAGACGATTTATACTTGGGAGCGACAACTCTGGCGCTGGCTCACCTTGCCAAGATGCAATTTCTTGCTCTGTGATATCGGTAATCTGATAACGACCATCATAAAAATGTAGTTTTTGGTCATTTGGTTCTTGTTTGCTGATATACCAAACCCTTAGCCGTTGTGGATTCAGTTGTTCCAAAACACTTTTAACGGCTTGCTCGTTAAAATCAGCAAAGTGGTAAGGTGCATTAATAGCATGGTTCAACGGATATTTTTGCATACTATCGGCAAGATCAGAAACGTAAGCAAATTCATCACCCCGCTCTAAGAAACGAAACTGATTGGCAAGAGAAGTTCTGATCTCATTAAAGTACTTGCTGTCGATTCCCTGCTCTTTGATCAATGCAATATATTGCATGACAGTCGCGACAATTTGCTCACGTTGTTGCATGCCTTGATCGGTCAACTGGATATCTACGCTTAAAGCGCCGAAGTTACCGTACAAATCTGGCGTAGCATTAGCTGTGAGCTCAGAGATCCACCCTTTTTGTTTAAGCACCTGCGCCGGACTGCCTTGCATTTCATTACTAAGCAGATACGTCACGAAATAATTTGGCTTAAACGCAAATTCTTCGCGATTATTGGCGATGGTAAAGTCCAGCTTCAGCGTCTTAACATCTTCATTAGGCACATAATGAATACGCTTCTTTCCTAGCTTCAAAAAATCCAGCTCAGCGTCTACTTGTGGCTTTTCTATTTGCTTGTCTTCAATCGTAGCAAAATATCGCTGCGCTTTTTTAGTCATATCAGACAAAGGTAAATTAGATATCATCGCCAACTTCATGATATTTGAAGAATAATACTTGTTATAAAAAGCAACGGTTTCCTGATGCAGATTACTGCCAGGCTTGTCGCCTAAGGTTTCCAGGTTTCCAATCAAAAAGCGATTCGCCGGATGCGAGCCCATCATACTACGTGACAGTTTATATTGACCAAAGAAGTCCAATTCACGGCGCATTGACCATTCGGCGTTAACTGCATTCTTCTCTTTGTCGGTATACTCAGGGTAAAGCTTGGGTGCTTTAAAAAAATCAGAAAAGCGGTCGAGTGCTTCATCATAGGCCTGATTATTTACCTTGAACATATAGTTAGTGATGTCTAACCAGGTATAAGCGTTGTGAGACCCGCCATTACGGCTCATAAAGTCTTTGTAACCCTGTGTATCGGGAAAACGGTCAGTGCCCAGAAAAAGCATATGTTCCAGGTAGTGGGCCATCCCTTGCTGTGACATAGGATCATGAAGTAAACCAACGCCGACACTTAACGCCGCTGCTGACTTTTCAACTTCAGGGTCTGAAACGAGAATGACTTCTATGCCATTTGATAGAGTAAGCGTCTTATACTGTCGATTGTCATTCGGGCTGACAACCAGCTCCTTAGCTAAAGGTGCAACTGAGGTATTTCCCGCTCCGTTATGCGTTGCCACACACCCGGACAACAAAGCCAGCGTGATACTGGCCACTAACATCGTTTTTTTCATTAACTATCCATCTCAATACACTATTTTAGCCTGGTGAATCCAAGGCTATTATCGATATTCAAACGCTACCATTTAACCCCGATACAATTCAATCTCCGCCATATATTTTAGCCACTTACAGGCCCAATACACCTATCTTTCAAGCGCTCGGGACTCACCCGTTAGGCCTTCTTATGCCTATTAGTAATAATAATCACAAAACTTAAAAGAATTTTTTATCACATTAGTTTATCCATTTGATAACATTAGGCGCAAAATATAATGACAACTACAGATCATCAGGGGCACATAATGGAAATAAATCAACCGATCTGCGATTTTGGGCTACACAGCGGAGAACCATACTGCAAATTACCAGTGAGCTTTCTGAACTGGATGGTCGCAACCGGCCATGCCAAACAGGCGTTAGCCAAAGATGAACTTACTCGCAGGCACAATGCAGTATGTGACTCAAGAATGAAGTCAAAAGTTCAATAATCAGCTATATTTACTTAGAGCTTTTAGTTTAAACTAGAGCGCATAGTTTTAGTCCCCACTGAAGTAAATTTATGCGCTTTATCATTCCGTCGCTGCTGGCACTATCGCTGACAGCGTGCTATTCGACACAACAGTCAACTAATCCGTCAACAGATAATACGATCCGCTACCTCACTGTGTTACACACCAATGATCACCATGGCCGTTTTTGGCACAATGAAGATGGTGAGTATGGTATGGCAGCCAGGAAAACCCTGCTTGACCAACTCAGAGCGAAAGCCCATGCGCAAGGCCACAGTGTCGTATTACTGTCTGGCGGTGATATAAATACTGGTGTGCCTGAGTCCGATTTACAACATGCCGAACCTGACTTCAAAGGCATGAGCCGGCTAGGCTATGATGCTATGGCCATCGGAAACCATGAGTTTGACAATCCGCTGGATGTGCTTGATAAACAAATTGCCTGGGCCAACTTCCCGCTCCTGTCAGCTAATATATTACATAAGCACAATGGCGAGCACGCCTATCAGCCTTATACTGTTATTGAGAAGCAAGGTCTTAAGATCGCAATTATTGGATTGACGACCGTTGATACAGTAAAAATTGCTAATCCAGAGTTTGTAGGGGGCTTAGATTTTGTAGATCCTGCGCCTATCACTGCCCAGCTATCTGAGCAGATCAAATCGCAATACAATCCTGATGTAACCATTGCAGTAACCCACATGGGCCATTACCACGACGCTTCTTTTGGAATTAACGCACCAGGTGACGTGACACTTGCCCGCAACGTGCCTGAAGGTACGCTCGATATGATCATCGGTGGTCATTCACAGGAGCCCGTATGTATCGACGAAAATGGTACTGAAGACAATAACTTCGTACCTGGGAAGGCGTGTAAACCAGATCAACAAAACGGTATCTGGATAATGCAAGCTCATGAATGGGGTAAATATGTCGGTAAAGCGGTATTCAAAATTTCAGACGGCAAAAAAACACTACAAAGTTATGAGTTGTTACCGGTTAATCTTAAAAACGCTCAGGGACAATGGGCTACTAAATACATCGAACACGATCCTGAATTAAAAGCTTTCCTTGCACCATTCCAGAAAACAGGTGAAAGCAAAATCTCAGGGGCTGTTGGTGAAGTTGATGCCTTTCTGGATGGACGCAGAAGCACGGTTCGCTTTAAACAAAGTCCATTGGGAGATTTAGTTATCAAAGCGCAAATGGCGGCCGTTGGAGCAGACTTTGGCTTTATCAGTGGTGGCGGTATACGCGCCAGTATTAAAGCAGGCGAAATAAGCTATAAAGATATTCTTACCGTGCACCCATTCGGAAACCGAATTGCTTATATCGATTGGCGTGGCGAACAGCTCCTAGACTATTTGTCAGTGGTTAGTCGCTTTCCGCCAGACTCAGGCGCCTATTTGCAATATCACGGTATCGAATTCGATTTACTCAATGGTGAACTGGCGAACGTAAAAATCCAGGGGCAGCGCGTTGAACCAGACAAGACCTATCGTATGAGTATCAATAGCTATAATGCTGCCGGGGGCGATGGCTACCCAGTGTTAACTGACCAACCGGGATTCACAGCGACAGACAGCACAGATGCTCAGGTCCTGAAAGACTATATTGAACGTCATACTCCGATCAAGCGCTCGTCTTTATAGTCATTAAAAAATGTTGGGGTATACCAAATACATACCCCAACGTGCTACTTACCAATAACTTCAACGTCATTGGCTCCCAATGCCTTTAGCCCATAGCTATGCAACTTAGAACGTGAACCTTCGCCATGTGCTTTAGGCGGGTAAAGCTTTAACCTGAGATCGGGTTGGTGTGTCAGTAACTCATCCAGTGCAGCACGTATTTCACTGAGAGTTTTCTCCAGACTGTTCGAAAAGTTAGGACGCTTCCTGATAGTATGTCCCAACGCGACTAAGCGATGAAAGTACTTATCAGCAATATCCAATAGCTCATCTGGCAACTCTTTATTCTGGTTCAACGATACTTTCGGGTTATGTAAACAAAACTCCAGTAACGCAAGATAAAAACACAAGGGCTTGTTGGCCAACTGAACCTGACACGCTTTGTCTCCACTAAGACATAAGGTCTTTGAGTATAAATCCACAACCAGGTGCTGTGGTTGAGGTTTAGCCGTCACTGTTGTTGCTTTTTGCCGCTTAGCCTGTTCTCTTTTATTTGATACGGATTTATAAAAAGCCAGGTTTAACAATGCGATTAAAATGGGAATGATGTACAACCAATAGTTATGGCTGGTATTAGCCTGATAGCCGATAGCCGTATCGCCATCTGCACCTGAAAGTAACAGCTGGCCTTCTTTCAACTCTCCGTCACTACTGGCAATACTCTCTATCCGGATCCGACTGGTTTTCTTTTGTAAGTTGTCGTTGAGCGCATCAATGTACGCCTGCACCCGGGTTGCGTCACCGGCGTAATTCAGGTGTGGGACCGCAATAGGAAGCCTGTTCTTATCCAGCGCCACTCTTAACTTAATACTATCTAAATCTTGCTCGATAGCGTGTCGAATTGCGTGCTCATGTGCAAAAGCAAAAATCACCGTAAAAATGACACTATATATAGCAAACGCAAGCATACCCGTTTTACGACTCATTTTTTTCTCCAATAAAATAAACAGGTAATTTGTTGCATTGCCAGTACAAATCTAATTCGTCAAAGTAACTTGAGCCATTGTTTTTGGCTACTTCCTGTAATAGATTCTGTAACGCACAAGCCAGATCCGTGTTGTCGACATCCATTTTCATGTACCAACGGCTACCACTAATATTTTCTCCAATCGGTGTAATGTAATTAGCAGAAAAGCGGCTTTCGTCGCTTTCTTGCCAGTAGGTGGCGATAATGTCCAGCTCGCCAGATGACAGCTTTTCTCTCAGTACCTGATGGGAGCTGACGTACTGGATATCCAGAACACGCATATCCAGTTCAAGCCGTTTAAACATCTGCTTAGGAATAATGTGGCCGGAACGACTGGTGGGATAATCGAGCAAGCCAATTTTTTTATCTAAAAAATAGGCTTTGTCTAATCTCGGCTTTTCCCGATTTGAGATAAAAAAGGCTGTGTAGGTAGGGTAACCCACGACTGGCATATAATTGTAGGTCGATTGTGCTTTCAGCGCGGCCATAACATTGTCTTTTGACAACGTCAGATCAGCAAGCCCCTTCGCGATATAGTCAATTTGCTCAGCCAGCTCACCACTATAGCGCACTTCGACGTGGCCATATTGTTTGGCCACCACTTCATTCAGACACAAGGCAGGCGCCAGCCTGCGGGCCAATGGTTCGACGGGTACATGTACCCTGAACACGGCTTGGTTACTGCTGGAACGTGTTTTACATGAGACGCTACTTTCAACCAGTTTTGGTAACTCACCAATGGGTCTGGCCGTGAGGTTACTAGCAAGTAACCAACAGCACCAGACTGAGAGAAACAAAACTGTAACAATAGTTGTTTTATTGCTTAGAGAGTGATTATATTTCAAAACATCATATTTCTTTTATTGCGCGCCCCTATATTAGATCAATTTTTATTACTCATTGCAATAGGTAATCTTACTAAAAAGATATAAGCATTTGTTTTTACTGCTTTATTAACAAGAAATTATGAATCTCATTGAGTCCTTTTCTTTTTCTGAAAAATCCGGACAATTGGCCGCATTCCAAATGAGTAAACAATACCCATTTTAGGTAATGAGAGATTTTGATGTTACTAGCTTCTATTAAGGGTTTAGCGTTATCTGCGCTGCTTATAAGCACCAGTGCCTGGTCTTGGGGCATGAATGGCCACAGAGTAGTAGGTGAGTTAGCCCAACAGCACCTCACCCCTGCGACAGAAAAAGCAGTAAAAGCCCTGTTATCTGAAGATTCTTTGGCCGAGGTATCTACCTGGGCAGACGAAATGCGTGCTAACCCAGATACGTTTTGGAAAAAACAATCTGGCAAGTGGCATTACATCAATATTAAAGATCCCAACAAGATGGCTCAACACAACAAAGCGATTGAGCACAAACATCAGGTTAAGCATATTCTCGATGGGATCAATTACGCCGTTACCACACTAAAAAATACCAAAGCCTCAAAAGAAGACAAGCAGTTTGCCTTAAAGTTCCTGGTGCATCTTGTAGGTGATGCTCATCAACCATTTCATGCAGGTCGCAGCGAAGATCGCGGTGGTAACTTAATTAAAGTGACCTTTTTTAAAGAAGAAACTAATCTACATTCCGTATTCGATACTAAACTCATTGAGCATCAGTCTCTGTCATATCGCGAGCTAAGCGACTTTATTATCACGCGCGACAAGCAGAAAATTGCTCACATGTTAGACAGCCGCCCTGCCGACTGGCTTTTGGAGTCAAATCAAATAGCTGAAAAGATTTATGACAGCAATGAAACTGACATCAGCTGGGGGTATATTTACAGGTACACCCCCGTTGTAAAGTCTCGGCTTCTACACGGTGGGATTAGGCTAGCTGGATTGCTAAACCAAATTTTTGACAAAAATTCAAGGCCACTCGAAACTGCATTGAAAGCAGTTAAGTGAACTTGACGATTATTATTTAATAAACCTATAACACGGGAAACAACATAATGAAAACGCAACTACGCAAAACGGCCCTATCGCTTGCAGTTATTGCAGGTATTGGCGCTAGTGGTGCTGCATTCGCTAACGAAACCTCTTCATCTGTTAAAGGTCAGATCGTTGGCCCTAACGGCAACCCTGCCGTAGGCACAACTATCACGATCATGCACTTACCTACTGGCTCTACAAAAGTCACAAGTGTTAACGATGCAGGTTACTTCAGTGCCAAGGGTCTGCGCGTTGGTGGTCCTTACCAAATTATCGTTGATTCAAACAAATATGAAGATCAGCTGCTGGAAAACGTTTATCTTTCTCTGGGCTCTGAGTACCCAGTAAACGTTCAACTGCAGCCGCAATCAAGCATGGAACAGATCGTGGTTACTGGTCGTCCTATCAGCCAAATGTCTGGTGGTACAGGTCCAGCGGCAACTTTCACTCTAGAAAATCTACAAGAAGCGCCGGCTATTAACCGCGACCTGAAAGACATCGTTCGTGCAGATCCACGTGTATACGTTGACGAAAGCCGCGGTGCAATCCAGTGTGGTGGTGGCCACCCACGTTTCAACAGCTTGACACTAGATGGCGTTCGTATGAACGACAACTTCGGTCTAAGCTCAAACGGTTACCCAACTGTACGTGCTCCTTTCTCTTTCGACTCAATCGAGCAAGTAGCAGTAGAACTGGCACCTTTTGATGTTCAATACGGTGGTTTCACGTCTTGTAATATCAATGCTGTAACTAAGACTGGTTCAAACGAAATCCACGGTGGCGTATTCTATGACTACACCAACGATTCAATGAAAGGTGACAAAGCAGACGGCGAAGAATTTGATCCAGGTAACTACACTGAAAAACGCTACGGTTTTAACGTGGGTTTACCAGTGATAAAAGACAAACTGTTCTTGTTCACTTCTTACGAAAAGCTAGAGGGTGTAGAGCAGTTCCAGTACTCAGCATTAGAAAAAACTGTTACCCGCGACGATATTGACAGAATCACAAAAATTGCAGCTGAAAAGTATGGTTACGATGTTGGTGGCATGACACCGAGTATGCCAGTAGAAGACGAGAAACTACTCGTTAAGCTTGACTGGAACATCAATGATTCTCACCGTGCAAACCTAGTGTATAACTACAATGATGGTTTCAGACTAGACCAGTCTGATCAGGCCAGTAATAAGTTATCTCTTGGTAGCCACTTCTATGAGCAAGGCGCTGAGTTCACGTCTATCGTTGCTTCAGTCTATTCTGACTGGAATGACGATTTCTCTACAGAAGTACGTGTTGGAAAATCTGACCTTGACGCGCGCCAGCAATCGCTAGATGCGGCAAGCGGTTTTGGTGAGTTCCAGGTTGATACTGTCGGTGAAGGTACAGTTTACTTCGGCCCTGATGATTCTCGCCACTCCAATGACCTGGATTGGGATAACTTCACACTGAAGCTAGCTGGTACATACTACCTGGACCAACATACCATCACAGCAGGCTATGAATACGAAGACCTCAACGTTTTCAATCTGTTTATGCAGCAAACGCAAGGTGAGTTCGTTTTTGACTCTATTGAAAATTTTGAAAACCAGGTAGCCTCTAAAATTGACTATAATAACGCGGCTGGCACAAACAACCCGGATGATGTCGCGGCATCATTCTCTTATCAGCAGCATACATTCTACATCCAAGATGAGTACAGCTTCACTGATATTGATGCGACTTTGACATTCGGTTTACGTTATGACAAATACACCAGTGATGACCGCCCCACCAAAAATGAAAACTTTAGCGAGCGTTATGTAACGGCAGATGGTATGCCACTCGATAACAGTAAAAATATGGACGGTATCGATCTTGTGCAACCTCGTGTAGGTTTCAACTGGTACGTTGACGACGCACTAGAACTACGCGGCGGTGTCGGCCTGTACTCAGGTGGTAACCCGAACGTTTGGGTGTCTAACTCTTACTCAAATGACGGTGTAACACAAATCGGCACATCTCGTCGCGATTACAACCTGGCTGGGGCAACGTTCACAAACTTCAATGGTGGTACCGCTGGCTTCGATGTACCTCAGGAAATGTTTGATGAAGTAGCTGGTAAAACTGTGGGCGCAGGTGACGGTGCCGTAAACTTTATTGCTCCTAATTTCGAACTACCTTCAGAGTGGAAATTTGCCCTTGGTGCAACTTATACAACAGAAGATGAGTATGTATTCAGCGCAGACTGGCTATACACGAAGAAGCGTGATTCAGCACTGGTTATTGATGTTGCCCTGAAAGACTCAGGTAAAACAACATTTGACGGTCGCCCTATCATCGAAGCATATGACTCGAATGACTCTCGTTCAGGCGACTACATGCTGACCAACGTCTCAGGTGACGACGGTGAAGCGCAGACTCTGTCTTTCTCTGTTGCTAAGCGTTATGAGAATGGAATCAACTTCACATTGTCTTATGCTTACACTGATTCAAAAGACGTAAACCCAATGACTAGCTCTACTGCAGGCTCTAACTACGGCAACCTTGCAGTCAGTAACCCAACTAACCCAGGTCTGGCAACTTCTGACTATGAAGTACCACACCGCTTTACACTTCAGTTAGGTTATAAGCATGAGTTCTTCGACGGTTACGCGACTAAGTTCAACCTGTTTGGACAAGCGAGTGAAGGCCAGCCATATAGCTACCTGTATCGAAATGATAGAAAAACAGGCACGTATACATGGGGCGATTCAAGCTGGAACCGTTCAGGTCGTCAACTAATTTACGTACCACTTGAAAACGATCCAAACGTAGAATACGACATGTCTGCTGAAGAGCTAAAAGAGTTTAACGACTTTATTGCAGCGGAAGGTCTTGAGCGTGGCCAAATCGTAGCCCGTAACTCTAAAAATGCCGACTGGTTGGTTAAGTTTGACTTTAAAGTGACTCAAGAACTGCCTGGCCTAATGGATGGTCACAAAGGTGAAGTCTTCTTCGTAATAGACAACCTGACTAACTTACTGAATGACGAATGGGGTGTTATGCGCAAAGGTAACTTTGTGGGTAACAACATTGTTAAAGTCAACAATGTTGATGGTAGATTCGTATACTCTGGCTTTAACGCGGACTCAGTACAGCCTTCAATTCAAAAAGATGCGTCTGTTTGGGAAATGCGTGTAGGCGTTAAGTACACTTTCTAATATCTAACACACGTAATCAGATAATCTCAAAGGTCAACTTCGGTTGACCTTTTTTCGTTTTAGTTCCATCACTCGCAAATAGGTTGTTCTTAAAACTGAAAAACAAAGCCGAAGCGATACAACGACTTGCAAACCCTCATCGCCTGTGAGATCTGAAAAGAACTTTGTAACTCAACTCTAGGACTATGACGACCGTATACTTCATCAGAAAGCAATCATCTAAACGCTAATCATTAAGATCCCTCACGATTCAATGTCTACACCTCCCTATATACATTGCAAAGTATTGTTTTAACTACCTAAGTAGTGCAAGATCTAGCTTATAGTGAACTAGGTGAGTACAGCAATGGATATACAAGCAATCAAAAAGAGAATGAAAACAACTGCATATGCTAAGTTTGATGCTCATAAACGTTACGAAAGACTAAACAACACGTCCCTTTTCGCGCTGACATCTGCATCACTTCTACTAATCTTCATAGGCATTTTTAGTAAATACGCTTTAGATCTTTGCCCAGCAATTAAAGGAGAACTTATCGAACTATTTTCTATCGTTGTGTCGATCATAATACTTGTGCTTTCTCTCGTAGTTTCTTTCGCGTCATTTACACTCAAGTCTGAAAGGTGTCTAAAAGTTGGGAATGATATAATTGACCTTATAGATAGGCTAGATATAACAACCAGCGATGAAGAATCTAGAAACATTATTAATGAGTACGCCACGTTAAGAAAAAATGCAGATAACCACCAACGGTTTAACTATGCTAGAGGTCGAGCCGAGCGTAAGTTAGAAAAAACTAACCAACCACTGAGCAATACTGATAAACCTTCATGGTGGAATTGGATTGAGTATTGGGCACCGATTATAGCTTTTTATCTTATATCGGCAATTTCTCTAATTATTTTTTCAATCATGATTTATTATTGTATCAAATATGCTTAATCAGACTTTCAACCCTAGGGCGTTATTAAGAATAGTTTCAGATGATGACATCAGGAAGCATAAATTAGGTACTGATAAAACATCTGTCATGAACTCAGTCACTTCCATTTCCTATGAAGTATCTCAAGATGATTTCAGTTTCAAAAAAATAAGCAAGAAAGTACTAAACGGGAAAATTGTATATTCTACCAAGGACACCAATGAGTACTTTGCTATTAAGAAACTAAACTATGTAATAAAAAGACTATATCAGGTCAAACAGAACAGTAGAAATGAAACACTCAAGCAGTTCATAGACATTATAAATGATGGTTCAGACTATCAGATCATACGCGCTGATATTAGAGATTTCTTTGGCGAAGTTAGGCGAAAAGATATCATAAGTAAAATAAAGAAAGACTCTTTCCTTGGTAGCTTAATGATTAAAAAGTTAAATAATCTTGACCTATATCTTAGCAAGGAAAATTGTCAAGGCTTGCCAAGAGGGCTTTCAATTAGTTCAACTCTTTCTGAACTATACCTTCGTAACTTCGACCAAACCTTAAGAACCGACCCAAATGTATATTTTTACTCCCGATATGTTGACGATATCATTATTGTGTGTCTAGATAATGTCGAAAAAGTTGAGGAACTGCTGAAGAAATCATTAGCCATAATTGGGCTTTCAGAGAATGAAAAATATCAGGTAATTAAGAACATATATGAGCCTGAAGCGTTTGATTATTTAGGAGTCAGATTCAATTTCAGCAATAAAGGAATTATTAGACAGCTATCATCGAAAAAATTAAAAACTATAAAAACAAGAATTATTAGCGCTATAGTTGACTTTAGAAAAAACAGAGATAGTCAACTTCTATTAGATAGAATAAATTTCCTAGCAGGGAACTATAAGTTATTTACAAATACCGAATCAAACAATCTAAGAGTTGGAATTTACTATAACAATCAGTTTATTAACGATTATACTCAACTTAGCGACCTAAATACCTTTTTAAGAAAGTCTCTAACAGCAAAAAAAGGTAGTCTAGCTAAGATCACCAAAGTAATACCTCAAGAAATTATAGATGAATGTATGAAAATTTCTTTCTTTAAAGGTTACATCAATAAAAACATTGTAAAATTCTCGAGCAATAGGTTGTCTATAATTGTAAGGTGCTGGAAGCATGGGAAATGAAATAAAAATAAACAAACATGACTATTATCGTGTTGTTTTAACTGATGTGCAGCCTTATGAGCTACCTTTTATTATCACAAACGAAGGATTCTATTCATATATTAAGAACAATAACAAGCACAACATTTTAGATCAGTTATTCTCATCATTCAATGAGCTTAAGCCTTATGATTTTAAGATAACAAAAAGTGAGGGCTCTTTTCGTAAGTTGAGTTTAATTCATCCATACTCGCAATTAAAATTCACAGATTTCTATCGGAAGTATCACGATATCATCAAGTCTAAATGTAGCTTTAGCAGGTATTCACTCAGATATCCTGTAGATATAGCACTATATTATATTGAGAACAGAGAAGAAGACTTAGAAAGTAATTTAAAAGATGAGGGCGTTGACACTATCTGTGAATCAGAACAACTAATACCAGCATACGCAAGTTCTTTCTTTACATACAAAAAATACAATTTTTTATACAAGTTCTATGACTCTTACAACTTCCATAGAATAGAGAGGAGATTTAGGCACCTTCACAAATTTGATATATCAAAGTGCTTTGAAAACCTATCCATTGATATGCTTCCAATAGCCTTAAGAAGCGAAGAACTTTTCATTAGCTCTCATTACTCATCAAATACATTTGAGTCAAAATTTTCAGAATTACTCTCTTACACAAATTATAGTAGAACTCACGGAATAGTCATAGGTCCAGAGTTTTCTCGTATTTACGCTGAAATACTATTGCAACAAATTGATTCACATATTGAGAAAAAGTTAAGTTCCTTAAACATCAATTATGGGACTGATTATGTAATTAAGCGATATGTTGATGATTACTTTTTATTTTACAATGATGAAGAACTTGTTGGCTCCATTATGCATGAAGCAACGGAAGCTCTCAGTAGCTACAAACTATTTATTAATGAGTCAAAAAATGAAGACTTCACAAGGCCATTCATAACTGGCGTAACTAGTGCAAAAATGTCTATAAGTTCTTTTTTTAACGAATTGTTTGAACATATTAATATCGATACTAGATCATTAAACATAGAAACAACCTCTAGCTTCTATAATTACAATAAGACATCTAATAAGCTAATCACTAAGTTAAAGTGCATAATTAGCTCTCACAATATTGAATATGAAAGCATTACAGGCTATTTCCTAACAATACTCAGAAAAAAAATGGCTGAGATAGGTCATATCTTCTCGGAGAGAGCCATTGAAGCTAAGACTGGCGAATCCATTTCGAGATTTTTGTTATTAGTTTCTGAACTTATGTTTTTTGTTTACTCAATGGATAGCAGAGTCCGTGCTACATACCTAGTTAGCGAGATAATAATACAAATATCAGGTATTTGTAAGAAGTTGAGCTATGAGTCTGAACTTATGATTACCGATAAGATTATTCAAGAAGCCAAGTTTTCCATAAAAAACACAATCAAAGGAATAGATAATGTAGAGTCACTAAACCTCGCACTATCACTACAAATTCTGAATACGGAAAATAGCTTATCAAGCAACGATCTGAAGGGTCTTCTAAATATTTCAGATAGGGACACTTCTATTAATTACTTCCAATTAGTTGTAGGTCTTTACTTTATTAAAAACCAAAGTAGTTTCTATAGAGTTAAGAAAGAATTATGTGATAGAGCTTTAAAAAGAATTCAGAAAACTCGAAATCCGCTTAAAGATAGTGAGTGTGTCCATATTATTTTTGATACTCTTACATGCCCTTATCTCAGCTCAAAATATAAGAAGTCCTTTGTTGAGGCTTTATATAGCAATCAAATCATACCAAAATCGATTGATAAATCTGAGTTCTACAAAGTCACTACAAGTAACAAATGGTTTGTAGATTGGAGCGAACTCTCCATTAAAAGATTGTTAAAAAAGAAACAATTGCGTTCACCATATTGAGGGACTAGAATGTTGGTGGCCCGAGAATTATACGGTTTACTGCCGAGTTGTATAATTTGCTATGCAACACACACTACATTTACTCGGGCCATCATCTTGTCATGGATCGTATGCTGACTCTTATTAAGTATCACATACATGCTAGTTATTAGATGTTACTTCAATTCATTGATGCCGAATGCGAATTGATACCTCAGTTTAAGGGGTGAGAAAGTGCCCTTCCAGCTTTTGCATCATCACTAACAGTGCCTGCTTTTCTTCGGGCTTTAGTTCACTCAACAATGTGCTTTCCCACGCCAGTGCTTTCGGCGTTAAGGTTTCGTACAACGCAACCCCTTGCGGGGTCAAGTGCATTTCTGTTGCACGTTTATCTGTCTCACTTTGCTGCGCCACGAGCATGCTTTGTTGCTGTAACTGTTTAATAGCGCGTGACACCGTTGATTTATCCATACTTGCCAGATCGCATAGCTGTTTAGCTGTCGCTCCCGGATGCTGAGCCAAATGAACCAGTACCCGCCACTGAGGCACAGTCAAACCTGCTTGCTCATATACTTCGGAAAAGGCCTCACTCATGGCATTCGCCAGCCGAACCATGCGATAAGGAAGAAATTCATTAATATCAAATGCCACTATCAAGCTCCTGGTACACCGGCCCAAATCCTGTACATAAAAATTTACACATCAATATTGGCCAAAGATTGAAAATACTCTCACATGAGAGTATCTTTACAAAAAACATCAACGGAGTCTATGCAAAATGAGTGCAGAATTCGAGTACATGAGTGGTTTTGGTAATGAATTTGAAACTGAAGCCCTGCCTGGTGCCCTGCCAGTCGGTCAGTTTTCACCACAAAAAGTAAAATATGATTTATATGCTGAGCAGTACAACACCACTGCTTTCACAGCACCACGCGCGGAAAATCGCAGAAACTGGTTTTACCGAATTCGCCCTTCAGTTGTACAGGGTGATTATCAGGCTATGGATAATGGTCTGTTACGTACAGCACCGATCACAGAAGTCCCGACACCGCCAACTATGTTACGCTGGAATCCGGTTGAAGTTCCGGCTGAAAAAACAGACTTTGTCGATGGCTTAGTGACTATGGCAGCTAACGGTAGTGCGAACGGTCAAGCTGGTATAGGTATCCATGTCTACGTTGCCAACGCTTCTATGGAAGGTCGTTATTTTTACAATGCAGACGGCGAGCTGCTGTTTGTGCCTCAGCTTGGTGAGCTGGTGCTTCACACTGAGTGTGGCAAGCTGGCAATTAAGCCGGGGGAAATTGCCGTGATCCCGCGCGGAATTAAGTTCCGCGTTGAACTACTGAGCGAACAGGTTCGTGGTTACATCTGCGAAAACTACGGTAATCCTTACATTTTACCTGAGCGTGGCCCAGTCGGTGCCAATGGCTATACAAACGAACGTGACTTCTTATATCCGGTTGCCTCTTTCGAAGACTTAGAAGGTGATTTCGAGCTCGTCGCTAAGTTCAATGGTAACCTGTTCCGCTGTGATATCGGACATTCTCCGTTAGATGTTGTTGCCTGGACTGGTAACAGTGCCCCTTACAAATATGATCTGGCCCGCTTTAACGTGATGAACACCGTCAGTTTCGACCACCCGGATCCGTCAATTTTTACAGTACTGACTTCACCCTCTGGTACACCTGGTGTAGCAAACGTCGACTTTGTTATCTTCCCGCCACGCTGGATGGTTGCAGAAGATACATTCCGCCCACCTTACTACCACCGCAATATCATGAGTGAGTTTATGGGTCTGATTGAAGGTGTTTATGATGCAAAAGAGCATGGTTTTGTACCTGGAGGCATGAGCTTGCATAACTGTATGTCGCCGCATGGTCCTGAGGCTGATGTTTTCGAAAAAGCGTCGAACGCAGAACTTGAGCCACAACGTTATGAAAATACTCTGGCCTTCATGTTTGAATCGCGTTACGTCATTTCTCCGACCAAGTACGCACTGGAAGGCAAAGAGCGCCAGCCAAATTACCTTGATTGCTGGAAAGGCATCAAAAAGTACTACAAAGGTGCATAAAATAAATTGGTAAATAACATATGACAGATTAAGCGGGCTCAATGCCCGCTTTTCATCGTATTTTATTCGACCTCAATAATGAGCAGGCTATTTTATAGCAGAGCCAACGTCGTGAACAAAAGGAACAAACATGAAACTGTATACTTATTTTCGCTCTTCTGCCGCATATCGTGTGCGAATTGCACTCAACCTGAAAAACCTGGATCATGAATTAGTACCGGTTAACCTGCTAAAGTCAGAACAACAAGGAACTGACTATCTGAGTAAAAACAATCAGGGGCTACTGCCTGCACTGGAAACAGATCAGGGCGTACTGGCTCAGTCATTGGCTATTCTTGAATGGCTGGAAGAAACTTATGAAGCGGCTCCGTTACTGCCTGCTGATGCCTGGGAAAAAGCACAAGTGCGCAACTTCTGTTACGCTATTGCTTGCGATATTCATCCGATCGACAACCTCAGAGTACTAAAATACCTGAGTAACGAGCTATCCGTATCAGATGAGCAAAAAAACACCTGGTATCGCCATTGGGTAATTGAAGGGTTCAAAAAGTTAGAAGTGATGCTAGGCGACAGCCTGTTT
Organism: Pseudoalteromonas rubra; assembly: GCF_005886805.2. Taxonomy (NCBI): domain Bacteria; kingdom Pseudomonadati; phylum Pseudomonadota; class Gammaproteobacteria; order Alteromonadales; family Pseudoalteromonadaceae; genus Pseudoalteromonas; species Pseudoalteromonas rubra. The sequence goes on from NZ_CP045430.1 coordinate 96,854, forward strand.
TGTTTCGGTGATAAGCCATCGCTTGCTGATGTTTGCCTGGTACCTCAGGTTTATAATGCGCTGCGCTTCAAAGTCGATATGAATGATTTCCCTAAAATTGCGCGTATCTACGAACACTGTAACACATTGCCGGCATTTAAAGATGCAGCACCGGAAAACCAAGCCGACGCCCCTCAGTAAAAACGGCCTCAGGAGCGTTGAGAATACGCTCCTGATACCGCCGGTCCAACTATTTAAGTGCACTGTGCACCTGGTCTAAATGCACCAACAAATCGTGCCCGAGATCTGTTAGATAACCCCCATCAGGCTGATCAATCACCCCTTTGGCATATAACCGCTCGGCTGCCGATAGAATATCCTGATCTGCATTTTTGTGTATTTTTATCCCCTGATGCAAACTACTACGTGGAAATTTCACCAGTAGTTCCAGCTCAGCCATTAGTTTTTCATCAAATGCCATATTCCCTCCTGAGACCATAAAATAGGCCCGACTTCTGCATGTATTACAACAACTGACAGACCAAAAAAGGTGTGTCAGCACATTACCAATAGCTAAGGTGTATAGTACATTAGCTTTACCCCCTTAAATTTAGCTCGAACTTGGAGTTATGCCATGAAAAATAAGCTAATTTGCTTTTTATTTACAATTTTATTGATTCCACTCAAAGGTGTGGCCTATGGCAACGAGACGAATCTCTACCTCGAGCAGTTACAGGCGGTGTGCTGGTATCAGGATCTTCGTTATACTGAAGGCGCGGTAATCAAACAAGCCGAAATGTTGTATGTCTGTACTCACCGCTATAAAAACCAGCCGCAAAGCCCGTTGATATGGCTTAAGCTGGACGACAAGGGCGAACCAATCAGAGTAGAAATGAAAGGTAAAATCAGGGTACACTAGCCGTTTTAATTAAGCGAACAAAGCAGTATGAGTGGATCACAACCCAATAACCCCTTGCATGGGGTCAAACTTCAGGACATCGTAGAACGCCTGGTTGAGCAACTTGGTTGGGAAGCCATGGCAAAAGCGGTGGATATCAATTGTTTCAAAAAGGACCCATCTGTGAAGTCAAGCCTGAAGTTTCTGCGCAAAACGCCATGGGCAAGAGACAAGGTGGAGGCGCTGTATTTGGATACGTTCCATGGCTTCAGCTGGCCTGAGGCTAAAAAGCCCTAGTATAAGCGCTTGTATGCTGCCTGAATACGGCTGATTATCCGTGCTGGCACTTTCTTATTACACGCGAAATAAAGCTGAGTGTTCATGTTATCTATTGTCATAACCGGCTCGAGTTCACTGCTCATAGGTTCACTCTTGCTCTTATGCTCAAATTGCGCATCACTCAAAATGACCAGGTCAACAATGTTCCGGCGCGTCGCGAGGAGCTGAAATACTCGATCAAAAGATTGGATCAATAGCAGTTGTTGGCCTTCTACAAACCCCTGACTTTTAAGATACTGATGGCTAAAGTTGTCGCGTATCACAGCAATTTTATACTGTCTGGCTTGATCGAGAGAGTCAATACTGATGTTTGCGGTCTTCAAGGCATAAAATGAGGTCGTAAAAGCACCAATGGGAAACACCCAGTTAAATAAGGCGTTACGTTGCTCACTTTTAGCAATTGAAAAAATGCAGGTATTCGGATCGCGTTTAGCACTGTTGTAGGAACTACTCCAGTTATCAACAGAAATACGATAATCTATCTGCGCCTCATTAAGCACAGAAGTCACTTTCTCAGCAGCATGACCCGTCAGCTCCCCCTCTCCGTTCACATATTGAAAATGTGCAAAGTTCTCAGTTACCAGAGTCAGTGTATAAGCGGATACGCTTGCATTACCTAAGGCCAGCCACAAATAAACAAACCAGCGTACCAAGCATCGCTCCTTATGATCGATTCAGAATGCAATTTTTAATATAGGAAAATATTCGGATACTGTGAATATAAAAGTAGGTAAATTTTTGATGTGATAGCATAAATGCGCATGATATGCGGCCACAAAGAGGGCCTGCCGCCCTCTTTGTGCATGTGATTAGCCTTTGTTGATGGCGTCAATCAGGAAAGCTGATAGCTTAGCGCCTTCACGAAGCGTCGTTTCTGAGCTCGATAATCCTGCCAGCGAGCTATCCGTAAATGGAGCAATCTCCATCATATCAGCACCTGTGATAGGAAACTCTTTGCTCAGAGCCGTCAGTATTGTCATTGCTTCATCTGGCGTCATACCGCCTGATTCTGGTGTGCCCGTTGCCGCAGCAAACTGCTCATCCAACGCATCAATGTCAAAACTCACGTACAGCTCGTCAACCTTGTCTTCTTTGAGCTGCTTAATCACCTGCTCCACAATGGCCTCAGCGCCTTGTTCACGGATCTCATTGGCCCAGTGCTGCTTAACACCGAATGTTGACTCCCAATGCTGTTTGCTCTTGCCGCTTGAACGGATCCCGAACTGGATCAAATGGTGCGGAGCTGGCAAAAACTCCAATATATGTGTACACCATGAGCCAAAGCAAAGATCAATACCCAATCGCTCTACCAGCAGGTCAGTGTGTGCATCAAAGTGGATAATCGCAGTGCGTTTACCCTGCTCACGTTTCGCCTTAAGGTAAGCTTTGGTAAGTGGATAGCTAATTGAGTGGTCACCGCCGATACCAAAAATGCCTTTGTCAGGATAATTAGCATAAAAGCCATCACAAACATCCTCTGTAATAGACAAAGGCGATACATGGTATTCGCTATTTTCGTCCTGATAGAGCGCCTTTTGACAGTTGCTGATTGTCCCTTCATTCAGGTACTTATCATGTAGTAGGTGAGGGATAACACGCACGTCACCTAGATCAAACGCACTCACTTGTGGCTGCTGTGTCAGCAATGTTGAGCGAAGGAATAACGGACCCCAGTTCGCGCCTCTCAGGATACCACCGCCACAGTCAGAGCTGATCCCCAAAATGGCGGCTTTGTGCTCACTTTCACCCAGTGCATTTAATGACGCTTTCCACAGAGGCTCAATGTTTTCAGTCTGCCCGTAGAGTTTTTCGCGTAACGCCGCTTTTCTTTCTTTTGCCGTGTTAACGGTAAACACGCCATCTCCTGGCGGACACAGACAGTTTTCTATTTTCTGATGAAATTTTGCTTTGCTATCACTCATTGAGACCTCCTCAGTCAACTGCATAAACATGCCACGCCGTTACTCACGGATTTATTGTCAGGTTCACTGAATAGGCAGGGAAAATTCCCCAAATATATCAAACACCTTTCACAACAAAAACATCAAAGCCATAGCTTTCAATGAGTTACGAATATAAAGTGGACTTTAAAACGCTAAAATATACTGTGCTGGTGTCGGTATAACATGGCTGGGAGATAAGTCAACCGCCCTGGCACCACCGAAGTTTGCCAAAGCGGTTGAATATGCAGGCTAAGTGTTTGCTTATTCGTATTTTCTGGGTTTTTTGGTTTTTATCGTTGCAATGTATCCATGCCAACTTGCATAGGCGAGTAACGGCATTATCACGATAAACCCGGCCGTGCCCGTTAAGAAGCCAACTATAACCAAAACACCAATTGTCGCGCCCCATACAATCATCGCTGCAGCATTAGATCTCACTGCGTGGATTGACGAAACCACGGCAGTCATAATGTCGACACGGCGCTCCATCATTATCTGTGGTGTGAACGCAGAAATGGCAAACACAGTCACAACCAATATGCCCCCTACCAAGGTTCCCAACCCAAGGAATGCCGATAATTGCTCAAAGTTGGGGTTTGGCACATTGGGATAAAGCGCATGAATGAGCGCTGCCAGACGCATCCAGACAATCATTATCACCATCAGTAAAATGGCGAATCCCCATTCTCCTGCTGGGTTTCTGAACATAGATTTAAGACTATGACCGAGCGTAGGCTTATGGCCTTTTTCCAGCTCCCAGGCAACATCGTAAAGACCTGCGGCAAATGCGGGGCCAATCAATGCAAATGCAACGGCAGCGGGTAAGATCACAAGGTGTGAATCAACTTCAAATGCAAGCCACATAATCGCAGCTGGTATTGTTGTGAAAACCAGTCCATATATAAGACTGAGTAAAGGAGCCCTGGCGATGTCTTTGAACGCCAATGCGAGCCAGTGAAAAGCCACAAAGGGGCTTAACTTGTTGCTTTCAAAACAGCGGGCAAACTCGGTGTGCTTGTCTATCGATTGTGTTGTAGGCATTGTAGGTATTCCCCATTTGCTTCTCCTTATTAAGGTTTAGAAGACAGTCGACAATGTTGCAAGCAATTGGTTAATTTGAATGATACCTAAGGTTACAAACGGCGCTGTTTCGCGTTAATATCTTTGTATAATACTAGTGAGCAACCTATTGTTTAAGATGCCATTACACCTTGAATTGGCGATTTATCCTGAGCATTTATAGGATTTAAAGTAAAAAATACATTTGTCATGCTCAAAGGCCAACATAAGGACATTCGTCCTGTACTTAAATGCAGGTAAAATTGACCATTGGGCTTTAGAACTATACAAGGTTTATATATGGAAAAGGTATTTCACCTGGGTCTTTCGAAAGCAGATCTCAACGGTGCAACACTGGCTATCGTACCTGGCGACCCTAAACGTTCAGAGCGTATAGCTTCGCAACTCGACAACCCCAAATGTTTGGCTCAAACCCGAGAGTTTCATGTTTATCTTGGCGATATCAACGGCCAATCCATCGTGATTTGCTCAACCGGCATTGGTGGGCCCTCTACTTCGATTGCTATTGAAGAGCTCGCTCAACTGGGTGTAAATACCTTCCTTCGTATTGGCACCACTGGCGCTATCCAGCCACATATTAACGAAGGTGATATTCTGGTCAGCACAGCTTCTGTGCGCCTTGATGGTGCCAGCCAGCACTTCGCCCCACTTGCCTACCCGGCTGTGTCTGACTTCCACTGTACCGCGGCCATGGTCGAGGCTTGTGAACACATGGGCGTCACCTATCACACGGGCATTACTGCTTCGAGTGATACTTTCTATCCGGGTCAGGAACGATATGATACCTTCTCAGGATACGTACCAAAAGCATTTCAGGGCTCATGCGAAGAGTGGCAAAAGCTCAATGTAATGAACTATGAAATGGAATCAGCTACCCTGTTTACTATGTGTGCTGCGCTGGGACTAAAAGCAGCCTGTGTTGCAGGCGTGTTGGTTAACCGTACCCGTCAGGAAATCCCGAACGTCGATCATCAGATGGTTGAAAAAAATGCGGTCTCTGTTGTCATCAAAGCCGCTGAACTGGTACTGGAAAAAGCAAAGCAGGCTTAAACCTGCTTTGACTCTATTAGATAATAATGTAGCTTTAGCGTTTCGTTAAAGCTGCTTATTACAGCTTCTGTCACCGCACGCTGGTTTTCTCTTCCTTTTGTTTCTACCAAAGTCGCCCGCTCCAGCTTAGCCTCAGCTAGTATTTCACCGCTCATAGCCAACTGGCTCAGTGCACTTTGCATCGGTGATAAACTTGGGCTGTATGCTGCATTTTCGACATAGCGACCATAAAAACGCTTGCCGTTTTTCATCACCAACTCAGCCGCTGCTATGTTTTTGGTGTACGGTGCATAAACCTGGCTAAGGTGACTGACCAGCGTATCGGATAGCTCATCCACCTTATTAATAGCTACCGGAGCACTGTCAAATAGTGATTCCTGATTGCCTAAATCTGTGGGCCCAAAGTCTCCCGGCAGCAGCTGTGTTAACGTCGTCTCCCCTGTTGGAAGAGTGATTTTCAGCTGTTTTGCATTACTTAGTTCATTCATAAACTGGCGACAGTAACCACAAGGAGCAGCCGTAATATCCAGGCTGGTAATTTCCTTAGCGCCATTCAGCCACGCGTTGTTAATAGCAGCTTGCTCGGCATGCACCACCAAAGACAACGCCCGGTGCGAAAACTCCAGATTAGCACCCAGGAAATAGTGATCACTATGCTTATCGTATGCCACTGCACCGACCAGAAAAGAAGAGATAGGGGCCTGAGCAAAGCTTGCTGCATATGGCAACAACGCCTGCCCTAACTGAGCTTTACTGCAACCCAATAAGGCCTGAATATGAGTTTGAAGTTCTGAATTTAGTACGCCGTTGGCGGTTTTACACGCTTCCAGTACGGAAGGAATTAGCTTGTTGTCAGTATCTGCCATATATCGTTATTATTCGCACAGACTTGCGCCTGTACAGCGCTGTTTTGCGCTTGTTTCATGGCAGACCAGTTTACGCCTGAATCAGCTTTTACTCAACCATTCCTTAGCACTTTTGAAGCACTCAAAATTCTCCGCGTTAATGCCAAATCGCTGAACCTTTTGCAAGAACAAATCATGCATAAACCCTTCAATACCCACCACTCTGGCAATCTGCATGTTTTTCACCTGATGTGCGACTTTTGGCATAATATTAACCACATCTATTGCTGCAAACCGGTGCTCCAACTCAGAAACATCCACCAACAACTTACTACTCTGGTGTTTAGAAGCATAATTGTTCGCCGCCCTGTAGGCATTAACAACATCATCTACCCCTGCTTTCCCTCTAAGGGTCATCATGATCAGGGTTGTGGTTTCATCATATGTGATACTGGTTGAAAGCGTTGACATTTCAGCCTCTGACTATTGCCTTAATTCGTGTTAAGCGCGTTTACAAGGTAGCAGGGGATTCTAGTTAATTAAGAATTGATGTCAACAAAACAACCATAAAAAACTAGATAAAATGAAAAAACCAACCCTATAGGATTGGTTTTTGTTATGAGGGGATAAAACTGCTATTGCAGCAAATTAAATTAACCCGTATTTCTTAGTCCAGCCGCAATACCCATCATAGTGATCATCAATGCACTGTCTAAGTCCTGATTATCTTTGTCCCGGGTCCGTTTAAGTAACTCAACCTGAAGCACATTAAGTGGATCGGTATACGGATTTCGTAATTCAATTGATTCACGGATCCAAGGTTGTGCTGATAGTAGCGAACCTTTTGGCGCATACTTTTCAATAAATAGCGTAGCCTCAGTCAGCTCTTTGCGCAAAGACTCCCCGAGTGGGCGCAATTGCGCCGGCACCAGACGCTCATCGTAGTATTCGCTTAGCCAGAGATCTGTTTTACAAAATACCATCTCAAGCATCTCGAGACGTGTTCTAAAAAATGGCCACTGCTCACTCATCTCACCTAGCAGTGCCTCACCATGCGCTTTCACGACACTTTGTATGCCAGCCAAAGCACCAAGCCAGGCTGGTAACATTAAGCGATTCTGACTCCAGGCAAAGATCCAGGGAATGGCACGAAGACTTTCTATCCCACCTTGAGGTTTACGTTTAGCCGGACGAGAACCCAAAGGTAACTTCGCCAACTCAATTTCAGGCGTCGCAGCCCTGAAATAAGATACAAAGTCTGCATTCCCGCGAACAAAATCCCGATATTGATTACAAGAATGCTCACTCAGCAGAGCCATGGCATCGCGCCAGTCAGACTTAGGTTGTGGCGGCGGACAAAGGTTATTTTCTATAATCGCACTGGCGTACAGAGACAAGCTTTGAATGGCGACGGGTGTCAGGCCAAATTTGAAACGGATCATCTCTCCTTGCTCCGTCACACGTAAGCCATGACTCAGTGAACCTGGAGGCTGTGAACGCAGCGCCTGTGCAGCAGGCGCCCCACCCCGTCCAATGGTACCGCCTCGGCCATGGAACAGATGCATCTCAACCTGGTATTGCTCGCCTACTTCAATGAGCTGCTCCATCGCAAGATACTGTGCCCAGCCAGCTGCCATCATGCCCGCATCTTTGGCAGAATCGGAATATCCAATCATGACATACTGTTGCTGGCCCACATGTCCTTTATACCAGCTTGAGTCGAATAACTGCTGCATCACCTTCTGTGCATTATTCAGGTCATCCAGTGTTTCAAAAAGTGGTGCTACAGGCAGCTTAAACTGACACCCGCTTTCCTGAAGTAACAGTTCAACAGCCAGTACATCAGATGCTTCTTTGGCCATAGAGATAATATAGATCCCCAAAGAGGCTCTATCCTGGTTGGCAATAACAGCGAAAGTATCAAGCACTTCTTGTACTTCCTCGCTGGGTTGCCAGTGCTTTGGTAACAATGGGCGCCGCGACGATAACTCAGACAACAGAAACGCCTGCTTGTCCTGCTCAGACCATTGTCCGTAATCTCCCACGCCCAAATAGCGTGTTACTTCAGAGAGCACATCACAGTGCCTGCCTGAGTCCTGACGAATGTCCAATTTACACAGCTGTACACCAAAGCATCTTAATCTGTGCATGACATCCAGCAACATACCATTGGCCACCACTTCCATTCCACACTCGGTCAGCGAGCGATAACAGGCATTTAGCGGCGTCATCAGTTGTTCTTTTGAGCGGACCTTATCCTGATACGAACTGGGTTTATGTTTGATCTTGTGCTCCAGCGACAATATCGTCTCATTAATATCAGCTTTGAGTTGTTTGAGTAACGCCCTATATGGTTCCGGATGGTCCCCGGTCAGTTTTTTTAATTCGTCATTCGCCGGCGCCATAGAAAGTTCAGCACTCAGCACATCCAAATCACGATAATACAGATCCAGCGCCATCCAGCGCCCATGATCAAGCACGCTTTGAGTCACTTGGGCAGTCACATTGGGATTACCGTCTCTGTCTCCCCCCATCCAGGAAGCCAGACTAATCGGTGCATATTCTTCCGGGAGCGTGATACCAAGTTGACCTTCAGCAAGCTGAGTGAGTGTGCGGGTAAATTTAGGCACCGCATCCCACAGGCTATTTTCAATAACAGCAAAGCCCCATTTTGCTTCTTCAAGAGGGGTTGGACGCTTGTTCCTGATTTCATTGGTATGCCATGCCTGGCAGATCAGCTGCTCGATCCGCGCGATGACTTCATTCCGACACAAGCTGCTATCCTGACATGCAGCCAGCTCAGACAGACAATCACTCAGCTCAACATGCTTACTGATCAAAGTGCGACGGGTTACTTCCGTTGGGTGTGCCGTAAGTACCAGTTCAATAGATAAATTTTCAATTACTTCAGCAACTTTATGCTGATCTGTCTCACCCTGATTTACTTTTCTCGTGATTTCAGACAAGGTGGTTTGCAGAGTCTCAAATGGACCTTGTGGGCATCCTGAGTCAGAAATGGTGTGTTGCTGCTCTGCAACGTTTGCCAGGTTAAGGAAATGGCTAAATGCCCGACATACAGGCAGTAGCTCTTCATCAGGCAAGGACTGCAGGGTTTCAATTAACGTTTCTCTCGCCTGTACATCACCACCGCGTGACGATTTCGCCAGGTGTCGGATCAACTCAACTTTTTCGAGTACCTCCGCTCCCTGGGAATGGGCGATAGTGGTGCCTAACAGCTCGCCAAGCAGACTCACGTTTCTTTTCAATTCTGTGTATTGCTGTTGCATAACTTGCTCCCTGAACAATTTTCACTCACTCCAATATACTGACTATACAAAGAAAAAGAAAAGATACTTTGATGACAGACAGAGGCAAAAAGTTATAAAAGCCACAAATGCAATTAATTATCATTTATTGTTTGACATATAAACATTCTCAAGTGATAATCATTCTCAATGAAGTCCTAAACACCTCGTTGCTCGATTCTCCGTTTCCGGCTTCATTAACGTTGATATGCCAACGACTTTTCACAGGGGGAGTTGGTAAACGTACTCATTTACTTGCTACATTGCTCATATCAGTGACGGTTGATATGTATCAGAAAAGCCCGAAAGGGCTTTTTTTATTCTGCTTCAATCGCTTATACTATTCACTTGGCATTACTACTAGCTAGCACCGGCGCAACCCAGACTGCTATACTCTGCACTCAGGTCTGGTGATTTACAACATCGGTTATGAAGGAGAACGCTCATGTGGCAAAAACTTACTTACGCACTGGCCTTTGTCGGCCTGCTCGCCAATACGCCCGCAGCACAAGCCGGGCTCGAAGAAGGTATTGCAGCAGCCAATGCCGGACAATTTGATGTTGCTCTCAAAGAATTCAGATATCTTGCTGATATGGGATACGCACCAGGTATCTACGAGCTAGCCAAGATGTATGAGGGTGGATATGGTGTACCGAGAAATCCACATAAAGCGGCTGAGCTTATGCAGCAGGCGGTTAAACTTGGCAGTGCCGACGCCATGTTTTCATTGGCTGTCATGTATGAACAAGGTAAAGGCGTAAAAATCGACAAGCAAAAAGCTGTCGACCTGTTTATGGCAGCAGCCAGAAAAAACATGCCCGCCGCGCAGTTTAACCTCGGCGTGATGCACGCCAACGGGGATGGAGTAACACAAGATTATAACCAGGCTAAGTTCTGGTACGAACGTGCCGCCGCTAATAACTATACACTTGCCATGTTCAATCTTGCGCTTTTGTATTATCAGGGACTCGGTGGAGAAAAGAACATTCAGCGATCCTACATCTGGAACACACTGGCAGAGTATAATGGCTATCGCCCAGCTTCAACCAGTCGCAGGCTGGATGAAAAAAGCATGTCTCGCTCGCAGCGAGAGGATGCACAAGAGATAGCTGATACCATTTATCACAAAATCCAGGCTGGAACCTATATAGCAGGGTCGCAAATTACAGAAGACTGATCTGCCCTAAAGCAATCCGTGTCACTTATTCATCGTTGCACGGATTGCCAATCTCACTTTTGTCGACCTAGTGAAGTATGACCCTCGTAGGTGACAGCCAAACAGGAACGTAGGGTCAAATTGAAGTTGCGAGCACATTAGCTATACCTATCATTACACTGAAATTAAAGCCGGTACAACTCTGGCAAACGGTAACTATATTCGGGTATGGACTAATGTTGCCTTGAATGACAATACAGCCGATACCACCAACGAAGTTTCATTTACCTACAAGCTACAGCTTAAGGGCGATAAGACGATTAAAACTGGCACTATGACTTTACCTGTTCGATAACACGATTACATATAGTATCTGCTTTCAATCAAGGCGGTTCAATAGCGAAAAACAAGCCGCATTTGCGGCTTGTTTTTTATCAATTTTAGAAAATATCACCAAGTCTAATAGCCAAACAGCCGGCTGCCCACCAGCATAGTCAATGTTGTGATCACCACAATCGCAAACAGGTTCATAACAAAGCCTGCCTTGATCATATCGCGGATTTTTATCTCTCCGGATCCAAACACAATGGCGTTTGGCGGTGTTGCCACTGGCATCATAAAAGCACAACTTGCCGCCATAGCAGCAGGTATTACCCAGATGAGCGGTGTGCCGGCAATTTGCTCAGCGACAGGACCAAGTAAAGGTAAAAAACCCGCAGCCGTAGCCGTGTTACTGGTCAGCTCCGTTAAAAAGGTAATGAGCGCAGCAACAGCCAATACACCCAGCACCAAAGGTATTGCACTGGCGCCGGCCAGCATGTTGGCAATGTACTCAGCCAGCCCCGAGCCTTTAATCTGGGACGCCAGTGTTAAACCGCCACCAAACAACAATAAGATCCCCCAGGGCACTTGCTGCGCGGCTTGCCAGTCCATTAGGCGAGTATCACTGCCACTCTTTGCTGGCAGAACAAATAGCAAAAGCGCAGCCGCCATAGCAATTCCCGTGTCGGTAATGTCCAGACCTGTCCAGCTTGCCAGGTAAGGTCGGCTGATCCAGCTAACTGCGGCAAAAACAAAAACAAGCAGCACATTTTTTTCGGCCAGGCTCATGCGGCCTAATTCACCTAATTGCTTGGTAAAAATTTGCGTCAAATCTGTGTCATTATTGGTTTTTTGCACTTTAAACGCAAAACGCGTCAACCACACCCAGCACAATAAAATCATGCCAAATGTGAATGGAACAGCCATCACCATCCATTGCGCGAAACCAATTTTTATCTGATAGTTTTCCCACAGATATGCGACCATCAACGCGTTGGGAGCGGTGCCAATAATGGTCCCTACTCCGCCCAGACTCGCGCTATAGGCAATCGCCAGCAACAGGGCAATACCATAGTTATTATCCTGAGATTGGTTATCCTTCAGTACATGAATCACTGACAAGGCAATTGGCAGCATCATTAAAGTGGTCGCTGTATTGTTGATCCACATAGATAGAAACCCGCTGACCAGCATCATTGCCAGGATCTGAGTCTTAGGATTGTTTCCACTGCGTAACATGGTATGCAAGGCAATACGTTTGTGTAGCTGCCATCTTTCCATTGCAATAGAGATCAAAAAGCCGCCAAGGAACAAAAAGATCAGCGGGTGTGCGTATAAACTCGAAGCAGATTTAATGTCGTTTATTCCCGCCAAAGGCACCACAAGCAAAGGCACCAGAGAAGTTGCCGGTATGGGCACAACCTCACTGACCCACCAGATCCCCAGCCATAGCGCAAGTCCGGCAGTACGCCAGGCTTCAACACTCATCCCTTCAGGGGCTGCTGTCAAACACGTCAGCAGCATAAATGCCGGACCGAGCAGCAGACATAGCCTGTCGGTCCAGAGTTTTGACTTCTTCAAATTATCCATTACTTATATTTTTACCTGGATTTAACACTCTGGGCGTATTATGCCAGTAAAATAAGTACAGAGTATGGAAAATCTGTCTACTGTGCCGATATGGACAACGTCATTCCACTGGCACTTTGGTAACCTTTTATACCGATAAACCAGTTACCAGCACCAGGTGCATTGAAAGTACAGGTTTCTGCATTGCCGCTTTTATAAGGACGACAATCGTAGCTATTGTCCCCAACCTCTGAGCCATATTTAACATACAGGTCACCATCCCCCACTCCGCCCGACAATGTCACGGTCAAAGACTGATACCCATTGCCCAGAGATTGAGAAAAGTTAACCCAGCCGCCCTGCGCCACTGATAAGTTAGATTCGGTACGATTGATGGGAGCTGGCGTGGTCCCACCTTGTTGATACTCGCCTACCAAAGAGACATTCTGAATCTCATTCCAGGCTTCAACCATGACATAATAAGTCCCTTCACTGACGTTACTAATGGTGCAGGTTTCATTGCTGCTCGACGTAGTGCTTTTACAGTCATAGCTTTGCAGTGTTGGCTTAGAGCCGTACTTAACATACAGATCTGCATCTCCCGTGCCGCCTGATGTTTTAAAAGTCAGGTTACTGCTACCAGCAGGTACAGCCAGAGAAAAGTCATGCTGAGACTTAGCTATGCCGCTAATACCCGTTTTTGGCACACCATTTTGTAACTTGCCAGGATCAGGCGGTGGAGTAGAACCGGCGTTTTTACCCATTTCAGCCAGATAAGCGACCGCCAGTTTGGCAAATTTACTGGCATGTGTAGCATCAAACGAAGTGTCATTGCTGGTGTGTATTTTTCTGTTGATTTCAGACATCCGGGATTCGAAAGGCATAGAGGCTGCAAACCCCTGTTGATACCAGGAAGCATGATCTGAACAGCCGTAACCACACTGATCATAGCCATAACTTAAATTGGGTAAATAGGCGTCAAGCAGCTGCGACAAAAACTGATTCTGACCACTGTTGGTGTAATCCGTAATCATGGTGATGTCCTGCGTACTGCCATTATTTCCGGTCATATCAAACTGCACCATGCCGACCACATTTTTACCCTGAGACTTGTAATCTTGTGCAATGGCTTTAGAGCCTCTCAGGCCCACTTCTTCAGCCGCAAAGCCCATGATCTGAATCGTCCGTTGGGGTTTGTAATCCGCTGCGACCAGAGCTTTAAGCGCTTCTGTTAACACGGCAATTCCAGATGCATTATCATCTGCACCTGGTGCTCTACCCGCCGTAGGACTAGACTGATTGATAGAGTCGAGGTGTCCACCAATAACGACGATTTCACTGGCATTCTCGGCTCCGGCTATCGTCACAACAACCGACGATTGAGACCAGCTATGGTTATAAAAATCTACACTGATGTCACTGCGAGACTGTGTGATTGATTGCCAGTTTTGTTTAATCCACTGAGCCGCATCTACTCCACTTTGCTGCGTATAATAACGGTTATGGAACGCAGTGAGATTCGCTACTGTACTATCCAGGCTCGTGGTGCTCACCTCTCCTATCATAGCGTTAACCATAGCTGGGTTATCTATGGTGTACGTCTGCAATGGTTGGCTGGTATGTGCCAGACTCAGTTGGGACAGATACGCCTCGGCGTCAGCTTTCGATTCATGAGCAACAAACCCACCACAGCGGTGGTAGTTTTCATGCATAAAATGACTGAGTTCACCATGCTCTATCTCATCAAGCTGCGCTATGCTAACACCTGGGATTGCACTCACCTGTGCGTTAACGTATTTACCTGTCAGCAGGTTTTGTAACTGATAATGTTGCCCGGCCATGGTATCTAGTGTGATCCAAGCTCTTTCGGGCTCTAACGGTACACTAGCAAATGCTGCACCGCCTGAGAAAAGTGTAAAGTTCGCGGCCATTAATAAGCTCAGCACACGAACGGGTCGTTGAACTATCATCGCAACACCCCTTAATTAATGTGATTGAACAAAAAAAGGGAGCGATATGCTCCCTTAATCGATGATTAATTAGCCTGAATATTCACTGTGACACCACTGGCTGCTGAGTAGCCACGTAAGTCAATGTGCCAGGTTCCCGCTTGAGGGTTAGTAAAAGTACAAGTCTCACTATTGCCGTTGCGGTAAGGGCGGCATTGATAGGTGGATGTGGTGGATTGGCTACCATAGTTGACATACAGATCAGCATCACCTGAACCACCAGAGATAGTTACTGTCAGGTTCGAATAGCCGGCACTTAAGTCTTGCGTAAAGCGTTGCCATTGTCCCGATCCAACACTAACATTACTCTCTGTTCGGTCAATTGGGGGCGTACCTGTACCACCCGAGGTGTATGAGCCAGTCAGAGACACACCAGAAATCGCATTCCACGCTTCGACCATCACATAATAGGTCCCAGCCTGAACATTGCTGATGTTACAGGTTTCATTACTGCTGGACGTGGTACTATTGCAGTCATAAGTTTGCAACGAAGGACGGCTGCCAAACTTAACATAAAGATCAGCGTCACCAGTACCACCAGAAGTCACAAACGACAGATTCGTCGCATCAGCCGGAACTTCCAAACGGAAGAAGCTTTGAGCTTTAGACGAACCGCTGATCCCGGTGCGAGCAACACCATTGGT
This sequence comes from Pseudoalteromonas rubra, assembly GCF_005886805.2. NCBI lineage: Bacteria > Pseudomonadati > Pseudomonadota > Gammaproteobacteria > Alteromonadales > Pseudoalteromonadaceae > Pseudoalteromonas > Pseudoalteromonas rubra. The sequence continues at coordinate 111,992 of NZ_CP045430.1, forward strand.
TAGCAGCTCATCCTGGGGTGGTTCAGTAGTGCCACATGAACTACCCGGGCTTAGCTGAGAAGTTACGCCCACAACTGCAAGCGCATCTTTAACATCATCATGGTTATAGCCCAGGTCACAAGCAGCGTCCATAACGCCGTTACCTGCGGTATCCCAGTCAGTGCTGGCCGTCCAGTATAATTGGTTTGCTTTCGCCATCACGATGAAAGCTTTCTTAGTATCCCAGCCTGCTTTATTCGCCAAAGTATAGAACGCTTTGTTAAATACACCTGAGCTGTGATGCACATCCATACTGGAAGTATAATCTGACTGATGACCAATAGAGTTTCCATCTTTAGTGGGGTCATCCATATAGCGCAGTGCACCTGTGGATTTAAAGATCTCTTCACCGACCATCCAGTCATTACTGCCTTTCATGTAGAACTCAGCGGCCTCACCTGCCATATCAGAAAAAGCTTCATTCAGGCCACCTGATTTGTAACGATAAACAAGGCCGGAGTTTTGCTCAGTAAAACCATGACTGACTTCGTGTGCCGACACGTCCAGGCTAACCAATGGATAGAAGCGATTCTGGCCATCACCAAATGTCATCGCACTGCCATCCCAAAACGCGTTTTCGTAGTTATTACCATAATGAACACGCATTTTAAGCTGGAAAGTTAACGGCGCTGTACCTAACCAGTCGTTGTACATATTGAAAACGACATTACCAAAATAGTGTGCATCATTTAACGGAGAATAGGCGCCGTTAATTTCCTTAACTGTATTCTCCGGACAGGTAAAACTGTGCGCCGTAGACCCGCTACTACCATGATTGAGGTTAATGGTCTTAACGTTTGCATTATTCATCGTACAGGTGTTGCCCGACTGAGACACATCCAAATGACCATAGTCAGTACCATACTGATAACGACCTGTTTTTTGGTTGCCACCCGGTCCGGTTGCATTCGCATGCTGGATGTTGTCAAACTCCATCAACAACTCGCCACTGTTGGCATCAATAATTTTGTAAGGTCGTGAGGGCGATTTGCCATAGGTCACATAGGTCACCTCGTAGACCAGTCTGGCCTGAGACTGGTCATCAAGCCAGATCCCTAGTCGGCTGGTTTCATTATGCTTAGCCAGCGCGATTTCTTCGCCATTTTGTTGTGCCGAAAACTGAGCTTCCAGTTGGCTTTGCATTGCCTGCATAGACAGTTTTGGCGTGACGGTATTCAAATCAGCCGCAATCTCATAAACAGCAGCACCATGTGCGCGCTTTAATGCGCCTGCGTTGTTATAGGTCAGGCTGACTGTGTCTCCGATAACCGGCAAGCCTTTGTACATTTGTTGGTAACGTGTCGTAACCGCACCATTCGCATGAGGGTATGACTTCAGCTCAACCAGTGTGCTGCCTGCATCAAGCCCAATGAGCTGCTCTGGTTGTGCCGACAAAACAGCCGGTGCCGCAGATTCCAGCATCGCAGAAATGGTATTATGTGTGTTGAGGAAGCGCTTTTGAGCTGCATTTGCAGTGCCTGACACCAGTACCAGACCGGCAGCTGTTGCCAAAGCTATTTTTGATAGTTTCACTTGATTTGCTCCATGATTACTTGTTGTTTTATGTGCAACCGGGATATTGCTATCCACAGTGCAAAACGCACATTTAACGAGTGCGCAACATAGAGACTAGTGATAAAGCTAAAAAAATAAACTTTTATTAACTTTTAGTTATTCCGAAATTTACACCTTTTTAAAATTAAAAATTAGCTTTATTTACATCTAGTTAAAGGCAACCTTCTGACACAAATTTGAGTTTAGCATGCACTAAGTGTAAGAATTTTGTTACACGCGAGCTAATATCAGTGCTCTATAAATGTACCTTAAGGTTGCCAATACAAGGTTGTTATACTATAACAAAACGTTTTTTGACCGTGGTATCTTGATCAGATGCTAGTCACTTGAGCATGCTTGGCGGGCTGTAATTGCTGTGGCAATCAGTGACCAGCTAATTGGAGTTTCCTTTAACTCCGGTAAATTCCCGGGTTCTGTTTGAAGACATACTGATTGCTCTCCCTCGGCGGTTACCAGCAATAGCTCAACGGTAGCATAAGCGAGCTCGTCGTCTCCGCGCTGGGCATGAAAATCCACTTTCAACAGAGTGGCAGAAGAGACATCCGGATATTGCTCTGCAATACGAGTTGTTATTAGCTGGAATCCCTGATCTTTTGATTCTTCCATAGCAGTCGCTATGTCCTTACCTATTCCAACGTCAATAGCGAATCCAACCGCAATGCCGGCAGGGCCCAACGCCCCCATCAACATAGGCCCAGCAGCTGCGCCTCTTCCCTGATAAGAGACACTTGGCATCTCCGATTTTATAACTGGTTTAGGAGGCACAGACGAACAGGCACTCAACAGAGTAACTAACAATGCAAAGATAAATAGTTTCATTTCAGTAGCATATAAAAAGTGAACGATACCGCTATTATATGAGGGTTATGCAATTATGCATAGTATAATCAGACCTTTATAATTAACTCTCTTAGTGAAACGCAAAGTACGGCTGCCAAAGAGTAAACAGCCAAAGCAGATCATCGCGCCACAAACCGCAGTGATTGCCATTAACTAATTAGAACGAATATGAGTATTCTAGTGATAGCTGCTGTCCGGATTGTGGCACTCGGCCGTCGAACACTCTGGGGTCGAATGCACTCGTTTGTTTATCAAACAAGTTTTGTGCCTTAATCCTGAGCTGCTTATTCGCAGCAAAGTGCCAGGTAATAGTGCCTCCTATCAACCAGTGTGCTTCCTGATCATAATGTTGGAAATCAGGATCATCCGGTATAAACACAGGGAATACTTTAACCTGAGATCGCCACACCCCATTGAGCCCAATCTGCCAACTACCAAACTTATGGTGTAACTGCCACGATCCAAAACGTTTGTAGCTGGCACTGAATGGATCGTCAAAATGCTGGGTATAGTTTAATTTGAACCAGCTGGCATCACTTAACTCAAATGAAGCACTGACCTCGAGCCCTTGCATGTTCGTAGAGTAGGCGTTATTAAACGTGAACCGGCTTTGTGCCATATCAACCGGTTCCAGAATGATAAAATCATCCAGCTGGTTTTCAAATAACACCAGATCGAGTTGCCAGCGTGTGTATGCCATATGCCAAACGAGTTCAGTCGTTTTAATATTTTCTGACTTAAGCTGCGCATTACCCTGAGTAATATCATCATTAGAATTAAGTTCATTACTCACCGGGATCCGAAATGACTCTCCGTATTGCAGCTTAAATGCATGCTGTGGATTAAACTGATAAATGGTTGCAATGCGCGGAGACAACTTGCCGTCTATGTCGATAAACTCGTCAAAACGCAGCCCGGTAAATAATGTCAGTTGGTCATCCAACGCGTATTTCAGCTGTACATAAGTGGCGTAGGAGTCAAAATCCTGCTTCAGGCTATCGAACGCTGCAAACTCGTTAAGCGGCTTGATACCACCCAAATAGTATTGATCTTCAAGAATTATTTGCCCGCTGACTGGGTCAAAGTGCGATGTGTAAGTACCAGCCCTGGACTGCTCCTCTAATGAGTACTCCAGCCCCCAGTTTAGCGCCAGCTCAGTGCTATGCTGGTAGGCCAAATCCCAGTTCAGCGTCAAATCTTCAGAGCGCCATTTTGGTCCATTAAAAAAGTCCTGCTGGAGACCCAACTCTTCTGCTGTTGCTATCAGTCCGGCACTGTCTATGTCATGGCGGATAAAACTCAACGTTAAATCACTGTCTAGTTTGTCCGATAATCTGGCCCGGTGATTTAGTTTTGCTCCAATGTTACGGCTGGTATGAAAGTTGTCTTCACTGTAACTGGACAAATTCATAAACTCATCTAACGTCGTTCTGGTCAGGTGGAGCGACCCGCTAAATGCCCCCCATTGACCACCAAATTCCACAAAAAGACTCGATTGCGGGTCACGGGCTTGTTGGGCATGATAGGTTTCCCCATCCGTTGCAAAAGCACTGATATTGGCATGAAAGTGCCGCTCGGTATCAGAGTTATGACTGTAATTGAACGAGGCATGTCTGCTTTGGTGCAGGCCTGCACCAAGCTGTATCTGACGTGCAGACTGACGCGTTACGATATTCATTACCCCCAAAAACGCGTTACTGCCATACAGGGCTGAACCAGGCCCGCGAATAAACTCGACTTTTTCGACCACATCCACGGGAATAAAAGGGGCATAAACAGACGCTTTACCAAACGACGAATCATTGAGCCGCTGGCCATTTAACATCACCAGAATATTACCATTGTCGAGATAAACGCCTCTGGCATGCTCTTTGGGCACACTGCCTACCCAGTCTCCACGGGTTGACTGAAACCCTGGCACAAAGTTCATCAGTTCATAGACGTTACGAATGCCAAGTAAAGTGATTTGTTGTTGAGAAAATGAGGTAACGCTGGATGGGACGGACTGGGCTGTTTCAGCCGTTTTGCTCGCAAGCTCTACTGTCACGTCCATCAGCTCTTCAAACGACAGCTCGAACAACGCTTCCTGACGGGCACTTAAAGGTAAACTGAGCAAGATTAAACTTACAGGTAGCAGACTTTTTATCATACTCATTCGCTCAACGACACAATTACGGCTAAACAGTTGTCATGTAACATAAAAATCAAACAGCGATTTTTTATTTCAATTTTAATATTACTCAGACAGGGACAGTTCGCAAGTTTTTTGTGATATTTTAGTAAGTTAATGAGAAATGTTAGTAATAAAGCGCGAGGAAAGATAGTTGAATATGAATAAATGTTGCATAAATAACAAAAAATAGAGTGATTTATTTTCTGTACTTTGTTGAGCAGCACATCCTGGATGCGCCGCCCTACCGTTAAATTAGGCTGTCGTAAGTTTGCGTTTTTTAAAGTACTTGTACAGTCCAATTAAAGAGGCCACTATCCAGAATAACTCGATGACAAAACTAGCCAGATTGAAGTTATAGCAAAGACTGATAAGCAGCAAAATGGCACCACTGAGGTTCATCATATTGTACTTAATACCGTCGGGGCTTACTTTGTCCAACTGGAGTAAAAAGAACGCACCAACCACCAGGAAAGTACCCGTCATACCAATGATGTCAAATAATATGTCTATCATGTTTTTGTCCATATAAAATAGGCTCACCCAAACACGCTGGCCCGGATCCATGGGTAGGGTGATTTTCAGTCTTTGAAACAGCACAAACTTTTCTATGATACGGCGCTAATCCAACATATAACAGGATATTTGTCCGCTTCCACGAGACCACTGCACCGGGCAGATTGACCTCTATCTGTGACAGTGTCATGACATCCAGGTAAGATAGTCCATTATTAGCTCAGTATGGCAAGTACGAACCCTATCAGACAAAATTGAGCGGTATGGTAACCCGCATTGATAAGAAATAACTTCAGAGGGCGTTGTTCAAACAAATAACTGGTACCCAAGGTACTGGCGACAAAGCACACTCCAACGGCTAAGCCCAGCAACACTCCGTCTATAATAGCGGGGCTTTTACCCAGCAGCGCAGCCATTAACAGTGCAGCCAGTATGGATAAAAACATCGCGCCACTAAACACTAGTTTATGGTCGGCATTTTGAATATCCAATTCAGTAAGGCCTGCTTCTTCCAGCCAGGATTTATGAAATAGTAACGGTGAGTACCATATTCCCCCTAAAGCAAAGGAGGAGATTGCCGCAATCACAACGGCAACCACATCTACATCAAACACAGCCACAGCACCTACCTCGATTATTTCACTAATTTCAATTTAGTTAATAACCTTTGGAAGAGCAAACTAGACTGTGCATGGATTATTTAAGTACCGGGCGTTTCTGAAGTTTTCTTTGCAATGTCCGTCGGTGCATATTCAGTTGTCTTGCTGTTTCAGAAATGTTGCCATCATTAGATTTCAGGGTTTGCTGTATATGTTCCCATTCAAGCCGTTCCGGTGACATGGTCGTGTCTGTGGTTTCAGTCATTACAGTCTGTGTACCCAAAAGAGTTTTGGCTATCAACTGAGTGTCTGCTGGCTTGGTTAGGTATTCATCGGCACCCAGCTTAATTGCCTCAACGGCCGTCGCGATACTTGCAAACCCAGTCAGAAGTACAATTTTTGCGTCCGGGACGATGCCCCGGATCAACGCGATGTGCTGTAAGCCGGAGCTCGCTGTTAACTTCATATCCAACAACACATATTGCGGCAAAAATGTCTGACACTGAGCCGCAATATCCAGCTCATCATGCACACACTGACAGTCAAAATTCAGCTTGGTCATTCTGCGCGACAACGTCGTGGCAAATGGTACATCATCCTCAATAATCAATAACTTCATAATTTATACTACAGGTAAAGTCACCACAGATACGGCACCCTGAGTCTGGTGGTTAGACAGGTGTAAGGTCCCTTCAAGTCGCTCGATTGTAGCATGAGAAAGCAGCAGCGCCATGCCCAAACCAGATGAACTGTCGACCACTGATTTACCTATCAAAGCCAGTTTGTCCATTGCAATGCCGGGACCGTGATCTCGGATCGACAAAGACCATGTACGATCACTGCCTGCTGAGGCCTGTTCTGACAAGCTCACACTAACTTCCAGGCTGAGCGCAGAGCACTTCTCATTGGCCTTCGCCGCGTTCACAAACAGGTTAAACAACGCCGGGATTAGCATAGGATCACCACTGACTGAAAATGACTGTTCGGGTAACTGACAAGTGATGACCTGCTCAGGAAACTGCAGCGTCAGTAGTTCGTGAAGCTGCTGCCAGAGCATTGTAAATGCCTGGCTGTTAACCTGGGCATGCGGCTTAAGTAGCTCGGTTTGAGCCCTGAAACCATCTAACTGTGTCTTACACTGCGCCAAAGGAGCCTGCATATCCAGCACAGCCGGATGCTGCGGAAAATCCTCACTTAACTCTTCATACAGCAAACTCAAATGTGCGATGGGTGTGGCCAGTTGATGGGTTACCTGAGCAGCAGCACTGCCTAATGCGAGCACCTGCTCCTGTTGCAATTGTTTTTCTCTGCTTTTAGCCAGGGCCAGTTCTCGTTGCTGGATACGGCTAGCCAGAAAGGTCACTATCGTCACTATCACAATAACCATGAATACAAAATTCACCAGCATGCCAAGCAAGTGCTGGCCCATATGCATACCGTGATGGTGCATCGGAACAACCGTATACAAATACCCATAAGCAGCTAAGGCGGCACCAGAAATAAACACTACAAACTTTGGTGGCACCGTAACCGCTGCAATGATGCAAGGTAACAACAGCAAAGAGACAAACGCGTTGCTGGCTCCTCCGAGAAAAGACAACAGGACTGTCAAAAATAAAATATCAGCCACCAGCTGCATAACCATAGCCCCTGGTGATACATCACTCACTTTGCGATAAGCATAAATACTCGCCAGTTGAAATACAGACTCCAGCGCAATAACTGTAAAAATAGGTTGCTCTGGTAAATTTTTATCTAAAAACCACAACGAAATGAGCACCAGCACCAGCTGTAGTACAATGGCGATGGAACGCAGCAGCAATAACTGGCCAAGCGCCGAGTTAGGCGAGAAATTAATTAACATGATATTTTACGTTTTACACTCAATAAATACGCAGACACCAGGTGTGCCTGAAGACTTCTTAACGCTTAGGTTGCCTGACGATGGCCAGTTGACCGTCGATATGCACATCACGCTGTGGAAAGGCCACCACAATATTATGCTCGGCAAATAACTCATCAAGGCGAAAGCGCACTTTACTTCTCGCCTGCCTGAGCCCACCTTCGACGGTAGAATTGAGCCAGAAATTGACTTCAAATATCAGCGCGTTGTCACCAAAGTCTTCAAATGTAACCTGGGGCTTAGGATCGTTCAGTATTTCAGGCTGCTCTTCGGTTGCCTGCAGGATCAAGGCTGCCACCTGTTTTGCAGGCGAGCCATACGCCACTCCTACACGCACCGATGTACGCATAAGTTTATCAACCAAAGTCCAGTTGATAACCGTGTTTTCCAGTAATTTACTATTGGGGATAAGCATATGTACCCCATCCACCCGGCGTAAACGAGTTGAACGCGTGTTGATTTTTTCAACGATCCCTTTGGTGCCCTCCACTTCAAGAAAATCACCAATACGAATGGGCTTTTCCCACATCAGGATCCAACCACTGATAAAATTGTTGATGATGTTCTGAGCCCCAAACCCGAACCCTATGGCAATCGCACCTGACAAAAAGGCAAAAGCCGTAATAGGCACATTGATCACATCCAGGATAGTGATCACCGTAATGGCAATGGCCAGGACGTAGCACAGTCTTTGCACCAGATGCACCATATTCGGGTCGGTATTGCCAGCTCTGAGGCGGTTGGTTAATTTACCAACCAGATAACGGGTCAGCCAGATCCCTAATATCAACAGCAGCGGAACAAGCAATAGCTTGCCGACTGTAAAAGAATGCTCAGCGTAAGTGAACAGTGAAAAGTTCAACCATTCGCTCAGTTTATCCAGGTAATACACTATATACCTCTGTCTGTACTCGAACGACGCAGCGCCGGCGAGCTTAGTGGGTTAAATTAAGGCGCACGGTGGCATTTATTCATATTTGAGCTTAAATTCCGGACAAGGTGTTCCCTGGTGGAACATTAATTGCCAATTCGCTCCCTTGTAGCGCCAGATCGACATTCTGACGGAATAATTCAAATTAGAATAGGCATTTCGACGATAAGCAGCATGATAGGTGATCTGGGCCAGGTTTTCGGCGAGCATCTGGCCCTGAAAGTCCTGATTATAAAACTGCGGGACTTTCTCCCTAGGCAACCTGGCCAGTACGTGAGATTTATTAAACATCAACCCGTTAGCCGAAATCTCATAAAAATCTTCATCCAACAGCTGAGCCAGTCGCTGCGGATTTTCTCGCACGGCGGGATCGAGTAACTCGCGCTCCAGGTTTATGAGCATATCCAGCGTATCAAATTTAATTTTTTGCATTATAAACCAAGCAATTAACGCCATCATCTTTTATCAGTCTAGTCAATTAGCCGATTTCGACAAGGGATAATTGGATGTAACGTAAAGCGGTTTACGATATACTATGCCTTAGCCTACTGGTCGGATTTGAATAAGAGATAAAATGAAGTACGCCAAAATAACAGGATGGGGAAAAGCAATTCCCCCCGCCTCTATTAGTAATGACGAACTAAGCAACATTGTTGACACTAATGACGAATGGATCAGCACCCGAACGGGCATTAAATCTCGCCGTGTCAGCCATGTGAGTACCGCAGAGTTAGCAACGGTTGCAAGTAAACAGGCGTTAGCCTGCGCTGGCCTTAAAGGCGAGGATATAGATCTCGTCCTGCTGGCAACCTGCACACCTTCCACTATGGTGGCCAATACCGCATCTTTGGTGCAAAAAAACATTGGTGCCGTGGGTGCAGCTGCCTGCGATACCAATGCTGCCTGCTCAGGCTTTCTGTACGCACTACAAAATGCCACTGCGCAGATCCAGGCTGGTATGATCAAACGCGCTGTGGTTGTGGCAGCTGAGCGTATGACCTGGTACGTAAACTGGGCAAAACGCGACAGTGCAGTGCTATTTGGTGACGGCGCTGGCGCGGTTATTCTTGAAGCCAGCGATGAGCCCTGTGGACTGCTTGGCACTAAAACCGGGTGTGACAGTGAAGATCGTGGCATTTTACATATTGCGAATTACGGCACAGATCTGACCCGCTATGAACCAGCAGGCCCATCAGACTTATCTTTCGAAGGGCGAGAGATTTTCAAACGAGCGGTCACTGGCATGAGCGTTGCGTGCGATGATGTATTGGCACAGGCAAATTTATCCCTGTCTGATATAGATGTGCTGGTTCCACACCAGGCAAACCTGCGGATCATTCAGGCAATCCAGAAAAAACTCGATATTGCAGATGATAAAGTGATGGTCAATATCGACAAGTACGGTAATACCTCTGCAGCAACCATTGCCATTGCCTTGTGTGAAGCAGTGGAACAAGGGTTAGTTAAACCACACGCAAACATCATGTCAGCCGCCTTTGGTGCAGGCCTGACCTGGGCTGCCAGCTACATAAAATGGGGCGAGCGGGTCACGCCTTTGGCACACAGCGAAGAAACACTGCCAGCCTGTGAACAGTCAGGTGTGGAGTTAATAGCGGATGCCGTCAAGGCATGCCAACAGTAAAGGGCTAATCCCTTTACAGGGCCAGTTTAGCATTCACACTGAATTGGCCTTATCTACTCGACCCTAAACACCTACGAGTGGTAAACTCCCCCCACTTTTTACCCACTTCCCAGCACCACTGAACCGCCAAACGTTCAGGCTGGAAGACAATAGCTCAAATAAGGGGAACCCGGTGTTTAAACCTCATTCCGACATCGCCAATTTGGCGCCTCAGATCGTATGGCAATTCTTTGATCAGATCTGCTCAATCCCACACCCGTCAAAACACGAAGAAGCATTAGCGACCTTTATTGTTGACTGGGCAAAGTCACAAGACCTGGCTGTTCGTCGCGATGAAACGGGCAATGTATTTATCAAAAAACCAGCCACGCCAGGCATGGAGAATCGTAAACCGGTTGTGCTTCAAGCACATATCGATATGGTGCCGCAGAAAAATGACGATACAGATCACGACTTTACCAAAGATCCAATTCGCCCTTACATAGATGGTGAATGGGTCACAGCCCAGGGCACTACCTTAGGTGCTGACAATGGCATGGGTATGGCGTCTTGTCTTGCAGTATTGGCGTCTTCTGACATCCCGCATGGTCCACTGGAAGTGTTACTGACAGTAGATGAAGAAGCCGGAATGTCTGGTGCGTTTGGTCTGCAAACAGGCTGGCTGGAAGGCGACATTCTGCTCAATACCGATTCTGAGCAGGAAGGTGAGATTTACATGGGTTGTGCCGGTGGCGTAGATGCCAGCATGACAGTCAATATTGCGCGTCAAGCTGTAGCAGCAGACCATCAGCTTGTAGAGATCAGTTTAAAAGGCCTAAAAGGCGGCCACTCTGGCGTTGATATCCATACCGGGCGGGGTAACGCAAATAAGCTTTTAGCGCGTGCATTAAAACATCACCTAAGTGGAGTGGACTTTAGCCTGGTGGCCTTTAAAGGCGGTTCACTACGTAATGCTATTCCGCGAGAAGCGTATGCAACTATCGCCATCTCACCTGCGCAGCGCAGTGTACTTGAACAGCGCCTGAGTGAGTTTGAAGCTGTTCTGAGCAATGAGCTAGGTGCCATTGAAACCAACTTGACGTTTGCAGTAAACGACACAGACAGCACGCTTGATGCAATGTCAGAACAGTCTAAACACAGCCTGCTTGCGCTGCTCAATGCCTGCCCGAATGGTGTTGTACGCATGAGTGATGATATTCAGGGCGTGGTTGAAACGTCACTTAACCTGGGTGTGATCACCACACAAGCCGACAAAGTAGAAGTGCTTTGCCTGATCCGCTCTTTAATTGATTCAGGTCGCACAGATGTCGAAGGCACACTGAGTTCACTGGCAAGCCTGGCTGGCGCAGAGATTGAGTTTTCAGGTGCATATCCTGGCTGGAAACCAGACCCGGACTCAGATTTAGTGCACATTTTCCGAGATATGTACGAAGGGATTTATGGTAACAAACCAGATATCATGGTGATCCACGCGGGACTTGAATGTGGCTTGTTCAAAGAACCTTACCCTGACATGGATATGATTTCTTTCGGTCCAACCATCAAGTTCCCACACTCGCCTGACGAAAAAGTGCATATTGCATCGGTTGGCTTGTACTGGCAACAAATGCAGGCATTACTGCAGAATATTCCTGAGCGCGACTAATATCGCTCAATGATTGGTTCAGGCACCTTACGGTGCCTGAACCATGTTAAGCCAAGTTTTAATCCTGACATTGGAGTGTAGCCTGCTTATCACCTGCCGGCATTATACTGATATCACTAAACGACAAGCTCATACTGCCAGTGGCAGACAGTTCAAATGGCATCACCATTTGATCAAACTTCACGCCCTGGCTGGCAAAGCATTGTAAGTCTATACTCAGCACTTGCCACTGCTGTGCTTCCAGCTTGTTCAGCTCAGCGCCAATATCAACCTGAGCCCGACAGCTTCCTGGCATATCTCCTTCACTTTCACAGTGCATACCAACAAATGCCTGGTCTGCAACCGTGTTACCACGTTTTACGGTCATACTGAGCACACCACCCCCAGCCTGGTAACGAGCCAGATCTTCTCTGAAACCATTGCCACTGACAAACTGAACACCTGCTTTCATGCCCTGCCAGTCAAGCCGAAAGGCATCTTCCTGGATTTCCTTATCTATGGTTCTGTAACTCAGACTAGACAGCGTCATACTGCTTGCGGTGACAGCAAGATTTTGCTTACCTGAGAACAGCCTCAACTGCCAGGGTTGCTGAGTTTTACCGTTGAAAACCTCATACACATCAGAGGTATTCAGCGCGGCACCTGTCTCCTCAGGTAAACTGTTGCTCAGCGGCGAGGACATGCCATAACTCAAACCAAAACCGTAAGGAAGCAAAGGCGCATAATCCTGGTCGAAACGATTAACCGGCTTACTTGGATGGGCTGGCCAGGAGAAAGACAGACGACCAGTGAAATCATACTGTATCTTGCCCTCGCTGTTTTTCAGCAAAACATCGGCAACGGCTTCGCCCTGCGAGCCAGGCAGCCAGGCGGCCACAAAGGCATCACTGGCGTTGAGCTCCGGGTTAACCCACATAGGCCTGCCACTGATAAACACAGAGACCACAGGAATACCTTGCGCTTTCAGTGACTTTAACAGAGCCAGGTCTCGCTTATTACCATGCTGATAAATCAAGGTTTCCCGATCACCATGCCCTTCGGCATATGGCTCTTCACCAAATACCACAATGGCCACGTCAGGCTTGGTTTTATACTGGCCATTTTCGCTGAGCTCAACCTGACCTCCCGCCTGGGTTATCTGCCGGGCAAATCCGTCGTATATAGACTGACCACCTGGAAAATCCGAGTTCTGATTATTGGTACCCTGCCAGGTGATAGTCCAGCCCCCTGATTGTTTACCAATGTTGTTGGCAGCATCACCGGCTATCAAAATGCGCTGATTGGGTGCAAGCGGTAATAACTGTTGATTGTTTTTAAGCAAAACCAATGACTCACGCACCGCCTGGCGCGCAATATCCCGGTGTGCTTCGTGACCTATCAATTGTGTATTGTTAGCATGTGGACGCTGTGCCGGGCTGGGCTTATCAAACAAGCCTGCGCGAAGCTTCACCCGCAAAATACGACTGACAGCATCATCTATGCGCGACATAGGAATGATGCCCGCTCTGACCTGTGCAATGGTGTTCTCAAGCAGAGGTTTCCAGGCATCGGTAGGCACCATGTAGACGTCCAGGCCCGCATTCACAGCCTGAGGGCAATTGTCATTACTGCAACCGGGTATTTGCCCATGGCCATTCCAGTCGCCCACCACAAAACCATCAAACCCCATTTTGTTTTTCAGCACGTCGGTCAGCAGATATTGATGTCCGTGTATCTTCTCGCCCTGCCAGCTGTTAAATGAGGCCATCACCGATTGTGCCCCTGCCGTGAGACCGCCCACATAACCCTGAGCATGAATATCAAACAGCGCCTGCTCAGAGTCGACATTGTTACCCTGATCGTCGCCTTTCACGGTGCCGCCATCACCCAAGAAATGCTTCACGGTACTGATGACCCGGTCATCGCCCAAAAAGTCCTCGCTGGCATGCCCCTGCAAGCCATGTACAATGGCTGCGGCGTATGCTTTCACTATCTCGGGATCTTCCGAATAGCCTTCATAAGTACGACCCCAGCGATCATCACGTACTGTTGCCACTGTGGGCGCGAAGACCCAATCAATGCCCGTGGCCATCACTTCTTTTGCCGTTGCCTGGGCAATTTGTTCAATCAGTTTGGGATTGTTGGCCGCCCCCAGCCCAATGTTATGAGGAAACAAGGTTGCCCCGATCACGTTGTTGTGACCATGGACCGCATCGGTCCCCCACATAGTAGGAATATCAATACCATCTAATGAGTCATCTACGGATGCCTGATACATAGCTTCTGCCAGATCAACCCAGTCTTTAACACTGGCATGCTTGTTGTTCCCGGGAAATGCTCCGCCACCATTGAGATAAGAGCCAAACCCGTAGCGCCGCATATCTGCTACCGTAATGTCACGGATCTCCGGCTGGATCATCTGCGCCACTTTCTGCTCCAACGTCATCTTGCTAAGTAGTACCGAAACCTGGCGCTCAATTTCAGGGTCCAGGGCCACCTCAGAGTGAATTTTGGGCCAGATATCAAGCCCTTTCTTAACTTCCGGCGAGGGTTGCCCGGCACCACATGCGGTTAAGATACCGGCAGCTAGTACGCTGAGTGAAATCTTGGTTGTTGTTTTCTTCACTTTACTTCTCCGTAGGTAGCAATACAGGTCGGTGTCCTTTGAGCCCAAAATAACCGATAAATACATAACACAATGCCGGTAGCAGGAACGACAACTGTACGCCAGATGCATCAGCTAACATCCCCTGTAGCAAAGGAATAATGGCACCGCCCACAATCGCAAGACATAACACGCCAGCACCATGGCTGGCGCTCTCGCCCAGCTTGTCGATTGCCAGGCTGAAAATGGTTGGAAACATAATTGAATTGAACAGGCCGACGGCCAATACAGACCACATCGCCACACGGCCTTCGGTCACGACAGCGACGCACAACAGCACAATGACCATAACCGCATTGAATGCCAGCACTTTACCTGCTGCGATTTTTTGCATCACCAGTGCACCAATGAAACGTCCGACCATAGCCCCGCCCCAGTAATAGGCGATAAGCTGTGCTGCCTGTGCTTCATTAAGGCCGGCAATACGAGGGTCGTGTAAGAAATTCACTAAAAAACTGCCAATCGCCACTTCTGCCCCGACATAGAGAAAAATCGCCACGGCCCCAAGCTTAAGGTGTTTATATTGCAGTGCTTTTTTTAATGACGGTGCACCTTGCGACTGTACACCCAGTGATGGCAGTTTGATAAAGGCAAAGACAATGGCCAGTATCGCAAGGGTGGCCGCTATCATCAGATAAGGAAATTGCACCGCAGAAGCATCAGCATGTGCCGGCTCGCTGCTGCCTGAGAAAATAAGCCAGGCACCAAAAAATGGCGCAACCGTAGTGCCAAGCGAATTAAATGCCTGTGTCATAGTCAGGCGCGACGAAGCTGTCCTGGCAGGCCCGAGCGCACTTACAAAAGGGTTGGCGGAAACCTGTAACACGGTAATACCAGAGGCCAATACAAACAACGCGCCTAAAAATAACCCATAAACACCGAGCTCAGCGGCCGGATAAAACAACAAACACCCAATGCTTGCGACACTCAGGCCAGTGATGATGCCTTTTTTGAAGCCAATCCTGCCAACCAACATACCGGCTGGCACAGAAACGATAAAATAGGCACCGAAGAAGCAAAACTGCACCAACATAGCCTGTGTATAAGTTAAATCGAAAGCCCCTTTAAGATAAGGGATTAAAATGTCATTTAAGCAGGTAATAAAGCCCCACATAAAAAACAGAGTCGTCAGCGTAAACAGCGCAAATCTGTGCGCCTGAGCGGATTGCGACTCATGCTTGGTATCCAGTATCACGGATGAACTAGCCATAACGAATTTCCAAAAAAATATTACCAGCAGGCTCTGGTCCTGCTTAACGCAAAAACCAGAGCGGGTTCAGAATTAATTAAACTTATATCGGAAGCCCAGTGCATACCTGGGGCCGTATTGGCGGGCGAACAGGAATTGACGCTCATAACGACCAAAGCCTTGCTCGGTTTCATCATTGAGGTTCACGCCCTCGAAGAACACCGTCAGCTGCTCTGTCATATCGTAGTTGACGCTCATATCCCATTGACCAAAGGCCTTGGCAAATTGCGGCGGGTTGTCGGAAGATCCCTGATCCTGGCCGACTCCGATCAGGTACTCATCACGCCAGGCATATGTCAGCTTCACAGACAGTCCTTCAAGCTCATAAAACACCTGAAAGTTTGCCGAGTCACTGAGCCCGGTAAGCGGGGTTTGTTGCTCCAGACTGGCAACATCGAACTCCACATCACCATTTACAAATGTCGCGTTCACCCCGACGCCAAATCCGGTTTCGCCGAACAGGTGCTGCACAGCCACTTCAAAGCCATCAACTGACTTGGTATCGGGCGCATTGAATGGCCGTGTAAAATCCCACACTATCAAAGGGTCATCGGCGTTTGGCGTAATATACCCCTGCTCATTGAGGGTTGCGCCATTGGCCTGCATCTGGGCAAAAATGGCATCATTCGTGGCCTGCTCACCCCGGCTTTCAATATCGGCAACGGCTTGCAACCATCTGGGTCCCTGATAGATGTCGTTAAAGCCTTCAACAGTCGTTGAGTTTATCTGACTGCCAATGAAGTTTTTCACCGACTTATCGAAGTAACCAATGGCTGCGTAACTGCCCTCGGCGTAATAATACTCGAGGCTGAGGTCAAAGTTAGTCGACTCAAATGGTTGTAAGTTGGTATTGCCTTCGCTGGCATTGCGAGAGCCAATTTTAGGGCTATTTGACAGACTCCGCCCGCCAACCAGATCTCCCAGTGGTGCCCGCGAAATGGTTTTGCCCCAGGACATTCGGGCAACCAGCTCATCAGTCACATCCACGCGTAAGTCCACCATAGGCAGAACCACATCATGTTCGCCTTCCACGGTAAAGAAGGCATCGCCATCAGGTAAATACTGGGTATGCCACTCACTGCCGCCTTTCCACCAGACAGCAGTAGGCGTAGGCTGGAAGGTGTTGCTGGTCACATCGGTTTGCTCGTAGCGAACACCTGCGTTTATCTGTACCGGATAATTGGCAACCTCAAATTCCCAAAAACTTGTCAAGTAAATACTGCTGGTTTCCTCCGTCACGCTTTCTCGCGATAAGGTCCCCATGTCGTGATACGCCGTAGTCGCAAAATAATCATTGCCACCGAGTAATTCATTGGTCAAAAAGGCTTCAGAGCGAGCGGCAACCTCATCGAATTCAAAGGTATAGTAATAGTGTGGCTGTAACGCACTGCCGCCACCATCAAATGCATTTAAAAAGTCACTGGTATCATGTTGGGTAAACATGCCATCGGGGAATAATTCCGGCCAGGCAGGATTAAACAGGAACCCACCTATCAAGCCACTCCAGGCATTCGATCCGCTCATTTCCTGCTCTGTGCGAGCCACACCAAATTTTATGTTCACCAGAGCCCAACGGTCACTCAGATTTTCCCAGACACCATCGAGCTGTAACTGTTCGACGGTTGCTTTGCCCGGAGAGTGTACAAACTGACTAAAGTGAGAGTCGATTTCACTGGCTGCCAGCTCATTGGTGCCATTTCGCCACAGAATTTCAGCGTGCGGGATCTCACCGCTGCGAAAATCGTAGCGCTTGGTCGTTAACTGATCTGAGCCCAGTACCAGCGTGCCTTCACTACCCAGACCGGCGTCTGCGCCATTATCGGTTTCACTTTGAGAATCATGATAGTCCAGACTCAGACTCAGAGCATCACTGGCTTGCCATTGAATATTAAAACCGACTGAGCGCTCTTTCACTTCAGTAGTGGAACGTGAGGCACTGAAAGACCCGTCGTTACCGCTGATATCGGCATACACAACGGTGCCGTTCTCATCCAGTTCATAGCCGTTGATATTACCGCCGTAGTCGTTCCACATACCCCAGGAAATCGCATTCTTACCGGTAACAGACTTAGTCCCGGTATAATCCAGCGTCATTACAATGTCATCAGTGGGCGCATACTGGAAAACAACCTGACCGTTGGTTCGCTCGCGCTGTAAATCACTTATTTGATAGTTCATATCCCGAGGGAAAAAATAATCACCTGCGGGCACCCCTTGATCGTTTACAGGGCGATTGTCTGTGACGCTGTCTGCTTCAAGGTTAGTTGGTAAATCGACATTCGCCTGCCACCCCTGGATATTGGCACTTTGCTGTTGAAAGTCGCGGCGATGGTGGTTAATGGTAAAGCCAAACCCGACTGTGTTATCCAAAAATGCATTGGAGTACAAGGCTGAGATCTCTGGCGTAACGTCATCGCCTGCGACATTTGAAGAATCGTGGATTGCTTTCGCTGAAAACGACATTTTCTCAGCACCACTGTCGAGAGGGCGAGCAGTAACAATATTCACCGTCGCACCTAACCCGCCTGTCGGATTGTCAGCACGCGCTGTTTTATAAACTTCGAGCGCCGAAACCCCATCGGATGACAGGTTTTCAAAATTATAAGAACGGCTATTACCCGTTCCTGGCATTTGTCTGCCATTGAGTGTTACCAGATTAAAGTCCGGGCCGAAGCCACGTACGGTGATCTGACTGCCTTCACCATTGCTGCGACTCACTGCCACACCGGTAATGCGCTGTAAAGACTCAGCCAGGTTGGTGTCGGGAAATTTACCCATTTCTTCTGCTGAAATCGCATCCACCACACCAGACATATCTCGTTTGACGTTCATAGAGCGGATCAAACTGCCCTTGATGCCACGAATTTCTATGACTTCGGGCGTTTCCTCAGCAACCTGCGGCTCAGCTTCCTCAGCCTGTACCATTGAAGTACCAAGCACCGCACCGATCAGAATCGCGACATGTGAGAGTTTATAATTTACTGTATTCATAATGACCTGCTTGAATAATTTTCGCTGTCTGGGCGTGGCAATGCCACGCCATCGGTTTGGTTTTATTGCGCTGTGATCATCACATTATCGAGCCGGTATACAGCTCCTTCACCCTGCCCCCAGGCTGGGTAAACCATGATGATGTCAATGCCGCTAACATTCACCCCACCATCCTGCAGTGTCTGAAGTGGGAAAGTATAGGTCTGCCACTGGCCAACCTGAGGCGCCACAGCCTCCAGACTGTCGGTCAGATTAAGCTCCAGTGCAAAACTGGCATCCAGCGCTTCTATCTTAAACTTCCAGGGCGCACTGCTATCATTGGGCGCTGTCACTACTTTAAGATCAAACTGAACCGAGCCCTTTTCCAGATAGGGTGATGCATCAAGATAATGGCCGTCTTCAGCAAACAGCCCCATCACAGTAGGCTCGGCGCCAACTTTAAATTCCGCTACCATGCCCTGAGTCATATCATCATTTTCAAGCGAAGGGGTAGAGCCACCACAACAATCCCACAGCGACCATTTAGCTTTAACGTCATCGGCAAATAGCACTTCACCAACAAAGTCATCCGCCTGATTCGGATCGTAAATTTTCACGTTATCTATACGGTATACCGCGCCCGCGCCCAAGCCCCAGCTGGGAAAAACCATCAAAACGTCAATCGCACTGATGTCCAGGCCAGCTGCCACCAGGTCCGTTAAAGTAAATGTATAGGTTTGCCACTGGCCGACTTCGGGAGCTGTTTGCTGGATACTCTCATCCAGGGTCAGTTCAGCAGCACTTTCCGCGCCCACTGATTCAGCTTTGAAGAACCAGGCTGCAGTGGCGTCTTGTGGTGCACTCACCACCTTCATATCAAACTCAATCACGCCGTTGGACAGGATAGAGGAGGCATCAAATGGTGCCGCGCTAACCCCTTCGGTTGAAATAAACTCTTGTCGGGAAATAAACCCCATCACCGTTGCTGTATCACCGATCACAAACTCTGCAACATTGCCGTGCGTATCATCGTCCAGCTCAACCGTAGGTAAAGAACCGCCACAACAATCCCACATTGGCCAGGCAGGATTTTCGCTCTCTTCAAACACCACCAATGCAGTGGCTGTGTCTGGTGTCACAATCGCAACATCTGTGACGCGATAAACTGCGCCTTCGCCACTGCCCCACGCCGGGAAAATAAGCAATGCATCAATACTACTGATATCCAGCCCCTGCTCAGCCAACATCTGTAACGAGAACGTGAAGGTTTGCCATTGCCCAACCGCTGGCATTACCCCTTCTGCGCTTTCAGACAAAGTAAGTTCAACTGCTTTTTCTCCGTTTGCGCTTTCTATTTTTAACATCCAGGGCGCCTCTGTATTCGCGGGCGCAGAAGTCACTTTCAAATCGAAACGCACAACGCCGGACTCAATCAACGAAGAGGCATCGAACGGGCTGGGACTACCACCAGCATCAGACGCCATCGGATCTCGAGAAATAAACCCATTGACCGTAGGCTCACTGCCCACGCTAAATTCGACCGCCATGCCAGCAGTGTCATCTTCGACTAAAGCAGGAACGCTGCCGCCACAACAATCCCATGCTGGCCAGTCTTTATTGAGCTCACCGTCAAAGATTTGCAGACTATCCCCTGAAGTCGCAGGCGGCGGTGGGCTGGGCGCTTTACCTTCAACCAGTGCATCATCCAGTGAATCCCATCCGGCGCGGATCGTTTCGCAGCCTTTGCCTGTTTGCGGGTTTTGCTGACATTGATAGACCCGGACATAATCCACTTCAAAGGTTTGCCCGTTTGCAAAGGCATCAGCATCAACGCCCGTTTCATTAACCGCTTCAGGCCAATTGCCACCAACAGCCAGGTTCAGGATAAGATAAAAATTTTGATCAAACGGTGCACTGTCCCAGTGTGTTACCAGCTCACCGCTGCCCTGATCATGATACTCGGCAAACCACCCCCGGTGTTTCAGACTAAATACGTTGCCGTTACTGTCATACAGGGGCTCAGACTGTCGCTGCGTGGCATAAAGATAATCATCAACATACCAGCGTATCTCTCCCTGTTGCCATTCTACCGCATAGGTATGAAAGTCATCGGCCGGGTTCACACCATCCGGTAAGCTATGCGCTTTACCAGAGTGAACGTTGTCAGGCCAATCCTTGCCATAATGTAAGGTCCCGTAGACATGGGCCTCAGGCATGCCATCCGCATCTTGTGCTTTGAGGTTCACCGCTTCAACTATGTCAATCTCGCCTGATTTAGGCCAGCCACCATAGACTTCATCGGTTGGCAGCATCCAAAATGCCGGCCAGCTGCCCTGCCCGCTGGGAAGTTTCGCCCGCATTTCAAAGCGGCCATATTTAAAATCCGCTTTGTGTTTTGTAATAAGGCGCGCAGATGTATAGGGCTGTTCAGCATCTTCCGCAGCGCGAAGCGCAACTATTTTCAGTGTTCCATCGCTAACATACGAATTGACTGCATCATCGGTGTAGCATTGACGCTCTTCATTTCCGCCACCCAGGCAGTTCACTTCATGCGTCCAGTTTTGAGTATTGATTTGTGTCTCATCAAACTCATCTTGCCAGACGAGTTGCCAGTCAGAGACCGGTGTCTGAGGATCCGTTTTGCTCAGATCAGTGTTGGTTTTAGCGTCGCCGCCACAGCCAGTTAAACCGGCTATCGCAAGCAAGACACCAAGACTGGTGAAGGATTTTGCAACTTTTATCATAATGTGTGTTCCAACTAATCGAACCGATTGTTGTGTAGCGCGGACCTGTTCTTTTTACAGTCTGGCACAGAGCCGCTGTACTTGTTATTTGCAATCAATCGCACCCAGGTGCAGCCAGTTGCAATGTCCGTACTACAAAGAATGAGCAGCGAATCGGAGACCAATTCGGTCTGCTCCTGAGGCTATCCTGTTAAATTAACCTGAATGTTACAATGGAAACGCGCCATCACGAGCGACTGTTGCGACACAAGAACGTGGGCCACAATAGTGCACGACAAGACGATACAAAAATAAGATGAAAGGTTAGCCTTTTGTTTTTCTTGGCTTTTGGAGGGTATCGGGTACATACATATTGCACCAAACCATATAGTCGTTGCACCAGAAGGGGTAATACTTCTGGCGCCCCACTGATATTTCTTGCTTGTACTAACGCGAAGCAACTAGCTCAACGTTTTCTTTTTAGCAACAAATTGATGTAATGCCTGACTATAGTTGCGACTTACTTTGAGTTCAACCTGGCCTTTAAGCGTCACCAGACTCTCGTTATTCCGCATGGGTTTAATCGCAGTGACATAACTTAAGTTAACTATGGTCGACTTGTGGATCCGGGCAAACAGGGTTTCATCCAGCAAAGTCTGTAACTTTTTCATGGTAATGCGCAGGACATGAGTTTCTGACTCAGTGTGCACGCACATGTAATCGCCGGCAGCATCAATCCAGCGGATTGTGTCCATCGGAACAAAGACCTGCTCATTATCGCTGTTTTTAATAACCAGCTCTCTGTCCTGCCTGGCTGGTAACGGGCTGCCCGTTTCCAGCCAGGACTCTAACTCAGCCACATCCAACCCGGAAGTCTTTGTCAGTGCCTGCAACAGGCGGTATTTTTCCTGCTCGGCCTGACGAGGCTGTCGACGCTCCAGGATCCGAGTCACCGTTTTTTGCAACCGACCCAGGTTCGCGGGCTTCAAAACATAGTCAATGGCATTAAGCTCAAAGGCTTCGAGGGCGTAATCACTATAAGCACTGACAAAAACCACCATAGGCAAGACATCGGCCTGTATCGCCTGAACCACTTCAATGCCATTAAGCCCGGGCAACTGTAAATCCAAAAACAGCACGTCCGGACTCAATTCATGGCACAAACGGATCGCATCATCGCCATTTTCGGCCTGACCAATCACTTCTATTTCGGGGATTTTAGCCAGCCTGAGACTCAGCCCCTCCAGCGCAAGGGGTTCATCATCCACTATGATGGCGCTCAGTGGTTTTGTCATGGTCATTCAACCTCGTATGGTAGCACTAAGGTCACGGTATTTCCCCCGGCTGTATTTTTATTCAAAGACACTGTGAAATCACCGTTATACATCACATCCAGTCTGGTTTTAGCATTGTTTAGTCCTATGCCAAATCCTTTAACGGCCCTCTCATCAGAGCCTGTGCCGCAGTCTGAAATCTCTATAACGAGTTGCTGTAATTGCCGCTTTGCCGAGATTGTAACCTCTCCTCCCTGTTTACTTGGCTCAATAGCATACTTAATAGCATTCTCAACAACAGGCTGGCATAACATATTCGGCACCAATGCATTCTGAGCTTGCGGTTCAATATCATAGCGAACAGACAGGCGATGTCCAAAACGGACTTTCTCAATCGCCAAATACAATTCAATCAACTGAATTTCTTCTTTTAACGGGATTCTGCTGCCTTGCGTGGCCTCGAGTGAGTGACGGAAAAAGTCACACAGCTTATCGAGCATTTCTGATGCCGCGTCGTTATCCTGTTTCAGGATCAGCGTTGATATGGCATTCATCGTATTAAACATAAAGTGCGGATTAAGCTGATAACGCAGCATCTGTAACTGCGCATCCTTTGCCTGGGTCTGCGCTCTTAACAAACGTTCATGCTCTTTTTGTAGCCGACTGTTATACAGCATGATAAAAAATATCGAGGTCCAGACAAACATAGTGGTCAAAGAAAACAGCAACCAGCCACCAAACTCCAGCATGGTCCAGGCCTCGTTCCAGCGTTGATCATGGACGATAACTTTATAGCTGGCGAGCTTAATGATGTTATAAATGAGTCCCAGCAAGGCTGCAAAGAGAAAACTGATAACCAGGGTGCGCTGCAAAGGCTGATGAATGATTTTTCGAATAAAGAGCCACTGCAACAGGGAGAGCATAAAGCCGCTAAGGCTTTCGACCCCCAGATTTATGATCTGCCCGGCCAGGTTAAAACCGGGCGCGTCAAACTGAGGCTGAATGATTGCCAGAAACACCACAGCCGCATAGCCGAGCCATCCGGCAATTTGCAAGCTCCAAAACTGTTTCGACAAATGTGGCAATGCTGATGATTCAGGTTCAAGCGGTGCCAGTTCAGATTGTTGAGGTGAAAACACAGACAAAATGGTACTCAGAATAAGGGCCTAACCTCCGATACTCTAAGACTTTTTAAAATTATAGCAACCGAGCCTGTCAGTTTTCCCTGTTTAGAAACGCGAAAAAAGGGCCACAATGGCCCTTTCATCACTTTGACATTTGTCAGAGCAAATTACGACGCGTAACGCTGCTCAAGATACGCAAACGTCGCTCTGAGGCCAAGCCCTTCACCGCCAACAGGTCGGCCAGGCAAGGCGCGTATGTTCCACGCCATCACATCAAAGTGCACCCAAGGAGTCTGTTCAGGTTCTACAAACTCTTTCAGATACAGTGCAGCGGTGATTGAACCACCAAATGGCGTAGAACCACAGTTTGCCATATCTGCAACGTCGCTCTTAAACAGAGCCTTATATTGATCGAACAAAGGCAGCTGCCAGATTGGATCCTGAAGCGCATTACCTTGAGCAATCATACCATT
Organism: Pseudoalteromonas rubra; assembly: GCF_005886805.2. Lineage (NCBI taxonomy): Bacteria > Pseudomonadati > Pseudomonadota > Gammaproteobacteria > Alteromonadales > Pseudoalteromonadaceae > Pseudoalteromonas > Pseudoalteromonas rubra. Next base: position 136,309 of record NZ_CP045430.1, read on the forward strand.
GGCCACTTCCTGATCTGTGCTATAGAAGCCCGGCAACTCAGTTCCCAGCGCTATCCGGCATGCACCCGTCAAAGTGGCGAAATCAATCAACAGATCAGGACCATCTGCCTGTGCTTCTGCCAGTGCGTCACACAATACCAGACGACCTTCGGCATCCGTGTTGTCAATTTCAACTGTCAGACCCTTACGCGTCTGGATCACATCACCCGGACGAAATGCATTGCGCGACACAGCATTCTCAACTGCCGGGATCAATACCCGCAGACGAACAGGCAATCCAGCCGCCATAATCATATGAGCAAGACCCAACACGTGAGCAGCACCACCCATGTCTTTTTTCATATTGCGCATGCCGGAAGCTGGTTTGAGATCTAAGCCACCCGAGTCAAAACAGACACCTTTACCGACCAAAGTCAGCTTGGGAGCGTGTTCATCACCCCAGCTCAAATCTAGCAGGCGTGGCTTGTTTTCACTTGCTCTGCCAACCATATGAATCGTTGGATAGTTATGTTCCAGTAATTCGTCACCGACGATTTGAGTAAACTGTGCACCAAATTGCGCCGCCATCTCTGTGCAGATTTCAGCCATGTGTTGCGGCATCATGTCCGCCGCTGGCGTGTTGACCAAATCTCTGACCAAGTAGATGGCATCAGCTTGATCCTGCAATTTTTTCAACATGGTCTCTGATTCAATCGCCAGCTTTGCGCTCGGCGCAGATGCTTTCTTGTATGCATCAAATGTGTATGCACCTAGCAGGTAACCAAGCGCTGCCTGTTCAACAAATGCCTCATCACCCTGCAGCTGATAGGTGCCTTGCGGTAACTGAGCAGGTAGATCACCAGCCAGCCACATATCATCCAGTGAATCGACCAGACTGAGTACGGCCTGAATGTCGCCGCTTTGAACGTCTGGGATCAATAACGTTTTTTGTGCTTTCTGTCTGGTGGCCAGCGTGATGCTCTTGGCTTGTGGCGCATTTTCCTCTAGCCATTCGCTAAGCTGGTATTCCTTTATGAAATGTACCGGTATTCCTTGTGATGAGTGAACAAGTAAATTACTCATACGTGCCTCTTGAATTACATAAACCTGACAAGAGAATACCAAGGTGGGAAAAATATTTCACTCACTGGATGCACAAAGCACAGTAATAAACTAGGAACAGTTATCTGCTGACTCTTAATCGGCTGATTTGTTGGAGTTTTTAGGCTTTTTACCTAATGAGAATGAGCTGGGTAGCACATCAACCCCTAACCACTGGCCGAGCTTAACAATCAGCGGAATGGTAATAGGCGCAAAAGGTAATAAAGCAAATACCCCAAGGCCCAGGCCCTTCAAAATATCAAAAAACTGATGATTTGCCGCCGCCAACTCTTGCTTAGACACTCCGCCCTGAGGGTATCGCTTGTATATGTCCAACATCTCTCGGGTTTCTTGCTTTTCCTGAGCCAATGCTATTTTCAAACCAACCAAAGCACGTCGGAGCTTTATTTGTTGACGCTTCTTACTGATCCTTGCAACTCGAATGGGTGCTTTGTGTACTACTTTAATTAATCGCATTAACATTCTTGGGAAATCTTAGTATCCCCAATATTAGCAGAAATAAAAACGAGACGTTAGCATACGTAAGTCTGATCAACAGCCCCTAACCAATTAGTCGAATACCCGCTTGGCAATAACATATGAGCGAGTTAGATGAAGAATACAACAGTTCACATTTTAAACATCTCGACAAAAAAACCCGCCAGAGTGCGCAATAATGACATTTTGGTGAACATCTTTCATGCTGAAATGTACCTTAAAAACCCCCAAAAAAGATTGTTTTTTGTACCACAAACAAAAAGTTATTGAAAAATTTGACCTAGTAAAATTCACTGCTACCTTTAAAGGTGCAGTGAACATATTTGCAATTATCTTTAATAACTAGTACACATTAAGTTAATGCGAGATGTGCAACTTGTGTATATTGTAAGAAATGACAACATATAATAACTGGGGAAACAGGATGAAACTACAGACAAACGCGCTAAGTCGTGCGATTAAATTTGCATTAGCGTCAACAGCAACAATGGGGTTGGCGGTAACCAGCGTACAAGCAGAAGAGGCCGATGCCGGTGCCGAAAACAAAAAAATAGAGAAAATCGCGGTGGTAGGCTCACGTGCAGCACCACGCTCGGTTGGTGACTCTCCCGTCCCTATCGATATTATCGGTGGAGACGAGATAAGCAAAGCCGGTGGCGATGACATGCTGGAATTGTTGAAGGGGTCCGTTCCTTCACTCAACGTTCACGCCAATCCTATCAGTGACGCAGCCAGCCTGGTACGCCCAGCAAACCTGCGTGGCCTGCCAGCAGACTCTACTTTAATCTTACTCAACGGTAAACGCCGTCACCGCTCTTCCGTTATCGCCTTCCTGGGCGGTGGTATTAATGATGGTGCTCAGGGTCCGGATATTTCCGTAATCCCCAGCATTGCACTCAAACAAGTGGAAGTACTGCGTGATGGTGCTGCGGCACAATATGGTTCAGACGCCATTGCCGGTGTATTGAACTTTGTACTTAAGGATGCCTCTGAAGGTGGTAGTGTTTCCGTCAAGCAAGGCCAATATTATGAAGGCGACGGCGACACAACAACCATCGAAGGTAACATAGGTCTGCCCTTTACCGACCAAGGTTTTGCTAACCTAAGCTTCCAATACAAAGAAGCCGATCCAACCAGTCGTAGTGTTCAACGCCCTGACGCGCAAGCATTTATAGATGCGGGTTTACAAGGTGTTAGAGACCCGGCTCAGGTTTGGGGTGCACCAGAAATCAAAGACGACATCACACTGTTTGGTAATGTCGGTCTTGAACTGACCAACGATTCTCAGTTTTACATGTTTGGTAACTACTCTGAACGCGATGTAAAAGGCGGGTTCTATTATCGTAATCCAACAACGCGTCCGGGTGTTTACGGCGGTGTGGTCCGTAATGTCGACGGTGCCCCTGCACGACGCCACCTGACAGACGAAGCGCAACAAGCAGCCTGGGATGCAGCAAACCCAACGATACTAGTTGGTTCGTTGGATGGCTATGACCAACAGCTGAATTGCCCAGTGGTTGAAATCCAGGCCAATGGTCTGCCGGATCAAGCTGCTCTAGATTCACTTGCAGCTGCCAACTGTTTTGCATTTAACAACATCCTGCCTGCAGGCTTTACGCCGTTCTTTGGTGGCAACATTACTGATACTTCTTTGACCATTGGTACTAAAGGGGAATTCACTGATGGCTTCCTCAAAGGCGCCTACTACGACTTTAGTGGCTCGGTTGGCCGCAATGAATCACGCTACTTTATTACTAACACGGTCAACGCGTCGTTGGGTCCGGACACGCCAATGGAGTTTAGCCCGGGTAAGTACATTCAGCTTGAGAAGAATTTTAACGCCGACTTCTCTAAAGGGTATGATTTTGACCTGGCCTACGATGTTAACGTCGCGGTTGGTTTTGAATGGCACGAAGAAACGTTTGAAGTGATTCCGGGTGATGAAGCCTCATTCATCGCGGGGCCATTAACGACCCAAGGGTTTGGTATCGGTTCGAATGGTTTTCCAGGCTTCCAGCCTTCAGCTGGGGGGGAGTTCTCGCGTCGTAACTACGCAGCTTACATCGATATCGAAACACCATTCACTGAAGAGTTTTTAATGGGTTGGGCACTGCGCTTCGAAGATTATGACTCGTTTGGCTCAACAACCAATTACAAAGTAACCTGGCAATATCATGTTACCGAAGACATTGCATTACGTGGCTCTGTCAGCTCAGGCTTCCGTGCTCCAACAGTCGGCCAGGCAAATGTGAGTAACGTACAAACCAACCTAAGTAGTGGTGTATTGGTTGACTCGGCGCTGCTGCCACCTACTAACCCAGTTTCCCAGATCCTGGGCGGTACCGAGCTTCAGCCTGAAGAGTCGCAAAGTTACACATTCGGTGGTGTTTATCAATCAGGTGACTGGTTCCTGACGATTGACTACTACAACATTCAGGTAGAAGACCGTCTGAGTCAATCGAATAAGATTGATTTGACCCAGGCACAAAAAGAAGCTTTGAAAGCAGATGGTGTACCTAACGTCGACAGCATTGCGCAGGTATCCTTCTTTACCAATGACTTCGATACCACAACTCAGGGTGTTGACGTTGTTGCTAACTACTCTATGGACCTGCTAGGCGGCTTTGCCACTTTCAGTGCTGCGTATAACTGGAATGAAACTGAAGTTGACGAGTTTTCTGTCATCACAGGTGATTTCAAGGTAGCCCGTCTTGAGAAAGACTTGCCACAGCACCGAGCAACCTATACCTGGACGCAACAATGGGAAGAATTCTCAGGCTTCCTGCGCTACAACTACTATGGCGAATATCAGGGTGTACACGTCGACTATGATGCTACCGCTATCATGGCTGACCCAACATTCACATTCGATGCCGAGTTGACTTACTTTGCAACTGAAAATATCAGCCTGACGGTCGGTGCTAACAACATCTTCGACCAGGATGCTGAGAAAGTGGTCGACTTCCTGGAAGGTGACAACACAGAGCTCACACCTTCAAATACTTGGGGCGGTATCTACTACGAAACGTCTCCATTTGGCATTAACGGTGGCTTCTACTACGTAAAAGCAACATACACCTTTTAACGACTTACTGTAACCCAGAAACAAAGGGGGAAGTAGCTATAGCTATTTCCCCTTTTTATTTCTATCATGTATAAAAAACTATTTATAACCACATGTTACTGCTAGAAAGAGCCTCCGAATTACTCGAAGAAAATCGGCTTCGCGAAGCCGAATTTATGTTCAAACAAGTGCTTAAACAGAACCCAAAAAACGGCAAGGCCCTGTTTGGTCTTGGCAGGATCTGTATGCGGCTCGAACAATACGATAACGCTATCTATTATCTGAAACGCGCCTGCGAACACTTGCCTAAAATGCTCGACCCGCTCTATGCGCTGGCTGATGCGTTTGTCGCGGTTGGCTCACCCGTTGACGCAAAGACAGTACTTGAATACACCCTGAGCGTTGCCAGGCATAACGCCCAGGCTCACTATCATTTAGGGCAGTTTTATCTCGACTATGGATTTATCGACAATGCACGAAATGTGTTTGATGCTGGCCTATCTTGCCCTCATTCCGCCATTACGGTTTTTATGCTCCACGAGTTAATCAAACTCACTGAAGGCGAAAAACTAACCGAGTATTTAGCACTGCTCGATACACTCGATGCAGACCTGGATAACCCCAGGATACACATTGTGGTTCATTACGCTAAAGCACATGCCTATGAAAAGCTGGCAGATATTGATGCAGCTTTCGCACATTACCAGCAAGCCAATGCGGCCCAACATGCGCTCTGTGACTTTCACACCTCAGCCATGCAGCCCTTTTTTGAGTATTTAAAAAGCAGTTTTGATGAGGCATTTTTTTCAAAGCCGCCAGACAAAGTCAGAGCCACTTTTACCCCAGTCTTTATCGTTGGCCTGCCTCGCACAGGCTCCACTTTGCTGGAGCAAATGCTGATCCAGCACTCTCAAGTGGGTTCTATGGGGGAAAGTACGGTAATTAGTGACGATATTGTGCCTTATCTGAGCATGCGCAATGAAGCGCCCTTTCCGGATTGCACCAAAACACTGAGTACCTCGATGCTCGACCACTGCCGTAATTTATACGTTGATGAAATAAAACGCCATCGAGTTGCCGAAGAAGCCGTGATCAACAAGTTGCCTGCCAATTTCCAGAATATTGGCCTGATCTACAAAATGTTCCCGGATGCCCGTTTTATCCACATGACCCGGGACTTTATGCCAAATGCCTGGTCAGTGTATAGCAATCACTTTGCTGAAGATGAGCCTTACTTCTGCTCTTTACAAGAGTATCAGTTATATAGCGATTTGACCGATAACGTAATGACGCACTTTAAGACGATGCTACCACGCAATATCCACACAATGAGCTACGAAAAGTTGCTTGAGGAACCTGAGCGAGAGATCCGCAAGGCACTTAACTTTATGTATCAAAAGTACGAGCCTGAATGTATGGAGTTCTATAAAAGCCACAAGGTAGTGTCAACCCTAAGTAAAGCTCAGGTACGCAAGCCACTGAATACGGCGCCCCTGGTGAACTGGAAAAAGTTCGAAGTACAGATGCAAAAAGAACTGGCCCTGCCCGACTCGCATTGATCAGGTCTGTCCGTAACGTTCGAACCAGGCCAGTAGATCGGAAAACTGGTCGTGACGCGCGGCGCTGTGCGTTAGCATATTGATATGATCGTAATCATGCTGATGACCATAGCGCCGACCATACACAGTGATTTCCATAATGCCTGTGCCCGACTCAGCCATAAATTGCCTGATGTCTATCGGCTGTGCCAGTGCTTTGTCTTTGACCCCCGCGATATGTAAAGTCGGTGGCAGTGCCGTGTCTTTTAATGCCGCAGCGTAATCAAAGCCGTCATCGCTGTCTACCCAAGGTCGGCGTTTCGCCCACTGCACACTCTGTGCATGAGATTTACGCGTTTCATTATCAGAGCCCCATTTAAGCTGACGAGCAGGCAAGTAGCCATGCTTCCTCACCTGCCAAAATGCGAGCGTATACCAGATCACATTGGCCTTTAGCAGCTTTTCTGGGTGTCGATTATAGAGGCTCCTTTTTGTGCCAAAGTAAACACACGCATTGATATGTTCAATCTCTTCAGGGAACCTGGCCAGAACACTATTCAATAACACCCCACCCCAAGAATGCGCTACCCAGAACTGAGGCCGTTTACCAGTCATTGCCGTGATGTGCGCCAGAATTGCGGGAATATCTTCGACAATTGATTCCGTCTGACCGTGTTTATCCCCTTTGCTGATGGCAGGTTTACTTCCCCCTCTGCCTCGTAAATCCGCCACAAAACACTGATAGCCCTGTTCGGCCAGAAAGGGGGCAAGGCCTTTATTGCTCTGAGTATAAAAGATCTTGCCATTTTCAACTGCACCATGGATAAGCAGCACTGCAGGGCCCATTTTCTGTTTCTGATAAATATGGCGAAGATGCAGCTGATACCCTTCCCCAACTGGCACATAAAGCGAGTTTTTTATGATCATGTCAGATTGTTACGTCATTTTTTAAACTCATCGTACCAGCGGCATTTTAACATCGCAAGCGGGCTCATTCGGTCTTTGCAGGGAAAGAGGCAGCGCAAAACACATAATTTCGATATAATGGTGTATCAATGAAGTAAGAAAACAATCATTTAATGCACCCCAGAAATAAACACCAACAGGGCTATGACTTCGCCCGTCTATGCCGGGTCAATCCGGCACTCACGCAACACCTGCGCAACAACCCGCATGGTGACAACACCATAGACTTTAGCGATCGCAATGCAGTGGTTGCATTAAATCAGGCACTGCTTGCCAGCGACTATGGGGTCAAACTCTGGCAACTGCCAGAACCTTTTTTGTGCCCACCTGTACCAGGCCGGGCTGATTATATTCATGCGCTGGCAGATTTACTGGCCGATGACAACCAGGGCGAAACCCCAACAGGGAAGCAGATCCGCTGTCTCGACATTGGCACGGGTGCAAACCTGATTTACCCGCTGATCGGTCAAGCTGAATATGGCTGGCAGTTTACTGGTTCTGACATCAACCCTATGGCCGTTTCGGTGGCACAAACCATCGCGAAAGCGAATGGACTGGGGATTAAAATAAAGCAGCAAAAAAATCAGCAGGCCATTTTCCACGGTATCATTGGTGCAAAAGAAAGCTACCATCTGACGATGTGTAATCCGCCTTTCCATGAAAGTGAACAGGCAGCTCAAGCGGGAACAGCAAGAAAATGGCGCAATCTGGGCAAAGCTCAAAAATCCGGGCAGTTGAATTTTGGTGGCCATGCACCCGAGCTATGGTGTCCGGGTGGTGAACTGGCGTTCATTAAGTCCATGATCCACGAAAGCCAGGACTTTGCAGATCAAATTGGCTGGTTTACTTCACTTGTATCGAAAAAGGATAACCTGCCGGCTTTGAAAAAAGCCCTGCAAGCGGTCAAAGCAAGTGAAGTAAAAGTCATTGATATGCAACAGGGTCAAAAAGTCAGCCGCTTTATCGCCTGGTGTTTTTAACTAAGTATGAGCTCAAAGTCTAATGAGCTCAGCCTTATAGTGCTTTCTGCAGACCGACACATAACGGTCATTTCCGCCAATTTCAACCTGGGCGCCATCAGCAATTGCATTTCCAGCCGCATCCAGTCGCAGAACGTGGTTCGCCTTGCGACCACAATGGCAGACTGTTTTCAATTCGATCAGTTTGTCGGCCCAGGCCAGCAAATACTGAGCACCTTCGAACAGCTCTCCCCGGAAATCGGTTCTGAGCCCGTAGCACAAGACCGGGATCCCGAGCAGATCAACCACATCGGTTAGCTGAGAGACTTGCTGTTTATTCAAAAACTGGCTTTCGTCGACCAAAATACAATCCAACGCTTGCTTATCATGCGACTGGTTGATTAGGTTCAACAGATCCGTTGCTGGCTCGTAAGTATGTGCTTCCGCTTCAAGCCCGATACGAGAGGCGACCTTGCCAACGCCGGCACGGTCATCAAGCGCAGCGGTCAGGATAAACGGATTCATACCCCGCTCACGATAATTAAATGCAGATTGCAATAATGTGGTAGATTTTCCGGCGTTCATCGCCGAATAATAAAAATAAAGTTGCGCCATATGCTCGTATCTGCCGCTAAAAAATTCGCGATAGTCTACCCAAACTCAGACAATTAAGCCAGCTTAGTCAAATACCTGCCATGGCACTTTTGTGGGGCTCCGACTGCTATCCTGGGTATCACCTGGATAACTTTGACGATTAATGTACGCAATGTAGATATGGTGCAGCTCCGAGGTGCTTAAAGAAGACCATAAGGCTTTTGCTGTTGGCCCATGCAGCGCTTTAAATTGCTTCGAAAACGTCAGGTAACCAAAGCTGATATCCAGTGGCGGATAAACCGCAGCAAGCTGTCGTCGATAAGGAAAGGCTTCGACCGCTTTACCATCGACCTGGCACAAACCAAATGTGCCATGTACCTTGCCCTTGAGCACTAACTCAAAAGCATCACTTTGTGAGTCTGTGTTCAGGATCGTGTATTTATCACTCCCTACTGAATCGGCAACTGAATACCCTCTTGGCACAGCCAGATTTATGGGGTAACTACGTTCGTGAATCGCCGTTTTTAGTTGTGTCATGCCGACCAGACAAGTACCAAGTCGGCTGATAGAGCTCAGTGTGTCTGGGGATCCATCCTCATTAAGTGGATAAGACAAAAAGGCCTGACGCGCTTGTCGGTAACTGGCAATTACGGCATCAACACGATTGCGCTTGATCTCGTACAAACATCGTTGCCAGGGTTTGCGAACAAACTTAAATTGCACGTCATCAACCTGGGTTTCAAGGTGTCTAAGTATCTCAATCGTTGCGCCTGGGTTTTCCTGCGGCACGTCAAACCCGTTACCCAGGAAAAATGGCGGAATATGTTTATCTTCGTAACACAGTCTAATGGATACTTTCGCAGCAGCCTGACAGCAAACAAACAAAAATATCAACGACATTACAGTCAATCGCATTAAAACAGGACTTTAGGTCGGGCTTTCTTTTAGTATATAACTCACCTTAGAGCTTGGCTATGAACAGCATACATTACTGGGTAATTTTTATCCCTTCGTGCGCTAAAAGCCAGGATTTACGTTCCAATCCCCCGGCATATCCCGTCAACTTGCCGCTTGCACCAATAATTCGGTGGCACGGTACGATAATGCTGATTGGGTTTTTGCCATTGGCTGCCCCAACGGCCCGGACTGCTTTCGGATTGTCTAGCCTGGCTGCCATCCAACCATAAGTATTTGTTTCGCCATAAGGGATTTGTCGCAGCAGTTGCCACACAGCTTGCTGAAAAGGCGTGCCCTGAGTGTCCAGAGCAACATCAAACTCACTCCGTTGCCCGGCAAAATACTCGGTTAACTGAGTGCAGGCGCGCTTAAGGTGCTCATTGGTACCCTCTGAGTACACAGATTTAGGCGCGAAGCCAACATAACTCAGCCCTTTATCTGTTGCCTGTATAGCGATATCGCCAACCGGACTCGCCAGATAGGTTTGAATAGTCATAAATTACTCCCTGAATAAACGTGTCTTTATTTTATTTGCTGCCATAACTGAAAAGTCAGATAGCTTCTAAATGGGGCGCAGCCTGGCTCATCTATCAGCCCGACCTTATCAATGGCTTTTTGTACTCCGAGATCCCCTCCCAGATAAATATCCGGCGCACTCAGACCCCGCATGCTCGCATAATCCACGGTCCAGGGGCCTATTCCTTTAATTGCCAGCCAGGATTCTGGTGTGCAATCGGGATCGTCCACATGATGCTGCGCCAGGGCTATTATTGCCTGTTTACGGCGTTCAGGCATTTTAAAAAACGACAGCTCAGATGACGCAATAACGTCTGCTGAGGGAAATTGATAAGTGCCATTTTTCTGCTTTTCTCCCAGCTGTTCAACTAACTGGATCATTAGGTTCCTGGCAGCCACAACACTAATTTGCTGCCCTAAAACAGCACGTATTCCCGCTTCAAAGGGTGTCCATATCCCGGGTAATCTCAGCCCATCCTGAAGTGCCATGTCACTACAATGTTGCTGTAAATGCGTGTTGATAAACTCGGAGTCCGCATCTAAATCCAATACCCGGCGGATATTATTCACCACCAGAGGTAACCCTTTTAGATCGCTGATCTCAATCGTTACTCTGAAGCGGTTCTGAGACTCCTCATAATACGCCGTAAAGCAACCTTGATAATCGTCCAATCTAAAATTACGTCCATAAGAGGTGTCATCTAGCCACTCCAGTGGTGTCACCAAACGATGCGCTAAAAATTCTCGCATCGCCTGCCAGTTGAAGGGGGGACGAAAGGCCATCACCAAGTCAATCTGCTGACTGACCTCAGCACCGCGACGTAAGCTGGATGGCGTAATCTGATAGAGCCGACTGAATGCGTCGTTAAAGCGACGCTGAGAGTTAAACCCGCAGGCATATGCGACCTGGGTAACCGGTAAGGCTGTTTGCTGCAATAGCTGCTTTGCTAAGTCACACTGTTTAAACAACGCATATTTTTTTGGCGCGATACCATAATACTGTTGAAACAGTTTGGTCAGGTATCGTGTCGTGATCCCCAATTTTTCAGCTAACTGAGTCACACTTGCACTGCCCAAAAAACCACCGTCAATCAATCTTTTCGCTCTGACCGCAGTGGTTTGTGTACCCAGCCAGGCATAGCTACCAGGCGCACTGTCTGGCCGACAACGAATACAAGGTCTAAAACCGGCCTGTGCCGCGCAATGCGCATGCTGGTAATACTGCACATTGTGCTCTTTTGCCGCTGGCGCCGGACATATCGGGCGACAATAAATACCCGTGCTCTTCACCGCAACATAAAATAAACCATCAAACCGTGCATCCCGGCTTTTTCGTGCCCTGGCACAAACTTCTGAAGAAAGCATACATCAACTCTTCTATGAGACTCAGACTCAGTGTAAAACCAGTCGTGCAAAGGTACTGGCCATATTCGGAACCCAATAAAAAAATACCCGCAGGTTATACCCCTATTATGCGCGCATTGACGTCACATGAGTAGGGATAGCCCGTTAGAAAATCTACCTGTCCTATACCGAAATCTCACTATGGCATGACCAGTCCTTTGGGCTATTGCACCTGATTGCTATTTAAAGTCCAAAAACTGAACTGAAATGAGAATAATAATCAGTTGTTAATATGTTGATTTATATAGATTTTTTATTGACATGAAATTATATACACGTACACTGGCGTCAATTTAGAACGAATTGAGGTGACACTTATGCAAGGCAAGCAACAGGTAATTGATGCATTTAACGCACTACTGGCTAATGAGCTCGCAGCCATTGATCAGTACTTTATTCATTCCCGCATGTATGACGACTGGGGTTTGAACAAACTTTATGAGCGTCTTAATCACGAAATGGAAGAAGAAACCACACACGCAGACTGGTTAATCAAGCGTATCTTGTTCCTTGAAGGTGTCCCTAACATGACTAAACGCCGCGATCTGCTCATAGGTAGCGACGTAAAATCTATGATGGAAAATGATCTTAAGCTGGAGCTGGAAGTGGTAGAAAGCGTTAAACAGGCCATCAAGATCTGCGAACAGGAGCAGGACTACCAATCACGTGCAGTCCTCGAAAAGCTGCTGTTTGATACCGAAGAAGACCATGTTTATTGGCTAGAACAGCAAATCGGTCTTATCGACAAAATCGGCATCCAAAACTATCTGCAATCTCAGCTGGCATAAGGAATCATTATGAAAGGCGATAAAGCGGTAATAACGGCACTGAACACCGTACTTGCAAACGAGCTGGTAGGCATTAACCAATATTTCTTGCATGCCCGTATGTTTAAAGATTTTGGTTTTTCGCAACTGGACAAAGCGGATTACAAAACATCTATCCAAAAAATGAAGAATGCAGATCGCCTGATTGAACGTATTCTGTTTCTGGAAGGCTTGCCTAACCTCCAGGACCTGGGTCGACTCAAAATTGGTGAAAACAGCGAAGAAATGATTGCGGCTAATATGGCATTTGAGCAAGCATCATTAGGGGATCTGGTTGACGCTATCGCATTGTGTGAAGAAAAGCAGGACTACATTAGTCGTGAGGCGTTGGACAATATCCTCAATGAGCAGGAAGAGCAAATTGACTGGCTGGAGACCCAGCAACACCTCATCAAAGTCACCGGTATCGAAAACTACCTGCAGACGCAAATGTAATACTAAAAAAGGGCTTTGAAGCCCTTTTTTTGAGAAACTGGTTTGAACGAAAAATTGATTAAGCTACTTGCTCTGTCACATCTACGATATCAATTAGTTTTTCGTTCAGTATCTTCTTAGCGCAGTTACAACACTTACCACACTGAGATCCCACACCTAACTCTTTGCTCAAATCGCGCATAGACCTTGCGCCATCATCAATAGATTCGGCGATTTTTTTGTCCGTCACACCGTGGCAAATGCAGATATACATAACTGAAAACCATTCTCAATAACCTTAACTGCGGATAAGTTTAATCTAAACAAAAATGGTTATCAACAACAAAAACAGAAATAATGAGAATAATTCGTAGTTGCATTGATTGTGTTTTTGATACACCTTTTAGTTCAACGGTTTAGGTTTTACCTAAAGCAGTGCTTTTTTACCCAAAAATTTGCCAGCTGAGGCATTTTTACGAATTCTCGTTCAGCTCAGCCCATAACTTGGTATAATTAGCATAATCTGAGCAATGTATGCCTCAGCGAATATGACAGCACAAAAGCGTAAAAGGACTGTTCACTGTTGTGCGCCTGGGAACGTGTGAATGAACAACTGGCTACAAGCAGCTTTATTGTCTTTTTTAATGATATATCACCACTTGGTGATTGCAGATCCTTATTATGCAAATCAGATCAGCCGCTTGTCGACGCAGGAAGGGCTTTCTCAGTCGAGTGTCACCGCGCTGGTTCAGGACAAGCAGGGATATATCTGGATCGCGACCCATCAGGGCTTAAATCGACATGACGGTAACCAATTTAGTCCCTTCAAGGGGCAGGCACTGTTCTCAGGCAGTGACATTTTACTGCTCCAACTGTTAGACAATGATCAATTATTTATATCAACAGTACAATCAGGCGCGTTTCTGCTAAACACCCGTACTTTATCGCTGGTGAAATTGTTTGACCAGGGAGGACGTCAGGGCATAGCGCCAGATGCCGCGGTGAATGCCATTGTGCAGTATCAAGATCAATACGTGATTGCAATTGAAAACGCCTTGTATCGCGTCAATACGCAGACACTTGCGTCGGAACGTTTGCTCACCCTGCCACATAACGCCTATGTTCGCACTATGCTGGCGTGGCATGATACTTTACTCATTGGTTCAGAGTCTGGACTGTTTCAATTCAAAAATGAGCAACTCAGCTTACTGAACCACCAGGGCTCAGTAGCCAAGTCTGCGCTCAATAACAATGTAAAACTGCTCAAACAGGACCAGGCGTTGGGGCTGCTGGTGGGCACAGTGGAAGGCTTGTTTGTCATTCCAGGTGATGCCAGCCAGCTAATAGACCAGCAGGCTTATGAACTTGTTTCACAACTCAATATCTGGGCACATGAAATCGGGCCATATGGAGAATACCTGGCCACAGATTCAGGTCTATATCTGCTCGACCGCCGTAATCATAGCGCCAGTAAGCTGTTCTCATTCAGCGAAAGCCGCTATTTGACACCGCAAAATACCATCCCTGTCATGTTATTAGACAAGCATGCAAACCTATGGATGGGCTCTAATAATAATGGGGCATTTATTTGGCCAACTTCAGCGTACCGATTTAAACTACTCGCCTCCCATAACAATAACTTCAATAACAATATCTGGGCCGTGCACCAGAAAAACGATGGCACACTTTGGCTTGGCAGCGATGATGGGTTACATCTCTTTTCCGACGGCCAGCAAGCAAACCTTCAACAAAGTTATTTTCGTAACCAAAGCCACAAACCGGCATATGGCAGCCACGCTGTCTACAACATCTATAGCTCCCCCTACCTGACAGACAATATGCTCCTGCTTGATACCAGAGCCGGACTTAAACAGTTTGACATAACAACCGGGCAAGCCTCTGAGCTCAAAGTCACCAACGCAAACGTTGCAATGACAGGAGAAGACCACTTAGTCGGCTCTATGCTTGTAGATCAGCGTACACTCTTGTTTCATACGCACCATAATATTTTCCTTTATGATATTGCCTTACAAACGATTACCACATTAAGTGAGTTGGAAGCACAGATAGATGACTTGCAAGCCCTGTTATTTCTGCCTGGCAGACCAGAAAAGCCCAATGAGTTGTTATTCAGCACCGCCAACGCGTTAGTGAGTTACGATCGTCTCAGCCACCAGATCAATACTTTGTGGCAGGCAGACGCCGCCTCTGATAACGCCTACCCTATCGTAAATGACTGGATGAAGGATGGCCAGGGCCGACTTTGGCTGGCAACCAACACAATGGGCCTCATTGCGCTCGAAACACACAGTTTCCAGCGCATAGTACATATCACAGAGGAGCAGGGGCTTGGCACCAACACTCTTTACGAACTGGAGCGTGACCTGCACAACCAACTTTGGATAAGTAGCCAAAATGGCCTCTATAAACTGAATTTAGAAACGCTGCAGCTCGATCACTATGATCATCGTAATGGGCTGGTTACCAATGAGTTTAATCTCGGGGCCAGTCAGCCTCTGCATTCAGGAAAAATGCTGTTTGGCACGCCCAACGGCGCAATAAAGTTCGACCCAAATGCCTTTACGCTGCCAGTAGAAACAGAGCAACTCGCCTTCTCCGGTGTGCAGCTGATGTCCAGGCCCATACTTGTCTCACCCGAACAACTCGACACGCAGACTTTACAGTTTGAATATGACGACATGGGGTTTCGCTTTGAGTTTAGTCAATTCAACATTTTTAATGTGCGTCGTAATTTTGTCACAGCTCACCTGTTAGGGCCCACGACCCTGGAGGTCAAAGATGTTAAAAATAACTATTTATTTTTTAATACCTTGAAGCCTGGAAAATACACCCTGACCCTGTCCGAATTCCGACCTGGTGACACTGAAAAACGCATCCAGAGCCAGCTACATTTTGAGGTCAAACATGCCTGGTGGAATACACCGTTAGCAATCAGCAGTTATCTGTTGCTGATTGCAGGAATATTGACTGTGCTCTATCGCAGACACCAGGTCAAGCAACTTGCTCTGCGTCAGACCTATGACCAGTTAGTTCACGCAAAAGCCCAGACCGACTTGGCGCTTACCAAAACACAAAGCGGGCTGTGGAGCATGGATATGCAGACTCAGCAAATCACCTTACTGGGCAATGTTCAGGACGCCAGCCAAAGTAAACAGCTCAGCTTGAACGCATTTTTCAACAAAGTTCACCCACAAGATCAGGAAATGGTACAACGCCAATGGGCACGCTTTATTGCCTCACCCGACAGCCAGCTCTCTATCACGTATCGAATTTATTCCAAACAACAAGGCTGGCTCTGGTATCACGATATTGCCAAGGTCAGCGAATGGGATGCCAAAGGTGAACCACTAAAGGCATCTGGTATCTACAGTAACATTACCGAGCAAAAAGCAAACCAATTGAACGCTGCTATGTTCGCCCAGGCCCTATCTCAGATCCAGGACTGGTTATTAATCCTCGACAGCAGCTTACAGCTTTTGTCTGTCAACCAAAGTTTATCATCATCTCTGGGATTGGACCGATATGAGCCTCAAAAACAACTGACACTCAGCGAACTCAAAAAACGACTTGGGCGACAACAGCTGATAAAATTACTGAACGCACTGCGTAACATCCAACCTAAAGAGAACATAAAACTAGAAATTGATGTGACATTTGATGATCAGCGCCAAAGTGCAGTTCAACTCAGTATCAATGCCATTACAGATGAACAGGGTGAAATAGAATTTTTAGTCATCGTTGGTTCCGACTTATCTCAGCAAAAACAAGCACAAAGTGAGTTACGTTATCTCGCAAACTTTGACGCCCTGACCGATTTACCTAATCGCAACCTAATGCTGCAACACATTGAATTTGCAATTTATAATGCAACTAAAAGCAATTCCGGGTGCGCGTTGTTGTTTATTGATCTAGACAAATTCAAGCCAATTAATGACGCCTATGGCCACTCTGCAGGGGACCAACTCCTGATTGCCGTTACGAAAAGGATAAATAGCACCTTAAACGCGCACTGTATCCTGGGTCGCCAGAGTGGCGATGAGTTCATTGTTCTGATAAAAACTTTCGAAGACGTCGCCCAGGTCACAGAGTTGGTGCAACATATGATCACGTCGTTGTGCAATAAATACGAAATAGATGGTATCTCTATGAGCATCTCTGCCAGCGTGGGTGTCGCGATTTTTCCATTTGACGAACAAACAGCAGAAGGCCTGTTGCGAAATGCGGATATCGCAATGCTGCATGCCAAACAAAGCGGCAGAAACAACTTTAAGTTTTTTACCAGCGAAATGAATGCGCACCTGAGCAGAAAGCTCAGCTTAGAAGCGGCGCTCAAGGAAGCGGTAGCAGACGATCAGTTTTACAATCACTATCAGCCTATTGTGAACACCACAAACCACACTTTGACAGGTGTGGAGTTGTTAATGCGCTGGCAGTTGGGGTCAAAGCCTGTATCACCTGCAGAGTTTATTCCGATTGCTGAAGAAGTCGGCTTAATTGAGCAAATGACAACGCAGGCCTTACGTAAAGCTCTTGAGGAACTTACGCCATTTTTCCACCAGCAGGCCTCATTTTATTTGTCATTGAATCTCTCACCTCAACATATTATGCGTGATAACCTGGCCGCCTCTTTGGACAGTATTGTGGCGGAATTTGGCTTAAGCAATCATCAGCTTAAACTGGAAATCACAGAAACCAGCTTTCTGGCAGACCGGCATAAAGCCAGTAAAACACTGGCACAGCTTAAAAAATTTGGCTTTACATTACTGCTGGACGATTTTGGCACAGGCTACTCTTCGCTCACGTACCTAAGTCACTTTCCTATCGACATTATCAAGATTGACCAGAGTTTTATCCGCACACTGGAAACTCACCCTCATAATCGTTCCATCGTAAAGACCATCTATATGCTGGCGCAAAACCTCAACATGGCATGCATCGCCGAAGGGGTGGAAACCGCCCAGCAGCTTAGTTTCCTTCGGGATCTCGGCTGCGAATACATGCAGGGATATTATTTTTCTAAACCTCTTAGCGCTGCGGGCTTGTTTGAGCAATACCCGCCTGATGTGGCCAACGTGAGCTGACGTAGTTATGCGCTACGCCATCGAGCCAGGCATTGATACAGGGCATCAGGCTCAATGGGCTTAGAAACAAAGTCATCCATCCCTACCTGCAAACATTTCACTTTGTCCTCATTGAAGGCATTGGCTGTGATGGCAATGATATAAGGTGTACCGTATAGGTCAGGGTTTTGCCGGATCCGACGAGTGCAATCAAATCCATCCATATTCGGCATCTGACAATCCATCAGGATAACGGGCATATGGTTACCCTCTAAGACAGACAGCGCATCCAGGCCGTCATTTGCTTTAGTCAAATTGCAGCCTGTATGTTCCATCAATTTTGCCGCTACGATCTGGTTGATTGGGTTGTCTTCAACCAGTAACACATTCACACCATTCAGATCCGGTGCACTGACATGCTGTTTTTCGTCTTGCTGCGCTTCACCCGGACTGGCAGGCAAAATCACGGTAAACGTGCTGCCTCTGCCGGCCTCACTTTCTAAACTAATTGTCCCCCCCATTGCCTCGGCCAGGCGTTTACATATTGTCAGGCCAAGCCCTGTGCCACCATATTTACGTGTTGTAGAAACATCAGCCTGAATAAACTCTCCGAATAGCTGCTTCTGTTTCTCTTTCGCAATCCCTACTCCGGTGTCAGAGATATCAATATGCAAGGCTTCGTCGACGTAACAGGCACTGAGCTTAATACTACCCTGCTCAGTGAACTTGCCTGCATTACTGAGCAAGTTGTTAATGATTTGCGTCACCCTCAACTCATCCAGCTTGAGGTACTCAGGAATAGAGTCGTTAACCTCATAGCTAAATGTCACCCCAGCCTTCACGCCAGTTTTGCAAAAGGACGTGGTCAGCGAATGTAACATCTTACGAAAGGCAACATCGTGCCTGTCCAGCTCCAGGGCGCCAGCTTCAATTTTGGAGTAATCAAGAATATCGTTCAGGATCAGCAGCAGATTATGCGCAGACTGATAAATGATCTGCAAAGACTCAGCAACCTCTGTGTCATGGGTGTGCCGCTGCATATCTGCGGTCATGCCAATTATCCCATTGAGCGGTGTGCGTATTTCATGACTCATATTGGCCAAAAACAAACTTTTTGCTGAACTCGCTTTATTGGCCCTGTCGAGTGCATCAATTAGCTCTTCAGTTTTCTCCTGCACCTGGCTCTCTAATTGGGCATTAAAGTTGGTGAGCTGAGCATTAAGCGACTGATTTTCCTGATTAGCTTTTTGCAACTTTTTGAAGCTCATAGACAACTTAAACGCCAGCTGGGTAAATTGCTGCTGCAACGTAATCACTTCAAGAAAGGTTGCTTCTTCGCGAGGAGACAAATCATCATTACGACTGGCCGGGTCAAACCCGTTCAGCCGACTACTAAGATCATGCATTGGGTTGATCAGCATACGGGTTAATTTGCTAACCAAAACGCTGCTCAGTGCAATAATAAACAGGGCCAGGAAAAAAGACTGTCCCCAGGCCGATGCAACCGCCATATTGACGTACTTGCGCTCCACCAAACTGATGACCTGCCAGCTGAACTCCTCAGAACGCACGCCACGACGGTAAAACACCTCTTCCGTCTTACCAACATACAGATTCAAATCATCATTGGTCAGCGAATTTAACGTCGCTTCGTCCAGTTCATCGAGCGTATTAAAGTCAGATTTCAGGGAGCTAAATACCACTTTATTTTCGCTATCCAGGATCATCAAGTGTCCCAGGTGCGACAAAATACGAGGAATAAATTGCTCAAATGTATTAAAAAATACGGACCCTTCCACAATCCCGGCAAAGTTCCCTCTCTCATAGATGGGGGCAGAAATAGCGACAATCGAATCATCACCAAACCCCCTACCCCGAAAAATGCCCGACACAAACCCATTGGGATAATACGGTGCCTGAATAAAATACTGACGATCGGATACTGCCGGCACTTCGCCAGCAAGGCTGGTCCTAAGCGTATCGGGGTAAAAGTGTGTAACCAGCCCGGATTCATCCGCGGTGATGGCAGTGCGGATATTCGGATAGGACTCGACCAGACGTGTGATTGTATGCTGTTGATCCAACCCGGCTTCAATATTGTGCGCAGCATCTGCCAAAGCACGGCGATGATTACCAAGAAAGCTGTCTATCCGCTGCGCCGTTGTGTTCGCAACATCACTCAGCTGCGCTCTCACCTCATATTCTATACGTTCATAGTGGCTATTGGTCAGCATAATCGTTGTCACCAGCACCACCAGAATAATAAGGTGACTGATCATGTAATTCAAAATGCGATACAGTGGCTTCGCCTGCCACAATTGTTTGAATAAAAATAATGACAGTAAGTCGACAATAACCAGGCATATAGCGGCATTAATGAAGTACTTGGCCAGCGCCGTCATAATAACCAGTAAGTTGAGGTCAAGGGCAAACTTACCGAACAGGAAGAGTAATGGGATCCCAAACAGCACCCAAAATGCCAGGCCCCGCATAAATAAAGGTTTGTTAGGTCTGACACAAAAGATCTGTAGCCAGGCAATTTCTAACAAAAACACCGTAGAGGGCCAACAGTGTCCCCAGCGGTAAAATATAAAGGCCGCACCAATTGCGACACACAATAAAGCATAGCGCCAGCCCAGCGACATCAATGCAAGAATAACGAACAGCTGACCAAGCAGAAACTCGGAACTATCCAGGAACCATAGGGGCAGAAGGTTAGCAAAGCCACCTAACAACCCGAGCACAACCGCAATCGCGATCTTAGGTAATGCTGTTATTTTCCCGAACAATACTCAGGCTCCTCTTGAACTTAACACCTACAGGAACCTGCACCTCACCTTATGAGTACTACGCAGGCCCTGAGTTTCGATCAGCTATACAAGTTATCACCTACAACACAAAAACCTGTGTTGCTCATTTTGATTAGCTTGCAATTTTTTTACTGATACTGTTAAAAAGTAAAGGAAAAACTGACTTTTGCCAAGTTTAGTGATCCGGACAATCGTGGCTTTCTATTTGCAAAACGCATTGTTTAACCGCATAGGTGTTCATCAACGCACGTTCTACTTCGAGGCGACACGCTTCATCGTGCATTTCAATCGTGCAGTGATGTTTAAGCACAATATGCGCCCCAACGGTTAACTGATTGTCCAGCATAGTGACAGTAATGTTGTGAACACTCTCAACGTGTTCAGTCGACAGGATCAGCTGTTCCAGTTTTTCGACAGCCGGAAGCATTTGTGCTTTTTCCGTAAGACCCTGAATACAGGTATAGATCACTTTAACCCCAGTGAACAAAACAAACACAGATATAAGCATGCTCGAGGCAATATCAATAACCTGCCAGTTGGTCAGGTGGATCAGTACACCCGCAACAAAGGTAGAAATAGTAGAAAGCAAATCAAAAAAAGAGTGCAGAAAAACCGCATAAACATTGATGCTATCTTTACGCCCCTTGTATAACACCCATGCCGAGGCACCATGAAACAAGAACCCGACTGCTGCAATACTCGACATCGCGAAGGCGTTCACATTAAGGTCATGGCCCTCGGCATGATGTCCTAGCCGCTCACCGCCCTCAAGCAAGATAATTGCAGCAATAGATAGATACAGCAGTCCATTAAACAGACCGCCAGTGTACTCTGCCTTTTTATATCCGTCGCTGTAGGTTTTTGCCAACTTGATTGCAACAGACGAGGCGATTAACGCAATGAGCAAAGAGCTATTATGCACAAATAAATGCCCGGCATCGGCTAGCACAGCCAATGAATTGGCATAATAGGCACCTACAACCTGAATAATCATAAAGGTACATGTGAGCGCAAGGGCGATAAGGAGTCGATTACGAGACGCTTGGTGTGTTGTCAGATCGGTCATTCGAGCGGTTTAATGCCTTATAAAATACAGCTGGGGAAATGATAAAGAGTCGCAATTGTACCCTGATTTCAACGGCCGCGCATCAAAAATGTCAGTAGTAATATCAATCTGATTATTTCAATAGCGTATCCTACGTCTACAAATCTCGGCGAAAATAGGTCCAAAATTTAGTAAATGACACTGATCGCGCGAAATATAATCAAAATAAAATGTATTGAAGGCAGTGAGTGGCCAGTCTATTGACTTAGATTAACCTCCATCAGAAGGGCTGACGCAAGATTTTATTCAGGCACTCAATCGCTTATGGCCTTGCCCATAGCTTAAAACAGCCTGCTCAAACAAACTTACTTGCTCATGGCTAAACTGACACCGGGTATACCTGAGTATATCAAGAGAAACTTCACTAACCTTGCAGCAATCTGTCGGCCGGGTTGGGCTAAACTCTGCGTCATCAGGAAACACCGCTAACCAACGTACACCAAAAGGCGTATTCAACACACCAGCCAGTGTCGAGGCACGTTGTGCAGCTGCCGTGAGCGGATTTGCCAGGTAGTGAGTCTTGTTGTTATGCCGACAAGGCCAAACCTGACTGTCTGTTTCAACAGCAATCAACCCACTTTGCTCAACCACCACCACCACAAAAATGCCAAATGGAGACAACACAACACAATCCAAGGACAAAGCTTCGAGCTGTTCCGGATACAAATGACGAGTGAGAATGGTATAGTGTTTTGCGTCCAGCGATGTCGTTAAGCTGCGGTAAACCTGCCATTTCAGCTTATCAGCCTGTGCTTTATTGGCTTCACGTTTGCGCATATAAATGTAACGCGCAGCAGTCCATATAAGATAAACCAAAAAGCACAACGCAATCAGATTAAACGCGGTGAACTCTGGTTGAGATTGCACATCAGGTTGTACCTTAGTCAGAACATCCGCCTGGTGCGACGCGGCATTGGTTATCTGTACATCAGCGCCTTTATCTGGCTCGTTGCCAGAAGTTGGCTCTGCACTCAACACATGAGTGCTGACGATAAACACGCAAACCAAAATCCATCTAACCATACCGCCACCTTTTTTAGCGTTGAGCTAATGCGTTAAGCGTCCAGGCTTCTAAAATACCGTCACTACTTAATGTCAGGAGGGTATCTCTATCCGCCGCATACATATCCACTATGGTCGCCCCATCGTGAACAAAGTTAATTTGCCAGGTACCCAGCTCCTCGCCATTTTTCGCATTCCAGATGGTCAAATGCGATTTTGACGAAGACGTTGCGAGCAGCTCACTCCCTTTAATAAACAGCGCTTTACGAAATACTTTAAAACGCGACATATACTGTAGCTCACTGATACTCTGTCCATCGGTCAGGGATGTAACAACCTGTTCATTCAAAGCATCAGACGCAAACAAGGCAGAGAAGTCATCCCGCACTGCAACACTGGTCACCCGATGATCAAACTCTTTCATAAAAATAGGTTCTGCCGAGCCAAATTTCCACAGTGCCAGTTTGCCATCCTGAGCGCCGGTCACAAAGAGTTCGCCCTTATCATCCCAAAACACATGCTGAACCGGCCGCGAGTGCGGCGCAAAGCGGTTGTTTATCTGAGTATGTAAATCGGCCATATTGATGGTGCCATCCGCCATCGCCACGATGGCTTTATCATTTTTAGGCGATATGGCCATAGCCGTGATCACTGCACCAGGTGTTACTCCACCAAATGCAACTTTGGTCACTAGCTTACCTTTACTCAGTGACCAAAAAGCCAATTCTGACTCACTGGCAATCACTAGCATCTTTAAATCTTCAGACAGCGCTATATCTCGAACAAACTCAGGCGTCTTTTCTTTGGGCACTGAAAACTCGACCTGTTGTGTGGCTACATCCCAAACCTGAATTTGTTTTTGATTGTCAAATGTGACGAGCTTAGTCCCGTCTTTTGAGAAATGGCCTATCGCAATGCCACTGTCATTCAGTCTGCCAACATTACCCTGACTTAGCTGGATTTCCTCATTGCATGCGCTCAACATTATCACACACAATGCCGCCAGCATTACCTTTAACCACATAACTCTACTCGTGACACCACTAAAATCGCCATTATACGTGTATTAATTGAGAGTAAAAAGTACACCTGAAAACGTATACCAAGTTTAACAAGACAGAGGGTAGAAGAAACCCGTTCCTGTTTCTATTACATCTCGATAACACCACACCTGAGCTATCGCCAGCAAGAACCACACCAGCCCTCACTCACGATTTAGTAAGGTACTGATCTGCCACAACTCAACAAAACCGTCACTACTGAGCGTGAGCAGTTCACCTTGAGAATTAGTATGCATATCAAGCACAGTGGCATCGCGACTCTGAGCCTGAATAGCATAAGCGCCAATTTCCTGACCGCTTTGCGCATCCCACAAAGTCCACCAGGCTTTTGTCGATCCCGTTGCCAAATAACGCAGATCTGAACTAAACGCAGCCGCTCTAAACCACCTGAAACGCTCTGGGTAGTGTAAATTAACGTCATATTCGGCATCTGAGTATACGGAGAAAATACGCTGTTCATTGAGTGCATCGGAAGCAAACAGCTGGGTCTGATCCGTACTGTGCGCGATGCTGGTAATTCGGCGGCCAAAATCAAAACGCCGCTTTGTCATCATAGTGCGGGCATCATATAACAGGACCAGGCCATCGTGCCCAGCGCTCAGTATACTTTGGCCTTGCCCACTCATCGCCACATGCGTTACTTTGCTGTCATGGAACCTCGCCGTTTTTACTAACTGATTGTCCAAATCCAGTAAATTAACGGTGCCGTCGTTTAACCCTGCTAATAACAGATTGGGACGACTATATAAGCGTAATGCCGATACCTTTGCCAGCTCAGACGAAGGGTGTACCGCAACTGACCCCAATTGCAGCCCGTGTTCAACATCCCATAGCTCCACCGATTTTCGGTAACCTATTGCTAGTCGCTTATTGTCTTCACTGAGACTAAACGCCAATATTTTACCCTTGGCATTATCGAGCCCGCTAAAGGGGTCAGCCACAGCAAATAAAAGGGTCTGAGTATTGATATGGTATACCGCAAGTTTGTCACCCGGATTGTGTAAAATGGCAAAGTTGCCATCTACTGAAAACTGGCCCTGAACCGCGTTTTGTTGCAAGCTGACGATTTGAGTTTCACTATTTTGAATTGGCGCATCACATCCGGCTAACCCCATCACAGCCATTAAAACTAAACCTATCAAGAGATGTTTTGCCGATTGAGTCACCAGAACCACCGCCTGTTTTTCATGTAATAGAGTGTAATGTACAAATATCACCCAAATGTATACCTTTTGACCTGCTTGCCGTGAACTGGTTCATTAGGCAGCGTCTCTTATTTCCCCTGGCAGCGGAGTATGCTGCCAGTCTTCTCTATCTGGCGCTATACTTAACGTAAGGGGTTCGTTGGGGAGGCCACTATGCCTAGTCCACCAAAACGCGCGGCCAAAGGTCATGTTTCAGACCATGGCGCGGCATTAAATAAAGCGCTCAGTCCTGACAAGCGCAAAAAATTCGCTGAGAAAGCAAACCAGGCCTATGAGAAAAGGCACCCAGAAGGTACCAATATAAAAAAGGACATAGCCAAAAACAAGGCACAAAGGGAGACACGTTCCGTCGTTTATAAGCTGGAGCTGGTGTTATTTGTTATCGTAATTGGCGCCATTATCGTACGTGTTGCTTTTATGGATTGAGTGACCAGTCGCGCTTCGAAAGGTGGTCAATGTAAGAGGTTAAGTTGGCATCTCTGATGGTGTCTGTTGGCTCTATGAGCATATCAATGCGTTTGTATCACCCGTACCACGATTGACGCTTCGATGAATTAAAAATGTGAGGGCTACTGGACTTTAGCAGCTCTCACATTCATTTGGGCCATCATATAGCGATATTAACTAACATCGTTACCGGCCCTCACCTACTCGACGAGGCCTCTACTCTTCCAACAATTGATACAAGCGGCTGGTTACCCCATTCGTCCAGCCAAACCCTTGCTGCACCATGTACTCACCCCCTCCGGCACGCACACCTGGCTCAACCACATTGTATTTTTCGAGTAAACACCCTCGCTGTTCAAAGTCACGCTCCAGCATAACTAACCAACGTCTGGCGACACTGATAGCCAGTTTACTATAACCATAATTCAGCATCCCCTTAACAGCAAACCACTGTAAAGGCGCCCAGCCATTTGGACTATCCCACTGCTGTGCCGTATCAGTGAGAGTAGTCACTAACCCACCCGCTCGAAGAAAACCTTGTTCCAGGCGCTGAACCATAGCTTCAGCCTGGAACTGGCTTGCCAGGCTAAGAAACATAGGCACTACACCGGCCAAAGACATCACCTGACTGCGCGTTTGCAAAGCAATGTGATAATCCATAAACCAACCCTGCTCTTTGTCCCATAAATAGGCCTGGATCAGGCGTTTTCGCTGCTGAACAAGATTCAGGTAATGCGCACTTTGCTGACTATCTCCAAGCGCGGCGTAGCATTCACTGAGCTGCCATTCGAGCTGCTGCAATAAAGCATTTAAGTCAACAGGGATACGTTGCACCGTATTAATGCTGCACAACTGCGCAGGATCATCCAGCCAGCGACTACTGAAATCCCACCCTGACTCACAGGCCGCACGAATATTTCGATAAAAGACTGCACGATGTTCTGGCTCCAGCATGCTGGCAGCCTCAATGTCTTCTTTATAAGACTCAGGACGCGGCTCCGCGCTGTCATCCCAGAAACGGTTCATTACGCCACCACAGGGCATACGTACAACACGCCGGCTTTCAGTCAGCTCATCATTCAGTTTTTCGCTATCCGCCATCCAGAACGCATGTTCTTTTTGCAGTGCATCAGTCACTTTGCTCAACCATGCCTGATCCTGGTGATGCGTCTGCCATAGCAAAGATACCATCAGTGCTGTTACAGGGGGCTGAGAACGGCTGGTGTAATAACTGCGGTTGCCGTTTGGAACGTGACCAATACGCGTTATCAGGCTCACAAAGTTATCAAGCATATTTGACACTTGTTCAGTGTGACCGGCGTCAAGCAGGCCCAGCGCGGTAAAATAGCTATCCCAGTAATAAATTTCATTAAAACGCCCACCAGGTACAGTATAGCTGGCTGGCAAATCCAACAATGAAGAGGCGTTACCTGTTTGCGGTGCGCGTTCAAGGCGCCCCCAAAGCTGGTTAATGTAGTCTTTGACCGACGTTGCGCTCAGCGTAGCGAGCTCAGGCTGCGGTGCAAATTCAAAGTGCCGGGCTACAAAAGCGGCTAAGTCCTGTGGCGATTCTTGATCGTATAATGCGCAAGCCTGTTGCCAGCTAGTTTTAGGGATCGCATCCGCAAACTGTTTGCTGTCAGAAAAAATGCCCTGCGTTTGCACCGCTTTAAACAAGTTTGATTGTTCAAACTGCATCAATAACTCCTAAAGTGCGCAAGCGCTGGCCTGTGCCTGAGCGCGTCGCTTAAACAAAAATAACGTAATGGCAATGCCGCACATGGGGATCAAAGAGAGGTAAAACGCCTGTTGACCACCAATATATTCAAATACAAACCCTGTGATCAGTGAGCCTGTGGTTCCGCCCAGCGCAGAGAACACGACAATCAGGCCTGTCATAGGTGCGTGCTGTCTCTCATCCAGACTGCTCAACATTACCGAGTTAATCACCGGATAAATCGGCGCCATCATCAGTCCAATCAAAGGCATTAAATAAGCAGCCAACGGCGCATCAAACAGGCTGTTTACTTGTTTAGGTTGCAGGTTTTCAGTCATAGGGAGTGTCAGTAGCACCAGTGCTGCCATGCCAATCAGGCAGGCATTCAGTAAGCTGTACCAGTGAATATGCTTAAGTAACTGACCTGCTAACAGACGACCTATTGCCAGGCTGGCGGCGAAGATACTGGTTAACTGAACCGCAATATCCACTGGCAGATTCAGCACCTGGTTATTGAACGTTGGCAACCAGGTACCTACGCCCTGCTCAATCAGCACATATAAAAATGCAGACAACACAAACACCAGCACCAAAGGCTGATAAGCCAGTTTTAGCATACCGACGAACTCGTCTTTTAGCGGCTGCTCTTCACTGAAGTGTGGCTTTTTCATCGGAGCACTGGCAACCAACAATGCCGTTACCAGCGTTAGTGCGCCCAGCAAATAATAGACATTTAGCCAAGCCAGAGAATCAGCCTGCTCACCAATAAATGCCGCGAAGATCCAATACCCACTCAGCACCCCAACCATAAACAAGCCTTCAATGGTGTTAAGTAAGCTTGAATGCCCCTTCGCATCTTCGGTAACCTGGCCTATGAGGGCGTAAACAGTGACTTTAACGATCGCAAACGCACAACCGACACTGGCAAACAAAGCTTTTAGCGCCCAGAAAGCCCCAAGCATGGGTGTCAGTAGGCACATGACTGCAACCAGAAATAACGCCCCTAGCAACGCTAGTCGATAACCAATGCGCGGGATAAACGAGGCAACAAGAAAAGACACGATGGCGATAGGAATGTCTTTAAACCCTTCGAGACTGGCAGCCTGCGCTTTCGATACAGCAAAGGAATTAATCGCCTGTAATATCACAGTGCCAACACTGTTGAGTAAGATCGCAAACAAAAAGTAGCAGGCCGCCATGGCCAGCACGACTCTGGTGTGCTTCATAAGGATACTCTGTAACCATTCAATAACAGTCAGTCTAGCCGCGACCATTTATTTTTGCAATCGTTTGCAATTCTAAAATTAAAAATTTGTGTGGTTTGTTTACAGAGCCCGAACGCACGTTGCAAAAAATATTACTGAGATTAATTCGGCCTAAGTGACAGTCCTTAGCTCGATTGACGCACCACAAGTTCCACGTCAAGCTGCGTAGAATCAGGCTTGTCACCTTTCAATTGCGCTAAAAGTTTATCAACCAGTACCTGCCCGGCCAGGCGGGTGTTCTGCTGTATAGAGGTCAGCGATGGCGAGCTAATGTCCGCCATTGCAATATCATCAAATCCCACCATACGAACGTCGTTTGGAATACTGACATAACGCTCTTTGAGCGCCTTCATTGCCCCCAGAGCCACCATATCACTACATGCAAAGATACCATCAAAGCTTAGCCCTTCTCTCAATAAAGTCTGATTGATAATCTCATAGGCAGCCTGGCTGGTGATGTCGATTTTCAATAAAGAAGCGCTTGCCTGTGGCTCTTTACTCACCTGTTCGCAAAAGCCCCGATACCGCTCAGCCAGCTCGGCATGCGCCGGATCACCCATAAACAGCAAGCGACGAGCGCCCTGCTCCAGTAAATGCTGGGTTGCCATGCAACCGGCCAGGTAGTTGTCACTTCCGACAATCGGGTAGTCCCCCTCCGTCTTGGGGTCTCCCCATACCACCAGCGGCGTGCCGGCACTGGCTGCACGCTCAATACGCGCCTGCTGTTTACCCTGGCCAACCACAATCACCCCATCGGCCCGACGACCATCGATAAAATAACCGTGCCAGTCATCACCTGCCATGTAAGAATTAGAGAGCAGTAGTTCATACCCCTGGCGATTAACCGCCAGATTAATATCGCTCACCACTTTGAGCAAAAACGGGTCATCGATGGACTGCTCGGTCTCAGCATCGAAGTTAATCAGTACCGCTATCACATTGGTTTTTTGCAATCGTAATCGGCTGGCAGCGGCATTCAGACTGAAATTGTGCTTTTTGGCCAGCGCCTGCAGTTTTTTACGGGTTTCTTCCTTGATAAGCGGATTGTTATTCAGTGCACGGGATGCGGTTGACGTAGATACGCCAGCTAATTTTGCCAGATCCGCGAGTTTCATTTTTTTTGACTGCATGTATAACGCACCACCAAAGAACCATTGTAACGAGTTGAATATATTAATTTTAAAGGCAATATCAATGCCCATTAACCGCATTATAGCGCAGCGTTTGCTAACCTGTCTTACCTTTTCTCTTTTTGATTTTTCACTCATCGGTCCAGTTACAGGTTTGCCATCAAGTGCTAAAAAAGTTGCAAACCGGCTATTGCAAACGTTTGCATAACGTTCTATTTTAAAATGACGCCGCGTGCAACCTGAGCGCTGATAAGTTCGAAAGAGCCATTATGAGCACGACAGAGCGGTGCATAACAATAGCAATGAGCACAGCCAAAGCTGTGCAGACACAGACAACACATATGACAACCAAGGGGGCAGTTCCTGTGAACCTAGGCAATAAATACTCTTTAATCGCATCCGCGGTGGCCGCAGCCATGGCCGTATCGGGCGCTGCACAGGCTGAGCAACAAGCCACTAAGCAAGACAAAAAAGTAGAAACCATCATTGTATCCGGTACTCCGGGCGGCGCTGGTATTCGTAAACTGGACGCCAGTTTCGCGGTAACCAACGTAGATGCGATCCAAATTGAACGTTTGGCGCCAAAGAGCACCGCAGATTTACTTAAATCTGTACCTGGTATCTGGGTAGAGAGCTCAGGCGGTGAATCGGGTGCCAACGTTTTTGTCCGGGGTTTTCCGGGCGGCGGAGATGCGCCATTCCTGACCGTTAGCCTGCAAGGTTCACCTATTTACCCTGCTCCCACTTTGTCGTTCCTGGAAAACTCTTCAATTTTCCGTCTAGATGAGACCATTGCCCGTATGGAAGGCCTTCGCGGCGGTCCTAACCCGGTGGTTTCAAACGGTCAACCAGGTTTGACGACCAACTTTCATCTAAAGCGTGGCTCAGAAGAGACCGAAGGCACTGTTAAATATACCACTTCAGATTATGGTTTACAGCGCATCGACGGCGTACTGAGCGGTGAACTGAGCGACGACTTCTATTACATGATTGGTGGCTATGCAAAACGCTCTTCCGGGATCCGCGATGCAGGCTTCACCTCTGAAAAGGGCCACCAGTTCACCATTAACCTGACCAAAGAATTTGATAATGGTGAGTTCAATGTCTATACCCGCCAAACAGACGACACTGGTGCCTGGTACCTGCCAACCCCACTTAATGTAGACGGTGTCGACGCTGGCTTTACGCAATTAGGCACCTTAAATCGTCAGGCCGTGATCCATGTTGCAGGCCAGGATATGGAAGTTGATTTAGGTGAAGGCCGGGGCTGGAAAGGCCATATCTCAGGCGGTAGTCTGAAACTCGAATTACCTAACGGCTGGCAGTTAATTGACCGTTTTAGCCTGACCAACGGTGACGCAAACACCTATGGTTTGGTGCCTGATGGCGCAGCGACAACCCTGGCGAGTGTAGCTGACGATGGCGTCAGTGCAACAGGCTCAGTCACCGGTACAGTTTACGACGGTGATACCATGGTACAAAACTATGGCCGCTGGGTCGTACTCAAAGAAATTGAGGCTTTTACCAATGACTTAGCCATTAGCAAAGAGTTCTCGTCGGTTAACAGTGCCTTTGGTGTTTATACAGCCACTACCTCAGCAAAAGACTGGTGGAGCCTGGGTAATTCCGCCTATCACGTGCTCGCCGCAGGCGGTGAAATGCTCACCGGCATCGAGTGTAATAACAGCGAAGACGGCTGTGGCTTTAATTACGATATCAACAGTACCGGTGATGCAACCACATTGGCGTTTTACACCACACATAGCTATCGCGCAACCGATGCGCTGACCTTAGATCTCGGCCTGCGTAGTGAAAAACACGAAGTAGACTATTCCGTTGATGAAGGCCTGGATGGCACCATCGACAAGTTTGTCACGTACGACGAGCGCAAAACGTCCTGGACTCTGGGTGCCGACTTTAAACTGGATGACCAAAGCGGCGTGTTCGCACGTATGAATAAAGGCTACAAAATGCCTTACTTCGACGATTTCCGCGACAACTATGGCGCTTATCAGGGCGGTGAACGCCTGATCAAAGAAGTAACCCAAGCCGAGATTGGCTACAAATACATGGGTGAAAGCAGCGATGTATTCGCCACACTCTTTGCCAATGAAGTGCAAGGCGATACCTTCGTGCGCAAGCCTGGCGACCCGGCTGAAATCCTGACCAATGAAGCTATGGGTATTGAGGTTGATTACAACTTTAATCATAGCTCTGGTTTTAGCGTCAATATGAATGCCACTTGGCAAAAAACTGAAATCACAGAAAGCCCGGACAATATCGGCAACGAAGCGCAACGTCAGCCTGGCTGGCAAGTACGGGTAACGCCGAGTTACGAGTTTGAACTCGGCGATATGTTTGCCACGGTATACGGCACGATTTCAGCCGTTGACGACCGTTTTGGTAACAATGAAAACACGGTTGTACTGGATGGCTACGAGAAGTTTGATCTGGGCTTCACCCTGGAGCCAACGGAGCAGGTAAAACTGATGGTATCAGTGGATAACCTCACCGATGAACAAGGCATCACCGAGGGTGATCCGCGTAATGCCGACGCCCCCAATGGCCGCTACATTATGCCGCGTAGTGTGAAGCTCAGCGTCAGCTACAGTTTCTAACTAAACTCCCTGAAAATAAGACAGCCCGGGCACTTTGCTTGGGCTTTTTTATTTTTATCACTAAACTCATTAATACAACAATATGATGATGACTCTTTGCGCTGTTTCATGCCAATTTGCTTAATTAAGTGGCCTATTTTGAGGCGAGAAAATAGGGTGATAACAAGGCAAAAATTTTGCTATTTAGTTGTTCTAAATGAGAAATTTTTAACGCTGTTAGCGTCCTATTTGCTCCTTCAAATAGACCAAGTATTAAGTGAAATTGGTATTACTAACAAATGGGGGAAATATCATGAATATTGAAGACGTCCGTGACGGAGAATGGGTGGAGTATCATAAACACCCGGTCGAAGTACTGAGTGTAGACAGGCAACACAGCATGGTATTAATTTACGATGCGCGCTCGCAAAGCAAAGTTGAAGTACACATTGATGAGCTAAAAGATGACCCGCAGTGTCACTGCGACTCATATTTGTATTTTTAATTCAGAGTATCCAAAACAAGGCCTGCCATACACAGTCTTTGGCAGAGCCTGTTTTCTCGAATCAATGTGAACAGATAGCTAACCACAGCCACCATCTCCGCCACCGCCCTCTGCGCCGACACTAAAACCACTATCACTGTATGTGCTGCCAGCATATACAAGCAATGACTCAAAATTAAACCTAGGCCAGTCGTGAAAACAATGCCTGCCCACATCCGCTCGCAATTCAGCATAGCTCAGACCAGTCTGGAGTGCGTCAAAATCAGCCTGAGAACAAAACATTGCATAAGCATAGGCCTGATTATGGTCATGACTAAAAACCTGACTAAACACTTCAGTGACCTGCTCTACAGAGTAATATTCTTGTCTGGTGTAGGATTCAACCAATCGCACAGGCAGCTGGCGTGCAATAGATTTAACCGAATTTTTCTTTTGCCAGAATGAAAACATCTATGTACTCCTTTGAATGTTCCTATTATGGTAAGAGTACCTGAGAAATATCGCAATACCACGCTCCCATTACCTGATCCCTGACTCTTAAAACCCAGCATATCGTCAATCATCAGACGTTAAAAGTGCATCAAAAAAATGATACGCATCGCCTGGCCTGGATTTTTTGCAAAGTATGATTACACTTAATAGTCAATGCGTTAGAAAGGATAATCAAAATGAGCGTCAAACGGACCAACAAAGAAATAGCAAAAGATACAGCATGCCTTGCAGGCGAAGCCC
This sequence comes from Pseudoalteromonas rubra, assembly GCF_005886805.2. NCBI lineage: Bacteria > Pseudomonadati > Pseudomonadota > Gammaproteobacteria > Alteromonadales > Pseudoalteromonadaceae > Pseudoalteromonas > Pseudoalteromonas rubra. Next base: position 169,783 of record NZ_CP045430.1, read on the forward strand.
TGTTAACTCCCGGTGTCAGCCTGCTGGCCCAGGGCAAAGGCAAACTGGGTCTGGCGCATGTAGGCGCAGGGCTTGCGGCTAAATTAGCACTGGGCCCGGCCGGAATGCTGTTCGTTGCAGCAAACTCCTATTGCTTAAGTAAAACCGGGCAAAGCTTGTTCACCCAGTTTACCACCAAGAAAGGCGCAGGCGACCAAAGTCTGCGAGAAGACGTGTCACAGGCACTGGATAAAGGCCAACCCATTGAACAAGTAATTGAAAGTGTTATTGAAGATGTAGAAGATATCTATCACGAGAAAAAGTCTTCTTAAGTACGGTCCTTTAAATCGTCAGGAAAGAGCAATCAATCATTGGTTTACCCATTACCTCATCGCAGGTGCATTCTTTTGTTCAGAAATTTGTAATTGCCACAATGCAGCATAATCGCCATTTCTTGCCAGTAGCTGCTCATGTGTCCCGGCTTCACTGATCTCTCCCTCTTTAATGTGGTAAATCGTATCAACATACCGAATACTCGATAAACGATGAGCGATAATAATCACAGTACAAGTATGTGATATTAAATCAACAGCCTGCCTGATTGCAGCTTCTGTTTTATTATCAACCGCCGACGTGGCCTCGTCTAAAACCAGTATTGCGGCATTTTTTAACACCGCTCGCGCAATGGAAAGCCGCTGGCGTTGACCACCAGACAACCTGTGTCCTCTTTCGCCTATCTGAGCGTTGAAGCCATCAGGGTGAGCATCAATAAATTCATAAGCTTGCGCTATCTTACAAGCCGCAACGACTTCTTCAAAAGTTGCGGAGGGTCGACCATAAACCAGGTTGTCATAGATGGTGCCGTTAAATAAAAATGGCTCCTGGCTTACCAATGCGATTGACTGCCTTAAACTTTTTAAACTTACCTGCTCTATATTCTTATCATCGATATAAATTTGACCTTGTTGTGCCTGGTAAAAGCCCAATAAAAGCTTGATCAATGTGCTTTTACCCGATCCGGTTGGCCCAACAAAGGCCACTTTCTTGTTAGCTTTAACCTCAAAAGAAACCCCTTTAATCACCTTATGCTGCGAATAACCAAAATGTATATCGCTAAATGCAATGCTGCCAACCCCGGCTGTAAGCTGTTGCTGGCCGTCTCGTGAAATCGCTTCAGGCGCTATATTCAATACTGCATCCAGACGGGTGGCCGCAGCATGGGCATCTCTGTAAAGAGATTTCCCATATTCCAGCCCGGTCGCAGAGTTTAGTATGCTGGGGGCAATGCCAATCTGAACCATAAACTCAGTGGTGCCGATACCGCCACGCAAAACATTCATACAACCGTAGACGACCGGCCCCATAATCCCCATAACAAATATCAACTCGTTCATACTGGAGTAATAGGAGTTTTCCCTATCAAGCCTGACAGTGTGTTCGCTGGCCGCATCTTTAGCACTGCAAAACCGCTCATACTCAATATGTTCAGCTGTAAAGCTCTTAACTGTAGACAGGCCATTCAGATTATTCGATAGCACTTTCCTGTGGCAGTCTGTCAGATCGCCTGTTTTGTTTGCCTGCTCCCGAATACTTGCCTGATGACGTTTATTCAATCTGGTGATAAATGGTACCGGAAGTAAACAAAGCGCGAAGGCCACCGGAGAGATAGCAAGTATAATCACAGAACTGAACAACATAGTTGTTGCTTTGTCTGTAAATTCAGCCGGTGTGTAATTAAGAAACCGTTTTATAATATCCACATCATGGCTAACTAAATGCTGCAGTTTGTCAGGGCTTTGACTGTCTAAATACGGCATAGGTAAGGACTGTATGTGTGCAAAGACCTGCTCACTCATCTTTTTATCTATTTCATTGGAATACTTGCTCCAATGTTTATTTTTATGATGTGCAGTAATCGACTCAGCGCCTTTAGACAGCCCAAATGCACCGGTAAAGAATGCCAGTTGAGCCCCTTGCGATAACCCCAATTTTGTTAGTACTGCAATCGGTGATAGCACACTTGAGATCATCAAACCTGTCATAATGGGCGACAGGATCTTAAAAAATGAGTTGATGGTACTGGCTCTTATTGCCGTGTGCCTCAATGCCCGACATTGCTCATCTTCAATCCGTTGAACTAAGCTGTACAAGTGGTTTTCATTAAGCCTTTGTTTGAATCCAGCCAGCCCTTTGTGACGTGGGGTACTATGACTCTCTGCGCAACCGGTTTGTTTTTGACTGTACTGAAATGCTTGCTTTAGTAGTTTCCTTATTGTTTTCGTTTGCCAACAAGACGGGTCAAACAACAATAAAACCCTGCCTGTCAGAGGATTGGCCGTCACTTGCACCATTCCGGCCTGCTTATTCAAATAGCTACTCAGATGCTTAGCAAGCAGTGGCTGGTTCAATAGACCCTCAATATGCCAACGCTCGCGCCCGGGCAAGGTTGACCTGGGATAAATGTGATGGTCAGTTAATAGTGAAGTGGTCATATCCATCCAAATTGGGTTGAGTTAAGTTGTATATACACGTCTCGACGACTGCGAATTCGTCGCTACAAATACTGATTAAGAAAATTAAGATAGTGATTGGATGCTGCAATGAGGTTTGCTCTGCGATTAAACCCGTGCCCTTCATCTTCAAACAACAAATACTCCACTGGCACACCATTGCGCTTCACAGCCTGCACAATTTCATCACTCTCAATCTGTAATACTCTTTGATCATTTTTTCCCTGTACTACCAACAGAGGACGACAAATTTGCGAAGCATGAAACAAAGGTGACACCTGCTTAAGGCGCTGATGTTCCAGGGTAGGATCTCCCATAACATCATAAATTCGTTTGCGGACTCCCCCCATCCAGGGAGGTATACTATTTAAGGTACGCAACCAATTTGTCACACCAAAGATATTAATCGCCAGTGCAAATATATCCGGCTTGAATGTTAATGCCGCCAGAGCCAGAAAACCGCCATAACTGCAGCCCATAATGCCAATGCGCTGACCATCCACCCAGTCAAGATCACCAAGATAGTGTTTGGCATAAAGGCAATCTTCTAAATCAACATCACCGTGTTGCCTGTCTGCCATATGGAAGAAGGTTTTCCCATAGCCCGTTGACCCCCTATGATTCACAGCCAACACCGCATAACCATTACTCACCAAATGTTGAATCACAGGATCGAATTTTTGCTGTGACTGATCCCCGGGTCCTCCGTGTATCCAGAGCATGGCCGCAACAGGGTTATCAGCACTTGCTTCACTGGGACGATACAACAACGCAGGAATAGATAGCCCATCAAAACTGCGATAATGAACGACTTCAGCCCGCACAAGACGTTGCTGAGGCAGCTTAGGGTTTTGCGCCTGAATTAGCCGATTATTGCTCCCACCAATGTGGTGAATATGCAAATTGGCAGGACAAATACAGCTCTCGGTGTAATAACCAATCCGGCTTTCATCGGGCGAAAAACACAACCCAGTTGCGGCGTCTTCCTCGTTTGATAAAAAATAGGGCTTCTGTGTATTGGTATCTGTAACCTGGAGGCAGGTTTTAGCATCCCGGTTCACTTCACAGATTTGATAACGTCCCGAGGGCGAAAAATAAAATGCGGTCACATCCCAGCCAAGCCGTAGCAATTCGGCGGTTTTTCCCGTCACCAAATCTAACACCCACACATTCTTATGTTCACAATCTAGATCGCTTGTATAGAACACACTTTGGCTATCCGGGGCAAAGCTCATTATCATGTGTCGCGCCTGCATATCGTTTTTACCCACCCAATAACCGGGTTGGTATTCATAGCGCTTACCTTTCGATGTGTCTAAGCGATAAAACACTAACTGATTTGCTCTGCTGTTTAATTCTTTTTCACACGCCAGCCACACCCCATCCCGGCTGATATCACAGACGTTAACCTGATCACAATTGGTAAAGACACGCTGGTTTGTATAATCAGCCGCACAATAGCAGTAGACATCATAAACACTGGCGTCTCGCTGGTTGTGCAACAGCCAAAATTGCTCACCGCTGTCATTCCACTGTAAAAAGCTGGCTTTAAGACCGTCACCGGGTGTTAAATCCCGACGCTGCCCGTCTGGTTCATGGACCCAAATATGATCAAGTTCATCTCCACACTGATCCTGGCGGTATAAAAATCGGCTGTCCCTGGGGAAATAACTAATGGCAAACGTCGGTTGAGTCGCGAAGTGGGTTAGTTGCTCAATTCTGTTGGCCTCAGTGGCGACCCGATATACATTCGCACAACCAGATTGATCTGAACTCAGCAAAAAGTAACGACCATCATATGAGCAAGATAAGCCAGTTAAAGTGGTGTTTTCATGAAAGTGAGATGCATCGGAGATATCAACGCTCAGCGGGATCATAAGCCAGCCTCCAGGGAAGCCGGGTTACTCAGATGATGACGAGCCAACTGAGTAATCGTCTCTATGCGTCCAATCTCCTTGTTGCATAAGTGCGCCTGTTGACACTTAATTTTAGCCCAGCCCTGTGGCTCAATTCCGGCAAGGTATAATTGCGCATAGTCCTCCAGATGCATATTCAAAATCGCATGATTAAAATCATCCCGATGGATCCAGACACTGGTCAAAGCGGCTCTGAAACAGTCATATTCTTTGCGACTTAGATGTGCCTGCTCAGCAATGCTATTCGTCCCATGCAACAGATGACTATTAAACTGTATTGTTGTCCCATTCACATAATCGTACACTTGCCGCTCAAGTGTGTGTTCATCATAACAAACCGATGAATTGCCAATCTGCCTGATATCCCGCAACAGACCGGGAGCACTGCGATAATAATGCGTGTTAGTCTGTGCCAGTCGCTCATAGAGTGTAAAGTGGCTCGGGTTTTCACTATCAACCACAAATAAACCCAAATCACTTGCTGATAAACTCGGCATAGGATCTTTGTGCAGTGCAGTCCAGAGCGTGATCATTCTCGATTGATACCCATTGCTCGCGAAGTAATGAATACCACCATCCTGATGCATATTCTCCAGCCCTATCGTATCTTTGACTCTCAGTTTCCAAAGAGAAAAGTACAATGGGACATAGTGCTGATAAATATGCTGAAAATGCGTTTGATAAAAGCCCTTTGTCAAGTCATACAGTTGGACAAATGCCCCTCCGGTAAAGTCCTGAGACGCTTCAGTATGCGTAAAATCAAATGCACTATCCAATGCACTCACCATATGTTCAAACTCTGACGAGCCACCCTGCTGACTGACATTAATAAAATTATTAAGCATCATTCCATCGAGTCCAGTTGCGCTTTTGCTGCCTGTTCGCAGGTCTCCAGACCTGAAAAGTCGGGGTCAAGAAATAGCTCTCTTCCTTGTCCATCATTCAGTAAACGAGACAAGAAAAAGCCGACGCCAACCGTTCCGGTTGCATAATCTGTGGTGAGTCCGGCCAGTTTATCACCCGGGAACGCAACCCCTTCTCCTGCTGCACACTGATACAAACTCACTCTGTAAGCAATTGAGTTCGCCTCCCTGAGATACTGCGCATCTTTGGTTACCCGATATAAATCCAGAAAGAATGTACCTATGCCGCTCATGCCAACAAAAGCGCCTGGATAGATACAAAACTTGCCTTGGGTTGCCTGTGCAATCTCTTGTGCAAGCGCGAGGTATTTTACCTCCCGAGTTACACTGTAAAAACGTAACAACACACAACCCACACCAACCGAGCCAAACTGCAAGTATGGATAAGTGGTTTTTTCATTGTAGTTTTTGCGCCAGACCAGTTCGTTATTAATTCGCTCTCCTCTGTCAATTTCAAACTGCAGACAACGTGTAGCGAGGCGTAAGTCTTCCTGATTTTGCGTAACCTGGTACAAGCGTAAAAAGAACAGTGCTATACCGGCATTACCATGGAGCAGACCGGAATATGGCTGACCGTCCAGATTTTTGTAATACAAGGTGCCCTGATGCTCGTTTAGCTGATTGGTGATTATCTCTGCAGCCTCTTTTGCACCCTGCAAAAACTCGGGCTGTTGAGTTTTGCTGTAAAATTGTAAGCACGCTAATCCCCAACCAGCCGCACCGTAAAACAAATCACAGGCATCATGACGCAGGTCGTTTTTCAGTACCTGCTTCATTAAAAAGGTCGCATCTGACTGATACCCGCACTCATACATCACCCAGGCAATGCCAGACAGACCCGAGTATAAGCCCCGAGGCATGTTTGCCATATTCAGAGCCATGAGCTCAACAATGGCTTTTTGCATTAAAGGTTCGGCTACGATATTTGTGTACTTTCTGAGATAGTAAAAAATCCCAAACTGGCCATAAGATACGCTATAGGGGTGGCTGTTCAAGGCCCGATAGTCGACAGGAAAAGTGCTTTCTCCAACTGGGTTATCTATAAAATGGGCCAGGCCATCGGCCATCTTTTTCAATAATTGCTTACACTCGCCCTCATCCAGATTCAGACTTTTTCGTTCAAATAAGCCTGTCTGAGCGGCTGGCACCGTTAATTGCCCCAACGCAGTGGGTATCACTTGTTTCACTTTGTCAACTTGCGCAGCCTGTAGCAGCATAGCAACCTCTGACATGCACTCAGGTAAACCATGGCTTTTAACCAACGCGCTTAAATATGTGTTCTTGATCGCCGGGTTTAAGGCAAAAAGTGGACACACCGGATGCAACAAATGAACACACAATGCACTCACAGCTTGCCAGTCCTCATCCACGGTGGGTTTTCTGCGTTTGTTTTTATCGTATTCGGAAAAACCACGACTGGTTATCCTGGCGTAAAATTGTTCGTTAAGTTGATCATATGCCCCCTCCAGGTCAATCAACTTAACCTCTAACGTCTCTGGGTGTATCAGGATATTTTGCGGCGCAATATCACCAATGATAACGCCTGTCTGGTGAACCAGCTCAACCGCTTTGATAATATTAGCTAATAATAAGAAATAGCGCTGGCAGAGCTGTAGCGCCTGCTCACCTTGATCATTTATCAAAATGTTGTGATTTTCCCAATCTCTATAATTGAGGGTTTCAAAGGGGATATGTTCCAGCACTAAAAACTGATGCTGCCACTCTTTGAACACCTCGACGACTTTAGGCGTCACACCTGTGTGTTCAAGTCGTCGCAAAATATGGGCTTCGTGGTTCAAGCCGGAAATTGCGTCGTGCTCATTTAATAGGCTGCGATTAATATGAGGACGCGCCTCTTTTATAACGACTGTCAAACCAGACTTTTTGTCCCTGGCAAGATATACCCCACCTTTGCTGGAGTGACTCGCTAACGCATCGACGACTTCATAGCGTTGATTAAGCAACTCAGATTCTGATTCATCATCAGGACAAGGAAATGGATCCGTTATCCCTTCGGGCAGACGGAAATAAGGTAAACGAAGATCAGTCTCTCCTGTCAACTCATTAATGACAACAGGTTTCGAAGCACCAGTCACATCGCATTCTTTATTACCAGTAAAGGTGCCATAGCGATAGAACACACAGCGGCTCTCTTTATAGGCACGATCGCTTAAGATATAAGGTCCATAGTACGCTTCCGTCACAGTGAAAAGCGCCTCTATAACGGCTTCAAACTCAACTTGACTGGCTGGATAGGCAGTTAAAAACTTACCGGATGACACCTTATTACAAGCTTGTGAATTAAAGAAATCCTGGACATGGGCATCAACCAAAAATTTAAATGCCACGCCAAACTCGGCCAGAACAGGAAGAATATTCTCGAGTGCCTCTGGGGTAAGGCTGGATATCAATGAAATATGGATCTTAAATCCGTGCCTGGGTAGTTCAACTGAATGAGGTTTAGCAACATACCAGGCCTCTCTTCGCCTGATTTCCCAGCTATCTCCTAATATTCCTTCAGCGATACTAAGGTAACTTTTATCTTTGACTTCATAAGACTGCACCTTAGTAAAGAACTTTGATTGACCAAATAAAAAGTGCGGCAGGTCGCTTACAGATATCCGCTTATCTATTGCATCACCCATATTCTTCCTTAAATAAAAAATCGATAAAAATAAATACCATGGCTATGGAATTAAAAAACCAAACCACACCAGACGTACAACAAAGCTTCTTCAGAAGCCTTGCTGTACATAATAGAGCAAAGCAACCAATATTAAACGCAGCTTATAAAGCAAAGTAATACATTAGAAACTGCGCTCAGACTTGGTTGGCTTTTATCTAATAGCAGAACTTACCAAACACTGATTTGTGAAGGGTGACAAGTACCTGCATCTGCATTGATTTTCTGAAGTTCGATTACTTTTTTCATGATTACATTCCTTATTAACTTTATTTAAACTTAGATTTAGTGGTGCTAGTTAATAACCTAGCGTTAATTAATATAGCTTCTCATTTAACACTCGCCAGTTAAAAAACAAAAAACATTAAAGAAAACTTAAAAAATATTTCACCAACACTCAAGAAAAGAGAGAAGTCAATTTATTATCAATAACTTAACAACCAACGACCACAAACAAAAAACATTCCACAACTTGTTAAAAAAGCACGTTCTCATTCAAGTAAAACCAGGTGTAATAAGGTGTAATGGAAAACACCGGATTTTCTCCTAAAGTTGATTAGATTTAGCTTGATACTGCGAACAAGTATTCATACAGAGACAAATGCAAAATTAGGAACAAGAAAACAAACTAAATACAAAGGAGGGTTTAGACATAAACATATCCACCAAATTAAATTACCACACTCAAGTTAGTTAGTGAGGTTTTGCTTGCATATTTTCTACAGCACCACCTCTCTAAGGTGTGGTTCAACCTTAATTTTAAATGCGTATACAATAAATACGCAAAGATAAAGGAATAAATGCAATGAACGATTTTAATGCGTCCGACTGGATGCAAAATAGCCTCCCCTTGATTGGCAATCGCAAGCTTGTCGACATTTGTATTACTGGTTCACATGACTCTGGAATGAGCCTGATCCAGGATGGCACAGTTGGCTCTAATCAATGTAATACCCAGACGCAAACTTATAACGTGGGTCAACAATTGGCACTTGGTGCCAGATACTTCGACATTCGCCCTATCATTGGCAGTGGTGACTATTACACCGGGCATTATTCAAAAATATCAATTCCCCTGTATGGTGACTCAATGCAAGGATCCAGAGGGCAATCGATTGAGAACATTGTTAACGAGATAAACGCGTTTACGGAACAACATGCAGAGCTAGTTATTTTAAACCTGTCTCACGATATGGACACCGACAGTGGTAATGAAAATTATCCTTCATTTACGCAATCTCAGTGGAATGGCTTATTTGAGGCGTTGGCACAACTCCAGGCACTTTACATCACCAGCCCGGATGAAAATTTCTGTCAGTCTACATTAAATAGCATGATTGGAGATGGCAAAGCCAAAGTCATCGTGATCGTTGAACCAGATAACGTCGACCTCGGAACTTATCTGGGGAAAGGCTTCTATCCTTATGCGAACTTCAAGGTATACAACGAATATGCCGATACCAGTGATTTTACCAAAATGGTAAACGATCAATTTGCCAAAATGGAATCTGTCAGAAGCCAGTCAGGGTACTTTTTACTGTCATGGACGCTGACACAGGGCGCTGAAGAAGTTGTTGCCTGCCTGCTCTCCGGTGACGCAGAGTCAATCCGCAGCGCCGCTAATAAAGCCAATGCACAGCTGCCATCGCTCATAGCCCAACATACAACCCCTAAGCTCTACCCAAATATCATTTATACGGATAACATCATTGACGATATTTGCGCACAAGCTGCCATGTCAATCAATGAAAAAGCTGAGCCTTAACGAGAGGCAAGCAGGTTGCTGAATACGGGAAAGCCAAAAGGACTCGCGACCCAGCTACCTTTGGTGTTATCAACGTCTGTCAGAGTGCCTGGCCTTCAGGCACTCACACTCAGACGTTATTGGTATTCAATCGTCCATTTCGCGTTATTATTATTCGCTTTGCCATAACGATTCAGGTGTAACTGTTGTGAGCTGGTGTCGAGCCAGACGTACTGATCCCAGCGCGTGTTCTTGAGATTCCATACACCGCCCTGATCTATCAACGAGAACCCAGAATCCTCGGCAGAATCCCACAATTTTACGTAACCACTGAAAGAAGCGCTGTAGCTGAGGAACAATTCAGCATTGTATCGACTTCGAAAATACACTTGCTGATCTTTACCTGTTACACCCACAAATGCCAAAGGTTGTGCACCACTGGCTTTTAGTCTTGCGTTATTTTCTAACCCTGACTCACTCGATACAGCAAGCCCAGTTTCGGCGCTTTTCAGGATCATCGCCTGGCCAGCATCTGCTGGTAAATCTGGCGCTGTCCAGCCATCAGGAGCAGTTTTCCAAAATGGTGACTTCCATTTCCAGTTATACGGCATATCCATCAGTGGATCGTTTAGGTCTTCGTAACCTTCGACGGCTTCAACATTATATAGACACTGACGACGCTCTTCGTCTAACTGAGCAACACGCTCTAGCTGACTAACCGTGCCAACATTCAGCTCGGCCATACATTGCTCCAGACTCTTGCCCTTGCCAGATTCACCAGGTGCCAACACATACGTGTGATCACGGCGGCTTTCATCGTCATACCATTGACGCATGGCCGTTTCATCGAAAGATAGCCAGGCGTTAACCAGCATTTGTGCCTGTGCTCGTGCATAGCTTTCTCTTTGCTCAACCGGAGTTGCCATAGTGCGAATAAACGCAGCCCACAGATCTTTACTCGCTTCCAGCGCCACCAGTGCAACCGGTTTCATGTTGCTGGGACGGTAACCCTCCCAGCTGCCATCTGTGCGTGTGCCCGGATGCCAGATCACATCGCCACTTTCATAGCTAATTGCATCGCCCGTTGCGTGGGTATGCTGCTCAGCACCTTCAGAACATAAATAAGCCTTTACCTGCCAGACTGTTTCATAGTTATCCTCAGGCAGGCGTACGGTGTGCTCCGGACTGAATGAGTCCTGGAACAGATGCACGGCACGGCCAAACAGGAAATAGTTATGGTCTACGGTGACAGCACTGGCGTAACCGCCACCATCCCACACCTTGATCTGCTTACTTTGCGCCATGGCAGCATTAACAAAGTGATCAATAAAACGTGCCTGTCCGCGCTTAGCCGCATCCACACCACCTGCGCCCCCTACATCATCATAACGACGCATAAAGTGATCCTGCTGTAAGTCGGCAGGCTCCTGAGCCACGGCGTTAAAACAATTTGGGCCGGTCGGATCTATGCTGGCATTGGTGACGTTAAAACCGGCGATATCAACCCAGCGCTCACCGACAATGGCCGCGAAAATTGCATCATATTCAGAGTAGTAGGTGTTGTCATTACGACGGTTAGCGAGAATCTTAGCCACTTCCGTTTGAGCAATATTCAGTTCCGTTGATTTCGCGAGGCCCTGACCCCAGCTCAGGCGGGGATCATTCGCATCTTCTACCTTAGTGTCTTGTGACAACAGCTCAAGGGCGGAGGTTCTGGTGAGCCACTCGTGACCAATGGGCATAACGCCGCTGCCGCCTAACTGGGTAAATGCGCTGACTTGAGTATTTGCTGCCACTGCAACAACACAGGCAAGATGTTTTAACTTCATAATTACTCCTTAACTAATTTTGCATCAGCATTGTCACATAATTGAAATATGAAATCTTTAATAAAAGCATAAAAAATTCATAAAAATTAAGTAATCTAGAATGTTAAATGAGCAACCCCGGTTTGATTAGTATATAAATTCAACAGAAAACGGTCTTACAAGAACCAAGTGCTTAACATTTATGAACTGGCTAAACACCATGGTGCCGGAGGTAACAAAGTTCAGCTGGGGTTAGCTAAAAAGGCAACAGCAAAGTAAGAAAAGGGAAACATAGTTCCCTTTCCACCTTACTCAGTGGTCAGTTTCGAGTGCGTTGTGTTAGCGTAAATCTGCCGGTGTGGGGTAATCCGGGTGTTCAACATTTCGATGCGACCAGACAGCGGGGATAGGTGATTCGCGCTTCTCTTCAATCATAGTGACCAAAGTTGACAAGTCATACTCTGGTTCACCATAGTATTCCAGCCAGCCTGCGGGCACGTCCTGAGGATCTGCCGCCTTGATCACATGGGCCATCCATTGTTTTCTGAGTTCGGCCCATTGCGCTGTTTGCATAGCACTTTCGGCTATGCCATCAACCGGCCGCAGTTCAATGTAAATTGTGCGACGCGGGCCTTCACTTCTTTTTGGCTCAGAGCTGTGCAATATCATCATATCCTGCACCAAAATATCACCCGCTTTGGCTGGTTGCTGCACAACACCCGGAATATCCCAGCCGTGCTGACTGGACAACTCATAAATATCTAACACCTTATGCTGAGTATCAGGCACATATCTTAAGCAGCCATCATCCAGATCGGCATCGTCCAGATACACACCTACATTTAAATAAGGGTAGTTACGCGGGTGTGGCGCGCCATGATGCCAGGCAATATGGGGATGTGGATGCGGATACTTGTAAACCAAATCAAGCTGCATAGGCACACAGCCTAACCCCACCATCTTTTCGCAGATGGCCATCATTGTTGGGCTGGCAAGCAGTTCCAGTACCAGTTCAGGGTCGTCAAACAGCAGATCATTGTAGCGAAACAGCTTAGGTTCGTCCGACTCCGTTGATAAAAAATACTGATTGCGCAGCGCGCCTTTTGCCAGGTCAGCCTTTGCCGAATCTTCCAACCTGACCGATAAATCTCTCAGACGCGCTAACAAATCTTGCGACAATGCCTGTTCAAAGCGCACAAACCCATTTTGCTCGTAAAAGCTCAGCTTTTCCTTTTCTATTGATAGCATAACCAAACTCTTTCTATATTAATAACCAACAAGTTAGCTTGGCTCAATATGGTAAAAATAGCAATTACGCTTAGTTACGCGACATGGCTCCCAGCGTTATTCTAACGACGCTTCCAAAGCGGACTGTACATGGATGCGAGTCGTATCATAAACCGGTATGTCCGTATCTGAGTCACGAATGAGTAAAGTTATTTCGGTGCACCCCAGTATCACCGCCTCGGCCCCTGACGCCTTCAATGAAGCAATGATCCGTAAATAATCTTCACGAGATTTATCCAGTACTTTACCCAGGCATAACTCCTGATAAATCACATCATGTACCTTTTGCTGATCAGGCTCGTTGGGTACACACACTTCAAGGCCAAACTTTTCCTCCAGACGGGTTCGGTAAAAGGCTTCCTGCATCGTAAATCGAGTCCCGAGCAACCCCACTTTTTTAACCTTATCCCGCACCAGCACCCGACCAGTCGCATCCGCAATGTGCAAAAGTGGAATACTGATGGCCTGTTGTACTTCGTCTGCCACTTTATGCATGGTATTAGTGCAGATCAGCACAAACTCCGCGCCCGCCGCTTCAACAGATTGCGCTGCAGTTGCCAGCAAGTCGGCAGCAGCTTGCCAATCCCCTCTGTGCTGCTGCGCTTCAACCTCAGCAAAATCAACACTAACCAAAACGATTTTCGCAGAGTGCAATCCTCCCAGCTGAGCTTTGACTCCTTCATTCAATAAGGAGTAATAGCTCACAGTTGACTCCCAACTCATGCCACCTATCAGGCCGATTGTCTTCATTTTGTCTGTCCTGTTATTCTCATACTTGTTACCTCAGACTCTCACAAATAGCGGATAAATTGCAGCTTTTTTATTACCTTAAATAGCCTATTCAGGCAGACGACAGCAACCAACAGACGGTGTCATCATTTCGTTATTGTACCCGTTTAGATTAGTCCTCGCAGTTTTCATGCTTAATCAGCCAGAACCCGCTGCCCTTCCTTTGCGTGCTCTGGCCACAATAATTAGAAAGGATCAAACAATGAAATGTGGTACAAAAAGTCTGCTGGCATTATCTGTGGTATTCGCTCTGACAGCCTGTGATGGCGATGACGGGAAAGACGGCCAGGCAGGAACCAATGGCACAGATGGTCTAAACGGCAACGCCGGGCAAACAGGCGACAAAGGCTCAGATGGTGCTGACGGGCTGATCAGCCTGGTGAACCAGGCAAGCTTAACGATGGGCAATGAACACTGCTATTTTGGTGGCGTTGCGCTGCAATCAGGTATCGATAAGGATAGTGATGGCGCGCTGAGCGAGTCTGAGATCAGCCAAACCAACTATGTATGCCAACCCTCCCCGATGACAAATCTGGGGTCGCCACTGCCTTATACAGCAATGCGCAGCGACCTGCAAAATGGTGATATTGCAGGCAGTACCTTTGAAGTACGCAACGGTGGATATGGTTCAGACATGGTTGCTCACCCCACCAATAATACCCAATTCTATGCACTGACCGATCGTGGCCCCAATGCCACCTACACAGGTGACTACGGCAAAGGTAAAAAGTTTCCGACCCCAGACTACACGCCCCGTATCGGCTTATTTGAGCTACAAAATAATGGCCAGATAATTAAACTAAAAGAGATCTTGCTCAAACGTCCCGATGGCACGCCAATCACTGGCCTGCCAAACAGTTCAGATCTCGGCGGGACGGGTGAAACCCCTTACGATGCAGACGGCGCACCCATTTTGGTTGATAACACACAACCTTATGATGCACAGAATAACCCGCTCAAACTTGACGACTATGGGCTGGATGGCGAAGGTCTTGTTGCCCTAAAGGATGGCAGTTTCTGGATCAGTGATGAATATGGCCCACATATCGTTCATTACGATGCCAACGGTGTTGAACTATCCCGTATCAATGCATTCGCAGAAGATGACCGTGTAACACTGCACTTGCCTGCTGAGTTTGCTAATCGACGTGCAAACCGGGGCATGGAAGGCCTGGCCATTACACCGGACGAAAAAAACCTGATCGGTATGATGCAATCGACTTTATATAACCCGTCAAAAGCCGTGAAAGACCTGGATATTGTTCGTATTGTGACGATTAATTTGGAAACCAAAGCGGTAGGACAATACTTATATAAGCAGGAAAGAAATCAGAACTCAAATTCAGGGATCGTCGCCCTGTCAGCGTCAGAGTTTCTGGTCATTGAACGCGATGGTGCATTTTATAACACGACGCCAGACGCGATGAAGCGCATTTATAAAATCAACCTGAACGATGCCACTAATCTGGAAGAAATCGTCTCCTCACCACAGATGATGCAGGATGAACAGCTCGGGTTAGTGATGAACGGCAAGACCCTGGAAGAGGTCGTCCTGGAACAAGGCTGGGAAGCTTTAAACGACGCAGGGATTGTGCCTGTGAGCAAATCTCTGGTGCTCGATCTGGTTGAACAGGTTAGCTATCCACACGATAAGCTTGAAGGTATGTGGTTAATTGATAACTCCAGACTGGGTGTACTGAACGATGACGACTTTGCCACCTGGTCCACTAATGGCATGCTTGAGCAGAAATACCTGGATGCTGGCAAAACACAAGTGGATGGTAATCGCCTGTACTTATTTGAAGGACTCTCGCTCTCAAAATAAGGCGTAAGCTGGCCTTATAGCAAAGCCAGAATAAAACCTGGCTTTGCTGATTTTCCGAATGTCGAAGTCACTCAGGCCGTTAGAAATCGTAAGTCGGACAGCCCTTTTGCACATCGGTTAGCTCGGGTAAGCACTGAATCGCATTTTGCGTATACCACCAGCCGCCGGCAACCTTCGGCGTCATTGCTCCTGGTAACGCCTTGGTATCTGCCGTCAGGCCTTTGAGTTTTCTTTTGCTTAATTTCAGTTTCATTACAATGTTCCTTATATAGAGAAAACTCAATTATGAACACAGCAAACCTGAGTATGTCAACAAATTGAAACAAATATATTAATTATATTAATAATTACTGTGCTTTAAGCGCGTTTATCAGCGTATCGATATCTGAGCGGCTGACCCCCAGGTGAGTGACCAGTCTCATTCCCTGATAGCCAGGTGTGATCTGGATCCCCTGTTCGAGCAAGTTCTTGGCCATCAGCTGAATATCAACCTCTCTGCCAACATCCACATACACCAGGTTAGTTTGAACCGGGTAAGCAGACGCATCAAATCCGTTCACTTCATTAAGACGCTGTGCAAGATAGCGCGCATTGTCATGATCTTCACGCAAGCGCTCGACGTTGTTTTCCAGTGCATACTGGCCAGCAGCCGCCAGAATCCCTGCCTGACGCATGCCGCCACCGAGCATTTTTCTCAGCCGTCTTGCCTTGTTAATCAGTGCCTTGCTGCCCAAAAGCAAAGAACCAATGGGCGCGCCCAAACCTTTAGACAAGCAAATTGTCATAGAATCAAAATGCGCTGCAATAGCCCGAATATCGACTTCCAGTGCGACTGCCGCGTTATAGACCCGGGCACCATCAAGATGTAGCTGCAAACTGTGCTGATCGCAAAATTCACGAGCCTGAGCTAAATAGTCCAAACTTAGCACCTTGCCGCCAATGGTATTTTCCAGGCTCAACAGCCTGGTGCGGGCAAAGTGAAAGTCATCGGGCTTGATATAAGTGGCCAGCTTTTGCAAATCCAGGCTGCCGTCGGGTTCATTCTCCACAGGCTGCGGCTGAACCGAGCCCAGCACTGCCGCGCCACCAGCTTCATACCGATAGTTATGTGCGCTTTGCCCGCATAAATACTCATCTCCGCGCTCACAATGCGCCAGTATCGCCAGTAAATTAGCCTGAGTGCCTGAGCTGACAAACACCGCCGCCTCAAACCCATGACGCTGCGCCGCAAACTGTTCCAAATAGTTAACCGTAGGGTCATCCCCGTAAACATCATCGCCTACTTCTGCCTCAACCATAGCCTGAAGCATGGATTTACACGGTTTGGTAACGGTATCGGACCTGAAATCTATCATTGTTGTTCTTCCTGTTTACGGCGATATTGAACCGCCAGTAAAAAACATTTTTTGCTTTTACACAAGCAAGACACGGCGACTTGTGTTACTCACCCACATAACGCTTTTCAACCCGCCAGGGCGGGTTAAGTCGATTCTCACCAGCCCAGTATAATTTGATTTTGTTACCGGACGGATCAGCCACTATGGCTTCACGCCATAGGTAAGGCTCGTCGGTTGGTGCTTGTAATAAACTGATGCCGCGGGATTCTATCATCGCAATCCAATCCTCAAGCGCTTCGTGCTCAAAATAAATCGTAGTATTGTGAAGAATATCGTCCTCACACAGAGACAGTGAGAAAGTCGCCTCTCCTTCGGGGCAAACAAAACGAGCATAGTGGGGCGTATCGACTATTTGGGTAAAGCCCAGTTTAAGATAAAACTCGACGGCCTGCTGCATATTATGGACGCTCATCGTTACCTGATTTAAATTCATGTTCTCTCCTTTTTGGTCGTCACAACGCGATATCGCGCTGAAAGAAAACCGAGAATAAAACCTCAACATAACTTTAGGTCAATACTTTGATATAAACTTTTGAAAGAGGGCAATACTTAACCAGCACCATGCCGAAATAGGGGCTGCTTTTCACACTGGCATACGATCCCGTATAGCGCACTGAATGGCGGAGGAAGAGAGTTACCTGTATTAAAGATCCGAAATGAAAAGATGGCTGACAGGTTCTGTCTATCAGCCACATGAGGAAACTCTACTGCCAGACGCCCCAAAATCATCATTTCGGGGGCGTCTGGTGAGCCTAAGCCTTAGCCTGTGACTCAGTCAGGTGATGTTGTGCCGCCAGACCTCTGTCTTCGAGGATCACATACAGACACGGTAAGATAAACAACACCAGAAAAGACGACGCTGCAATACCAAACAGCAAACTCACCACCAGAGGCTGTAAGATCTGAGCCTGCAAGCTGGTTTCAAGCAGCAATGGTAACATACCCGCAACGGTCGTCGCTGTGGTAATAAACACCGCCCGAAAACGTTCCCTCGCCGCCTGCACCGCAGCCTGATGCGCATCCAGCCCCTGCTTTTGATGTTCCTTGATATAAGTCACCAGCAAGATGGAGTCATTCACCACAATACCGGCCAACGAGACAAACCCCATCATACTTGGAATGGTAAAGTCATATCCCAGCAATACATGTCCCCAGAGTGCCCCGATCAGCGCCAGGGGGATCGCCAGCATAACCATCACAGGCTCCATATAACTTCTGAACTGAAAACTCAGAATAATAAAAACCCCCACCAGCCCCATCAGAAACTTTTTACCAATTGACGACCCTGTGCTGCCACCCTCTTTCACTTCGCCTTCGTAACTCACAGATAATGAGGGATATTCAATCAGTAAAGGGGCAACCACAGCTTTGTCGACTGCCGCAATGATCTCTCCGGTATTGGCAATCGCAGCATCCACATCACCAATAATGGTGACTGACCGCTGACCATCTACCCGATTAATGCGGGCATAGCCTCGCGCCGGAATAAGCTCCGCGACGGCCGATAATGGCAGTTGTCTGCCGTCAGCGAGGGTGATGGGGTAATTCTGTAACTGCCACCAGGACGATTTATCTTCTTTTCTGAGTCGTACGTCCAGCTCGATGGTTTCATCGCCGCGCTGAAACTCATCGGCTTTTTGACCAAAAAAAGCGGTTCTGAGCTGATTAGCTATGGTTGCGCCGTCCACGCCCAGCGACATTGCTCCGGGCAAAAGGCGTACCATCCACTCTTCTTTGCCCGGACGCAGGTCATCCATCAGGTTCTGCACACCGTCATATTCGGCCAGTGCCTGCACAATAGCAAATGACGCGCTCGATAACATAGCAAGATCATCACCATATAATCGGATTTCTATCGCGCGCCCGGCTGGGCCCACAGCTGGCTGCTTAAATGCCAGTGCCAACGCGCCGGGGATCTCGCCAACCGCATCGCGCCAGCGGTCCTGTAACTCAAGCAGGCTGGTACTTCGGGTTTCGGCCGTAAGCAAATCAGCACGCACGGTAGCAACATGTGTTCCCTCTTCACCGGCATCCTGGTTACTGTTGTACTCAACAATGACGTTTTGGACCAACGCCTGCTGGTGTGGCTGCGCAGGTGTATACTCCTGGTTTAAATCGTTCAGCTCATTCACTGCACGGGTAACCAGCAGCTCCGTTTCATACAGTGGCGTGCCCTGGGGCATCAGCAGTCGCATTTCAAGAATGTCTCCCTCCAACTCAGGAAATGCCTTAAACTTCAAAAACCCACCCGCCATCAATGAAATGCTCAGAAAAAACACAGCCAGCACCGCACCGACCGCGGCATAGCGATAAGTTACGGCACGCTCAACCCATTCCACCAGCACCTCAGTGCGAAAACGCTCAAAGCGTTGATTGAAGCGCATTTTGAATCCTGATGCCGTTTCATCCTGCTTGTTGTGTAAAGAATGCAACAAGTGATTAGGCAGAATAAGGAAAGCCTCAACCAGGCTCACAACCAATACCGCCAGCAACATCTGTGGAAACACTTTCATGATCTGGCCAATATCACCCGCAATAAATGCCAGCCCGACGAATACGGAAGCCGTGGTTAAAAAGGAAGACAATACGCCGGGCGCGACCTGCTTAACGCCTTTAATAACGCCCTCATCAATGTCTTCGCCTCGTTCTACATGACTGGCAATGCTTTCAGCAATCACGATCGCATCATCCATCAGTATTCCGATGGCCATCAACATACCAACCATAGAGATCATATTGATGCTGACCCCGAGCACTGTCATCAACCAAAATGCGCCGAGAAAAGAAATAGGCAGCCCCATCGACACCCAGAATGAATAGCGCCAGGTAAAGAACAGCCACATCACGGCAAACACCAGTAAAAAGCCCTGCCATGAATTGGTACTGAGCATGGCTAACCGGTCCGAGACAATTTTGGCCTGATCTGAGGTCAGTGCCATTTCGATCCCAGCCGGAATTTGCTGTCGTTCCCGTTCAACAAACTGATAAACCTGCTCCACCAAATCGAGTGCATCCTGCGCTTTGGTTTTCTTGATTTTAAGCAACGCTGCGGGTTTGCCATTGAACTCAACTTTCGCCTCGTCCAGTTCAAAGCGCTCTATAACTTGCCCCAGGTCTTTAAGCTTAAGCTGACCGCCTGACTGAGTACTGGCGATCACCAATTCACCCAACTCTTTGGCGGTCACGCCTTGCTGATCAAAGCGAATTTGCAGCGTTTTACCTTTGGTCTCTAAATTACCAGCGGGCAGTTTGATGTTTTGTCGCTCTATATGACTAACCACATCGTTTATAGATAGTCCGTACTGGCGTAACAGCGACAAAGACAATTCAACTCTCAGCTGACGATCTGAAAATCCATGGATCTCAACCAGAGAAATATCGGGCAATCTCTGGAGTTTGCGCTTTACTGACTCAGCGTAGTCTTTAAGCTCTGCTGCCGGCAGGTCCGCACTGATGGCTAAGGTAATGAGCGATTCAGTTCGGCCAAGCTCTTTGATAACCGGGCTTTCGGCCTTGTCCGGAAAAGTATCTATGGCATCGACCTCAGTTTTTACGTCTGACATCAGCCGGGTGATGTCGCCACCTTCTTGCATCTCGACAACCATTTTGGCCATGCTTTCGCGCGCTTCACAGCTGATCTGTTCTATGTCGCTCAGCCCATCCATAGCCTCTTCCAGGGGCACACATAAAGCAAGTTCAGACTCTTCCGGGTTAGCACCCGGATACGGCACACTGACCTGAATCTGGCTGGGCGCAATTTCAGGAAAGGTTTCTCGTTTTAGCTGGGGAAGCGCACTCAGCCCAAGCACAATGATGGCCAGCATCAGCAGATTGGCCGCGGTCGGGTGGCGGGCAAAATAAGCAATCATAACGCCTGCTCCTGATCCGCCTGTGCTTGAGTACGCAGTGCACGGCCAGGGACCGCCGGGATCACATCACTCAGCACCACTACATCACCTTCGCTGACACCGCTTCGGATCACAGTACGGCCATTGGATTCAAATGCGACTTCAACATGGCGGATCACCAGTTTACCGTTTTCCAGCAGATAAAGCCTGCTACCGTGCAGCGCATCAGATGGTACCGACAATAAAGGTCGCGCAGCACCTTTTACTTTTACCTGTACATACATATCGCTGATCAAAGGCGGTCGTTTACCCGGCTCAAACGCTTTGTAGTCAAACGCAACATCAACAATAAGAGTGACCGTATTTCCCTGTGGGTCGATACTTTCACCGACGCTGGTGAGTTTGCCTTGCCAGCTAAACTGCTTGTTACCAATGTATAAGCTGGCCTCAGCGTTCAGGTCCCAGGTTTGTACATCCGGGAATTCACCTTCAATTAACTGAGGTGACAGATACTGGCCAAAGTGACGCATATCACTCAGTGCAACCTGGACGGGAATTTCCATCAGATCAGTCCGGTGTGCTGTCACCAGGCTCTCACGCTCGGCCACCACCTGTTGCATTTCCACCGTTTCTTCAGCGATACGCGCGTCAAAAGGTAAAATAATGGTGGTTTTTGCCAGTTTTCGCTCTGCCTCACTCAATCTGGCCTGTGCCAGCTTCACTTTTGCCTCTGCCACCGCCATGTTGTCAGGATGCTGATCAACGGCATTGCGAACATCAAGCACTTTTTGTTCCTGAGCCCAGACATTCGCCTGCTCGGCATCAACCGTAGAGACTGACACTGAACCAGATTTAAGCAGGCCTTGCTTGCGCTTGAGCTCTTTTTGTAACACGCTCAGGCGCTGCTCTTCCAGACGCAGTGATAAAACGAGCTTTTCATCATTAAGCTGGGTACGGGACAATTCGGCCCTGGCTGAATTTAAATCGGAGCGGGCCTGTGCCAGCTTAAGCTCATAGTCTATCGGGTCAATTTTTAGCAACACAGTGCCGGCTTTAAGCGCCTTGCCCTTCTCCAATTTAGGATGTCGATAAATAACCCGGCCACTGACCTCCGACAGCGCCTGCCAGCGCTCTTTAGGACGCACTCGCCCAAACCCCGTCACATAGGGTTCAATTGGGGTATTTTTAACCTCTGCGGTCTCAACCAATAAAGCATCTGTGCCATTGCTGTGTTTTTGAGGTGATTTTTTGCCCGATGCCAGGGCGATTAAAATCAAAATGCCCAGAGCTGGTAATATCAGCAACCAGCGCCTTTGTTGCCAGTTAATCTTCATGTTTTTCTCGCTCTTTAAAACACCCGTACTTAAACATGTTGGCATTATGGGTTGCCATTTTTGCCAGTTGTTCATCGTCAAACTCTATGCCCATGGCTTTGGCCATGCCTTCACGCATATACCAGGGAAAAATCAACAAACCCATGAGGTTTAAAATGAGTAACCTGTCGTCCAGCTCTTCTTTTATCAGCCCCTGCTGCTTAAACTGAGCCAGCATGCTAAAGAAAAAAGGCTTGCGACTGTTTTGTAGCGTGTCTATCAGATACTCGCGGCAAATTCCCTGCTCCAGCACGATTTCTTTGAACATCAAAATTGGAAATGATGGAGACTGTTTAATCACGTCATAAAAGATGTGAAAGACATCTTCCACATCGAATGCTCTGTCCTGGTCAATGGCCTGCTCAATACCGGCAATCACTTCACCAGTGACTTCCATAAACATCGCCTTATACAGGCCTTCTTTATTTTCGAAGTAGTAACGGATCAGCGCCGCATCCACACCAGCCTCTTGTGCCAGCATACGCGTGGTAACCTGCGAATAAGGTGCTGTGGTAAAACAGCGCCTGGCAGCCAGCACCAGACGTGCTCTGCCATCTTCATCGTTTTTATCGGGACGACCTCTGGTTTTCATATTGCTCCTGTCTGCGCCTGCTCATATCCTGAAATCGAACATAAAGAAGGCGATTAATTCAACACCTGATGAATAAACCAATTCTAGGGCACTGATAAATTTTGACCACAGAAACAATTCTCCAAATCACACTGCTTTGATGAATAGCAAACAAAGTGAGATACGCGTTTTTTGCTCCAGCCCCTTCAACACTGAGGTGTTTATAATCAAACAACGCCGACCTACGTATTTCATTTGCTTTATGTTTCAACAAAACCAAACCCTGCCGTCATTCCGGCCTTCGAGCCGGGAACTACTCAAGCACCACTCAACTTCCGAAGTAACATCCCGAAACTAAAGGCAAACCGTGTAAAACAAACCATTGATATCGTGGGTGAGTAGATCCCGTGTCGAGCACGGGATGACGGAGAAAAGGGCTCGGTCAATAAATTAGAACGAGCCCGAGTTATAAACACACAGCTAAAACTGAGCAGGATAAAGTAGAAAGTGGCTGCATCAGCTTCATGCAAAAATAAACGCCCAAAAAGTACACTTCTCATTACAACTAGATAGATGAGTATAAATCTCGCCAGTCCCGGTTGGTTCTTTCTATCAGGTCTACCTTCCAGCTCCAGCGCCAACGTTTGAGCAACTTTTCACGTCTAATTGCAGAAGAGATACACTCGCAAGTTTCAAAATACACAAGATTGAAGATCTAATACCTGGCTGTGAAGTACCCTTGATCAACCCTACTTTTGTGCTGCCAAACTCGTTGTTTAAGGTGTGCAGTTACACCAACATATAAAGTGCCATAAGGCGCGGAGGTCATAATGAAATTCATAATATATACAATAACTTGCATAGATAAGTCCGTTTCTTTGCCTGTATGCAAAACTCCAGCACAATAAAAACGTTGCCGCTTTTTCAGAGCGCCTGGATAACAAGTTCAGACCAAAACCGCTAGATTCACTCCCTGACAACGTCGCTCAACTGACCAGAAATCCGCCAAGAAAAAATAAACAATTTGCTAACCTGAACTACGCACTTCGCTTCCCTACCCAAATGGGTAGTAATTTTACCGTTAAATAAGTTAAAAATAATGAACACATTAATATTAACCTGAGCTATTATTTAACATGAAAACAACAGGTGCATGCACTTACCTGAATGAAGGTAAGGCCAAAGGAAATTGCAGCTTGTACAGATAACTTATTGAATAATAAAACTTGAAGGAGCCAAGACATGTTTGAACAATTTAAGTCGTGGGCTACATCTGCTCATAAATCCGGCACGGATATGTTTACTTCAAACTTAGTCCCATTGAGCGATGTAACAATTAAAACCGTGTTTAATCAGGGTGTTCATGATATTGCCAAGTACTCTCGCAATGGCCGCTCAGTATATATCAAGCATGTTTATCTCAATCGCCTTAACGAAACGGTAAAGCCAAACATTAGCGCCAGTGATATCGACTTTTTTCGTTCATTAGACCAAATATTTCAATATTGTTATGTGCTGGTTTATGTCAAATGTAGTCGTTCCAGTAAATACGATAGTGCATTTTTTCTGGATGATTATGAGGCAATTAAAGGGATCAGCAAAAGTGAGGCCATGCAACGCCAGACCGATCTGACCTCCATCGCCCGAATAATTAGAAGTGAGTTGCTCTGACGTTCTGCCTGGCAGGTAACAAAGTTACAACCTTCAATGCCTAACGCAGTTTATTTTGCTCAAGTAGAATAAAACAGCAAAAAGTGATACCCGAAGGTCCAGCTACAATGCCCCAACTTGGAATGGCGTGAACAATACAGAGGACAAAAGTGTCACTCGCTAATCTCAGAGCCCGCTTGCCTGCTCACTTCAACCATCCAGTCCTTGCAAAGGACTCCTGAGAACCTCTCCAGCCTCCCCGGCACCATGCTTCAAATACCCGATTAACACCTAATCGATGCCACCCGACCCTTGTTCGCATACGCACTTTAAAGCTGCAGTGCTAAAAACGATGTGCAGTTAACTTTTGCTGCGTTACCTGAGCATAACTGTTAGCAAACTGACCTTCACGGGTTTCAAAAATAAACTGGATCTGAGTCAACCCAAGCAGATCACATGGGTCTTCCTGCTCAAGACGCATATAATGTTTGAGCTGAGAGCGACCGCGCTGAGAACTCATCAGATAATAAACAAATGCCCAGCTACTTCTGTACATCACGCTCTGCGCTTTACCTTGCCATGAACCAGCAGCTTCAAACAGACTATTTGGATGCAGCAAGCCTCCCACCAAATAATCATTACGTACCCAGGCTCCATTAGGTTTTAACTGGCTAAGATTCATAGAAGTTTCGATATATTCAAAATATTCAGCAGTGCCTTCGTTAAACCAGCGAGGTGTATTGCCAAGCACAGCCTGATTAATTGCATGAACCGCTTCATGAATGGCTGTGCGCATGGCTTGTGACTCACTACGAAATTCAACTACGGCAATATTATGGGCGGTTTTGTAAATCCCCTGATTTCCTGCCGCACTGGAGCCCAGAACATCCAACATTTTTTTATAAGCACGGCGATTATTGGCAATCACAATACGCAGCTTCACCTTGCGCATTGCTTCAAGGCCAATGATCCCCGTATAAGTACGAAAGACGGCGTTTAACCTGGCTTCCAGACGGTTGCGAAACGCCTGCCCGAGGACACCATAATCCAGTTCCAGGTCAAAATAGTCCAGTGCATGGTTCGATTTAAACTGGTATTCACTCGCCCCTTGTTTCGCAGGCCTGTCACTGAAGTGCGTAATACCCCGATCATCCTGCCAGGTATAGATGCCATTAGCACTTTGTATTTTCACTTTACCCTGCGACGCGCTGTTACAACGATACTGTATTGGCGCACCACATATGTTATGGTCCGCCTCCCGCTCAACGATCTGCTCTGATGCGGTGCTCGCGCTTTGCTCTCTGGCCGTATTATGTTGCTCCAGCTCTAAGGCATCCGGTTCAATGAACCGTTCGAGCCCCAAACGCTCAACAACTATTTCCCGATTAAGATAAAGCGCCAGTAAAACGAGCGCTGAAAGTGCCAAGTTCGATTTCCAGTCTCTCATTGTCCGCCTCCTTGGCGACTGAAGTATCAAGATAGAAGGTTGATAGCGTAGCAGTTATGACTGCTAAGTCCGTGTTATTCGTTTTTCTTCGTGGTCGCCCAGTATTCTCTGATTTTCTGATAGCGACCAGTCTGAACCAGTTGTTTGAGGCTGGTATTAAACTCGTCTCTGAGCTGTTTGTCTGTAAACGCAACATAAAACCAGAGCGGATTATTCTCAAAGGGTAACAACACTTTCCCCCACTGATTATTAATGTGCACCGAAGATGACTGGTTGAGTTCAGACAAATGCCAGCGCAGTAAAGTATCATCAATCAGGATCACGTCACATTTGCCATTTAACCACTCAATCACTTGCTCCCGTTGCTTTGAATACTCAAGGTAATCCTCTTTGCCAGCCACAATCTCAGTGAGTTCAAGGTGTTCCGACGCATTTTGCCACGCGCAAATACTGTGCCTGGCAAGCTCCTGCATTGAAGTCAGAGTGAATCCTGGATCGCGGCTGTGAATAGCATAATTACTGTAAGAAATAAAAGGCACGGAATAATACAATCCAGGCTGTGCGCGAGACATTTCAACTGCAACATCTATGTCACCCTGTTCGAGTAAACGCTGCATCCGCTTAATGGATACAAATAACGTTTTATATTGCCAGCCCA
Organism: Pseudoalteromonas rubra; assembly: GCF_005886805.2. NCBI lineage: Bacteria > Pseudomonadati > Pseudomonadota > Gammaproteobacteria > Alteromonadales > Pseudoalteromonadaceae > Pseudoalteromonas > Pseudoalteromonas rubra. The sequence continues at coordinate 196,191 of NZ_CP045430.1, forward strand.
GAGGCTCTGCTGCCTGTTTAAATAGCTCAACACTGATACCTGAGCCACTGCGTTCATCCACATAGGGTGGACGACTCAAGCCAAACCCTACCACTAACTCTGTAGAAAATGCAGCATGACTAACCAGCAACAGATATGAAATGATGGCTATACCAGTCAGAGACTTACAGCGCTCACGCATACAACAATCGAACCTTTTCGATAACTCAACCCAAATTTGAGTCTAGCATAAATTCACTCATCTCCCCCTTCAAGCCAAATACTAAGATTATCAGGTACTGGGGCTAAGAATGGCTCTACCACCAAGTTAACGCCAAAAATAACGCCTCCCGATGTCATCTCATCACCAGATCCATCGACACCCCGAGCTCCGACACGGGAACCACTTGCAGACCGCTCAGCAGCTGATTATGAGTAGGTTGTCATACGCTGATGGTTATCAAAAGCGATGGAATGGTAGTGAGCTGTTAATTAGGGAAAGCTGGCGAATAAACGGGGCAGTGAAGTTCTCTGTGATTAGACAGTGCTCGCACTCAGGACCTTGTCCATGCCAATCAAAAATAACTAAGACAGATTAATAGGATCTTCACGCCAATCGTAGTTACGTGCCTTACTCAAACAATGATTCGGTGCTTTTTGCACATGGCCTATGGTTAAGATACCCTCTTCATGCATTGTGAGTAGGAGATCGCCTGTCTCCAAAGGCCGTTTTACACAAGGAGCACTATAAAACTCTGTGACCACCACATGCTCAAAAGGCTGCTCTGCCCAACGCTTTGGCTGTGGCTTAAACACATGGACCAGCGCTGTAATCAATGGAGTGAACATCAGACGGTTACTTCTGCCGCAGCCAGAATAAGCTTCCCTCTACGCTCAGCCAGGCTTTTTTACCGCCCGCCTCAAGATAATAATCGACCTCTTCTTCACTACCGGGTGCGTAAGTATCAAAACAAGGCTTCGTCTTTTTCTGCCCGGTCGCTATCATCTGAAAATGGCTGTTACGATCCTTTAGGGCCTTTTTGGCTTCGCGACTTTGAGAGGTATCTCCCTCTGTGGCATACAACATCAGAGCGTGTGCTGCCTGAGTAAATGTTGAGTACTCGCTAAACTGACCCAAACAATCTCTTAGCTGTGCCCAGTCCTGCATAACAATAAAACAATTCAGTAATAAATACCGGTTGCCCTGGTTGTCATTGGGATTCAGCTTAAGCAGATCCTGAAGCTCTTCAGCCGCTTTATCAGGATTGCCATAACACAGGTTCAAATGTGCGCGCTTAGCACGCAGCATCATATAGGGCCGTGTCTCATGCATTTTCCAGAAAACCCCCATGTTTTCTGTTCTATAATCAGGGGTGATCATGTTCTCTTCAAACCGCTTAACCAGACTGTCGAACTCCGCAATGGCATCCTCATCGTCGCGATCTAAAACTTCTTCCAGCATGTCGTTAAACACTTCGTGGGCTTGCTCAAGCATTTCTTCATCGGTAATACCATATTCACCCAACACTTCCACCATATCATCCGCAAAACGCATGGCGTAAGCGGTATTGGCAACATACGTTGGGATCATACGGCGTTGCTTTAACAGCACTTTGGTAAAATCCCCGCTGTCGTCATCAAATTCTCGTCGGGCCTGCTCATAGCTGGTAAAACCACGTAGAATTTCTTTCAGCCACTGTAACTGCTGACGCTGCTCGGCATTAATATGCTCGGTATTTATCCAGGTAAGCGCACGCAACATGCCCATGCAATACAGTGGCAAGGGTTTGCTGTTGCCCAGACTATCCTCGGGATCCGTTTTAGATACTACGCATTGCTTAGGTAAGGTATTTTCATCTCGCGCTATTCTGCGAAAGCACAGGGTATGAAAATCCATCACGGCTTCTAATTGCTCAGCGTGCTCAAGCGTGTAGTGACCAAATAAGTGCTCAAGCCATTCACTTGGCAAAGGGGGCTGCAACGCAACACCCAGCCCCATTAAATATCCTTCAATGTAAAGAATATCTGGCTGGAGCTCACTATTTGCCGAAAAGGCTTTTACAGCTTTTTTAATCAACTGAATAGACATAGAAAATTGTTTTTGCATGAGTTTAGTGTGTTATACCGCCCAGCAGCGCGAAGGTAAAGGCATTAACCATTAAATAACAGCTGTTATACAAAAAAACCGGTTGTTCGCTCATTAAGTATGCACTTATACAGCGTTAAAGATGGCTAGCCTTGTATAACCACGACAAAGTACGACATAAAAAAAGCAATGCCACACAGGGAGCCTGGCATTGCTATAAAGGCCATCTGAATATCCAGATGGTTCACATGAGATCGGAATCAACAAACACCCGATTTGTCAAAAATACCTATGGCGTAGATCGCATAAGCGGTGAGCATACACGCTCAGCTTTGTGTAACTCACAACCACAAAGACATCGCTGTCATTCAGCCAAAAATAAGTGCGTAGTAATCCCGTATTCGCAAAACCAGACCTGTAATCTGCTTATCCTCAGTACATTAAATTGGGTACCACGCCGTTGGCAGGCACTACAGTCGCACATCATCCACAGCAAAAGCAATTACAGACGATTACAATGTAACCACATTAAAGGTACAAGCAAAAGCCTGACAGCATTAGATTTTGGTCGTATAGGCACACTATTCATGTCAGCCAGGCGACCTGTATTCGAAACGAGTCGCAATACTCGATATATCTGAGTGAGGGATTTATAAGACATACCTCCCAGAACAGGGAAGGTAAAGAGCAGAATAAAAAAAAAGGCCGCATACGCAGCCAAAAGCTCAATTTAGAATAATCACTTAAATCCAGTCAGCGGACAATGCCGCCAACAGGCTGTTTTAATTATCTGTGCAAGTAACCGTTTCAATTAGTTCACAACAGCGGTTTTTTGAGCCACTGTCTTTTTGAACCCACTTAGTGCCACCGGCATAGCGAGCAAAAGTACACTCGTCTTCACCACACTTAGTAGTAAGACGAACCGCATCATCAAACCCATTGATATGGCAATAGCCATATGCATTGTAAGCAGTCGCCCATACATCCAGCTTTACTGAGCTGTTGGCATAAACACCCGCGTTATGTAACACCACTTCTCTGGCCGCAGAAAAAAGCGCACACGTGCTAAGTGCAACAGCAATAATCAGCTTTTTCTTTTCTTAATCCTTTCGCTTATTTTTAGAGTTTCATTGACGGGTAATTTGCTACCCAGCCTGAAGATAAAATGTACTGATTGATTTTTTGCTTCATAATTGTGAATAAGGAGTTACCAAAATTTGGGTGAACTGTATTCAATGCTTTAATGATCTTCACAAAGGATTTAAACTAAAGACGTTTCAAGCACATAAAAACAATAAGGATAGCCCGTGCAGCAGTTTGGCATCTATGAACAACTAATCACACAGGTAGTAGAGCAACAACTTGATCGAGAACGATTTTATGTTGGCGAACGTCAGCTAGAAAGTGATGAAGCAGCCATTTGGCTATCACGTTTTATGTCAAAGCTCATGCAACTTGCAATCGACAGCATACCAGCAGGTGAAAAAAACCGTTTGGAACAACAGATCCAGCTCGCTAACAAGTTTGTTTTTTGGCTTAAAGATCAGCTAAGTGAAGCACAGAGCATCGAAGAGAACTTAGTTAATACACAAGGTAAAATACTCACAGCCTTGTTCGATAAACGTAACCCTTTAGCAGCTGACCTGGCACAATATAGTGATACCATCTTTCCTCAAACCGGGCTTACTCAAAGCGAGTTGTTCTCTGGTGCTAATGCGGGCTTGTCTTTGGAGAGCGAGCTAAAGCGAGAAATACAGTCCTCAGATACAATATACTGGTTAGTTTCGTTTATCCGTTGGACAGGGATCCGTATATTCAAAGAGGTGCTGCGCGAATTTACTCAAAGTGGTAAAAAGCTAAAGGTCATTACCACCTCATACATGGGGGCTACAGATCAACGCGCCATTGACTTTTTGGCAGGTTTACCAAACACCGAAGTCAAAATCAGCTATAACACACGCAATGAAAGGCTCCATGCCAAGTCTTATTTATTCATGCGTAACAACGGGTTTCATACAGGCTATATCGGCTCTTCCAACCTCTCATACTCCGCACTATCAAACGGGCTTGAGTGGAACTTAAAGATCACGAGTCAGGAAATCCCTCATATAATCAAAAAGTCGCTCAGTACGTTCGAAACCTACTGGGAATCAGATGAATTTGAGTTATACACCGGTCAGGAAACCTGTAAGCAGAAACTCAAAGCAGCTTTATCAAACGATAAAGATCAGGTCTCAGATGTCAGCCACTATTATTTTGACTTAGCCCCTAAACCTCATCAACGCACCATACTTGATAAACTCAGTGCTGAACGAACACTCCACAATCGCACTAAAAACCTGGTAGTCGCTGCAACCGGTACAGGTAAAACTCTTATTTCCGCTTTCGACTTCCAGCAATTTATCAAAGACAAGCCAGGTGCCAAATTGCTATTTGTTGCACATCGAGAAGAAATATTAAAACAAGCCAGAAGCGCTTTTAGAGCCGTTTTAAAGGACAACCAATTTGGAGAACTTTGGGTTGGTAACCATAAGCCAGAGCATTATCGTCAGCTCTTTGCATCAGTGCAAACACTCAACAACCAGCTTGACTCCCTAAACCTAACAGCCGATTACTTTGACTACGTGGTAATAGACGAAGTACACCATATAGCAGCGCGTAGTTATCGAGATATTTTAGAGCTTTTTACTCCTCAAATACTACTGGGCCTGACAGCTACACCTGAAAGGCAGGATGGCGGAAATATCCTAAACGACTTTGATGGGGTCATTGCGGCAGAATTACGATTGCCAGAAGCGATCAACCAAAGGCACTTATGTCCATTCCATTACTTTGCTATTGATGATGAGACTGACTTACGGACTATTCCATGGAAACAAGGACGCTACGATATAGCCGCGCTTACACAGCTATACACGCATAACGACCAAAGAGCGCGAAAAATTATCGCCAGTATGCAGGATATTCTCGTCAACGTGCATCACATCAAAGCGCTGGCGTTCTGTGTCAGTAAAGCGCATGCCAATTTCATGGCAAAGCAATTCAATTTAAATGGCATCAGCGCAAATGTGTTAACCAGCGATAACACCCAAGAAAGACACAAAATGCAAGAGGCCCTACGCAGCGGCGAAATCAATATTTTGTGTGTGGTAGACATTTTCAACGAGGGTGTCGATATTCCAGAAATTGATACATTGCTGTTCTTACGTCCAACCGAAAGCCTGACATTGTTCTTACAACAACTAGGTCGGGGCCTGCGGCTTAGCAATGATGAAAAAGAGTGCTGTACCGTGCTCGATTTTGTCGGCAATGCCAGGCCAGAATACGATTTCGCCACCAAATTCAGGGGCCTGATTGGCAAAACAAATACCGCCATCGGCAATGAAATTAAAGACGGTTTTCCACATTTGCCGCTGGGTTGTCGCATTGAGCTACAAAAACAAAGCAAAGAAGTTATTCTCAATAATATTCGTAAAGCGGAGAATAACTTAAACAGGTTAAGAGCCCTAATTAACCGCTTTGCGCAGGATACCAACCTGCCTTTAACCCTGGCCAATTTTCTACAGGTTAATCCCAGTGTCACGCTTGAGGATACCTATAAGGCCACACAATCTGGCATAAGCCGATGGCACATTCTGACTCAACCTCAATTGGTTGAGCGTGAACTATTGGTCATTAAAGCTTATAACCGTGCAATCAATACCCAACTGCTGGTGTGTAACTCACTTACCTATCTGAGCTTTCTGCATGCTTTGTGCGACAACCAGTTCGATGTATCACAAGTCAAACAGTTTGATAGCAAAACAAAAGATGCTTTGGCTATGATAACGTTTTACAACTTTTGGGAAGCACCACAAAATCAGGCAAACTCGAAATCCGTAGCCGCGAGCCTTAGAGCATTAAACCATCCCGTTCTAACTGCTGAGCTAAAAGATGTATTATCTATTTTGATCAATCGTGTCGAACACTTAGAACAACCACTGACATCTTTGCCTAACAAAGCACTACAGCTACATAGCCGATACACTCGAGAACAGATCTTCGCGGCCATGGGAGAGCACACCTTTGCAAAACGCTCATCATCACGCGAAGGCGTGAAAGAATTCAAGTCTCTGAATATTGAGACTTTGTTTGTTACTCTAAATAAATGCGAAAAAGTTTACTCACCCACAACTTTATACAATGATTACGCCATCAGCCCTACCCTTTTCCACTGGCAAAGCCAGAACACAGCCCGCCCGGAACGCGGAAAGGGGCTGAGTTATATCCAGCATAAAAAAACAGGAAAACGATTATTTTTGTTTGTTCGCGAACAAAACAAAGACGAAAACGGCAGAACCATGGGGTTTGTCAATTTTGGCGAGGTCAGCTACGTTCAGCACCAAGGCAGCCAACCTATGGATATCACCTGGAAATTGCACCACCCCATGCCTAATGATATTTGGCATGAGGCGGGGAAATTAGCGGTTGGATAGCGAATCTACCCAATACATGTAACCATATGAAAAAATAAAAATATTATACACTGATACTATCAAGAAGATCATCAAAGTAATTTTGTTGATTTTCTCCTTTAGGTGGTTGTTTTAGCTTCTTCTGTACAACACTTAACTTTTTCTTCAATTCAATCAACTCTATTTCCGCTAGGCGTTGTTTATCCAACCTCTGAAGTATTTGGAATAGAATATAAAAATCCACAAGGTACCTCTTGTTATTCTCTCTCCCGAACAAATCAGTCATAGAATCCATATCAGATGTGGAAAGCTTACCCTTCAGACTTGATATAATATTTTTAACCTCTTCTATCGAGCTAATAAAATCTCGCTTTAGCGACGAGTCTGTAATCATCTTCTCAAGTAGCACCGACACGTCTTTTTTGTTTGTTACTCGACAGTTTATCCTTCCGTCACGTAAATAGAAGCCCAAGCTGATATGACCAGGCCTATATTTCTTATTGTATAAGTTATAAACAAGAAGCGCCACTAGTTCCTCATTTTGCATTCTGTCAGAGGTTTTATCTTTATTCCTCTTTTTAATATAAAACCAATCAATATTACAATCTGTTATAACTCTGATTTTATCAATCACATCTTTATCAACAAATGAATTCCACATTTCAAAAGAGTTTTCTTTAATAGGATACGGCTTGTTATTTAAGCGGATAAAAAGGTCAACTGGCTCAAAATCATTATTAAGATGATAGTCTATTTCAATAACACTTAACATAAAGTCATATATTTTATCTTGAACATTCAGCTCCAACTCATTGAATCTCAACCCATTTAGCTCCCTAAGTATTTTTAGGCGAGACAACTTAAATGCATTTAATTTTGGATATACTTTATTTCCATTTTCATCGATATAAGTTTTGCCCATAAAACCAATTATGGACAGCAAGCGCTGCTGGCCATCAATAACTTCTTTGACATTGTTTTTGCTTTTAAAAACAAAAAGTGGCGGTAAGCTAATTCCTAATATAATACTTTCAATAATAGCAGACGCTTTAAATAGATTAATCCTTTCTGGGCGCTGGTAAGATGGCCTAATTAAATATCTACTCCCGTTAACCTCCTCTACAATTTCCTCTACAGGAATTCTCGAAGGTTCAGGCTTTTGAACACGTAAAGACGCTAACTCAATTAGTTTTAGTTTTGCTTCATTTTCACTTTGTCGAAGTTCTTTAACTCTAGTTTTGAAATCATCATCCTTTATATATAAATCAAAGCTATGATGAAAAACCTCTTCAAGAAAAACAGAAGTAGAGTAATAACGCTCTATAATTGCTTTGTAGTGGTGACTATTTTCATATGAATAATCATTTGAGTTATCACTAAAGAACTTTTTAAATTTACTTATATTAACTTTGCTATAAACTTCATCAATATCAAAACCATCCTCTCTAAGAATATATAACCCCCATAACATACATTCATTAAGAAGCCTGTTATTAAAATCATTATCGAGTTTTGAAACCAAGTTCTCAACCTTATCAATTATCGAGAACAAGTTATCGCAAACTTCGTCAGGATTTTCAGTATTATCAGATTTAACAGAGTATAGTAATTCCATCACTTCTGCGCGGTTTGACCCAGATGCAAATGTTTTAATTGGGAAAGATGAAAGAACAAGGCACTTTCTCAAAAACTGTAAGATTACCGATATATCGTCAGATTTCTTTGATTTACTTATAAAAAGTTCATAAATACGCTTACCCAAATCAGGGTTACATAGTAACTTTTCTCTTAACTTGTTTGTCAAATGATCTTCATCATAGGTCGCGTTATCTATCTCAGCACTACTCAAAGGTGTAATTCCCGAGTTATACCTTCTAAAAATCTCCTTTTTTATTTTATCTTCCAAAAGAGAACTCATTTTTGGTTCATTATGTACTTCAAACTCAAAGATTCGAATTTTTGCATCATCAAACAGCCCCTGAACTTCAGAGTCTAACTTACTAAAAACTTGCCCTTGCAATTGAGGTAGCTTTGTCAGACCTTTAATATTTAGCTTCAACTCTCCATCTTTAAACTTTTTTATAGTTTCATATCTTTGCCTTCCATCTATAACTTCTATCGATGCCCCTGAATTGAAGAAAATTAGAGGAGGAACATCTGTTCCAAGAAGAATGCTTTCGATAAAAAAAGTAGCCTTGCTATTGTCCCACACATAGTTCCTTTGATAGTAAGGGCTATAGTCAATTTTTCTTCTTCTTCGCTCACTAAAAAGGGTTTTAATTGAAATGGAATAAACACTAGTTTTAATATGTTTTTTGAAAATATCTTCAAATTCTTGTTCTTTTAGAAAAGCACTCATAATTTACACCAAATCATCACAAAAAATTAAATTTTTAAAGCCACACACATTAAATTCATAGTCAAGACAATTTTCCAATATACTCCCCATTATCTCGACATCATCAGGCTCATAGTATACGCCATATATCAAAAGTTCACTTAGCACTAGTTTGACAAAATTTATAAAACAATCAGAGCTCAATCCAAATGTAGCCTTAACCTTATCACGTTCACTAGTGACGATTTTAAATTCAAAATCATTCCTGTATTCGGAACTAAATGCTATTGAAACCCCTTCATCTAAGCTGAAAATATATGACTCACGATAGCTATCCTCGAATTCGTTCAGCAACTCTATTTGCATCTTACTAAGAAAACTTCTCGTTGCTTCTTTAACTTCTTGGCCAAAGCAAGCAAGTGCTCGGGCTTGCACTTGCTCGTCTAAGCCGTTTTGACTATCTAGTGTATCTTTAGTAAAGCTTAAAAAGTGTAACTTATAACAGTCAGAAAAGTGCTTAAGTAAGTTATACTTCAAAACCATTCTATATAGACCACCCGCATCATTAGAAAAAGAATTGTAGTATATAATAAACAACTGAGACTCAGACAGCAAAGACCTTACGATCTTTATATATACAAATTTATCTCTATCTTTTAGATTTGATTGATCTATGGACTTTATTAAGCGATAAAAAACTCTAAAATATAGTTGAAGTTGACCATCTTCAGTTGAAATCACCTCCTCATAAGCCTCGTGCCCTCTACTCTCTGGAGAACCATTAGATAAATAAAGGCTTACAACTCTAGATTTTACTGACTTAAAATAGTCACCATCTTGATGCTCATTATTTAAATCAGAAACAACATTTCTGTACAACTCTATCATCGAAAAGAAAATAGAATCAAACCTTTGTTCCATCAATGTCTTAGATTGTTCTTTAAACACCTCTCTAGACTGCTTAAACTCCTCACGCTGAAGCCTAAACTCTTCTGCTTGGATTGTTAGTGCTTCAACTTGTTTATCCAGTGCTATTCTATTATTTTTAAAGTCTCTTCGCTGTTCCTTCAGAGCGTTATAAAATAAAAGGACGCTACATAAAGTCCAAATAGAACCGACTACTCCACCAAAAAAATCACCAAAGACACCGAACTTTCCAGCATTGATTCTAAGATCTGAATTTAAGTTCTCATTCCATAGAAATAGCACTATTAAAGGTAAAAGCACTAAATTCAGTAGTACTGCAACTCTAATTATTATATTTGTATTCCTTTCCAATCTAAGCTCCAATTATTCTATTAGATTCGTTAATCACCTCAACCTCGCAAACGTCACTAAACTATCGTCCGCGATAATGGTTTTGTAATCTGGGTTGCGGGCGACCAGCAGGTATCTGGCTTCGCCCTCTTCGTTGTATTCTTTTTGCACGTCGCGCAGTAAAAACTGGGCGTCGCCTGATTCATCAAATCGTTCAATGGCGATGGTTTTACCAGTGATTGAACCAGCGTTATCGCTGCTGATCCGCTCTAGTACCAATAAATCGCCGTCCAGAATGGGATTTTTACCGCCATTCATTGAGTTACCGCTGGCATGGGCCAGAAAGTGCTTGTCCGGATCTACCCTGCCAGCACGGTCAGGTGCCGGGCGCCATGTCATGTCGCTGTCGTCGCCAGTTTTAAAGTGACCGCAGGCAATTTTTAGATTGGGGAAATACGGCAACTGAACCACACTGGTGCTCTCGGGTTCACTTTGCTGTTCTGGCCTATCTGGCTCTTTTTCGCCAGAGACTTTATCCGGTTCAGGGGTGGCTGCTTGCAGCTCTGAAATACGCTTGTTTTCAATACGCTGAGTGTATTCAGCCAGTCTGAGTTCAATAAGCTCTGAAACGCAGTCTGCCAGCTTGTCGATATCCTGGTCCGGGAGCTGGCCAATATTCACTTGAGCAACCAGCCGGGCTGTTTTCAGATCTTCACCGTTTTTTTCGACCTTAAACCAGGTTGTGCCTTGCTTGGCTTTTTTAAATCCTGTGTAGGCTTCAATGGGGTTACCCAGCCAATAACTGAACCAGGCATGGCTGTCTGGTGCCAGTGCTCGTTTAGATTCAGGCAGGTCATGTGCTTTAAGGTGCGGGTAGCGTGCTAAAATTGCCGCACTGACATTAGCCAATTCAGCTAGGGTTGGTGCGACCCTGAAGCCATCGAGCTGTATAAAAGCTTGCAGTAAAATGGCCTTAAAACACTTAGTCATACTGGTTTGCTGTACAGCATTAAGCAGAAAATCAGCACGAGGCGCTAACCAGTCACCGCCGATTTGGTCACCGATATCGGCCAGCATCGAAAACCAGCTACCGTGTTGTTTATTTACTTTTTTCAGGTCGCCGTGGTGACGATAAAACTCGCTTGCACTCGGGCTATGACCAAGCAACTGGGCCAGATGCTCATAATCTTCCAGTGCTGTGGTGCGTTGTATTTTGGCCAGTTGCTGCCAAAAGTCAGTGATCTCCAGGTCAAAATTAATGAAACACCCATCGGGCAATTTCGGCTCTCTCAGTGCTTGCGTGACCCCTTTTGCGCCTTGCGCATCAAGCAGCGCCGCCGGTTTGTTCAAAAAACTATGGTGGTTGCCAATAAAATCCAGCACGGTGAGGTGGGTTTTGCCTTCACAGGTACGTAATCCCCGGCCAAGCTGCTGTAAAAACAGAATCTTGGAATCGCTGGGCCGCAGCATCAATACCGTATCAATGCTGGGTAAGTCGGTGCCTTCGTTAAATAAATCAACGGAGAATAAAATCTCAATCTGCCCTTGCTCAAGCTGCTTTAGCGCATCATTACGGCGTACCTGAGAGTCGCTGTGTACGGCCAGCGCCTTGACACCAGCATCATTAAAGTACCCGGCCATATGTTCGGCATGGCGCTTAGAAATGCAAAATGCCAGCGTGCGTTGCTGCTTACGCGCTTGCCATTCTTTTAATGCATGTGCCGCCCGTTTACTGGTGCCAAACTGATTTTCCAGTGCATCCGGGTCGAACCGGCCATTGCGCCAGGGAATTGCGGTGTAATCAACGTCCTGATCCCAAATACCATAATACTGAAATGGTACCAGTGTGCCGTTGTCGATCCCCTGAGTGAGGTTGCGTTCAAACACCAGGTTGTTGTCGCACAGTCCAAGTATATCGGCCTGATCGGTACGCTCCGGCGTGGCGGTTAAACCCAGCAAGAACTGTGGGGTAAAGTAGTTGAGTAATGCGCGGTAGACCCGGGCACTGGCGTGGTGAAATTCATCCACCACGATATAGTCAAAATGTTCCGGCGCAAAGCGCTGCAAATGGCGCGCTTGCCCTAACGTCTGGACTGAGGCAAAAAGGCAATCGGCGTCCGAGTCTTTCTGTTTACCCGTGTATAGCCCGGTTTTGCATTGCAATAATCGCGCGAAGGTGCGCTGGGCCTGAGTCAGGATCTCCTCGCGATGAGCCACAAACAAAATACGCTTTGCATGCATTTGTTGCGCATCAAATACCGAAAGCCAGGTTTTACCCATTCCGGTTGCCAGCACCACAAGCCCCCGCCTGAAGCCCTGACGACGTGTGTCTGCCAGCGCATCCAATGCCAGCTGTTGATCAGCACGAGGGGTAGCAGGCTCTGCATCACTGGCGTCTTCCGCTTCTCCTGCCACCATAAACTGCGGCGCTTTTCGTCTATGTATATAGCTATCAATCCAGCTATGGCACAGAGTTTTGACGTTGCAATGAGAAAACAGCTCAGCAAAAGACTGGCGAATATGGTTGAATTCGATGGCACCTTTGCTGCCTGGCGGATGGGTATAGTCGTGGCGAAAACACCATTCAAGCCCAGTAGTTAGAGCACTTTTACTGATATTGTTTGAACCGATAAAAGCGCAACCCGCTGCAACCTCTGCACTGTTTTCCTGTGTTTTGACAAAAATATACGACTTCATATGAAAGCTCTGGCTTTTATCGCTTTCATAGATGCGAATATCAGCGCCGCGCTCAACCAGAGTCATTAGCTCCCGTAATGCCACTGGACTGGTAATGTCCAGATAATCAGAAGTGAGCAGTTTTAATTGCGCGCCACTGCGTAGTGCCTCAAGCAGAGGGTCGAACAACAACGCCAGTCCGCTTTGTTGAATAAAAGATACAGTGATTTCTATTTCGTCGGCATGGTTAATGGCATGCACAAGCTTTGGCAATAAGGGGTCAGAGCCACCCGTCGTCAGCTGACGTGCGCTATTTTGCAATACGGTGCTCTGACTAAAACTATTCACCACTCACCCTTTCCAACAAAGCATTAAGCCAGCGTTCGTGTTCGCGGCCGGGGCGTTGGTCGCCGGTTTGCCAGGTTTTGCAGGCTTTAAGGCCGGTGTTTTGTGCAAGCAAAGTGTTCAGGCTTTGCTCTGTGAGATCGGTGAATGCGCGGCCACCTGTGGTGCGTTCGCCTTCGCCGTATTTAAACGAGATATAGATGATGCCTTCTGGTTTGAGTGCTTTTTGCAGGCGCTGAAAAACCGCCGAGAGCTCTGCCATGGGGACATGTAACAGGCTTGCGCAGCACCATATGGCGTCATAAGTGTTGAGGTCTCTGAGTTCGTCGAAACTGAAGCAACCTACGGGTTGTTCCAGATGGAAGCTGGCGATGTTGGCAAGCTCGGCGCAGGCATCGAAGGCTTCGACCCGGTAGCCGAGGTTTTTAAACGCCAGTGCATCGCGGCCTGAGCCGCAGCCGGCATCGAGGATTTTTCCGCCTTTTGGTATGAGAGGTAAAAATTCGTCGTACAGTGGCTGCATATTTACCGCGAACGTTTCTTCGGCAAAACTGACTGCGTTGCGGCTGTAGTATTCTAATGTAGAGTCAGACATCACTCACCCGTTTACTCTGTGGTGTAGCTGGTAAGGAGATGATGCAGTGGGACAGGTAATGGCATTCGGGGGATTCCCGGCTCGTTGCCTGTTGTTCGGCGGTTACAACTTCCTTTGCGCGACACTTTAACACTATTCTTGTTAACTGTTCTTTTTGGCTATTCTTGTTAGCGGTCTGGTGCTACTTTGATACCGGAACCGTAGTCCGATATTTGGTGCAGACACGAGAATAATCTACAACACTTTTGTCTGATTGAGTAGCTTTTTATCCGCCGTTATTAGCGATTTTAATACAAGTGTTCAAATTTTGGTTACAAATGAGATAATGAGTCCAGTTTGTTTTTCTCAAGGCAGCTTTATCCTAATTTTGGAAAACCTTTAAAAGTAACTCATGGCGATTTTTATTACTATTACAGGGCATTACACACTGAGAATGGCGCTTTCTTCAATGTGGATAGCGCAAGCTATTGGTGTCTTCGGTGGGTGGTTTCCGGCTCGTTTGCCGGAATGACGCTACGGGCTCGTTAGCCAGGATGACACTATAAGCTATTTGGGCAGGGTGAGATGGAACTCGTTGGAAAGGTGACAAAATCAGGCTGTGTCCGACTCTGGCGTATTTACCAGAGTCGGTGTTGTGATGTTTACTTACATAACATTATTTGCCGTTGTACAGCGGTTAAACACATAGGCCGTTGGGCAGGTCATTTTCTTGCTTGTACCAAAGTTGCCTGTCAACTGAACTTGCTGACCATAGCGACCAGAGAGCACCAGATCAACACGAGAATTACTGGCGCTTTGTGCCCAGAAGTAAACAGGTTCTTGACCCGTTACAGATTTAGCGTCGTGTACCTTACGGATATAGTTTACATCGTTCGGATCACGGTAGTGTTGTGCGCCCATATAGCTCCACACTTTCACGTCACCCGCTGTTTTCAGATTGCTGTTATACAGGTGCACTTTACCACCGGCCAGCTTGTCACCGCTGGACATTGGGAAAGCAAGCTCGCTGTAACCGCTTTGGCCATGAGAGATCACCGTACCCGATGAATAAGCGTGATCAGCCCAGCAATCAGCTGAGTTGTAACAGCCAACATAATCTTTATTGCCATTCTGATCGATTACCAATGCACGGATCATACGACGAGACTCAGCAGATGTTTTTGGTACAAATCCGTGAATACCATCGGCCTCTGTGACCAGCACTTTCAAAGAGGTCAGGTAACCACCATACCCATTCGTGGTAATGTCCAAATCTTTAACGTAAATACGCTTTTTAATGGTTGTGCTTTCGGGATGGTAGCCACTCACGATATCAACACTGGTATCTGGTTGATACAATAAGGCTTCGTTGAGCTTATTCAGGGTATTAATGTATTGCCCACGACTTGTGTCAATCAGTGTCCTGTGTTTGGCATTTTTCCAGGTTTTACCGCCATCTCTGGAATACATAAAGTACAGGTTAGTACGGTTGTCGTTAGGAACATGTCGGTTTTGTTTTATGCCATTTTTACCAAGCGCGAGACATTCACTTCGTGCACCAGTTTTCAATGTGCAGCTGTCTGGCATATGCACATTAAAGGCCATAGCCAATACGCCATTGCGCTCAGTACTTACTGAATAGTGACCAAAGCTCAGTTTATCATCCAGTGCAACCAGCTTTTTACTTGTCAAAGCCGTCAGGCCACCCGACTGTGGCAGATATTCCGTCATATAAAGCTGGCGACGCGCAGTTTGCTTGTACTCATTGGTCATCTCAGTAGGTGCCTGGATATAACGGGTATTCAGCAGTACAAACTTATTATTAACCCACCATGCCTGCGGATACGTAAAGCCCAGGTTGTAGCAACTCTTAGTGCTGTCAGTACAGTTATGATCTCTGTCCAGTGTCAGGCCGCGTTCGTTCTTTGCATCGACCAGTTTGAATGAGCCTAAGTTTGCAAAAAAATTATCATGTTTATTGGATGAGCGGTAAATAAGGCCGCCACGGGTTGAGTTACGCCCGGAGATAAACACATAAACATAGCCCTGGCTGTCAACATTGAGGACTGCCGTATCATGAAAATCACTGGTGTCTTTAACATGCACGATCACAGGCTCTTTGATCATGCCCGTTTTGTGGTTGTAGGCACCCACTGCGTACACCAAACGTTCATACCCTTTATTTGGCGCAGGCGCATTCAAGGCACAGTCTGAGTGAGCACCATTGATGATGTAATAAGTCCAGTCACCGCTCTGAACGGCCATCGGTGCCGCTTTGGCTGAGCCTGTCGATGCTGGGCCGGAATACTTAGGCACATTTTGTCCGCCCACATAGAACAGCTGATTGTCCAGACTATAGTAACTGCCGCGCAGCAAACGTTCATTCAGGGTGGTATTCAAGTGGTGATACGGCGAGACTTTGTTTTTGATATATGTGTCGTAGTTATAGTCAGAGTCATCTGAATAGCTCGGGCCTGAGTCATTGAAACTACACTTACCATGATTGTTGAAGTTAAACGGATCAGCATATCCTTTGGTTGGGTCAAGCGCTGCGTGTGCACTAAGCACAGGTGAAAGTAATAACCCTGCTATCAGGGCTTTTGTTGCTTTTGTCTTCATTGTTATTCCTTTTTTATTATGATTTGTACCTAAACAGCACAAATTCACGGCCATTAAACAAGAGTAAAGACGTAATAACAAGGCCATAATCAAATAAAAATTAACAATAAATCATTAAATAACGCCCAAAAAGAAAAGTTCATCACTCAAAATATAACCACATTACATTTTCGGTATGTAATAGCTGACTAAAGAGTCCATCACAGCGCGTCTGAGGGAGCCAAACTACACCTAACTTGCCTTGTTCTTTAGCAGTCTTTCTTTGTAAAAACACTCCCCAGATGGGGGGAGGAAGGCGTACTCATTTTTGCAACAAAACCATTTACATGCGGCTCCGAAAATGTAACAGTGATTCCCGGTGACATAACAAAACGGAGACCATTATGAAACTTAATCTAAAAACAAAAAAGATGAAGAATCTGTCAGGTAATCAAGCAATACAGGCACAGTTAACACCGCGCGTGCAAGGGGGAGCAGCAGGCGCATTCCAACCAAATAGCAAGCCACATGCAACAGGCTCAAATATTACAACATGTGATCCAAATTGGTGGTAAACAAAGGCGCACGTTGGTCTATATAATTAATTAAAAATAAAAAAGGCACACAATGTGCCTTTTTACGTTGGTTCACTCTCGTCGCTCAGATTCTTTCTCATACTGCTTCGTATAATGCTGCGGAGACATATTAAACTCGGCTTTAAAGCAACTACTGAAATAAGCAGGGGATGAAAACCCGACCTGATAAGCAACCTCAGCGACTAAAGTACCCGCTTGTAACTGCGTACGAGCTTGCTCTAAACGGTATTGCCTGAGCAGCGCATTTGGCGACAACCCTGTCAGGTTTCGGGTTTTGCGTTGCAGTTGTCGTACACTCAAAAACACATGGCTCGCCATGCTCTCAGTATCGAATTTAGGATCCTGATAATTTTGCGCTATTACTTGTTGAATTTTATCAATAAAGGGGAGCCGTTTTGTATCACGGAGCTCTCCCACCCGGGGCTTACTACCTAAGATCTGATCGGCAAATAGCCGCGCCAGTTTTTTACGCCCTTTGATCAGGTTTTCAACCCTATGCCTTAGCACATCAAGATCACAAGGCTTCCCTATATAATCATCTGCTTCTGCTTCAAAGCCTAAAATTCGGCTATCGTCATCCTCTTTTGCCGTCAGTAATATCACGGGAATATGGCTTGTTGTCTCATCCTGCTTAATCTCTTGCAGCATCTCCAGTCCTGACTTTTTGGGCATCATCACATCACTGATAATGAGATCAGGTAACTCAGATTTTGCTTGCAACAGGCCTTGTTCTCCATCACAGGCAACTGTGCAATCAAACCACTCAGACAAGGACTCCTTAAGCATCATTCTTAGCTGTGGGTTGTCTTCCACAATCAACACATGGGCATTAGACTCAGCTTTATCAGTCACCTGAAACTCAGTCTCTGTCTGTACTCCGCAGTCTGGATCGTTCGCTATGGCTTCACTGTAAAGAGGGAGCATGAGGGTAAACTGACACCCTTGTCCCGGCTCACTGCTCAGCACTATATCGCCTCCACAGTCACTGATTAGCTGATGAACCACAGACAAACCAATCCCCTGCCCGCTTATTTCACTGTGCTCTCCACGCACATATCGTTTAAACACATCAGCCTGTAAGGATTTACAAATACCGGGTCCGGAGTTAGTAAACACAAGTTTCAGGAAACCGCCACGCTGATGCGCTTCTATAAAAATCTCACCTTCTTCAGGCGTATATTTCACAGCGTTAGACAATAAGTTTGTAATTATCTGTTCAAAGTCGGCCTCGTTCAGCAACACTTCCTGTGCATCCAGGGTATGTGTAACCTTATAACGGATCTGTTTTTCGTTGGCGAGCAACTCAAATGCATGAGCCTGCTTTAGCAGCACCTCTTTGGCAGTAAAGTGATGATTTTCAAACGGGGAGACATCGTCTTTTTTTGCATAGCGGATCAGATTGTCGATGAGTTTTTCCAGCCTAAGGGCCTGTGAATAGGCTGCATGCCATTTGCTATTGCCGTCATTATTTTCTTGCTTCAACATGCTTTTAATTGGCAGCATGATCACGGCCAGCGGCGTTCGCAGCTCGTGGGATACATTGCCAAAAAACACATTTTTACTTTCCATCAAGCTGGTAATTTGTGCACGCTTTTGATCTATTTCTTTGGTGCGGGATAGTACCAGCTCTTCCAGGTGCAGGTTACGTCGCCTCAGTTGGTATGTTCTGGCAAACAGAAGAAGACCAATCAACATCACAAAGCCAAAAGCATAGAGTGTGAAAGCCCAGCCAGTTAAATACCAGGGCGTTGCGATTTCAAATTCAAAGCGCGATTCAGTCCAGTCACTCGAAATCGCCCTGCTTCTAATCACAAAATTGTATATACCCGGCGGCAAGTTAGTGTAAGTAGCGCTGCGTTGCGTTTGTTCTGCCTCCGTCCAGTCCTTATCAAAGCCCAGCAAACGATATTGATAATACACATCAACGTTCCGATCCCGTTTGATATTAACGAACTCAAACTTAAAATTCCTCTGGGTACTATTGAACCATCTGCCTGGCAGAATTGTATTTTCTGAATACTGTTCATCCTGGTACACCGCATACGGCTCGCCCTGAACATTTACTCTGCTTATATGCACGCCATAAGGGACCTGGGCTTGTGTGTTTGATAATGCGGCAATCCCATTTATACCACCAAGATATAAGGTTCCTGCCTCGGATTCAGACGCGCTGTCATATGTTTTTGCCCCTATACTCAAGCGCTTAAATGGAGTTGAATACAGTACTTGCAGCGTGTCTGACGAGACTTTGTACAAATTAGCCATATCGGCCAGCCACATGTGCTCTGCGCGATCCCGGTAAATAAATGCAAACACTACATTGGGATATACACCGTTCAGATCTAGCTGTTGTGTGCGCTTGGCTTGCAAGTCGTGGAGCAATAACCCATAAGAGGTTGCTGCCCAGAGTCGCCCTTTAGGGTCAATATCGGCGTCATAAACAGCAAGCTTTTTATTACTTTTCGGTATTTGTAATTCAACCTTAGTCGGTGCGCCCTGACCTAATATGTAGATTTCAAAGCCGCAAGCCAACACTTCGTCATTACTGCCTTTTTTCAGGTTTTTAAAATGCCCAGGTAAAAAGGACACCCGCCGCTCAGTGTGGGGGTCGTATTCTACGATCCCCTGAAAGGTCAGCAACCATAAACGACCATTTTCCGATTGTTCAATATCTCTTATCTCAAAGTCGTTACCCGCATTGACGGGTGGCACACTGACCCTGGTTGCTAAGGACGCGCCCTTTTCGAGTCGGTACAAGGCAGACGATGCACCAAACCACAATGTTCCGTTTCGCCCGGCATAAACAGTGTGAACATCGAGTTCCGGCTGAGCTGGATCCAGATATACAGGTTCGGATTCTGCATGGCCTTTGTACTTTACGTATACACGGTTCAGGCTTACAAACCACAGATTATCGTCTTCATCAAACTGCAGGCCATCGATATTAGGCTGCTGGGTTACGGCAGAAATTTCATTGGCTGAGTCACTGGAGTGTTTAAGTTCTACTTCAAATATGGCGCGACTGGTTGCGAGCCAAACTGTACCTTGATCATCAAATACATTACTTATCAGAAATATTTGCTGAATTTGCGCATCAGAGTGGTACTTGCTAACCCGGCTCACTCTGTCATTAGAGTCTAATACAATGAGCTCAGAGCCAGTTCCCAAGTAAACCGCATGTCTTCCTGAATGCACAGAAGTAATCGCATGGTGATCAATATCACTAAAATGGACCAGAGAAGGCTGGCTGGAGTCAGGCTGTTCGAGCCTGAAAAAACCTTGTTCAGACACAGCATACAAAGCGTTATCAGGTCCGGTAGTGACGATTCGAGTATCGGCAAGTACCCTGTTTTGCCATAGTTTAATAAAAGTTCCGGAGGATCTTTCAAACCAAAATACTTCGCCAAGTTTAGAGATAAATAAAGGGGCGTCTTTATACAAAGTGACACTAAAGCGGAGGTTGTGTTTTACCCCTGAGCTGTGAAGGTCATATAACTGATAGGCATCTTCATCAGCAGAAAAATGGACTAGCTGACCATCATCGCCCACAAGCCAAAACTTATCCTGGCTATCCTGATATAAAGCAGCCGGTCTGAAAGCATCATTATCCATGGTGCGGACAGAAAGAAAGCTATCCTTGAACAGACGTGTGCCCTTAGGAACCTGTTGACGCAGCGTGTCCATATAAGGCATAAAACTGTCCTGCTGGTCATTGTGCAGATACAAACCATGGCCTGTCAGCAACCACCTGCGTCCCTGAGCATCTTCCACAACTTTTCTTGCAAGCGGGTGCGGGTAGAATATGGACTGATAACCATCAAATCTCAATACACCAGACGTACCACTGATCCACAAATAGCCCTGACTGTCTTGTGAAACGGAGTTAATGATGGTGACCATATCAAGCTTGTCGATGGATTGAAGATGCAGCCTGAGCTGGGACACCTCGCGCGCCTGGACATGGCACTGAATAATAACGAATAATATAATTACCAGGCTCCATTTTAGCATTATTGCGCTTACGTCCTTCCTGTAAAATGCGTAATTACTTTCTATAACCTTTAACAGGTACAGTCAACAAATTTGTTAAAAATTTGCCAACAGTCCTCATCCAAAAAGATGAGCTTTCTGATTTGCACAATAATCAACCACCAAAAAGACATGCCATATCGCCAACATTGAAAAGCATATCCCATTGTTTTATTTGCTAATATTTTTAATGTGTCGCTTTTACAGTGCTAGGCGTCGCTTTTCTCATAACTGATATATCAAAAAACTCATTATGTTAAAGGTGCAGAACGAAAAAACGGAACCTGCGACAAAACAAAAAAGCACACAGGAGTCTATATGGATTACTCAGGTAACAAAATCAGCCATTCGGATGCGTTTGCACTGTATCCGGAGACAGCCATCACTACCTCTTTAAGCCGATTTTCAGAACCTCTGGGCATGGACCAGTTTCTCATTGTTGGGGTGAATGGCACCGAGCCAGTGTTCAGGTACCTTTCTACGTGTTCCGAACAATTCCTTCGCGCCTACTTTACGGATGGGTATTGTTTTTCTGATGACCTTATCCACTACTGCCAGCAAACACTGGCGCCGCGCTTTTGGAGCACTCATGACTATCACAATGCATCGCTTGCCCCAAAAACTCTGGGAAATCTTCTGGCTCAGGAAAACATCAATGGCGGTATAGTCATACCAGTCCACTATAGCGGTGCGATTGTGTTGGTAAACTTTTTTTCCAGCCAATCATACGATGAGATAAAATCTGTATATTATCAGCATAGTACAATATTAAGTGACATCACACTCACTCTGATCCCCAGAATTATCAAAGAGTGCCCGGACTATTTATTTCTGCGACCAACATTAACGCCAAAGAGCAGCGAGTGTTTGCTATATATGGCCAAGGGCATGACTAACCCTGAAATATCTGAACTGATGCAGGTATCTAAGGACAGAGTTAAGGAGCTGGTCAGCCAGATCCTTAATCAACTGGGTGCAGCAAACAGAACAGAGGCAGTACTCAAAGCAAAACAAAGCTTGCTCATTCCATAAAAAAGAGGCCAACCAAGAGGAAGTACCCTGTGGTTGGCCGACTTATTGACGCTCAATTTACTTAGCTGGATCCTTAATGCTCAATCCTGAGAAAACATCCTGGCTGGTTAATTACTTTTGCAGCTACGCTGCAAAACCACAGTTCGCAATAACCAACAAAGTGCCAGTACCCCGGTTGAACCTGGCTTTCAAAGCACCATTATTACTCGTTATAACACTTTGCTTATTGTAAGCTTTCGACTCCCGGGAAAGCCCGGAGTTCCCCACAAGTACACCTAATATGTTGCAGGCTTTACATATCAAAACAAAATGCTTATTTCAGCCATCGGCTAACCCGTATGACTGGTGTGTGATGATATCCAAGGGCTCAGGTATTATACCAATTTCACTTAATACCTGGCCTATTTGAAGGAGCAAATAAGACGCTAACAGCGTTAAAAATTTCCCATTTAGAACCGTTACCTAAGGTATAATCTCGTAAATTTTTGCCTCGCCTATTTGGGTGTAGGTGCCTCAACGATAGCAGGATGCGGGAGCGGTGTTATCGACCCTATTTTCTCGCCTCAAACTTGATCACTTATGGTATTACTTGCTGAGGACAGGTTTCGTGCATGCTATGGCTATTTTTGCTCTATGTCTTGAGACATTATTTTTCTATCGTCTGCTTGCATGTCAGGCCTTTCCTAAACACGGCGATATAATGGCTATGTCAAAGCCCCTAATTTTTATTGTGGTATTGCCTGTGCGCTAGTGCCAGCTGTGCCTAATTACAGCAAGATGAGAACGCCTATTGAGCCTTGTCTTGTTATCCGGCTGACTGTTTAAGTGCATAGAAAATATACGCCTGAAAACCGGCGATGATAACTCCCCAAAAAGGGAGTACAGACATTAAAATTCGAAACATAGTGGCGTGCTTTATAGGTAAAACGCGAATAGTCCATTATGTTTTGTCTAAAAAGATATGGCGGCTGATATTAGTGCAGGTGCACTGGGGTAAAAAAGGCACATCCTGTGTGCCTCAATACAAGTACTCTCAATTACAGTCTTTTATACTGACCACCTTTTCAGGCTACCCTGGCCAGCGACTATACTTATTGAATCTATTTACCCTTTGGAATAAGACCAAATAAATTATCGAACCGTTACTTTCTGGCGCATAAAAATACGAAATATTCCCAACCAAACCAAGCAACTTCACACAAGTGATTGCTTTTGGTAACAGCTCAATTCATAAGTAGACAATGCTCCCTCAGACCGTCCCGAAAGATTAACCAAGAAATGAGAACAAAATATGGATGTAACAAAAAAACCTCTGTACTAAACTCACTCTACGCAAAGGCTACAGCATAAAAATCATACAAAAAACAGAGAATTACTGCTTGCTACGTTGAAACCCAACGTATGGATTGTCACTTCATACCAGAACGCAAATTTAACACATTAGATTCTTTCAATTTACACACAGTAAACTTTGTGCGAAGAATAATACCGAACAATTTATAAACAGAAGAAGGAAATCCCCATGAAGTTACACCTAAGCAAAAAAAACCTAAAAAACCTGGGCAATAAAAATGCACTGGACTCAGATCAAACGCCAATGATCGCCGGCGGGGCAAGTGCGATTCCGCCAACCCGAGTACAGAAAGGTTGCCCATATTTTTCTTATTTCCCAGTGAATACCTGTATCCCTCGATAAGCAGGTAAAAAAGGGCACTCTGAGTGCCCTGTACAGTAAGCCAAGTGAACCTCTCACATTATCTGGCCATTTCTGCCCCCCATTCAGAACAAACGTATATTTGCCGTTTTCTATAGCCCTTTACTCACAGCTCTACACACCTGATCGAGCCTGAGAAAAATGTAAAGCCCCTTTACGAGAGCGATAGGCAACGAAATCTCTATGGGTATCTGGCATATCGAGCGGTTTGTAGGTAGTTCCCGGCTCGGAGGCCGGGATGACGGCGGGGTGAATAGCTTAGGCGACACCTGTCACACCCAAGGTGATTGAAAGGCTACTTAGTTGATCTCATGTCGAGTGAAGGCGCATTCAACATGCAATATCGCTTCAAAGACCAGATTGGCCAAACATATTAGGCTCACAGTATGTAATGCGCACAAGCCTGCCACGGCCCGACCTCGCTTTGCGTCATCCCGTGCTCAACTCGGGCTCCATTGACGACGCAAAGACGATTCAGGCCTTATCACTTATGCAATGGTTCCCCAGATTTTGCTGAGCTCATATGATGTGTACTCATAGGCTCACCTGGTTTAATCACACTATTTACGTAGTCAGGCACAGGCTTTGTCGCTTCCTCCGCTTTAACCAAATTGGCCGAGTCCTGAACCAGGTTTGGTACAGATCCATTCAAGCTGCTTTCTGTGTTCAGGATCAATGGCAGCCCGTCTTTGCCGCTACCAATCACAACCACTTTAGCATTGTTCGATTTTGCCAGCTCGATGGTGGCTTCAATACCGCGCCACCTCAGGTAAGTTTCAGAAATACCGCCAGCCACGGTTTCCTGAAAATCAGCAATACCCTGAGCTTCCGTTTTCTTACGCTGTGCTTCTTTCTTTGCCACTTCAAGACGCATTGCGTATTCCTCATTCAGGTAGCTCTGGTTTACCTTAGAAATGATTGCCTCATGTACTTTATCCGGCACATCTACCCGTTTGATCAGCATATCGTCTAAATTAACTAAGGTATGACCATCTTTCATGTGGCCTGTTTGCTCTAAAATCGTCTCTTCCTGAAGGTGTAACTCATGCAGCACTTCTTCAAGCAGCTCTTTTTGCACTTTTATCCGTTGATGACTGTAAACCTGCTCAGCACGATATCTTGACACTATCATGCGTACCGCAGAGGCCACCTCCGGCAACACCATTTCTTCCAGGTACTTGGGCCCTACCAGTTGATGTAGATAAGGCACATGCTCAATGACAGGACGATACCTGACCGTGACATTGAGTGTTATTCTGAGACCCTCGCTGGTGATTGCATCTATGCTCTCATGTGCCGTCTGAAAACGTCCGTTGTAAATTACCAACTTGTCCCAGGGCATAACCAGCACAGTACCTTCACTAAAATGCTGTTCCAGATACGTACCTCCACCAAAGCGCTTCCACAAAACAGCGACCTCACCAGAGTCAACCCGGATAAAAATAAATGGCACCAATGCCACGATTAGAAACAAACAGATCAATATGGTTAAACCGGCTCTGAAGCGCCAGGATAATATGCGTTTACGCCAGGCCGGCTTGTAACGCCTGAGTGCCCGCATTACCAGGTTGGCAATGAGGATCAACAGGCAGGCACCCGCCAGCCCTATGAGTGCCAGATCAGGAGGCAGGATAATATTCATGACGGTACTCCATCTGTTTCTACTTCATGATGTTCCATTAGTTGTCCTTCTACCATCTTCAAATGCACGTCCGCCAGATGGAAATAGGCGTCGTCATGTGTAATTGCGATCACCGTGTTGCCACGGGCCTTGAGTCTGGGCAATACCTGTTCATAGAATTTTCGTCTGAATATTGGGTCCTGATCGGCGGCCCATTCATCAAAAATATAAATCGGCCTATTTTCCAGTATGGTGCTGAGTAGTGCCAGGCGTTTTCTTTGCCCGGAAGAAAGGTCTATGGTGCTGAACTCTCCATCAATAACACTGACCTTTGCATTCATTTCTAAAAAGGTCAGCCATTCATCGATATCTTCCTGAGACGTTGTCTTGATCCCATAGAGCTGTTTAAACAAATGGAAATCCGCAAAGACTGAGGTAAAAATACTGCGGAAGCTCTCTCGATCAGCGTCGTGAACCGCCCGCCCGTCCAGGAAGATTTGTCCGGCCTGAAGCTCATATAGACCGGTTAACATACGAATAAATGTGGTTTTACCGCTGCCGTTACCACCCGTAATAAAGGTAATTTGTCCTCTTTTAACCGTTAAGTCGACCGGCCCGACAAAGAAAGGCCTGTCGCCAGGCTTACGATTATGCTGATAATACGCGCCCTCAAGCCTTAACTCCTCAAAGCTATCAATGGATTGTACCTGGGTATTGCGCCGTACCGTATTTTCAGCTTGCTCCCGTTTAAGGTCAGCCTCGAGCGTCAGTACATTTTGCGCCGCTTCCGTCGCCGTCGTGAACACTGGAATACCACCAACAATACTGGTGATCGGGCCGATTAAAAACAATGATGCCGTCGTCACCTTGATGACCACTTCCGGATAAACGTCTGATAGCACAGGCACAAAAAATACCATTGCACCGGTCGCAGCGAAAAAGGTTATCTGAGAAAGGACAAAGTCGGTCGCAAACAACGTTTTGGTCACTGTTTGTGCGCGCCGCGCCTTGCCAGAAGATAGAGAAAACTCGTGTTCCAGGTCGTCTGCTCTCGGTGCGCTCAGTTTTACTTCTTTAAAACCGTCGAGCAAGTCCGACAAGCGCTGGATAAGCTGGTTTTCGCTCTGAAATGCCTGCGCCATATTACGCTGAATTTCATTGGCCCGTAAGCGGTGGATACTGCCGCCCAACATGATCAGTACACTCAAAACCACAAACGCCATCACCGAGTGATAAGCAATATACAATGAGGTGAAAAACACCAGACTGATAGACTGACCAATGATCACAAAGAGCTGAGCAGACTGAGAAATGGTTTGCAGCTCTTTACTGAGCGTATTGAAAATCCGCTCCTTGCCAATTTTTTCAAGCGTCGATAGTTCGGTATGCCGAACCGATTCGAATAACTCAACCCGCATATGATCAATGGACTTTTCAACCATTTTAGCGGCTTTAGTCATTAACCTCTGCTGGGTTAATCCGTAGATCAACACCGTCAGGGTAAAGAGCACCAGGTAGTAAAATACATGGTTTTCCTTGTGGATATCAGAAATGTTTTCTGCCACGTTGTTGATAAGAGCAAGCACCAGTGCATTGGCAAGGCCAGAGATACAACCGAGTAATACAAAGGTCCTTTTTTTAATTTTAATGTTTCGACTTATTAAATCGTATAATACCATTTTTATTGTCTTTTCATTGTGTTACCAGTGGCCTGAAAGTCCGCCACTGGTCATAATACTGAGCGCTACGACGCAGTCAGAACTGCAATCCTTGTTATCTTATCTTGAGGATCTACATCCTCTGTTTTCAGCTTGCCTGTTTTTTGGTCACAATCAAAGTGATGAATTTAGGCAATGCCGGATTTTCTGTTATTCCTCCGCTTCTCTTGGCTCTGCCAGGCGTGTTTTAGCCAGTAATAGCACCAGTAAGCTCACCAGTGGCGTAAATACCAGGCCAATAAAGAAAAACCCAACTGGACCCGCAAAGGTATTGCGTCCCCAGTAACCAGAAAGTACACATAACACCAGATACAAAGTAACTAACATGATTTGCTCCTCTGAACTGACTAGCAGTTCCAATTAACCGATGAGCAAATAAACCAACAGACACGCCGTTGGTTTATTTGTGTTTTAGCCTCTCAACTTACGCTGTAGCTTGGTTGTCTTGAGTGCTGTTGCCTTTATCTTTTCGATACTTAGCTGCAATTTCAGAGATGTCTCCCTTAATGCTTGCCAGATTAAGATCTAGCAAAGTGCCGCCGTTTTCGAAGTGTCGGATAAACGTGGAACCTACTGCATTTGTAGATGCAGCGGATACCACTGGCATAAATGCGAGTGCGCTAAGCGTGCCAATGATTGGTACCGACTTTAAGAAACTGCTAAGTCCTGCACCGCCCAAAGACTGTGGGAATGAGCCGCCAATCACCGCACTTACCGTACCGCGGATCTTATTGTCGCTGTAAGACTGACCATATACTTGAGCAATCTCACTGATCATCTTGATTTGTACCCCAGTCAAGGCCACCAAGTCGATTGCCGGTACTGGGATCAGACCCGTACCGAAAGACCATTTGGTGTACTTGTCGACAATAATGCGCGCTACGGCTTCGCGATTCTCAACCTCAACATTTGCTGATTCCTGCTGTGGAGCAGCGCCAGCAGCCGTTGTGGCCTTGTCATCCTTCGCTGTTTTTGTCGCTGTCATGTTTTTTCCTCTATGATTGGAATTGTACCAACGTCATGAAAAATTCAGTTGGCATAAACAGTTGTTAAACCCACCAAGTCAGGTAAAGCCTAGACCCTAACTTGCCCTTTTTCACTTTCCATGTCCTAAAACACAGCAAGTAAATTCGTTTAAAATGCAATGGATACGATACAAAACCGCCGTTATTCACTGCTTTTATCTTTGTTTGTACTGGAACCATCGTTCTGCTCCCACTGCTTCCTGAACGTGTCGCCGTTCGCAGATCCCGCATCAGGTGCAGGTGTCTTAGTAGAATCCAAGTCGTCACACCTGAGCGGTCACATTCACTTTTACGCTTCATCCAATACCGTCTGACAGGCTTCGGTACGGTGTTTATCGCTATAAAAGATGATGTTGCGAATTTCCTGCGCAATACAATCCGATTCAGTGCCGGTTTTAACGTAATTACTGAATACCATTACGTTCTGGTCGCGCTCCAACAGACGATTGAAACTGGTCACCCATGAGTACGGATAGCTGCCTGAATACTGTAAGAATTTTTCGTATTTTCTGAGGTTTGTTTCACTTGGGTCATCCGGACAATCCGCGACTTTGCCGTACTGATTTGGGTCGATATAGGTCACAAACCAGCCATAACCGTAGTATTCACATGATGAGGAGCTACCAGTGTTGGAATAAGGTGCAAATGCAGCCAGTTTCTGGGCTTCATTGAGTATTTTGTTGGTATATAAACCCTGATCCCATTTGTGCATATCTTCCACGGTTGAATACATATCACCGGCTGAGTAAAGCACGAGCGGATTGCTGTAAGGGTTCACCAGAATGTCTTCATACGGCGCAGGACCCCCAGTTGCTGGCGGACGACCATTGGCCAGTGGCAGATACTGGTTATCTTTGTAGATGTATCCTGTCGTCATATCTGGGTAGATACCAATGGCACTAAATGAGCCACTTTCGCTCATGTCCAGCGGATCCAGGATCTGCTCTTTGAGGATATTGCTGAACCAGAAACTGCGGTCGATGTCACCCTGAGTACCCGCTGCAAGCTGCTCAATGATGTTGCCAACCAGGTAATAGTTACAGTTACTGTATTCGTACTTGCTACCCTGGCTGAAAGACGGCTGTCCCCCCTGCTCTTCACAGGTACAAAAACGATTGCCAAACCCTTCAGGGCCGTTCAGATTAAGGGTTTCGTCGTACAAATAAGGACGCCAGCCCCAGTCGTTATAGACTTCTTCGTTGTCACTGTAGTTCGGGATCCCCGACGACATGGCCAACAGGTTGTGCAAAGTGACGTCCGCACACTGGTTTTTAGGATACCAGGGCAGATGATCGCCGACGGTTTCCACTCTGAGGTCCTTTCCTTCGAGCATCCGCATCAGGATCGCAGCTGCGAACGCTTTGGTATTTGAGCCAATCCGGTACTTAGATTTAACCGTGTTATCCACGTTGTACTGCATGTTTTGCGGACCGCAGTGGTATTCATAAACCACTTTGTCTACGGAAGTAATATAAATAGTCCCGAAAAACACCATGGCATCACAATATTGCCTGACAGACGTATCTATCATTTCAATTTGCGATGCGGTGATCGTAGTATCTTTCGCAGTACTTTTATTTTGCAGACACGATGCCAGGGCGAGGCTGATCAGGCACATCACCATGATATTCAGCCTTGAAGGGTTTAACCATTTCATTGTTTGGATTCCTCAAATTTGACTACTCTGTTTGTCAACCGCCGCACCACTAACAAACCCCATTATGCGCGTCTTAACGCGCAGCTTTTGCCATTCCCACCAGTACTTTACGAGTACCTGTATAGGCCTGACGGCCGTGGGTATAAAGCATGTTGTCCAGCAGCAAAATATCGTTGCGCTGCCAGGGGTAGGAAAACGTCAGATCGCGATAGACTTGGTTGATAACATCAATATCTTCTTTCGCAATCTCACTGCCATCACCGTAATAAGCGTTACGCGGTAAATAGTCAGTACCTATGCTGTCGGGCATTTCGGTGTCAACGGCAGAGCAATGAAACAGGTGTGCCTGATTAAACCAAACCTTTTCACCGGTCTGCGGATGCGTCATCACCGCAGGCCTGAACTGACGAGTCTGCAACCTGCCATCGTCAAACCATTCGCACTGAATGTCATTCTTCCAACAGTACGCTTCTACATCGTCACGACTTTGTGTCTGGAACACCTCTTGCCAGGGCAAATCTATATCGCCGTAGTTGCGCACATACATAATGCCGCGCTCTTCAAAGCGATTTCTTAACGCTTCTGGTAGCTGTTTATAAACTTCACGACTGTCAGCAAGTGGCGTATCCCCGCCGGTTTTTGCCGGTACGACACAGAAAAAGCCCATTCTCATTGGCCAGCAATTTGAATAAGCATTTTCGTTGTGTTGCAGGATCACCTGATCGGCGTGATATTCAGTGGTGGTGTAAATGTTGTTTCGCAGTGCAGTGCGAGGGGAAGAACGATAGATATACTGGCTCAACTGCTCGCCAAAAATCGTTTCCAATATTGTGCTGAACTGGTTGGTGCTGACGATGTTGAGACCGCGAAGTAACGCAAACCCATCGCGGTCAACCCAGGCATTAATTTCCTTCACATTCGCCTTGACCCAGGCAAGACCACTCTGCTTTTGTCCTGAGAGATCATGGATCCGTTGATCTGTTTCGGCGGAACTAAGATCCATGTCTGTTGATAGTAACTGATCCATTTTATTCCCATCCTTCTCGTTAGGTATCAAATAAAATTTACATCGCAATTTTGACATTTATTGTTTGTTTTTTACGCACAACCAACATCAAATTAAAACAATTTAAAAACACTTTGCTAAACAATAGACTACAAATTGTAGTAACTCTCTATTATTTCTATAACCCTATCGACTTGCTGATAC
This sequence comes from Pseudoalteromonas rubra, assembly GCF_005886805.2. Classification (NCBI taxonomy): domain Bacteria; kingdom Pseudomonadati; phylum Pseudomonadota; class Gammaproteobacteria; order Alteromonadales; family Pseudoalteromonadaceae; genus Pseudoalteromonas; species Pseudoalteromonas rubra. The sequence goes on from NZ_CP045430.1 coordinate 227,100, forward strand.
TGCAAAATCGACAAGTGAGTGCCCTCAACTTCATGGGCATTCACATTGGCATACAAGGTTTGCCAGCCCATATCAGTTGAGAGCCTTCGGCCTTCAAACTCCCGGGTTTGACTGGCTTTGATCACGGTCAGCGGACAACTTAGCTCTGACCCCAGGTGCACTTCTGCCAGTAACTGACCACGAAACACGGCCTGAAGGCGTGATAACTGTTCAGCTGTAAAGTGATAACCTGACTGAGCCATGACATCCACTAGGCTTATGGTTTGCTGTGTAAGAGTCTCAGCTCTGAGTACGCGAAGCTGTTCCGCTTTCAAGCTCAGTCCAAAGAATTCATTGAGATTCTCCAGCATCAACTGATCTGCTTCTGCGGCCGAAATCGACACTGAGCTATGCGTTGGTCTTGGTGTATCCAGTATGGTTATTGACGACACAGCGACACTCTGCGCCTGTCCTTCAGGCAGGGAGTTCTTGTCCAGCTGCTGCGCCATTGCCAGTGCGATAAAGCTGCCAAACGAATGACCAATAAGATGCACAGAACCGATCTGCACCTTCCCGAGTGCTAACAAGTAATGCTGCGCCGTTGCATCAACCGACCCAACGACATCCGGGTTATGTGCGATCAGATCTGGCTGCAGGCCATAGACAGGGACCTGTTTATCTAACCCCTGTACTAATGCCTGAAAGGCCATCAGTAGACCACCTGCACCGGCTATCAACACCACAGGTGTAACGCCTGGACTGCCAGCTTGCAGGCATAACAAACTTTGAAGTTCCACAGGATGTTGCTGACTGGCTTGCTGAAAATCGCTTAAAGCCTGCGCGAGCGCATCAATACGGGTATGTTGCAGCAGCAAGGCTATGGGTACCTGGGCTTTGAGTACATCACACAGTTCAGTATGCAATCGCATGAGCAATAACGAATGGCCACCCAGTGCAAAAAAGTCATCACTGAGCCCCACCTGCGAACACTGCAACAGTTCGCCAAGATAGTCACATAAGTGACGCTCTAGGGGCGTGGTTGGGGCAACATACTGTTCGGGCTCGGCCAACATTAGTGTGCCAGCCTCACTGGCAAGTACTTTTCTGTCGAGCTTGCCGTTGTGGTTATGGGGTAGCTGTGCGCGGACGATTATCCACTGTGGCACCATATAAGTGGGCAAATGCTCAGCCAGTGCCGCTTTAAGCCCCGAAACATCAGGCTCAAGCGCAGACTCAACGAAGGCTACCAGCTGATCGCCGTTGTGCTGATCTCGTTTCACAATTACAACACTGGCAGACACCGCTTCCTGTGCCAACAAAGTCCTTTCTATTTCGCTCAGTTCAATGCGATAGCCGCGAATTTTTACCTGCTCATCCAGACGTCCTAAAAAGTGCAACGCTCCGTCAATCACTCGCACCTTATCACCGGTTTTATAACAGCGCGTTTGAGTGTGGGGATTGAGCACAAAGGCTTTGTCTGTTTTCTCTTTATCACCCAAATAGCCAAGTGCCAGTGCCTCGCCACTGACATAAAGCTCTCCGGCAACGTAATCCGGCAAGAGTCTGAACTCGCTGTCCAGCACATGTGCCTTGAGGCCGGCCAGTGGCTGACCAATTGGCACGGATTCGCCCTGATAACGCGTCACATCCTGAAGCGTGGCAGAAATGGTGGTTTCAGTCGGCCCATAAGCATTGATAACTCGAATAGCCGAGCCATAATGGCCCTGCCAGGCGCGCAGTGCCGCACTTTGCATTTGCTCACCGCCGACTGTAATGATCCGCATGCATGAACCAAAATCGACTGGATTGGCCGCCAGCTGCTGCCAGTAAGCCGTTGGCAAACTCATCAGGCTCAGATCGGCATTACGCGCCAGTTCGGCCAGCGCCTGACTATCAAGCAACTGTTTCTGTTCGGCCATCACCAGGGTTGCGCCACTGAGTAAAGTACAAAACACTTCTTCTGCAAAAACATCAAAACTGCAACTGGCAAATTGCAGGTAGTTGTCGGCCGGCGTAATAGCGTAATTGCTTTGCAAGCACGCCACATAATTGAGCACACTGCGATGAGCAACTTGTACCCCTTTTGGCTCACCCGTAGTGCCTGAGGTGTAAATCACATAACAAGGAGCGGTGCTATTGCACGTGTGCTGTACACAGTCGCCTGACTCAGCTGAAATATCAGCCTCACAGGCTGCCAAATCAATTAGCGGGCAAGCAGGCATATCTCCAAGCCAGTCTTGATCTGTGCTGATCAACAGGGCGGCTCCTGCATTAGAGAGCATATACTGACGCCTTTGCTCAGGTAGTGCTGGTGCGATCGGTAAATAGGATGCGCCAAGCTTGAGTGCGGCCAGAATCGCAATGACCAATTGTGGGCCCTGCTCCAAACATATCGCAATCACAGCCTGATCGACGGGCAGTGAATACCGAGACATCAGGTAATTTGCCAGTCGACCGGCGGCCTCATCCAGCTCGCCATAGGTCAGTGTCTGAACGGGGAGCTTCGTCCCCGCCTGATAAAAGCGAATAGCGGTGTTTTGCTTGTTACTGGCCGTAACCTGACCAAACGCCTGCTGCAACGTCTGATGATGAACAGCCTGTTTGCTCGCACCGGGCAGCTCGAAATACGGTAGCTGGGTAGTTTGGTCTGGCCTCACCAACGGCAACTGAGCCAGCGTACTATCCGGTGCCTCCATGAAGGCAGTCAGTAAATCCGCTATCAAGCTCAGGCTCCGGCGCGCCTGCTGCGCGGTTAACATCGCGTCACGGTAGCACAGCGTTAGTGAAAGCTGTTTTGCAACACCAACTGCAAGCGTTATTGGATAATGCGTCTGGTCCCGCTCCGAGCATATTGTGACTTTAAACGGCGCGGTGTTTTCAGCCAACGGATCACTAGGGTAATTTTCAAACACATAAAGGGCATCAAACAAATCACTGCTGTTGTCAATCTGGCTCCATTGCTGGATCTGTGACAGTGGCGTATGTGCATGTTGCGCCAGTGATCCCTGCAACTCTTTGATCTGCGCAAGATAGTCATTGACCGACAAGTGCCCTGGGGTATGAATCAACACCGGCTGAGTATTGATGTACAAGCCGACCCGCTCTGCGACTCGAGGCAAAGACTCGGGACGTCCGGAAACAGTCTGACCGAACAGCACGTAGTCACTCTGGCAACAAGTACGCAACCAATAGGCCCACGCCCCCTGAACTACCTGATTAAGCGTTAGTCCACGTTGCTTCGCAAACGCGCTGAGCTGAGCAGTAAAGTCCGTACTCAATGTTTCTGTCAGCTCACTGACGCTGTGATTGTTTCCATCTGTGATGGCCAGATGCTCTGTCACCAGCGTTGGCGTATCGATCTGCGCGAGTTGCTGTTGCCAGAATGCTTGCTCTGCATGCACATCCCGGCTTTCAAGATATTCAACATAATCGCGGAACGGATCCATGACAGATTTCACCATCCGGGTTTGCACTCTCGCACGGTAGTGCTCAACCAGCTCAGCAAACAGCACGGGCAAGGACCAGCCATCCATGATCATATGATGATACGTCCAGACAAACCCATGACAATGCTCGCCAAACGGCACCAGCCTCAGGCGCATGCAAGGCGCACCTTGTAAATCGATGGGATGTCGATATTCCTGCGCAGCCACCTGTGTCAGACAGGCTTCCACTGTGTCGTCATAAGGCTGCGGCTCATCAATTTGCAAAGGAACAGAGCACTGCTCAAATACCACCTGAACAGGCTGATTAGGGGTGACAAAAAAGGCCGTACGCAGAATTGAATGACTGGCTACCAGTTGCGCCCAGGCATAGGCGAAGGCCTCAGTATCTAAAGCCCCGTCCAGTAACATCACTGACTGCTCGAGATAGGCGCTGTTATCAGCACCTTGTGCATGAAACCACATGCCTTGCTGCAGAGGCGTCATTGGATAGATATCGGCAACACTTTGTCCTGCTTTGTCCAGCAATTGATCCAGTTGCAGTCTGTCGAGCTGCGGTAACAGAGGAAAGTCACTGGGTGTGTAACAGTGCTCTGTCTGCGCAAAACAATGCGCAAGTACTTCTTCAATGGCCTGCTCAAAACGCGTGCTCAGCTGCCTGGCATCTTGTTCAGAATAATAATCAGATGCGCACTCCAGCGTCACTGACAAACAGCCGCTCGTCACCGCCGCGGTAATTTGTAATGCCCCGAACACGTTATCCAGCTCGCTGCGCAGCAAGCCTGTGGACTCAGTGGCGTCACCAAGCAAGCCATTGTGCTGCAAGACCGTATCAAGCTGCCCCAGATAGTTGAAAAAGACCTGTTCACGGGTAGTTATATTCAATGAATCCCTGATCTGAGGCTCCGGGTGGGCATGGCGCAAAGCGCCAAACTCGCTGCCATGGCGGGTGGTCCAGGCAAGTTGTTCTTTAACAGCGCAGATAACCTCGGTCAGTGCCGACCCCGATACAACACTGCCACACGTTAAACGCAGCGGGAATAAAGCGGTTAACCAGCCAATGGTACGACTGGCATCCAGCGCACCTTGCAGCTGTGCACGACCATGGCTTTCGAGCATCACCACCTGATCTGTACACTGATAGTGACGTATCGCAAGCCACTGCCACGCACTGAGCAATAAGGTTTGGATATTACTTCTGTACGGTCGGTTTGCCTCATTCAGCAGCTGCTGTGTTTGAGACTGGCTGAACTGTATTTTATTGATAATGGTTGTGGTCAGCTGACTGCCCGTAAAACTAGCGCCCAGCGGGCGTTGGCACCGGGAGACCGCCGCCGCATCCTGCCATCTGGCAAGATATTGGGTTTCCTGAGCGCGGTCCTGAAGATAAAACGCAATGGCATCCAGCGAAGCACTGGCTGGCAGTAACTGCACAGCCTGTCCGCTTTGAACCTGAGCGCAGGCCTGCTCAAGATCGGCCAGCAAAATACGCCAGGACACGCCATCAATGAGTAAATGATGAGCAATCACCAGTAGCCGATCAGCTTGTTCCGTGTCTGGTGTCACGATATGGCACATGTGCAACAAGGGGGAACCGTCAAAAGTAAACCCCGCCTGTGCCGGCGCACAGATCTCCGCCAGAGCATCCCGCCAGCAACTGCCTTTGGCGCTAAAGTCGTGAGCATGGCACACATCCGCGCTGTCGAGCTGCTCCATGATGTGTAATTGTTCCCCCCCTCTGACAGACAGTCTGAGCGCATCATGGCACTGTATCAGGCCCTGCACGGCATCGCATAAATGTGCATAAGAAACGGACTTATCTATGCTCAGCATGACCGCCTGGTTCCAGTGTTCGGGCACCGCAAAAGCCTGCTCGAAAAACCAGTGCTGGATTGGATGAGGGGTTAATTTTCCGACAAAATGCTGCTGTTCACATTCACACCCGGCTACGCTGGTTTGCGCTGTGTAGGTGATAAAGTTTGCAGCCAGCGCTTGTGCTGTACTGTGCGTAAAGATATCAGCCACAGAAATGGTAATATCCGCTGCTCTGGCCCGGCTGGCAAGCTGAATGGCCAAAATAGAATCACCGCCACTGGCAAAAAAGTCATCCTGAGCTTGCAGGTCCGTTTTATTCAGCAATGACCGCATCAGCGTTAAAATCGGATTGTGCTCAGCGTTTGCTGTGCTGCTCGTCTCAACCGGTGTGATTTGTTCACCATCAGACTGCGCAGCCAACTGCGCCAGTGCACGATGATCAAGCTTGCCATGTGCAGTCAAAGGCAACGCGTGCAAAACCATAAATGCACTTGGCACCATGTAATCAGGCAAACGAGCACACAGTGCAGCACGCCAAACTTCACCGGAGTCGTGCTCCGATTGCGCAGCCTCAGGCACCACAAATGCCGTCAACTGTTTATTACCAGGGTGCGTTTGCGTTATCAATACTGCGCAGTCCGCAACACCAGCCTGCGCACGCAACTGGTGTTCAATTTCAGCCAGCTCAATGCGATAGCCACGCAATTTAACCTGCGCATCATTACGCCCTATGTAGGCAATACGGCCATTATTGAGCCGCCGAACCAGGTCACCACTGCGATAAACGCGTACACGTTCAGCGTTATCCAGTGTCAGTTCAATGAACTTTTCATCGCTCAGTTCAGGCTTATTCAGATAACCCAGGGCCAGCCCAGCGCCTGCAATATAGAGCTCTCCGACCATGCCGTCGGGCACGCTGCGACCGTGTTCATCAACAATGAAAATCGCACAATTGTCCACCGGCAGGCCAATATCCGGCTGCTGCTCACTGTGCCAGGTAACTTCACCTGAGGTTGCCACTACAGAAGCCTCTGTTGGCCCATAGTTATTGATTAATTTAAAATTATGCTGACCACGGGCCGGGCTCAGCCTATCACCCCCGACTAACAAATACTTTAGCTTTGCCGGTGCAAAGGCTGAGTCTGCCAGCATGACTTCTGCAATGGGCGTCGCCAGAAAACAATGGCTTACTCCCTCTTTGGTCAACAATGTTGACAATAAATGCGGATCATTCAGTTGCGCGCTACCGACAAACACCAGTTGTGCACAGGCGTTAAGATAAGGCCAAACTTCCCAGGTAGCCGCATCAAAGGCGATGTTGGCGGTCTGGCTGCCGACACTGTGCTGGTCCAGTGCAAAGGCACGCTGATGCCAGTGACACAAGTTTATTAGTCCACTATGTGGGATCATAACGCCCTTGGGCTGCCCTGTGGTACCTGAGGTATAAATCACATAGGCAAGCTGACCAGCTTCGATTGCTGGTAACGTCATTTGGGCATAGGTGGCACACTGCGCGTTCAGTTCAGGATTATCCAGCCATACCTGCTGGCAGTCCTGATAGGCCTCGAACTGACTGGTGAAGCGCATTTGCGTCAACAACCATCGACTGCCACTGTCGCTGACAATGTGCCTGATGCGTGCTTCGGGGTAATCCGCCGACACAGGCACATAGGCCCCACCGGCTTTGAGGGTCGCCAGCATGGCCACCACCAAATCGATACCGGCATCGCAACTGATCAGTACCCTTTGTTGTGACTTCAGACCCTGCCCAACCAGATACCTGGCCAAAGCGCTGGCCCGCGTATCAAGCTCACTATAGGTGAGCGTGCTATCCGCTTCGGGGTCCTTAATTGCCACTTTGTCGGGTGTCTGACGGGCAAACCGCGCGAGCTGCGCAACCAGCGTGGTGTGTTCGGACACACTGTGCGACTGCCCATTAATTGCCTGATAGCGCTGAAGCGTCAAAGGCACATCGGCGATACGAAGCTCGGTGTTATCCGCCAGTGCGTTGAGCATCACGTTAAACGCTTCGCTCATTCCCGCTATACTGGCGGCATCAAACAAACCTGTGTTGTAACACCAGCTAAGACGCAGTCCGTCCTCAGTTTGTACCGCACTCAGTTCGATATCGAACTTAGCTGACACGGACACCGCTTGCTCCGGATACACTTCTATATCAGCCAGTTGTAATTGTGTATCCAACCGGGGGTTAAGTGAAAAACTCAGCTGAAATACGCCCTGATGACTAAGGTCGCGTGACACATTAAGCGCATCGAGGATCTGCTCGAAGGGCATTGCCTGATGGGCCTGAATGTCTATCATCAGTGCTTTTTGCTGGCTCAGCAGCTCACCGAAAGTCATGTGTGGCGTAAAGTGCGTACGAATTGGCAAGGTATTGATGAAAAATCCCACCAAAGGCTGCAACTGGCTTTGCTCCCTTCCCGAAAAAGGCGTACCAATTACCACATCGTCGCAACAACTGTATTTACCCACAAATAATGCAAACGCAGTCTGCAACCAGGTAAACAAGGTGATATCGTTGTGGTGACACTGGGCTTCAATAGATTCGAACTGCGACAGGTCAAGGTGTGCAATGTGTACTGCACCATGCGTATCCGGTGCATTGGTTCTGGCCCGATCCAGTGGCAACTGATGCAGTGGTGGTGCATCTGCCAGGTGCGCTAACCAAAAGTCTTTGTGTGCCTGCAAAGCTTCACCTTGCAGGGTCTCGCGCTGCCATTGTGCATACTCGGCGTATTGCAATGGCAAAGGTTGCGACAGCAGCTCAGGTAGTGGCAGCCCCGTGACAAAGTGTTGATAGAATGCCGCCAACTCCGAAGTTAAAATCTCCAAAGAGTGTGCATCCGCTGCGATATGATGCAAATTAACACGCAGTTGATGCAAGCTATCACTGCATGACATCAAGGTCAGCCGCACCATTATGTCCTGGCTCAGATCAAAGGTTTGCATGGCATCGTCGCGCTGTGCGCTAAGCCAACGTCGCTGCTGCGCCTCTGGTGCCAGAGCGCGTGCATCTATGTAGTGCAAAGGCAGTTCAAAATCGGGATTAAGCACCTGCTGCGGTCTGCCCGCTTCATCGAGCAGTATTTTACTGCGCAGCACCTGATGGCGTTCAATGATAGCCTGCCAGGCCTGCTTAAATGCAACCAGGTTTAATGGGCCCTGGAGAGTGAAAGCCGCGGGCATATGATACTGCGCTGAGTCAGGCGTCATGTGCTCGACTGTCCACAGTCGCGACTGCGCGAAAGACAAAGGCAAAGGTTGCATGGTCTGTGTACGTGGAATATCAAACGCCGAAGCACTTTGATCACCGGCTTGAGTGACCACTTTTGCCAGCTCAGCAACACCCGGGTTCTGAAACACATCTTTTAATGTGACAGGCAGACTATGACGCTCCCTGAGCTGACTTACCAGCTGCGTGGCAAGCAAAGAATGTCCGCCCAGGCGGAAAAAATGGTCATCCAGGCCGACCTGCTCCACCCCCAGTAAACTCGAAAAGCACGCAGCAATTACATGTTCAGTATCCGTAGTTGGTGCACGATACACCGCTTCTTGCTGCAAAACGTCCAGTGCCAGCAGCGCCTTTTTGTCTATTTTGCCATTGCTGGTCAGGGGTAAAGTGTCGACAACCACCACATTGGTGGGCAACATAAAGTCGGGCAGTGAGCTACGCAGATACGCTTGCAGCTGAGTCAGCGGCTCTGCCAGCTCAACACCGGGACACGGAACCACAAACGTGCTGATCCGCGCACCTTGCTGGTCATTGCGGTTGAGTAATACGCTGACAGCTTGTAGTTGTGGATGCTGGCGCAGCTGATTTTCAATCTCTCCGAGCTCAATACGATAACCACGCACTTTGACCTGATCGTCGGCCCGACTGATGTATGTCAGCTCGCCATCTGGCAGAAAACGCACCAGGTCGCCGGTTTTATACAGTTTTTTGTCACTTGATGCGGCGAACGGATCGGCGATAAAGCGCTCAGTATTGAGCGTTTCTCTTTGCCAGTAACCCCGGCACACCCCCTCACCACCGACATATAACTCGCCCACCGCCCCCATTGGCAACAGCTGTTGATGTTTGTCCAGGACATAACACGACGTGGTTGGAATAGCATGGCCGATATTACTCACCCCCAGCGCTAAATCCGCTTGCGTGAGTCGCTTAAAGGTCACATGCACTGTGGTTTCGGTGATCCCGTACATGTTTATCAACTGGCAGATGTCGAATCGGTTAGCCCAGGGCCTGAGCTTGCCCGGCTGCAAAGCTTCTCCCCCGAAAATCACATAGCGCACCTGACAGCGCGCCTGATCCGCTTCGGGTAGTGCACACATCGCTGATTGCAGGACATAAAACGCACCGGGTGTCTGATTGAGTATTGTCACCTTCTCGTTCAGTAAACACTGAGCGAAGGCCTGGGTATCCTGGCTCACGGCCTTGCTGACTACCACCAGTTTTGCGCCAAACAATAAGGCGCCATACATTTCCCAAACCGAAAAATCGAAGCAAAATGAATGGAACAAAGTCCACACATCATGCTCATCGAAGTCAAATAAAGCAGGTTCTACGTGTAATAGGCGCACTACATGACGGTGTTCTATCTGCACGCCTTTAGGACGGCCGGTGGTACCTGAGGTATAAATCATATAAGCCAGGTGATGTGGCTCAATATCCAGTGCTAAGTTATCGCTAATCGCAACGCCATCGTAAAGGGCTTCATCGTCAATGTTGATGAGCTGCTCAGCGCAGGTGTCAAAGCGTGCCTGAGTATAGTTGTCGCAAATCAACCAGCGACTGCCAACATCACCGATGATGTATTCAATCCGGTCTCTGGGGTAATCCGGGTCAATGGGTACATACGCTGCCCCGGCTTTTAATATCGCCAGTAAAGTCACCACCATATTCACAGAGCGAGTGACACTAACGGGCAACATGGCTTGGGGTGTGATACCACATTTCACCAGCACTCTGGCAAGCCGGTTTGCCCGGTTGTTCAGCGCCTGATAACTCAAACGTTCCAGCTCATCGACCACCGCGATCCGCTGGCCAAAGCGCTCAACTTGCGCTTCGAACAGACTCACCAGCGTCTGGCTGGTATCCCAATGCGTGTCTGTGCATTGAGCATGTGCCAGAATAGCCTGAGTTTGCTGCTCGCTGAGTAACGCAACATGACCAACCTGCGTTTGCGGCGCGTCAACCAGCTGCTCCAGCATAACCGCGAAACTCTCAGCCCAGTGCGCTATGGTGTCGCTGCGATACAGATCGCTGTCGTACTTCCAGTTGAGCGTAAGTGAATGGGTCTCATTGTCCAGAATGGCACTGAGCTCCAGGTCACATTTTATGTCGATTTTGTCACTGCTGGCTGTTTGCTCTACCACACTTAAACCAGGCAGATTCAGAGTATGTGCCGATGTATTTTGTTCCAGCGTAAACAAAATCTGTACCAGCGGATGGTGGCTCATGTCACGCTCACACTGTAACGCCTCAACGACTTTATCGAACGGCACTTCCCGGTGCTCAAATACTGCCAGGATTTGCTCTTTTTGTTGCTGTAACCAGTCGTTAAAGCGCATTGACTCGGTGACTTTGGCCGGGATCACCAGCGTATTCACAAACAGGCCAATCAAGGGCGCTAACTCAGGGTGGTCGCGCCCCAGCACAGGCGTACCAACAACTACCTGCTCATTTTGCGTTAACCGGCCAACAAATAGCATAAAACTGCTGAGCAACCACATAAATGGCGTAACCGATTGGCTGGCACACTGGGCCTGGATGCCGACAGCCAAGGATGGGCTCAGGGTCTGACGATAAACCCGGCCACAGTGTGATTGTACCGCCGGGCGAACAAAGTCTCCGGGCAGAGATTGGATCGGATCCAGGTCTGACAGCGCTTGCTGCCAGAACGAGAGCTTGTTCGCCAGATACTCGGGTTTCAGAGTATTTTGCTGCCAGCTTGCGTAATCACCATACTGTATCTTCAGAGGTGCCAATTGAGGGGCTTTATCCTCGTTTAACGCTGCACGGTAAAGCGCTTCTAACTCTTTGACCAACACCTGCATCGACGCGCCGTCGGACACGATATGGTGCATATTGAACGCCAGATAGTGAGTTTGCTGTTCAGATATCACTAAGGCTCGTAACAGTACATCGTGCGTTAAATCAAATGGCCGAGCCAGAAACTCTGTCAGTTGGGTGCGGATTGTCTGCGCCCGTTCGGTCTCAGGCCAGGCGCTGGCATCGCGCCACTCAAACGGCGTTTCAAATGCCTCTGTCACGTGCACAACAACGCCCTGATCACCTTGACTGTCGGCGATAAAATGACTGCGTAAAGCGTCATGACGGATGATAAGGGCGTGGATGCTCGCCTGCAGCGCATTGATGTCCAGGTGGCCGGTAAGGACAAATTCAGCGGGCATATAGTACTGACTGCTGCCCTGTAACTGCTCGATGAACCACAGCCCCTGCTGAGCATAACTGGCAGGCAAAGGCAGTGAGCTATCGACTTTTGCTATCGTCGAATACGCGCCCGATACCCGCGCCTCCCCCTGCTGCTGTTGAAAATAGGCAATGATCTCAGCTTTATTCGCCACTATGCGCTGTTTGAGCTCATCCGGGAACGCGCCTTGTTGCTTAAATGCCAGTGCACCGTTTTTTTCATACAAGGTGATGCCTGCACGCAATGCATCTGCGATTAACTGCTCAATTATTATCAACTGTTCCGTCATTACAAAAACATCTCTTCTGAAGTGTCGTTTTCGTTATCATCCTGTGCCTGATGTGCCATGGCCTGTTGAATTTCAACCCACTGGGCCAGTGCAGCCACGGTCGGCCGCTCAAACAGCGTTCTGACTGACATACCGATACCCAGTCGTTCTTCAATCAGTCCGATGCATTGCGTCGCCAGCAATGAATGACCGCCCAGGCTAAAGAAGTTGTCTTCAACACTGATTGAAGTGCGTTTCAGCACTGACGCCAAAATATCCGCCAGGACAGCCTCCACATCAGTGCGCGGTGCAATGAGTTTATCCACAGAGTCACATTGTGCCCCCAGCGCATGAAGCGCCCGCGCGTCAACCTTGCCGTTGGCAGTCAGAGGAATTGTATCAGTCAGTACATAGCGGTAAGGCACCATATAAGCGGGCAGCGATTCACTCAGTCGTGCCGACAGTTCGGTGGCAACCCCGGCATTCACCAACTCTGCCGGGTCAGGACGTGCCAGGTCCTCATCTGTCTTAGCGACCAGGTAGGCCTCCAAGTTATCTGCGGCTTCATTCAGCACCACCACAGCCTGTTCAATTCGCGGGTCCTGCTGCAATTGCTGAGCAATTTCCTGAGGCTCAATGCGATAGCCTCTGAGCTTCAGTTGTGCATCAAGTCGATGACAAAACTGCAGTGCACCCGGCGTGCCATCATCATTGACAGACCAGCGCACCAAATCGCCACTGCGATAGAAGCGCTGCTCACTTTGCTGCACGCCAACAGGCAGCCAGACAAACTTTTCATCGCTCAAGTCACGACGATTCAGATAGCCCAGAGCGAGGTTATTCCCCCCAATATACAGCTCCCCCATGACCCCGGCCGGGACCGGCTGCATCTGTTCATCCAGCACCAGCAAATGCGTATTAGCGATTGGCTGACCGATAGGAACCTGGATCATCGATTGTGCTGAAAGTCGGTCAACCTCCTGTTTGTCACACTGATAAGTACTGGTGCCCACCGTGGCTTCGGTTGGACCGTACTCATTAATCCAGCAGACATTAGGTAATCGTTCACTCAGTTCGGCTAACAGCGCAACAGGTAATGCCTCACCGCCCACGACCACCTTATGTGCAGCGTCAAAGGAGCGCTCATCCGACAGGCCACATTGTTTCAGTATTGCAACAACCCCTTGTAGATGTGCTGGCGTCACTTTAAAGACCCCGGCAACCTTGCCGCACAGGCGGTTAGCCAGCTCTTTTAACATTCGCTCGTCATCAGCCAACATATCTATGCATACCCCCTGCAATAACGCAGGCCAGATAGCGGTTACTGTGGCATCAAACGCCAAGGGGGTGCTGACAACGCTAAAGCTGGGCTGCTCATCCAAATACGCATGACAAGCATGGTCAAGGTAGAGCGCCAGACTGCCATGTGATATCGCGACGCCTTTAGGCTGGCCTGTGGTGCCTGAGGTATAAATCACATAGGCCAGATCTGAAGGTTCACTGCTGGCAAAACGCGCATGCTGCTGCCTCGGTTGCCAGCTCTGTGGGCTATCCATAACCAGCACGGACAATGGCGGCTGCTGCACGGCATCAATCACGGGCTCTAACTGTGACAGGAGTTTGTTGTTGGTAATCAACCAGCTTGCACCACTGTCACGCACAATAAACTGACAGCGCGACGCGGGCAGTGTCGGATCAATCGGCACATAGGCGGCACGCACTTTAAAGGCCGCCAGCATAGCAACCAGCTGGTCACACTCAGCGCCGAGGCACAAGGCAATGCGTGCTCCCGGCTTAACGCCCTGCTCCAGCAAGTAACTGGCCAGGGTATTGGCCTTTTGCTCTAACGCCAGATAGCTGAGCATGCATGCATCCGCATCACGCACGGCCAGTTGATTTGCGGCACTCTGTACCCGGGCGGTGACCTGACTGTGAATACACTGTGTTGATATGGCCGTGTCTGCGCCTTTGATGCTCACCAGTTGCTGCTGACGCGACTGAGTCAACAAAGCTAAGCGCTCCACCTTGTGCTCAGGCGATTTAAGAATGGTACTGATCAATACCTCGAAAGATTCAGCCAGTGCTGCGATTGTCGCGCTCTTAAACAGCGCTGAGCTAAAATTCCATTCCAGCTCAATGCCATCACCCTTTTCAATTGCATTGACCTCTAGGTCAAACTTCATCATGGGCTCACTCGGCGTTTCTACTTCAATATGCAACTGAGGCAGCACCAAATCTGTGGTTTCGTTGTTTTGCAATGCAAACAAAATCTGGAAAATAGGCTGATGCCCCAAGTTGCGCTCGGGCTTAAGCGCTTCCACCAACTGCTCAAAGGGCAGCGCCTGATGCTTAAACGCATCCAGGATCACCTGTTTTTGCTGCTCCAGTAACTGATTAAAGCTTTGCCCAGACTGGGTGCGCATGCGAATTACCAGCGTGTTGACGAAAAAGCCAATCAAATTAGCCACTTCATTGTATTCACGACCCGCAACCGGTGAGCCAATCACCACATCGTTTGTCTGGCTGTAACGCTGTACCAGCAATGAAAATACCGTATGCAGCCACATGAACAAGGTCACGCCTTGTGCTTTACAGTGTTCATGAATGGCTCGGGTGAGCGCGGCACTCAGACGTTGTGTGTGTCGCGAACCATTCAGCTGAGCCATGGCAGGACGCGGATAATCAAGTGGCAATTGGTGCAGCGGAGGATGGCCTTCTAAGGCTGTCTGCCAGTGTTGTAAATCTGCCTGATTAGCCTCTTTCGCCCAAATGTTGCGCTGCCAGTGTGCAAAGTCGCCATATTGCACAGCCAATGGCTGAGTCAGCTCAGCAGGCAACTGGTAGCCGGATTCTTTGGCAAAATGACGATAGAATGCGATAAACTCCCGTACCAGAATGGCCATCGACCAGCCGTCGCTGGCAATATGATGCATATTGAAATGCACCCGATAGTCGTCTTTTGCAAACTCGACCAACAATACCCGCAACAGCAGATCCTGGCTCAGGTCGAATCGCGCAGTCGCGTTGTCATGCGCTCCCTGCTGCCAACGCTGTTGCCGGGCACGTTCACTCATTTTCGTTAAATCTAGCTGAGTTAACGGCAACTCGAATTGCTCGCTCACCTGCTGCACAGGTTCAGCCGCCCCCGCCACTTTCACTATCCGCGACCTCAGCACCTCATGACGTGCGATTAGCGCCTTCAGCGCTTCACTGAAAGCAGCCTTATCGAGTGTGCCGCTGAATTTAAACCCGGCTGGCATGTGGTACTGGGTGCTCGACTCCTGGAGCTGCTCAATCAGCCACAGCCTCTGCTGGGCAAACGATAAAGGTAATGCCTGTTCCCGTGATACAGGCTGAATAGCATGCACAGCTGAGATAGGCTCACAGTGCTCCAGTGCCTGCGCCAATGACGCAATGGTTGGTGTTTTAAACAACTGAGGTAGCGTCACCTCAAGGTTTTTCTGTTGACGAATTTGACTGATCAGCTTGATGGCCAATAAGGAATGACCGCCGAGGTCAAAAAAGCTGTCGTGCAGGTCGATATGCTCAGTCAGCAAAGTGTCACGATAGAGCTGATATAAATAAGACTGCATGGCTGTCAGCGCTGTCAGGTCTATACTTTTGCTGGCTCTGCCTTCTCCCTGCTGCGCCAGGGCTTTGAGTGCTTTGCTATCTACTTTGCCATTGGCGGTAAGCGGGATAGCCTCAACACGATTAAACTGCCCAGGGATCATATACGGCGGCAGATACTGCGCCAGATGATTACGCAAATGGCTGTCCGGCGGTACGTTACCGTTAAGGTAAAGAAGGTGGGCCTGCAACAACTGCTGCTCTTCATCAACTGTCACCGCACAGTCGCGAACACCATCCAGTTCGCGAAGATAATGACAAATCGCATTCAAATCGATGCGGTAGCCACGCAATTTGATTTGCTCGTCGGTACGACCACAGTATCTTAGATAACTCAGTCTCCCCTGCTCATCGCTCTGCCACTGTACCAAATCCCCACTTCGATAGAAGCGCATTGGTGGCCGTTCACCCACACTCAAAGTGACAAATTTAGTTTGATTCAGCTCATCCAGATTGACGTAACCCGGGCTGACCACTGCCCCTCCAATCAATAACTCTCCAGGAGTATTAGCAGGCACTGGCTGATCGCACTGATCAACCACCAACATAGCAACGCCCGGATTGGGCAAACCGATCGGCACATCCGGATAACGCAGTGCCGCCTGCGGATTCAGATCCGGAGTGAGCGAAAAGACGCTACAGCCCACGGTTGCCTCAGTCGGACCATATTCATTAACCCAGGTACAAGCCGGCAGCTTAGCGCGCAGCGCAATCAGTAAATCGCTATCCAGTGCCTCACCCCCAATCACTATGGTATGGGGTGCGCTATTGCTGCCCAGCTCATCCATCAGCGCCTGTACTGCCCGCAAATGCGCCGGCGTCAGTTTGAATAAACGCGGTCGGATGGCATTGAACAGCAGCTCAGTAATGGCCGCAAGCTGATGAGGGCCCTGAGTCACGATTTCAACCTCACCGCCGCACAGCAAGGGGGGAACCAGTGCGGTGATCGTGGCATCAAATGCCAAAGGTGTACTTACCACCGCAAGCGGTAAGGTTGCGTCGGCGTCCAGATACGTATCCATGGCATGAGATAAGTAAACATTCAGATTGCCATGGCTGATCATCACGCCTTTTGGCCGCCCGGTTGAGCCCGACGTATAAATGATGTAACACAAGCGCTGGGCATCTGAAGTCTGCGATTCCCCTAACTCCTCCAGGCTAGGAGCAGACACTGGGTAACCGGCAAAATTTGACTCAACGTCAAATAAATCGTCCAGAAACAGAAAATCAGTGCCACTATCAATGAGTTTTTCAGTATCTTCGCTGAGTGCCAAAATCATCACAATATCTGCATCTTCTACGATATAAGACATTGATTTTTCTGGTGTATCGTAATGCAGAGGCACATAGACGTGACGTGTTTTAAGAATAGCCAGTACCGCAATAACCATGGCAGGACCGGACGGGAGTAATAAGGCAATCCGGCTTTGCTCGTCAAATCCCATTTCAAGCAGGCAGTGCGCCAACTGATTGGCACGCTGCTCCACTTCCAGATAACTGTATGATTCACCATTACATCGCAGTGCAATGCTGTGAGGCTGGATCTCAGCAATCGCGCTGAAGTGATGATGCCAACCAATATCACTGCTATCTTGTTCATTCTGGGGGGCACTATAGGAAAGTATCTGTACCAGCTGCTCTGGGTCTATCAAGCTCAGCTCGCTCACGCGGCGTTGCGGTGCTTCCAGGCAGGATCTCAGCAACTGGGTGTACTGACGGGCGAAAGACTCAATGCTGTGCTCGTGCCACAAGGCACTATCGTAGAGCCATTCAATCTGCAAAGTGTCGCCACAATCAATCACTGACACTTCCAGATCCAATTTAGCGCTGCGCACGCCGGTGTCATTCACAGTGACATCCAGGCCTTCCAGTTGCAGTGCTTCGTTGATCTGGTTGTTGACCCGAAAGACCACCTGAATTAACGGATGAATACCCAAACTCCGCTCATTGTTGAGCGCTTCAACCAGTGTATCGAATGGAATATGCTGATGAGTCAACGCACTTTGCAGTGTCTCATTGCTTGTCGTCAACACATCACTGAACGTCATATCCGACTCAATATGATGACGCAGCACCAGAGTATTGATAAAGTTGCCAATAACAGGCTCAAGTTCACTGAACTCGCGCCCGGCAACCGGCGTACCCAACGCCACGTCAGATTGACCCGACAGACGGCTCATCCATGACGCAAAGGCACTCTCCAGCACACCAAACAAGGTTTGTCCGCTTGTCACAACAAAGCGGCGCAATACCTGAGTCAACTCGGCAGGGAGCTCATAACAGTGTAAGGCACCTCCACTGATCACCTTATTTTCCCGTGAGTTATCTTGGGGTAATTCATGGACCCGGGGCAAGTCAGCCAGCTGATTTTGCCAGTACGTCAAACTCGTTTGCCACTGAGGCTGAGTGGCCAGGCTCCGTTGCCAGTGTACATAGTCAATGTAACTGTGCGTGAGCTTTGGCAACCCTGTTTGAGTGCCCTCACAGGCCTGGCGATAAGCGGTTTCCAGTGCGCGACACAACACCCCGATTGACCAACCATCTGAGACAATATGATGCATAGTCACGATAAGCACATACAGTTGTGCATCGAGTTGCAGCAGCTGACCTCGTAATAGCAGCTCCTGCTTCAGGTCGAATCCGGTATGGTAATCCTCAGCCAACAGCTGACGCAGGGTGTCTGCCTGCCGTTCATCATCAAAGCCACTTAAATCCCGTTGCTGTAACACAAAGTTCAGGGTGTCATTGAAAGACTGGACCGCTTCGCCCTGCTCGTTTTGGTCATAATTAAATCTTAGAATGGCGTGCTGCTGAACCACCTGTTCAAATGCCTGAGACAAGGCCGTGATATTCAACGCACCTTTAATCGTGAAAGCGCCCTGCAAATTATATTGCTTGCTGTGGCCCTGCATCTGATCAACAAACCAGATCCGCTGCTGTGCAAAAGACAGAGGATGCGCGCCAGATTGGTCGACCGTCACTAAGTTATGGCCTACATGAATGTCCTGTCCAAGCAGGCAACGTTCCAGTTTCTCCACCGTGGGGTTAGCAAAAATGGCTTGCAGAGACAACACTCGTTCAAATCTGGCGCGAATATGATTAGCAAGTCGCATGGCCAGTAAAGAATGACCACCGATTGCGAAAAAGTCATCGTCTGCCGAGACCTGAGACACACCTGTCAGGTCACTGAATAAGGTGGCCAGCTGTTGCTGTAGCTCTGTTTTAGGTGGCGTATAATTACGTGCTTCGCTTAGCGATAAAGTTGCTAACTGTTTACGGTCAACTTTACCATTACTAAGCACTGGCAGTTTTTCCAGTGCTTTGAAATGGCTGGGGATCATGGCCTGAGGTAAAAGCGCACTGAGTGCATCTCGTAAAACATCAGACGTAACCACCTCCTCCTCACCGGCAGCAACGTAGTAGGCCACAAGCGTATCACTATTGGCCTGTTTACGGGCGATAACAACCGCACTTTTTACCTGAGGCAGTGCTGTCAGTTTTGCTTCAATTTCACTAATATCAATGCGGTATCCACGGATCTTGGGTTGATTGTCCAGACGGCCCAGATATTCCAGCTCACCCCGATGAGTTAACCGAACTCTGTCACCGGAACGATAAAAGCGCGCTAATTTTCCATTTTGCATTTCACAGTGAACAAAGTAACGATCTGTCAGCTGTGGCGCACGCAGATACCCATCGGCCAGGGACGAACCACCAATATAAAGCTCTCCCGGCATACCCAATGGCACCGGCTGAGCCTGTTCATCCAGTACCAGCACCCGGGTATGTGCCAGCGGCTTACCAATGGGGTAATGTTCACTGTTGGCATGTCTTTGAGCAGTAACGGTATGCGTTGTCACTCCGATACAGGTTTCGCTGGGGCCGTAGTGATTAACGATATGGGCTGTCGGATAATGCTCCTGTAACTCGCTCACTAAGACCACATCCAGTGCTTCACCGCCGAGTATCCACTGCTCTATCGCCGGCTGGTTCTCACCCATAGCTGCAATTTGAGGTATTAGCTCACGAGCAAATGACGGCGTTATTTTTAGCATATTGACCTGCTGTATCGTGAGCATCTCTACCAGATACTGAGGTTCTGGTAGTGTGCGGCTCCCTGGCATAACAACTGAGCCCCCCTGCGCAAGCACCGGGTAGATACCCGTCAGGCAAAGATCGGTCGCAAGTCCAGTGACAATCCCGGCACGCGTATGCAACGAAAACTCTATACGATGCGTAATCGACTCACAGTAACTGGCCAGGGCACCATGGCTCATCGCCACACCTTTTGGTTTACCCGTCGACCCGGAGGTGAAGATCACATAAGCCAGGTCTTGTGCATCGCGCCTCAGCGCAACTTCTGACTCTTCTGATAGAGTGCGGTTTTGTTTTAACAGCTGATGAAAATCCCACGCCACAATGTCGCGCTCATTCAGTGCGGCTTGCACCTGCTCTGTCATCATTTCAGCATCACACACCAATAATGTACGACAGCCTGCCTGCGCCATAATTTCTAAGATCCGCAGTACAGGGGTATCCTGCTCTATGGGCAAATAAGCGGCCCCGGCGCGCATCACGCCTATCAGCGCAACCAGGCTGTGAACCTGGCGATTGACCAGCACGGCTACCACTTCTTCACCCTGTGCAACGTCATTGAGCGCACCAGCCAGACTGGCGCTTTGTCCACCGAGTTCAGCGTAACTCACTGACTGAGATGGATTATCAGCATCCACAATTGCCATGTGTCTTGGTGTCGACTGTGCGTGGGCCAGGATCTGAGGCAACACCAAAGGCGCTGATGTCATGTCACTTGCCTTGTCCAGGTGTTGTTGCGCGGCTTCAACAGAAGGCAACTTTACCCCGGAAAGTGACTGAGCCAGGTCGTCACTTAACGTGCGCAGTAAAGCCTCGAAATCACGGGCAATCTGAGCAACCAACCCAGGCGAAAACAAGGCAATATTATATTCAAGTTCAGCAGCCATGCCGTTATCGTGCGTCGTCAAATTTAAGGTCAGATCAAATTTGGCAGTGTGGTTATTCAGCGTGAATAGCTGCGCTTCCAATTCGCCGGAACGCAATGGTGTTACTGGCAACGCATCATAGTTAAACAGCACACTAAACAACTGAGAAGTATCCGCCAGCCTGGCAAGTGTGTCCTGAGAAACACTTTGATTTTCCAGCGCCTGTGTCATCTTTAACTGAGTACTACGAGCCAGCTCGTTAAACAACATCCCCCCATCCAGCTGCTGACGCAGTGGCAGGGTATGAATAAAACAGCCGATCATGGACTCAAACTCACTCTGCTCTCGACCCAGCACTGGGACCCCAACCGTGATGTCCTGTTGCTGGCTGTAGCGATGAAGCAACACATAAAAAACGCTCAGTAGCGCAGAGAATGGCGTGACGCCCAGCTGCTGACAGCTGTGTTCGAAACGCTGGCAAAGCGCCTCACTCAGTGTAAATTGATGACTGGCACCACGAAACGAGGGCTCAGCCTGGCTGGCAAAGCTGGTGGGCATTGAAAAAGACGAAAAGTCCGCAAGCTGTTGTTGCCAATAGGCATGCTGTTGCAGGTAGTCATCAGACTGTAAAAAGCGTTTTTCCCAATGTACATAATCCAGATATTGTAACGGTGCCGTCTGTGGCACCTCCTTTGATTGCAATATATCCAGCAATTCATTCACCAGCAACTGAACCGACCAACCATCAGCCACCAGATGATGCAGCATCAAATAGACCCAACGTCCCTGATTTTCATTCGCTGTGCTAATCAAAGCGGCGCGTATCGGTAACGCTTTTTGTAGATCAAACCCTTGCTGCAATAAAGGTTGTAACTCGGTTTCAATCTGCCCTTGGCTCACAGGCTCAGACACATACAATTGGGTTAAGGTCAGTGACAACTCGGTATTTACGCGCTGACATCCACCTTGTTCTGTAGCGAAAAATTGGCTGCGCAAAATATCGTAACGGGCCAGCAAGGTATTCAGGGCTGCTTCAAGCTGCGCTTTACCGACAGGCTGTGATAGCCTGAGTAGTCCAGACATAGTGTAGGCAATATCGCCTCCATGATACTGGTCGATAAGCCAGATCCCCTGCTGGGAGGCGGATAGCATTCCCTGCTTCTGATGGTGCGCCTGCATATACTCTATCAGCGCCGGCTTGTGCGCTTTAATTTTATTGAGCTGTGCAGCTGGCACAGTTGCAAGGTGGGTACGCAGTTTCAGGCGACCCTCTTGCAGATAAACATAAATACCCTGACCATCCAGTTCGGCCAATAACGCTTCAATCGCTGAATTTTCCATACTTACAAGTCCATCTCCGTCATGGATTGATCATCTAATGCCACACTGATATCGCGACCACTGACAATATTACTGAGGCGTTCAACGCCTTGTGAGTCTGTCACTGGCCCTGCACTCACCAGCTCATCCACACGCACTGCCAATTGCATGACACTGGGGTTATCAAAGATGTCTCCCACTGTCGCTCTGATAGCAAAGTGCTGGTTTAACCGGGAAATCAGCTGCATGGCCAGCACCGAATTGCCACCACATTCAAAGAAGTTGTGTCGGGTACCTAGCTGCTCGGTGTTTAACAACTCAAGATAGAAGGCCAGGATTTGAGTTTCTACCGGGTTGTTCGGCGCGCATAAGGTGGTTTGTGTCGCATAGTTGGTGTCGGGTACAGTCAGCGCGTTACGATCCAACTTGCCATTGGCCGTGGTTGGCCACTGCGAGAGCCAGCACAAATACTCCGGCAACATATAAGCAGGTAAGTGATTAGCCAACGCGCTGCGTAGCGCACTGATATTCCAGTGCTGTGCCAGCTCGCCCTGTTCAATGGCATAGGCGCACAACGCCCTCTGATCTTGCGCTGTGGTTTTAATAAATACGCGCACATCCACATCACTCAGCACCTTACGCAACTGAGCCTCTATCTCGCCTAATTCAATCCGGTGACCGTGTAATTTGACTTGATGATCGAGGCGACCGTCGAGTTCAAATCGACCATCAGCCAGTCTGCGGGCTCTATCGCCGGTCCGATAAAGTCGTTCACTGTGTTCACCATCAAACTCATAGGTCACAAAACGGGCGTCGGTTAGTTCAGGTCGTGCCAAATAGCCATTGGCCAGGCCAGCCCCGCCTATCCATAGCTCCCCCCATACGCCATCAGGCTGCATGTCAGCACTCGATGTCGCATCTTCACTCAACACAATCAGGCGAGTATTGGCGACAGGCTTGCCGATGGTGATATCGTCAGGGTCAAAGATCTGAGTGGTTGCAGACCAAATGGTGGTTTCGGTGGGTCCGTACATATTCCACAGCGCCTTTGCCTGCGAAAGCAGTTGCGCAGCAAGTATCTCAGTCAGGGGCTCTCCGCCGCTCCAAACGGTTAATCCGGTAACACATTCAGGACGGGCCGAGAGCAGTAATTGCCATAAAGTTGGCGTAGCCTGCATGACAGTCACCGGATGTTGACCAATGAGCTCAAGCAGCGCATTTGGGTCACTACAGGCCAGGTCGCTGGCCAGCAGTACCGTTGCGCCAACCATCAGGGGTCCGAACAACTCCAACAATGCGATATCGAAGGCAATGGTGGTCACACTCAACAGGCAATCTGTGCGGCACAGACCGGGTTCTTTCACCATAGTGTGTAACAGATTTGCCAGCGCCCCATGACTGATCTCCACTCCTTTGGGCTTACCAGTGGAGCCTGATGTGTAAATCACATAAGCACGTTGCTCGGGAGAAATTGCCTGGACTTCAAATGTGCTCGGATATGAAGCAATCTCAGTTTGCCGGGCATCCAGGTCGACAACATCAATATGAGTATTAGCAATGGCGACCGCCGCTTCACTCAGCTCATCACACAACAAGAAAGCAGCCTGGCTGTCGTTTAGCATGTCCTGCAATCTGGCCTGCGGAAAGCTCAAATCAAGTGGTAAAAACGCGGCACCGGTTTTCAACACGGCCAGTAAAGCAACCAATAGCTCAGTCCGTCGTGGCAATGCAATCGCTACCAGAGAGTCACGGCCCACGCCCTGCGCCATCAGGTAATTTGCAAGCTGATTGGCGCGCGCTTGCAATTGCTCATAGTTGAGCGACTGTCCTGAGCAAATCAATGCAGTCTCTTGCGCCGAGTGCGCCACTTGCTCTGTTAATGCATCCAGCAACAACGGCAAGGCTGGGCTGTCAGAAACCGGCGCCAGCAACTGTGCCCGAGTCTCGCTGTCCAGCAAACTTGCATGGCTGCACGTCTGCTCAGGTTCAAGACTCGCAAACAGAGTGATCAGCGACTGCGCATAACTGTTCATCATAGCGCTGTCGTAGCGTGCGCTCAGATACTCCAACTCCAGCGTCCACTGACCATCCACACACAACAGGTTGCAGCTTAATTCATACTGGCCAAAGCGGGTATCCGTTGTGCAAGTCGACACCTTCAGTCCAGAAAATTCAGGCAAGTGTTGCACTTTATCCAGGTTAAAGAGTGTCTGTGGCAGACATACTGGTTCATGCGTTAGTTCGCTGTATGGCAGGTGCTGATGCTCAAAGGCCTCAAGCAGGCTGGATTGCACCTGCTTGATTAACTCACCCACAGTCAGCGGGCCAGTGAATTCAGCGACGATGGGTAAGATATTTGTGCAATAACCAGGTAAATGCTCATCCA
The DNA here is from genome assembly GCF_005886805.2 of Pseudoalteromonas rubra. Classification (NCBI taxonomy): domain Bacteria; kingdom Pseudomonadati; phylum Pseudomonadota; class Gammaproteobacteria; order Alteromonadales; family Pseudoalteromonadaceae; genus Pseudoalteromonas; species Pseudoalteromonas rubra. Next base: position 251,357 of record NZ_CP045430.1, read on the forward strand.
GATCATCCGGGTCGTAGCTATCGCTGAGTAAGCCCCGATCAGAGACCGGAATGCCAACTGCGATGTGTTTTTGTCCCGTCAGCTTGTGTAACCATAAGGCATAGACAGCCAGCAAGGTGGCAAACTGACCACATCCCTGAGACTGACTCAGCACCTTAATTTGAGGTAACGCATCCAGTGTAAACACCCGCTTTTCAACGGCAAAGCTTTCCTGACTGCCTGCCCCGGAACGCATTGGCAGAGTCAGCGCTTCGCACGGGGTCAGTTTACCGAGCCAATAAGCTTTATCCTGCTGATATACTTCACTATTCAGATAATGTTTCACGCCCTCAACATAGGCACTAAAGTGCACCATAGCAGGTGGAGTTGCTTGACTATCCGCTTGGCTATAATTGTCCGCAATGCAACTCATCAACTGTTGCAGGCTGAGCCCATCGTACAACACGTGATGCGCGCTAATGCTAAGTACATACTCATGAGTACCGCATGGCAATAAATCAAAGCGGCACAGAGGCTGGACACCAAACTCAAAGGGCCGATAACGCAATTCCGTAAGCCAGGTCTGAAGTGATTGCGATTTGTCACTGCACTCATGCTCAGTTAAAGCCAGAGCCTGTCGTGTAAGCTGCACATGCGACAAAGTGAGCGGATCCACGGTGTAACTCAGCAATGGATAATCAGTAAGCAGCTGAGCTATCGCCTGAGTGAGACGGGTTTTGTCCAAAGGTCCGCTGAGACGTAATACCGCCTGTAAGTGATACGCTTGAGCGCCCTGCTCAGATTTGAGCGCCAGCGCCAGTAGTTGCTGCTGCGCCCCCGTTAACGGGAAACGCTCAGGCTGTGCATCTGTCGGGTCCGGTTCGCCAAAATAACCGGCCGCTTTTAGCGCCAGTACACTGTCTTTGACGGTCTGAATAATGGCCTTAACATCTGCTTCTGTATGTGCGGCCGACAGAAAACAATTACGCCCTTCCCAGATAAACACGCCACGATTGAGCATTTCATAAAAGAACACGTCCAGATTCTGACTAAAGCGGAAGCGGAACAAAGAGGCAAAATGCTCTATCTGCATTGGAATTTGCTGCTGCGCAAAAAACGTATTCAGTGTTTGTGCAAGATATTGAGTTTTATCGGTAATCGCTTCTTGTAGCTGCGCGCCTTGCGCTTTAATTTCACTTAGTACGGCTTTAGCGCTGGCCATCACCAATGGGTGTTTACAGAAAGTGCCGGCAAAAAAGGTGGTATCCGCTTGCGGATAAGAAGTATCACCATACTGCCAGACGCCCCCATCAATGCCATCCATATATTCGTGGCTGCCTGCAACAACCCCTACAGGCAAACCGCCACCGACGATCTTGCCATAGGTGGCCATATCCGCCTGGATCCCCAGCATCGCCTGCACACCACCTGGATGCGCTCTGAACCCAGTGATCATCTCATCAAAGATAAGCGCGATCCCCAGCTCGGCAGTCAGTGCTCTGAGTGAGTGCAAAAATGCCCAAGGCTGGTGCCCCGGATGGCGACTTTGCACCGGCTCAACCAGCACAGCTGCAATATCGCTACCCTGCGCTCGGATGGCATCCAGCGCGGACTCTGCACCGTATTCAAGCACCAGATTATCACTAATCGCGCCCGCTCTGACGCCGCTGCACATAGGTTCAACCGACTCCCCGCCCGGGGCATTTTGCGCCAGCGTGCCGTCATAGTGGCCATGATAAGCCCCTTCAAACTGCACGATTTTGTTACGCCGGGTTTTGTTGCGTGCCAGACGCACCGCAGTCATCACCGCCTCAGTGCCGGAGTTGCAAAAGGTAACGCGCTCCAGTGCGGTTAACTCACTGATAAGTTCAGCCACATCACAGGCTTGTGCACTTGCCAGCCCCAGTTGCAGACCATTCTCTATCTGCTGATTCAGCGCCTCGGTGACAAAGTCGGGCTTGTGGCCAAACAGGTTGACGCCAAAGTCCATAGTAATATCAATATATTCATTGCCATCAATATCCCAGATCCGACTGCCTTCACAGCGTTGTCCAAAGACCGGATACAGAAGTTCTTTGCTGGACATACGGAATCCTGCCGACGCGCGACAGTCCGCCAAATGTGGGCGATGCTCAGACACCATGGCTTTCGACAAAGGTGTTTTGGCACAATAACGTTCAATTAGTGAAGCCAGATGCTTTTGTACAGATTGGCTGCTGGCAGCCGTGGTTATTTGCTTTTGAGCGAACCCGGGTAAAATCTGAGCGGCTTCACTTTGCTGCGTCACAGACTGCTCAGCTAAAGTCTGTGTGGTTACAGCCTGCGGAGCAGCTGTCGCTGCAAGTGCCGTGCTGACTGGCTGTGTGCCAACCTGGCCACTCATACCTTGTAGCATGGCTAATTGACGAGCGGCGACCGCTTCAACACTGGTTGCTGCACTGGTATTGGTGACTGACGCGGCGGCCTGCAATTGTTCGCGACAAATAGTTGCAACCAGGTCATTCGGCGCGGACACTGACGTTGGCTCAGCCGGTAATGCAAGTACGGTGTTGCTGCTGCCTTGTCCTGATGGTGGTGTTGACTTTGCTTCCTGACATTGATAATCACTGTGTTCAATGATGTATGCCACCAGTAAATCAACCGTACTAAGCGTTTCATAGAACTGGCGTACACTAAACTCCAATCCAAATTCCCGCTCGTAAGTGCGCACAGCATTCATGATCATTAACGAATCCACACCCATTTCCAATAGCGGCACATGAGTCTGAATGTCACTAATCGGCATAGATAACAAGCGCGACAAAGTACTGAGCACAAAGTGACGGATCGCTTCTTCTCGAGTAGTGCTCGCATGACCTGCTTGCGACTGCGTTGTCTCAGCGTCGGGCTGCGTGTTTAATTCAATCGGTAGCTCCGCAATCCAGTAAGGACTGTGGTCGAACGGATACAAAGGCAATGGAACATTGGGCTGAGTGTCATCCGCGTATAGCTGGTTCCAGTCAAGCGTTATGCCCAACTCAAACAAACGTCCTTGCACTGATAACAAGCGTGGTAAATCAGCGCCTTTGGCATGCAATACATGTAAAAACTCACACCGTTCAGCAGGGCGATTTTCCTGCAACAGGCCACATAACACCGGTTTAGGCCCCAGCTCAAGGGCACAATAAGCGTCTGACTGAGACAGCTGAGCGATGCAGGATTCAAACTGTACCGGCGCACAGATCTGCTCAACCCAATAACCAGGATCGCACAACCGCAGTGCTTCTTGCTGACCCGTGACAGACGAAATAAAAGGGATTGTTGGCTGGTGATAGGTAACTTGCGCGGCCAACTCAGCGAATTCACTGAGCATAGGTTGCATCAGCGGAGAATGAAATGCCCGCGCTGTGTTGATAGCTTTGTGGCGTATACCTGCATCATCAAGCGCCTGGCACAAAGTGTCCATGGCACTATTGTGACCGGAAAACACCACACCCGACTCACCATGGTAAGCCGATACAGAGAGCTGACCGGCTATATCAGTCACCAACGCATCAGCCTGAGCACGCTCACAGCGCGCAGTCACCATACGACCATTATCCGCCAGTGCGTTCATTAGCCTGCCACGCTCTGCAATCAGCTTGATTGCGTCGGTAAGCGAAAACACGCCTGCTATACAGGCCGCAGCATATTCTCCGACACTGTGGCTCACCAGACGCTCCGGCTTGAGACCCCGGCTGAGCCATAGCTCCGCCTGGGCATATTCGATGGCAAACAAACACACCTGAGTCCATTGAGTCTGCGCCAGATACTGCTCGCTCGGATCGCTGTACAAAACTGTGGTCAGTCTTGGTCCCAGCTTATCGCCAAGCAAACGGTCACATTCATTGATGGCATCACGGAACACCGGCTGCGACTCATACAGAGCTTTGCCCATATCCGGATATTGTGCCCCTTGCCCGGTAAACAGGAACACCAGCCCCCGCGTTGACGCCTGCGCGTCATCTGCAGAACCTGTTAACTGAGCATGATCTTTTAGCGCCGCAACCAGCGCCTCTCGGTTTTCACCAACAAAAGCACAACGAGCTTCCTTGAAATGCGGCATGCTCGCGGTCTGACTGATCAGGGCATCGAACGCTTGTGGCGTTGCCGTGCTCAGTGTATCGGCATAACGACTAACAAGCTCAGTCAGTGATTTGGCAGATTTTGCCGACAATGGCAGCACATACCCCGAGTTTTGCGATGAGGCTTTGTTATCCTGAGTCGCATAAGCAGGTGCCTGGGCACAGATCACATGGGCATTAGTGCCACCAAATCCAAACGAACTAACTGCAGCCAGCCTGTCCTGTCCCGTCTGAGCGGGCCAGCTCTGGGCTTGTGTCGCAACCCGCACCGGCAGCTTTTGCCAGGGAATATGGGTGTTGAGCTGCGCGGTATGTAACTGCGCGGGTACTTGCCCTTTATCTAAGCACAACAGCGTTTTAATCAGCCCGGCAAGGCCCGCACCGGACTCCAGGTGACCAATGTTGGCTTTTGCAGAGCCAAGCAGTAAAGGCTGGTTGGGCGCGCGTCCTTCGCCATACACTTTAGCCAGTGCCGATACTTCGATTGGATCACCCAGTTCAGTGCCCGTGCCATGGGTTTCAATATATTGCACATCCGCAGCTGCTAAAGCCGCATTGTGCAAAGCCGACTTGATCACCCTTTGTTGCGATGCACCATTCGGTGCCGTAATCCCATTGCTGCGCCCGTCCTGATTCACCGCACTACCTTTCAGCACTCCGTAGATCGGGTCTTTGTCGGCCATTGCCTGAGCCAGGGGCTTTAATAACACACAACCCACGCCCTCACTGCGCACATAGCCATCGGCAGCGCGTGAGAATGTCTTGCAGCGACCATCCTGTGCCAGCATGTGTGCATTCTCACAGGCATCCGTGACCTCATTACTGAGGATCAGGTTCACACCACTCACCAGCGCCATGGGCATATCACCCGCACGGATCCCGGTCAGCGCATGGTGCAAAGCAACCAAAGAGGAAGAGCAAGCCGTATCCACCGACAGACTCGGGCCCGTAAAATTATAGGTGTAGGACAGACGATTGGCCGCAATACTCAGCGCGGTGCCGGTACCAAGGTACGCATTACCCTGCTGTGCCTTGTTCGACATATTGAAGTAATCATTCTGGGAAATACCCACATATACGCCGACGGGCTGACCGGCCAATTCAGCGGGCATCATGCCAGCTGACTGAATGGCATGGAAGCTGGTTTCAAGCAGCAAACGATGCTGTGGGTCGATGTATCTGGCTTCTGCCGGTGAAATACCGAATAACCCGGCATCAAACTGCTCAATATTATCCAGATACCCCCCCAGACGCGTCTGGCCGAGTTCAGGACACAGCGCCTGTCGCACTGCGTTTGGCACACTAATGGCATCGCGTTTATCCATCAGCAATTGCCAGTATCCAGTGAGATCTGCGGCTTGCGGATAACGGCATGCCATGCCAATGACTGCCACATCCATATTATCCGTCAGTATGCGCGCTTCACGCTTGTCTTGCGTGGCCGCCGAATTGGTTGCTTGCTGTGCCGGGTGTTCAGACACAGGAGGCATTTGCGCACTCAATCGTTCGCGCACTGAGTCAAACTGACTCAGATGATTAGCAAGCTGGGCAATCGATGGATACTCGTAAAGCACCGTGGCTTCGAGTTCGATATCATGTAGCTCCATCAACTCGCCCGAGATCCGTACGGCTTTCATCGAGTCGACACCCAGAGATAAAAAGGTGGCGTCAACATCCAGGCTGTTCGGCTGGCGGTCAACTTCGAGTCCCACCACTTCCTGTAAGACTGTGCGTAACGTCGCTTCAATGTCCGAATAGTGCGTGTTTTTTGCCGAGTGTGACGCTTTGTCTGACGTGCTCTGCTGGGCTCGTGAACGGGCTAACACGTCAAACGTATCTGCCAGATAATGGCGTTTGTTTTCCTGACGCTGAATTTTGCCGCTGGAGGTTTTCAGTATCCGCCCGGGCTTAATCAACACAACCTCATGCGGTGTAATGCCATGTTGTTCGGTAATCGCTGACGTAATAGCCGCAAAAACCTCTTGTTCATTCAGTTTGCGCACGGCCGTACGCTTGACCTGCTGCACGATAACCAGGCGCTCTTCGCCTTGTTCAGACAAATAGGAAAACGCCGCGCCGCCATTATTGTCCATGGCAACATGCGCCTCCACCACAGTGAGCTCAATATCCTGAGGGTAATAGTTTTTACCGCGGAAAATCATCACGTCTTTGGCACGCCCCGTGACATACAGCTCGTTTTGATGCACAAACCCCAGGTCGCCAGTGCGCAAATAAGGGCCGTCATTATCATCGGCAATATGGGCTTGAAAAATTTCCTTCGTCTGCTCAGCCTTGCGCCAGTAACCCTGAGCAACGCTGGCGCCTTTTACCCAAATCTCACCAGTATGCCCATCCGCACAACGCTGTTTAGTTTCAGGATTCACAATCGCCAGGGTATGACCATGCCAGGTACTACCGCAAGACACCGCATAATAGGGCTGATTGTCTGTTAGCGTGTTATCTGCAACATTCAAATCGTAAAACAACTCTGTGTGCGCCGCAGGTTCTGATAGTAACGAAGCTTTTCCCTGATGCATCTCTTTACTATCCAGCTGCAGCACCGACGGCGTTTTCATTAAACGTCCGCCCGTGGCAAATAAGGTGGTTTCAGCCATGCCATAACAGGGGGCCGTGGCCTCACGACGAAAACCGCAGTGCTTAAACTTCTGATAAAAACGCTCAAGGGTACTGGCCCGAACAGGCTCAGCGCCATTCAGTGCACTTTGCCAATGCGATAAGTCTAAGTTTGCTAACTCTTCTTCTTTAATTGTGTCGACACACAGATCATAGGCAAAATTAGGGGCACTGGAAGTCACGGCTTTGGTCTCGCTCAATAACTTCAGCCACCGCAGGGGCTTTTGCAAAAACGATGTCGGGTTCATCAGGGCCGCAGGGGCACCAATGTATATAGGATGCAAGATGCCAAAGATGAGCCCCATATCATGGAAATGCGGCAGCCAGCTGACGATAGGTGTTTGTGCACTGTGACCGAAGGCCAGCTTCATCATTTCTTCGTTGTCCATGATGTTCGCATGACTCACCATCACCCCTTTGGGACTGCCCGTCGAGCCTGAGGTATATTGCAAAAAGGCCAGATCTTGTGGTGCGATGCGAATATCCTGCCAGGCCATAGGCTCAACCTGCTCAACCCCGTCACTGTCGGTGGCGATGATAGACACATTACTGAGGCTGGTTTCAGCTTCAAACAGTGGCTGAGCGATTTCGTAAATCTTGCTGCTGGTCAGCGCACCGGTTGCGCCAGCGTCTTCTATGATGCTCCTCAGTCTATCGGTATTTTGATTCTTTTTTGGCGGGTATACAGGCACTGCCACTATGCCAGCGTATAGGCAGGCAAAAAAGGCTTCAACAAACTCAAACCCTGAGTTGTACAAGAGCAAAGCTCTGTCACCTCTGTCAAAATAAGTGAGCAAACGTGCTGCGATTTTTCTGGATTTTAAGTCGAGCTCAGCATAGCTCAGGGAAACTGCCGGTTGGTTATCTTCGAAGAAATACTGATATGCAATGTCATCGCCACGTGTCCGGGCCAATGTCACTAATGTAGCCACTAAGTCGTTATTCATGCCATACCCATACAAGGTTTATTGAGTAAGTTCCTTTGATCAGAACACCTGACTCAACGACCCAGAGCTGGCGACATTAGCTAGCGCCTCTGCTGGTATTAAGCACAGTTGTCCGATCCGTAAAGTTGGAAAAAACCAATTAATTACATAAACACAATGACAATATGCGACCTCTGCGGCTATTGATAACTGCAAAGTCGTATTATCCTGTCACTATGGTTTAAAGGTTAACTAACCGCTTAAAACCGCAAGCCACGCTAATCAACTACACCTTTAACACCTGAAGAACATAAGTGCATGATTAAAAATAAAATTAATCATGACACTTTGTATTCGTACAGGCTCAAATTGTTTGTTAGTGTTAATCTGACGGGACGACAACTGAACTAAAAATACCATTCCCTAACGTTGTTTTTATCTACTTGTAGCCATTTTATAAACAGCTATAACGCTTCCTGTTTGATGGTTTTCATACTGATGCTATCACAAAGCACTAAAAAATAAAGCAAAACAGAATACAAATTTAACAAATATGCAACCACACTTAACTCAAGTGTTAAGTCGGGGGAAGCGCCACCCCCTTATATCACCTGCGATAAACGCCACATAATCAGCGATGAATGACAAAGCAGGCTATATGCCAAATTTAACGCAGCTGGTTGCATTGGTAAATTACAGTTGCTTACGTACCCAAAGATAAACCAACCTTACTTCTATGACGCGACGCGTTCAGCCAAAGGAAGTTAATACAAGCTGCTATTTTGCATGAAGTTTAGTTGCTCTTTTTAAAAACGCATAGGTATCTTGAGCCGGGTGTATGACAATCGTTACAGTCTGACCAAAAGTTAGCAACGCAATGACGAACCTAAAATGAATACACAGTCACTGGCGAGTTTGCGCCGGATCAAAATATGTCAGTTTTAAATCTCTATACTCGTGGCTAACACCTTCAGGAGAGACTCTTATGAAAGCCGCGCTCGTTCATGCATTTAAACAACCTTTAGAAATTCAAACAGTACCCAAGCCGTCATTGACCCCAGGTTCAGTATTGGTTGAAATTGCTGCATGTGGTGTATGCCATACAGATCTGCATGCCTGCCACGGAGACTGGCCCGTAAAACCTAAACTCCCCCTAATCCCAGGTCATGAAGGCGTGGGCACTGTCGTAGCAAAGGCCGACGATGTGACCCATTTATCGCTTGGAGACAGAGTTGGTGTGCCCTGGCTGCACAGTGCCTGTGGCCATTGCGAACACTGCTTAAAAGGAGAAGAAAATCTCTGTCCACAGCAACAAAACAGTGGCTATTCGGTCGATGGCGGTTACGCACAATTTACTAAAGCTGACGCCAATTATGTGGTTAAAATCCCCGAAAATGTGCCCTTCGTCGAAGCTGCTCCCTTGTTCTGCGCGGGCGTAACGACCTACAAAGCACTGAAAGTTTCAGGAGCAAAACCAGGCGACTGGGTGTCGATTGTTGGTGCCGGCGGTTTAGGTCATCTGGCAATTCAATATGCCAAAGCCATGGGCCTCAATGTCGTGGCTGTAGACAGTGGTGACGATAAGCTTGCTCTGGCTCACTCTCTGGGGGCTGATATGGTCGTGGATTATACTCAGCAAGATCCTGCCACCACGATACAAGAACAACTTGGCGGCGTTCAGGCGGTAGTATGTACCGCAGTTTCTAAATCAGCTTTTACGGCTTCTTTTCATAGCGTTAAACGTGGTGGAGTCTGTGTGCTGGTTGGCCTGCCGCCGGAGGAAATGCCAATTCCCATTTTTGATACTGTGCTCAAGGGCGTCAGTGTCGTTGGCAGTATTGTCGGTACCCGTCAGGATCTGGTTGAATGCCTGCAATTTGCAGCAGAAGGTAAAGTAAAAGCCATTGTTGAGACCAAACCACTCGAAGCCATCAATGAAGTCTTTGATAACATGCTTAATAATGACATCACTGGCAGAATTGTTCTGACGCTTGATGAGTAATCACTACATAAAAAAGGCGCAACATTAAGGATGTTGCGCCAAAGCCTCATAGGAAAGGTGAGGAAGGGAATCAATCGACCGCTGTGATCACAGTATCAATCAGGTGCACCACACCATTTGCAGTGTAAATATCAACCTGGGTGATATTACTACCTTCTACCTGTAGACCAGACGTGGGTAAGCTCACCTGCCACCATTTGCCACCAACACCCTGACCTGTTGCATCACCAGGGTTAACGTCTTGTGCGAACATATACAATGGGCGGCCGAGATAGGCAGCTTGCATGCTTCCATCCAGTCTGGCGATAAGTGACAAGCCCGGAATATTTGCAACCTGTTCCTGTGTCGCAGTCACAGGTGGCCAGTTAGTCGCACACGCATCAACACATTGGCTGTTAGCAAAAGTCAGGTCATCGTCGAATACATACAGCGTTTTACCTGCCATGGCTGCACCATTGCCAGATACCAGTCTTTGGTTGGTTGCATCATAAGCTACCATGTCGTTTTCAGTGTTCGCCGTCGACACGAAATCAACCACCTTCAGGTCCAACATATTGGTAGCCAGTGTTTCAACCTGCTTACCGTTTAGGCTATAAGCCAGTGAAGACGATGCTTCCAGCGGTAATACATGCTGAGTCAGCACTTGTGTTAAACCTGCCTGGTTGGCCAATAAGGCAGTCAGATCTGCCGCCGGGATTTTCTGGAATGCGCGATTAGTCGGCGCAAAAACGGTGAACTGCTTAGTGGTGTCGGATAGCGCTTCAACCAGATTTGCCGTCTGAAGTGCCGTGACTAAAGTTGACAGGTCATCTGTTTCAACCGCGACATCCACGATGGTTTTTTCGCTAGCCATTTTATCCATAGGTGGCATGATCACTTTGTCGAGCACATGGATCACGCCATTATCTGCTTTTACATTAGCAGTGCGAATAACGGCATCATCAATGAACAGCATGCTATCGACTATGCTCAAAGCGCTTTTGTCAGCATTTGCCATAGCCACCATATTATCTGCAGATGAGGCAATACCAGCTGCCGCATCTGACATCACACTCTGCCCTGCCACAACATGATAAAGAAGAATGTCTTTTAGCTTGTCGGTGTCTGCGGCTAGCGCATCAAGCGTTTCCTGACCCAAAGCCGCGAAAGCAGCATCAGTAGGCGCAAAAACCGTAAACTTAGTAGTCGGGTCACCCAGTGTTGTATCCAAACCCGTCGCAGTAACCAAGCTTAACAAAGTATTAAATGAACCAGCGCCTGCTGCGACCTCAGGAATGAGCCCCAAAGATTCAGGTACGCTGATATTACCCACCACCACGGCGTCCAGTACATGAATGATGCCGTTTGAAGCCGGAATATCAGTTTGAGTTACAGTTACACCTGCAAATTTCAACATGTCTGTTGCTGCGTCGATCGCGACGCTCTGCTGGTTTTGCTCAAGCGTAGTGGCATTTTTACCGTTCAGTGACATAGCCGTCACTGAATCCACTTTGCCCGCCACAATGTGCTGCTTAAGAATGCTACCCAGCACGTCAGGGTTTGCCAGTAAGGTGTTAATGGTTGCTGTACCCAGTGCTGCAAAAGCGGCATCTGTTGGAGCAAAAACAGTCAAGTCATCGCTGCCGGTGAGTGCACTGGTCAAGCCCGCTGTTTCGACCGCTTTTAGCAGGGTCGTAAAGTTGCCTGCTTGTGTCGCCACCTGTGCAATATTTGCTGTTGATGTCGCATCACTCGGCGGCATTAAAACAGCATCAATAACGTGGATCACGCCATTATCGGTCATTATGTCGGTTTGTGTTACTGTCGCCGTGTTAATGAGCAGGTTGTCGCCCGACAACGACAAGGCAAGCTTTGCACCGTTAACTGTTTCAGTAGTCTGCCCGGCTAAAGTAAGCGCAGTTTCAGCTTTCACTTCTGACGCAAGGACATGATAGGTGAGTATTTTGCTCAGGGTATCAGGGTCTGCGAGCAGACCGTTGATGGCCTCTTCTCCTAATACAGCAAAGGCGGCATCAGTAGGAGCGAATACAGTAAAAGTATTTGCGGTGTTGTCTAACGTAGCCGTCAGGCCTGCAGCGTCAATAGCCGCTACCAGTGTGTTAAAGCTGCCAGCAGCCTTAGCAGCATCATAAACCGAGTTCTCTTCTGGTGGTGTGACGACAACTTCGTTATCATCGTCGGAACAAGCCGTAAGCAAGGCCAGGGTACTTATAAACATTATTTTTATCAGTGCTTTCACGTTCTTCTCCATCAAGGTGGTCAACATTCGAGCAATACGCACCCTTGTGAAACAAAGATCAAGAAAATTTAAAAAACTTTAAACATGTCGTTTTAAGTTTCGAACAAAGTTTGTGCAGTCGGTCGATAAAACACGCAAATGCCGTTCATTTAAATTGCGGCGTCTGGGTAAAAATAAACCAACATTGATAGAATGACAGGCCCGATATAGCGCCAGTTGTTGCAACTAAAGTGCACTGTAATTAAGGTGTAATAGCGTAGCAATTAACATAAAAATAAACTTAAGGACATCAGTAGTAAATATATTAATAGCAATACTGTCATTAGTAATGATGCACAAGCCAAAGGAGATAACTATGAACACTTCCAGCCACGGAAGAATTGCAGTAAACAAAACAACTCTGCGTTTGCTGAGAAAAAAAAGCACTTAGCCGGGAGAAACTCGCTCAAGAGTGCAATAACGTTTCAGTTTCCACAATAAAGCGCGCGGAAGCGGGAAAGCAAGTACTATGTCGTACCATACAGAACCTCGCCAATTACTTTCAGGTAAGTATCGATACACTTATCGGTGATAATGATGCACCTCCCTGGCTCTATCGTCATTTGGTAAAAGATATGCCTAACCCCTGCTACGGCAGAGAATGGGAGCTAAACCACCTTCATTGCATACTTAACTATGCACTCGACAACTCGGCATTTAAAATCGTCTATTTACAAGGGATGACAGGCGCCGGAAAATCCAGATTGCTGGCCACTTTCGCATCACAATTGGCCTCAGCAGGTAAACGGTGCCTTGCTTTTTCCTATACAGCTCCTAACGATAGTAGCGCACCCACTTTCTCGATTCCTTGTTTTATTAAAGCACTCATGTCTGTCACTGAATTGGCATCGAGTCGTGACATTCGTCTGAAAATAGACCTGATAGCCAACAATGTGCTTTGTGCATTACGCCTGCGTCAGCGGTTAGACAGCAATTTGAATCGGGGCGAAACGGATACACTCTCCATGCTCTCTGAGTCCCGACTTAAGTGGTTAGATAAACAAATTGCTCAAAGCCTGATTGCCTATGCCAATCACAAAGGTGTTGTTGCGATTATAATTGACGACGCACATAATTTACCGACCAACGCACTTGAGTTCATTCGCCTGTTTACGTCGTGTAACACACCACATGCAGTCACTTTCATTATTGCATCCCAGCAAAAACATGCTTTTATTTATCCGCCAAAGTGGCTGGATCATGCTCACATAATCATTCTTAGACCATTAGACCCAGATGCCATGGCTCAATTAGCAACCCACATATTACGCTGTCAGGGCAAGGAGCCCCAAAAACACAGAGAGCAAACTGCCGACGCAATAAAACGTGCGCAAGGTAACCCCTATTTTCTGAAGCAGCTGTTGTCAGACTCAGATCCGCTCAACGCACTCCCTAATGCGTTACAACAGTTTGCCCGCACCTGTTTAAACGCAATGCCTTGCGAAGTAGCCAGAACACTCAAATTTGCAGCTAGCCTGGGACAGAGCTTCAACACGCACCAGTTGCAACAGTTCAACGACAATGAGCAGATCCGTGCACCACTCTGTGTATTGCACAAAATGCTCTGTAGCGGACTAATCAAACAAAGTGATGAGCACTTTTATTTTATACACCCACTTATTCAGGAAGCACTCAAAAGCCAGACGAAGAGTACTGATTTCAGTTGGTACACCTACCCCAGGCATCATCAACCCGATAGACGTCCCAATAAAGTGACCAGTAACTGACCCAAAATCGGTTCACATAAAAAACTACATTTTCCTTGACGACACGGCATGCCATCCAGCCTTCGCTGGATGGCTTGTTTATACAGAACCTGAAAACAAGGAAATATCATGTCCACAGTTTCAAAGCGCTTTTTTATTACACAACCCTGGATTGGCAGTAGTGATGTACTTTTTAAATTAAAGCAGCAGATTAGCCTGCTCGCTGAAAGTAACTTACCTGTCCACATCATTGGCCAGCCTGGCAGTGGCAAACATTTAGCTGTCAGCCACTTACATTATTTAGATAAGGTTAACTCACAGCCACTTATCGTTTCTTGTGTGAACCAGTGGGCTGATAATTGCGCGATTAAAAAACTCGACTCTCTTATTGCCCAATCTCTTTCAGGCACGCTATATCTAAAGAACATAGATGCGTTAGATACCGGGCAAATAGACGCCATCAAAGACTACTGGCTTAATCTGAATACCAATGTCCAGGCACCAAGACTGATAACTTCCACTACAATTCAAAAACATCAACAAGCTTTAAAGCACACACCGCAAAACTCATTTTTATACTGGTTACATTATCATAGCCTTAAACTGAATATCCCCACACTGGCGCAACGGCGCGAAGACATACCGGCTCTGATAGCCCATTACAAAGCAACCTGCCAGCACATCGCCAAGCTGCAAATAGACGATCAGGCAATGGAATGGCTGAAACAATACAGCTGGCCCGGCAATATAAGACAACTAAAACACTGCCTGGATACGCTGTCTATATTGTCTCCCCAACAGGAGATCACCAAACAAACACTGATTAAAACGTTGCCGGTCATAGATGATGTACCTACTCAGTATTCAGGGACACTCTCCACATCGACACGCTCAAAAAATAATGAGTTCCTCACTTTACTTCAGTCTCTTACGGTTTGTAGAGAGCCACATGCATATCACCCCAATAATGCAGCTACAGTACAGCATCCAGTCCCTGTAAACCTGCAAAAAATAGCCGATAAATCTCACCCCGCCCTTGTCAGAGCACTGCAATATGTGGAAGAAAATTTCAAAAGGCCAGTCAATCTGAGTGAGGTTGCCAGTCATGCGTGTGTCAGCCCCTCTCACTTGTCATTTTTATTCAAGCGTTATGTAGGCCTGTCATTCAAACAAACTTTGTTAAGACTCAGAATTAAAACAGCCATGACACTGTTGCGAGAAGACCCTCTGTGCCGGGTCACTGAAGTATGCGATGATGTTGGTTTTTCCGATCTGAGTTTTTTTGTCAGAAAATTCAAATCTGTTGTGGGTGTCAGCCCGGGAGTTTATCGCGACCAGCATGCCAAACACACTAGCGAAGCGAGCCGTGGTCGTCAGACAACGACAATTTCCTGAGGCAATACGTAAAATAATACTCTATCACTTAATGCTAGCTTGCATGGCGCTCCTTCAGACAAAGAATAAATCCAAAAACTACGTCAAGTGCAGCTCAGCTAACTTATTAGCCGGTAATAACATTCCAACACTTGTAATCCTTAACGAAACAAACAACAAGTGGCTTATAGGGGAAATGCGCAGCGGTTTTACGCTGCGCCGTATTTTGTGCCATTAGGCTAATTTGGCAGCAATACCCGCTACATGCTGCCCCTGGAACTTAGCCAGGGCGATTTCTTTATCTGAAGGTTGACGACTGCCATCAGCCCCCGCAATACAGGCAGCCCCCAATGGTGAGCCGCCTCTGACTTCTGAGATATCCGTTAACTCAGCCGCTGCATAAGGTAACCCAACCACCACCATACCGTGATGGAACAAAGTGGTATGAAATGACTGTATGGTAGTTTCGTTACCGCCACCTGTACCCGTCGAAGTAAATACACTGCCCACTTTTCCAATCAGCTTGCCTGCAGCCCACAAACCTCCGGTTTGATCCAGAAAGTTGCGCATTTGCGACGCCATATTGCCAAATCGCGTGGGGGTGCCAAAAATAATGGCATCATAACCTTCGAGCTCTGCCGGTGTGGCAATCTCAGCCACCTGATCCAACTTAACCCCGGCATTTTTTGCAACCTCTTCCGGCATTAACTCAGCAACACGTTTAACGGTTACCTCAACACCATCAACTGAACCAGCTCCCTCTGCAACGGCATTTGCCATGGTTTCGATGTGGCCGTAGCTTGAATAATATAAAACCAGTACTTTTGTCATCTTCATTTCTCCATGTGCTGTTGAAGGGCTCTCCAACAACCATTGTTTTAACCAACTAAACATGTTTGATTACTTCTTTCGTTAAGTATAGGCATGCATGCCTGTAGACCAATGACATCATTACATAGCTGATTAAGAACGTAATTACGTAAAAAGTGATAGGTTTGTTCTAATAAAAAGAATGTTTCAGTCGCATCCCGCCACTTATCTACAAAGCCATCTAAGTAGTCTGGGACGATATGTCAAAATAACAACCAGCGTAAACACGACCATAGTTGCACTCCCAAACCAGTATACAAGCCCCCGTGACACGCCCCAGACAAAAATACAGACAAACAAAGCGAGCAGGTTCAAACCCGTGCCACTAATACGCAATAACCACAACCGCTGCTTAGACAGGTGTACAGATGGAGCGGCAACCCGACTAAAGTTACGCTGCATTGCCACGCAGAGCAGCGCAAAACCGAGCAACAATATCATCAGTATCGAAGTGATCAGCATACTAACGGCTCCTTTTTAGCCACAGTGGAGCTTCTATGTTTTCGAGAAACGACCGTCGCCGCCAACCCAAAGCAGCCCGCAAACAACCACATACTGAGATCAAAACCGAGCATCAACCAGTCAGCGTTCAACAGACTGGTTATGACACTGTGGTGTGTGGTGAGCATATTGACCAGAGGAATAGCAAAATAAACCAGTGCTGCGATCCAAAGCAAAGTTGACCACTGTTCCCGGCTCCGATTGATTAAACAATACAGACAGCACAGCACCCATGCTGCAAACAACACATGCATCTCCCAGGCAGCCCGGTCTGGCATATCAGGCGCAAGCAGTCGATTGCTTAAAAAATAACAACCAATCGCAATTGGCAGACCCAGCAAAGCGCCTCTGTTTAGCCTGGCAATTAAAGTAATGAGTAATGAAGGTGTGGCCTCTTTCATCACTTGCTTTTTAAGCCAGATGATCATCCCAGAGGCAATCATCGCAGCACCAAACAACCCGCAGAGGAAATACACCCAGCGCAGATAAATATCGGCAAACAGGCCTTCGTGAAGATGCTCAAGTAGATCATACACTGCAGCAGCCCGCCCTACTTTGCCAGTTGCTATCTCAACCTCAACCCGCTCTGTACGGGCGTGGTACTTGAGCAATGAGGCAAACTCAACCCCTTCACTGGTTTCAAACCAGATCTCTATGTGTTCAGTGTCAGTGCCCCTGTCAATAACACCGACAAAGTTGACCGCCTGATCGGTCACTCGCTGTTTTGCATCAGACAGTGCCGTATCTACATTTAGCTGCGCGGGCAAAATCTCAGTGTCCAGAGTGGTGTAATCCTCCAGCTGAGAAGCATCATAAAACTGACGATGCATCTGCCTGCCTTCACCATACTGACTATCAATGACCTTAGACATGGTCACCCCCATGAGCAACATAACGCCGCTGTAGGTAATCATTAAATGAAACGGCAATGGCAATACACTGAAAACATTATGAATATCCAACCAGGAACGCAGGCCTTTAGCGCTTCGAAAAGTAAAAAACTCTGCAAAAATCTTCCTGTGAATGATCACCCCGGTCACCAAGCCAATTAACATGAGCATGCCTGCCAGACTGGTCAGGATATAACCCACCAGCGGCGGCACGTAATGCAAGTTATAGTGCAGCCGGTACAGGGTTTCTCCGCCACTGGTATCGCGGATAGACGTAATGTCTCCCGTATTTGGCTCAAGCGGCTTCTCATACCACTGACGACGGACCTGTTTCTCTGGGTCGCCGGGCTGTAACCAGGAAATTTCGATGTAAGGATCCCGTGAGGTAGGCAGGCTCACATACCACTGAGATGCATCATCAGCGTGTTCGCCAAGCTGTGCCATCGCCAAATCAATGGCTTGTTTGTCCGAAATATCATTGCTTGTGACAATTTCAGGCTTCATCCAGCGGTCAATCTCGTTTTCGAAATAACCGACACTGCCAGTCACAAAGATAAAATATAATAACCAGGCAAACACCACGCCGCTCCAGGTGTGCAGCCAGCCCATGGACTGTCGAAACCTTGCTTTCATAGGGCCTCCGATACAGAAAGTAAGTGGATTAGGCCATACAGCAAGGCTATTAGGGTCGATATCAGCAAAGTTGCACGCCATGCCGTTCTGACTGTAAATACACTGATCACAACCAACGTATAAACAACAAAACTCCACATCATACCGGCAACGATGCCATCCACTTTGTTATCCCCGGGTAATTGAGAAATGGCTATGGCGGCGAGGTTAGCAATCGCAAATCCGCCAACCAGGGCAAGTAATAGCCGCCAGCCAAGCGCAAAGGCTTGACCAGGCTTTGCTGATAAGCTCATGATATTAAAACCATATTATGAAGAAACAGACGCCATATCAGCCACAGTCTAAACGAGCACTATGGCTGAGATGATTAGAGGTTAGAACTGATAGGTCAGCGTTAAACGAATGTCACGACCGGCTTCTTTGATACCAACCACATTTTCATAGCCAGGGATATGACCATAGTCGGCGACACTGCCATGACTACGATATGATTCATCGAGCAGGTTCTGAACAGACAAGTCCACTTTTAATGCCTCAAACGGCGCATAGCTGATGTAAGCATCAACCAGTTGATAACTTGGCTTACTGATGGTTTCCAGTTCAGTGACCCAGCCCAGCTCCATAGAGCGATGGAAAACCTCGATATCATTGAGGCTTGCGACATAATTATAATTCCAGCCCAGTTTGATCTGTTCATTCAGGCGGTAGTTAAAATTAACATTGACCGAATCGCCAACTGCATTCCCCAGCCCGCCATATTCATAGGCGGCCATATCGATACCATTGATTGTAACGGGTTTAGTAGAATCCGGGGCTGCCGGATCTGGCAAGTTAAATACGGCATTATTCAGTTCAACATCATTATTGTTGTAGCTGATAATCACATCAAAATTATCCGCCTGATATCCTGCAACCAGCTCAAATCCTTTGCTTTCTAACTCACCGATGTTTTCATAGAAAACGCCTTCTCTGCCTTTAAACTTGTCAAATACCACATCATCTATGGTACTGACATACAATGACGCTTCCAGCATCCAGGTGCCATCGTTGTATTGCAGACCCAGTTCAGTATTTTCAACCTCTTCAGGGTTCAGGTTTTCATTGGGTGTTAACTCACCGACAGTGAAGGCATCAGCCACCTGCCTGCCACGCAGCGCTTCGGCGTAGCCCAACGACAGCTTGAGATTGTCAGCAAGCTCGTACACAAGGCCGACGTTTTTACTGATCCCATCCTGTTTTTCCGTTGAAAATGCGTTGCTGGTTGTCACTGGATTGCCATTGCCATCTTTTTCGATAACCCAGACACCATCCACTTTCACCCAGTTTGCATCAATACCGCTGTGATCGAGTTCATAACTGTCATGACGCAAGCCAAAACTCAGCAGTAAATCGTCGCGCATTTGCCAGTGATCCTGCACATAGAGCCCAGTCACTGTGCCATCTTCATCATAAATGCCGCCAAAATCGCCATAAGACTCAGAGTCTACTTTGTCATTTTTGCGCTCGATACCATATGTCACGGTGTGCGCACCAATATCACTGGTATTGCGAATATCAAAGCCGGTCGTTTCAATCGACGCATCCCAGGTATATAACTCACGTTTAAATGATGACTCGGTCTGATAAACCGTGGTTTCTAAATTAACCAAAGCGCTGTGATACCAGGTATGGTTTAGAACCAAAGTTTCGCGCTCCCCCCAGGATGAGAACAGTGGATCGGTCTGTAGCGGTGCCCAGTTGGTTTGCTTACCAAATTTACCTTCTTCTTTGCGACGCTCAAAACTAACAACCAACTCCTGATTGTCAGTCAGTTGCGTATTAACTTTCACAAACCCTAGGGTCTGATCAGCAGCAGTCCCAGGAATTTCCTGACCATCACCATCTTCCATGTTCTCCCGGCTAACAGTGACATACGAGGCCAGCACACCTATCGAATCGGTGACTTTACCGTATAAAGATACGCTTTCTTTGTGGCCATCATTGGTGAAATAACTCGCTTTAACTGTACCGCCAAATCGTTCACTGGCTTTGAGTAAATCATCAGCACTTTTGGTTTTAAAACGAATAGCACCGCCTACGGCGCCTGAACCTGCCGTTGCCTCACCAGCCCCCGCTTGCACTTCAACGCTACGCAGCAACTCCGGCTCTATTGCAACCCGGCCAATATGATGGAACAAGGTACTAGTTTGTGGCGCACCATCCACCGTGACATTCACCATGGAATCTTCCAGACCCCGGACAAAAACCTTTTGTGCAATCCCCAAGGATCCGCCGACCGTAACCGACGGAGTATGGCGAAAAACGTCTTCCAAGTCGTTCGCCTGATAATTTTCTAACACCTCAGGCGTGATCTCTGAATTGGTTGTGGCACCAACGACCGCGATCCGCTCTATTTTCTGCTCGTCAGTGTCAGCGTAAGTCTGCGCAGCATAAACGCTGGTTCCAAAACCGCTCAAAGCAACCGAACAGGCTAACAAACTTTTTTTAAACAAATGATTTTTATGTGGGGCAAGTGGCATGATTTACATCTCAGTCAAACAACAAGTTAAAAGTCTAAATCGGAATTATTGTCATTTAAACTTTTCAGGCAATCACTTTTACAACTGTTACATTTGGCAAATAGGAATCATTATCGTAACCAAAAGACCACCGGTGCTGGGGTTATGTGCCGAGATACTGGCTCCCACACTCGCCAGATGGCGCTTTGCCAGCGCCAGACCCAGACCAAAACTGTCATTTTCTGCAAGACGGGCGTTATCAACACGAAAAAATGGTTCAAACACTTTCTCAAGAAATACCTCCGGGATCCCTGGCCCCTGATCCTGAATTTGAATGCAATACAGCTCAGATTGCTGTGTCAGTGTGATCTGCACATGCTTGCCCACCGGCGTGTAACGCAGCGCATTGCGAATAACGTTTTCTACGGCAGGACACAAAGCACGGTGGCAGCTGTTTTGAACAATAGCGTTAGCGGGAGGGTCGAAAATAATACGCCTGTCGGGAAACTCGAACCTGGCATCCTCCACCAGCACATCGAGCAAGTCCACTAAGTCGACATTTTCTCTTTTTAGCACTGGTTTTTCATTTTCCAACCAGGCCAGTGTCAATGAATCTTCAACGAGCTTTCTGATCTGAGCAGACTCGCGCGCGATCCGTGCAAGATGTATCTGAGCATCATCCACATCAAAGCTCTCGACCGCAATGTCGAGACGCGTGAGCGGTGTGCGTAACTCATGAGACAGATCAGCAATGAGCTGACGCTGGCTGGCGATCAACTCGCCAATTTTGGCCGCCATCTGGTCAAATGTGGCAGCCAGATGAGCAAACTCATCGTTACGTTTTCCTAAATATCTGCCTAGCCTGACCTTAAAGTTACCCCGGCTAAACGCCGATGTGGCACTGTCCAGCTTGCGCAGCGGAGTAATAATGTGCTGATAAAGTAGTACTGACAGCACAGCTAGCACCCCCATCGGGATCAGGACCTGAAGCAAAAACTTGGTGGTTGCCCAGTAAGTACCGGGGCGCATCCTGCTAGGTAGCTTTATCAACAAGCTGGCATTGCTGTGCTCAAAGGGTAATTCCATCACCGGATTTGCGGAAAAATAGAGATGAATCTTCCACTCTATACTGCGCCCAAAATGGTAAGTGCCAACAATGTCTTTATCTATCGGTTCGCCGGCAAGATGGATCGCCCTGAAACTGGCGACCGATGCCCAGGTCGATTCTTCCGTCATCAGTTGCGCTAACCAGGCATTCAGTGCCTGGATATTATTAGCCATATAGAGTTGTTCAGACTTGATGCGCCACTGCGTCAGCTCTGCACGATCCGCTTTTGCAATCATGCTCATGCTTTCTTCTGTTTTTAATGTCAGTGCATGTAACAGGTAGAAAAATGCCACTAGGCCCGTTGCCACAATTATGCACAACTTCCAGAGAAATGTGCGCTTCATTTAAAACAGTACCCTTGACCATGCACCGTTTGCAGCCGCTCGCCATACCAGTTGGCATCATTGAGCTTTCTGCGTACCCGGCTTAAATGCATATCCAGGCTGCGATCATATGCGCCAAGCTTTTTGTTCAATACCGACAAATAAAGGTCAGCCTTAGGGACTATAGTATTTTGCTGTGACATGAGTGCCCACAGCAGTTTGAACTGGATCGGCGTAAAATCCAGCGGTTCACCATGCAGTGTTATAGACTGCGTTTGCAGTGCGAGCCTGAGACCGTCCACAGTAATTTCAGATTGAGTGATGGGTGCAGTATTACCATGACTACGCTTCAACAGGCGCTCAATTCTCAGTAATAACTCTGTCGCGTTAAAAGGCTTTGCTACGTAGTCATCCGCACCATGACTGAGGCCCACAATCCTTTCTTCTTCTGCGCCTTTGGCGGAGACCATGATCACTGGCTGCTGGCTCGATTCGCGCAGTTTTTGCAGCAAAGTAACCCCATCAAGTTTAGGTAACATTTTATCCAGCAAGATCAAATGGTGCTGCTGCGTCCTTGCCACTTCAAGTCCCCGTTCCCCGTCAAAGCATTGATCTATGTGATAGCCCGCTTTACGCAATAAATCAGCCAGATAAACGCTTAGCGTATTGTCGTCTTCGATTAAGAGTATTTTTTGTACCACACACGGCCCCGATAATAAAAATGATAATCAGTTGCAGATAGGCATAATAAGGACAGACACTGTAAATGTAAATTGTACACACATGAGGAATAGTGATGTTTGCGCAACTAGCTGATAAACATATCTGTAATAGGGTGTAATCGTACAGAAGTTAAGACTGAACCATAATAATGAGGCACTTATAACCCCGACAAGGAGTAAGCTCATGGCATTTCCTACCGCAGTAAACAGTCAGATCACAGATTCCGTCTCTCAGGTTAATACCAATGTACTAGGAGATAGTCCGGCCGTCGCGACCGGCAACTTTATGCTAGCGACAAGCCAGGCATTAGCCAATGCTGCACATCAGGCTACGCTTTCACAAAGATTCTCCAAAACGCCTGTTGCTCGGGGGGTGGACATGTTGTATGGCATAGATACAGCTACGACAGCAGTAGGCACTAGCAGGATATTCAGATAATATAACTGTGTGGTTCAGCATCAGGATCCCGGTGGAAACAACCAACGGGCCAATCCTCCTAGTCTCAGCTATACAAGATAAGATTTGGCCGTCACACGCGATGGCAAACAAAATCACCGAGCCGCTCGAACAGGCTCAATTCTCTCATCCATATCAACACATAGCACTACCCGGTAGCCACTACAGTTTTAACCGTGAGACCCAAAACCAGGTCAATCAGTGTCTAACCAAAACGCTGGTTAACCAGTGTCAGTAGCCGGGCTTTACAATTGGCCTTCGCACAGCTCCATATATCATAACTAATTGGCTTTTCAGGCCAGTCCGCTGAAGGAGATTGTCAGTCATTAGCGCAACCTTTCCTGTCCAAAACTCCCTTGCCATTTAAACAAGCACATAGATTCCCCCCTGCCTGTGGGGTTTACAGCTGAACAAATTAACGCTAGTTTCGTACCTAATAATGATAAAAAAGGGAAATGTGTGATGCGAAATCAGTTGCTTTTTATATGCATAAGTTTGTGTTTGACGGCCTGTGGCGGCAGTGGGGGTAACAAAGGTAATGAGAACACCCAATCTCCGGGTTCAAGCCCAGTGTCTCCGCCGGATAATAACCGCTTGCCAGACTCTCCCCAGGCGCGTCCCGATGTCACATTTAACGAAGCACTGATTGATGACGTAGAACACTTTGTCACGCTGGCCCATTCAGTGCAGTACTTTTATCCCTCTGAAGAAGTAAGTGCATCAAACTGGCCACTCTTTATTGCCGAGAGTATTGTCGAGTTAAGCCAGACAGAAGAAGCGGCGCGCTCAGACAAGGGCATAGAGTTACTAAGACAAATCGCACCCTATGTCACAACACAACAGGACCACTTGCCCACACTAGAGCAACAAACACAAGTCATGGCCTGGCAACAAAATGCGCCTTTTTCGCAGCGTTTCTATGAAAGAGATCTGCGCTCAGGCAACTACGACTCACTCAGTAACCAGCTGTACTTGCCCAACAACCGATATGCGACACTGGACTATGGCCAGCAAAGGGTTTATGTCCCTTTGTACCTGCCTGCACAAGCTCAGTTGACGGGCGATACATTTTCCCGGGTGGGCCGCTGGCAACTGACAGAAAACTTTGAACAGCCGGAAATATGCATGGCGACCGTCTCTGGCATGTGGGCCATGATCCAGCACTTTTGGCCTTATTTTCACCAAGTCGAACTGAACTGGACGCAAAGCCTTAAGCCATTATTAAATGCCTGCACTGAGTCGGACCTTACGCAAAGAAACACCCGCATTTATACCGAATTTACCAAGCTCAATGACAACCACCTCAATATTGCCTTACCAAACCCCGAGTTGCCTCCGTTTGATTATTACATGCCCTTTTTCTTCGAAATGGTTGAAGGGAAAGCCATTGTTACGCGCACGGAGCAAAACAATCCGTCGGAAATCGAGATTGGCGATGAAATAACCTCCATTGACGGTGAAGCGGTGCAGGCTTATCTGCAAAACCGAACTGCTCATTCTTTCTACAACCAACTACAAGGGGTTAACCGGGTTGCACGCATGCACTTTTACCAAACCTCTTCAACACCCGTTCACTACGAGATAAAAAAGCCAGATGAGCGTGTGATCCAGCAAACCGTAACCCCGCTTAAGAGCGAGAGCGCTCTCAATTTCAGCGGTCTCAGATATGTGCCCCACAGCGTTGATGTGCTGGAACCTTTAGGTGACAACATTTATCGTATTAATGTATATAATGTCGAACAGCAAGGCCTCAGCTCACTCAAGTCGCAGCTGGCAGAGGCCAAAGCCGTCGTGCTGGATATGCGCCATTACCCAACCAGTTGGCCAGGGTGGCAGGGGGTACTCAGTTGGTTTATTAAAACGGATGCCGTTAACAACACGCTTGCCAACTACTGGCAAGGTGCACCCAATCAAAGTGACGTGCAGGTACAAAGCCTGCCACAGACAATCCGTATTGCACAGGACGCACTGAATATTCCGGCAATAGCACTGGCCTCCAGGGAAAGCCAAAGTCGGAATGAGCATGCACTTGTGTTTGCACGCGCTGGCGGAATAAAAGTCCTGGGTGAAGCCACATCAGGGATCAACGGAGAAGTCTTTGAAGCGGATTTCTTTAACTTCTCGGATAACTTGTCTCGGGATAATATTTTTGTCTTTACCAATATGCTTGCAAACCGACTCAATGGTGATCCCTTGATCAACGCGGGCGTCGAAATTGATATATGGGTACCCAGGACGATAGAAAGCGTCATAACACATCAAGATAACCAGCTGGTAGAAGCTGTGAAATACTTAAAAGCGCAGCTAGAGTAAAACCGCGACCGCAATAGTCTGTACGCTAAGCACTTTAACTGGGCCTGACTCCAACAAGCCAAGAGTTACACTTTATCTACAAAAAAATGTGTACTAACCTGAGCTGGAAGAGCAGAAAATAAAAGGACTTACATTATGTTAGACATGCTGAGAAATGGAGATCTTCCGTTGGCCCCCACAGTGCTTGCGCTACAGTTCATCCTGTGTCTGGGAGTAAACTTACTGATTGCTTATAAATATCAATACAGCAAAGCCGCTGCAATGCTCGTTGCTTTGATCCCTTTTATCAATATCTATGCAACCTACGTGTATATTGGTCTGGCGATATTTCATTCAAGAAAAGTCAAAGGCACGGGTAACCCGGGTTAATACCATCACCATATTAAGTAACCCGAAGCGACTAAAACGCTTCAGCTTTTCATTTCCCCGCCTGCAGCTTTTGCCATGTCAAATCCACCCCAGAGATTTTGCTATCAAACGAATACCCAGCATGGCGGTAAAGAGCAGCACAGAAAAGCCCAGAATATTCGAAACCGTAGTATTTGCGTATTTCCCTAGCATTCGTTTGTTGTTCATAACATACAGCAAAAAACCGGCGATAATTGGCAATAACAGGCCGTTGGCAAACTGAGCCAACAGAATGATCTCTATGGGTTTAATATTGGCCATAGATAAAACGGCACCAATCACTATCACAGTAACGCTGATCAAGCGAAAGGCCCGCGTGTCTACTTCGGTGTTCAATTGCAGCAACTCGGTGACCACGTAACTGGTTGCCAGTGGCGCTGTGATAACACTGCTCAATCCCGCAGCAAACAAGCCAATGCCCAACAGGTATTTAGACAAACTGCCAAACAGCGGCTCAAACACTTTGGCCATATCAACGGCATTATTAACACTCAAACCGAGGGTAAAGATACTCGCCGCTGCCGTAGAGGTCACCAGAATGGCGATAAGCCCACCCAGACCAATGGAAATGGCAGTATCTGCACGCGCTTGTGGGATATCCTCCGGATTTGTCCAATGCGCCTTAGCTGCCGACGCATGTAAAAACAGGTTGTAAGGCACCACAGTTGTGCCTATCAGCGCTATCACTGTCAGCAAAGACCCTTCTGGTAATTGAGGGGTTGCCATGCCCTTTAGCAGCGCCGTTAAATCTGGATCAACCAGGAAAAAGGTGACCACAAAAGCCAATGCCATAATTGCCACCAGCGTGATCAAGATACGCTCTATTTGTTTGTAAGTACCGAGAATTAAAATCACGGCACCAACCGCCGTCAATGCAATAATAGAGCCACGAAAGACCCACTTGCCCGGCGTCGTGATCGCCTCAATACCCAGCGCAGCACCCACTAAATTGCCCGCCTCATACGCAGCATTTCCGACACAAATGGCCACAATGATTAAGATAAACAATGGCCACTTCCAAATCGAGTCGGCCAGCGATTGATGGATCACGGCCCCCAGCCCCTGCTGTGTTACTATCCCGGCGCGGGCTGACATCTCCTGCAAAATGATGGTTGCCAGAGTTGCAAAAACCAACGCCCATAACAAAGCATAACCAAACTGAGCACCGGCTAACGTACACGCGGTAATAGTGCCAGGACCTATAAAAGCGGCGGTCACAATTACGCCTGGCCCCAGGTTTTTAAGTTTCTTTAGCATGATTTCACTTTCCTAACAGGTACATTGACATCCGCTGAGCTCCCTCATTTCAGATCTTAAAGCGATTAACGATAGCAGCCAGCTCGCCTGCCTTTTCACTCAGGTTAGTACTGACAGCTAAATTCTCAGTACCAATCGACACCGACTCTTTACTGTGCTGTGAAATAGAGTCAGTGCGCTCTGATACTTCCTTGTCAACGATGTTTTGCTCCTTGGTTGCATCAGCGATATGCTCATTGACACTGAGGATTTCATTGATAAATTGCACTATTTGTTTGAGCGACTCGGATGCAGAAGCTGCTTTATCAACGGTGGTCGCACTGTAACTTTTACTCGACTCCATTGCGCGTACCGCGTCTTTTGAGCCGTCAGTGAGTGTGTTGATCACACCCAGGATCTGAGATGCGCTTTTTTGCGTCCGGGTAGCCAGCTCTCTGACTTCGTCGGCCACCACAGCAAACCCTCGACCCTGTTCCCCTGCGCGTGCTGCCTCAATGGCCGCATTCAACGCTAACAGGTTGGTTTGTTCGGCTATTTCCTGAATAATGGATAATGACCCGGAGATCCCCTGAACATCCCCTTCCAACTTTGAAATCACGCTACTGGCCTCATCCAGTTTTTCGGCCAGGGTATTCACTGAGTTCATGGCTTCATCGACAGAGTGCCGGGTATCATTGGCGCTGCTATCGGCATTTTTAGCCGAGTTAGCGGCCTCATTGGCATTGCGGGAAATTTCTTCAGCAGATGCTGTCAGCTGAGTCATCGCCGTGGCTATCAGCTCAGTTTCCGTTTGCTGGCGCAGTAATATTGAGTTGATGTTGCCCGACGCTGTGGAGATTTGACGCGTTTCATCCACTACCTCATTGGTAAGCTTAGCCACCTTCTTGATGAGTTCATGGAGCTGCCCCAGAAAGATATTAAAATCCCGGCTCAGACTATCAAATTCAGGCACGGTAAAATCCGGGATCCGCACGGTTAAATCGGCATCTCTGGCGGCATAAATGTGAATGGTGTCTTCAAATTTAGACAAAGGTACAGTGATGCTTTTACTGATCATCAGACCTAACCCGGCAACCCCGAAAGACACCACTAAAGTAAACACCAGTATATTCGCGATGCTCTCATAGAGCCGTACTTCGTTTTCGTCTCGCATTGACTTAACCAGCGCATCTACATCGTCTGTGTAAAAGCCGGTGCCCACAATCAGATCCCATTTAGCGATATAAATGCTGTAGGCCAGCTTAGGCAGTGGTTCCGTCTTACCCAGCTTTGGAAAATAGTAAACCGAATACCCATCGCCCGTTTGCGCCGATGTAATGATGTCCCGTACCAGGTAATTACCTCGTTTATCCTGCAAGTCAATGAAGTTTTTACCAATACCCTGATCGCTGTCGCCCTGCATTACACGCGTTCCGTCGGGCTTAAAACCAAATAGATAACCAGTCCCGCTGAACTTAATATTCTTAAGCAATGCAATGGCTTCTGACTCGGCGTGGTCTCCCTGCATGAGTGGCGTCAGGACTGTTTTTGCAATTTCCAGATAGGCCTTTAGCTCCACGCGTTTCATCCGCATCATCTCTTTTCGGCTCAGGTCGACCTGCACTTCATTGAGCTTTTTGGCTTCCAGATACGTGATTAAGGTCACAACCGATGAAATGATGATCACGGGGATCAGTGACAACAAGATCAATCTGGATTTTATTTTGAGTTTCATGTGACTGAGCCTCTTCATTGCGCTGGTTTAAGAGCGCTCTTCAACTGCTTTACCTGTTTGTGGTGACGTATCGTAAATGGACTGTTCCTTGTTGTAGTGCTTCAGGTACTCTTGCAATATTTTGTCGTATGTACCGTCCTTTTTTATATCTCGCAATGTTTGCTCTACTTCCAGCCTGGTTTTATCCAGCGTGCGCGTTTTAGAAAACGCAATATAACTGGGTATCTCATATCGGTAGCTCGGTACCTCTGCAACCAAGTCTTCAATCCCCAGCTGTTTAATGATTTCGAGCGCCCCCAATCTGTTTATCACGACCACTTCAACGCGGTCCGCAAGGAGCAACTCAAAACTCTTTTTACCTGTATCCGTTGTAACCACGTTCTCAAACACCCCCTTTTTTAGCGCAGTGTCAATTTCGGAGCCGTAGCTCACTTTGTGCATCACCGCTATTCGATAAGGTGCCAATGAGTTAAGCCGGCCATCGAAGTGAATGTTGTTTTTTCTCAACGTAAACAAGGCAATTGATTGTTCTATCAGGAGTTCGTCCGCATAATCCAAAAAGGTCAGTCTCTGTGGGGTTTTGTAAATGGTGAAAATGCCATCATAGCGCCCAATCTCGACTTCTCTAATCGCTCTGCCCCAGGGCAGGATCTCAATTGTGTAGGGCTGCTCCATGCGCCTGAAAACCTCGCGCACTAATTCCACGGCTATGCCACTGGGACCATTTTTTCCCTGGAATTCATAAGGTGGATATTCCAGCGTGACCAGCTTGATCACCCGCTCTTCTGGCACACTGGCACCCAGCAAACAAAACATTATCAGAACATGAAACAGCCTGCGTATTATCATAGAGGCACGACTCTGTGCCAGGCTATATGCCACATAGCCAGGCAAGCAAACCTGACATTCAGTACGCGTTGCAGCACCCGCACACAGTTAGTCATAGATCAAAAGCTCAGCTGGATTTTTATATAGGCCCGGCGCCCCCGCGGATCGCCCGTTCTGGGGTCATAACTGCCGGCAATGGCCACATAAGGCGGATCTTCATCGGTTGTATTAACTATGCCTGCAATGAGCCGAGTTTCTGAGTCCTCTCTGACCACTTCACCTAGATTGACACTGTATTGCAGATCAATGGTGTTGAAAGAGCTGATAGATTCACCACTTACGTCATTTTCATAGCTGGCAACATGACGAAGATAGATATTTGCACTGTGCTCTCCGTCCGACCAGTTCATACCTATGCTGCCACGTAACCGCGGCGCCGGATTGCCGACCGTATTACGGTTGAGTTTACCCAGTCCATCACTGGTATTGCCGGATGCGTCCATTAAATCGTAGCTCAGCAGATAAGAGGCCTTCAGTTGTGGCCTAAAATCACCAAGATCCGTGCGATAAATGGTCGTTGCGCTGATATCCAGCCCGGAGGTATCAATCGCTTCTGCATTAATAAACTTGGTATTCACGATTGAAATGGTGCCCGCTGACGTACGGATCACTCGAGTCGGATCATTCGGATTCGCATTCACCACGGCCTGATGGCTCTCACGAGTAAGCACATCTTCAAAAGAAAAGTCCCAGTAATCTAAATCAACAGCAAGCTCGTCCAAAGAGAAGGATAAACCCAGATTAACGGCTTGTGAGGTTTCCGGCACCAGATCCGGGTCACCCACAGTTCGGTTACCACCAAAGGTTGTGGAGCCATCCTCCGGATCTGTGATGTTGGCAAAGTTGGTTTGTACCCCTTGTAACTGGTGAACAGAAGGGGCTCTGAAAGATGTACTGTAGGTACCACGGAACGAAAACAGGTCATTAGCAAGCCAGAGGAAAGACACTTTTGGATTGGTCGTATCGCCACCAAACTCACCATAGTCCTCATATCGCACCGCCGCACCAATTTCCAAATCCAGGGTCAGGGGCACCAATACCTCAGCAAACAGGGCTTTCACATCACGCTCACCGTAAAAATTCTGATTACCAATCAAAAAGGCAAAGCTGTCTTGCTGGGTAAAGGAATCATAGACATTATTGATAGACTCATCCCGGTATTGAAGGCCGAGCGCATAGCCAACATCTCCCCCACCCACATCAAACAGGGACTCTCCCGTTATCACGGCTTCGTAAACGCGCATTTCAGACTCTGCATCGCCCAGGTAGTCACCGATGATGAAGTCTCTCAGCAGCTCATTATCAGGGTCTTGAGGGTCAAAGGGGTTGAAGTAATAACACTCCCCTTGTCCAGCCTCAGCAGCGGTGGTGCCACTGCATTTTATTCCACCGAAACCATGCAAAGCAGCTTGAAAATTATCGGTAATGACATCTCTGGGGTTCAATATGGCGTCATTCGCTGCTGCAACAAATGAGAACTGCCAATATATCCCTTCGGTTAACTCGCCATCACCACCAAACGCAAACCGAGACGTCGTGTGATCGTAGTAGTTAATTTCGGTTGGTTTGCCTACGCCATAGGGGCGGCCGCGAAAAAAGATATCTTCGCCATAGGGGTTATCCGGGTGACTGGCAAGCACACTAGGCGCATTCAATACCGGAAAACTCGGTGAAACCTCACGGGTAATTTTGTTTCTGGCATAGCCAAATTCAGCCCACAAACGTGTTGTATCGCTCCAGTCCCAGGTAGCCCGGGCATAAGCCTGTAGTCGGTCTTCATTTGGAACCGCCGTGATTTGCGGGCCGAAATCAAACAGACAAAACGAGTTGCCATTGCTCCCTTCGGAAAAGATCCCCCCATTGGCCACACAATTTGGATCCGCAACCGTTAAGCCATTGGGGTTATTTTCATCAGCCATCGACGGAATAACAAAGCTGCCCGGGTTACCAAAGCTACTGGTTGCCGGCTGTAGCCAGTCGACCTCATCAAGCAACAAGCTTGAGCGCTCCAGAAAACTGACCGCAAATAACATATGCCCAGTATCACCGACATATCCGCCATGGGCAAAATCAATTTTGGTGTCATCCTGATCGCCATCGCTCCAGCGGGTTCGGTACTCGTATTGTAGCTCAGTGCCTTCCAGGTCATCCCGGGTAATAAAGTTGACTACCCCCGCGACCGCATCCGATCCATAAATGGCAGAAGCCCCATCTTTTAATATTTCGACCCGTTTAATCGCCAGCGTCGGGACCAATGAGGCAGTATCAACAAAACTGGCGCCCTG
The DNA here is from genome assembly GCF_005886805.2 of Pseudoalteromonas rubra. Classification (NCBI taxonomy): domain Bacteria; kingdom Pseudomonadati; phylum Pseudomonadota; class Gammaproteobacteria; order Alteromonadales; family Pseudoalteromonadaceae; genus Pseudoalteromonas; species Pseudoalteromonas rubra. The sequence goes on from NZ_CP045430.1 coordinate 283,226, forward strand.
ATCGGTCACTACCGCTGACGTAACTTGCCGGATCCCATTGAGTAGTACCAAAGTTGAAGAGACCCCCAAGCCCCGAAGGTTGACGTTTGAGGTTCCCACTGTGAAGTTTTGCGACAAGTTGTCTGAATTGTTCTGAGACCCGGCATTAAAAGGCAAAACTTCAATCAGGTCTCTGATGTTGTTCGCGCCGATATCGGTCAGGTCACTCAGTTCCGTGCTCGATATCGGAGAAGCGCTGTCAGATTGTATAGAACGCTTGATCCGCGTTCCTGTTACTGCAATCGTTTCAATAGCACTTTGATCTTTAACAGGTGTGTTGGTCTGTGTTTCAGCGACAGCCAACACTGGACAGAGTAGCATAGGCAGAGTCCGCAATAGCACGGATTGGACTCTGAGCGAGGAGTTGCACATGATTTCACCTTATTGTCTCTGACGGTAAACTTCTCAGGCTATGTGTCCCTGGAGTACAACTCCAACAGCATTTAATATTGCTGTTTTAATAATAGTCGCAGATTTCAAAGCCATGACAAAACTGGCGACTTTTTTTACCTGTTATAGCCAAAGCTTAACAGCTTGCCCAAGCCAGCAGCCCGGACAAGCTCACAACCTGTGTTTATTTACTCACACGCAACGTATAACTGCCAGCGCCAGAGTAGGAATACACAATAAATCGATAATAACCCGATGAGGCAGTGTAGTTGATGGACTCAGTAGACGTTGGTGTCTCGGATATGGCCACCTGTTGCCATCTGCCACTCAGCCACTTCTCTATTTTCAAATCGAAGTCAGCACTTGCCGGTCCGCTCAGGGTCAGCGCAATGGTGCCACCGCCATACTGAAACCAGCTACCATTTGGCTCTATCACACTTTGCTTGTCGCTCAGAGTCCCGGTATAGGTGTCCGGATCTGGCTGAGCCTCAGATTCAATGGTAAAAGAGATGGTTTGTGCCGGATCTGAAATATTGGTAATTCTGAGCCCCGAATCGCTGCCATTCCACCACAGTGCATTGGTACCGCGAGACGTTTGAGAGTTAGGTAAAGCATGGGTAAACTCTCCGGCCACATCGAACAAATCGCTCCCGTCACCGCGATTGCGCTTGTATTCCGGGTCCCGATTACCATCGCCATGTTCCATCTGAATATACGGATACCACTCATTGGAATTGCTGCCACGACTGTCGACGTGCCAGACAGCTAAGCCCTGATCGAGTTGCTCAGAATTCTGACCTGACTTATGGATGGCTTCGATATAAAAGGCTTCATTGCTGTTTGCCGGGTTGGTCCATTTATATGAAGTACCGCTGTGCGAGGTATGGCTTAATCGGCCTGATGGTGCATTCGAGTTAATGGCCGGGTTTAGCTCTGTGACTGTGTCCCAGCCAGCAATGGCCCGGAAATGTGCCACTGGTGGCGTCGGCTTGTAACGATTCGTAGTCCCGATCGCGCCGTAGCCCATCACACCAAAACTGGCGACAGAGCCTTCGGAGCTACCATCGTAGTCATAAAGATCAGGCCAGTTAGTGATCAGGTGCCCAGACTCGTGGACAAACGTACCAATTGCCAGACTGGCGCGCATATCTGTGATTTGATAGCGATCGGAGCATACCCCATCAGCGCAAAAACGTGGGCTAAGCCTCGCCATATGCGGCCATAACCCTTTAGACCAGGCACTGTCTGAGTTACCGGCATAAAAGATATTGAGGCCACGGATCTGTTTACTACTGTTTGTCGTTAACTGAGAGAAATCAAATCCCTGCTGATACTCCAGCCATTGTAATGCCTCATTGATGAGCTCCTGAGAACGCACCGTTGAGCTGAGGCTGGAATCGGCATAATATGCTTTGGTCTTTTTTGCCGTGTAATACTGAGTGACTGTATTCGTGTAATCCAGTTTATTGCCGGATACTGAGCGAAAGTAGCCACGGACCGACTGCGCATTACCAAACTCGTTATAATTAAGATCATTCAAAAAGCGCTCGACCTGAGCTTTTGAAATCGTTCCCCGCTCATCCGGAAAATCGATGATAATCGTCAACCCTTTTACCTGGCCACTGATCTCCTCAACACTTTGAGTCTCAAGCATCGAAGTGTGAAACGCCTCATGGCTTCCGAGCATACGTGCGCGCATTTTCTCAACCTGCGCAGCTCTGGCGGCATCCGTCAGCCCAGCCTGAGACTCACTGACTGTTTTTGCCGATATGTTACTCTGACTGCCAACCAGTATTTCGGTAGATACCAGCTCAGTGCCGTCATTACTGACCTTTGCATAAGCCATCCCTTTTAACGTTTCATCGTAGATCACCAAACGGCCGTCTGCGGTCCTTTGCTCTGCATAATAATCATTACCTTGCAGAAACAAGCTAATCACCTGACCGTCAGGCTGAGTGAATTCGTAAGGTGTATTGTTATAGGGTATTGCTGCCTGGGCAAGTGCAGCAACGCCCAGTGCACCAAAGGCAAACAATGATTGTAGTGTTTTCATAATTAAGTTCCTTTACATGTGAGTATTCCTTTTTCATATCAGCAGAGATATGAAAATAGGAACTTAATTATTAACCGCAAATTTACAACTGATCAAATTTAAATTTTCGTTACTATCTCATCAACAGACACACAAAGTGACACTGTTCCCATCTAACCCTAGCTCTGAGTTGTAGAGCTGGCACCGCGATTACACCACCGCTTTATCACAATGCGTCCGCCATCGGGCTTATTGATCTGCGTAGGTTGTTGCTTTGCTTTTGCCTTTCGCCAGGCTTCACTAATGGGCATATTGTTAAGCAGCTGAACGTATAGATCGACCGACGGAGTCAACTCTGAGCCTATCAGGGTGGGCATGGAAGCAATCAGCTTTTCTTGCGTAGTCGCTTGCAACTGCCGCTTTTCAACCACTGTATCAAATACAGCCAATTGCCATTGATAAAAGTCACTGAATACCGTCTGGCCACTGGCATTTACCTGAACAGCAACCGATGCCTTAAAACGCAAAAAGCCGCCCCAGTCTCGTAAATGGATTTGAGTATTCAGCAAATTCAGGCCGGTACCGGCCGCATGGCCAAATTGCTCAGTCTCGGAATGGAATAAAAAAGCGCGAATGTACATCAGCTGGGCATTTCGATAGCTGCTGCTGTCAAAGTAAAGATTGCCCAGATTGTTTTTAATATTGGCAATTATCTCTCTATCATCCGAGAGCATCATTGCTTCTTTCAGTATGCTGGTTGCCTTCTTGTGTTGTCCTGTAAATCGATAAACCACTGCCAGGTTGTTGGCTATACGTGCATATTGTTTCTCGTCGGCAACATAATTCAGCGCGCATTTGTTTAACTGCTCAGCATACTCGTAATCATGCATGCGACGATGATAAATCGCGACTGAACCAATAACATGAATATGCTCTCCCTGTAAGTATGCCTGCCACGAGTTCCGGCTCAACTGCGCGATAATATCAGACACCGCATCATAGTCGTGGGCCCGAACGCCCGATTCAAGCCCGGCGAGGTAAACCTGTAACAGGCCTTTGCTTGGCTCCGTCGGCAATTTATCCTGCGCCTGATGAAACAGTGCAACCGCCTGAGCCGGGTTTTTATCGTTCAACTCTTTCAACTGGTTAAGCGTTTTAAACAGCTCCGCTGGACTTAAAGCGACAGCGGCGGAAAACAACAAGCTTGTGAGCATAAGTCAGTGACACCTAATTACATTCTGGTTAAGCATGGTACAGATACAATTAATATACCAGAGAACAATTTCCAGGCAGATTGGTCAGCATTAATGCAATCCGCTCAAATAAGCCACAAAAAACCAATACAAAAAAACAATATATGTTAACAACGGTTGCGTTTTACATTTGAACCCAGTAGAGAAACAAGATAAGAAGCAACTAATTTTACTGGTAAAAAATAGGCAAAAAACACAAATATAAAAATATTAATATGAGAATTCTCATTTTCTTGTTTACATTTGGAAAACACTGCGATAGCATGTGGGTGTTCCTTAGGGCATGACTCATCACACAAGTCATTCCAATTGAACTCCCGAGAAGTAGAGCTTACCAACAAGGATGTTGGTTTATTGGGTATTTCCTGGCACAGTTTTTGTTGCTATTGGAGGTTAGGCAGGACATTTCCTGCCTTTTTTTTTGCTTTGCTCCCGGCCCATTTTACTTGCCAACATGGCTTGTATTTGGGTAAATTTGCTAAAAACAGCATGACTAATACCATGACACTCAGACACCCCCACTCCGTACTCGTCATCATTTATAACAGCCACAATGAATTCTTACTGTTGCAACGTGCCGATGACCCTGATTTCTGGCAATCCGTTACGGGTGGAATTGACCCCGGAGAAGCGCCCATTGAAACCGCATACAGAGAACTACTAGAAGAAACCGGTATTAACGCCAAAGCACTTGGGCTGAGTATTCAGGACCATCAAAAATGCAATCAATACACCATCAGAGAGCAATGGCGGCATAGGTATATAGCGGGTGCGAATATTAACACTGAGTATGTATTTAGTATCTGCGTGCCGGCAAACTGTGACGTGCAGCTCGCACCTGGGGAACACCTGGCTTATCGCTGGCTCACCCAGCAACGTGCTGCTGAGCAAGCCTGGTCAAGCAGCAACAGCCAGGAAATTTTGTCTATTAAGCTGGCTTAAATAGGAGGGTTTGCCAGGTAATGGATGCCCGGCCCTGCGCATCCTCTTCAGGCTCGGTGACTTCAAGACAAGTTAAATCGGCTTTTTGTGCAATATCCAACAAGTAATCCACAGCGCAATTTTGCATACCACGTAATTTAAGTACTTCTTCATCATTACAGTGGCGCAGCTTAATCACCAGCAGTCCTTTAGGGCTTAGCAAGTGACGTAAGGTCAGCATCGCTTGCTGGCCTGAACTGGATTGCAGATAGTTAAATACAGAGCTCACCAAAATCACATCAAAATTCTGGTGATTCTTGCGAACTTTATACAAACAAGGTAGTTCATCCTGATACCAGCTGATCGGCATGTCTCGTGTGTAGGCCTGCCCCAGGCGGTTTAACGAACACACGGGCTCTACTGCCACAACCTCAGCCTGCTCCGCCTGTTCAGCAAAAAACTTTGCGTCTCTGCCTGCTCCGGCGCCGATATCCAAAAACTTTAGACCCGATTCTTCCATTAAAGGGGTAACAAATTTTAGCCATGAAGCATGCAGCAGTTCAAAGCGGTAAGACTGATACAATTTCGCTAATTGTAATGCGTTGTCTTCATAATATTGCATAGGCATAGTTGCTACGCTCCAACTAATGTCACTTGTTCCTGATTCAAAACCATCATAGACAATAATCAAGGCACAATTATGACAATTTGGTTAAACATAGCTGAGATTCAGTGATGATTAACACTTTGATTTAGGGACAAATGCGTATACATTGGTTGCCACACCTCAGTGTAAATACACAGTGTTTACCAATACAAGTAACCTGGGTCCAGAACATCTGAAAACATGCAGGGATTAGTCCCTTTATAAGCCGAAGTAGTTTGCGTCAGTGATCCATTACACAAGGAGTTTTTATGTCACTCAATGCTTTACACACCCCCTGTTTGTTACTGGAAAAAAAGAAGCTGCTAAACAACATTGAACGGCTCAATAAACATTTGTCACAGTTTGAAGTTACATTGCGACCGCACCTCAAAACCCTAAAGTCAGTAGATGTTGCGCGCCATATGTTGGCGGATCAATCAGCTCCTTGCACAGTTTCGACTCTCCAAGAAGCGAGGCAATTCGCTCAGGCTGGTTTTAAAGACATTACCTATGCAGTGGGGATCAGTGAACATAAACTTGTGGAAGTTCTGGACATACAAAACCAGGGAGTCACTTTACATATTCTTCTGGACAGTTTTGAGCAGGCACAGTTTATCCATGCCTTTTGCCTCGAAAATGACTGTCAGCTCAGTTGCCTCATAGAAGTAGATTGCGATGGCAAACGCGCCGGTGTCAAACCCAGAGATCCGCAACTGATTGCGATTGCTAAAATCCTGGACTCATCCGGACTGTTTACAGGCCTTCTGACTCATGCAGGAGGTTCTTATGACTGCCATAGTTTGGATGAAATTCGTGCTATGGCGCAACAGGAGCAACGCGCAGTGCAAATAGCGGCCGATACACTGCGCTCGCAACACATAGACTGCCCCGTCGTCAGCGTCGGTTCCACACCAACGGCTTTACTGGGAGACGGATTTGAGCACATAACAGAAGTACGCGCCGGGGTATATGCCAGTATGGACCTGGTCATGGCAGGACTAGGCGTGTGTCAACCGCAAGACATTGCATTGAGTGTGCTCACCCGGGTGATAGGCCACAATCGCGAAAAAAACTGGTTGATCCTCGACGCTGGATGGATGGCACTGTCGCGCGATTTGGGGCTTGCATCGCAGCCATGCGGTTACGGACTGGTATGTAATGGTGAGGGCGACGTTTTGCCCGGGCTGTGCATCACTAGTGTTAACCAGGAGCACGGCATTGTGGCGCTTCCAGATACACTCGACACTAGCCACTTTGCAATCGGTACTTTATTACGTATTTTGCCCAATCATGCCTGTGCTACCGCTGCTCAACACCAGGGCTATCACGTCATCTGTGATGATGAAGTGGACTACTGGCCACGCTTCTCTGGCTGGTAATGGTCCACTTTCAGCATTGTTGCTATAGTAAATAAATGGATATAAATAAGGAATAAACATGGACCCAATTACGCTCATTCTCGATTACCTGCTAACGGTTGAGGCGTTTCTGCTCATTTTTATCATTTTTGTGCTCAAAGGGAGCATCAAATTTGTCCCACAGAATCGCGCCTGGATAATAGAAAGATTTGGTAAATACCAGTCGACCAAAGAGGCTGGCCTGAACTTTATTGTGCCTTTTATTGATCAGGTCTCTGCCGATCGCAGCCTCAAAGAACAAGCCGTTGATGTTCCCTCTCAGTCAGCCATAACCCGCGACAATATCTCTTTAATTGTCGACGGCGTTTTGTATTTTCGAGTGCTGGACCCCTACAAAGCCACTTATGGCGTTGACGATTACATCTTTGCCGTCACTCAGCTGGCCCAGACAACGATGCGTAGTGAGCTGGGTAAAATGGAACTGGATAAAACCTTCGAAGAGCGGGATATGCTCAATACCAATATTGTCTCTGCTATCAATGCAGCATCCGACCCCTGGGGTATTCAGGTACTTAGATATGAAATCAAAGATATCGTGCCCCCCAACTCAGTGATGGAAGCGATGGAAGCACAGATGAAGGCCGAACGTGTTAAACGCGCACAGATACTGGAGTCAGAAGGTGACAGACAGGCAGCCATCAATGTCGCCGAGGGTAAGAAGCAAGCCCAGGTACTGGCCGCAGAAGCAGAAAAAGCTGAGCAAATCCTAAAAGCCGAAGGTGAGGCAAAAGCCATTATTGCCGTTGCAGAAGCCCAGGCAGATGCCCTCAGAAAAGTCGGTGAAGCGGCCAACACAGAGGAAGGACAAAAAGCCATCCAGCTTGATTTGGCCAGTAAAGCCATTGTCGCTAAAGAAGCCATCGCCCGGGAATCATCAGTCGTACTGCTTCCTGAAAGCGGCACTGACCCCAGCTCTCTGGTTGCACAGGGCATGTCTATCATTAACAGCTTGAATAAGAAACAAAAGGAGCAACTGTGACACTCTTGGTTGAGCACCTGAGTCAGATCCTGATTGTACTCGGATTACTGGCCTTAATTGTTGAAGTTGCCGTGCTGGGCTTTGCCACCTTTGTGCTGTTTTTTCTTGGTCTGTCACTGGTCCTGAGTGGCCTGATGATGTCAGTGGGTTTACTGGACGCAACCCTGATGAATGCGCTGTGGGTCAATGCAGTGCTCACAGCGGCACTAGCCGGCTTATTGTGGCAACCGCTCAAGCGCATGCAGGCCAAAACACAGAGCACAGAAGTGAACAGCGACTTTGCTGATATCACCTTTACACTCAGCGAAGACCTCAACGAGCAAAGCCAGCTCACCCATGCTTACTCGGGGATCACCTGGCAGCTAAAATGCGAAACGCCCATTGCAAAAGGCACCACAGTCAAAGTGGTCAAAAAAAGCGTTGGGGTGTTATGGGTGGCAGCGCAAGAGCGCCAGGATTAGACAATACAATGCACATAAGACCCGCAGAGCTCGGGGATTTAGATACCCTCAGTCAGATTTGTATGGAGGCTTTTAACACCGCGCTTGCAGCAACATTGTCGAGTGAGGGCTGTGACACCTTCAGGGCTGTTGCCTCGCCAGCAGCCCTGGCAACACGATTGGCGGAAGGCAACCAGATATTAGTTGCCGAAATAGCTGAGCAGACCGTGGGCATGATTGAGTTAAAAGCAGGCCGGCATATCGCGATGCTGTTTGTCTCACCGTCTGCACAGCGCAAGGGCATTGGCAAAGCCCTTGTTGCGACAGCACTTAAACTAGCTAAAGAGCCCAAGGTGACCGTGTCGGCGTCACTGCCATCCGTAGCCGCCTATCACAGCTATGGCTTTACACTGGCCGGAGAGATTGCAGAGTCTGGCGGCCTTATTTATCAGCCAATGGAAGTCAGATTAGCTGAGGCCCATTAATTGCGGTCAGGTATTCGCCCAATAGGTTTGCGAGTATGAACACTGTGAGTCGTTATAATCAGTCGCCTTTATCACTTCCTATGCCGACTAACCGGCTATTAGTGGATCAGTCTGCCCAGCTGATTTCACGTCAAAAATTACAGCGTCACTGATCTCAATATTCATCCCCTTGTGAGCGAATACATGCAAATCACTGGTCGTTTTTGTTGATCATTCACTACACTTTAAGTTCAGTACGTTAAGTGGGATCTAATATGTTCGACGAAGACACGCTCCTGTTTGGCTCAGATGACGAGCCTGAAGAGTCACCTAGCCTGCCACCCTGGAAAATCTTGTTAGTCGATGATGAAGAAGACATTCATCAGATCTCCAGGCTAGTGCTGGAACAAATGGAACTGGATGGCCGGGGTGTTACCTTTCTCAATGCCTACAGCGGCACTCAAGCGCAACAGGTTTTGGCAGAGCATGATGACATCGCCCTGATTTTGCTCGACGTCGTGATGGAAACTGCCGAAGCAGGTCTGGATTTTGCCAAATACGTACGTGAGGAGGCGCAGAATCATAAAGTGCGTATTATTCTGCGTACCGGTCAACCAGGCATGGCGCCGGAATCAGACATTACACGGGAATATGATGTTAACGACTACAAAACAAAAACGGAACTGACCAGCAGCAAGCTCAAAGCCTCCGTGTTAGTTGCTCTGAGAACCTATTCGCACCTGGATAAAACACAGCAGGTACAATCCGGGTTAGACAAAATCATCACCTGTACCAATGCCCTGCTAAGCGACTCTGAGCTGGCTGAATTTGAACTGCGGGTATTTCAGACCCTGACAGAAACCTTGCCGCTAAGCCAGCAATTTGAGCCTGCCCCCATGAGTGTGTTTGTTGTCAAACTGGACCTTGGCACCGACGCCTTTGAGCAGCTTTTTCCTCAGGAGGACGTTACCCTCACCATACCAGAATCCGTGAAAACACAGTTCATCGCGCAATATAATGCGCAGTCAGAACGCAGTGCCATATTAGAAAACTATGCCGTGTTATTTCTGGGAGATAAGGCAGACGGCTCTCCTATTTTTGCCATTGCCTGCTACAGCAATCCAATCGAGGCGCAGGAGGCACAACTTTTACTGAACCTGGGCCATAATTTAGGCATTGCCTGGCGCAATACTCAGTTGCAGGAAAGGCTCAGCAACAATAATATTGAGTTAGAGAGCTTAGTTGAGGAACGTACCGCAGAATTACAAGCGGCACGGGAGCGCGCAGAACAAGCCAACCTGGCAAAAAGCATGTTTTTATCAAACATGAGCCATGAGATACGTACACCACTCAATGCGGTACTGGGTTTTGCCCAGCTGCTCGAACGGGCAAAAGATCTCAATGTCAGCCACAAAAACACCATGAACAAAATCATCAGAGCTGGCAACCATTTGCTGGACATAATCAATGACGTGCTGGATATCTCGAAGATAGAAGCCGGCTCTAGCAAACTCAACCCCGTTGACTTTGAGCTCAATGCGCTGCTGGAAGATTTGGGGAGCATGTTCAAACTCAAGTGTGAGCAAAAACAACTTGCCTGGCAATTAGACAGCACACTGAGTGAACCGACCGGGGTTCATGGAGATCAGGGTAAACTACGGCAGGTACTTATCAATTTACTGGGTAATGCAGTCAAGTTTACGGACAGTGGCACCATTAAACTTCGCTACACGCAACCAAAAGCAGGTTTACATCGCTTTGAAGTACTAGACACCGGGCCCGGTATCTTGCCTGAAGAACTGGAGAACCTGTTTAATAGTTTTACGCAAGGCAGTGCAGGCGTAGAGAAAGGTGGCACCGGGCTTGGGCTGTGCATTTCGTCCAGACAAGTAGAAATGATGGGAGGTAAGCTAGAGGTGAGTTCAGAGCCCGGCAAAGGCAGCTGCTTTTCTTTTACTTTGCCACTGCAAGCTGCACAGATAACCACTACCCACACTCAAAAACAGACATTACAGCAGATAAGTGTGCGGGCGGACAAAACACTGCGCGCTTTGTGTGTTGATGATGTTGCTTACAACCGCGAAATACTTGGCCAAACACTTGCGGCATGCGGTATTGAGGTCGATTATGCTGAGGATGGTAAACAAGCCATTGAGCTCATTCAAAAAAGCGCCTTTGACATTGTTTTTCTGGATTTGTTAATGCCCGTCATGCGTGGTGATGAGGCCGTCGTCGTCATTCGTAATGATCTGGGTTTGTCTGAACTAAAATGCGTGGCCATTTCAGCCTTTAGCTTACATCATGAAGTACAGCATTATCTCAGTATTGGTTTTGACCAGTTTATTGGTAAACCCTATACAATCGAACAAATTTTCGATTCATTGTTATCTTTCTTCCCGGAACATTTTGAAAGCGCTAAGTTAACAAGCTCTTCGTCTCCAGATAGCGCGCCATCAGATGAGATTACACTTGCCGATTATTCGTTGCCCGCTGAACAACGGGCCCAGTTAATAAGTTATGCTCAGGTCAATAACAGCTCTCGAATTAAGCAAACACTCAAAGAAATTGACGCACAACAGCCAAATAACAGGCAGCTTACGAAATACTTGGCTAAATTTATAAGTAGGTTTGATATGACAGGCTTTATTGCAGCGCTCGACGAGGTGCAAGATGGATGATGATGCGGTTTCACTGAACAATTGCAAGATTCTAATTGTTGATGACAAGGCTGAAAACCTTGAGTTACTGACTGACTTTCTGGAACCCGAAGGGTACGAAGTCGCATTCGCCACTTCTGGTAAAGAAGCCATCAATATAGCAACCATTTTCCTCCCTCATTTAATTTTGCTCGATGTGATGATGCCTGGCATCGATGGGTTTGAAACCTGCCGTCGACTCAAATCTCTTGGCAAAGTTAAAGAGATCCCGGTTATCTTTGTCACGGGTAAAAGTGAGCTCAGCGACATCGTCGAAGCATTCAGTGTGGGCGCCGTAGATTATGTGACTAAACCCATACGGCAGGAAGAGTTGCTGGCACGCGTGACAACTCACCTGCAGCTACAGGCTCTGATCAATTTACGTGACGAGCTCATTTCAACACTCCGAGATAAAACCCTTGAACTGGAAAAGCTCTCCAAGCTCAAAGAGCAACAACTTGAAACTTCTCAGCATTTTAGCCATATTGGCGAGCTGGTTGGAGAACTTACGCACGAGCTAGGCACGCCACTCAGCGTCGTCAAAACCGCTATCTCGCACTTGAATGAAAAACAGCAGGAGCTTGCGCTGCAAGTGCAAAAACAATCTCTGGTCAAGCAAGAATTAAACGCCTTTATTGATAACACAGCACAAAGCTGTGAAATTGTGCTCTCCAGCATGGACAATGTCATGCACCTCATAGACAGCTTTAAGCACATTGTTGTGGGCGAATTCAGTGGCACAGTCTCAGAGTGTAACTTGCATGATTACCTGCACAATATCCAATATGTTCTGACACCCAAATTAAAACGCACACCGCATACGGTGTCTATCAACTGCCCACAAACATTGCACCTTATTTCTGATACTGGCGCGCTGTCTCAGGTCATCATCAACTTAATCAATAACGCGCTTATCCATGCTTTTGAAGACAATGTCGCCGGTACAATTGATATCCACGTCGAACATCAGGACGGCAACATAGCCCTGTATATAAAAGATAACGGTAAAGGCATTGAATGTGAGAGGACCAGTAAAGTCTTCGATAAATACTATACAACACGCGTCGGTACAGGCGGCAGCGGCCTTGGTTTATATATCGTCAAAAAGCTGGTTGAAACCCGGTTGAAAGGCAATATTGCTTTATCCAGCCAACCCGGAGAAGGCACGGTATTTAGTATTGTGATCCCGCAAACGTTGGAAAACTAATCCGTGTCTGGCTGTTATCTACCCAATGGGCTGTCAAATTCGTAACTACTGCCAAGCCATAAATAGGTCGGTGTACTTAAATTCGCAAATAATATTATACTGTGAAGACAATGTTCACTAGTTAGTGGCACAGAACAAACATATCACCCTCTACTTAACTTATTGAAATATATACTTTGTCATTGCTATGTCGTTACGCTGACGTACTCTGTCGACGAGAATATGCGTAAAACAGGTGGCAGAGCAGCAAATGGGAAAACAATAATGATTATCAGGAAATTCAGATTACAACGCGGTTGGTCGCAGGAGCAGCTGGCAACGCTTAGCGGATTGAGTGTTCGTACCATTCAGCGAATTGAGCGCGGTCAGAGTCCCAGCCTGGAGTCATTAAAGTCATTAGCTGCTGTTTTTGAAACTACTGTTGCAGATCTCAAAGAGGAGCCGGATGATATGAGCCATGAAACGATAACCCATCAGGAACAACGTATCATAGAGCAGGTACGCGCAATTAAAGATTTTTACTCGCACTTAATTACCTATGTTGTAGTCAACAGCGGGCTTTTTGCCATAAATATGTTTACCAGTCCTGATTATATCTGGGCCTTGTGGCCTGCACTCGGTTGGGGTATAGGGCTGTTCAGTCACTGGGCAAGCGCATTCGAAGTATTTGACCTGTTCGGTGCAAAATGGGAGAAGCGCCAGATTGAAAAACGCTTGGGGAGAAAGCTCTGAATAAAGACAAATAGACCCAATCGCCGCCTGGTCTCAATTATGCCTGACCTGCGGCTTTGTCCACCAGCATTTTGAGCATTTCTGCTTGCAATAAGTCAGCCTGAATGGGCTTGCTGACATAACCACTCATACCACAAGCCAGACACGTTTTTCGCTCACCCTGCATCGCATTGGCAGTCAGCGCAATGATAGGTAAGTCCCGACAAGCTTCCAGCTCCGGATGAGTTCGAATATGCCGGGTTGCTTCATACCCGTCCATCTCTGGCATCTGACAATCCATCAAAATCAAATCAGGTAATCCATGTTCTGGCATTTCCCTCAGCATATCCACGGCTTGCTTACCCGACTCAGCCAGTTGCACTTCCACTTCCCAGGCAGCAAGCATCTTACTTGCAACCACCTGATTTATTGGATTATCCTCGGCGAGTAAAACACGCACACCCCGCAAAGGTGACACCCCATTAGCAGGTTCTGGCGAGTTAGGTTTATACTCATCTGTAAACATCTGTACCAAATCTTTGGCTGTGACTGGGGGGTAAACCACTGTAATCTGATGCTGAGCAAAAACAGGGTCATGTTGGATTTCGCATAGCATATTACATAGAGCAAGGATCCGCCGTTTACCCGGCAGATGGCTAAGCGCCTCAATCAGTTTATGTTGATACGATGAGTTGCTCAGATCCGCTACCAGTATGTCATGAGTCAACTCTGTTTTAAGTGGTAACATTAATGTTTGTGGCTGGCACCCCAGTACTTCGAGCTGCCTGCACAGGATGTTTGCCAGCCGGGACTGCATAGACAACACCGCCACCTGAGCGTTCTCAGGGGGGATCCCCCTGCCCCATATGCCGCCCTTTTGCGCCTCAACCTGAAAATGAAAGCGAAAATGTGCACCTGGCTCCGTACTGTCAACCAGTTCAATATCGCCATTCATTAACTGACACAGTTGTTTGACGATAGCCAGCCCCAGTCCGGTCCCCCCATATTTGCGCGTTGTGGACGCATCACATTGACTGAATGAACTGAACAGCTTGTGCCTGACTTCAGGTTTTATGCCTATCCCAGAATCAATAACGTCACACTGCAATACTGTAACCGGATGGCTGACGGCTGTGACATCCACTTCATCACACTTCACGATAAGCTGGAGTGTACCTGACTCTGTAAATTTAACGGCATTACTCAATAAGTTGGTCAGGATCTGGCGTGCCCTGATCGAATCAAGACGCACAAACCGGTGCTTTAGCCCATGACAGTCCACCAAAAGTGTGAGCTGTTTTTTGTCTAATGGAATGGCAAATGATTTTGCCACTGAATCAACCAGCTCATAAAGGTCAACGGAGTCCAGGGAAATCTCCAGTTTGCCAGATTCGATTTTAGAAAAGTCCAGAATATCGTTAATCACTCCCAGCAATGAATGCGCGCTGGCGTCTGCCAGTTTGGCATATTGTTTTTGCTGCGCATCCAGGTCGTGACTCAGCAACAGGTTCAGACACCCAATCACGCCGTTTATTGGGGTGCGGATCTCATGACTCATATTGGCAAGAAACTCTGATTTCATCTTCGAGTGTTGCTCGGCGCGTTGCTTTTCCTGCTGTAGCGCCTGATTGGACTCCAGTAACTGGCGCTGAATCTCGCGGTTTTTGGCATTTCGATATTCTCCGGTCATGATCGCAAATGCGAAATTAAACACCAATTGGCTCATAAATAGAGACACAACAAACAGCTGAGCCTTTAGAGTGTGATCTTGCTGGAGGCTGGTAGTCCCGGGGTGAGATAAAACATCAAACGCTTTTCCGAGCGCAAAAATAGTAACAAACCCCAGACTCAGACTGATCAGGACAAAAGACTTTGCATAACGAGGTCGGCCAAAACGATACAAACACGCCCAGATCCAACCTGAAGTGATGGTCAACGTGAGCATCCCCAGGATCAGCCGTGACGCGTAATTTGATATGACGTAAGTAAAGATACAATGGATGAACAAAAACGCCGCAAAATAACAGCTGATTTGACGTAGCGGCACCGTTTTTTCACACGCATGGTAGCAGCCAATCAACACCAGTACTAAAGCAGCCTGGCCAAATAAGTTTGGCAACAAAAACCGTACACTCAATGACAGCTCATTTTGCACCCCGAACAATATCATGCTCAATGCCAGACAGATGGGAGACAACGCCCAGTAAAGCGTCGCCTTGACATCTCGGTTTGCCAGCCACATAAACACCAAGGCCAGCGCTGAGGCAACCACCCCGGCACCAGCCATCAGCAGTAGAGAAGGTGTAGATAATTGCACTGCTCGCTCGACAGGGAGCCGATGTTACTGCGCAGCTCCACTAAAATTAACGGATATTCAAAACTCTAGAAGACAGAAGCAGGGTTGTAAAGTCAGTGAAAAAGCCCATTGCAACTACTGTCAGGCGCTTTGATCTATCACAATGTCATGTGGCCTGGGCAGATCTCGCGCTCAAGCTTTGCAAGATGCCAATCGCGACTAATACCCTGGACTTTACCCGCGACTGACCTCAATCTGTTTGATGGCCAGGCCTTGTATTTCAGTCACTTTAAACACAAAGCCTTCTATCTCAATGGACTCCCCTTGATACGGAAAGCGCTTGCAGTGATGAATTAGGTACCCTGCCAGTGTCTCAATCGAGTCAACGGGTATAAATTCATACTCTACAACAGACAACTGGAAGTCTTTCATCGACATATCCCCTTGCACCACCCAGCGTGACGCATCTTTTTGGCGAAATTGTGCTTCTATCGCTTCACCGTCTTTTAATGCGATAAAATTCAGGATACTGGACAATGTCACCATGCCCACCACAGTTGCAAACTCATTGATTACCACGCCAGTACTGCAAGGATGGGCCTTTAGCGCATTCAAAGCGTCGAATAAACTCAGCGTATCGAGCAAAATCACAGGTCGTAGAAAAGCCTCATGCTGCGCATCAAGCAAGGGCCGGCCAGCTATCAGATTACTCAATAATTGCTTAGCCTCTACCACGGCGATCACCTGATCCAGGCTTTCATCACACAGCAAATATTGCTGAAAACTGTGGCTTTGAATTTGCTGTGCAAGCACATGTTGATCGTCATGAATATTCAGCCATTCCACTGCGTCACGGTTGATCATTGCCTGAGTGATACTAGTCTGGTCCAGGTCAAGTACATTGCCGATGATATTGTGCTCATGTGCCCCAAGTTCGCCCTGCTCGGCACTTTGGTCAACCACCGCAAACAGATCATCCCGGGTGATCAACTCATCACGCTGAGTCGGTAACTTACATGCCCGGATTATGACATCCGCCAGCAGGTTAAATAGCCAAATCACGGGCTTAAACAGCCAAACGCTTGCCAGCATTAGGCCAATAAAGCGCATGGCGATTGACTCAGGGATCACCATAGCAACCCGCTTGGGGAGCAAATCAGCAAACAACACAAACATCGCCGTGATCAACAAAAAAGACAGAACCGTGGAAACTTGCAATAGCAGCGTATGATATTGCGCCACCTCAGTGACAAACAACTGCATAACAAGCTGTGATGCCTGGTAAAGATATGGCGTAAAGACCGACTCACCGATCATGCCTGCCACAATGGCTAAGGCGTTTAATACCACCTGAACAGCAGCAAACAACTGATGTGCATTTGCCTGCAAATGCATCACTTTTCTGGCTCGGAGGTCACCCGTATCCAGCCTGCTTTGCAATTTCACTTTACGTGCCGCAGCCAGAGATATCTCGCATAACGCAAATACAGCGCTCATACTAATAAGCACAACAACCCATACTAGGTCCAATCACTCACCTGACGATTAACTAGAAATTTGAGCGCGATATATACGCCCAATTTGCGCTGCTGGCAATCAATAAATCGTGACTGACGCAGATAATTGACGAGCATATTTGCCCGGCGTGACCTTCAGAATGTGTTTAAACTCACGAGTCAGGTGTGCCTGGTCAGAAAAGCCGCTTAGCTGTGCCAATTGAGCCAAATCTATCAGTGGATTATCTCTGAGTTGTTGTTGTGCATGCCGAACCCGGTAGATGCGTGCCAGATACTTAGGCGTTAACTCAGATTGCGCTTTGACTTGCCGCTCCAGCTGACGTATCCCCAGCGGCACGCCGCGATAAGCGTCTTCCAGGGGACGTAACTGCATCAGTGAACTGATGAGCTGGTAGGTATGCTGCATGGTATAACTGGGGTCGGGCGCAGCGCTCGACAAAGTTTGTAACCATTTCTTTAACGTACACAGGGTCGGTGCTTGGCCAAGTTGCTCAGCGAGCGCGCACAATCCGGGTTCAGATAACAAGGGATAAACAGCCTGCTGGAGCGCCTTCAATCTGGCTGGATACAATCGGATCCCGGCAAACTCAGCGTCCGCGCTATAAGAGAGTTGTACAGCATGCTTTGAGGGCGGCTGAATGTGAAAAGGTGCTGTCAGTTTATGCTCATCCAGTGACACCTCACCTTTGAGCACAAAGACGATCCCTTGTGCGCCATCGCAAGGTAGCCAGCGAGTGCCAGAGTGCAGGCTGCGTGCAAACCATACAGCTTGCACATACCGCTGGGATCTGCCATCCGGTTGATGGCGTTGCAACATTAGTTCGTTATTCATCTGGCTCAGGTTTAAACATTTTGACAACTCGATTCCAGGCGTTGATGGCATTAATGGCAACCGTCAGGGTCACCAGTGCATCGTCACTGAACTCCTCAGATAAAGCGCAGTATAAAGTATCATCAATCGGCTGAGCGTTTGTCAATTGTTCACACAAAGTCAGTGCCAGACGCTCTTTTGCAGTAAATCCTGACATATCTCGCCAGGCATTCAGGGCAATAATGCGCCGGGCGCTTTCGCCCTGCTCCATTGCCTGACGGCTGTGCATGACAATGCAATAGCCGCACTGGTTTAACTGAGACGCTCTGAGTTTAACCAGTTCCCAGAGTTTCGTATCCAGTGTACGTGTGACTTCTTCATTTAATAATTGCTCCTGAGTAAACAAGTGTTGCATCAGTTTTGGGGCACATTGTAAATAACTTGTTCTTTTCATCATTTTTCCTTAAGTGTCATTCATGGCTTACAGACTACCCAGAGACACCACAACAAGATTGAAGAAAAACGACTTTCGCGCCCCAAAACGTCAGGCAATGCAATTAAAGCAAATTGTGCTGCTTAATAAATGTGACCAGTTCACCGGCAATACTCGCATGCTCCTGCGCCGTAGGATGCCAGATACAGCCTTCCAGTGGAGATACAAAAGTATTGGCATACACATCCTCAACCCCTTCATTGGCAAGCTGTTGCAACGCTGCATGTGTTGCTGGAATAATAAAGTCATAGGGGTATGCAGGACGAGGCATCACCACAATAGCAACATCCGGATAGCGGCTTCGCAGCGAATGAACAAACTCGACCATGGCTGCTTCCCAGGCCATTTTTACTTCCTCTATCGTTTGCCAGGGTTCGTGCGGCTGAGGGTCGGTACTAAAATCATTAGTCCCAAACTCCAACACAATTAACTGAGGAAAGCGCTCCTGATATGACAAATCATCCTCATATACTGCGGATATCTGATCAACATAATCTACCAGAGTGTGATGTGTTTGGTTGCCATTCCAGTTGCGGATCAAGCCCAGACCAGAATACGACACCTGAGTAAACGTGCTGTTTAATTGTTGCGCCGCAACATAAGGAAAGGCCAGCCGCGCATTACTCGAATTAACAATCTCCTGCCAGTCACATTGTCGCTTAGTCGATTCGCTGCCGAATCCCGCACTAATTGAATCTCCGATAAACAGTATGTGTGGCTGTGTTTCCCATACCCCCTCCAAAGCCCCATCGACCTCAAATTGCAACAGTTGAGTGCGTGCACCATAATGCTCCCAGCGCTTCACCACTTCGATGAGCACCCGACCTGGCTCTGCCTGTTCAAACAACACAAAGCGCTGAGCTTCACCCGTTGATGCCGTCACTATTTTTTGGTGCAACCGACCATCGACCAGTACATCAAACTGGTCACCATTACCGACTAAACTGACTGCGATGGACTTACCCACCAGCTGAGTGTGGATGGCCGTACCCGGCCAGTTAAATTCCACACTCCCTTGCTGATAGTTTTTATGTACCCGGCCCTCGTAAATAAGCGCATGGTGCGTAGCAGGCAAAACGGTAGCGAAGCAGCTAAGGCTGATGCTCAGTCCGAGCAGGATAAGTATTAAGCGACACATAGGTAGTTCCTTTTTTGTTAAAAAAGTAAACCTAGTGTTTAAACAGCAACTCCTCAAGCCAGGGAAGTTGAATTTTTCTAAATCGGGTAGGCGCAGCAGATTGCCTTTCGTATCCGTTCATCATGTTCAACACGATAAATCGCTCTTGCGAGACAAACAGTAAGACAAAATCACTAACTTAAAATTACCAGCACTCTTTTATTCTGATTTAAAACGCCATATAGTTATTAAAAGTTTGCATTTAAATTAATATAATGATTAGGAAAATTCAGATTGGCGTAGCAACGTCTCTTTCCTTGCTGATACTCACAGGCTGCAGCCAGCTACCAGCCCCGACACCGTCTACAAATGCCAGTGTCGAGGCAAGCTGCCCGCTCACGGAGCTCAAACACCCAAACCTGGTCCCACTACCAGCACAGAGCATACCTGGAAACGTGATTGCCCCGCCCGGTCAGGGTGGACTTTGTAACGCACGCAACTATGAAGTAAGCAAAGATCTCATTATTTGGCGAGCCTGGAACAGCACCTACGAAGAGTCTAAATTCGGCAAGTGGTGGTCACTGGAGAAACCGCTCGGAGGGGTTGCGCAATACCGGGCCGAATTCAATATTTGTCCCAAGTACTCACCACTGGATATGCTGGTGCGTTGCACTTTAAAAACAGGCACTCAGGTAATAATCGGCCCAGGTCAAAGCGCTCAGTGTAGCAACTACTTTACTTATCCTCAGTCGGATACTAATCAGCTCTACCTGGCAAATGCCGCTGAGGTCACCCTAAATTGCACTAACTTTTACGACGAGTTCTCCTGGCATGAAGTCGCACCGGAGGCGGAGACGAATACAACACAATAACAGGAATTAACACCAACCCTATTGATGGCTTACTTCAAAAGTTGGCGGCAGGGTTGGTATACATCCTCCAGCTCGCTTCGAAGTGCGCGGGAGGTCAACATAACGGAGCCCGGCATTGGGCTTTTCTCACTACAAAGGAAATGAGCATGAAACTCAATTTAAACAAGAAAAAAATCAAGTCGCTATCCCAAAACAATCAGCTGTCACCTCAGCAAACCCCTCAGATTGGCGGCGCAGCAACAGGCTTGCCTAACTGCCCGAATACTAACTTTTGCAATTCAATTAATGCGTGCTGGACATTTAAAGACAATCGACCGGATTGTATTATCTGGGGTTAATTGATGAGTCTTGCTGTGCTGTAAACTGTGGAACCGCCTTGCAATCTCAACTTAGATGCGGTTAGGACACTGACATACAACACATACGAGGTGTTTGCTCAAGCCAGGCAACACGCGCGGCCTGAGCAAACTTTGGTTACTCCACGGATTATTCCACGGATTACTCCTGATTAAGCGCAGCGACTACCTGCATAATATCTTTGAGATCAATCTCTCCATCTTCGTTTAGGTCAAAGCGCGGATCAAATTGTGTATCGCCCGTCGTAGCCGACCATCCGGTTACAATCGTTGTAACATCATCCGCGGATAAAACACTATCGCCGCTAAAGTCAAACGGGCTGACTTCTTTTAGAACAAAAACCTGTTGTTCACTGATCACGGTTTTGTCATCACTCAGCATAATTTGCACTGATATCGATGTATCACCCGGGGCAGATACATCCCACAAGTAGCGACCCTGAGAGAATGCAACACCAGTGGCAATTTCAGTCGTCTCATCTCCCACCTGATAAACAATATCAACAGTGTCTGAATCAGCGATATGTAATCCCGACCAATTGATACTAACCTGCTGCTCAGAGCCGATGGCATTCTCCACATTGATTAACAGAACCGGCACCGCCACACCAAGCTGGTTCACCTGTTGGCTGGGCTCAGTCAGATTAACCGCATCGTCTGAAACATCAAAACGGTAAGAAGCGTGGCTATAACTGAGCTTATACAAGCCTTTAGCCAGATTAGCAAAGCTAAAGATGCCGTTGGTATCAGTTAGCTGACGCGCAATTTCGACCTGACTCAAACCAACACCATTGGTCAACACCACTTCGACACTGGCGATCCCCATTTCACTGGCATCTGAAACCTTACCGTGCAAGGTTGCCTGGTGCGTATCAACATAGATACTGTTGGGCTCAGAAGTTGAATCATCAGCAACCGAATAAACATTGTAGTAATAGCGCGTATTGGCAAATGCACTGTCAACAAACTCCGACTCTAAACCGGTAAAGATCCTAGCGCCATCGTCTATAGAGGTGGGCAAACTGTTCACCGTTCTGGTCACCACCACTTCCTTCAGGTTACTACCTTGCGGGTTTTGCCAACTCAGCGAAACAACAGGTCCATTCACTATGGCCTTGAGTGCAGAAACCTGCGCCACAACAAAGCTGCTTTCCTCAGCATACGTCGGAGCCTGAGCTACGCCGTTAATACTGATATTGGCATTCTCATTTTCCTGACCAACGGTTAGCTGCACAGTGGCACTGTCCTCGTCACTCTGAGTCAGTACATCTTCATAGTTAAGTACCAGTACCTTGCCATTGGTTTGTGGAATGGTGACATACACTTCAACTTCGGGATACTGAGGGTATTTCTCCACCTGAATTGAGTAAGTATCCGTTAAGGGCAAGATAAACTCGGTAACCAGCTCAGCGTTTTTCAGATAGGCTTGCATCGTGTCAGGCTCGTCCAGAATAGGCTGCAATACTACAGCACTTTGGTCGCTCACTTTATTAACACCAACAAGCCGTCCCCCTGCGATTAACACTGTAATATGCTGCGGATGTTCCAGCTCAACCACACTGACTGGTGTCTCATCCTCTGCATTCTGAACATCATTGGCACGTTCACTGGCACCTGGTTGGCCATAAATGCGCAGCTGATCTGTGACATCGGTATAAGCACCAAATTGCGCATAGCTCGACGCGCTATAGTAGTTTGTCAGTTTAAAGTCACCATGTTGATCATACTTTTCACTGTCGCTTTGTGGTGCACCGAAGAAGATGAAATGCTTCAATGTCAGCCCATTGGTAAATTCCATCATGGTATATTCACCAGGGAAGTTATTGTCATGGGTAATGTACAAAGACACATCGTTATACTGGATCAAGCCAGCAGCCAGAATAGAATGTCCGCCCCGTCTTTTCGGACGGTTAATGCTAAAGCGCAGACTGGCAATTTTGTTTTCCATAAAGTGCGGCGAATAAAACGCATTCATCGCGGATATCCCCGGGAATATGGTACGCGGGTGAGAGCCTATCCAGGCACTGCCTTTAAACGCAGACTGCGACAAAAAGTAATAGCCGATTTTAGACAAGCCATGAAAAGCATCCGCAGCATCCGATTTCACATCGTAACTGCCCACAGCCTTAACATAGGGCTTGGGCGACTCACTATTGCGGTTGTCCCAGTGGCTCTGGAAGGTTGATGTTAGCTGGGCACGCGTTAATGTCGCATCGATATTGGCTCCCCAGGCTACCCCTTCGCTGGCATTGTTGTAGTTGGCAATCGCCGATGCCGCCATACCATGACATACACCGAGAAACCGCCGATCAAGCCTGTTCAGACCCTGGGTATAATCTTCCAGCCGGTAATAACCAATCACATCATACGCTTTTCGTTTATTTGCCGGCGCCAGGAACTGTGCAAAAGACCTTGCGACTTTGCGCATGAAGCCCAGGTAAGACAACTGGTCGGGTGTACAACGATCAAACTTCCAGCATAAGAATGAAGACAAAGAAACATCTTTTACTTCGGTAAGCATAAAGCGGTTCCAATCGCCATTTTGAAAAGAAAAGCCATCTGTAGAAACGTTAAATGCCGTGGTATACACATTCAAATTGTTGACATCGTCAATAACTTCACACTCTTCCTCTTTACACACCGAAACCTGAGCGCCACTCAGGTTATAAGGCGCCTGAGTCAAAGCAAAATCGATGCGGAATGTCTTTTTATCCGTGCTAACATCACAGTTCTGAGCCGTGACTTTCAAACTGCTATCTTCGGCATGGAACTGATAATTACAGACATCCGCAAGCGCAGCACCGTTAAGCGCTTCCAAGTTTTTAAAATACACAGAGAATTGGTTTGCGCTAAGAGAGCCTGGTGACAAAATCACCTTATCCAGGTTAAAGGTATGATCAAACGCGGCATCCATAAGGTTAAATGCGACATTATCAATTGCATAACCAGCATCTTCCTGAGCAATGATCTCTATCCGAAATGAGGCTATGTTTTCGTCCCGAATCGAAAAGTGCTCAATCCCAAACTGTGAGTCCAGCACTTCTCTGATCAATTGACCTTCCGGGTTAAACCACTGCAACCGGGTCGAGCTTAAGTTGTCAAAGTACCCGGCATCTAAAGAAAAACTGTTTACGGTTGTCGGCTCGCCTGTTTGCGGATCAACAAAACGCCCTTCAATGGCTCCGTTGAACCTCGGGGACCCACTTAACACTGGGGTTGTTGGATTAGCACTGTCTGATGTAATAAACGGTGAATCACCGCCAAATATAATACCTCGATCAGCATACTGGTTGGTAATCGCTGTGCCATTGGGAAATTCACTGAAAGTAATCGGCGTCATACCAACAGCCGCGGCTTGTTCAACAGGGACTGAACGAGCCAGTGATTTGTCATAGTTTTCACCTGCTGTCGACCCTTCAGTGGCCAAAGCAGGTGCACTCAGTAAACTCAGTAGCGCTGTAATATATAAATATTTCATTGTAACGCCCTCACTGTTCACTGACCGAAATGCTGCAATTAACTTGCTGCGCCAGACGATTCATGCAAAGTGTTTTACTGCTTGACACTTCAGGCGTCGTGCCTGAGTCTACACTGACTTCAAATGTCAGTACTTCTGCAGAGCCTGTAAAACCACTACTATTGCCATAGGTAAGTGCACCAAAATGCAAAGACTTGCCTTCTTCTGTCGACACAGGGCCCAAAGCAACCAGAGTGCCGTCAGACACAATAAAACTGTTACTCATGGACATTGACCCTTCATTGGGCGCAACGCTAAAGTCCAGTTTTAATTCATAAGCCGATATCGATTGGGTTGCACTCAGCTCTACCTTGTAGCCTTTTGTTGTAGGCGCATCGGATTGAGGTGGATCAGACTGTGGCGGATCTGATTGAGTCGGTGGAGTGTTAGTAGTACTTGCACTGGGGGAGTCAACCCCACATCCAGCCAGCGCAAGTAACAGTGACGAGCAAAAAACCAGACCTAAGGTATTTCGCGGGGCACCAGACGCGATTGAGGTTTTCATTGTTGCAGCCTTGTATACGTATGCAGACTGATATAGCACTGTACTGATACCTTGCCATATCACCATGTTCTTCAGGTGCTGTGCTCACTTTTACTGCATACTGTCCGACCTGCGCAAGCCCAATAATCAAAGTGACCTATCGTCAGCACATAGAAGTACATCCGCAAGTATAGTCGAACCTCATGGTTGTAAAGCTTACAGACAAAAAAGCCACAACCAGTGCAAATCCAGTTGTGGCTTAACTGTACTCAGATGAGTACAGACTTGGGTGTAATTTGGGTTATTTATGCGCTCTTCAGGCCGCCTCTTCAGCCAAATTTGACTGATGTCTGATCAAGTAATCAAATGCACTCAGACTGGCCGTTGCCCCGCCGCCCATCGCAATAATAATTTGCTTAAAGGGCTCAGTGGTTACATCACCTGCGGCAAATACACCGGGTATACTAGTCGCACCCTTTGCATCAATGGCAATTTCACCAAATGGGGTCAGTGCCATGCCACTGCCTTTCAGCCATTCAGTATTAGGGATCAGACCTATTTGTACAAATATCCCGGCAAGTTCAAGCTGATGTTGCTGGTCACTTTGTCTGTCAATATAGGTCAGCCCGGTTACTTTATGCCCATCCCCTCGCACTTCGGTCGTTTGTGCATTCGTAATAATGGTCACATTGCTCAGGCTGTATGCCTTTTTAATTAAAACTTCATCGGCTTTCAACGTGTCAGCAAACTCCAGCACAGTGACATGCTCTACCAGATTAGCCAGGTCAATGGCCGCTTCGATACCTGAGTTGCCACCACCAATGACCGCAACAGATTTACCTTTGAATAAAGGCCCGTCGCAATGCGGGCAATATGCAACACCACGCCCTTTATACTCCTGTTCGCCAGGCACATTCATTGTGCGCCAGCGTGCACCGGTCGCTATCACCAGAGATTTGGCCTTTAGTGTCGCCCCATTTTCCAGCGTCAGCTCAAGATTATTGCCCACAGACAAGCCACTGGCACGCTGGTTTTTCATCACGTCTACCTGATAATCGTTCACATGCTCTTCAAGCTGAGCAACCAGTTTGGGTCCCTGCGTGGCTGACACAGAAATAAAATTCTCAATACTCATTGTATCTGCGACCTGACCGCCAAAACGCTCTGCCACAACACCTGTATTAAGACCTTTACGGGCTGAATAAATGGCTGCCGCAGCACCTGCCGGTCCGCCGCCAACAACCAATACGTCGAATACCGACTTTTGGCCAAGCGCCTGGGCTTGTTGTTCACTCAGCGTGTTATCCAGCTTGGCAAGTACATCACTCAATGTGATTGCGCCCTGACTAAACAGCTCACCATTTAAAAATACACTGGGTACCGCCAACACGTTGCGCTGCGCAACTTCGTCAGGAAACAGCGCGCCGTCAATCATCGTCGCTGTAATTTTAGGGTTGTGTGCGGCCATTAAATTAAGTGCCTGCACAACTTGCGGACAAGTCTGGCAACTCAAAGATATATAAACTTCAAAATGCAGTTCGTCTTGCAGTGACTGGATCACTGCCAGTTCCTGCTCAGACACTTTTGCCTTATGCCCACCACTGTGCAGCAGCGCCAGCACCAGGCTGGTAAACTCGTGCCCCATGGGCACCCCGGCAAACTCGATCCGAGTATCTCGCTTTGGCGAGTAAATGGCCATACTGGGTGTGCGCTCACTACTTTGCGCCTGCACCAGTGTGATCAGATCACTAAGCGAAGCTAACTCCTGTGCCAGTGACGCCACCTCTGCTGACTTGTCACTGTCATCCAGCGCTAAAATCAGCTCAATTGGGTCGGTCAGTGCAACAAAATGGGTTTGCAGCTGACTTTTAATTTGCTTGTCTAACATTCTGTACATCCTCGAAATTTATGCCAATAGACCATTTTCTTCGACCCCCTGGGGTGAGTTTGCTGCGGGTTAACAGGGTCGGGCCAACTCGGCCCGGACACCGTGACTGATTATAATTTGCCAACCAGGTCTAATGACGGAGCAAGTGTCTCTTCTCCTGGCTGCCATGAAGCAGGACATACTTCGCCGTCATGTGAGGCAATGTACTGAGCCGCCTGAACTTTACGAACCAGCTCTTTGGCACTGCGGCCAATACCCAGGTCATGGGTTTCAACCACTTTAATTTCGCCTTCCGGGTTAATGACGAAAGTACCGCGTAACGCCAGTCCCTCTTCCTCGATCATCACACCGAAGTTGCGCGTAATTTTGCCTGTCGGGTCGCCTATCATTGGGAATTGGATTTTCTTGATGGTCTCTGACGCGTCATGCCAGGCTTTGTGCGTAAAGTGTGTATCTGTTGACACGGAATAAACCTCAACGCCCATCTCTTGTAATTGTGCATAATGGTCCGCCAAGTCACCAAGCTCGGTAGGACATACAAAGGTGAAATCGGCCGGGTAGAAAAAGACAATAGACCATTTGCCAAGCAGGTCTTTTTCACTCACATCAACAAACTCACCATGGTGAAAAGCGGTTGCGTTAAAAGGTTGGATCTGGGTGTTAATCAAAGAGGTAGTCATGTTTTTTCTCTCTCAGTTTTTAGGTTAAAGGGTCACAGGTCTGATGCTGTATCAGCCATGTTGTCTCTGTGTGATTACTAAGATAGAGGGGATTTAAATATTATTAAAATGGATTGTTCGGATTACTATAATCCAAAAAATTGATGAAACTTTGGCAAAGTTTATGCGTATATCAGATATAATTAAAACATTAGTCAGAACAAACTTTTAAGAGACTTGGATGCACCCATACTTTAACCACATTATGCTAGCCTACATTGGCTTTATTCCTTTTCTACTCTGTGTCGCACTCACATTAATGGTTGGAAGCTCAACGGCCGTTATCGACGCGTTTAGCTACTACAGCCTGGGCGTTTTGGCCTTTTTGGCTGGCAGCTTATGGCGTCCGGGGGAGCAGTCACAGCAACGTGCCGTAGCCGCCATACTCGTGATCGTCCCTTTCCCATTGCTTGCCGTCGCGTCTCAGGTTGTGGTGTTAAGCTACCTGTCAGTGGCTTATTGGTTGGTGTTGATTTTCGAACGCAGCGCTCCGGCCTGGCAGGAGACACATCAGGATTATCAAAAAATGCGCTTCACGCTGACTTCTGTTGTCTTTGTCAGCCATTTATTCATGGTCGCACAGGCAGTTGAACTTGCCGGGTAAACTCACAGTGCTACAGCCCGTTTAAAACCTGCTATAACTAAAGGGGATACGGAGGGTTGCGCATGCGTCAAAAATTACTACTGGCCCTGATCTGGCTTGCAACGGCTTGTGTCATCATCTTACTCTACGGCAATCATGCCTCTTTTGGGGCAACGGTAGAAGAGCTGATATGGTTTGCCATTTCATTAACTGTGCTGGTGTTCAGCCTGCCTCACCTGCAACATAAGCTGCTTTTATATGCCTGGGGGATCTACTGTATTGGCCTGTTACTGGATCTCCTTGATGATTTGATGACCATTGAGCTTATCCCCGTCAACACCTTTGACACATCGTTAAAGCATCTGGGCTTTCTGCTGGTGTGCTACGGCATGCATACCATTATTAAGCAAAAACGCGAAACCATCTGTGCACTCAACCACGAAATTGAAGAGCGCCAAAAGCTGGAACAAAAGTTAAAGTTTGATGCAACACACGACGAATTGACCGGGCTGGGAAATCGACGTGCCTGCTTTGAGCAATTTGAGCGTTTGTGTAGCTCCAGTGCTTACCTGTATTACTTCGATCTGGATAACTTTAAGCAAGCCAATGATAAATACGGTCACAATATTGGCGATAAAATACTAAAAAAAGTGTCTGAAGCGATGACCCGAGAATTCACAGCAGATGCCTGCTTTCGGATAGGTGGCGATGAGTTCGTGGCCTTTACCAGTGAGACAGTATTAAAAGAAGATGCCCTGCGGGCGCAGTTGGTAGAGGAGGTCTTTGAATATGGGGTTGGGGTGAGCATAGGCAGAACTGCGGCCGACCCAGCTGAAGACCCGGATGTATTACTCCACAAGGCCGATATCGGTATGTATGAGAACAAAGCTAATAAAAGTATCCGCACCTCCGTCAGATAACACAGATAAATACTTAGTATTTATACCAATTTCACTTAATACCTGGTCTATTTGAAGGAGCAAATAGGACGCTAACAGCGTTAAAAATTTTTCATTTAGAACAACTAAATAGCAAAATTTTTGCCTTGTTATCGACTATATTTTCTCGCCTCAAAATAGAACACTTAATTAAGCAAATTGGTATTACTATGTGTTTTTCGGTGTTTTAGCCACGGTCAAACTCCGCTCTTTTTACTTATTTTTTATGTAGCTCATTGTTTATTTACATAAATCTAGCACTTTAGTGGCTTGACTGTTATGCTGCTGGCAGTTTTGATAGTCGAGGGAACCTCAGTGTTAAAGAATCTTTTTGCCAATACCAGTCAACAATCGGAAATCCAGCAGTTGAAAGCAGAATTGGCCGCACAACGACAGGCATATGAGCAACTGGAGGCAGAAAAACAAGCGATGCAAAATGAGCTTGTTGAAGCACAACAGCAATTAAACGACAACACGGACAATCAGCTTTTACAATGTGCACTTTCCGGGCTTGGCCAGATCCACGAAGTACGTGACGCCGTGCTACGCAGCCTGCATCAGATAGAAGAAGAGAGCAGCTCTATTTCTCAGGTCAGTGCCTCGTTTGAAACCTCTGAGTCGTCACTGGAAAAAATCCTCTCGGGCATGTCCAGCCTGTCGACCAACATGGCCAGCATGACCGACAATATTTCTGGCCTGTCGCATATGGCAGATAACATTAATACTTTTGTCACTACGATTTCAAAGATCTCTGATCAAACTAACCTTCTCGCGCTCAATGCCGCTATCGAAGCAGCCCGTGCCGGTGAAGCTGGCCGAGGTTTTAGTGTGGTTGCTGATGAAGTTCGGGCGCTAGCAAACAATACCAACGAATCAGCGAACGAAGTATCAGATCTGGTAAAGAAAATTATTGATACAACTCAGCTTACTGTCGATGGGGTGAATGTCATCCAAAACTCCAACAACGATTTATCTTCAAGTATTGCCCACCTCAACGATGAGTACGGTAATATTGTCAGTTGCTGCGGCTCTATGAAACAAACCATTGTCTCAGCATCGCTGCAAACTTTTGTACAGACAGCAAAGCTCGATCATGTTGTATGGAAAGGTGAAGTATACGGCGTCATTGCAGGCAATAGTAACAAGCAAATCACAGAGTTTGCCGATCACACAAGCTGTCGTCTGGGTAAGTGGCTCAGTGGTGAAGCAGGCAAAGTGATGAATAAATCGGGGCTACTCAATCGTATTGACGGCCCGCATAGGGAGGTCCATCGTGCCGGTGTCGAAGCTATGACTCTTTTTGTTGCCGGTGAAAAGCAAAAAGCCATCGGCGAACTTAATCGCATGGAACAGGCGAGTCGTGATGTGCTCAGATTATTAGATGAAGTAACACACTAGTTTTATCTCTGGCGACTCAGATCTGAGTCGCCAGGTTTATCCCCCACCCTGCATCTGCTATCATCGCGCCTTTGTTATTTTCCTGGGTAGTATTGTTATGTTAATAGATGCAAATTGGCGCATTTTGACCGTTGGCGATGGTGATCTAAGCTTTTCTTTATCACTGAGCAGGCAGTTAAAACCCGCTAATTTATGTGCCAGTATCTATGACGATGAAACCACCCTAAGAAACAAATACCAGCTTCATGCTTTGGACCATTTGCGCGATTCAAATGTGCCTGTGCTGAGCGAATTTGACGTCAATAATCCAAGCTGCTGGGAAGCCTTACAAGGAAAGCTGTTTGATGCTGTGATTTTCCAGTTTCCTTTAATCCCAGCATTTACCAGCAAACAGGCATTTGATGCTCAACCACTGTCAACAAACACACTGAATCGACGTTTGTTACGTAACTTTATCGATTTCAGCCACCGCTTTGCGCTTGACCCGGCAGGCCCAATGCTCACCCTGATCACCTCGAAAGATGTCAAACCTTATTGTGAATGGAATCTAGAGGACTCGCTATGTAACGGGTTGGACTACCATTATCTGGGCCAGAGTGAATTCAATATAGATGCATTCGAGGGCTATCGGATCCGCAATGTAGACAGAGATAAACATGTTAAAGATACCAGCGGCATCACTTATTACTGGTCGACAAAATCTCACGCAGTTTTGCGCGAGTCGCTTTATCTGCCGCCCTACCTAACACAAAATCATTGTGCTCTGTGCCGTGCAGGACCCTTTTTGAGCGAGCAAGATAAACTCGCGCATTTGGGGTCAAAAAAGCATGCAATGATGCTCAGGCATGAGAATGACTGGCTCACCTACCTCAATGCACGCTAAGCACAACAGCTTTGTTGGCGCGCAGGCCTGTCTCCCATCAAGTCTAGCCTGGCCAGCTCCATCTCAATACTTGCGGGTTCTCCAAGCAAAGTACGCTGTAAAACTTGCTGCATCCAGCCTGGTAACTCTGAATTCAATGCATAGTACACCCACTGACTTTGCTTTCGTATAGTCAGAATACCCGCTTTTCTGAGTTGTGCCAGGTGCCTGGACACCTTAGGCTGACTGGGCTCATCCAGTGCCACCATCAACTCACAGACACACAGCTCCTGCTCCTGCAAAATCAGCAGCAGCGTTTTCAGCCTTAACTCGTCACTCATGGCTTTATAAAAAGCCATTGGGGTAATGGGCTCGATTTGTTGCGGCTCAGCCAACAGATTACGCACTTTAC
Organism: Pseudoalteromonas rubra; assembly: GCF_005886805.2. Classification (NCBI taxonomy): domain Bacteria; kingdom Pseudomonadati; phylum Pseudomonadota; class Gammaproteobacteria; order Alteromonadales; family Pseudoalteromonadaceae; genus Pseudoalteromonas; species Pseudoalteromonas rubra. Next base: position 314,685 of record NZ_CP045430.1, read on the forward strand.
AATTTAACTCATATAAAGCCTTACGATATGGGTTAAAAGACGCATCAACGTCCTCTAAAGCAAGTTGCCAGAACAGTGTTTGCGGTGTTTGTTTTCCTTCCTGTTCAGAGCATGCCCCCTGAGTAAGGTGAAGCATAATATCGCACTCTTCCTCATTAACGTCGTTTTGGCTGAAACTCAGGTTTCTGCTCAGTCCAAACTCGGATAGCGCTTGTTTTGCCCCAAAACTGATCTGTTGCGTGGTCATCGTATTACCCAGCAAGACATCTGGATTATGATGCTTTAACAAAGCACCAACTAACCAAATCAGGTCTGGATTTTCACCTTTCAAATAGATACTTTTCACTGCACGGCTCTCCTATATACGAATATGATTATATAATGAAACTGAGGGACAGTTAATATCCGGACACAAAAATACGAGGCTCTTAAAGTAAAACGAATACACCATTTATAAGAAAAAAATACAATTTGATAATGATTTTTAAATTAAAGTCACCTCGAATTATTCAAAATCGGAAATTACGGAATAATGTATACAAAACTATTGAGCAGTACCATTTTGATAAGTAGACTGGCGGCCTTTATTTATAGCGAGATTTCTCGATGCATGTTTTAAACAAAAGCTCTCTGTATGCCATCGCGTGCTTGTTACTGGCTATGGTTACCATTCAGTCTGGTGCTTCAATTGCCAAACAGCTATTTCCTCATGTCGGGCCAGAGGGCACGACGGCTTATCGCCTGGGATTTTCGGCACTGATATTATGTTTGGTCTTTCGGCCCTGGCGGCATTTGCCCAAAAACTGGCGTCCAGTGATTTTATATGGACTAAGCCTGGGTATTATGAATCTGACATTTTATTATGCGATAGAACGCATCCCGCTTGGCATTGGTGTCGCACTGGAGTTTACCGGACCACTTGCGGTGGCATTATTCTCATCCCGACGTAAACGAGATTACCTCTGGGTAGCACTGGCGCTTGCAGGCATATTGCTGTTACTGCCGCAGATGGGCGAAGTAGATGGCCTGGACCCGATCGGCGTATTGCTTGCACTCACCGCCGGCGCGTGTTGGGCAGGTTATATTCTGTTTGGCAAGAAAAGTGGTGGTCACGGGAGTGGCGGTGCGACAGTCGCAATCGGTATGAGTGTTGCGGCATTTGCCGTTGTACCCGTTGGGGTCGTATCACAGGGAATGGCATTGCTTGATTGGTCTTTGATCCCTCTTGGTATTGCGATTGGATTATTATCAAGTGCCTTGCCCTACAGCCTTGAAATGGTTGCGTTAAAGAAAATGCCAGCCCAGGGCTTTAGTATTATGATGAGTATGGAGCCGGCCATCGCAGCGCTGGCTGGCTTAGTGATCTTAGGAGAACTACTAAGTACCTGGCAGTGGCTGGCGATCTTTATGGTGATCGCCGCTTCATTAGGTAGCTCGTTGTCCGCCAAACAATAGAATTACATCGGCCAGGGCGTGACAGACTCGGGCGCCAGCTCAAATCGCAACGCCTCTGGCACCTGGTTGATTTCTTCAATCAACGGCAATGGATCAAAATGGCGTTGCAGCCAACTTTGCTGCTCCCACAACATGTGTAACACATCCTGTCGGTTTGTGTAGTCATGATCTGTCTCTGGCAACAACACCAGGCGCGCGCGTTTACCCAAGTCATTCAATGCGCTGAATAAGCGCTCGCTTTGCACTGCAAAGCGCCCAGGCTGGCGGTCCTGGTAGCCATGGACTATAAGCAACGACGCTTTAATTTTGTCCGCATATGTCATAGGTGATGCTGTCAGATAAGCTTGAGGATCTCGCCAAAAGGTGCCAATTTGTTGCTCATAGGCAAAAGGGGCCAGCGTAAAGTTGTAAGTACCACTGCGCGCTAAACCGGTAACAAATAAATCTGTATGGGCCAGCAAATCAACGACCACAGTTGCACCGGCCCCCTGCCCGCCAATTGCTACCTTACTAACATCTGCAATGCCCTGTTGTGCTAATACCGCAACTGCGGCTTGAGCCGTAGACTGCCACTGCTTCCGTAACTGAGCCGCATTGCCCTGCTCGTCAGGTAAAGTGAACCCGTCTATTTCAAATACCGCATAACCTTGCGAAAGGTGGGGCAAAGGGCCAAGAGGATCCAGAGGCACAAAGTAATGAGGGGAGCTAAATGTTTGTTTTGTCTTTTCTGGCGATTTTACCCACATCAAGACAGGTACCCGACCCGCACTGGGATCATAGTTTGCGCTCAAATAGAGCGTACCTGTTATTTGTGTGCCATCCCCACGATCAAAGCTCAGCACCTCACGGGACAAACCGCGTAACGCAGGGTACGGATGTCTGAAATGTGTGATCTGCTCCTGAGAATTAAATGTCCGATCATGCACAAAGTAATTTGGCTGGTCTTGCTTAGACTGCCTCAACGTGATGAAGCGCATGCCTTCATCATCCAGTAACGCCACAAACTGCTCAAAATAAGGCGCCTCAGATTGCCAGATCCGAGTGCGCGTATTGGCTCTGGCATCAAACCGGTCAAGAAAGGGTAACTCCTCGCCCTGCACCTTTTCTGTTCCCTGAATAAACAAATATCTGCTGCCCACAACTTTCAGAACCGGGGCACCCAAATCGTTGCGGGTCATCAGCCACTGCTCAGACTGCGCATCAGCGACTTTATATCTCGCGACCTCCAGGGGATTGCGTTGCGGTGCCAATGGATTGATCACAGAAGTCCGCCAGAAACGCTCGCTTTCTGCCTGAGTGAGTAAGGCAATATTAGAATCGCCCCAGTTCAGAGACACCAGAGGCTCCTGAAGCGCCATAAACAATCGAGGGGCGCGCTTAAATGGCGACGAGATATGGTACAGGCCATACGCGTTCTCAGCATCACCTTCTTGCGCCCAGACAACAGTTGCTCCCTTGTCTGCACGCCACTGGAAATGGCTACGCATTTGAACAGCCGGAGGTGTTGAAATAGCCGCCAGCACATTTTGTTCTTCACTTAAAGATTCGGGTGGCATTACTGGTCGATACAGTTCATATAACGCGAATCCAGTCATCCCCCAAACCTGCCAGACACTCGGGTGATTCGCCAGCGTGCGCTGTAGCGGCTGTGATTGCTGTGGCGCTTCGAGTAAGGACATGGCCACCAGCAGATTAGTCGCATCCGGTGAGGGTGTAAAATGGTGGAAATAAGCGGGGCCGCCAATGGCGACGGGCCGACCTTGCAACGGCACCTTAATTAGCTGTCCCTGTGCATAATGCGCAAAAGCTTCTGTAGAGAGGCTTTTTGTAGTGTCAGTCACAACACTAAGTGCACCATGTGATTGCGCAACAACCGGTCCGCTCAGCCGAGATTGAAGAGCTGCTTGTTGCCGTTCTCCGGTGTGGTTAACGGCACTATTGACCACCAATCCAGAGCTGTCAGGCAGCCAATGATAAGGGACTTCCGTGGTTACGCCATTGAGTGGAAAACGAGACACAGCGCGTAGTTCTCGCTGCTTGATGTCATAGACCCATAAACGGCCATCCTGCTCGGTGCGCAAGATAAAGGCCAGATAGCGACCATCTGCACTCCAGCGTGGGGCAAATACTTCACCAGGTGGCAAGTTTTCTACTTTTACTTCGGCACCCGTCGCAACATGTTTAAAGCTCAGGCCTGAATAGGTCACCACGCCCAGCCGCATAAAGGTAGTGGGATCGAAGTGTAAATCGCCGTAACGCAGACCTGCTTCATCTGGCCGTTGCACTCTTGTTTGCTTGGTTAATAGCGCCATCCAGACATGTTGTTCATTGAGCAGCACCTCTGGCATTGGCGGCACACCTACCAGTTGCGCAATTTCTTCTCTTGGCACCTGGTAACCTTCCGAAGCTGCCAGCGCAGTATTAACCCACAAACAACAAGCTAAAAAAAACAGCAAAGCCGGGCTCTTTTTCACCACTTTTCTACCCTTGAATTCTTATCTCAACCTCTCATGATATAACGAAATTACCTAAATGTGCACTAGTTTAATAGCAATCCACGCAATTCACAGGTCAACCCTGAGCACAAAAATTTTCGTCGCTAAAACAACAAAATATCTGATACTTAGTTGTTCTGAATGAGAATTTTATAATACCGTTAGCGACCAATTAAAGCCTTCAGATTGGTTATGCACTAATGTTAGTGGTATAACGTGCATCTAGGCGCGAAGTTACGGTAAACTAAGCGTTCGTCAACCGTTTGAGCAGCTATTCAGGCCATTATGAACAACAATAAAAAGCCAGACAAAGTAACCATCTTCGATGTTGCCAGAGAAGCGCAAGTATCTAAATCGACCGTTTCCCTGGTCCTTACCCATTCCGACAAAGTCAGCGACAAGAGCCGGGAAAAGGTACTCGCTGCCATAGAAAAATTAGGCTACGTCTATAACCGTGATGCCGCAGCACTGCGTAGTAAGCGCTCCAACCTGGTCGCATTGGTGATCAACGACCTGACTAACCCTTATTCCGCACAGCTGGCGGTGGGTCTTGAAAAGCACATTTATGCACTGGGTATGGTGCCTATGCTGGTGAATACCAGTGAAGATTTGACGCGTCAGCAACAGGTCGTCAATACGCTCAAAGAATACAATGTCAGCGCGTTTGTCATGGTGCCGGCACCGGGCACAACTATGGAGTGGGTCAATAAACTCGTCGATTCTGGTTTCCCTGTTATCAATATTATGCGGGAGATCCCTTACAGTAACGCCCCCTGTATTCTGCCCGATAATCAAAAAGGCACACACCTGGCCACCATGCATTTACTCGAACAGGGGATTCAGCGCCTGGCCTTTGTCGGCGGTACACCCGAGATTTCGGATTACCATGAACGCTTAGCTGGCTTTCGCAGCGCACTCACACTACGCAAAGTCCCCGAACCCATGCCTGAAATTACCGCTCAGACCAACCGCCAGGGAGGTCGCGAAGCGTTTAATACTCTGTATTCGCAATCCCCGGATACTCAGGCCATCGTCTGTTTTAGTGACGTCATTGCTTATGGTGTAATGGAAGCAATGCGAGAGCACGGGCTCACGCCAGGCAAAGATATCAAAGTAGTTGGTTTTGATGATTTGGCCGATTCCAGATTAATGAAACCCGCTTTGTCATCCGTGCGAATTGATGCAGATGACATCGGTAAACGCACCTGCCAGGCACTGGCAGAAATTATGAATAAATCGCAACCTGCGGTACGGACCCTGGTGGATGTATCGCTGCAACTCAGAGAATCTTCCATTTAAATGACACAAGTTTTAGTAATAGGTTATGTCTGGCCGGAGCCGAACTCGTCGGCCGCCGGCAGTCATATGATGTCCTTACTGCGCTTTTTCCGCGCGCAAAACTGGCAAGTTGAATTTGCCAGCCCGGCCCAGCAAACAGAGCATATGGCGGATTTAAGTCAGGAACAGATCACCTGTACCCCCATCGCTCTCAATTGCAGTAGTTTTGACGACTATATCGCGCAACTTAAGCCTGATATCGTGATGTTTGACCGTTTTATGATGGAAGAACAGTTTGGCTGGCGGGTCGATAAATTTGCACCCGATGCGCTTAAAATCCTCGACACCGAGGACCTGCAATGTCTTCGCAACGCACGCCATGCGGCACATCGCACTCAGCAAGATTTCACCCTGAATAGCCTGCTCGACAGCGAGCTGGCTAAACGGGAGATCGCCGCAATTTTGCGTTGCGATTTATCGCTGATCATTTCTGATTTTGAACACCAGTTGCTCACTACTCAGTTTGGCGTATCCGCCGACCTATTACATCACTTACCATTTATGGTTGACCTGAGTGCACTTGATAACACAGTGCCAGACTTTCAAACCCGCAAGCACTTTATGACCATAGGTAATTTTCGCCACGCCCCAAACTGGGATGCGGTACTTTACCTGCAGCAAATTTGGCCGATGATCCGCAAACAACTGCCAGATGCAGAGCTACACATTTATGGCTCCTACCCGCCACCCAAGGCAACTGCATTACACAATCCTAAAACCGGCTTTTTGATCAAAGGGTGGGCAAAAGATGCACTGAGTGTAATGGCACAAAGTAAAGTATGCCTTGCTCCACTGCGCTTTGGGGCCGGAATCAAAGGTAAATTGCTCGAAGCAATGATCACACAAACACCTTGCGTGACCACAGAGATTGGCGCAGAGGGCATGCATGGCGACCTACCCTGGCACGGTGCCATAAGCAACTGCCCACAAACCTTTGCTGCCGAGGCGGTGGCCTTATACCAGGATGAAGCACGCTATCAGCAGGCGCAACAAAACGGGCTGGCCCTGCTACAGGCGCGTTATGATAAGCGACCTTTAGAGTCTCAATTAAAACAAAAGATTAGCAATCTACTGACCAATTTGGGCCCACACAGGCGGGCAAACTTCACCGGCAGTATGCTGCGGCACCACACACTTCGTAGTACCCAATATATGTCCCAATGGATTGAAGCAAAAAATGCAAATAAAATGCGTTGAATTTACGTGAGAAGTGGTTAGAATTCGCGGCAACTTAGGTTATTGCCTAAACTGGGTAGGGAAGCGAAACAAGCTGTTAGCTTCCTTACTCACTAAGTCGCTGTCGATTTTTACTTATAATTAGGTTACACGCCGTTGAACTCAGCCACCTTTACACAAAAGCGTAAGTTTATTGTTAAATTAGGCAAAATGCTTCATCAATACGGAACCCCGGCTTATCGCCTGGAAGCCCACCTGATGGAAGTTGCCACCCACCTGGGGCTTAAGTCGTCCTTTGTTATGTCTCCAACGTCCGTCACTTTTGTGATCTGGACTGAAGGACATGAGGATGAGTACACCCATGTCGCCCGCGTAGAGCCCGGTGACCACAACCTTGGTTCGCTGGCCGACACAGATGATGTCGTAAACCGAATGCTGGCAGGCGAACTCAGTGTCGAGCAAGCCGATCAGAATCTGGATGCCATAACTCAGGCAAAAGATCCCTATGGACGGCTACTTACGGGGATCGCGTTTGCAGTGTCAGGAGGTGCCTTTGCAATGCTAATGGGCACCAGCTGGAATGATGTGCTTTGGTCTGCGGTGTTGTCGATTCTGGTTTTTATCTTCGTCCTCTGGTCAACTCGCTCAAAACGCGTTACGCACATGCTAGAGCCCGTGGTGGCAATCGCTTCTGCGCTGGCTGCCTGTGCGATTTCGTCGTATCTGGATCCTATGGTTAATATCCGACTGGTCGTACTTTCGGCGATAATCGTATTTATACCTGGTCTGGCACTGGCACTTGGCTTTGCAGAACTGTCCGCACGCCACTTAGTATCGGGGACAGCTCGGGTCATGGACGCCATTATGTTGCTGTTTAAACTGTACTTTGGTGCGTTTTTAGGCATCAGTATTGGCTTCTTCCTATTTGGACAAAGCGATTATGTGCAGCCCGATCCGCTCCCGAAATGGACAGCCTGGATGGCAATATTGCTATTGTGTAGCAGCCTGATTGTGATTTTTCGCACTAAGCTGAAACACGCCAGCTGGTCAATTGCGTCAGGTTTTATTGCCTATGCAGCCAGCATAGGCTCCGCCATCTACCTCGACTATTCACTGGGGACTTTTGTCGGCGCATTTGCCGTAGGCGTGTTCAGTAATGTGTTTAATCGCACCGTCAACGCGCCCGCCTCGATTGTCGCGATGCAGGGACTGATAGTGTTGGTACCCGGATCAAAAACCTATATTGGTTTAAACTCGCTAATTGAAGGACAGAGCTTTGTCGCAGCCGACCACATCGGCCAGCAGACCTTTTTGATCTTCATGTCTTTGATTGCCGGCCTTATCTTTGCCAACGTGGCACTGCCACCGAAGAAAAGCCTGTAAATCGTGTTTGGCAACACCTAAGCAGACGGGGTGTTGCCAAATGGTTTCTTTGCCTGTGGATGCGGCCGCCCACTCAATCTCCCCTTTGCTTCAAACGTATTTTGGGTGACAATCAAAGTCACACTCTGGTGCAAAGGAGCTCACCATGAACGACAACACAGAACAAAAACTGGCAGCCTATCGGCTGGTGCTCGATTACATCAAAGTCTTTTTGTGGCCTGCTATCTTGATCCTCGCCTTTGCTGTCTATGGCGATAAGTTATTCAAAATAATAGAGCAACGAGAGATAGATGCGTTTGGATTAAAGCTGGGTAAACAAATTGAAGATATCAGCAGCAACTACGAGGCACAGATAGCACAGCTCAAAAAAGACATTCAGGCCAGCCAGGAGCCAGCAACATTACTCAAAAAAGTAGATGGCATTCAGGTTAACCTAGCCAAGCAACTGTCTAACGTAAAACAGAGCGTATTACTGACAAAGACGCAGTCTGTACCGAACAGAAAAGCACAGGTCGACCAATATGAACGGGCTGGATTTAACGCTATCCTGGCACGAGATATTTCCGAGGCACTCTCTCAATTTAGCGCAGCGCAGGCCATTTGGCCCGATTATCATAATGTGTCAGAAGTAAAGCGCTTACTCAGCAAACAGAAAAATCAATTACATGATAGCCAAAGCACCGCCTGGCAAGCTGTGTTTGATACGATCTTGATGCAGTACTCTTGGGGAATGCCGGATGATATCAGAGCGCAATTCAGGCAAGTCGCAACAAAATAGTCATTCCAACTTGCTTAATTAAGGGCTCTATTTTGAGGCCAGAAAGCGCCATGCTTGCTCCTTCCAATTGAACAGGTATTAAGCGAAGTTGGTATCACGCTAGAGCCAGCGCCGGGTTGTGGCCAGAAAGTCTCTGTATGCTTGTCCATAACTATTAAGTAAGAAGCGCTCTTCTGGTTTGATTTGAAAACGAGTTATATAACCAATGAAACTCAGTGCTGCAAGCGTCCCCACTGGCGCAGCGAGATACCAGTTAAATGCCAATAGTAAGCACAGGAAGCCCACATACATGGGGTTTCTGGTAATGCGATATATGCCGCTGGTCACCAGGGTAGAGGCTTTACTTATATGTACCGGATCAACGCTGGTTTTGTGGCGGCGAAATGCAATCACGCCAGCCAGTGCGACTCCCACGCCAACAAAACTCAGTAGAAAAGCACCACACAGCCTTATCGTCTCACTCAACTCCACAACACCGAATAGCTGTACCAGCCCCCAACTAAGGATCAAATGCAACAAGAGTACGACTAAAGGCGGGATCCGGGTATCTAACGGGTGAATCCTGATATCTGACATACTGGTCTTGTACTCCCCTTATCAGCAAAATGTGTCACTTGATTGATATACCGCAATTATTTATCCCATAAAGCAGACAGTTAATCGCAAACACTGGTTTTCAGTCGGCGCTAAAGTAAAATATTACTCACTAGCACTACACTTCGCGGTCTAGTTTATAAGAAAGCGTAATCCCAGAGAACATTTATGAAACTAATTAAAACCTCGCTCGCGCTTGCCATTGGTCTTGCCAGTGCCAGCACCTTTGCCTCATCGGCAAATGACACTATCACAGTTGAAGATATTCCTACAATTCAACGCGTTATCCAAACAGCCGTTAGCCCTGATGGAGAGTCTGTTGCATTTCGTCGCTCAGTCCCTCGTGAACTGTATGTAGACAGCAACGGTAAAAACTACAGCGAGCTGTATGTTGTTGATGACGAAGGTAATGAAGTACCTTTCATCACAGGTAAAATCAACGTAGGTAAAATTGAATGGTCAGCAGATGGCAAATTCATTTACTTTACGGCCAAGAAAAAGGCAGACAAATTTACCTCTCTGTACCGCATTGCGGTAGATGGTGGTGAAGCACAAAAAGTGCTGTCTCTGAAAGGCACCTCTATCAGCAAGTATCGCCTGAGCCCCAACGGTAAGCAGGTCGCTATTCTGGCTATGCCTGCCAAAGATGCAAGCGAAAAAGAGCTTAAAAAGCTTGGTTTTATGGCTGAAGTGTATGAGCTTGGCCTGAAAAACAAGCAGCTACATTTGGTCGACCTGGCACAGACAAACAAACCTCTGACTCCTGCCGTGGTCCCTGTTGAAGGTTACGTGAGTGACATCAACTGGTCTGATGATGCCAGTAAATTATTGGTGAAAACACAGCCGACTGCATTGATCGACGACCAATACATGAAGTCTCAGTGGCACGTAATGGACGTAGCGACGCAGAAGATCACCACTTCGTTCAAAACCGAAGGTAAACTGGGTGAAGCTGAATTCTCACATGACGGTAAGTACATTGCCATTTTAGGCGCGGAAGACAAGCACGATCCAGCCAAAGGCCGCCTGTTCCTGGCCAATGCGAAAACCGGCAAAGTAGAAGAATGGATCCCGAACTTTATGGGCCATTTCAAAGATTTTGAATGGTCAAACCGCAAAAATGTTCTGAACTTTATTGCCGATGTCGGCGCAGAAACCTTCATTGCGCAAGTGAAAGTTGGATCAAGCAAGTACAAAAAGCTGGTTAAAGAAGGCAAGTTTATCGCTCAAAGCCTGTCAGTATCAGACTCAGACAAAACCATCGGCGTACGTGCAGAAAGCCCGAAACACCCAAGTGAAGTGTTTATGGTTCGCTCTAAAAAGCCAACCCGTTTAACCAACTCAAACCCCTGGTTAGACAAAAAGCGTCTGGCAAAGCAAGAAGCAATTAACTTTAAAGCCCGCGACGGTGTGGAAATTGGCGGTGTACTTATCTACCCACTGGATTACCAGGAAGGCAAACGTTACCCTCTAATCATGGCGGTGCACGGTGGTCCGGAAAGCCATGACAGAAACGGCTGGCTGACCAGCTATTCAGATCCGGGTCAAATGGGTGCAGCACGCGGCTACGCGGTCTTCTACCCTAACTACCGCGGCTCAACAGGTAAAGGCGTTGACTACTCTAAACTGGGTCAGGGCGACTATGCTGGTAAAGAGTTTGACGATCTGGTCGACATGAAAGATCACCTTGTTGAGATGGGCTTGGTCGACAGCAAGCGTGTTGGCATCACAGGTGGTTCTTACGGTGGTTACGCTTCAGCCTGGGGCGCAACTAAACTCACCGAGCACTTTGCCGCCAGTGTGATGTTTGTGGGTGTAACCAACCAGCTGTCTAAGTTTGGTACGACCGACATCTCAAACGAAATGTTCCTGGTACATGCCCGCTCATACCCGTGGCAGAAATGGCAGTGGTACCTGGAGCGCAGTCCGATTTACTGGGCTGGCCAGTCGAAAACACCACTGTTGATCATGCATGGTAAAGACGACCCGCGCGTTCACCCGGCTCAGTCTATGGAGCTATACCGTTACATGAAGGTACAAGACAAAGACGTACGTCTGGTTTACTACCCGGGCGAAGGCCATGGTAACCGCAAAGTCGCCGCTCAGTATGACTACAGCCTGCGCTTAATGCGCTGGATGGACAACTACCTGATCCACGGCAACAAAGACATGCCGACGTATGAGATTGACCACGCCGCTAAATTAAAAGCAGTGAAAGAGCAAAACAAGTAACCGTCCGTTTTTGCAATTTAAAAAGACAAAAGGCTTGCCAGATTGGCAAGCCTTTTTTGTTTATGGTGATAGTGTTCAATTTTCTGTGTCATTTCGATAAGTTAAGATACAAAAAGAGAAATGGCCCATGACTACACAAAAATTTGATTTAGATTCTGTATTGAAAGCGCTCCAGGACGGCAAAAACCTCACTGGTAAAGATGGCGCGCTCACCCCGTTGATAAAACAGCTCACTGAAGCCGTGAGCTGTGAGCTGTGAGCTCAGTAGGCTGACACAGAATTATGAACACCCTCTTTTTTTGCCTAAAAAACAGGCAGGTTATTAGCCTTTCTAACAAACATCCGTTTTATTAATGATTTGTGGGCAAAAAAAGCCCCGTTTGGGGCTTTGGCTTAGTTAACTATTCCACTTTCTATTAAACTCTTCTTCTATTTCTTCGATAGTATGTATATATTCACCGGGTTCCTCCATAGTATCTATTCCGAATAGATATTGCACTCCTTCCCAAAGCTTAGACTCATCCGAAGAAGGTATAAACTCCAATGAGTCATTATCAAATGCCTGCATCATTTTGTACGCCCATCTATCAGCATCTTCTCTTGAGAGCTCACCAGCTATTAAGTTGTTAAAGATTTGTTTTAACTCAGTATTAGATAATTGAACTACCATTTTTTTGTAAAATTCCCATTCTTATCAAACATGAAGTGAGTTTTTGTACCATTGTTAAGTTCTGGTCTCACTTGTCTTACAGTACCGTTATGGTCGACAGTTTCATGCCATGTTCTCTTAGCCCCAGTTGCAGGATCCCATTCCCTAACGGTTCTGCGCCCTGCCATTTCTCCAGCCTTTTTGGCGGGAATAGTATCTCCGTAATACCGAATCTTTCCATTTTGCAGTTCCTTAATTCCCGCCTTGCCATATTTTTCGGCTTGCTTAAGGTGATCTTTTAAGTTTGCAGCCTGTTTTGCACTCTGGGCTCCAGTGTTTGTAACCTTCTTCTTAGCCTTCCACATCTTATAAGCTTTGGCAGCTGCTGCACCACCAAATGCCAGGCCACCGACCGCAGCGACCACCACAGCTTTGTAGTCAACACAGGCAAATGGTTCGCCTTCTACATATAGCTGGAATAACAACTCCATACCGCCGTCTTTGGCCGCACCATACAGGTTTGCCAGAATGTGCCCGGTCGGGTCAATAAAGTTGACAGGATCTGCTGAAACATAATTATAAAGGTTGGTGTCGCCCCCGCAAAGCCGATTGGATCTTTTGCAGTCCAACGAGCAGCATACGGATCGTAATCTCGTGCACCAACCTGACCAGCCCGGTGTCGCTGTCATACAAGCCACCCGCAAACCCAAAAGGCTGAAAACCCGGGTTGGAGTCGTATGTCACCTCGCCATATACATCGTAGTCAAGCCGCTGGGCAATCTCGCCACTCACAGCGTCCACCAGCATCGTGGGTGAACCTAGTTGATCGGTAATATAGCGATACTCTCTGCCACCTTTTAGCATGTAGTCAGGAACATGTCCTTTGCTGGCGTAGCCAAACAAAGCAACCACATCACCATTGGCGTTTAATTGTGCCACCGGGTTTAACTGGTCACTATACAAGTAACCTGCAACGTGCTGCCCATCTACATATTTAGCCACACGCCGATTTTGCGGGTCAACATCATAGTCAATTTGTTTGCTAACCTGACCATCTTGCTTAATTTCAACCTGAAGTAGATTGCCAAAAATATCGTAGTCGTAGTTATGCTCTGTTGAACCACACGTTTTTTGTCTCAGAGCACCGTTAACATCATACTGATACCGGCACTGAGCAAAACTGGTTAGCCTGTCCTGTTCGTCAAATGTTGCGATCTTAGTTGTGGTTTGCTCGCCTTGTGTGAAATCAATGCCAATCCGGTTACCATTTGCACCATAGCGGTATACCTGTGTGGTGTCTCCTTTTATAGCAGTACTCAGGCGACCTAACCCATCGTACAAATAGGTTTCTACTTGGCTTTCACCGGCTAAATGAAACAAGAAGGCGACACCCTCCACAAAATTTCCTTTATCAGAAATAACAAGTTGGATATCGCCGCGAGTCGTACGCTTGATGCACAAATATCTTAGGAACTATATTCCTGTTCTGGGGAAAGCTGTCAACTTTGACGGTGTTTAACTGTGACTTGGGAGGGTCCAGGCAAAACGAGGCCGTCACCTTGCCTCAGGTTGGTTGAATAGCTACGGTAAATTGAAAACATTGAGCGTGATTAACTCAATAATTGTTCGCACTGAGTCAGGTTCGCGCGACGCTTTTTATGCAGATGCTCACAGTATTCTGTCAACACTTCCTCTCGCCCTACCGCACCATGAAATACCCGGGTGAATTGGGTTGTGAGCTTTAGCCAGTTGTCCGGGTCTATTTGTAACCGGGTCAACAAGCCCTGGCAGTCTGTGATGCAGCCACGCTTATCTGCACGCATACATCTGCCCGTTAATTCAACCAGTTGAATGTAATAGGTCAGCTCAAACGGCAAACCACTTGGCATGCGCTCTCGTGGGTTGCCAGCAAACCGTCTTAAGCTTGAAGGTTGTATCCCCTGTTTTGCATGCTCAATGCGTTTTTTAATACTGGTATAGTCCGATGTTTCTGGTGTCTCTGCCATTTTGGCTCTGATTGGATTCAGATCAACATACACCATGCACGCAGCAACTGCCGCTTCGTCTAACAAGGCCTGAGATTTAAACCGCCCTTCCCAGAAACGGCCAGTGCAACCATCTTCTTTGTTGGCTCTGCGTGCAATATCTTCATTCAACACCCGCATAAACCAACTGATGCTCGCAAGGCGTATTCTGAACTCTCTGATGTCTCCATCAAGCATATTGCGCTCTGACTCGCTCAGCTCGTCACCATTGATGAACTTGTGCGTCAACCAGTTGCCTTTAAACTGCTTGTGCCAGCGAATAACGATGGCCTTATCCGACAACCTTTGTGCTTTTTTATCATCTACATACAGCACAATATGCGTATGATTGCTCATCACCGCATAGCCACACACTTCAATGCAAAATACCTTTGCCAGCGTCAACAGTTTTTCTTCAACCCAGTCCCTTCGATGTTCATAAGACTTTCCTGTAAACCTATCTTCACCGCACAAAAACGCCCGACGAACACATCGAGAAATACAGTGATAATATTTGGTATCTGTTAAACTGACTTGCTTCTTCCTTGCTGTTGGCATTGTCCATTTCCCTCAATCCATTGAGTATGACCCAAAGGTAGACGAGATACCCTCCGTACGCCAGTTTGGAGTGGGTGTCTCAGAACCCCCGCATAAACCAACTGATACTCGCAAGGCGTATTCTGAATTCACTGATGTCGGCATCAAGCATACTGTGTTCAGACTCGCTCAGCTCATCACCCTTGATGAATTTGTGCGTCAACCAGTTGCCCTTAAACAACTTATGCCAGCGAAGAACGATTGCTTTATCTGTTAACCTCTGCGCTTTCTTATCATCTACATACAGCACGATATGCGTGTGATTGCTCATCACCGCGTAGCCACACACATCAATGCAAAACACCTTGGCAAGGGTCAGCAATTTTTCTTCAACCCTGTCCCTTCGATGTTCATAAGACTTACCTGTAAACCTATCTGCACCGCACAAAAATGCTCGACGAACACATCGAGAAATACAGTGATAATATTTGGTATCTGTTAAACTGACTTGCTTCTTCCTTGCTGTTGGCATTGTCCATTTCCCTCAATCCATTGAGTATGACCCAAAGGTAGACGAGATACCCTCCGTACGCCAGTTTGGAGTGGGTGTCTCTGATCCCCTGATCCTGATCCCCTGATCGCTGATCCCTTACCCAACCTAATGCAGCCCAGCAGTAGAATTATGCAGCTGTAAATCCGCAACTACATTCACTTCAAAATACGGGCTTTAATAATGGTATTCTAAGTTCTACTCTTGGAAGATGATCTCCTTTTCAGTATCAAATAAACTTATAGCTTCTGGCTCTCCATCAAAGTAACTTTCCCAGAAGCCTGGCTCAGACCAAAGCTTCGGAGAAAGTTCTACATGTGACCCGGCAACAAAATTAATTACCCATCTTGCAGGGATTATATCACTCACAATTTCAAACTGATTTGCGTTATGGAAAGCGGGCGTTCCATTATCACTCATTAATTGAAATTTAACTGCCGCTCCATCTTCCATATTAACAGATAAAACATGATAAACGCTTTCCAACGATAACCATGAGCTTGTTTCTAGGGGATCTCCCGTACTTTCATCTAAAAGCTTTATACACCGAACTTTCATACTTAACCACCTGATTTAGAGTTAAAAATCACCTTATAATCTTTACTATAGAAGACTTCACCAGTCTTAGAGTTTTTATAAAAGTGAGTTTGAAAATTTCCTGAAGGACTTTGAAAAGTCTCAGTACTATATTTACTGAATCCTTTGGGTATTGCGGGGTTGTTGATCGACGATGCTGGAATTATTTCACGAGAGCCTTTGACTGCCCCGTCAGTTAATTTACCGCTTTTAGTAAACGGCGAATTGGCTGACTCAAGTGTTAATTGATTCGCAAGCTTAGGTCCATTGGCAATATTGTCCGCTTCCCGAAGTCCACTCTTTGACCCCTTCTTCTTAGCCTTCCACATCTTATAAGCTTTGGCAGCTGCTGCACCACCAAATGCCAGGCCACCGACCGCAGCGACCACCACAGCTTTGTAGTCAACACAGGCAAATGGTTTGCCTTCTACATATAGCTGGAATAACAACTCCATACCGCCGTCTTTGGCCGCACCATACAGGTTCGCCAGAATGTGCCCGGTCGGGTCAATAAAGTTGACAGGATCTGCTGAAACATAATTATAAAGGTTGGTGTCGCCCCCCGCAAAGCCGATTGGATCTTTTGCAGTCCAACGAGCAGCATACGGATCGTAATCTCGTGCACCAAACCTGACCAGCCCGGTGTCGCTGTCATACAAGCCACCCGCAAACCCAAAAGGCTGAAAACCCGGGTTGGAGTCGTATGTCACCTCGCCATATACATCGTAGTCAAGCCGCTGGGCAATCTCGCCACTCACAGCGTCCACCAGCATCGTGGGTGAACCTAGTTGATCGGTAATATAGCGATACTCTCTGCCACCTTTTAGCATGTAGTCAGGAACATGTCCTTTGCTGGCGTAGCCAAACAAAGCAACCACATCACCATTGGCGTTTAATTGTGCCACCGGGTTTAACTGGTCACTATACAAGTAACCTGCAACGTGCTGCCCATCTACATATTTAGCCACACGCCGATTTTGCGGGTCAACATCATAGTCAATTTGTTTGCTAACCTGACCATCTTGCTTAATTTCAACCTGAAGTAGATTGCCAAAAATATCGTAGTCGTAGTTATGCTCTGTTGAACCACACGTTTTTTGTCTCAGAGCACCGTTAACATCATACTGATACCGGCACTGAGCAAAACTGGTTAGCCTGTCCTGTTCGTCAAATGTTGCGATCTTAGTTGTGGTTTGCTCGCCTTGTGTGAAATCAATGCCAATCCGGTTACCATTTGCACCATAGCGGTATACCTGTGTGGTGTCTCCTTTTATAGCAGTACTCAGGCGACCTAACCCATCGTACAAATAAGTTTCTACCTGGCTTTCACCGGCTAAAAACTGTTGTTTTCTTGTTATGCGACCCGCATCATCAAATTGATAAGTGGCCTGATACAAGTTTTGTGCGCCAAAGGTATAGTGCTCTTCTTCGATTTCACCATATTGGTTGTGCGATATGTGATGTTGAATATCAAAGTGCTCAGTCCCGGTAATAACACCGCCTTTATCTAACGCCCTGTTTAAAGTCAGATTACCAGCCGATGTGAGCATACCATCCAGATCGTAGCCATAGGCGATACAGCTGGCGTCGTTCACACACACACTGCCAACATCGCCACCCGGGCTATAATTGACACTAAATGAGCCAGTTACATCACCAGTCCAATTCGTACCAGTGTAGAGTAAGCCGTCGTAATGATAATTGAGCGTATTGCCATCAGGTGCATTAACTCGAATTACATCACCTACTTCGTTGTAGCTCAGTTGGTATCGACCATAAGGGGTACTAATAGACTCTAAACGGTCAATTCCCCTGGCATAGACATAAGAGATATTTTCTCCTGAGGGGAAAGTAATCTCACTAATTCGCCGGTCTCTGTCATAGACATAGCTGGAGACAGTTTGCTCGGCATCTGCTGCTACCGGTGCAGTATAACTCGTTACGTTATTAATACTGTTATAAGCAAACTGGTGCTCTGGCTGGCCATCAGGCGTAATAGAAATCAAGTTTCCGTTGTTGTCATACCCAAACTCAGTTGCCTGCTGCTGTTGTTCGCTGGACGACAATACGGCTCGGATCACTTGCCCAACATTGTCTCTTGTCAGAGTTACTTGCGGTTGATTACTACCGACAATTTTTTCTAATAGCCCTGATCGAAGTCCGTAGCCACCACTGTAAAAATACTGGGTGCTCCTGTCACCCTGAGATATTTTCATCAAGCGCCCAAAGCCATCATAGCTATAGTGGATTGGTGCAAAGCCAACTACTTCGGTATAGTCAGGGATTTGCCTTGCAGTATCTAGTTTTAAAACCGTTTCTCTACCTAACCTGGTTGTTGTTGTTGATTTACCAGAATTAACGTGATACCTCATTGTTACTTTCTGAGTATCATTGTGCTCCACATTAAAGTAAACGACGTGACCATCGCCATTTCTGGTGATGTCGGTTTTGGATTCCACCCCGCCGGGTGATCTCACTACTAGTGATCTTGGGACATTTCTTTTTTGAATGGGGTCGTATTTACTATGGACCAGATACTCCATTCCTCCAACTTTCTGATGAGACGTTGGTACCAACCGGTTGTTATAGAATTTAAAAGAGCGCATGCTCGACTCTACAGAGCCGTCCGGATAGTATGTCTCTGTTCCCCCATTTGCAGATTCTTTTACTTCAAATCGATTATTTTCCGCCGTTGTATATCCATAAATTTTGGCTTGAGTCGCTTCATCCAGGCGGCTATAAAAGCGCCACTCTCCGTCTTCAGGATCAAGGCTTCGTGTGATCCGCCCATGTGCGTCAAAAAAGCGCTCAAATACATTACCATTTGGGTCTATCTGATGGTTCAGCAACTCCCCCTGATAGTCGAGTTGATAGCCTGTTCCATCCGGATAGGTAACAGACCTCAGATTGCTGTGTTCATCAATATCCAGAGACGTTGTCATCCCTGATGGCGAAACTATCTGAGACACTTTTCCTTGTTCATCACGGATCAAGCGAACCTGATTACCAAAACGATCACGAATACTCGTCAGCTCCCCGGTGGTTTCTGAGTAGCTAAACGCAGAAAGTAACGTGCCAGTTAGCTTGTCCGTGGTTTTAACATGTTTACCATTCTCTATAATGTAAGGGCTTACAACACTGTTTTGGTATGGACTAACGCACCGGACGTGGTACTGTTCTTCCTCTTGGCCGTAGGCGTGATAGCCAGTTCCCATTGTAACTTCAATCGCCCAAGCTTCTAATTCCGGCGCTCCGACATTTGGGGTGGAACTCCAATAGGGCTTTCGCCACTCCACATAGGGGCGCCATATCGCATCGGGATCACCATTATGTCCAACCGGAGACTTGAACAAAAAGTTTTTTGTTCCCCCTTGCATCAGTAACTCATTCGCAGTCGGCAAACGCCAGTTGGTCATGCCCGCATGTTCGAGCGTCTCACAATAATTAATTGCTTCACGCCATGTCATTTTTAGAGAAATGTTGTCCGGTGTGTCCTGCCAATACAGCTGAAAATAATCGTTATAGCCTATTAGCCTTAAGGAGTCTGATAACATTGCATAGTTATACGGCGTCATATCATCAGTGATAATTGTCCAGGAGTCGTGATTAAGTCCCCGCCCCGCCACACAAAGCGCTTGCTTTCTCTGGCCCTCATCAATGGTATTTGCACCCCAAACATTGTTGTAGCTGTTCAGCGTATAGGCGTCCGCTTCATGCTCCCGGCCACTTTTATCTAGGGTGTAAAGTAGCTCTTTGACTGAGGGCAGTCTCCATCTTCCCGCCCAGGGTCCACCAAAATCCAGGCTCTCACAGTATTCAATCGCTTCGCTTTTACTAAAAGTCTGCTCTGTCGCTTTGATTTGCCAGTTCAAGCGCGTGTTTATATCGTATAAATAACCATACTTGGTGACGGCATAGGAAATGTCTCTTCCGGGTGCGCCATAGTAGCCGTCATCACCGTCGACAGCGCTTAAACTTAATCCGGAGCTGACGGTTGGTGAGGCATGACTACCCTTTTCAATTTCACCGTCCCCACGATAGATGTTTCCATGACTATCCACCAAGTGGTGATTAGATATACTCCAGCCATTGGCAATTTCACTCTTTGGCGATCCAAATAGCGAAATCACAGACTCGCTCCATTTGATTATGTTTTGTCGGCCTGTTACACCTAATGATTCATTCCCAAACTGTGCCCAGGTTGGTGGAACCTGATCAGGCCTTAAACCGGAAGCGGCTATGTTTCCAGCACTGGCATAGGTGGAAGCGTACTCATAGCCAATTTTTAGTCGTGCCTTGACTTCTCCTTTAACAGCGACCCCTCGAACATCACGGCCATCCCAGATAAATTCAACATTTTGCATCACACTCGGGGCAAACAACTGCTCAAACCTGTTACCTGCCACTTCAAGCACAGCATGCATGCGTATTACACCATCCGGCAGTGACAACCGGCTAACATTTGATTTGATTATATGATGGAAGTCAGAAGTTCTGGCACTATTATAGTGGAGTGTAATACCAGTCCCCAGAATACTGATATCTTCATGCAACTCCAACGTTTTAGGTTTTATATAAGAACTAACGGCTGCGCATTGATCGTTCTCTTCTACAACAGAACTGTCTCCGGTTAGGACTTCTACTTCTGTCGGAGGAGTACCACCTGAGCGGGCAGACCAGTTGAAATCATATGGCGTAAAATGGAACATGCGACCGCGCCAGTAGGTTTTGCCAGCCTCATAGTTCTCAATGCCCTTGCTTTCATCTGCGACAGAGCCATCACCGTCTATATCATCAGGTTGCTCATCACCGGTGTAGTCAACTCCATCAATTTCTCCATCCCCATTGGTGTCGAGTAGTCTGACAACAACACCATTCTCTGAAGCCTTCCACTTTGCTTCTTGTCGGTCGTAATAGCCAATAGGCACTAACTCACCAACAGGAAAATCCAGAAAGTTGTCAACATACATCACCACGGGTTGATCGAAATGAACACTTTCATTATCAGCCACCCCGGCGATGTCCAACTCAGCGCAATAAGTGAAAGCGGACTCCACTGGCAAAGCACCTGGCATGGTTTCTGGTGTTTCATACTCGGTGGCACGGACCGCTATTTTATCCAATGTTCGTGTTTGCCCGTTAGGACCTACTACCTTAGCTTGATTGACCTCTTCGAAAACAAGTGATGTAGATCGTACACCGAATTCATCAGAGACCGGGTTAGATTTGTGCACTTTAGGGCCATCTGAAGTTAAATCAACTAAAGTTACTAGCGCATCCAGCGGCTGAAGAGTGACCCTGTCAACGCTATTCCACTCTTTATTGAGCGCAATAATTTCCCTTTGTACCCTCAAATAGCCGGGCAAAGAGATATCTAATGTCGACTTACCTGCCATACCAGCGATGCTATAACGCCCATTATCGTCCGTTTTGACGCTACCAAACTCATCCTGACCCAGAAAACTGACTTGTGCATTGGCCAAAGGTTGATCATTGGTATCAAAAACTTCTCCTGTAAATACTGCAAACAAGTTGACCGGGAATTGCTCTGCTGATGCATTATCAGCAATCAACTCATGGTGTTCACCTGCAAACCCCTCGGATTCTTTGGTATCTTGTGTCTTTTCAGATACAACTATCTGAATAGTATTCGACTCAACCTCGCCCGCAAGAACCGTAAGGCTGGATATACCATTGCTCTTCGCGGTGACAGTACCATTTTTAAAGCTAAATACACGTCTGTTCAGCTCAACCATACTGACACTTTGATTAACTGGCTCAGAATGTCCACTACTATAAGTTGCCGTTATAGTTAGCTTCTCGGACATGCCTGGCACCAGATGAAGAGTCTGAGGTGCTACTTCAAGGGCGATCAGTTGCGGAACCGGTTCCAGCGGTACAATGGGCTTGTCACACCGAGTAGCAGCACTATGATCGACACGAGTTATGCTTAACTCCGGCCACGCCTTTGCAACATTAACCAGGTTAACCCCAGTCCAGATTGATTCCACTGACTGTGGCTTATCTCCATTTGGGGTGAATGGCCCTGCAATACTGCCGACGCCCAACAATCCCCTCGTTTGTGGCAGTGACCCTGCCGGATAGTCGACAGTTCCAAGCACAGCATTTCGATGTCCCCATGCCTCTCCTGTATAAGGAAACTTGTCGGCATAGATAAAATCGTACACTGCCAGCATGGCTGCGGCTGAGATTTGCTCGTCCAAAGACAGATCTGCAGTACTGAAAAAGCGCTTTGACGATAGAGCAAGAACTTCCCTAACTCCCCAGTACTTACTGTGTTCTTCCCAACCTGGAAAGTGCTCAATAACACGTTGATGTGGAGTAGCACCATCTGAAGTTCTGTAGTGACTAAACAAGTCATTTTCTAGCGAATACTGTGCGAACTTTTGCGTTATTTCGCTAAACTCTGCGGTAACACCGTAAAAAGCCTCAATACCGCGTGCAGTCCGCTCAGCATTAATCAGGTAAAGTACTTTTTCTGCAGCTGACCACGCATCCCACACGCTTTGTGCTGGCATGTGTAGTTCTGCTTCAACTGTTTTATCCTGCCGTCGTGCATTGTTAAAACTAACCTCAATATCCTCAACCCGATGATAAGTCGCACCGATCCAATCAATGTTTTCCTCTGGCACTGATTGTTCAAGCTTTTCGTCGGAAAGTAGCCTGTTAGGTTTACAGCTTTCAATTGTTGCCCTTACCCTTAGCGTTGTTCGATATGTGTAACTTTGCTCTTTTTCGTCAACGACTTTCAGCTCAAGGGTATAATCGCCATAATCCTCTGAAAACAAAAATGAGTGCTCGGTTCCAACCTCGATACCATCTAACAGCCATTGATACTGCTTGAAAATCGCACCGTCATGATCCGGATGAACTGATAGCTTTTTACTTTCAAAGCGATCCACGGTTATAACATCCGGAAATGGTTTTACAAGTATGATTGTGATCAACCCGGTTGCTGATTTACCATCAAAGCGAGTTGCTTTTAGTTGATAAGTTTCTTTTTCAACTATGTTATTCAGATGTAGCTCGTTAACAGCCCAAACACGTCCATCGCTTAAGCGAGTGATTTCGAACCTGTGATACTTTGGATCGATTCCTTGATCAGAAAACGAAAGTGTATAATTATCATGTTTATGAACAGCTACAACACGATTTTCCGGCAATGGAATGTTCTCTGGTAGCACAGTAATTTTTACCTGGTAGACTTTACTCTGCCCCTTAGCATCAACTATTTTCAGTTCAAGGGAATAATCACCGGAATCCTTTGAAAACAGGAATGAGGGCTCAGTTCCTACCTCGATACCATCTAACAACCACTGATATTGTTCAAAAATTGCATCATCATATTCTGGATGCACTGTTAGCTTTTTCGTCTCAAAACGGTTCAAAGTTATAACATCAGGAAATGCTCTTGCAGGTACGATAGTGATCAGCCCGGTAGCAGATATACCATCAAAGTGAGTTGCTTTTAGCTGATAGGTCTCTTTTTCAACTATATTGTTTATATGTAGCTCATTAACAGCCCAAATATGCCCATCACTTAAGCGAGTGATTTCGCACCTATGGTACTTTGGATCGACTCCTTCATCAGAAAACGAAAGTGTATAGCTGTCATGTTTATGAACAGCTACAACTCGATTTTCCGGCAATGGATTATCTTTTGGTTGCACAGTAATTTGTACCGGGTAGACCTTGCTATATCCCAGTTCTCCCGTAATGTGTAGCTGGCCTTCATATTGTCCAGCAGGATAATCGAACTTGTATCTGCTGTTATAAAGGGGTACTGGCTTGCCATCAACAACCCAGTTATTCCTGTAATTTTTAAACCGCTCTAACTTAGGAAGAAAGTTTGCCTCTCCTTCAGTAAATATCAGATTCGATAACCCAATATCAGTGGGCCAATCGGTGACTGTTACTGTTGAGACATATTCATCCGGATTCCCCAGAGAATCTTTCAGTACAATTTTTACTTTGTAGGTACCAGGTGGCTTAGCGAAGTTCATAAATGGCGAATAAGCATTAACTCCTCTCCATGGTTCCTCATTAATGTACCACTCAAGTTGCTCAAATACGGGCTTGCCATACTGGTTCGTCGACTTATGAGCAAAGAATCGATAGTGTTCACCTGGCAATAAACTTAGGCTTGAGGGCAAAGGCCTGGCAACGACAACCTGAATACTGCTCGTTGCCAAATTACCCTGTGGATCTGTTATATTAAGTTGAAACGTATCGTCGGCGGTAACATCTGTGAGCATCAGGCTTGGCGTGTCGTATACTTTTCCTGTTGCTACACTCGAAAACTCGAATTTAAGATCATCTCCATAGTCAGCGCCTTGTGCCAGTAAAACAGGCTGCAACAGATAGTCTGACCCGCTTAACAACCCAATGTCGGGCCCCAAATTGGCTAGCTCATTTAATGTAAGATGACGTAATTCCAGCTTTATGGTGGCTATACGAGAGTAATTCTGCCCATCATAAACACGCACTTTAAATTCATCAGCAACATCTCGGTCCAAGTCTAATGCTCGGTATTTAAATGTCGTAGGTAGCCAGTCACCGGACTCAAAAGGTATAAACTGATTCCCCGTTGCACTTTGCTTACCCAGCTCAACCAATTTAGGCATTTCAACCACCTCAACTCGCAACCTCTGGCGAGCTTGACAATAAACAGTTGGCTCAGGGCACGTGGGAGATATCAAGTCGGGATCTTCAACATCTAATGCAATTGAGTGACCAAGTACATCTTGCGCGCTAATCCTTTTAATAATGTGCAAATCCTCCACAGTCGGAGGGGTATTTGTGGGATCAGCAATGACAGTAACAGGTAGTTGCAAATCGTACTTGAACCCAAACTTTCGCAGAGTCACAAGGAGCGACCATTCACCCAGATCTGGGATCAGGTTATGCTCACTGCTAATATTTGTTGAGCAATCTAGGTGCCCTGACTTGCAAGTCAGACGCCAACTTATCTCAGGTTGAAAACCATAAATTTCACTTTCAGACGCATCTATGTGCAGCAGCTCACCAAACCTGATCACAGAGTTGTAATCTACCTTAAGTTTAGGCCTCTGCCAGTCTCTGACGCATCGCACTAACCCCTGACGCTGCGGGATATCTGCGCTTCTTAACCCAACGGGCAAATAAGTAACATGTATAAAGCTATGACCATCTTTTTTTATGAGATAAGCATTGTTATTGTGATCTGTTTTTGTGGAGCTCCAGAATGAATAATCAGACCATTTGTTGAACAATTCAGAAAATTGAACTGCATAGATGCTTTGATCATGTGCAAGACTATATAGTTCATTGATATTTGGAAGGCGCCAATCATCAAATCCAGCCTCTTGCAAATTTTCACAGTATTGAACAGCCTGATGCCATCCTGATGACAACACAACGGAGTCAGAGCTTCTCGCTTTTTTCTGCCAAACTAACAGATTGCTCTGATCGTAAACGCCATACTCATATTGCTTATAACTTGGCTGATGTGCTACTTCACCAGTCACACATAGTGCATTGCCTTTTGCATACTTTACATTGTTGCGTGAATAAGCAAGCCCTGTACTAAGATCGATTTGAGTTGCAGATTGAATCGTAGAGTCATCACCCAAAAGCAAGGTATCCAGCTCGGCAGACCAATACTTTGAAGACCCCCTGGAGTTAAATTCTGCTGGTAACAGCCCGCTATTAAAATCACTTCTATCAAGAAGGAAAAACAACTCTTCCTCCAACGGTAAGCGCCAAGAGTCAATGCCTGCATGGTTTAGGTTTTCACAATAACTCACCGCCGAGTGCCAAGACAGTCCTTGAGCCCTATGTTCAGTAGCAAGGTCAGCCCAAATCAGCATTGAATTTTGGTCGGAGATGAGGCCGTCCTGCAACTCTACGTAAGACCGTTCGCGCCCTTGTTGATAAAACCCGTCGTCAAATGGCGCAAGACTTTGTGCTTGGCCAGTTTTTGGTATGTTGTTTTTGCTTGTTAGCTTGTTGTTATTTAAATCTTCAATTGAGCAACCAAATCTATCTAACCCTTCGACAGAATTCGTTTCAAGGCACAAATCAGCCACATCAGGTATGCCGTCCTCATCCTGATCATTGCCCTTCTCAACCTCAATAGTGAAAGCTTGTTGTACCGTTTCAATACCATCATAAGCAACTAACACGACAGACTGCGTCCCCATATCTTCAGCCTGCGGTATCCAGCGTATTTTATTGAACCGGTCAAGTATCATACCTGAAGGGGCTGAGGCCAGATATAGCTGCATATAACCGTCAGTATCGGAAGCGACGGCCTGATACTGGTATTCATACCCAACAACCGCAGACAAAGCCGGGTTGCTATGAATGATGGGAGGTCTGTTGTCATCAGATACACCCAACAGATACCGCTGTATTAACGTGGTGCCTGCCTGTGAAGTAGCTGCAACTTCAATCTGATGGCTTCCCCAATTACCGGGTACATTCCAGCTTATTAAACCAGATTGACTGACAACCATCCCTTCAGGCCCTTTGAGTAATTCGTAACTAACTTGGTCATTGAGCGAGTGTTGCAGCTGATAGTGGTATAACGTTCCGCTTATCGCCGTTACTTTTGGGATGCTGGTAAATTTTGGTATTGGGCTCCCAGGCTGCAGCACCTTTATTAGGCGACTTGATGAATGAGTTTGTCCATTATTATCGACCACTGAAAGCGTAATAACATGTTCCCCAGCGGGAAGCTCAGAGACTTCGTAGACCGCCTGCTTTGAAACAAGCAACCCGTTAATTCGCCATTGATACTCTTTAAGTTCCTGACCATTTGAGCTGAAACTATCCAACCCATATAAAGTAAACGCTTGGCCAGCTAAGATTGTTGCAAACTTACCTAATACTGCTTTGGGGAAGACTGAAGTAACGTTTCTGCTATTCAGCCAACCCAACTTACCATCAAACCAAATACCAAATTGAGAGTCGAGAGCTTTAGTTACAACCCAAGAAGACCCTCGTGAAGCATAGCCCAACGGAACCTCATTAAATTCACTTTCTTTATGTATAACTTCGACATTGCGCGCTCCTGTAGAGGTGCAGTGATCAGAGTCCATGCGCTGTACCTGGGCAAGTTCAACCCACTTAGTCGAATCGTCAAAGTGAATTTCGACACGTTCTTGTGTCATGCTGACTATTACGTATTGCTGACCAGCAGAGATGTACTGCCTCACTGAAGAACTAGCTGCAGAATCAAAAACACCAGTTCTCCCCACCGTTTCAATGATGCTACATTGCTGAGCTTTCTCCTCTAACGAGAGTTCAATCGATTGTAAATCAAAATGAATACCATCCAACACCCTAATCTCAACTTCAACCAAGGACTTACTTGCAACATCAGGCAACCAACTAATGGCGCCACTCTCCTCATCGATCTGCATTCCTTCAGGAGACCTTAGCAATGCGAATTTTTGTTGAGTGCTTACCCTGGTTAGAATTGGGGTGTAGACAAACAGCTGGTCTCTTGTGGCCTTCAATACGACATGTTTGTCGACGAACTTCGGGGCATTATTCACCCCCAGCGCTTGGACAAAGCTTGCCTGCACCCAAGCATAACTTTTACGATCATAAGCGTCGTGATACTCCACCTTATACCAGCCATCTTGATGGTCAACGACGAAATACTTGGAGCCAATATAGAGCGAGCTCAAAAATGGATAAGAGGAAAGGTCTGGATTTTCATACCCACTTCCACCTTCGCTAATGACGGTCAAACAAGCCGTACCAAAAGATTCCCCTAAACTGCTTTGAGGAACCCATCCTGCCAAATCTTCAATAACAATTTTAGAGAAACCATTTTCTTGCTCATCTAGCAGGAATCGCTGCCCTACTTTAGCAATACCAATTGTACGACTACCTTGAACTGCATTGGCTTTTATGTAGGTATCGCTCTTCACTGTTACAGCACTACATTGAGTGATAAATGGCTCTGGTGCAACATCTATGGCAAATACCTGAGGGGCCTCTTTTCCGTTCCTGGTTACAACCACTGTTACTGAATGCTGGCCGATTTGATTGATACCTGGATACCACTCAATTAGACCCGCAGCGGAAATAGACATCCCTGCTGGTGAATCTTTCAGAATGTAGGTAATGCTGGAGTCCAGAGAAGCTAACTCAATTTGATAACGATATACTTGATTAGCAGTAGCAGTTTCAATGGGCAAACTCGTTATCACTGGCACATCATGCTGAGGATCTCTAGAGGCTTTTTTAATGTAACCGACCTGACCGGCATACCAGACTTTTACCCACCCTGAATTTTCTGTCGATATGCTCCATTGAGAGCCATAAGGCACCGATCCCAATTGTGGTGCTTTTTCACTGGCAAATTGGTAAACAATATTCCCTGAATTTTGGTCAACATGTGAACACGCGCCATCTACAAACTCTAGATATCCCGGTCCGTAAGCCCACTTAGCTTCCCCATCAAACCATATTTGATACCAGGCACCTTTTTGGTCTAGATACGCATATCTTTGACCACTTTGTATGTACCCTACTTTATTGCCACTGGTGCTATTCAAATCGCGTACATTGACGCCTCTGATACTTTCAACTAGCTTGCAAGACACACCTGATAACCCAGCTACCTCAACAGAAAACTTTTGTATTGCCGTTAAGTTACCAGTAGTAACAGCCATGATTTCTACATTATGCTGGCCTATTTGTGCAGAGCTAGGCTCCCAAATCAGCCTATTTTCGCTGATATACATACCAACTGGCGCAGAAAGAATTTCATACGTGACAGGCAAAGACCAATTACTGGAAATTTGATAGTTAAACTCTTGGCTGACACCTACAGCTGAAGGAGGTTCGGAGGTAAACGCTAGATTATCATTAGTTGTATCGGTATCGTCGGAAACAAATAACTTTACTAATTCCCCTCCGAA
Organism: Pseudoalteromonas rubra; assembly: GCF_005886805.2. NCBI lineage: Bacteria > Pseudomonadati > Pseudomonadota > Gammaproteobacteria > Alteromonadales > Pseudoalteromonadaceae > Pseudoalteromonas > Pseudoalteromonas rubra. Next base: position 343,410 of record NZ_CP045430.1, read on the forward strand.
CCAAGTAACAACCGTGTTCACACCTTTTTGTAAAACAACCCATTTAGAGTCTTTTTGAGCAACACCAATATTATTGTTCTCAGCAAGAGTTTGAGCTTCCATTGATTGCTCAGCAGTGATGCAATATGCATTACTACGCTTAAGATAACCAGCTCCATATGCCCAACGAGCGGCTCCATCATACCAAATATTAACCCAATTCCCCTGCTCAGACAGAACTGTATATTGTTCACCTACTGTGATGTAACCTACTTTTTGCGAGGATCCGTTTGCTTCAGTGCGCACATTAACATTTCTAACGGCTTCAACTATCTCACATTGCTTTTCATCATATAGCTCAGAAACTTCAATTGAGAATGACTGAATTAATTCACTTCCCACTAAATCTAGCGCTCGTAGAGTCACAAAGTGCTCACCAGAGTCTGATTCAGATGGCAGCCATGTGATCACTCCACCCTCTAGCGACATGCCATCAGGAGCCTCATCGAGGTTGAACCGTATACCTTTATGATGACCTTTGAGCTGGGGTACGTAGTAATAAGTGGTTTGAGGCGCTGTACGTATGTTCGGAGTGGAAATGAATGACCAATCTGCTTCCAGAGGAATGACTGAAGCTTTTGCTTTCGCAATATAGCCGGACTGCCCTAAATACCATACTTGGTACCAATCGTTTGTTTCCTGAGTAACAACCCATTTCGAGTTAGGTTCAACCCTTCCAAGCTGTGAAGAGTTTGAATCAGGTGCCATATAAACAGCACTAAAATCAGTGGTATTTAAACAACGACCATCAGAAGTATTCAAATACCCTTTACTATAAGACCAACGCGGCTGCCCATCATGCCAGATATTGAGCCAATTCCCCTCGCTTCCAATTATAGGGTACTGTTCACCAACATTTATATAACTAACTTTATCGTCTGATGAACTATTTCCGCTACGAACATTAACCCCTTTTATACTCTCGGCAATAGAACAATTTGCGGCTTGTGAATCGTGAACAATTAAATTGATATTCTGAACCGAAACAACGCCAGTTAATAACTCTAATGCCAGTTCAATTTCGTGGTTTCCAACATTCCCACTTGCTGGTACCCACTGAAGCTTACCCTGCTCATAGCGCATTCCATCAGGCCCACTTTTTAGTGTAACGCCTATCGCTGATTCTGGTTTCTGGAAATAATAGTTGAAAGTGGTTCCAACAAACGCATGTTGACTGGGAATATGCATCTCCGTCTTGGTCCCCTGGGACAATGCACTTGTTGCAACCCAACCTTTTTTTCCGCCAAACCAGATATCCAACCACTCAGAATTGTGATTATTCACCACCCAGATTGAACCTGCAGGAGCATTCCCTAATACGTTTGCTGGCGAATTTTGCTCAACAACTTGGGTACTCTCTTGCAGAGAAATGCAAGTACCTGACGATTCCTTTAAATATCCGGGAGCGAAAGACCACCTTGCGGATCCGTCAAACCAAAAGTTAACCCAACTACCATCTTTTTTTATTATGGGATATTTTTCTCCGGGGCTAAGGTAGCCAACTTTTGAACTGTCGGAACTGCTGGCACTTCTGACATTGACACCTTTCACCCCTTCAATGACCTGACAGTTTGCCGAAACCACTGAACTAGAAAGCAACATAATAAACGATAAGATGTGCCAAGCAGACATTGGGGATCCTTAATAAATTATTTTCCCAAAAATAAGCTGGCGATTCTAATTATTAAGTTTTACCTTTTCAACTGATATTTTTTAACAAATAATGACAATAGAGTTAAAACATGAATCAATATACTTTAACGGGAATAAAACTACTCATCTTGCTAGTTTCCTCTTTGATGTCTTACAACTTTGTTAAAAATTAACAGTGCCTCCGGTCGATAACTTTGTACTGAAATCATCGTTTATGGTGTTGCGGCTTTGAGCCCCCTTAAAGGCTGTGCCATCGGCGTGATAAGCCGTGGTAACGGTGCCAACTACCCGCTTTCGCTAGTTCCATGATAAATGTGTAAAAAATTGTTTTACTTTCTGCAGTACATGCCTATAATTCGAACGAAATTAAAAATGGTGACATGGAGTCAACAAAATGAAAATGAAAATGAAGTTATCCGGAAAGATCCTCCCTCTAATTGCGCTAACCACTCTTGCAGGCTGTATGAGCACTGGTCCACATTTAAAGAGCTCTGTCTCTGAGGGTGTAGCTGGTATAGAAGCGCGTCTGCCTTACGCCAATTACAGTAACTACTTCGGTTACGTTGATAAGTCGGTTGTACCGGAAGGCAAGTACAAAGGTAAAGATACCTACTACCTGTACGTCTGGGTCCCTGCGGCAGTCGATGAAATTGGTGTTTCTATGATTTCACCTGCGGTTGCTACACCAGGTGACAGCGACTTTGTTCACGCAAACTTTAAACCAGGTATGGCGAAGGATGCCAATAAGTTCTTCGACACTTATATCGTACTGGATCGCATGAACATCATAGATAGCAACAGCATCTCTGATGGTGGTAAAGTGTTACAAAACCTGGGCCGTAATGACGACAGCAGTGAGCTACCAGCTAACCCAAGTGGCGCAAGCTACAATTCTTTGCTGCGTAAAACAACCTCTATGAATAACCCAACTGAAGCACTGGTCCGTGGTGTCTATCGTATCGGATTTACCTCGTTCCGCTCTTCTGTTGAAGGCTCGTTTGAAGCAACAATCGGTACGAATGTTCCGGGCGTAAAGATTGCCGCTTCTCTGTCCGAGCTGGATGCACTGGTAAACAAAAAGCTGTAATCCAGATCCATCCCTAGCCAATTAAATTATGCCAGCCGCTGTTTCGTTTTGTCAGGGCTGGCATTTTAACTTATCACTCGTACTACTTTACCTTTATGCTCAGGCCTGACATTTACTCAGACCGAACCAGCTGTCGACATGACGTAAAACTGCCGAGCAGCCCCCCTGTTTAACCAGTGAACTTCCCGCAGCACGGTTACCATTTGCACGAGAGCGGCCTGAACTGAAGTTTTCGACTCCATAATTTTCAACCACATTTTGCTTACTCACAAAACTGTCTGCACTGCGTTCAATTTTACCACTTAACATCAACCCGAACGCTGCGACAACGGCTGTGCCTAGCACTATTTTTTTCATCTTTCCTCCTGTTTGTTCATGTTATTACCAAAGAAAAAGGCGTGAGTACTCTGTTGCATTCGGTTGTGTTGTGACAATCCAAACAACACCGGCTCTGCACTGTCTGGCAGGTATAAGGTACCAAACATCCAATCCCAGATGGCCAGATTACTGCCATAGTTTTTGTTGCGATGCGCCGGCATACAACTATGGTGTACCTGATGCATAGCCGGACTCACGATAAGATAGCTAAGCCAGCGTGGAAATCGCAAAAAGATATGTGAATGGACTAACGTACCGCCAAGCAGTAACACGCTAAATGCGAATAAATTGGTGCCCAGAATCAACATTTCTGATGCATCTTGCCCCAACGAATAACTGCATAACCCTGCCACCAGCATGCTGGCAAAATAGGTGACTGGCAGGCGGAATATCGCTTCGAGAGGGTGAGCCCGGAAATTGGTAAAGGGCGTAAGATTGGTCGCACTATGATGGCGGCTGTGAATACGCCATAAATATGGATACTGGTGCAAATTTCTGTGATACCAGTAGTTGAAGAAGTCGAATACCACAAAGGCAATGACGGTGGTCATGATCACCGAGGTTTGTGGTGACACGCTTATTTCACTGGGACCGACAAGCGACTCCAGCCATGCAGATACAAACAGACTGTCGTTTATCGCTCCCCCGCTCAGGTACCTGTCAATCAGCAGCGCAGCACTGGCCAGACAAAAAGAATTGACGATCAAAGAAACATAATCAATGCGACTGGATTGACTCCACCAGATCCGGGTGGAAAGAAAGGCCCCCTTCAGAGTTTTCCAGTTAACACGTCTGTTTTGTTTGCGCTTTTTGTAATACAAGAACACAATCGCAATCAATAAATTGGTTGCGACAAACACACTCTCGTTAGAAAGAATTTCGGCTACAGGGTAGACAAGTAGTAATTCAATAGCCCGAATAAATTCAAATATCAGCTCCGCCATGTATTGCATTATTATTGTTTTTTTAGCAAAAACGTGAGGAAAACGTTACACAAAAAGCATTAACTTGTCCACAATAATCATTTTCAGGTGAGCTAAGTCTTAGCTTTGTCTAACTTTAGTTATCTAACTCCGGACAGCCCTTGTATTGGCGAAAACGCCCGTATTGCACCATTGCTGTCAACAAAATAGCCGCAAACATAATTCCGGCAAAAGGCAATGTGTTATCTGCATGCAGAAGCGCAAGCAAGAGTCCAACCAAGGCTCCACTGCCAAAACGTAAAGTACCGATAACCGCCGTCGCTGTTCCACTGTTTTTTTCAAACTCCAGTAAAACCAGGGCATCTGCGTTTGCAGCAATGATCCCCAGACTCATCATCAGCGGCGCTATACTAAACACCATACAATACAAGGATAGGTCAAACAGACTGAATACAAGTAACGCAGTGGCACTTGCAACACCAAGCCCTAATCCGAGATAGAGCATCTTTCTGGAACCTAATTTAGGCACCAGGCGGGTATTTGCAAAGCTCCCCAACATCAGGGCAACCACATTAAAGGCAAAGAGCACACCAAACAGCTGCTCTGAGACATCAAAATAATCAAGATAGATAAAAGGTGCTGAAGTCAGAAAGCAAAAAAAGCCAAACGAGACCAGCATTGAGGTGGCAATATCAGGCAATGCCACCCGATTAGAAAGCACCGTGGCATAACTGTCAAAAAATAAATGGATCCCACGTTTATCACTTTTATAGATGGGCACCTCCACCAAATAGAGATAAGCCATAACCATAACCACAAGCGCGTAACTTGCCAGGGTCAGAAAAATCCATTGCCAACTGGCCAGGCCCAGAATAGCCGACCCAACACTGGGCGCAACCAAAGGCGCCAGCATCATGATCATAGAAACATAAGACATACCTTTGGCTGTATTAGCCTGATAGATATGACGAATAATACCAGGGACCACAACCGTCGCAGCAGCACCGGTAAAAGCTTGAGTCGCTCTGAGTCCCCAAAGATGCAAAATATCACTGCTGAACGCCAACAAAAATGAACTCAGCGCAAAGCCAGCCAGTCCAAATAAGGCTAGCTTACGCCTTCCAAGCTGATCGGCCAAGGGGCCATATACCAGCATGCCAAGCGCATAACCTGCAAGATAGATACTCAGCGAGAGCTGCACTTGCGGCATGCTTGTGCCCAAACTGTTTGCAATTACCAGCATTGCTGGTAGATACATATCGATTGCCAGCGGCGTAATTGCCACAATACTGGCAAGCAGAGGGAGTAGAATTCGGGTGTTGAAAACGCGTGCAGAATCGTCCATGAATTTCCAAATACAAAGTCAGGAGGCGTGGATTGTATCAGTTTACGTATCAATCTGCACCTCGCCTCCCGCTGTACTCAGCGCATTAACTACTTCTCCCAGCGAGAAAAAATGCCATAACTCACGGCAGCTCCTAACACTGCGTTTAACGGAACAATCCCAGGCAAAAAATGACCTGCCAGCACACCCAAAGCGACCGCAGCAATGGCGCTCCAACGCACACTTTGCCATTGCATGTGCTCAAACGCGTGATAGCGCTTCCTGTTAAGAACATAATCTGCGATCAACACCCCCCCAACTGGGGGGATCGCGGCAGACAGAAAAGTCAGCCAGCCGACGAAGTGGTTGTATAACCACAATGCGCTAAGCGTACCAATAATGCCGTTAAGCACTGCCAGATTACGACTTGACCAGCCTGTAATATTGGCGAATCCGAGTCCAGATGCATACAGTGCATTATCATTGGTGGTCCAGATATTCAGGCCCAGCACGACAATTGCGGGCAACAACAGGCCTTGTAACATCAATACCTGTGCGATATCTGACTCTCCGGTTGCCGCGCTACCCGCCGCACCAAAAATAAACATCAGACTGTTTCCAAGGAAAAACGCAATCAGCGTAATTAATACGGCACTCGCAGGCTTACGGGCAAAGCGAACAAAATCAGCGGTTAAGGTGCCCGCGGAGATAAACGACCCAACCACCAGTGCAATTGCTGCGCTGATGGGCAGTGGCGTTGTCGGTACAAGCGATTGCAATTGACTGATCCCACCAACATCTTGCACCGCCAGCCATACAGAGTACCCCCCGAGTAACGCAATAGCCGGCACAGCAATCACAGACAACGCCATCAACGCTGAGATACCAAAATACACAGTCGTTGTCATGGCAAGACCCGCCACTATGATCAGCACATTGGTATCTATGCCAGTTGCTTTGTGAACAGGAATAGCAAACATAGCTACCCCAACGCCAAACCAGCCAACCTGAGTGCCACCCAAAAGCAAAGAAGGTAGCCATGACCCTTTGATACCGAATGAAAATCGCGCCAGTAAATGTGTAGACAGACCGGTCGAGGCCCCGATGTAACCAAGCGCGGCTGTATATAAACCGAGTAACAAGTTACCAATGAAAACCGCGAGAAAAAAATCGTTAAATGAGAGCCCCGTACCCAGGGTTCCCCCTGTCCACATACTGGCGGAGAAAAACGTCAGCCCCAGCATTAACAGGGATAATGCTATACCACCTTTTCTGGCGGATTCCGGAACGGGCTTGAGTCCATAATTACTGTCTTCAGTCACTTTGTGGCCTTTTTGGTATAACAAACTATTCCCTTAATTACAGCACACAACAGTGGAAAAATTATGGAGTATATCAAGCGCCTGATCAGAGAATTGTCACTGCACTGGGTTTCAACCGGTATACCGTGATTGGTTTTTTCAAAGCTTTAGAATCAAAGACTTCGCCGTTTTCTTCTGCTTTATGAGCCAGATAGCGACGCGACTTTTCTAACGTCAACTCAAACACTTCAAACCGGCCTGTTGCCAGCGCAGTTTTACCAATCGCCGCCATCGGAAACACCATCTCACCATCACGCACTTTCACCGTGATCTGCTCCCCCTTCTCGACCTTGAGTGTCATCCAGCAACCGCGCTTTTTACACACCTTTGTCACAACCCCTTTCACCGTGACATCAGTTTGATGATATTGCTGCGCCTGAGCTAATAAACGTGTGGCATCAATAATGTTAGTTTTGTCAGCACCACCGCCAAACTCTATCGGCTGCGCCAAACTGGGCATCACACACAGCAAAGCAAACAAGCTCAGCCAGAATTTAATTAACATACAGTCCTCCAGGTTAGAGATTCTTTGTAATTCGCTGTTCAGATAATTCAATCATAACAAGCTCCCACTAAAAACAAAGCAAAAAACCCTTCAATATACACAAATTAATTACACATGAAAACACCCCAGATGCAACCCATTTACAATCCATTACATACCGTCTTGCATCTTAAAAAAGATGTAATTACCTTGAATGGGTAAACCACACTAACAAAAAGGAAAATAATATGAATAAGATGATTAAATCTTCTCTAGCACTCTCGGTTTTGGCAATGCTGAGTACAACGGCCCAGGCTTCAGCTGAGCAATGGCAAGGGTATTACAAAGGTCAGTGTGAAGTGATCTCACCGGCTCGCGGCACGCTTTATCAATTTCCAATGTCACTTGAGGTTGGCGCATCCGTCGATAACAAGGCAGACTGGATAGTCACCTACGGAGAAGGCGCACGCAAAAACGTTCGCAACTACAGCTTGCTGACACTCAACGAAAACCTGGGCCATTATGCAATTGATGAAAACAATGGCGTAGTCATTGACCAGTACCTGCTGAACAATGAGTTTTTAAGCCTGTTTGAAGTCGGCAGCACTAAGTTGCAAGTATCCTATAAGCTGGATAGCAACGGGACGATTGACGTTAACATGAATACATTTAGCTTTGATCCAATCCGCGAGTCAAAAGTTGGGCCTATTGTAGTTTCCAATTATCAGGGCAATACCCAGCAAAGATGTAAGCTGTTTAAGTGGTAATCGCACCAGACAGTCGGCCTGTTTATACCAATTTTCTTAATTAAGTGATCTATTTTGAGGCGAGAAAATAGGGTCGAAAACACCGCTCTCGCGTCCTGCTATCGCTGAGGCACCTACATCCATGTAGGCGAGGCAAAAATTTTGCTATTTAGTTGTTCTAAATAAGAAATTTTTAACGCTGTTAGCGTCCTATTTGCTGCTTCAAATAGACCAAGTATTAAGTGAAATTGGTATTGAATCAGGCTAACACATAAAAAGATAAAGCGGGCCCTCACCCGCTTTATCACAGATTGCATGATTAACCACCGCCTCCACCAGTAACGGTACCTTCAACCGTCACCATAATATCTACCTCATCTTTTAGGATACGATATTGAATACTGGTGATGGTGCTACCATCTGCTGATAAGAACAAGTTAATTAACGGTTCGTTATTATCCGCACCGTAACTGACCTGTATACGCTTCTCTTCCTCAAGATTAGTGCGATCATAAATAATCACAATATCACTTTGGGCAAAGCTGATACCTGTATCAAAGTCGATAGACCCATCTGAGCCAATCACCACAGTGCCGCGTGAATGACCTTCACCTACAACTCTATACTCCCCGGCTCTTGCGGTGACTAATTCAAGGTTAGCAATTTCGTCGCCCCCATCAATAGTGAACGAACCAAGAAACATATTTTCCATGGTAAACAGATTGATTTCATTCAGCCCCGTTTCAGTCACCGACACTTTGTAGATAAACCCGTCATCTTTATAAACGTATTCGCTGCCTTCCATCATGACATCATCAAGCGACATTTCGTCACCATTACCGGCTTCTGGATCTGTATCTATAAACATCATGCCTGAACTGGAGAATGTGAACCGTACTTTTTGCCCATCGGCATAGCTGCTGCCGCTTTCCGAAAGCATAAACACCATATCAAACACCTTACCTTTGAGCACTTCAGGCAACATGACATCATCATCCATATCATCGTCGTCATCGTCTTTTCCGGTCAGCGTCCAGGTGTAAGTAAGGTCTGATGTCACAGTGACTCCCTGAGTGGTAACAGAGTAACGCACAGAAACGACAATCTCAGTATCCGAGCTACTCACCAGCTCAAACGCCAGGTCGTTCACCTCTAGCTCAGCTAATGAGTCTTCAATCTGTTTTCTAATGGTTTCGAGATCGTTGGGATCAGGCGCAGGTACGTTGCGAATTTTAATCTCTTTGATTCCGGTCGTAACACCCGCCACAGTCGTAGAGCCAGTAATAATTAAAGTATTACCTTCTCCGTCATTGCCGTTGTTATCATCATTGTCGTCGTCGTCATCAGAATCTCCGCCGGAACCAGGTGATAACCCACCGGGAACAAAATCCAATTCGAGAGACCCAAGATCCAAACTGGCAAAAATGTCACTCAACCCTTCCAGAGTTTTTTTGATGTTATCCAGGGAAAACGTCGCACTCAGGTCGTCGGTTAAACCCACTTGCTGTGCATACGCCTGAATTGCACTGGTGTACTCACTGATAAAATTACTGGCATTATACAAAGGAGATTCAAAAGCCTGATCGCCTACCTTGCCATCTATGGTGAGATCTAAAAAGTCAGCACGCAATGCATCAATAATTGCCAGCGCTGGTGAACTCGCAGAGCTGCCCAATTGTGCTAGTGCAGCCAAAGAGACCGCATATATACCGGCCTGATCACTACTCGCTGTGACCCCGCTGGCGGCATCAATTAGTTGAGGAGGCATTGTAATATCTGTCAGTGCCGGGGCCAATGCCACACGAACCTGTTCATTTACAAGATTAATAGCCTCAGCGCTGGTCGCGCCGGTATTTAAAATAGCAGTTGCGGCGATTTCGGTGAGTGTTGTCACCCCTACCTCAGACTGGAAAGAGCTTAGTACGGCGCGAAGCGTCGTATCGGCGCCAAGGGTCAGAAAAACCCCTTTGGCTTCATCGAAGTACTCAGCATCGCCTCCACCCAATACCTCAACAATAAACGGCTCGGTAATGGCAGAAGCCAATGTAATGGTAGCAACACCAGTCTCTCCGGTATTGCCCGTAGCCCCTTCAATGGGCGTGTTAGTGGCGAGTAAAATGAGCCTGACATTTGCATTTTTGGTTAATCCCAATGCCGGGCTCACTTTGATTTCAGTGGTTTGTGCAGTTTGATCTGGCGTGTTGTTATTGTCGTCATCATCTCCCAGGCAGGAGGCAAGTATGAAAACAGACAATATAACAAGCCAGTTGCGCAGCTTGTATATCTTCATGGTAGTTCCTGGTTTAGACGGTTACTGATATTTACTCTGGCACAGCAAGGATCGACCCCATCACCATGCCACAGCAACAACAGTTTAGTTTAGCGAAATAATTAACGCCTATTTTTTAACCAAAAAATCTTATTTTATTTGTCCCCCTCATAAGGGTATTGATGGTGAATTCGGTCACGGCAGGTCATCCCGAGATACTCACAGGTTTTCTGGATCATCTCAGTGAAACACGCAGGCGCTGTGTCATTAATCGAATTGGATAATATGGAGAATTCTTTGGTACGCAGCTTTCTCAGCTCAGGCCGCAGTGTTTCATCATCCATAAAATCGGTTATGCGATCGAAAAATGCCTTCATTCTCGGTGTAACGGCATACCAATATACAGGGGATGCAAAAACAATGTGATCATAGTCCAGCAATGTGCGAAACAATGAACGAAAGTCATCGCTTTTATTGGTGTGATTATAGCAATAATCGTGTATTTCATAATCATCCAGGTACAAAGCATCGGCTTGTAATTGTTGCGCCAGTGCTCGCACCGACTGTGCAGTATTGCCCTGCTTGTTTGAGCTTGAATAAAGAATAATGGACGTCATCGCGGTTCTCCTTTGTGTTATTTGCTGCTAGTCTAAAACCTCAACTAAGATTGAGGTAAAGCATTCAAATGAGCGTAATCGATACACCGGAACGAGATGAGCCCAGACTCAGCGTTGGGCAAGTCGCTAAGCGTGCAGATGTTGCCGTCTCTGCACTTCATTTTTACGAAAACAAAGGGCTGATCCGCAGCTGGCGTAATAACGGCAATCAAAGGCGTTACAAAAAAGATGTTTTGCGACGTATCGCCATTATTAAAGCTGGCCAGAAAATGGGCATCACGCTGGCTGAAATCAAACAAACCTTAATGTCTTTGCCCCACAGCGACACACCTAGTAAAGATGACTGGACCAGAATGTCCAGCATTTGGCGCACCCAACTAGATGAAAAGATTGCTTATATGCAGCGAGTTCGCAGCATGATTGACGGCTGTATTGGCTGTGGTTGCTTATCTATGAGCCGCTGTCCGATATATAACCCGGACGATATGGTAGCCCAGGCGGGCAACGGGGCAGTACTCATAGACAGCCCTGAGCAGGCAAAAAATGCGAAATCTTGTTATGATATGGAAAATCACAATAAAGGAACAAGCGAATGAAAAAAACGGCGCTCAGCCTTTCTCTGGCAGCCATTTTTGCACTGGCTGGTTGTGCTCAGACAACGACTCAAACAGATGCCAAGCAAGCCAGTTCAGTATCCAGTCAACAAACCAATGAAACCGCTTTCAAAACATTCTCAGAGCAGTTTATTGAACAATTCTGGCAACAGTATCCCGAACAATCCATGTACTATGGCTATGGCAAATATGATGATGTCATCACCATCCCGGATGCTGCGAGCCGCGCAGCCAGCCTGGCCTTTATAGATACGCAGCTGGCAAAACTACACGCTTTTGACGTAACAAAGCTCAGTGCCAGCCTGAAAATTGACTATCACCTGATAGAAAACAGACTCAAAAGTACCCGCTGGGAAATCGAAAAGTTCAAAAGCTGGCAATGGAACCCCAGTCGCTACAATGTCTCGTACGGCTTCGCGACCATTCTGAACAGCCGCTTTAAGTCTGAAGATGAGAAACTTCGTCTGGTCTTTAATCGACTCAATTATGTACCTGGGTACTATCGCGCTGCACAAGCAAATATCAAGGATCCGACGTTGGAATATACCCAGCTCGGTATCCAGCAAAATAATGGGGCATTTAGTGTTTTAACAGACGACTTATTGACCCGGGTCGATGCGCTGAGCACCTTTAGCGAAACAGAAAAAGCAGAATTCAAACAACGCTTTGCGAATGCCAAAACAGCCATCCATGGCTACATCGATTTTCTGACTGCGGTTGAGAAAAAGATGCAATCAACTGGCAAAGCCCGAAGCTTCCGGATCGGTGAGGAACTCTACGAAGAGAAATTTGCGTTTGATATTCAGTCGGGTTATACCGCCAAGCAAATGTACCAAAAGGCACTTGCAGACAAAGCCCGCGTAACAGCACAAATGATCAAGTTAACCGAGCAACTTTGGCCCAAGTATTTTCCGAATACAACACGCCCCGAAAATGATGCCGAAGCCATAGCTACGCTAATCAAACACCTGTCTCAGCGCCATGTCGAGAAGTCTCAGTTTGTTAACGAAATCAAGCGCCAGATCCCTGAACTGGAACGCTTTGTGATGGAAAAAGACTTACTGACATTGGATCCTGAAAAACCGCTGGTTGTGCGCCAGACACCGGATTATATGCGCGGCTTTGCGCTGGCGTCGATTTCTGCACCGGGACCTTACGAGAAAAAAGAGAACACCTACTATAACGTGGAGCCTCTGGATGGACTGACGGATGAGCAGGCTGGCTCAATGCTACGTGAGTACAATCACTGGATTTTACAAATTCTGAATATTCATGAAGCAGTTCCAGGTCACTACACCCAGCTGGTTTACTCCAATACTTCTCCATCACTGGTGAAAAGCATCTTTGGCAATGGTGCCATGGTTGAAGGCTGGGCTGTGTATACAGAACGCATGATGCTGGAAGAAGGGTACGGTGATTTCGAGCCAGAAATGTGGCTCATGTACTACAAATGGAACCTGCGTGTTATCTGTAATACTATCCTGGATTATGGCATTCAGGTTAAAGGGATCAGCAAAGAGGCAGGTCTGGATCTGCTTATGAACGGTGCGTTCCAGGAACGAGCCGAAGCCGAGGGAAAATGGCGCCGGGCAACGCTCAGTCAGGTTCAGCTTACCAGTTATTACAGCGGATTCCGCGAAATTTACGACCTGCGCGATGAGCAAAAGAAACAATTAGGTAAGGACTTTAATCTCAAAGCTTTCCATGAAGAATTTCTCAGCTACGGCAGTGCGCCTGTTAAGTTCATCCGCCAACTGATGAACTAAGCCCTGATGCCGGGTCAAAAGGCCCGGCATAGACTATTGATTTAATGAATAAGATTTCCTAACTATTAGTTACCAATGTCTCTTTGCCAAATAAATTAGTCAAAACAATTGACCATCCACATCACCGGCGCTACATTTTATTTTCATTAAAACAACATGTAAGGCCACAGGAATGACCCCAATAAATACACTTACCCGAGCTATGATCCCGTTGTTTCTCAGTGCGTGCACCATTACAGCACATCCAATCAACGCGGAAAATACCCCAGAACTGGCACTCAGTGGCACCCATCACACCGTCACCGTAAAGTGTGAACATGATCCGCTGGCACTCAGCCGTATGCTCGATTACCTTCACGCCCTGTCATTTGACATGACAGTCGAATTTTCGGGTCAGTGCATGGGGCCAATTCTCATCGAACGTGATGGGATCACACTAACGGGTCTGGATCAGCAGACAGCGTCGGTCAAGCTCAGCGACAGCGATGAACAGCAAAGCGCAATACGCATCAAATCAGCGGTATCCACACTCAGTAATTTTGCAATCGACACACCTGAAAACGCGCTGTCATTGCACGTTGACGCCAATGCAACCGTCACAATAGATGGCCTTAAAACACCGCATATTTTTGACCCCAAAGCCCCTTTTTACCCCTTCCTTGCAGATGAAAACAGCACGCTTTATGTGAAAAACCACAAAAGGTTACAGTTGAAGGTATCCGGAAGTTCAGCGGCAAACCTCATGGAGGGCAATCGTCAGGTAGCATTGAACGTCACCGATACCTCCATGGCCCGCTCAACCAGCAGTAATCAATTTGATGATGTCGAAGTGTCAGGTAACGGCTATTTTCTGGGTGACAACCAATCCAGCATTACCCTTCTTAAAATCTGGAGCAAAGGCGTGGCTGAAGTGAACAACCAAAGCTCGGTTAAAGAAATCATGATGGGTGGTCAAACTTTGTTCGCCGCATATAGACAATCGAACATCACAGGACCCTACAGACTGTGGGGTAATGTGGTGTTCGAGCTGGAGCACTCTTCAGCGACCGGGTGGCAGCCCGTTGACAAGCCAAACTCTATCATCTCAGGTCACAATGCAACGGTGAACGGCGTTTTTTATCCGGACTGGGATTGGCGTGGTCAATAGTATTGAGTGACAAAATCATCACTATGGGGACTCTTGCGGTCCCTGATCAAATTATCATTATGGATATTTTATTTCCCAGTGGCTTGCCTAAAACCCACACTATGTTACTATTCGACCGCCTTATTAATAGTCTAAGTGACTATTAAATATACATATAATACTAATCTATCTTAATGTGCGACCAATATGAGGGATTAAATCTGCTGATCACTGTGTAAAAGCGTCTCAGTTTTAACTTGTCTTACAAGCCTGGATTCGCCACTTTTTTACCCGGTTATCACAAAGAGTGCCTTGGCCAAAATTGGTTATTTCATTATGTGGATTGGTTTAAATTGCACTCTCCGCCTCTCTTGGGAAAGGCTAATAGTCATGCTAAATGGGTGACTGTATCAGAAGACAGGGACAGATATTCGGAGTAAAGCAATTTTCGCGACATACGACGAGTAACCAGGGAATCTAATGGAAGTTAAAACGTTCAATTCACGCCAAATAGTGGGGATCAGCACCCGCACCAATAATCATCACGAGCAGACCGAAGGAGAAGGTCAAATAGCCCAGCTTTGGCAAACATTTAGTCAAAAATATACCCCTTTATTACATGAAGGCAGCACACTCTATGGCATCTATTCAGGCTATGAGTCAGATCATCATGGAGACTTCGACGCTATGGTTGCCTGCGATGCATCTGTATTGATGGCACATGCAGATACAGATAAAACACTGCAAATCCAGCAACTAGATGGCGGACGATACCTGAGTTTTGCAGCCCAGGGCGACATGCCGCAAACAGTCATTCGCCTGTGGGAGCTTGTCTGGCGCTACTTCGAGCAAAGTGACTGCCCATATCAACGTGCCTACCACCAGGATATAGAAATCTATCACCAAAGTGATGAAGTAGAGATTGCTATCTCTATCCGCTAGTCATAGCAACCAGGTTGTCGGGGGCAAGCTTTACCGCGCGTACAAATCACACGTACATCATTCGCTATCCCCCGCTCTATCCAGTTGATATTTAATATTTTCGCTACACTTTGTAATTGTTTTTTCAAATGCCAGGGTACCACACTCGCACCACCCTGCTTAATACACAGTGCCTGTAACTCTTGTACCACTTCATTCGCATCCAGCCCCTGTGCTGCGATCGCCGGATTTAAGTCTATTCCGGCGCAAAGCACATGTGGATTATCCGCCACATCATTTACCTTGATAGACTCACAGCAATAAAGCCGGGGTTGATTGTTTACATTGAGCACCGACAGTTGCGCGCTGGCTTGCATAGCTTGCTCCTGAAATTTACGAAACACAGCCCAGTGTTGACATGGATCTGCGACGCTACGCATATTTCCCCAGGGCAAAGGGATACCATTGCCGCGATATACCGCTTTCAGTTTGCCAGGTAAATAGGCATCAAAATAATGCCAATGTGGGTAAGGCGAAGCAACGGTCATCCTGCGCATTGCTACCGAGGGAGAGATCCCCAGCGCCTGATGTATGTGCGTCTCATAACCATAAGAATCTAACAACTGTCGATAAGCTACTTTCGGGCACAGCAATGCACCGGCAAAAAAGCTGGACTCAAAATCATGCCATGCAGAGAGGATATCCTGCGCATTTGGTGCAGACTCATCCGCATTGGTCCCACCGCTCACTCCTCCAGAACCAAGCACACATTGCAGTCCATCTCTGTTGTGTAACACCGCATGCCCCAGATGTACGGCCAAATCGTATTTAAGTCTGGGCTGGTTTTGCAGCAACATGCGATTGACATGCACCTCATTCGGCGGCGCAAAGTAAGAGGTAATGACACGCTGAAACATGTGTCCACTTTCATCGATAACCTCTCCTGGCGCTTCATCAAACCAGTGCACCACGAGCCCTTGTGCTTTGAGCATGCTCAGCAGGGTTTCTGCATTCAGATAGAGATCTTTGCCGCCGACTTCTTCTGCGGCACGTTCAAGGTCCGGAAAATGATTCTGGTGGTGTTCCTGATGAGCCCGAATCAACAGATGAGCAAACTGACGTCCACTGATCCCTGTCTGAGACAACATTTCTGGAATGGCTATTTGCAAGATTTCATTGTCGAATAGAAAGTTAGGCTCTAATGCCATGCCACTGATCCCACCATGGCGACCTTTTTGTGGAGTAATTTCATTTACTTCCGGCTCATTGTCCAAAAACCACTCTACCGGCTTCTGAAATACTTCAGCCAGATTCTCAAGCATATCACTGCTGGGCGTGCGTTTACCTCGCTCGATCATGGACAGATAGGATACCGATGGCGCTGATTGTGGATCAAAGCGGACACATCGGGCAGATAAATCCTCCAGGGTTAAATGGTTTCGCTTGCGTAAATTACGAATTTTGGTGCCCAGAAAGTGTGACTTTCTCATGAGTTCTGAATTTTTTTTCACCGCTTCATTCCTGTTTACGTCTGTAAAGTGTCTGAACGCTATACCTCACTACTATGCCACAGCGTATGGTCAGACCAGTTTTTGTAAAATTTACACTGTAAAATTCTTTTTGTGAAATTTATCGATTTTTTTTCATACACTGAATTTGTCAACAGAAGCTTCTGCGCCCCACCGGGACTAAGCAGGTAATTAATAATAGTAGCGATATTTTGCCTTGTGACGACAACAGGTGATTTGACCGGCAATTAAGCCGTCACCGCACACAGGCAAGCTTATATCGGGTAACATTGGTAACTGGGAATACACACATGAAAGCACAAATTCAGCAAACAGAATTAGAAAACATCAGCACAGAATGTCAAAAGCTGACCGTTGCAAAACAGTATCTGGATCAGCATTGTCCTTTAGAATTCGGCTCTCATAAAGAAGTAAGCTCTTACGTCGTTTACTACAACCATTTAATGGTGTTCTTTGCCGATGGCCAACATTGTGGTCTCAAAAACTCTAAGCAATTCGTTGCTTTATGCGGTCATCGTGAATCTCCCAGTGCACTGTTGCTGAAAAAATCAGACGGCATGCATATAGAACTGAGTTTTGACACTGGCTGTGAGCCTCGCCATTATGACCGAGCTCATCTGAATGATGTTCAGTACGAAACCCCCCTCAGTGCCGTAACCGGAGAAGGTGAAGCAGGCAGCCGTATGTGGATGAGCTTTGTTTCCGGCGTGCAATATGCCTTAGTCACACAGCAAGACCGTAAATGCTATCGCGCCAAAAATGGCGAGGATTATCAGCTGTAATCCAGTAAGGTTAGACTTTCTGTCAGACTGGGCGTAAGTAAAAAGTGCTCGTAATCATGCGAGCACACAGCCGAAGCCTTTGTTTATCGAAGTTTAGACTTATACAACATGCTTTTTTAGCCCTCTCCTCAAAGACGAGGTCACAGAGGTCCAGCCTAAAGCATTGTGCTCCTCAGCCAGTTATACCAATTTCACTTAATACCTGGTCTATTTGAAGGAGCGAATATGACGCTAACAGCGTTAAAAATTTCTCATTTAGAACAACTAAATAGCAAAATTTTTGCCTGGTTATCGACTATATTTTCTCGCCTCAAAATAGAACACTTAATTAAGCAAATTGGTATTACAATTGCAAAATCCCCAGATGTCAGTGAAGCATTCAGATTAATTTCAGCTAACCTCAATATAATCTCGCTCTTTTTTATTGCGCACATGGGGATTATGAAACTCATTATCGATTGGTTAAGGAGCATTAACTGGATGCTCTGGGCATTGTTATTAGGTATTGTGTGTGGCCTTATTTTTGGTGAACGGGTGGCATTTTTAAAGCCACTCGGCGAAGGGTTTGTCAAACTCATGCAGATCACCATTTTCCCTTACATCGTCGTCAGCCTGGTGGTCGGCCTGGGCAAATTTAACCCGGATCAGGTTAAGTCTATTTTAATTAAGGCGACCACAGTCATGATCAGCCTTTGGCTGGTTGGTCTGGCTGCTATCTGGGCGTTTTCGCTTACCTTACCCAGCCATGATGCGGGCACTTTTTTCTCTCCTGCATTGGTCGCCAGTGCCCCCGACGTTGACTTTGTCAGCCAGTACATTCCTGCTAACCCTTTTGCTTCTATGGCTGAAGGCAATGTGCCAGCACTGGTCATATTCTGTATTGCACTGGGGCTGTCATTAATTTCCAACGGGAAAAAGAACAACCTACTGGATGTGTTAGAAGTTGTTGGGCAAGGGCTGTCCTTAATCTCAAAGAAAATCATCAAACTCTTTCCTATCGGGATCTTTGCGATGACCGCCAGCACTGCCGGCACAATCAGCATGGAAGAGCTAAACAACTTGCAGATTTATCTGGTCCTGGTCACTTGTCTGGGTGTTTATCTGATGTTTGCCTTGCTGCCTATGCTAGTCGCGGCGCTAACCCCGGTAAAGTATCGCGACCTCATTATGGTGATGCGCAATGCCTGGATCACCGCATTCAGTACGGGCAATGTATTTATTGTCCTTCCGGTGATCACTGAAGGGATAAAAGCGCACTTGGCAAAAATAAAGCGCAGTGATGAAGAGTCAGATCACATTGCAGAGGTGCTGGTGCCCATTGCCTATACTTTTCCGAGTCTAGGCAAGCTCACAACCTTGATGTTTGTTACCTTTGCAGCCTGGCTTACCGGCAGCCCGGTTACCCTGGAACAGATCCCCAACGTTACGCTGTCTGCCATGCTGAGCTATTTTGCAAACGTACATATCGCCATCCCTTACCTGCTGGACAGCCTGAAAATTCCGGCAGACAGTTATCAGCTCTATCTATCGATGTCAGTGCTGACGGCTAAAATAGTGTCGCCAACAACTGTGATTTACATCTTTTCGTTTGTGCTACTGAGCATCTTTTATACTAAGCGTCAGCTACATTTAAAGCGGATACGCTCCCTGTATTACCTGACTTTGCTCAGCGCCCTGCTACCCGCTTTTATGCTGCTGAGCTTCACAGCCAATAACCATCTGGCCCGTGATACTCAGGCAGCGGATGAGATCATTGCCAATATGGTGGTCTCTGATCGGGTTCCCGCGGAAGTACTTAATCATGTGCCTAAAGCCTATCAAAGCGGCGAGCTATCTTTGACGAACATAGAGGTGATCAAAAAACGGAATTTACTGAGAGTGGGTTACCTGGTCGATAACGTTCCATTCAGTTATTTCAATCAAAAAGGTGAACTAGTCGGATTTGATATCAGTCTGGCACACAAACTGGCGGCAGATCTGAATGTCAAAGTTGAGTTTATTCCCTTTAAAAAAGCCCAGCTTGCAGAATATCTGAACAAAGGATTCTTTGACATTGCTATGTCGGGGCTTGAAATCAACGTGGCGGATCTCAGCCAGATCAGATTTAGTGATCCTGTCCTGGAACTGCAGTTGGCACTAATTGCCAAAGACCACCGGCTTAAACAGCTGGCAACCCGAGAGCAGGTAATAAATTACAATGGACTGCGTCTTGCACACGTTGAGTACACCCCATTAATGCAGGATTTAGCAAGAAAATATCCGCATATTCGGGTATCTGCACTATCTAACCACCAGGCCTTCTTCGAGTCTGACGGACAGTTCGATGCCATGGTGATCAGCGCAGAGGCGGGATTTGCCTGGAGCATGTTCTACCCCGAATTTGGTGTGGTCGTGCCTAAAGGGGCTCAGCTGAAATACCCGGTGGGCTTTGCTGTTGCGAAACGCAACCTAGATATCCTGAGTTATGTTGATGCCTGGCTGACCATACAGAAAAGCCAGGGACAAATAGATAAAAGCTATAACTACTGGATCCTCGGAAAAGGAACCCAAAACAAACAGCATCGCTGGTCTTTAATGGACGAGCTGGACTACGACTTTGACTTAAAACTCAATTGATCAACTGGTGACAGGCTTTTGCCTGTTACTCTCCTCTCCTGACCCCAGACAGATTCAATTCAGCGCTTGTCTTTACATCAAATAGCTGATCAGCACACACACAAAAACAATCACCTGAAGCAGATGCAGAGTCAGTAACTTTAGTAAAAATGGAAGCTTGATGGTTTTATGCCTTAAAACCGACATGATCTGCAAAGTCGCCATGTGTAATGCGCTGGCAGACACGATTAAAAGCACACGTTCCGAAATGCGCTCTGTGCCTTTTTTAGACAACGCTTTGTCTCTTCCATACACTGCAAATGCGATGGCACTGGAGAGCAACAGATACACAGGGATAGACCAGGCTGGTAAGGACAGCGCAATCAAACTGGGCGTAATGGCGAATACAATCAGTATTGCAGACAACCCCCAGGACACCTGCAATAAAGAATACACAAAATACTTTTTATACATGCTAGCGACAGCTCACTCAGAACATGGCGAGAAATGTACACGAAACATCTTAAACAAGCATCCCCTCCACGCCTTTAGTTATGAAGACTGCTGTTGCTGAGCAAGCCGTTGAGCGTTAATCATCACAAATAACTCTGCCGTTGCCCGCGCGTCGGCCATGGCTCTGTGATGCTGGGTCAGCGAAATCCCCAGTTCAGCACAGACTTTATTTAATGCGTATGATTTCAGCCCCGGCAACCACTTCCTGGCCTGCTGAACAGTGCACAACTTAGGCTTTTGAAAGGATTGTTCAAGACGGGCAAATTCCGCTTTAATAAAGCCCATATCAAAATTCACATTGTGCGCCACAAATATCGCATCCTGCATAAAGTCATCTACCTGCTTAGCAAGGTCAGAAAAATGGGGCGCATTTGCAACCATCTCGTTACTAATACCCGTTAATTCAGTGATGTATTTAGGGATCCGACGTGTTGGATTAACCAGACTCTGCCATTGATCGACGACCTGACCATCAACGACCTTCACCATCGCAATTTCGGTAATACGGTCAAACTCTTTCTTACCTCCAGTGGTTTCAACGTCGATCACGACATAAGCCTGTTGTGGTGCTATCTGCCAGCAAACTTGCTGAATATCCACCTTAAACCCGGACTCCATGAGCCGCCTTATTGTCACCAGCTGATTGCGTCTGAGGCTATCTCCAGGTGCTTTGATCTCAACAAATGAGACATCATCGCCATTAATACAGATCAGATCCGGATAACCATCCCTGAGCATTTTAAAATCTTTACACATTGCGAGCAGATGTGTTTTGAGTGCAGCGACAGGAATAATCCGGGCCACCATCAACACGAGGTCCAGTGTTGAGCGATGCCAAAAGACCAACCTGTTCGGCTTACCAAAGTGCGCAGTGGCCTGACGCAGCAGCCAATCGAATAAACTCTGGTTATCCAAGATTGTGCCTAGGATCTGCTCAATCTCCTCGCTATGTACCTCATAAAACTGATTATATTTCAAACTTCGCGGCGTTAAATCAAATTCATTACTTGCCGCACTGGCTGTAGATTCATAAAGCACAGGCCAGAAGGCTAAAACAAATAGCATGCGCCAGAATTGGTTTTCACCGTGGTAAGCTCTGCTGCCCTGGCGGTGATACCAGGCAATTGCCCCTTGTTCAGGATACCCGACATAGGCCTCATCGAGTGCGATAGGTGGGCCACTTTGGCGCAGCATATCTGTCAGTACAGAGGTACGCTTGGTGGTAAACTTCAGCGCCGAGAAATCTTCGGCAAATAACAGCAACTCTTCATTTTGAGGACAGGACAGCACCGCTTCCAGCTGAGTCCGGCAAGCATCATGTTCCCCAGCGGCATATAAGGCACGAATATACTTTTCTTGAGACTTTGGATGGTTACTGAGCGCAAGCATGGCCATTGCGAGCTCAGGTTTATCTGGCTCCAGCTGACAAGCCAGCTTGTGTGTCAGATCATCTCGCCTGGCATGGGCCATTAGCCCCTCAGCAGCTGGCACCTGCGCTTGGCAGATCTGCTCAGCCAACAGCGCCTTACCCTCTATGTCTAAATTATTCAGGCCTTTACATTGGCTTAGATAAAAATAAGCGCTTTGCGCCTCTGCCAGTTCAGAGAAATGTGCGTTGCCCGTCGAGATGCCTTCACGTGTTTGCATAACACCCAGATCACGTAATGAAAACTGTTGTAAAGTGCCTCCGAGCTTGCCAAAAAACAGAAACAACCAGTATTCAAAATCCACTTTAATTGGTGCACACAGGTGCGCTTCAAACACCGATGTACCAGTCAGATCAAAACTTGAACTCAGTGTCTGGACGAACTCTATCCATAGCGCTTTTTTTGCAGATTTAGTCGGAGCAGCACCCATTATATTTCCTGATGATGCCAGCTCGGCGACAATGCTCTGCAACTGCTCTTTCGTCAGCTCATTCAGCAGTACACTGGTATCGCCCGTTTGCGCTGTACTAATCAACCCCTTGTTCTGCAAGTCTCTCAGTGCTGCATCCGTATCCTTAATTTCTGCATAGTTCAGCTGAGCTCTGGTGACAAATACCCGCTTACGATTAATAATACGCAGCAGCAAACACAGGCAATTCTCATCAAGCATGCGCAGCTCTGAGAACAGCGCCTGCTGTGATGGTGTTAACAAATGAACACTGGTTTTTGTGATAAATTCCTGCAATTCATAGAAGTGGGTAAGATAATACTTTTCTGGTAACGCTTTTAACATAAACTCTCGACTCTAAATGGCCTCGGCGCAATTCCATTTAGGTACTGAGGAAAGTGGCGCTTCAAAGCTAAGTAATTATTAAAAGAGTTCGTTAAAAACGTCCTCAAATTGTTCTCCATTATTCAATCTTTCTAAGCCACTGTACATAGTCTTTGGATTCATCGGTTTAACGGCCATAAGCGATGCCTGGTAGTACTCAACCTGAGTGTTTGGGAAGTCACTGAGATAAAACACCGACTTAATCTCAGCGAGTTCATCATGTTTCAGGTCGATGTTTTGTGCTAAAAACGGAGCACGATAATCTACCAGGATCCCTGTCCCTTCAATAAACCAGGCAGGTAACTGAGTGAGCTCAACAAACAGGTTTGTTCTGTGTCTGACTTCTGCATGGACAAGCTCATGGGCGACAACATCAGCATTGAGCCCCTTTGGGCCCAGAAAGATACATTCTCTGAAGAAACCTGTGCTTTGCATGCCTGTCGGGTTAAACCCAAATTTTGCATATTTGGTTTCTGCGGTCGCGATTATTCTGGGGTCAGAAGTAGGTGTACCATAAACATGGGACACTCTTTCTACAGCAGTCTGGATAGCATGAGCCAGGTTCACTTGTTGCTGGCTATCGATGCTTTGATCAATATGCAAATTGGGTGATACTTCACTAAAGTGGGTACTGCCTATGAGTTCACAAGCAATCGCCTCTTTCTTAAAAAATCCACAGGCGGCAACAAAAAATGAGATCAAAACAACAGCAGCTAACTTAAGTATCTTCATTAATTTTCCAACACATGATTACGCCGCACTCACCAGCTTAGTAACTTGCACTGACAGCCCAAGGTGTCTAAACCATCTACTTTTCATGCAGTTGCACACGGGTCTGGTCACCAAGCACAAGCTAATTACGTATATTGCATGGCGCTTTTTATTCTTCTACTACTATGTGCTCATAGTCCAGATGCTTTTTCAGACAAGTCAGTAAAGCCTCTATTGATACAGGTTTACTTAAATAATCATTCATACCCGCTTCGAGGCACTTCTTCTCATCACCCACCATCGCATTGGCGGTGAGCGCCACTATGGTAATGTCCATGTTTGACTTACCCGCCTGCCCTTTGCGAATGGCTTTGGTGGCATGAAACCCATCCATTTCAGGCATCTGACAGTCCATCAAAACCAGCGAATACCCCTCTGAGTATTGATATTCTCTTAGATTACGCAGTGCCTCATTACCATCACTAACAACATCGACAGATTCAATGTCGAGCTTTTGCAACATACTTACCGTCACAATCTGATTAACCTGATTATCCTCTGCTAACAAGATTCGTGGCTTTGGTGCCCATTTTACCGGTGTTGTATCCTGATGCGGATCTTTCATGCTTTTTAGATAATGAGTCGTAACCAAAGGCTTGGCATTAGCGAGCGCCTCACCATCATCAGCAACCACTGATAGCGCATTAAACAGATCTTCGGTTGTTGCTGGCTTGGGAAAATACCCCGAAAAGCCCAAATCAGCAAAAAAGGACGCATCTCCCTGATGGCCTATCGAGGTCATCATAATAAGTTTGATCCCCTGGAAGCGTTTGTCTTCTTTGATGGTTTTACCCAATTGTGCACCATCCATATTAGGCATCTGCATATCCAGTAATGCAATATCAAACATTCGACGCTCACCATCATGATGGCGCTTTTCACACTCTGCTAACGCAGCAATCCCGGAGGAAGATTCAAATACCTGAGCCCCCCAATGCCTGAGCTGTTGACCTAAAACAGTTCGGTTGGTCTGATTATCATCAACGACCAGTAACTCAAGTTGAGACATATCCAGGTCTGGAAGCACCTGTTTTGACTGAGCACTTTTCTCCAGCAGCACAGTAAAGGTAAACGTACTCCCTTCACCTTCAATACTTCGAACCGAGACATCACCGCCCATCAGCTGGCAAAGCTTTCTGACAATTGCCAGGCCCAACCCCGTTCCACCGTACTTTCTCGTCGTAGACGAATCAACCTGAGAAAATGAATCGAACAAGGCAGCACTTTTTGCTTTGGGGATCCCTATGCCAGTATCCGTAATGGCACAGTCCAGGCGCAGCACATTATCATCCTGCTCCGTCAGTTTCCCCTGAATGATGACCTCACCTTGCTCAGTGAATTTTATGGCATTACCAACCAGATTAGCGAGGATCTGGCGGATCCGGCTCGGATCGCCTTTAGCCAAACTTTCTTCGATGTCTAGCGTGTCCAACACCAATTCAAGCCCTTTACACTGGGCCTGTAACGCAGCGGCTTCGGCAAAGTCTTCAAACATACCCCGCAAATCAAAGTCGAGCATTTCCAGCTCAAGTTTACCCGCATCCACTTTAGAAAAATCGAGTATGTCGTTAATCAGGTTAAGCAGCGAGTTAGCACTGCTCATAGCCAGTTTAACTCTGTGTGTTTGTTGCTCGTCGAGCTCATTACTGAGCAGTAAATTGAGCATACCCAACACCCCATTCATTGGAGTGCGGATCTCATGGCTCATAGAGGCAAGAAACTCGCTTTTTGCCCGACTAGCCTGCTCTGCCTGACTCTTAGCCTCGGCGAGCGCCCTTTCCTGTGCAATTTCCTCAGAAATATCCTGAATAATCCCCACATAAGCCACCAGCTCTTCCTGATCGTTGCTCACCGGAGCAATGTGCAAATTGTTCCAAAATGGCTTACCCAGTTTAGTGTAATTAAGAATAACGGTGCGGTGTGCTTTGCGCTCTTTAATCGCCTCTACCATATTGGCAACCACTTCAGGCGCCGTTTCTTCACCTTGCAAAAACTTGCAGTTAGTTCCCAGTACTTCCTCGCCATAGCCGGTAATAGAGGTAAACGCGCTGTTGATGAAGGTCAGTGGCAGACCCGATACTTTGGCATCTGAAATAATAATGCCCACATCGCAAGACTCTATGGCATAAGCAAGCAGGTCATTGTGCTCTTTTGCCTGACTTAATGCCTCCTGATACATTTTTTGATCTGTGATGTCAGTCAAAGAACCTGACATACGAATGGCTTTTCCGGAGTCATTTCTCAGTGCCAGCCCTTTCGAGCGAAAATAACGGTAATCGTTCTGCTTGGTCCGCAAACGAAACTCTACATCAAAGCCGCCATTGCCATTCAAATGCTCCTGCAAAGCAGAGAATGTCGTGCTTCTGTCTTTTGGGTGTAAATGCTGCTCAAGTACTTCAAAACGATCGGGAAAACCAGTGTGGTCTGATGCGCTGTAACCCAATAACTCTCTGTAGCGCGGTGAATAAAATACATCGCCACTTTCAATGTCCCAGTCCCAGATCCCATCGTGACTACC
Source organism: Pseudoalteromonas rubra (assembly GCF_005886805.2). Taxonomy (NCBI): domain Bacteria; kingdom Pseudomonadati; phylum Pseudomonadota; class Gammaproteobacteria; order Alteromonadales; family Pseudoalteromonadaceae; genus Pseudoalteromonas; species Pseudoalteromonas rubra. The sequence continues at coordinate 369,685 of NZ_CP045430.1, forward strand.
TTCAATCGCTAACTTAAAGCGCTCTTCACTTTTCTTGATCATTTGCTCTGACGTCTGAAGTCGCTTAAACGGATTAAGTAGCAATTGACGACCAAAAAAGAGTAAAAGCAAAAATGACAGGGACAAACCAATAAAAATGGCCTGACCCAGCTCAACGATAAAATCAAAGACGCTATCATCTATGGTGGACTGACTGATCATCAGACTGACATGAATGTCCGTGCCCTGTATTTGAGCATTGTGCAGCTCAACGTACTCAGCATCGGGTGCCGCATTACTGTATCCAACCCATTGCCCAGACAACTCTACTGCCAGAGCCTGATTGCTCAGATCCAGCGCAAGAAGATTGGCCAGATCTGTATCAAACTCAGCAACCAGCACCCCCTCCGTAAATCCGTTATATTCAATGGGCACAGCAATCACAAAACTAAATAATTGCTCATTGCGATGCAAAATCACGGCGTGAGACAGCCGGCCATCAAGTAACTGCTCCAGCCATTCACGCTCTTCTTTCTCTGCGGTTAACACCTGACTACTACGATACACCGGCTCGCCAAGGACATTGTATAAAGAGATAGGCTCCTTTTTACCCAGGATACGGTACTCAGCCAGAAAGTCAGACAAAGAAGCCCGAGAGATGTCTGACCCCATAACGCCATTGGCAAGGATAGGATATTGCGCCAGATCTTTAAGGAGTACCAGGCGGGTACGTAAAAACTGTCCCAGATTACTAACCCCTAACCGTGCTTCGGTCTGACGGACCTCAGTTTGCACCTGCCTAATGGCGGTATCAGCATGGTTACTGAGCATAACCAGGCTTAAAGACACAGACAAAACCAGACTACACAACAAGAATGCATAGAATGCTTTGTCGGAGCTCATTTTAAATAGCGACTTCACGGCATTGTTATTCATTGGTTGTTTAGCACCTTGATACTACCATCAGCGTTATAGCTGGCCATACAGATATCATCGAGACCCAGAGCTTCATGTGCGTCGGGCTGTGACTTTGTCCAGCGAGAAAAAGGCTGCTTATATACTTTAATCAAACCCTGAACTGGCTTTTTCAAATCCTCCAGTGCATCACGCAACGCCGCTCTGTCTTTTTTGACGTTACCGCTTAAGGCAATTTGGTCAAGCGCACTGAGCATCACCCGACCTAAATCATAGCCATGAATGAACCCGGCGGGTGACTGAATAAACTGGCCATTAATCACTTTATCAGGATATGAAGCCACTAACTGCTGCCAGACCTTAGCGGCAAACTCAGAATGTGGTTTTTGCTGGAAAGAGAAACAGCTTTGTAAGAAATGTAAATCGGTCCCTGCGCGCAACTCATCAGCGACCTGCGTAAAAAAGTTACCGCCTGTTATACCCCAGTGGCTGATAATGGCTGGGCGCTGTGTTTGTGGTATTTGCGCAACGGCTTTAACCAACTGTTTGCCTTCCAGTGCGTTACCGACAAAAATCACACAATCGTGACCTGCAGCGACAATCTCTCGCAACATGATCTTGGTGGCATTCATTTTCATATTCCAGTTAAACCAAGTCACGGGGGCTTCCGATTGCCCCAATGTGCGGGTTATGGTCTGATAATTTGACTTCCCCCAGGGCGTACGCTCCAGCAACAAATGTGATGAGCGACACTGCTTTTGCTTAGCAAACTCTACCAGCCTCACTCCGGCTTTGGTGTCGTCAATCGACAATCTAAACACCCAGTTATTGTCGTGCGGATAACGTGTTACCGGCCCGCCTGCAGCCCAGGGGACCAACAGCAAAATATCCTGCTGATTAATGAATTCACGATGCTTTATATAGGGAGGTGAATGTAATCCGCCAAGGACCAGTAATGCACTGTCATCCTGCAAAAAGCGCCTCATAGTCAACAGACTACGATTACTATTACCCCGGTGGTCTTTTTCGAGTAACTGCAGCTTGAACCCCTGAGCCTCAAAATTACGCTCCCTAAGTGCGCTATTAAAGCCCATCTTCATGGCCTCTGCCGACGCGCTATGGCTGCTATAGTCAGAATCATGGTAAATACGTAGCACTGGCCGTTCTGCCGCGTAAACAAACGTACTGGCAGACAAAATGCAAAGTAGAATAGCTAACAGTATCCGTTCCATATAAATTAGCGCGTTAAGTAACTGATTATTTAAAGTTAGACTATTTCAAAAAGATTGCTTAGTGCAACACCTTATCAATCTTTTTAGTCGGGATAATGATAAACCTCTATCGGCTGGCTGCGCCCACTGAGCTCCACCTTAGCAACCCGTTTGAGTTGCGTAAGCTGCGACTGCAGCACACTTTGCTCACTAATAAGCAGTGGATGCTTGAGTTCTTTGGTTTTGCTCTCAATGCGTGCAGCGACATTAACGGTATCGCCAATCACAGTATAATCCATACAACTGCTACTCCCGACATTACCCGCTATCGCAACGCCACTGTGTATACCAATCCCAATCTTAATGGCAGGCAACCCTTCTGTAATAAACTCCTGATTTAGCAGCTCCAGTGCCTGAAGCATTTCCCTGGCGGCCTCAATGGCATTTTTGGCATTGTTCTCTTCTTCCTGGGGTGTACCGAAAACGGCCATAATCGCGTCACCAATGAATTTATCTATCATACCTCTGTGGATAAAAATCACGCTGCTCATTCGGGAAAAATAACGATTTAGCAACTGCGTTATCACTTCTGGGTCGTGCTGCTCGCAAAGCCGGGTAAAGCCCCGAATATCCGCCATCAATACTGTGACATTACGCTTCTCTCCGCCGGGTTCAATGTCTATATCACCACGCTCAACGGCTTTAACCAGCTGCTCAGGCAGATAGCGCAGGAGCCGCTCACGATGGCGTAATTTAGTATAGGTTCCGGTGATGTAACTAGACAGAGACCAGGCAAGAAATCCGGAGCAGATCATGATTACTTGTTCATGGATCTCAATCGCTCTGGCGGTATGACTGTGCTCTAACACCAGTGTGCCAGTCACGACACAACACAAAGTAGAGTAATAGATAATCAGCTTACCCTGGCGAAACGCACTCATAATATTGAACAAAAGTAGCGCACTCACCAGCATTAGTTCGAATTCAGTCTGGTGCAGGTCCTGCAAAAAGTGCTTAAAAACGTCTAACGACTCAACCTCGAGAGAAACGACGAGAATGATCGCGTAATCAAACAGAATAGACACATATTTTAGCCAGGGTTTATATCCTTCAGAACTGGCCCAGCGCACGACCAGTGCACACCAGCCAATCACCACCGCGATAGTGAGCAAGTCGACCACAACCAGCGTTGTGTCCCAGCCAATACTGTATAAACCAATCACCAGCTCTGTAACAAACAAAGCAATCAGTCCGTAAAAGCGCAGCTTGTTCACATGGAGTTCCATCTCCATTTCGCGTCTTTGATAACAATCGGTCAGCAGTTTGTCAAAACTGCTGTCTATGTCCTTTAACCATTTCATCAATCAGCTCGGCACGTTGACAGGATTACCAACAGTTTAGCCTTAAGCGACGCGATTATTTAGCTTAAGCAGCATGTTTTTGTACATGCTGGCGACCGCCGAGGGACCAAGCTCTGGATTATCTATAATCAAGTGATTGAATTTAGGGGAGGAGTTCAGCTCAATTAGATAAAATTGGTCATCCTGGCCGAGAATAATATCAAAGCCAACGAATCCGATATTTGCCAATTCAAACACCGGCTTAACAAACTCAAACAAGGCAGTGATCAAGGCCTCGTCTTGCTCAAGCGTAGCCACTTCATTCTTTTCCCAGTAGCGCACATTAAACGTCTGTGCCATCCCTCTTTTATATGCCAGTAAAGGTTCACCAAAACCGCAAACCAGACGATATTCAGCCTTGTTCTCAACATACGCCTGCGCCAACGCAAGATAATCATAGTGTTTTGACTGGCCGTTAAATATCTCAGTAAAGGCGGCAATAAGCGATGTTTGATCGTGGCACAAATGGACATTTATCCCCAGCGCACCACTGTTACTTTTCACCACCACCGGGTAACCAAACTGGCGCTCGACGGCCACAACAATCTCATCCATGGTTTGATATTGCAGGTAGTGCTTATACTCATCCGGTACATTTGGATCGAGAAATGAAAGAGTGTCAGGCATAGTGACAACTTGATTAAAGGCTTGATATGAGTGCATTTTATCCCTGCATATACCGTAGATGGATTCGGAGTTAAACGGGGTTTTATTTAGTTCAAAGTACTCGACGCCATGGTTAAAGTATACCCGTACCAGGTTTTGTTCCTGGTCGATGCATTCATATCTTAACCCCAGCTGTTTACATGCCTCAATCAGGCAGGCGACCTGTCTCTCCAATTTACTTCTCCGTTTCGGGGCACTATGCCACCTGTTGTCATGGCGGCAAGTATCCCTGCGAATACGTCGTTTGGCAAGTCCAAGACTGAGTTTAAATCGGCATGAAAAAAGGAGGCAAAGCCTCCTTATAGATAGCGTTGTGGCCTTATGCTCAGGTAGGATCCCCACCTGACATCTGGCTCTGAATATAATTAGGTAAGCCGATTAGTTTAATCAGGCCAATATGTTGTTCCAGCCAGTAAATATGGTCCATTTCCGTGTCATCAAGCAACGCCTCAAGCATCTCGCGCGACACATAATCCTGCTCTTCTTCACACACCGCAATCACCTTTTTCAGGTGATCTTTAACGGTAATCTCTGCGGCCAGATCGTTTTCCAGCATTTCCTGTACATTTTCACCGACTTTGATCGGTGCTCTTGAAGCAGTATCAGGCGTGCCTTCAAGGAATAAAATGCGTTCAGTAATACGTTTTGCATGATCCAACTCTTCTTCGTACTCATGCGCCAGCTTGTGGTGCAACCTGGACAGACCCCAGTCTTCGTACATTTTAGAATGAGCCAAATACTGGTCCATTGACGACAACTCCAGGGTCAGCTGCTTATTGAGTAAATCAATTACTTTTTGAGAACCTTGCATGTCTTACTCCTCAATTTGCGATTGCAGATAGTTTTCTATGCCGCAGTTTTTGATGAGGAACTGCTGGGTTTCCAGCCAATCGACATAGTCTTCCTCATATTCCAGGATATCTTCGAGCAGCTCGCGACTGACATAGTCCTGCTCTTTTTCACACAACTCAATGGCACTGCGTAACACCGGAAGTTGCTCCATTTCAAACGCCATATCACAACTGAGCATTTCTTCGGTATGCTCACCAATACGGAGTTTTTCCAAGTGTTGAAGGTTTGGCAGGCCCTCCAGGAACAATATCCGCTCGATTAAATCATCGGCCTGCTTCATGTCTTTGATGGATTTTTTATAGGCTTTCTCATTGAGCTCTTCAATGCCCCAGTTTTTCCACATGCGTGCGTGCAAAAAGTACTGGTTAATAGATGTCAGCTCGAGTGTTAAAACTTGATTTAGTGCTGCTATTACTTGCTTGCTACCCTGCATAGGGCCCCCTCAATAAGGAATAGTTAGACGCCTTATAAAACTAGAACAAAATCACAACTTAGCAAGACCGATTAAAACTAATAAATTACTTAATATATTCTTTTAAAATAAACAACTTATAAACTTAGTAAGAACAATTTTCATTGCGAATAACAGTCCTGATTTCGTTACTTCATTTTTAAAAACATCCGTAGATGATTAATTCAGCTTTTTGACTGTTTCTATTCCCAGACGTTTTGCCAGACGCACCAGGTTTGTCCGATCAACCGACAGCTCACGCGCCGTTGCAGCCCAGTTGAGTGCATTAGCCTGTAAACGAGCCTTGATCAGGCTCTTCTGAAACGCTTCTGTGGCTGCCTTGAGCGTTTGTGCTGAGGAGAGTTGCACAGATGCAACACCCTTATCCTGATCAACTGCTAACGCATTCGTGCCATTGTCACGCCACTGAACACTATGCATGACATCAACCTCGACAATATCCTCCTCGCGGGCAAGATGCTTTGCCTTCAGCGCAGCACGGCTGAGGACATGTTCCAGCTCACGTACATTGCCAGGCCAGTCATGTTCTCTTAGTTGCTTAAGAAAGCGCGCAGAGAGCACCAACTGGCGGACACCCAGTTTTTTGCGCAGTTGCTCAATAAAAAACCCCGCCAGGGGCTCGATGTCCTGCGCTCTGCTTCTAAGAGGCGGAACCTGCAACGGATAGACGCTAAGGCGATGATATAAATCGGCCCGAAAGCGGCCTTCCTCGACTTCCTGACGCAAGTCCCGGTTAGTTGCAGCAACGATCCGCACATCAACATACTGGGGCTTGTCCGTGCCAACGGGTTGAATCTCGCCGCTTTGCAGTGCCCGCAGCAATTTACTTTGCATACTCAGAGGCAGCTCTCCTATTTCATCGAGAAATAAAGTGCCGCCATGAGCAACCAGAAACTTACCTTCGCGATGTCTGTCAGCACCGGTAAACGCCCCTTTGCGGTGACCAAAAAATTCGCTCTCGGCCAGATTTTCACTTAAAGAGGCGCAGTTAACCTGGACAAAAGGACCCTGACAGCGCGATGAGTGCTCATGAATACGCCGTGCCACCAGCTCTTTGCCTGTGCCAGTTTCTCCCTGGATCAACACACTCAATTCAGAATTAGCGACCAAATCAATATCCTGCTTGAGCCTTTGCATCACCTCACTCTCACCTACCATAGTAAAGCGCTGATGGCTTATCTCTCTGAGCATCGCCATACCATGTCGGGCCCGCTCAGAGAGGGTTGCCAGGTTCAGCGCAGTTGCAAAATGCGCCGCAACCAGCGACTGCAACATCGCTAACATAGGCAATGCCACCTCTTTAAAAGCACTGGGGGTAAGACTATCAAAGGTGATCATACCAAGTAGCTGTTCATCCTGATAAAGCGAAAAGCCCATACAAGCATGTACTGGCAAAACCCCGGTGGTGGCCAGTAAAAGTCCGTCATAAGGGTCCGGCAAGTCACACTCTGCTGCAAATACCTGAGGCTGTGTCGCGCTGGCTATGGCCGCCAATCTGGGGTGGTCATTGATCACAAAACGCCTCCCCATCGCCTCAGGCGCAAGCCCCGAGCATGCAAGCGGAAAAGCAATCCCCTGCTCGCAGCGTAATACTGCGATGGCATCGGCTGTGACCACACTCTGTACCGCGCGTACCAAAGCGTGGCTAAACACGCTGACATCTCCCTCATTCAGGCGGGGAAGTTGCTGTGCCAACTCGGTACTGATACCGAGCAAATGCGATAACGTTCTCTGATCCAAGTCAAAATGACCTATTAAAGTTTTATAGACCCACACAGTATAGGTCATTATGACCCATTAAGGCAAATAACAAATCAACAACTAATTGTTTTAATTGAAAATTAAATCTGGCACGCTTCATGCCCTTTATATAACCAGTTTGACTCACTCTGCTATGTAAAGGTACCTATGAAACATTATCGCCAAACACTTCCCTATGCCAACCAGTGCCTGATGCTCAGCCTGACTGGTTTTTTACTTGCAGTACTTGCCAGCTATGCCTTCGACCACTACTTGTCTTTGTCTGCACAAATTACGGCTCACGTCAGTACAATTGTTTTCGCAACCCTGCTTAAAATCAGCTACGTAATACGCTGTTTGTGCCAGTACAACCTTGGACTGGAGGTGCGCTAATGGCCCTGCTTAACCTCGAAGAACCAATGTCAGACTCTGCAAAATGGTACCAGCTTCAGCATACTCCGTTGCTTATGCTGGCATTTAGACCGCTGTTTTTGCTTGGCAGCCTGTGGGCTTGTATCGCTATGCTGCTTTGGTTTGCCATACTAACTGGCAATCTTAGCTGGTCTAATTCCTTCCCTGCTACGCTTTGGCACGCGCACGAAATGCTGTTTGGTTTTGCCAGCGCCATTGCAATCGGCTTTTTATTTACAGCAGCGAAGAACTGGACAGGCGTCAGTACACTGAACGGCTGGCCTTTGCTGGGGCTTTGCATAATATGGATCAGCGCCAGAATTGTCGCATTCAGCGCTGATCTGCCACTACTGTGGCTGATCATCTTACAAGGTGCATTCTGGCTGATTGCCATCTGCCATTTTAGTTGGGTAGTGCTTCAGGTACATAACAACAAAAATTACCTGTTTGTGCCTGTACTGGCATTGCTGGCAACACTGAACCTGGTGTTTATTGTGATGCTCAGTCAGCACGCTTTTGAACTGGCGGGCCTGCTTAGTCAAATGGCTGTGTTAGGTTTTACATTGCTGATCAGCATACTGGGTGGTCGCGTCGTGCCATTTTTTATCTCTCGCGGTTTGGGATTACCGCAACAGCAGCGCACACCAAAGCTCGATAAGCTACTCATGCTCGTGTCACTGACTGGTCTTGGCGGTTTTTTTGCTCACCATTTTCTAAAGCTCACTGTTGTACCTGGTTATCTGCTTATCCTGGCTGGACTGTTACACCTCATTCGCGCTGTCATGTGGTTTCAGTACCGCATATTCACGGTGCCCCTACTCTGGTCCCTATATCTGGCTTATCTGATGATGGCTGCAGGCCTGGTTGGGTTCGGCGCAGCCTACTTTAGCAGTGTCTGGCAAGCCAAAGATGCCCTTCATCTGATCACTGTGGGCGGTATGGGCATGATGATCCTGGCAATGATGTCTCGGGTAGCACTGGGCCATACGGCCCGCCCTTTAACACCGCATCCTCTGATCTCAGTGGCGTTCCTTCTTATTGCACTCAGTGCACTGATCCGAAGCCTGCTTGGCGAACACATAAGCCCACATATGGCCTGGCAACTGAGTGCTCTGATTTGGTCTGCCGGTTTTGCGCTGTTTGTCTTTATCTATGGCCCCATGCTGATGCGCAAGCGCGCAGATGGACGTCGTGGTTAATTTTCTCATTTTTATGTATCTATACCACTTCACTGCAAAGTGATTTCATTAGGAGTTTTTATGCTTTCTCAACGAACAATTACCCTGGTTAAACAGTCAATTCCCTTACTGGCTAATGCTGGTGTTGAGGTTACAGAACACTTTTATCAGCGTATGTTCGCTCACAACCCTGAGTTGCTCGATATTTTTAACCTCAGCAACCAACGTTCAGGCAAACAACAGTTTGCGCTTTTCAATGCCCTGGCCGCCTATGCAACCTACCTGGATCAACCTGAGGTCCTGACTGAAGCTATTGCCCGGATCAACCATAAACATGCCAGTCTCAGCATACAACCACATCACTATCCCATTGTTGGAGAGCATTTGCTCGCCACTTTACGTGAAATGTTTGTGCACCAATTTACAAAAGAGATAGAACAAGCATGGGCTGAAGCCTATTCATTCCTGGCCGATTTGTTCATTACTCAGGAAGAAGGCATTTACCGACAAGCTGAACAGCTCAATGGTGGCTGGCGAGGCACACGTCGTTTCTACATCAGCAAAATTGTCAGCGAATCTGAACTGGTGAAGAGTTTTTATCTAAAACCCCTTAATGCGCAACCCGTAATGCCCTACCAGGCAGGACAATTCCTTGCCATTCAATGTCGTATCCCGGGAGAAAGCCATCAGCAGATCCGTCAGTACTCTTTATCTCATACCTCCAATTCGCAGTTTTACCGCATTTCCGTCAAACGGGATAATCTGGTTTCAGGCTATTTACATCGTTTGCGTGAAGGTGATGAACTGGACGTTATGCCGCCTGCGGGGGAATTCGTACTCAGGCAAACACGTGCACCTAAGGTATTAATCAGCGCTGGGGTTGGTATTACGCCCATGATGTCAATGTTACATACACTGGCAGACCAGGCATTTAATCAACCCCTGTACTTCCTTCATGCGTGCCGCAACCCGGCACAACAGAGTTTTCACGCTGAACTGACCAGCGCGGCTCAATCACTGCCGATGCTCACCGTCCATACCTGGTTGGAAGAAAATCAGAACGACCTTGTCTGTACAAACAATCATGCAGGGCGTATGCGCCTTGCGCCGCTGAGTAGCTCACTGCCCCTTGAACATGGAGAGTTTTACCTGTGTGGCCCAACGCCTTTCATGGCTGACATCAAACAACAGCTGATTACGCTGGGCGTTAATAACTCAAGGATTTTGTACGAAGTATTTGGCCCACATGAGAGCCTGTGATTGATCCAGGTATTGCCATAAAAGTCTGATATGATGAGGGGTACTTTGGGCTGCTTTGATAGGGCAGCCCTGGATTAACCGTAAAAGGACCCTTCTATGAGTGATTTCCTTCATGATAATAAGCCGGCCAGAGTTTTAGTCGTCTGTATGGGTAATATCTGCCGCTCTCCCACGATGGAAGCGGTATTAAAACACACAGCAATGCAACAGGGACTCAATCTTGAGGTCGATTCTGCGGGTACAATTGCTTATCACCAGGGTAACCCACCTGACAGGCGCAGTGCAGCAGCCGCGCATAAGCGTGGCTATAACCTGTCATCAATCAGGGCCAGACAAGTTCAGCCACAAGACTTTGAGTATTTTGATTTGATCCTGTGCGCCGATGAGCAAAACCTGGCCGATCTGCACGCTAAATGCCCCGGGCAATACCAGTACAAACTGGCGTTGTTTTTACGCTACGGTGAGCAGCCTCATGACGAAGTGCCCGATCCCTATTATGGTGGCGGGGACGGATTTGAACTGGTGCTCGATTTGGTTGAACAAGCCAGTAATAATATTATCACCAAGTTAAGCAAGCTCGGTTAAACAAGCACACGTATTTACCCCATCAGCAAAGTGCACCGCCCGGTGGCTTTGCTGCCAATCAACGCGCAATTTCTTTCCCATCCGTATTGACTTAAATCAATGATTAATTTGATTATATTATTTCTCACCGTAAGTTTGTGGCACATCAAACAGAGCGCTGAATCAAGACTAAATCACTCCACAAAATACCCCTTTTGAGTACACTAAATACAACTCTTAGCGTTAACTCATTAAAAGGAAATCGCCATGAAATTTACACTTTCAGCATTAACGTTTGGCATTTTATCAGGCTTGTCTTTTTCCCACCCTTCTATGGCCCAGAACACCGGCATTGAAGCTGCACCTTTACCCTACACAGACATAGCCCACAGCGCAGAGACACAAAATTATGACTATTCAGATAACCAACCATGGAGCCAGATGCCACCTGCGGCATTGCGCCCGGTCCAGGTTCCTTTGTTTGTGTCTATCGGCTTTGATGACAATGGCTCTAAGGAAGGGATGGACTGGATAACCGGCTATACCCGTCACCTGCAAAATGCACAGGGCAGTAATAATGCCGCCACCTATGATGGGGCGCCAGTTCGCTTTAGCTTTTTTAACACCGCGGCCTACATTCACTCTTCTGCCAATGATCCTGTGGGTATAAAACGCGCCTGGCGTAATGCCTGGCTGGATGGCCACGAGATTGGCAACCATACCTGGAGTCATCATGATGGCGGGCCAGATACGGGGAACTTTTCAGAACAAATGTGGGAAGAAGAAATCCTCGTGACACGAACCTGGCTTAATAAACCTTTTGATCCCAATGAGCAGGATGACGCACCAAACGACAACGCTGGCCCCGGGATCCCCATCAGCGATATGACCGGGTTCAGAACGCCATACCTTAATCATAATAACGCCTTGTTTACTGCACTAAAAGCTAACCAGTTTGTCTATGATACCAGCATAGAAGAAGGTTGGGGGCAGCATTATAATGGCACCAATAACCCCTGGCCCTACACGCTGGATCAAGGTACACCCACCCAGCGTGTAGGCAAACCAGATGTCGGCCACTTCGCCGGGCTCTGGCAACTGCCATCCAATGTCTTTGAAAAACCACAGGGCGGTAAGATGGTCGGCTTTGATACCAATATGTGGGTCGGTGGCGCCATGAGCAAGCAAGAGGTGCTGGCTATACTTAAACATAACTTGCACTTGCGCCTGCAGGGCAACCGGGCGCCATTAATGTTTGGTGCCCACGCCGACATTTATGCATCAGCCTATGACAATGGTGATCGCGCCACGCTATTTCGTGAACGCCAGGAAGCGATCGAGGAATTTATTCAGTACGCCTTGAGCCTGAAAGTAAACGGCCAACCTATTGTGCGGATTGTACCATTTAAAGACATTGTTGAGTGGATGCGACACCCCGCGCCACTCAATGATGGTAAGGTGGTAACAGTACAAAGCGTGGGCGCCAGCCCAACATACAGCGCAGGCACCATTTACTACAAGGGCGACCAGGTTTACCACAACGGACAATATTTCGAAGCTAAATGGTACGCCAGCAGCGCACCTGGCACGCAGGAGCCTGATTATGATCCCTGGAAACTGATCACACGCGCACAAGCAACTAAAGTTAAACACTTAGGTGAAGTGTCACCGCACGGAGACACCTATGGCGACGTCCTAATCGCGCCAAACGAAGGAAAGACCTTCTACTTTACGCCGGCAACCGGTGCGCACATCAGCAAAGTCATCATCAACGGTGTTGATATTGGTCCTGTCAGTAAGTACACCTTCCGCGCATTGAGTGCCAATCAGACACTACGCGTAGAATTTGCGGCAAATTAATCTCTAACCATTCGATTAACAAAATGAGTCGCTGTCAGACAGCGGCTCTGTTTTCAGACACAATTGGTAAGAATGGTATCAGTCAGTTCTGATTGAGATATGGGTTTGGCCACAACGGCATCAAAGCCCAAATCCGCATACTGTGAAATATCGCTATCAAACACATTGGCGGTTACCGCTATCACAGGCACGATTGGCCACTGATTTCTGATGACCTGAAATGCCTCTATGCCGCCCATCACTGGCATCTGAATGTCCATCAGAACCAAACGGACTTCTGAATTCATTTTATCTATTGCATCCTGACCATTACTTGCCACGGCCGTTTTGGCCCCCTGGCTCACCAGCATTTTCTGAAGGATAATTTGATTCACCGCATTATCTTCAACAATCAGCACCGATAAGCCCTGCAACAAGCCTTCCCCATTCACATTCTGGCCATGATTACCGCTCACATCTTCCTGAGCATCAACCAGCTGCAGTGGCACAGAGACTTTGATACTGGTACCCACCCCAGTCTGGCTGGTAATGTCAATTTTTCCCTCCATGGCAGCGACCAGAGACTTAACGATTGCCAGGCCCAGTCCAGTCCCCCCGTTAAGCCGGGTAGGTGATGCATCACCTTGTTCAAATTGCTCGAAGAGTTTAGTGATCTCGCTCTTGCTCATACCAATCCCGGTATCACGGATCACAATATCAACCCACTCTGAGTTTGCCTCTGCGATCACAGACAGAGAGATACGGCCCTGCACAGTAAACTTAACCGCATTACTGAGCAAGTTTATCAGCACCTGCTTAAGACGCAGTTCATCACCCACTCTTAGTGTTTGCGCTACATCAAACTTGTACTCAAAGCGCAGTTTTTTCTGCTCACATTCGTGACGAAATATATGCTCCACAGCTCTGGTAACTTTATTCAGTTCAAATTCACCGATATCCAGTTGCAACTTGCCCGTTTCCATCTGAGTGAAATCAAGAATGTCATTTACCAGGGTCGAGAGCATTTCACTGCACATCATCGCCGTATCCAGCAAAGAGCTACTTTCAGCTGAAAGTTTTTCTTTACGCAACAGCTGAAGGGCTCCATACAAACCGTTGATTGGCGTTCTGAACTCGTGCGACATGTTCGCCAATAGCTGCGACTTGGCTTTATTTGCCAATGTCAGCTCTTCCGAAGTCGCCTTTAACTGCGCTATCGAGCCGTTAAGTGAGCTAAGCAAAGCTTCCATCGTTGCGTCAGCTTGTTTGTTGTGCCGGTATAAATAAGCAATGAAAACCAAAAATAGCAAGGTCAATACAATTAAGGAGGAGAGTAAAATGCTGGTTTTCACTTCGTTTTGTTTTACCAATTCAGTCTCACTAAGTGCCCTGGTTTTATCCAGAGCAGCAAAAACGGTTGCCTGATATTGCGATTTGAGTGCGAAGTAAGTTTCATCCAGCAGTATTTTTTGAGCCTGCTGCTGCATACCGGCACGGCTTAAAGCAAAAGCCTGAGTCTCAATTTCTATCAGTTGTGTGTTTATCTGCACGGTCTTCGCTATCGCGTCAGCAATCGCCGGATCTAACGCCTTGGCTTCTAACAAGGTTTTATCGAGCGTGTTGGCAATATAGTGATAGCGCTGTGACCATTTTTCATCCCCGGTAAAGGTGTACATCCGCGATGACATGGTCAGGACTTCATCATAGTAGATGATTTCACTGGTTATTTTTTTGATTGAATCGATATGTGAATTCAGGTCATTGCGTTCATTTAAACTGGAGACCACAAACGGCACTATGGCTGCCAGTGCCACAAACACAACAGCTAACAATAACAGTAGCTTGATTCTGAGCTGCTTTACCTGTTTGAGCTTATCAACCATAATCTGTCAAAACATCATTCATACTCTACTTATTTGAGTATGTGCATTTTTCAATCTAGTTCAAGCAGGCCGATACGATTGCTGCCACACTTTAATATAAATTTCCCCCGATAAAGGTCCATATGACACGTTTAAAATCCATTTCGGGCCTGTGGTTCCTGAGTATATTCTTTGTCGGTAGTTGTATGTTTGCCCCACAAGAAACGCAATATTACGACCCGAAATGCAAAATGATGTTGCAAAAGAAAACACTGACCAGCACACAAATGCACGCCGTCAGCCAGTGCCGGGGCGATGCTTGCGCTCTGGTTTTAGCTGGTTTCGGCTTAGTCAGTGCAGCCAGTCTAGTGGTATCTGGTACAATAGTTATTGCCGCTAACACAATCTCCTGGCTGGAAAAGGTAAAGGGCTGCCCGGACCGCTCAGACCCCCAATCAGATAGTGGTGAGCGGCAGACGGATCTCAACACACAGCCCGCCCTGAGCGCGGTTTCTTAACTGGATGTGGCCGTGGTGTGCTTCCACGATTTCGCGACATAATGCCAGGCCTAAACCTGTGCCACTTGATTTAGTAGAGTAAAATGGAATTAAGGCATTGGCCATAATATGCTCTGTCATTCCCTGCCCGGAATCAACAACACGGATCTGAACATGCTGGGTCGAAAAGCCTACCTCAATCCCGACCGCATCCGGGGCACCGCCAGACTCATGGGCATTCTTGAGTAAATTAATCAGTAGCTGTTCCAATTGAGCCGCATCAGCACGCAGCTGCCGGCTCTGAGGCAGAGTGTCCGTTTGCGTGTAACTAAATTGCCAATGGGCTTGCAATTGTGCCAGCAGCTCAGGCAATTCGACAGGGGCCAATCTCGGGGTGGGAAGTTTGGCAAATTTTCCATACCCTTGCACGAATTCGGTCAGATGACGGATCCGCTCATCTATGGTCGAGAAAACCCGTTCAAGCCGTGTATCCTGCAACTTATTGGCCAGTATTTTACCACTGTGAAGCATCGAAGAAATCGGCCCCAGCGAGTTATTTAACTCGTGACTAATAATGCGGATCACCTTCTTCCACACCGCAACTTCCTGACGATTCAACTCTCGAGTAAGCTGCTTAAAGATATACAGCCGATGAAACTGATTATTGAGTAATAGCTCACCATTTGACAAATGCCAGGTCTGCTTGTCGTCTTCATTACGCTGTAATTCAAACAATCCATCCGAAGCTTCCGACAAAGCATGATACAAAGCCGGGTTTGCTTGCTGAGCGAGCTCTTCCAGCTTCATACCCTCAAGGTTATGCTCGCAATTAAGCAGCGCCTTTGCACTGTGATTTGAAAACACCACAATGCCCTTATCATCCGTCAGCAACAATACCTGAGGTGCGCTATGCAGCACTTTATCCAGCATTAACTCGCGTTGATAAATCCACTGTTTTTCATCCCTGAGTTGCGCAGCCGATTCATTATATAACTGGCACAACCTGCCCAACTCATCGTCATTCTGATAAGCCAGTAAAGTTGAAAAGTCGCTGTCTTTAAAGTTCAGTAAACCACTTTCCAGTGCCTGCAAACCAGCAAATAGCTTGCGGGTTAGCAGTCGAAGTATGGTGAGCCCCAGCAAAATTGCTGTCAGTAAAGCCGCTACCCAGGTTTGCCATGCCACCAAGCTCAACAAGGGTAAACTGACGACTGTCAGGGTCAGAGTCAACGCCAGATAAAGTTTATGCGCGATAGAGAGTCCAGGCATCTTCATTTAATAATCGATACCATGTTTTTGCAGCCGCCGATACAAGGCCTGCCGACTCATGCCAAAATGGCGCGCCACTTTCGCTATCACCCCTTGAAATTGCCGCATCGCCGCCTCAAGCTCAGCTTTCCCAGGCTCTTGCTTACCCGGTTCAGATGTCTGGGCAGGCGAGCTTACCTGTTGCAAGCCGAAGTCACTGACTTCCAATACCCCCTGCGGGTTAAGCACAGCGGCACGCTTACAGGCGTTTTCCAGCTCCCTGACATTACCAGGCCAGTCATAACTCAACAGCGCGCTTTCTGCACTCAGGCTCAGTTCACGATCAGGTAAAAAATGTGCGATAAGCGGTAATATATCGTCACTACGAGACTTCAGCGGAGGCAAATTCAGCTCAATCACATTGAGCCGATAATATAAATCCTGGCGAAATCGGCCACTTTGGATGTCAGCCAGCAAATCAGCATTTGTGGCCGAGATAACCCTGACATTCACGCGACGGGTTTCAACTGAACCCAACCGTTCAAACTCCCCTGTCTGAAGCACTCTAAGCAACTTCATCTGACCCGACAGCGGTAAATTACCAATTTCATCCAAGAACAAAGTACCGCCATCGGCGGCTTCAAAGCGCCCGATACGTTGTTTATTTGCGCCGGTATATGCGCCCGCTTCTGCGCCAAACAGTTCAGCCTCTATAAGCTCTTGTGGCAAAGCCCCGGCATTTACTTTGATAAATGGCGCCGTTTTTAGCGCTGAGTTGGCCTGAATAATCTCCGCAACTTTTTCTTTGCCACTACCATTATCTCCAGTGATCAAGACCGCCACATCAGATCTCGCAACTTGCACCGCCATATCCACAACACGTTGCATTGCGCCACTGCGAAAAATTAGGCCACGCAGATCGGCATCAGCATTAAGCGCTTCACGCTGTTGCGCAATACGCTCATGCTGCTCATTTTTCTCCTTTGCCCTACCCAAAGCAATCAGATTGGCAACCGACGTAAGGAGTTTCTGATCGTCCCAGGGTTTGGCCAGATAATCTGCAGCGCCAGCTTTAACGAGCTCAATGGCCATTTCCAGCTCAGTCCAGGCAGTGATCAGGATCACCGGTAAATGCGGGTTGATAGCCCGTAACTCCTGAAACAAAGCTTTGCCTTCCTCTCCGGACGTTGTGTCGGCAGTAAAGTTCATATCCTGGATCACCAAAGCAATACGCTGGTATCGCACTATCTGAAGCGCTTCAAAGGGGGTTAAAGCCGTTTCGACCTGATAGTCATGGAGTTCCAGCAGCAGTGAAAGTGCATCTAACACAGCCTGATTATCATCGACGACGAGTATCTTATTCATCATTATTATTGTGCTCGCATAGTATCCGTAGAGTCTGTCATTTCCATTATTATGACTCCTTGTTCCCAGTGTATCATGCTCCGCTTTAATATCAGCAAGTAATCATGGGACAAGTAACCATCTGACTTATCATCTATTCAGGCTCCGACAATAAATATCTTATCGCCGACAGCCTGATTTAAATCATATGACCTTAATCAAACACTCCGTGTCGCAATGCTTGGAGAAATATTCGCCGCACGCAGTGCAGGCATCAGCACCGACAGCAAGCTCATCACTAATAGTAAGCTTGCCGTTACGACAATAAATGAGTAACCCAGTGCCGGTACGGAATACCACTGCATCAACTTTTGTCCAAGAAGTACTGCCGCAGCACTTCCCAGCATGAGCCCCACGGTACATATCAGCGCATTCTCTACGACAAAATAGCGCACAATCGCTGACTTTCTGGCGCCCAGCGCTCGACGTGTGCCAATCTGCTTGGTTCTTTTGCTGATATTAAAGGTCGACAAGCCGAAAATACCTAACGCGGTGACTACCACCAGCACAACAATCAGCGTCATCAACATGCGCATCATCAATACATCCTTGGCATCGTAACGTGCTTTTTTCTGATCTAATCCTGTGATATCGCTCACCACTCGGTCACGGTGACTGGACAACATCAATTCTTCAATCTGACGCATTACCTGAGCGCGCGCTCCCGGCGCCGTTCTAACCAAGTACTTTTGGAAATTCCCCACTCGGATCATAGGAATAATCGCCGCTTTCTCACCAAAGCTACTTTTAGGCCACTGATTAGCCATGGTTTCGACAATACCAATTATGCTTAGTGGATCGGCGCCCCAATAGATGGTTTCACCCAGTCCCTTACCCGCTCCAAATAGCTCATCAGACAGCGCGCGACTGACAATGACGACGGAAGGACGGGCATCGCTTTCATCAATCACGACAACATCAGCCTCGTTAAAATCACGTCCCTCTGAGACAGATAAACCTAGTGTATTAAGGATGTGCTCGTCGCCTGTAACATAACCCATAGTAGACCTTTTACTCTCTTGTGGTTCGGGTTTGAGCTGCAAGCCACCTGAGCTACCACTGCCCGACAAGGGGACTGAGCTAATAGCAACGGCATCGATAACACCGGTGATACCACGCAAGCTTTGCTCATCCAGCTCCACCTGTTGCAGCAGGTCTAATTGCTTGTCAAAATTCAGTGAGTTGAACTTAAAAATGTTGTCTTCCGGATAACCCGTCTCTTTATTGAGATAGGTCATCCTGTCCTGAATAATGGATACCGCGTTGCTAACAATCGCCAGTGTGATTGCAAGCTGAAGGATTAACAGCACAGCCCCCAGTTTAGAGCGCATCAGCGCGTTAATGGTCGGTTTTAATTCAAACATGTGACACTCCTTTATTGCACTTTCAGATGGGTAGCAGGTGTAGTTCGACACACAAGCCAGGCCGGATAAAGCCCCGCCACAATGCAGGCCGAAATCGCGATAGCGGGTGCACTGAGCAGCATCACCCAATCCATATTGGCCAGGCTTTCATAATAGTTATAGGTCTGACGTACTCCCAGCAAGCCCAACTGTGCAAACAATACCCCCAGCGTGCCACCAAGCAGACCTAGCAAGCCAACTTCTACCAGATGTTGATAAAATACCTGTCGCTTACTGGCGCCCAGCGCTCGTCTGACACCCACGTCAGCGGCTCGGCGCATAAACTTGGCCAATAACAATCCCAAAATATTAGCCACACACACGGCGAGAAACATAAAGCTTAATCCGACCAGAATTTTATTGTCTTCGCTGATAACATCGTTGTAGTTCATCCAGGCGTTAACGTCCTGCAATGAATACGCCAGCGTATCACGATTAAAACGACCCTGGTTTTGTTGCTGTTGCATATAGGCCATCAGCATGTCACCAAAAGCCTGACGTTGCTGCGGTGTGTCTAACTGCACCCAAAACTGGATCCACAGCATTTCTGAGTTCATTTTGTCGTTAAAGTCCCGGGTTTCTTCAAATTTCCAGCCATTGGTATTACCCCAGGTATCAACGTCATAGGCCTTCACATGGCTGAAGGGGACGAACAGTCGCTCTGCCTTACCAAAGCTGCCATTGTTCAGATCATAGAATTTAATGGTTGGTCGCCATTTTTGTGTCACGCCCACGATTTCCTGGCGACGCTCACCAAGAAACAGCGATTCCCCCACCACGTCTGTCTTACCAAATAACTGTTGCGCCATTTCCTCATCTATGACGACCACAGGTGCTGCATCACGTGATTGTGCTTCTGTCCAGGCTCCACCATGAATGAAAGTCAAGTCAAACATGCTAAAGAAGTCGCGCCCGGTTACGCGTGCATTTTCAATAAAGGGCTTACTCCTTGGTGTATTAAGGTGAACAGAAAACCCGGCGCGGATCATCGCCGCGCGCGCAAACTCTCCAGGCAACGCCTGAAGATTAATGGCATCCGGGTAAGTTAACTGATAAGGAATGTCGTCATCTGTTCGCCAAGTTTCACCGTCATCCATCGTTTGTAATTGCACCGCAAATAAACGATCGCTCTTATGTGGGATCGGATCCATAGACATCATGTGATATACGGACAAAGTCGTCATCGTCACGCCAATGCCAATTGCGATGGCTAAGATCATCAAGAAGGTCACCATGGGTGTTTGGCGCAAACTGCGCCAGGCCAGATCAATATAATGGACAAACATATTAACCTCCCGCTGCTATCGGCGCTTCAGATGAACGGCCCTGATATAAGGTAAAGTCTGTCACCCGGCCATCTACAATTTGAATATTGCGCGGTGCCCGGCGTGCCAGTTCAGGATCATGGGTTACCATCACAATGGTTGCACCCTCGCGGTTGATTTGCTCCAGTAACTCCATTACCTGACGTGCCATCAGACTATCGAGATTACCGGTCGGTTCATCCGCTAACAAAAAGCGCGGTCGTCCGGCCAACGCTCTGGCAATCGCAACACGTTGTTGTTGGCCCCCGGATAATTGCTGAGGTAAGTGTTTAGCGCGCCCTGCCAGGCCTACCAGCTCAAGACACTCCTCTACCCGACGTTTACGTTCTGCCGATTTAATACCACGGTATCGCAAAGGAACTTCAACATTTTCGTACAGGTTTAGGTCTGGAATAAGGTTAAAGCCCTGGAAAATAAAGCCAATTTTCTGGTTTCGCAAATCGGCTCTGGCGTTATCATTGAGCTTGCCAATATCGACGCCGTCCAGACAATACTGCCCACCACTAAAAGGCTCCAGCATGCCCGCAATATTTAAAAAAGTGGTTTTGCCTGAGCCGGAAGGGCCGGTCACAGCCACGAACTCTCCTTCAGCCACATGCAGATTAAAATCCCGAAGTGCATGAGTCTGTACCATGTCAGTTTGATAAACTTTACTGATCGCTTTCATATCTAGCATTGTTGTTATCCTTTTTTATCTCAGTTGCACTAAAGGTGCTTGTTCAAATTGTTCGTAATTAGACACTATGATTTGATCGCCAGGTTTCAGGCCATCCAATATTTCCACTTCATTGACACTGGACGCCCCAGTGCGCACATCCAGACGCGTGGCCACTTCACCTTCAATGCGGTAAACGACATGTCCCCCTGCATTCATAAATGAACCCCGGCGCACTTTCATTACATCTTCTTTGTGATCCAACAGGATGCGAGCGGACAAACGTTGGTTCTGCCGGATCCCACCAATATCGCTTTGATCAAAACGTACTCTGGTCGTCACTTCCCGATTACTGACCTCAGGAGAAATCGCAGAGAGCTTACCATACACCTCGCTGGCACCAACCTGCAGTACCACACTCATGCCAAGACCGAGCTCATTAGCATAACTTTCAGGCACCTGCAGTTGCGCTTCATAGGCAGACAAATCAACTAAGGTCATCAGCGCCTGCTGGGCTGAGACGGCTGCCTTGGTCTGTACCAATAAATTACCGACTAGTCCACTCACCGGTGCATTGACATCCAGCGCATTTACCTTACGCTGAAGTTCCTCCACAACCAGCTGCTGTCGTTCAACCAGATTACTCGCCGCAGCCAGCTCAAACGCCAGAGTATCTTTACCCAGCGCAACTTCCTGCTGGGCATGACGGAAATTCAGTCTGGCACGCGCTAGTTCGTCTACCGCTTCTTCAAGATCAATTTGGCTGATCAGGTTTTTCTTAATGGAAAGCTGAGCCCGGCGATTTTCACGTTCAGCGGCATCCAGTGTCACTTTAGCCAGTTCCAGACTGCGATTGAGTGCCAACGTTTCACGTCTGACCTCCAATTGCTCCCGAGCCAGACCATCGCTTAAACGCGCCAGCTCAGCCTGCTGTTGTTTCAGTTCATTAGTCAATGCCGGACTGACGACCCTGGCAATGACGTCACCGGCAGCCACGGTATCACCCGCTTTTACCAGTAAATCAACAAAGCCTTCTTCCGGGCTATAAACTTGCGGTGCATTCGCGGCAACAATTCTGCCACTGGCCAAAATATCGCGTACAAAATCCCCTCGCGACACCGTTGCGACCTGCAAAGCACTGAGTTCAAAAGAGCGACCTGCTGTATCAGCCATTGAGATGGCACGAGCAGTGGCGCCTAAAGCACCAATCAGTACAATCGCACCAACTGCCTTTTTCCAGCTCACTCTTGCGGGTTTCACCACTAAATCCTGTTGACTGGTGTCTTTAATCATGGGTACTCCTTAGTCTTATTCACTTCGTTACTGCCAGGTTCGGCTTCCAACATTGCTCAATGGCAAGGCCATTATCCTGTGCATGTCGAAGTGTCCTGTCATCGGTTTGGTAAAATAAATACCAGAGTCGTGCCAACTTTTAACTTATTGTTTTTAAATGACTTGGTGAGTTTTATACATGAAGAAAAGTGTCCGCGGACGGAAAAAGTGTCCGCTATTTTAAGCAAAACCGGACAGATCACCGAAAGCGGACAGGACGGCCCTGGCTGGCGCCATTTGCTATTAGGGACAAAATTAGACACACTGTTGGCTTTAGTTTTAAGGATAATAAATCCAATGAAAACCCTACTCCTGATACTGATAACGCTCGCTTCGGTTACTGTATATGCGCAGCCAGAGCGGATTGTTTTAATGCGCCACGCAGAAAAAATGAAGGGCAAGGATCCTGAGCTCACACCGCAGGGCCAACAAAGGGCACAAAGACTCGCAACCTTGCTGGCCCCTTTGAACCCGGACCGTTTATTTTCAACAGATTACAACCGGACAAGGCTGACGCTGGCACCTTTGAGCACTAAGACCTCAGTGCCAGTACAATTGTATGACCCACGGGCATTGGCTGACTTTGCTACGCAACTCAAAACCTACTCGGGGACCATTGTGGTTGCGGGTCACAGTAACACCACACCGGAGCTGGTAAAGTTACTGAGCGGACAGACTGTCAGTATTCGCGAGGATGAATTTCATAAGGTGTTTATCGTTAGCTGGCAGAATGGTAAAGCAGTATTGGAAGAGCAAGATTCAAATGAATGAGACCCAGTAGCACTGGGCCTCAATTCAACTGTTAATGGCCTGTTTCGTAGTATGCACTGGCGGTATTAGTGCGCTCCCAGGTACCATCTTTGTACAGGATCAATGCCGACGCGGACGTGTTGCTATATGCACGGATGGTAACATTACAGCTTGTTCCTCCTGAGCAACGAGCATCTCCACTCCAGCTCACTTCTTCGATAGGTTTAGTGACATTTTTCAGGTAAAAACGTCCACCCGTAGAGCTGCCGAACGAGAAATCAATACCTGAGCAGTTTGCTGTGCCGTTACCCCAACTGTGGCCGCCACTTTTAGGGTATACATCGCACACCAGTTGTGCAGAGAATGCAGAGCCCGCAAAGAATGTTCCCGCTACAAGAGCAAATGCTTTAATTGTTGTTTTCATAAATATATTCCTTATCTATAGTAGAACAAGACAAAACAATTAATTGCCGCATTGATCGGTGCAAACCGTATAAGTGCGACAATGTCAGGCAATACCCTAGTGACCTGTTTCGTAAAACGCGCTTGCAGTGTTAGTTCTTTCCCAGGTGCCATCTTTGTATAGGATCAGTGCTGATGCTTTATTGCTGGTGTACGCACGAATCGTTGCGTTGCAGCTAGTTCCACCGGTGCATCGCGCATCGCCTTCCCAACGTACTTCCTGAATAGACTTAGTAACGTCTTTCAGATAATAACGACCATTGGTTGTTCTACCGAATGAGTAGTCAAAGCCTGAACAGTTAGCCGTGCCATTACCCCAGCTGCTGCCATTGGATTTAGGGTAAACGTCACATACAACCTGTGCAGAGAAGGCAGAACCAGCAAACAGTGTACCGGCTACGAGCGCGAAAGCTTTTATTGTTGTCTTCATAGTTATTATCCTTATCATTATTGTGAACCAGTTGATATTCAAATGAAACACCAAGTGCAACATTCGTTAATAAAACTAGCCTCCTTAACGCGCATAAGTCAACATTCGAAAAAACAAAAGACACAATAAAAACAAAAAAGTTACACTTTGGTTATAATTTTACTCATCTATTGCAGACGTGCTAATGCTTAGGATTGCAGGAATTATTTTTCTTCAAACCTCTGTTTAGAATGAATATATTAATCACAATACGAATATTCGAACGTCCCAGCCAGTGACCCGAACCTGAAATCTAAATGCCAGCGATGTAACGTACATCATCCGGCATTCAAAGTAACGAGATGATGCGCAACAGACCTGCTCGCATTTTTTCTTCATTTTGCCCGGCAAAACCAAGACGGATATGAGTGTAATGTTGTTGTGGAAATCGCCAGAATTCGGCTTCAGTTTGAACATAAACCCCCAGCTCTGCAGCACGGGCGCTCAAACCAGATACATCCTGGTGCGTATTGACCCAAAATGCCATGCCGCCATCTGGTACGGCAAAGGTCAATGAATACCCAGACTGCTGATAGCGTCTGAGTTCAGACGCCAACGCATCACATCGAGCCTGATAGCGCTTGGTCATACGCCTTAAATGACGCTCAAACTCGCCGGTGGCCATCCAGTTTGCTAAAGCCAATTGTAATAGGATGTCATTTTTGTGATTCATCAGCTGCTTAAGTGTAATCAGTTCATTCAGTACATCCTCTCTGGCAACCAGGTAGCCCATTCTGGCGCCGGCAAACATGATTTTTGAAAACGTAGAGACATAAATCACAATCCCATGAGGATCACTTGCAGCCATTGGCTGCAAAGGAGGACAGCGATAATGAAATTCATGGTCATAATCATCTTCAATAATAAACACACCGTATTCTGCGCAAAGCTGATATATCGCCATACGACGTCCAACGGATAAGGTCACCATGGTTGGGTACTGGTGCAATGGCGTTAAGTACAGCAGCTTAATTCGATTCTTTTCGAAGCAGGCACGCAGGCTGTCTACACTTAACCCTTCTTTATCCTGAGCGATGCCATAGAGTGTCGCACCGCATGCCTCAAACGCCCGATGCGCTGGCGGGTAACCCAATGATTCCACCGCCACCCCCTCATTGCTTCTGATAAAGGCTTTGGCAATTAAAAACAATGCCTCCTGAGAGCCATTGCACACCAGTAGGTCATCGCACTCCAAAGCACGAGCACGACGCAAGTAATGCCGAAGCTGAAGCTTCAAAGCAGGTTCACCACTACAATGTTCGTAGTGTAATTGCGCGGCATTCACTACTCGACAGGCCTGGCTCAAATGACGACGAAACTCATCGTAAGGGAACTCCATAAGATCAGCCAGGCCGCCAGAAAAATTATACTCATACTGGGTATTTTCTCTGTCACTGGGCTCCCCCTCAGACAAGGATAACGCAAAATCAGCTTTTATATCTCTGGCCGGTGCTCTGGGCCTTACTGTGTGTTGACTGGACTCAATCGGCAATGCCTGATTAACCCTGTATCCGCGTCTTTGCTCTGAACACAGCCAGCCCTGAGCCACCAGATTTTGCAATGCGGTCATCACAGTATGACGATTAATGCCATATAACTCAGCAAGCTTTCTGGCTGACGGCAGCGGATCGTTTGGTCGTAAATGTCCTTGTTTAATTGCGACACAGATCTGTTCCGCCAGCTGAATATGTTTAGGTGAATCCTGATCCAAAGGGTGGCCGGTTAACATGTTTTCCCTCCCGACCAGCTCCGAAGTAACGCTGCTGGTCTAATCAAAAATAATATTCTGGTTGTTTATAACCTACCAGAAAACACTAAGCTGATCCTAATTCGAACACTGTTATTGGAGTAAAGACCTATGTTGAATCAAATTACGCTGGGATCAAACAAAGTACGACTAGAGCCACTCTCTCGCGAACATCTGCCACATTTGCGTCGCTTTGGAGAGCAAAAGGCACTATGGACCTGGGTGCTGGACAATTACTGCCAATCAACTGAAAAGCTCGTTTATTGGTTTGAACATACCGCACAGTTTAACCCCGATGTTCAATTACCGCTGGTGATCATCGACACACGCAGCAATGAGGTGGCTGGCAGTACCCGTTTATTCAGATTGCACAAGGCTAACCTTAGCGCTGAAATAGGCCATACCTTTATTGGGGAGCAATGGCAACGTAGCCACATTAATACCCATGCAAAATATCTGTTGCTAAAACATGCTTTTGAAACACTGGGTCTGGTACGTGTACAACTACGTACGCACGAACACAATCAGACATCGCGCTCGGCGATTACCCGTCTGGGTGCACAGTTTGAAGGAATAATACTCAAAGATCAGCGTGTCGCACCTGATGCCTTTCGTAACACCGCCCAGTTTGCGATCACAGATGACATGTGGCCTGACGTAAAAAGTAAACTGGAGGGCTGGTTATGAGTTATCCACGCAACGCCTTTTCAGAGCAAAATACCGAACGTCTTTGGCAATTGATAGATGAACACCCTCTGGCAACCTTGGTTATCCCAAACTCTGACACCCCTTTTGTCCACATGTCTTTGAGTTTGAACCATGACAAAACCCACTTGTTAGGGCATGCAAATCCAGCGAACCCGCTTACGCAACTGGATAAAGCCCATCTACAGGTGTTGTTCAGAGGGCCGGATGCATATTTATCTCCCAGTGAGGTAAAAGGCCTGCCGCTGCCAACCTGGGATTACGCCACAGCGCATATTCGAGGGCAACTCACACAAATCACAAATCCAGAGGAGAAGCGCTCAGCATTGCACCAGCAGCTAAAACAATTTGAGTCGCCCGTTAACCCCTGGGATATGTCAGTGCTTAGTGACAATCAAATCACAAAATTATTTTCGCAGCTGTTTTTTTTCAAAATTAAAATTGAGTCAATCACAGGCACATTTAAGCTAAGCCAGAATAAAAGTGACGAAACCCGGCAGCGCATAGCGCACCTGCTGGAAACCCAGGGGAACCCACTTAGTCGCTATTATTAGCGGTAAAACGTGCGATCAGTGCCTGAGTCAGCGCAATAACCGGTTCATCACACTCATCCTGAGCACCGCAATTGGCGATCAACCCGATCGCCACGTCTTGCTCAGCCAGATAAACACTTTGTGTAATATAACCAAACTCATTGCCGCCATGATGATATAAAACGCCGTCTTCATGCTTTTCAACCATCACCCCTAAACCATAATACAAAGCCCCATCCATAAAGCTCGGCAACCAACGGGCCGTATGCAGAGACTCTTCGCCGACCATATTACGATAAATGCGTTCATTAACAGGCTGCACTTTAACAATAATGGCTTTAAGTAGCTTGGCCATGTCCCTTGCACTTGCTGCAATCGGCGCATCTGCTAATGCCGTATTCACAATCAGCTGTTTAGTGTTGTATCGCTGCCGGTATGGCAGCACAAAATCAGGCTCATCCATATTGAAAAAATAGCCAGATGCAACGTCATCAGCCGCACTGTCATGCCCTTTAACAAAGGTTTCAGTTAAACCTAGCGGCTCAAGCACATGCTCGTGCAGTAGCCGACCAAGAGGCTGTTTTAGCTTGTTTTCGATCACCATACCTGCCAGTACATAGCCGGAATTTGAATAGGCAAAACCCTCACCCGGTTCAAAATAAGGTGACTGATCCAAAACAAACTGCAGTGCAAACCGGTTGCCTTTACGATGTACTTTGTCTGCAAGTTGCGCCCGAATAAAATCCAGCTCCCCCACATCATTGTATTCAACTATCCCTGCGCTGTGATTAAGCAGCTGACGCAATGTCATGAATTCAAGATGCTGAATGCGACCTGCCATATCTTCGGGTACCCAGGGCAATACGGGCTCATCGAGACTAAGTAACTGTTTATCGTCCAGTATGGCCGCCAGCAAACCCACCAGCTTTTTTCCTGCACTCCCATTAGGGATCCGGCTCTCGCCCGTCATCGTGCTCAATGTATCCAGATCTGCATACCCTGCGCTGGCAGCATATCCCCCATTCGGCGTTTCAACATAAACGCTCACGCCAGGAATAAAGTCCGATACTAAACCCACAAGCAAATGATCCACGTATTGCTGTAAGTCACTGCCAGAATCCTCTACTTTGACAGGCTCTGCCGGCTGACCCCTGCTACAACCACTGACTAACAGGAGAAAAAAGACAAGCCAGACGCCGATTTGTAACTTTTTAATATCCACTTGAATCGCTTCCTGCGCAGTAATGTTGGTACAAACTACTTTAAATTTCGTTACAAATACATACACTGGGTAATATATCTATATGAATCTTATAACGTTACTACCAATGCCGATTACTCAGTTAGCGCGTTTAACAATCACTTTCGCCTGGTTTTATCACGGTTTAGTTCCTAAATTACTTCACATTGCACCACTGGAGTGGCAAATATCTTCCAGTCTGGGCCTGGAAGGCGATTTAACACACCTGCTGATACGCTCTGCAGGCATAGGAGAAATAATCTGGGCCTTTGTGTTTTTTATCTGGTATCAAATACCTACTATTATCTATCTGAATATAATCGCATTAATTGGTTTACTACTGGCAGTTGCTGTTCTGCAACCTGTAATTCTTTTTGAAGCATTTAACCCGGTAACCACCAACCTGTCCCTGATTGTGCTAAGCGTTTGGTTATTACCCAACAATCAGTTAGAGCGGGATAAGCGCTGATGAATAAAAATAACGAACTACCCCTGCTTATCCGCAATGCAACAGCACAGGACTGTCAGAATTTGGCCCAGCTGTCTGCTGAGGTTTGGCTGGACACTTATGCCACGGACGGGCTCCAAACAGAGTACCTTGAATACGTGAACAGCACTTTCACAGTGCCCTATTTTCAGTCATTGCTCGGACAACCAGATCACCGGCTACTTATTGGTACAAAAGGCGGTTTGTTACAAGGCTTTGTCCTGCTTAACCTGGCCAGCAGCTATCAGACACCACACAATGGCTACGAAATCGACAAGCTCTATGTGCATAAGTCTTGTCAGGGCACAGGTGTAGGACGTGCCTTGCTACAGCACACGGCAAGGCAATTTGGCACGCCTATGTGGCTTTACACCTGGACTGAAAACGCAGCAAATCAGTTTTACCGGCGGCTTGGTGCAAAACAAATTGGTACACTCAGTTTTGAAGCATTTGGCAATACAATCAATAACAACGTCTATAAAATCACCACAGGAAACCTGGTATGAAATACACACTCCTCATTATCTTTTTCGCACTGTTAAGCGGTTGTCAGAGCACCACTCCCGAGCCCGGTATTCAAGGAGAGGCTGCATTTACTGCAAACGATCCTGAATATGGCTATACCACCCATAAGCCTGTCAAACTTGGGGGCTTTTTACGTGGTTCTAAGTATGAAGGCAGTCATATAGAGTATTTTCAGAGCCTGACTGGCCCCAATGGTGAGCCTGTGCAGGTAAAACGACTTGGCAGCTGCTGTCCGTTTGAAGATCAGTCTATGCCATTTGGCGGTGGTATGTTGGATAAGTATCAGCTCAGTTATCCGGGTCAGAAAAAACCGGTGATCATTTATGTCAACCTGTATCAGTTTGAAGCGCCAAAAGCACCACAAGGGTTTACCCTGTTGTAGCAATAAGGAAGGCATGGGCCCTCCTTATTCATGTATCACTATTGTGCGTTATACCAATTTACTTAATTAAGTAAAACGGTTACTACTCCTCGTGTGCAACACCGGCGCGATAAAACGCTGCCAGGTGGGTCTGTAAACGCAGCATGTTTGAGCCATCTCCATAGTGACCGTCTTCAGCATTCGACAGTGCCACAATCCCCGTTTTGGTGTAGGGGTTATAGGTCATGATAGTATGGGTGCCCGGATCTCCCCCGTCATGGCCCACAAATGGACCTTGCCAAAACCAAAAGAGCCCTTGTGTATCCATCCAGTAGGTTGGTACGTCTGTTTGTACAGACAGCATAGTTGCAACACTTTGCTCACTCAACACCCTGACATTATCCAGTGTGCCGCCCTGACTGATAGCAATTAACAAACGAGCCAGGTCATGAGCAGACGAATTCAGATCTCCGTCAAAGAAAGTCGGATAGCTGAACTCAGGCACGTATCGTGCGACCCCTTCACTGTCTATGGTATATTGCGGCGTTTTCGGATTTTCTTCTGACAACTGAGTGTGATCCCAATGGGTATTGCTCATCCCCAAAGGCACAAATAAGTTTTGCTTCATCTGCTCCACCAGACTGATATCGAGCAGATGTTCGACAGCATATCCCGCCAGACCAGCACCGACATTACTGTAACTATGAATGCTGCCCGCAGGCACACTCCCTTCACCAATATAAACATCGTCCGTGAAGTACTGCCCACCTGGCAGTAAATATGCCTGGTAGAACTCAGTAGCATCCGTCAGTGTAGTTTCTTCACATAACTCATGTCCTCCCTGCGCATACAAAGACAGGTTGGTGCCGTGGATGTAGTAGCTGCAATTGTATAGCTGTGTATCACTGATACCTGAAGTATGCGTTACTAAGTGGCGTAGAGTGATATCACGCTCTGCATTCGGGTGCGTCAGCTCAAACGGCAAGTTCATTTGCGCCAGCGGCGTATCCAAGCTAAGCAGGCCTTGCTCTATTAACTGCATGAACCCTGTTCCCATCACCGCTTTACTGGTTGAGCCTACATTCATTGGCGCATGAACTGTCATAGGCTGATTGGTCTCTAAATTTGCGATTCCGTAGCCTTTTTCGAAAATGATCTGACCATCTTTAATGACCGCCACAGCAACCCCTGGAATGTCCATATCCGCTATTTCCTGCGTAAACGCCTGGTCAACTGAGGTTAAATCGAAACCCCGGCTGGGCGTTGCCCCCAATGCCTGAATGGCATAATCGAGTACGTTATCAGACGACCATTCAACTTCTTTTGTCGTGTAGACGGGTACTGCGAGATCAGGCGCCACTCCAGCGACTTCAAGCACCTGATTATTGAGATCGGAATAGGTTTGGTGGCTCAACGAGCCGGTCCATCCATTTGGCAGTGTAAAATCCAATGCATCAGATACAGCGCCGTTTGTTGCCCCGCCGACTAGCGTTACATGCTCTAAAGATTTGAGGGTTTGAGTTAATACTTCGCCTGCGCTGTAAGCCAACTCACCGGTCAGCACATAAACGGGTTTAGTATAAGCCTGGTCCGGCGCAGCTTTAAGCGTTAAAGTCTGCTTCTCCTGCTGATAATCGCCATTGAGGATTTGCTTGTATGCCACCGTCCGCTCTTTATCATTAAAAAACCGTGCGATTTCTAATGACACACCATCGAATCCGCCATCGTTAACCCGCAGGTCAATGATGATGCCATCGCTGTCAGCCAGGTCTTTCATCACTTTGCGCATTAACGTTTGGGTGTCTTCGATATCTTGCTTTGCCTGTGGAATGACATCAAAGAAACTGTCTGCTTCAGTTTCTTCACTGGCCAGCATCGCGGCCTCACGGTCTATACGAATATAGCCCAGATTACCATCCAGTTTGCCCCAGCCTAGCGCATTGCTGCTTTCATATCGGGTTAGTTTTTTATCCAACACATACAAATTCGTTATTTCAGCGAATGCACTTAATTGGTTATTGTAGGCCTGATCCATGTGCGCCTCCCAGTCGTCTCCATGGCGTTGCTGCATAAGCCAGGCTAAATCTTCATACAACTCTGTCGCGCCTTCTCCTGAGATCTCAAAGCGCTTGTCATCAGTCAGTGATACATGTGTATCATCGAAGTCTTCAAGCATAGCTTCAAACACCTTGGCAAGTTGCTCTGGCGTCGTATCAGCATTGATATGTGGCCGATATGCGGAATATGCCGCTTGCCAGTCTATTTCTCTGAGTTCAAAAAACGCATAATAGTCATTAAATGTGTGCCAGAAGTACTCAAAGTTGGTTATGGGGTCGTCACCGCTGAGGCGTTGCTTCGGTTTGCACTGCTCACGCATTTCTGATTGTTTTGTAAACACCCAGTCATTCGTCGCATGCGTGGTCAACGTCAGGGTACTTTTGTCGCTTTTAAGATATTCATCCAGGTTATCCAAATCTTTGTATGGGTGCGTCTCAATCAGTACACATCCATGGTTGTTGTACTGAAAACGCCGTAAATTATCTGTATCAAACTGCCACAGATTACCCGTGCCCTGTTGCACCCACACACCCCGATGCTTAGCAAGCACATGGTCATCATTACTATTACCGCAACCAGCCATGAGTAAAGCTGCACTCACTACGCTCAGAGGCTTCCACCCCGTCATTCTCTTACCCATCAAGTCAAGCATACCTTCGTCCTTTTCCATTTGATTGTCTTCCAGCCCAGACAACCCGGGCTGGTCCTTATGAGGAGACTTAAGGCTAGATGAATGCCTTGCTCGATTCTGTAGAATGCTTATTCAAGGTTGTTTAACCCTGTAGCGAACTGTCAATATGTGTACCTAAATGTGGGGCTCCCCCTGGTTTGCTTGCACTTTTTCACCCTTCGTTCACCTTTTTGTCATAGCCGCGGTTAGCCCCCTTCATTCAGTAGTTCCATAGCGCTGCTGCGCAATTGTTTACGACTGAGTAAAATACCACTGATTGCAACCACCAGCGCAATAGCGAGCGCCTCGGCAAGCATCAGTATCAGGCTGCCCTGGTAAGACATGGCCAAATTCTGTTTATAAAATGCATCTATAAAGCTGTAGATTGCACCAACGGCGCATAAAGCGGGGATCAAGGTCACCGTTAGCCACTCAAACAAGAGGATCTTCAGACCTTGTATTGGTGACAACCCAAAGCTCAGCAGCAGTCCATTGCGGATCTGGTCTTTTTTCATATGGGTCTGGATAGCTGCTACCATCAGCAAATTGCTGAGCAACACAATAAAAGCAGCGTAACTCATCACCAGTGTGATTAATGCCTGTACCTGTGCACGGATTTTCTCTAACAACGCATCCACAGTGACGAGGCGCAATTGAGGGTGTGCACGCCACAACTCGCCGATTGCCGCTACGCCTTGCGCATTCAGCTCAATACTGCCCATATGATAAACGGGCTCTGCGGAACTGGGGGGGCTGCTTTGCTGTAACACAAACCAGAATGTCACTGAGCTGCTACCTGGTTTATGCCGATGAACGGCAGCGACAGTGACTTCAACAGGTTCGCTACCAACGACGAGCTGAACCGTATCACCCATTGAGAGCGCTAAATCTTCAAATACCTCCTGGTCGACTGATACGCCAGTCTGGGCAAATACAGCGGGCCATCCTCCCTGTGTGATCCGAACATTGTCGGGCGTTTGTGCTTGCCAGTGTAGGTTTACAGGCTGCTCCAGACGACGCAGCGTGTCACTGGGCTGAACATCCCGATTTAATATTGCTATACCGTTGATATGCGTTACTTGCGCCAACTGAAAGGGCTTCATCTCTTTAATGTGGCCCTGATAACGACCTACAAAAGATTCTAGCGCCGCTTTTTGCTCATCATTTGCGCGGCTGACAAACACATTACCCTGATTCTGATAGAGATACTGTGACAGCATGTTGGTCACATCTCTCCCCATGTTGATGCACAGCAGCAATAAGGTGACGCTCAGACCCAGTGCAGTGATCTGTACCAGCTTAACCGACATGCGCTTGCGTAACAGCAACAGACTAAACCTGGACAACACCCAGGAATTTGGCAACAAATAACCACCAAACCTGAGCACCAGCCAGGTGACGAAAAGCACCAGCAAAACACACACTCCTAGTCCACTTAGCAACATGCCACTAAGCAACCAGTTGTCGGTATAATTAACCACCAGGGCCACCAGCAGACCCACAGGACTTAGCATGGCCAGCCAACGCCAGCGCTTAGGCTCGGTACGTTGCTCCAGAAGCAAACGAATGTCCCCCTGCAGCAAAGACAGCCACACAGGTAACGCGATAAAAACATACACAACCGTGGCCAAGGCGCAGGCAGCCAGTAAATCTTGCCACTGCCATTGCAGGCTAAACCCGTCAATATATGCCTGCGCGATATGGCTAACCCCATAGCTTGCCAGTAACGACAAGATGAGCGCTGGTAACAAACTCAGCATTAAGATCATCGCGCCCGCCATAACTGCCAGCACTGGTAACATGCGTCGTGACATGCCGCAGGCCAGTAAAACAGATACGCTTCTCTTAAGTGGCTGAATTTGTACCTGGCTACACAACCACAGGATCAATACACTCAATAATACGATGATCAAACTCAGTAGCCCGAGAAAATTCTGCACCCGCTCCCAGACCTTTGCGAGTGGGTAGTTATTGAGAGACTTGCTAATTATCTGCGCGGTAGGAGAGCCTGATTGAAATCGGACAATTTCCGCTTCAGGCAAGCGAGAGTGCAACATCAATGCTCTGCTTAAATATGGAGTGAGTTGTTCAATCTGTAAACTGGCGTCAGATACCATGGCGCGCATATCGCTACCAAAACCTTCCAATATTCGGTCTGGCTCAAGCTGCAACAGTGCAGAGACACGTAATTGCCTGCCACCCAGCATGATGGTATCACCCAATTCAACCGCCAGTGCCACTGCCAGCCTGGGTTCCAGCCAGATTTCTCCATGTGATGGCCCCTGCTGAACACGCTGAGCATTGAGCCCTTTGCTCAGACTAATATGAATGTCGCCCTGAAGCGGATAATGGCTATCAACGGCTTTAAGGAGCACAGGCTGATGATGCGACTGATGACTCAGAGTAACGCGGTATTGAGACTGTAAACTGTAAGCTTCACTATGAGCCCGCACCCAGGCCAACTCTGACTCCTGCCAGGCTCGTCGTACCGTCACTTGTGTATCAGCACCTAAGGTAGCCTGAAGATTGTGAGCCAAAAACCGCTCTACCCCTTGACCCAATAAACTGCTGAGCAACAAATAGAAAAACAAAATACTCAGGGCCCCTAACGTGAGCCAGTATTTGCCTTGCATAACCTGCCGCCAAAGCACCAGGGCAAATGTAAACACAGCATATCCGGGCGCGACTTTTTGCTGACCTGCTGAGTAACTTGCTGCTGCTCGCTCTAATGACATAACACCAGCCTCCCGTGACTGAGGCGAAATGCCTTATCTACCCGCTTTGCTAGAGCCATATCGTGCGTTACCAGCAGCAAAGAGGTGCCGCTTTGCCTGGCGCCGCTCAGCATCAAATCAATCACTTGCTCTGCGGTGGTTTCATCCAGATTGCCGGTGGGTTCATCCGCAAACAGCACCTGTGGTCTGACACACAAGGCACGGGCAATGGCCACTCTTTGTTGCTCACCGCCACTTAACTGAGTCACGTTATGCGTAAGCCGCTGCTCCAGCCCCATTTGCGTCAGCCAGTGTGTTGCTTGCTGAGCAGCATCACGATGACCTCTGAGCTGCAAAGGCAGTGCAACATTCTCAAGGGCATTGAGCTCTGGTAACAGATGAAACTGTTGAAATACAAAACCGCTGTGCGCGAGTATTTCGGTGGTATTCAGCGCCTGATTTTTAGCGTGGTAAGATACTTGTCCGGACTGAACGGGTGTCAGGCCAGCTAATAAGGATAGCAAGGTTGACTTGCCACACCCTGAAGCCCCCACAATTGCAATGTGTTCACCGGCTTCAATGCGCAACGACAGATCATCTAATAATGCCAACGATGTGCCATTGTGAAGATTTATAGTGTGATTAAGGTCACTAACCTCGAGTGACAGAGCCATATCTGAGTCCCTCCGTTAATTATCGAGAGTTCAGCATGTGCTATTGGCTGTGAAGGGAGTGTGAAAGAGTGGAAGACACCGCGCCAGGTTTGACTTTTTAAGGCATTATTAAAAACAGCCACACACTCTGTTAAGTGCATGGCTTAGTGGAAGTACACTAGAAACGCGTTTCCTGAAGTGACATCAGGCTCACTTCGCAGTTATCTGAAGCAGATGTCAGACGTACTTTTTTACCAGACATATACGCAGCTAATGCCATACTCAAAAAGTGGTTTATTTTGTCAGCGCTGTGTTTGCTATACGTTATGGTTGCCGTTTTGTTACAACCCGTCATCTCATACTGTACATCATTGCCAAAATACAATCGAATCTCTTTATTACTGGTAAAGTCGTATACTTTAACGCCTGTCAGCGTGCCAAGCCCGATATCTGTTACTGCCGAAGAAGCAAAAGAGGCCGCCAACAGGGTCGCTCCCAATATCCGTTTGATCATAATAGTTCTCTTTATTGTAAAAGTGCGCACTATAAAATATCCATACAGCAGACTCAATTGTTTCTTTATTAAAAACAACCTGCAAACAATAAGCCTAACTGAGTTAGCGGTTCAACTCGCTCAGCAAAGGTCGAAGATCAACCCGAGCCTTCAGCCTGGCAGCAATCAGATACAATCCTGCCAATTTCCGATGGATAAACAGAGCATCCACCGGTGGCGTGTGCCACTGTCTTGACTGCATGCTCAATTGTCTGCCCTGTTCACTGATCTGCTTTGCGAGCCCACTGGCGACAAAATCAAACGGCGCTTCGGCGCGCAACGGCGAAATTGCCAGCTCAAACAATGACAACACCGCTTGTTGATAATTCGGGTCTATATCCTGAGAAAAATATCCGATATCACAGGCCGCCTCTTTTAAGGCCTGGAAGTCGCCTTCAGCACCAGCCAAAAGCAATGCTTTATAACCCTGACTCAGTGCCGGCGAAATAGCTCTGGTTGCACCGAAATCGAGCAGAATAATCTGCCCTGTGCCTGGATTGTATTGATAATTTGCCAGATTCGGATCAGTCTGGATCATACCCAGCTCAAACATCTCAGTGAAAAACAACTCAATTAAGCGAAAAGCCAGTTCATCCCGGCTTTTCTGCGGCAAAGATGCCATGTCTTCCAGGGGTTGCCCCTCAACAAACTCCATGGTCAGTAAATGCTGAGTACTCAGGGCGGGATAGTTGTTTGGTACTTTAAAGTGTGGATTATGTGCCAGCGCCTTTGCAAACGCTGCGAGTGACTTGGCTTCTTGCAGATAGTCAGTCTCAGCCAGTAGTTGTACTTTAGCTTCTTCAACGAGAGGCGCTATGTTTAGGGTTTTTGGCAACAAACCAGACAGTTTAATCAGGCTCACAACATTATCTACATCACTGTGAATGCTGTCAGCAACACCTGGATACTGCACTTTGATGGCCAGTGCCTGACCCTGCTCAGAGGTCGCCTTGTGTACCTGCCCTATTGACGCACGGGCAAAACTGTTCAAGTCAACATGGCTGAATTTATCCAACCAATCAGGGCCGAGTTCTTTTTCAAACGTCGTAACCAATTGTTTATGGGGCATAGGCGCGGCATCCGCTCTCAGTCGCTCAAGTAACGCAGATAACTCGGCAGGTAACAATTCACCAGCGTCCATAGATAGCAGTTGACCCAGCTTCATTGCCGCACCGCGCAAGTGGGACAATTTGTCAGCAACGGCCTGTATGTTGCCTGGCTGGAGTAATAATTCCGAACGGCTTGTTTTTTGCCCACTCAAGGCTTGTTTGGCACCGGCAATCATGACATTGGATGCCACCTTTCCTGCCAGCCCGCCAAAGTGTGCCAGCCTGCTCAGGCGACTGGATGGAACTCGTCGCGATTTGTTGTTCAACACTCTACTCCTGTATTTGTATTCACCCCTACAATACGCACTGTTTAACCATTTCGTTCAGGGTAGCAGGCAAAATCGGCCTATTTGTTGACATACCTAGTACGCTTCAATTGGCGATGAGATATCACAGAGCGTTCCTTCAGGAGCTAAAAGTAACAATCGCATTTGCCCATACTCTGTTGCCTCAGGAGTCTGAACTACCTCATAACCAAGCACCTTTGCTCTATCATAGATAGAGTTAACCTTGTCCACGACAAAAGTCAGGTACATGCCAGACGAGCTTTGTTGTGCTTGCTCCGGCACGATGGGGTGAGACTTTAAAATGATCCCGAGTTCAAGGCCCGATTCCTGTGATACCAGATGAATAAACCAATCACTATCATACCTGATATCAAACGCGAACAACGACGTGTAAAAATCACGGGATTCAGTCAGGTTGGTTGTACAAACGTTGGTAAATAGTCGATTTATAATCATTTTCCCTCCCTCAGTGCATGGTTTGCAGACGTGCCTGTCACATATAAACTAGCACCAATTCGTGAGCGGTATATTAAACCCACCAAGGCGCGAGCTGACTTGTCTCTTTAGGAATACAGTTACCCTAAAAACCGGAATGATTTATTTTGGCCCATTTTAGCACTTTTATTCCCACATCTTTGTATCAGCGTTATTATCATGTAAATCACTTTGCAAAAATCGCCAAAACAAGGCCTACAACCATGACGAACATGAGCACAGTATCTGAGCACACATTACTGGAGATGAATTTTCAGGCAATGCGGTCGGCTTACAGCCGTGATCCGGCACCCGACTATGCGCAGCGCGTTGCTGTGCTCAAAAAGCTCAAACGAGCACTCGTCAATCATGAACAACAGATTTACCAGGCTTTATCCGAAGATTATGGCTATCGCAGTGAGTTCGATACGTTTTTTGCTGACATAATGCCAACCATAGCAACCATTAATTATGCCATTAAACATCTGAAAAAATGGATGCAACCAGCAAAGCGTCATGCCGGGCTCATGCTTGCTCCTTCCAAAGTGAAAGTGCATTATCAGCCTTTGGGCGTGGTGGGTGTTGTCACCCCCTGGAACTTCCCATTTTACCTTGCGCTGGGCCCCACAGTTCAAGCTCTGGCCGCAGGGAACCGTGTAATGATCAAAATGAGTGAGTTTACGCCCGCTGCAAATCAGGTGCTTCGCACTGTACTGGACGACATTAGCGATCACGTTCACCTGGTGGAAGGCGACGCAGACATTGGCGCTGCTTTCACCGCCCTGCCATTCGATCACCTGATCTTTACCGGTTCAACCTCGGTGGGCAAGTTGGTCGCGAAAGCTGCCGCAGACAACCTGACCCCGATCACGCTCGAGCTTGGCGGAAAGTCGCCAACCATTATCGATCAGGACATAGATATGAAAGTCGCCGTAGATGCGGTGATTATGGGCAAGTCAATAAACTCCGGACAGATCTGCGTGGCCCCAGATTACGTTTTTGTACCCACCTCACGCCTCGATTCATTCATTGATACTTTTATCGCCCGCTATACCGAGTACCACCTGCAAAGCGCTAACAAGAATCAGCAAAGTCATATCATTTCACAGCGCCAACATACTCGCTTATTACAACTGCTGGATGACGCTAAAGCCAAAGGGGCCTTAGTGCACGCCGTTAAACAGCCCGAGCCGGGGGATGGCAAACGCGTTCACCCTCATCTGCTGACCAACCTTTCTGACGACATGGCAGTTTTAAAAGAAGAGATTTTCGGCTCCTTGTTACCTGTTATGACCTACGACACATTGGATGAGGTAATATCCTACATCACGGCAAGGCATCGTCCGCTGGCACTGTACATTATGTCAAATAATTCAGCACTGATTGAGCGCCTGATCACCCACACCCACAGTGGCGGAGTGAGTATTAATGATACCACAATGCATGTAGTTGCCGACGATGCCCCCTTTGGTGGCATAGGCCACTCGGGTATGGGCCATTACCATGGTTACGAAGGCTTTTTAACCTTTTCAAAAGCCAAAACGGTTCTGTATTCTAGCAGCTGGTTACCTAAAAACCGCTTTGTACTCAAGCATCGGGACTGGGTGTTAAAAGTGCTCCGTAAGTACTTATTGAGATAATCTCCCTGACGTCCGTCGGTGACTCAGAAAAAGACCAAGTATTCGATAGTGTTGAATTCGGTACCATTTTGGTAAGGAGCTACTTGCGATACTGGAGTCGACGCGACGAAACACTCTCTGTTGCTATGTTTTCAGACCTGGATATAGTCGATGTTGGCTGCGGTGAAAACGGCTCAGCTAAGAAATGCGACCAGATCTATTAGTGGTTTTCGCGCTAACTTCACGGCTCACGCTACACCAGATGTACACGCCTCGAGCTAGAGCGATTCTAATTTACACACTTGGATCTCACTGACTTACCTCTATTCACCCGGCGGTACGGTCTGCGATATTAATCGCATCAAAAATCTCAGCTGCGCGACTTATGATATTGGCTCTATAGATGATCTGGAAGGCATTACAGACTTACAACCAACAACTATCAGCCTCCTCAACTCACCCACTGCCTGCAGAAAAAACGTTGAGGATAGCAAAGATACTAGCCAAAAAGGGTAGCAGCACACTGATAGAACTCAGTACTGGATAACTATGCTTAATTGCAATAATTAAATATATACTTCGCAGGCTCCGTTAACAAAAATTATTCACTCGATGAACGTCCCTTTAAAGCTACAGGAATAAACAAATGAAAAGAAAAATAGCCGCCAGTATGCTAATTGCTGCAGCATTATCAGGCTGCACAACAGTCGGATATACGGTTGCCCCAGACAAAGAAACCGCATCACTTCGCGTAGTTTCTCTTGATAGCGGCAACATGTCGGTATGGATTGATGAAACGGAGGGGTGTATTAATCACAACTTTATCTATGGTGGGGAGATAGCCATTCCGGGAGTAAAGGCCAACTTACTAGCAGACCGCCAGGCTGGCCGTGTGATTGGCATGCCAATGTACCGCTCAGAGGTTCACGAAAAGCAACAAACCGAGTTAAAAGTTGAAGCAAATGTACCTATTTCATTTTATTTTGCGGGCGTCTGGGTTACTGGTGCGAATACACCTATCGATGGCTACAGATACTGTGTGAAAGAAGTCAGCTTTACGCCACTTGCTGGCCATAACTATGAAGCACAATATTATGTGGACAAAATAGATGGCAAAAAACAATGTACAATCACACTTTACGATATCAAGCAGGAAAATGGCGAGTACGTA
Source organism: Pseudoalteromonas rubra (assembly GCF_005886805.2). Lineage (NCBI taxonomy): Bacteria > Pseudomonadati > Pseudomonadota > Gammaproteobacteria > Alteromonadales > Pseudoalteromonadaceae > Pseudoalteromonas > Pseudoalteromonas rubra. The sequence goes on from NZ_CP045430.1 coordinate 410,485, forward strand.
AAAACAGAAAATGAAAACTACGAACTAACAACAAAGCCATGTAAAAACTAATCAACAACATCGGGAGCTACACTTTGTGGCTTCCCTGCTTTGAAGTGCTTCCACGCCTGTAATCCACTAAATCATTTATTGATAACCAAGACTGGCTTACGACTGTTGCCCTGGCTGTTGGAAAAACAGGCTAATTACCATCCACCAATCCAATAAATAGCCACTCAGTGACGAGCAACACTATATTGCATACATACTTTCCATTTTCGGCTCAATGCAGTAAACCTAATACCAAATTGCTTAATTAAGCGTTCTATTTTAAGGCGAGAAAATATCGTCGATAACACCGCTCTCACGTCCCGATATCGCTGAGGCACCTACATATATGTAGGCGCGGCGAAAATTTGAGAGCCTATGGCTAAGGTATTAGGTTCTAAATGAGAAATTTTTAACACCGTTAGCGTCATATTTGCTCCTTCAAATTAAACAGGTATTAAGTGAAATTGGTATAGGCCATTGAGGACACCTCAAATAGCTATTCTTTGAATTGGAGATCATGCCTACCCAGGCAAATCACTGCAATGTAAAACATAGGTTCTCAAATTGTGTATTGAGATTATGTTTGCAGCCTAGCAACGCATTTTCACCCAATACTGGCAGGCATATTAAAGAATCTCAATTGTGCTTTGCTGGCCCATACGATAAGTTTTGTACCTAAAAATAAATATATCGCTAGCCAATGATATCCAACCTGTAAATCGGCAAATTAATCTCCCCATTTACCTATGGTGTCATTGAGGTTTAAGGAGAGAACATGAGCCGAGATTTAAGCTATGATGGCCTGAGAGGCTGGCTGCTTATCATTATTGCCTGCAACCACTTGTTTGGCAGTTTTGTCACGCAATTTACCCGCACTCCGCTGGGGTTTGTCTCGGCGGCTGAGGGGTTTGTGTTTTTATCCGGGTTTGTTGCTTATCTGGTGTATGGTCGGCTGGCAAAAAATCGCACCGAGTTGCGACGTAAAGTGTGGCGGCGTTGTCTGGTGATTTATGGATTTCATTTGAGTGCCATCCTGATTTGCTTTTCACTGGTCCTCTTATTTCCTTTGTATGTCACGCACTGGTCGGGTTTTTTTAATGCAGCTAACTGGTTTAGTAATCCAGTACACAGCGCCTTATCGGCCATGTTGCTGCTCGAACACCCGGGCTTTCACGATATCCTGATCCTCTATCTGGTGCCCATGATATTTCTGCCTTTTACAATTGAGGCCCTAAAGCGAGGTAAACTGATGTATGTCGTGACGGCTTCCTTGTTGGTCTGGTTGCTGGCCCAGTTCGTCACGGCAGAATTTTTAACGACACCATTTAGCCTGGTGTTTAGCGATATCAAGCTAAACGTCAGTCACTTTGATCCTTTCGCCTGGCAGATTTACTTTTTTATGGGGGTTGTGCTGAGCTATCTGAAGTTTGATAAAGGCCACACCTTTACGTTTACACCTGCGGTACGGGTGTTGCTGTTGAGCGGTATAGGCTTTTTTTTACTGCTGAAGCATGGCTATCCACAATTAATGCGGCCCTATTATGGTGGCCACGGCAGCGCCTCCTTACTCTATCAGTTTAATCTACTGTTGAGCGTCTATCTGATAATGCACTTAATCCGTCGTTTTTCCTGGCTCTTTACACTAAGATACCCGGTATTTATCGGGCAGCACGCCCTGCCCGTATTCGCCTTTCACTGCGTAGTCATTTACTTCCTGTTGCCATGGAGCCATGAATACACCACTGCACATTGGTACTGGGATCTGTTGGTATGCGCCAGCTTTGTAGCCTTGCTCGCACTTCCGGCTAAACTTGATCAGCTTTGGCGAGCGCGCAGTAAGAATACCAGGCCAGAAGCAAGGCGAAGTGTGAAAACCGGGTAATATCGCGCACATAGTTGACGTTTACATAGTCCAATACTTAACGCACCCAATATAAGGCATATAAAAGCAAGGCTGAGATGACTCGCTTAAAGAGGTGCTCTGGTATCACCTCTAATCCTGAAGCCACTCCGCCTCATTTTTTTCTGCCGGTTTGGCTTGTGCGAACAGCATATCCGGACAGGAAAAATCTTCTCCAAACATCAGATATAGCTCGTATACCTGCTCTATAGTCATGACAGAGCGGCCCGATTCAAAATTGCTGATGGTGGATTGGTCAACATTCAGTTTGGCTGCCAGCTGTGCCTGTGAGAGCTTATTTTTATACCTTAATTGTCGCAGGTTACATTGCAATCGTCCCATCAATTTATCAATCCGCTGTTTTCTGGCAAACGCATCATTTTTCATCGCCGAATCCTTTTATACGCTTGAGGGTCAGCTTGCCCAAGTGCTGACCTGATTTATTAAAAGAGTACACCTGAAAAATACCGTTTCAGGTGTATCCTTGGTTTCAACTGTCAGAAAAATCGCAACTAATGTAAACACCCTGTTGACCTTTTTAACGTTAAGAAATATCGTGTAACTCACAGTCCCGCACGGCTGTTAGTGTTGCTATTGCAACGAGATAACTTGATATCTCTAACTTGCGTCAGTTTGACATGTTCCCTTTTTGTATTAACATTGCGACCTTCTTGTTAAGATTATGTTCGTTCGAATGTGGAAAAGTCTCCGCATTACAATAAAAAAGGAAAAAAGGACGTGATTGATGGCGATGATTTAAAGGCAATGAGGAAAAACGCCGGCATATCCCAGGAGCTGATGGCCAAAAAGTTAGAGTGCGACCGTAAGACAATCAGTAACTATGAGCAGGGTGTCAGTGACATCAAATCCAAGCAGCTGTTTCGCTGGCTGATGCTGTGCAAAATAGATACACGCTCTTTACTCAATGAAATCAGGCAAATTAGTGACAGTTTAAACCGTCACGATGCGTCAAAGTTACAGGATGACGAAAAATGAAAAAGATACGCCCACTCACACTTCTAACTAAATTGGCTTCTCTGGTAAAACTAACTGGCCAGGGTATGAGCCAAGAACTGAGTATTGGTAAAAGCTTAACGTGTGGGCAAAAAAAGTTTGTGGTGGGTTGCGGACTCTACCGACCCGATGGACTCGGAACTCAAACTGTCACAGAACTAAACAATGGTACTAGCTCATTAGTTACAGGCGGCACCGGATCAAAAAAGCCAGCTATGAAATGCGTGTTCCTTAACACGATAGACAATAATATCTGCAGTACAATATCGGGTGGCGGTACGCCATTCAAACCACCTAGAGTTGCGCGCCTTGATATTCCTCCAAAATATACAGAAGAAAGCTCACAAGGGTAGGTTATGAAACTCTCTAATTTGATTTTGCTCAGTATTATTTCGGTAGCTTTTTTTTACATACAACTGTGGGATCCGCTTTTGGTTACACCCATGTATGTAGCTCTGTTAGGCTTATCTCTAGTTTTCGGGGTTTTCACTCGAGACATCAATATGACCCACATATCTAGTTTTATACTGGTGCTCACGGGCTCAAGTTATATTGCCTTCTCTGAGGGCTTTATTAACTACATCACACCCAGTGAAAATAAGTTATTGCAAGGAACTATTATTTATGGGGTCCAATTAATTGTTAGTTTGTCAATTGCACTACTGCTGATATTTCGAGTTCAAGTTTCTCGAATGATTTCAAAGTCCAAACAAATTGAATTGACTCACTTTGACGGAGTGTTCCATTGGATTTATCTCTACCTGGTGCTCGTTAACCTGCTAGCATTGTTGGAAAACATCGCTTGGTCCTACTTTGAAATGAAGTCTTGGACAATCATTTACGATAATTTCGAAGGATTGGTTTATATTGCATATGCGCTATGCAGCGGAACTTTACTTACTATGATGATTTTATCAACAAGACAAAACCATACGCAAAAACCTAAAACCTCTTAAACCGACTATTAGACTAATGCCAGTCAACAAAACTGACTGGCATTGTTTTTTGTACACCATGCTAATTTGCATGCACCCGCTTTATTTCTTCGATTAACGCCTCAGCTAAGGGCGAAGCTGTATTGCTTTTTGAGGTGATCAGCATCACAGGGATCTGATAGGCGTATTTTTCTGGTTGTATGGCTCTGAACATGCCTTTATCAACCCAGTAGCTGGCGTAGTGCTCGGGCAGGTAACCGATAAACTCGCCGGAGAGAATTAGGTGAGCAATGCCTTCGTCATGATAGGCAATGGCGCTGTTTTGATAGTTGAGGCCATCATTACGCACCTCTTTATCGCGTAGGTAGTTACTGGTGATCACCTCAGCCTCGGCAAGTAATGCTTCCAACTCGGCGTTATTCCTCCCGGATTTACTCTGGTCATTTTCCACCAAATCACTTTCCACCAAACGAAACAAGGGATGCCCCTGCGCACAATATAAATAGTTGTACTCATTGTGCAGCGGGTAATAATCCAAGCCACGCAGCTGATGGCGACTTACGCCCAGTCCCACCAGAGAGCGCCCGTTGACCACAGAGGTTTCGACTTCGCGAGCTTCACAGACATGGATATCAAACTGAATATTGCCCCCGCGCGCCTTGAGTGCAGAAATGGCCCGTGCCACGCCGCAACGGGGATCGCTGACCATAGTATCTATGGTGGCAATGGTAACCCGCCCTGAAAGTTCGTTTTTAGAGCTGGCCACTGTGCTGGCAAACGCTTCGCATTGCTGCAATAGCTCTAAAGATGCCTGATAGGTCACCCTGCCCGGCTCGGTCAGCTCAAAACCGCTGCGCCCGCGTTTGCATAGTTTCAGACCCAAACGAACTTCCAGGTCCGACAGGTGCGAACTAATGGTTGAACGGCCGATGTTCAGACGCGACTCCGCAGCCGACAAGCCACCGCATTCCACAATGGCGACAAAGATCCGCAGCAACCTTAAATCAACGTCTTGTACCTGCATTAAATACCCACCTCATTGAGTTCGATACTTTTTAGTTCGATAATATAGGAATGAATTACGATAATTATGCATTTATAAAACTACCACAGCAAGTTAGGATTGCGGGATAAAAACAACATCTGCATGTAACAAGATGATATTTAGGAGAATAAAATGACGTTTAGATATGGTATCGATCGTCTGGACCTGGACACAGTCAACGGCATTGCCGATGGCAGCATTAAAGCCGAGCTGTGTCAGGAAGCGCTGGATAAAATCAACACCAGCCGTAGCAATGTTGACGTGATGGCCGCATCCGACGAGGCTGTGTACGGTATTAACACAGGCTTTGGCCCGCTGTGCGACACGCAAATCTCACCAGAAGAAACCAATCTGCTGCAAAAAAACCTGCTTATCACCCATGCCGTTGGGGTTGGCGAACCAATTGCTAAACCGATCTCTAAACTCATGTTGATCACCAAGGTCCATGCGCTGAGCCAGGGATTCTCAGGTATCCGCCTGGAAACCGTTGAGCGGATGCTAAAGTTCATTGAGCTGGATCTGATCCCAGTCGTACCAGAGCAAGGCTCCGTAGGCGCATCAGGCGACCTCGCGCCTCTGTCTCACTTATTCCTGCCTTTACTGGGCGAAGGTGAATTCTGGCAGGGAGACAAAATCGTACCGGCTGCCGAAGCGCTGAAAGAACACGGCCTTGAACCAATGGAGCTGCACGCGAAAGAAGGTCTGGCCCTGATCAATGGTACTCAGTTTATCCTGTCTCACGCCATTACCGCGCTTACGAAAATGCGCTACCTGCTGGACCTGGCGGATCTGGCCGGAGCCATGAGTATTGAAGGCATGCAGGGCAGCCAGTCACCATTTCGTGAAGAGCTGCACCAGATCCGTGCTTTCGCCGGTAACCTGGAAGTGGCCAAGCGCATGCGCCGTTTCTTTAAAGATTCTCAAAATATGGCTGACCACGAAGAATGTGACCGCGTACAAGACCCGTACTCACTGCGCTGTATTCCACAGGTGCATGGTGCGTCTCGTAACGCCTACAACCATCTAAAAGAGCTGGCTGAAATTGAAATGAACTCAGTCACGGACAACCCCATTGTGATCAGCAGCGAAGAAGCTATCTCAGGTGGTAGCTTCCACGGTCAGCCTCTGGCCATGGTACTGGATTACGCGTCAATCGCCGCTGCGGAACTGGGCAACATTTCAGATCGTCGTTGTTATTTGCTACTTGAAGGCTTGCACGGTCTGCCGCGCTTATTAACAACCTCTGGCGGCCTCAACTCGGGCATGATGATCCCGCAGTACACCACCGCAGCCCTGGTTACCGAGAACAAATCACTGTGCTTCCCACCATCGGCAGACAGTGTACCGACCTCTATGGGCCAGGAAGACCACGTATCTATGGGTAGTATTTCAGGTCGTAAACTGAACCAGATCCTGGGTAACCTGGATAAAATCTTTGCCATTGAGCTAATGTATGCAGCCCAGGCCATTGAGTTCAGACGCCCTAACACCTGCTCAGACCTGATCGAAGAAAACTTTGCGTTGATCCGCAGCAAAGTCGCCAAACTTGAAGAAGACAGACTGCTTAAGCCAGACATTGATCACATGGTAACATTGGTTAAGTCACAAGCATTTACGGTTAACTAAGGGGAAAATAACAATGACCACCACACTGAGTTTTCAGGACCAAATTAAGCAAGGGATCCCCAGCGAGTTACCTGCGCCTAAGCCTTACCCGGCTGACGCCAACCGCGCCCCGAAGCGTAAAGACATTTTATCAGCCGACGAAAAGCAACTGGCGCTGCGCAATGCGCTACGCTACTTCCCGAAAGAGTGGCATCAGGAACTGGCGGCTGAGTTTGCCGAAGAACTGAAAAGCTTTGGCCGTATCTACATGTACCGCTTTAAGCCTAACTATGATCTTAAAGCGCGCTCGGTAAGCGATTACCCGGCCAAGTGTCAGCAAGCCGCTGCCATCATGCTGATGATCGACAATAACCTAGATCCGGCAGTTGCTCAGCACCCGGAAGAGCTGATCACATACGGTGGTAACGGCGCGGTATTCCAAAACTGGGCTCAATACCTGCTAGCCATGAAATACCTGAGCGAGATGGAAAGCGACCAGACACTGCACATATACTCTGGTCACCCTATGGGCTTGTTCCCGTCAAGCGAAGACGCACCACGCGTGGTCGTTACCAATGGTATGATGATCCCGAACTATTCAAAGCCTGATGACTGGGAAAAGTTCAATGCACTGGGTGTCACTCAGTATGGCCAGATGACGGCAGGTTCATTCATGTACATTGGCCCACAGGGTATTGTTCATGGCACCACCATCACGGTGATGAACGCGTTCCGTAAAGTCCTTGAAAAAGGCGACAGCCCGAAAGGTAAGATCTTCCTGACAGCCGGTCTTGGCGGCATGAGTGGCGCACAGCCAAAAGCGGGTAACATTGCAAACTGTATTACAGTATGTGCCGAAGTGAACCCGGCTGCTGCGACTAAACGTCACCAGCAAGGCTGGGTAGATGAACTCATCGACAACATGGATGAGCTGGTTGCCCGTGTTAAAACAGCACAGGCAAACGAAGAAGTGGTGTCAATTGCCTACATCGGCAACATTGTCGATGTCTGGGAAACCTTCTATGAGCAGGATATTTTCATTCACCTGGGTTCAGATCAGACGTCGCTGCATAACCCCTGGTCAGGCGGCTACTACCCGGCAGACATCAGCTTTGAAGAGTCAAACAGACTGATCCGTGAAGAGCCTGAAGTCTTTAAGGAAAAAGTACAGGCAACGCTTAAGCGTCATGCTGATGCGGTAAACAAGCACACTGCCCGTGGTACTTATTTCTTTGACTACGGCAATGCCTTCTTACTCGAATCATCTCGTGCCGGTGGCGATGTGATGGCCGAAAACGGCATCGACTTCAAATATCCATCATACGTGCAGGATATTCTGGGCCCGATGTGCTTTGACTACGGCTTTGGCCCATTCCGTTGGGTTTGTGCCTCTGGCAATCCGGCCGATCTGGACAAAACCGATGCCATCGCAGCTGAAGTGCTGAACAAGATCATGGCGGAATCGCCTGAAGAGATCCAACAGCAGATGCAGGACAACATCACCTGGATCCAAGATGCTAAGCAAAACAAACTGGTTGTTGGCTCTCAAGCGCGTATTCTGTACGCTGACGCACAAGGTCGTATGGAAATTGCCAAAGCCTTTAACGATGCCATCGAGCGCGGCGAAATTGGTCCGGTTGTATTGGGTCGTGACCACCACGATGTGAGTGGTACTGATTCACCGTTCCGCGAAACCTCAAACATTTATGACGGAAGTCGCTTCACAGCAGACATGGCCATTCACAATGTCATTGGTGACAGTTTCCGTGGTGCAACCTGGGTCTCTATCCACAACGGCGGTGGCGTAGGCTGGGGTGAAGTGATCAACGGTGGGTTTGGCATGGTGCTGGACGGCAGCAGCGATGCTGAGCGTCGCCTTAAGTCTATGCTACTGTTCGATGTGAACAATGGTATTGCACGTCGTAGCTGGGCTCGTAACGAAGAAGCCAATTTTGCCATTAAACGCGAAATGGCGCGCACGCCTAAGCTTAAAGTGACACTGCCAAATGGCGTAGACGATGAAATTTTAAATAATCTGTCGCTTTAAACGCTGACAATCAGCAAGAAAAAATGGCTGCCCTAGGGTGGCCATTTTCGTATCCGCTGCACTTAACCAAGCACAGTACATGCATTTCAATCTACACTCTGCGTAGAGCTTGCCTTATAACGACTTTTAACTGTCACGGTTTACGCATCTTACTGCCACATCGCACAAGCAATATGTACAACGACATTATCCAATTATGTCATGTATTATCAGACCATGAGCCAGGTTCTGGCTCTTTTTCATACAATCCAGATGGTAGAACCTGACAGTATGAACTAACATAGCTGTGTTATGATATTGATGGGCTATTCGCTATGACTCGCGCAGAAAAGCTTTTGTACCGCTTAATCCTCGCAGACCTGTTAAGCTGCCATCCAGCTCCTTTGCCCGTATCGGCGCTCAGACTCCAGGGGATCAAAACAGACAATGTGACCCTTCAAGCCGTAATAGACCTGATGACTGAACAGCAAGTGATCTCCGTATCTCCTTCAGGCGAGATAAGACTGGCGCCAAGAAGCGACCTGAACACACCAACTGAAGGCTACTATCCTTTTGATTTAGCTAACATTGACTAACTTACCCACAGATTTTGTGGTTATCTTGTTAGTAACTCAGGAATAAAGATAGCCAGGCAAGGCCAACTAGGTTCAAATTCACTATAGAGGTGACATCAGGGCAAAAAATACGCCACCTGAGACACCTCTATTGTTATTTATTAATGACGTAGAGCAGGTAATAGAGATGCGCCCGTGCCGTCAATATCAGACAATAATTCAAGACCCAGGATCTGCGCCACGACAGGATAGATATCAAGGTTTTTCACCGGGCCTACCTTTGTACCCTGCTTGAACGCGGGGCCCACAGCAACAAAGGTTGCGTGCATATCCTCGGTGATGGCAAAACCATGAGTACCATAGTGTTTATCTTTTTCGTCATAGGCAAAATAGCGCGGTGCCTGAGTTTCAACCACAATATCGGCAGTCGTTGCATTGATTGTAACACCACGGCTCGTGAGTGTCTCTTCAGTGATAATGTCATAACGACCGCGAGCATTGCGCATCAGCTGAGCGCGTACCTCATCCAGGTTTACACTGACTTCGGGCTTTTTATATAACCACACCTGAGTGCCACTGTTTTTAACGATAAAGTCACTCAGTTCTACACCTAAATCCGACAGTTGCAAACTCATGTCCGGATCCAGCTGTGCCATACCATGATCCGATACAATGATCAGGTTTACATCTTGTTCAACCTCGCGCTGAATGCGCCTTGCAAGCTGGCCAACCAGCTTATCAACCTTCTGGACAGCCTGATAAGTTTGTTGCGCATCCGGGCCAAAATCATGTCCCATGGTATCCACCAGCGAGAAATAACCTGCAACAAAGCGTGGGCGTTTCTGCGCTGGCAACTTAAGCCATTGCACTATCTGATCAATACGCTGCTGGTAATCACTGTGCTGTGAGTAATGGTAAAAGTAACTGGGCGTCATACCATTGATGCGGGCATCTGATTCAGGCCAGAAATAGGTAGCAGCTTTTAGCCCTTGCATTTCAGCCAGGTTCCAAAGCGGGATCCCTTTTAGCCAGGAACTGTCATCCTGACCATAGCCCATTTTATAGCACTGGTTACGATTTTTATCGCAAAAATGATTGCCGACAATGCCATGGTTAGATGGCAGCAAGCCAGTAATAATAGAAAGGTGATTGGGGAAGGTCTTGGTTGGATAAACAGGCTCAAGATACTCGGCTCTGACACCTTGTGCAGCAATCGCCGCCAGGTTCTTTGCTTTGTGTTTTTCAATGTAATCCCAGCGGAACCCATCCAGTGAAATCATCACCACACTTTGTTCAGAGCTCTGCTCTTTTGCCGAGGCCTGTGTAGAAATCAGCGTAATAAAGATGAGTAATACCGGTAACGCATGTTTTATCATAATGCCCTTTTGTTCCTGAAACAATAAATCAGCGTGGGCACCATAAAACTAAAATATGAATGAAATGAAGGACCTTTTACCGAAAACCGCAGTATTTTCGACCAGCAACAGATTTTCGGGACGAGCCACACTCGTCCCAAACTAATACTCAATACTTAACGCAGATGCTGCATCAGAGTCCAGTGTTCATCACCCTGGCGTACCTCTGCCAGTGCCCCATTGATCAGCACCATGTTAGGCGCAATATGAGAGACATCAACACCTGTAATAACAGGTACCGCCAGATCACCTAGCGCCATTTTCACCGCAGTATCCCCATCAAATGCCTTACCGGCATTGCCAGATACCGCGTTACGACCAATGAGAATACCGGCTGCATTCTCGAACGCCCCACGTAACCTCAGACTCTGCAAAGCGCGATAGTAAGCAGTCGGAGACTGTTCCGCATTTTCAAAATAAAAGATCAGTTTATCTTGCGGATGTCTGTCAAGCAGCGCCTGAGGATCAAAGTACTCTGAGCCAAACATCAGCATATGTGTGTCCAGACAGCCTCCTATCAAGCGTCCCTGAAACGATACCGGCTTAGTATGCTGTACATCGCCATTCAATACTTCCCAGCGACTTGGCTCGGTCAGATTAAAAACAGCCTGACTGTCTTGCGCATAATTGCTATAACCTTGTTCATACAAAGGCGCGCTGTACTGCGTGAACGCCTTACCCGTTGGCGTTTTTAAATGGGTGAAAGTATCGGCCGTCAGTGCATCGGTTTGTGCCAAAGACAACTGCATCAGGTTAGTACAATGACAGGTTGCCCAGCCCAGTTTGCTGGAAAACGCGCTGAGTACGGTGCTGATATCTGAAAACCCCATCAACCACTTTGGTCGTGCCTGCTTCAGAGCCTGCCAGTCCAGCAAGGGCAAGAGATCCATCGCAATCTCTCCACCCCAGGGCGCCATAACTGCATCCACCTGGTCGTCCAGTAAAAACTGCATCAGCTCATCCACGCGCCTGTCCACCGATGCGCTCACATGTAACTTATCCTCACGTAAGCAGCGCCCTTCGAGTACCTTGAAGCCACGCAGCGCCAGATCACCCAAGACAAGGTCAAGTCGGGGATGCAAAGGTGCCGCAACGCCGCTGGAAAATGCGGTAACCGCAATGGTACTTCCTGAGATAAGAGGGGCTGGATAGTGCATAAGCTGTCCTTTTTACATACTGAAAATTTAAAACCATTTAATTCATAACGTTAGGCAGGTATTTGTCACACAATTTCCTCACTTTGTCACCTTATTTCGCGCCTTTCTCACGCTTTTTGTTTTCGCCTCAACAACAATAGAGCCAGCTTTTTACGAAACGGATAAAACAATGAACAAGTTGAACGCACTAAGCTTAGCCCTTTGCTCTCTATACGCAGCTTGCGGTAACGCACAACAATCACCGGAGACCATTCGTCCCTGGCAGCAATTTACGCAAAACGACACCACAATCCCACGTCTCAGTGTGGCACCTGATATAGACGGTGAACTGACTCCCACAGAATGGCAAAATGCACGAGTGATCACAGATTTTGTTGAATTCCGACCCACAGTGGGTGGCACCCCAAGATACCCGATCACGGCGTATGTTGCTTATGATGAACACTTCTTTTATGTTGCCGCTAAAATTACGCAGCCCTTCGACACGATCACGGACAGAGTTCTCACCCAGGGGGAACGAGTCTGGAACGAAGACTATTTTGGCCTGATCCTTGATACTAACCATGATAAATCCGATGGCTACTTGTTTCACGTTACCCCTTCGGGCGTAAGAGAAGATGGCCTGGTAAATGGCACTGAATATATCGCAGAATGGAAAACACTGTGGTACGCCAAAACCCAACAACAGGACGATGGCTGGACGGTAGAAATTGCCATTCCCATGCAGTCATTGTCCTTCGACCCGGACGCCGCAAACTGGGGTTTACAATTGCGCCATAAACTCTCCAGTCCCTATGTGCAATCATACTGGAACCTTAATAACCCCAACTCATCAGGCTGGCATGCATCACAAACCGCGCCAATTTCCGGACTACGCGAGTTAAATCAGGGCAAAGGCATTGAAGTGAAACCCGGTCTGGCATACAAAGACTCTCTGGAAGAGAGCAGCTTTGAGCCTTCGCTGGATGCCACTTACCGGTTTACCCCCAGCCTGACCGGTCAGTTGACGCTCAATACCGACTTTTCCGGCACAGATGTCGACGAAATAGAAATGAACATGACCCGCTTTGGTCAGTACTACAGTGAAAAGCGCGACTTCTTTTTACAGGACAGTCAGATATTTCGTTTTGGTGGAATGGACGATAATGATTTTAACGGCATGCCATTTTATTCGCGCCGTATTGGTCAGGGCCCACAGTCGGGCGTGCTGGATGTTAACTGGGGCACGAAACTCACAGGCCGAATTGGCAATACCGATCTGGGTGTATTGAGCGTCAACCAGGAACGCGACGGAAACATAGCTGAAACCACTCAACTCAGTGTCGCCAGAGCCAAACAACACATTGGCGAGCGCCATCAATTGGGTGCAATCTTCACCCATGGCACTGCCGATGACAGTGCCAGTCAAACACTCAGTGGGATAGATTACCGCTTTGACGATATTGTATTTGGTGAAGAGCAATTGATTGCCAACGCCTTTTACCAGTCTATCGACCTGCCAGGTGACCTGTCTGACAGTGACAGTAAAGCGTATGGCTTGGCGTTCAAAATGCCGAATGATCGATTTTATCTGGACACCAAGTATCGCTATATCGGCAAGGACTTTAACCCGGCAATGGGGTTTGTGAATCGCACAGACCTGAAATACTATCACCTTACCAGTCACTACCGGGTACGCCCACAAACAGGCTGGCTGGGTGACAACCTCAACCTTTATCAGTTCAGAACCTATTATAAGCGCTGGGAAAACACTGATGGTGAAAAGAAAGGTCAGCAGTTGTTCTTACAGCCTTTGATAATACAAACCAAATCTCATGACTATTTTCACATCAGCTACGATATGTACAATAAAGTGCTCAAAGACCCGTTCAAGTTTCGTGACAACATTCAGTTTGCAGAGGGTGAGTATGATTACAATCAATGGACGGTGTTTTATGAAACAGCCAGCGATCGGCCTATCTTTGCCAGTGGCCGAATTGTCAAAGGCGACTTTTTTGATGCGGATCTGACACGCTATAGCATGACACTGAACGCGCGCCCCAATAAACACTTATATGTGCAACTTGGCCGTCATATGTACTACTACGAACGGGCTGGCGAGAAGAGCAACATGTACAATACTCGGCTAAAAGTGAATATAGCCTTTAACAGCGAGTGGTCCTGGAATTCACTATTACAGCATAATACCCAGTCAGACAGTTTCTCACTCTTTAGCCGACTACGCTATGAACCAGCGCCAGATGAATTGTATCAGTTGAGTATTAACAAAGGCTATGACTTAGAGGATGGCTGGCACGATAAAAAGGCCGTATTTTCTGAAACCGCCGTGAAACTTAACTACACCTATAGATGGTAAACTTTGGTCGCAAAGCGCGTTGCACAACTTCTGGCAACGCGCTTTCTTGTTAACGTGCTATCGTCTTGTATACATCGCTTCTAAAAGCCGCTTTACGACCATAGATCACTTGCCCATCACGAACATCAAACCCCATATAGGAACCTATGTCCTGGCGAGACAAAGGGTGTAACCCTTCATCGCTCAGTTTATAGCGGGCCAGTTCGTGCCACTCTTTGGTCATCAGATACACTATGCCATTCTCTATCTCCAGATTGGAGAATGGCTCCAGCGCCCCTATTTTTTCTCCCTGCGCCCGATCTATGCCATTCAAAATACTGGCAAAAGGAAAGCGATAAAGCACATGTTCCATGTCTGTCAGATACACATACTCGGGCGTTGCAGGATCCGATAATGCGGTTATCCAGCCTTCAGGCAGCTGCGCAACCTGCTGCATCTGACGATTGTAAATTTGCACTCGTTTTAGCTCATTTTGCTTCACAGACAACGCAAACAAGCTATTACTCAGCCAGCTTTGCTGATAAATATAGCCATCAAAAAATAAGGTATTACCTTGCTGTGCCTCATTGGTGGGGATCAGCCACATGGCATGATTATCGTGATTGATCAGCAAAAACTCATCATCAGGTGACAAAGCCATATCCCTCAGACGTGCATGATCCGGCAATCTGGGAAGCGGCCTGGCCTGCTCTTCTGGCTGCTGATAATACACCTGTGAGCTACCGGAGCGATCAGAAATAAAATATACCCCGGTGTCGGTATGCGCTAATCGAGGGGAACGGTCCAGTCCATTGCTGTTATCCAGCACAAAGCCCGTTTCCAGCCACTGCAGCTCAATGTCTTTGTCATAAGTTGTGAAGATGTAGTCCTTACCATTGCTATGGCGAGCAATATTGCAGCAAATTTTATCACTCAGGCTACTGAGCAAAATCGGCTGGCTATCGGCAAAAGACTGATGATACATCTGAGTTCGCGGGCTGGAAGAGGAAAATACAATGCCCTTATGGTCGTGGTCCCAAATCGCGCCGTGCATCAGGCCGGTTCGGGAAATCTGTAATGCTTGCTGTGCAGACTCAGGCTCATAGGTGATCACACTGCTGTTTCCGTCAATTGTGTGTGCCGTCAGCAGCAGCTCGCGAGTACCTGGATGTGCATCCAAATAAGCCAACCGCCATGAGGATTCAAGCTCGGTTGGTAATTTCCTGATATCGCCAGAAAAATCAAAAGTATATAAGTCGTTTTTATGTTCGAAACGGCGTTCATGTGCCAATGAATATATGCGGTCTTCGCCTGCAACGTAAATGCTGTCATGATAAATCAGATCACAGTTATACAATGCTTCTGAGGGCGGTGCGAGTTGCTGCGCTGCCAGGTCCAGCCTGGCTTTAAACCAGCCACATCGCTGCTGATAGTAGCCTTTAAAAACCAAATACTCGCCCTGACTACCGAGCAATTGTTGTAAATGATAACCAGGTGCGTCAACGGACCGTGGTAAAGCACGATTATCACTATCATAGTCAGCCACCCACAAACTACGCCCTTGGTCCGCGGTCACATTTAAAAAAGCAACATGAGACTGGGATGCCAGCACAATAGGAAACATCTTGCCGCCACTCACCCGACTCAGCGCCTGACTCTCCCCATATTGTAATGAAGGTGCGCGACTATAGTGCCATACGAGACTGCTCAGCAAGCCGGCCAGTATCAGCACGCCCAACAACAGATAGCGCGATAAGGCAGGCTTTTGTTTTGCCGATTGAACTGACGAAGCTGAGATTTCTTCCACTCCTGAGTTGATCGGCGCAATAAAGCGATAACCTTGTTTAGGCACGGTTTGGATATATTGAGGTGCCTTAGGGTCATCACAAAACACCTTTCTCAGATTGGCCACCAGCTTGTTTATGGCATTATCCGTCACGATAGCGCCTTGCCAGATTGCGCTTTGCAATTCATCCCGCCCGATAATACGGTTGGGGTTGTTGATAAAAAATGTCAGTAATGAGAGCTGCCGTGGATCCAGTGTGATGCTGTGCTCACCGTTAATCAGCTCATTGGTTTGTTGATAGAGGCGAAACTCGCCAATTTGTATAAAATCCATGGATTTCTCGTCAACCCTCAGCCATGTTATTACTACCCGACAAGTAGCTTAAAGCTGGCAAATTTAGGCTCATTATTATTCTTTTGCTATTACGTCTTTGTGCTCGCAGGCAGCGAGGGAAACCGTGACGAAACACGTTAGGGTTTAGTCTATGATCATCTCATTGCTTTGCAACCCGCCAGTGAAGAATCATTGCAAAAACCCACCATACCCGAACAAAATACAGTCAAAACTCAATCCTACCGAAAGGAATTGCATACAATAGTCTGTATCCCTAGTACTGCTGAGATTTCCGGCTATTTAAAATTCACTTTTTCGACTTATAAACTATGCTTACCCTGCTCACTAAATAACCAAAGGAAGGGCGATTTTATTTCGCTAAATAGAACAGGTGTGTTTATGAAAAGTCTCAAATTATTATTGGCAGCCTCTGGCCTGACAGCCATACTGGCTGGATGCGGCGGGTCATCCGATAGTGGACCGTCACCCAACCCAAATCCTGACCCTGGCGTAGAAAACCAAGCGCCCTCAGTCAGTATTACTGGTGATAACGAAGCGCAGGAGAAAACCGCTGTGTCGCTTAAAGCCAATGCGACAGACAGCGATGGCGAAATCGCCAGCTATAGCTGGAGTGTGACATCAGGCCCTGCTACCACATTAAACAACAGTACAACCAGTGATGTCAGCTTCACAACGCCCGAGGTAACCACGGACACTGTTATGACCATCGCAGTAACCGTGACCGATGACGACGGCGCAACCAGCACAGCCACGAAAAACTTCACAGTTAAACGTTTGGTAAGGTCAGTTACACTTAACGGTATAGTGACCGATGCGCCAGTCGCAAATGCCTCTTTAATGGCATATGTAGGCGATGAGTCCTTCCCGGCGACCGCCGATAACGATGGTATTTACACGATTCATCTTGATGTAGATGATTCAGCCGTAAACCGGCTCATTCGTATCCAGGCTAATGGTGGAACTAACCAGGAGAATGTCGAGTTCTATTCGCAGCTAGAAAGCTTTGAAACGGTCGCCACTCAGGCTGGTGATGACGGCATAGTCAATAGCAGCGAGAACTTTGGGGTAAACATCACCAATGTCACCACTGCGGAGTATGCGCTAGTCACACGCTCTGTGGGTGGTGTGCCGCAAACAACGGATGAGCTGAACAACGCGTTGGTCGGTGTTGATGCCAATGAGAAACTGACTTTATCGGCACTAATAAAACTGGTTGTCGATGGCAGCGGCGATACCAAATTCTCTTTACCTGCGGGTGTAAACAACACCTTTGAACTGGTTTCAAACCAAAGCGCCATTGATGAACTCACGAATACAATCAACGACACGGATCCGACTTTGATTGATACCACCAAAGAATCCATCAAAAACGACGACAAACTCGTTGATAATGGTGAAGGTTCCATTGTTGGTTCATATCTGATTGGCTCCACACGATACTTCCGTAGTCACTTTACGGAAATGACATTAAATGAAGACGGAACTGGTACCTTCACCGACCACACCAGCGGTGCCATCACCTGGACACAGGCGACTGACGGAGCAGTGAGTATCGTTTTTGGTGACGGTATTTTCTCACCCAGACACAGTTGTAAAAATGCCGAAGGCATGAGCTATACCTGCTACTCACGGTACAAAACCGCCACTTTTAGCATTTACGATGACAATGACTTTGCCAAAGCAATCAGCCTGACTGGCGTGCGTGATGAGATCAAAGCCGATGATGATACTGTTTTAAATGCGGATGTATCTAACACGGAAGACTTTACTATGGTTGTGCGTGGCAACACCATTACTCCCACTGCGGCGCAAATGCAGGGAGTGTGGCACTTTGACCAAATGTACTACCTGATGGCGGGTGAAACCGGCAACGAGTATTACCTTCCGCAAACCGGTAAAATGATGTTCAACCAGGATGGCACCGGTAAATCGACCTTACCAGATGGCACCGAGCGTGATTTCAGCTGGGAAGTTAGTGCGAATAATCTGGTTGTTATGCTTGCCAAAACTGACACTATGGAAGCACAAACGCTCACCTACTGGTTATTAAAATCACTGCAAAGTGGTTTTCAGTTCTGGGCAATCACCAATGATGCTGTGGCCACTGAACCAGACAAAATGTGGTCAATGACGCACCGCCATCGCACCGGTATCATGATGCCTGAACAAAATGTCACCCTGAATAATGCGATGGCACTTGGGCGCTTTGTTCCTTACCAGGGGGCAAACCTGCCGCAAAATTATTTCTTCGACAACTTTATAAATGGTGTTACCTATTCACAGCTGAATAAGTACACTGAGTCCTGGGCAGTAAATAATAATACCCTATCCACCAATTTATACTACGACAATGTAAATCGGCGTAATGTATACCAATGTCCTGAAGGCGCGACACCTGACAGTTGTGTCATTAACTCCAGTAACAGCTATGATGTCCTCTCAATGGATGGTAACAATTGGTATGTACGCGTTAGCTTTACCAATATACTCGACCCAGGCACATTCTCTACTTATTTGCTCAAATACGTGAAAACTGAAACGGCCTTAACTCAATTTGACTATATGTGGATGGATAATCGTATTTTCTTCATCCTAAACGGCGGTTTTCAGGCCGAGTTAAAATACTACTTCCTGAATTACAGCGACGATGACACCTTTACCCGGGTAATTCGTGACAGTAACTTTAGCGAAATTGGTACTTACTCTGTTAAGTCAGGCAAGCTGCATTCGGATGAGTCGGGCTCAGTCACGGTGAGTGACCTGAAGGGCTTTGACCGGGACTACATTAAGGTCTGTAATTATCCATTGGATACCAACTGCGATCAGGGTGAGGAAATGACCTACTACCTCAATACTGGCGCAGCAGACAAAGCAAATATGATACAACCTCCTGTGCCAGTTTACTCAACCGACCCACTTAACGGCGCCTGGTATGACCCCAACGAGCCCGACTTTGTGGTGGTGATCCGCGACGGTAAATGGGTGCATATGGAACTTAAATCGGATGATACACCTGATGCGATGGCAGGACTGGAGGTCGGTTATGCCAGCTGGAATGACAGCACTGGGGAATTTATGGTCGATAAGGTTTTTGACGCCAATGGCTCGTATGGCTTTGATTCTGCGCTCAAACACACCATGATGATCGATGGTAATACCCTGACCGTTGATGTTGAGGGTGAGCCCTCGTTCACCTTCACTCGACTGGTAGACGCAAATAACCCCTTGGTGGGTGCTTATGTGGAGTATCCACTGGATAGCGGCCGGATCTGGGTAACAGCATTTATGCCCGGTAATAAGTTTTTTGAAGCAGACTATGAAAGCGCCGACTCTGCCATGGCCGGTATCAACTACGGTAGTTTTAGCTATGATGCCAGCACAGGCCAAACTGAGTTAACGTTTGAACTGAACCAGCTCGCAGACAGCGACACACGATTCGCCATGTTCCTGAACGGTGATGTGATCCAGTGGAAAGACGGCAATGACCTGGGCATAGTACAGCGTGTTAAACCTATGTCTGGTCAGCCCCTGTTTGATAGCCACACTCTGATGTATGAACGCTATGCACTTATCAATGGCGATCAGACTATGTATGTGGAGTTCCACAGCGGGAACTTAGCGGAGATGGTCACAGAGGGTAAAACACGCGCCTTTACCTGGTCAGTTAATCAGGGACAATTGATGCTGATGGCAAACACCCCAGCTTCCGGACTTGGTGCTGAAGGTTATGTCATTTCACCAAGCTCTATGCTCGATGATGGCTGGAAAGTGTCTGTGCTGAAAATGATGGAGCCAGATCCAGCCACTGAAAACGACCCAACCAGCTCATATATGCGATTTGATGCAGATATGCGCCGATAAGTAGTAATCATGCGCGATCCCTTCTTCCCTGAAGGGATCGCCATTTCCCCTTAATTTGCTAGCCTGGATAGTTCCGCAATGGCCAGTTCGACATCCCGTTGTTCAGTACGCCAGTTGCTAAAAGCGCACCTTATTACAGGGCTCCCTTGCCACCTACCCGGCGTCATAAACACCTGACCAGCTTCATTTAACTGGGCTAACAGCACCTCCGTATCATACGTATTGGCAGCGCTGGCCGAGAACACAACCACATTCAGCTCACAGGCTTTCACCAATTCATACGCTGGTGAGGCGTTGATCCAGTTAGCCAAAGTTGCCGCCTGCGCCACATTACGCTGGATCTCCACTTTAATACCTTGTTTACCATAAGCGAGCAAGGTTGCCCAGACAGGCAGCGCTCTGAAACGTCGCGAGTTTTCAATCCCTAAAGACATAAAAGGAAACGCCTCTTCACTATTTGCCAAATAAGGTGCATCCACATTGCAGGTTGCAAACAAAGTATGCGGATGACGAGTCAGAAATACGCCACAGTCATAGGGTACATTGAGCCACTTGTGACAATCCAGGGTGATACTGTCTGCCAGTTCAATCCCCTGGGTTTTGCCATTTGGACCATTCAGCAATCGCTCGAAAATACCAAATGCGCCATCCACATGTAACCAGGCCTTATGTCGGCGACATAACTGCGCTATCCGAATAAGGTCGTCATAATCTGTTCCGGTCACCGTTGCTGCACTGGCAATCACGATTTTTCCACGGCTATCACACTCACTTAGCTTGTGGGCCAGATCGTGAATATCCATGGCTTCGGTGCCCGGCTCTCGGGCAATCTGGATCCAGGTTTCCTGACCTAAGCCGGCCAATCCGAGTGCTTTTACCATACTGGCATGAGGCGTCGCAGCAAACACAGTGCAGTCCAAACCTTTGCTCCCGACTTTTGCAACGTCTATCCCCTGACTCAGTCCGGCGTTCTGCCTGGCGGTCATTGCGCCCAACACATTGGCGGCTGTGGCACCTGTAGTCATCACCCCCTCAAACACCGCGGGAAGCTCAAATAGCTCAGTTAACCATTTGATAGCCTGACGTTCTACCTGACTGGCAACCGAATCTCCGCCTTTCGATACATTTTGGTTGTACAAGGTCACCAGCCAGTCGGCATAAGTAGCCACGGGATTGGCACCACCAGTGACAAAGCCCCAGTAACGCCCGCCGTTACTGGCTGAAAGTTGTGGTGCAATTTCATCGTTAAAGATCTGGCTGAATGCCTCAAATCCCGCAGGCTGGTCGCCGAGCGTTCTTGCTTCCAGACTAACGTTCGAATTGCTGACCCTGCGGGTATCGAGCGAGTCCCGAAACTCATTGCAGGCTAGCTCCAGTGCAGCCAGTAGCTGAGCGTAGGTTGGTAACGACTGAGATAATAATGAATGCATGATGGCTCCTTTTGACTTTACGCTCTCACTGTAACGTGATAGAAAAAAGGTAACAGATACAAAAAATATAATTTTTTAGATAACAGATGGGCAAACAGGCAAAGTATAAAGTATTAGCAGAACAGTTTATCTGTGCCATGGACGGCGGGGAATATCCACAAGATCAGCCTTTACCATCATTACGTCAACTCAGCGCCCTGCATCAGGTCAGTATGACCACGGCACTGGCCTGTTATAGATATCTTGAGTCTCTCGGCTACATTCGCGCAGATCCCAAACGCGGCTTTTTTCCCTGCTCAGAACATAATCCAGTCCCACTCACTGAACACGCACAATTTAATGCCCAGATCAGTACGTTACCAAAAAGCCCACCACGGCGACTCAGGTCGGGGTTTGCCACCGCACAACTCGACGCCAACCTGATAGATACGCAACAACTACGTGCCTCACTGAACCGGACGATGCGAGGCGACCTCAGCATGTTTAATTATGGCGATCCACTCGGTGAGCCAACACTGAGACGAGCCCTGTCAGAGCACCTCCAAGTGCAAGGCTTTATGTTGCAGGAACAGACGTTGATCATCACACAGGGCTGCCTGGATGCGGTCAAAACAGCGCTGGAGATCACAACCAAAGAACAAGATGTGATAGCAATCCCTTCGCCATGCTATACCGGCTTACTGGATGCACTGAGCGTAATGGGCAGACAAGTGCTGGAAATCCCAAGTAATCAGGATGGTATAGATCTGGCCCAGTTAGAAAGTGCCATGGCCAGGCAAGAAATTGCGGCCTGTCTGATCAGCGCTAACTTTCAGAACCCAACGGGACATAGCCTTAGCACGCAGCAAAAACAGATTCTCGCCCGCATGGCAAAGCAGTATCAAATTCCAGTGATTGAAGACGATGTATATCGAGAACTCAGCCACACAGGCACGACGCCTTTGCCTGTAAAGCATTTTGATGAAGACGGCTGGGTAATATGGTGCAGCAGTATTTCCAAGACACTGGCGCCGGGGTTCCGGCTTGGCTGGTGTGCACCTGGACGTTTTCACCAAACCTATAGCGACCTGATCCGGGTTCGTTCTTTAGGCTGTAACCGACCGCTCCAGTTGGCACTGGCAGATTATATCAGCCGGGGACATTACGCCCGTTATCTGAAAAAACTCAACCAGACGCTTGCCTTACAATGCAACCGATACATCCAGATTTTGACACAATTGCTGCCAGCTAACATCAACCTCAGCCGCCCCCAGGGTGGGCTGGTATTGTGGTTTGAGTTACCACAGGTCGATACTCAGCAACTTCAGGCACAACTGCGTGATGAGCAGGTTCATATACTCTGTGGCGATGCGTTTTCGACGACTGAACTCTATCATAACTATGTTCGGCTGAACTTTGGTCAATGCCTGAGCTCAGAAATTGAATCACAGCTTGTTCGTTTTACTCAACTCGTCGACCAGAATCGGTGTCAAAAATCAGTCAGAGATGAAACTAAAACTGGTACAAAACCTGCTTAATTTTTAAACTACGAATTATGCGGTAATGACTATCATGGATCTGACACAGGATGAGCTGGACTATATTCACCTGGTGGTGGAAACCTCTCAGCTCGATTTATTTCAGGCACACGCCAATTTGTGTAGTGAGCTAAAGGCGTTTACCAGTGATCTGCTTGAAGAGCTGGCCCAGCACGAGGCCAGTTACGCCCAAACTGAGCGTCTGCTCGATTCACATCTGCGTACTGCCAACATCGTTGACTTTCCAGCTCAGCCAATGAGCCCTGCGTTTAGCCAAAATAACAGTCAGTGGCATCCGGATCACCAGACGCTGCTATCCATTATTGATGACCTACCGCATATCGTCGAAGGTCATGGCATGCCACGTAGCTGGCGATTCACCCCTTACCCGTCTGTCCGATTATTGCTGAACTTCCCCCGGGCATCCTTTCATGTCGATTCTTTGTCACTCACTGGTGCCCGCATCTGTACTTTCCCGCTCAACGCTGCGCAGTATGAAGACATGTTTACTGTGCGCGGTGCCAACCTGATGCTCCCAAACGGACAATGTATTCATGTAGATATCGCATCAGTGGCCAGCCGGGGCTCACATCGACTGGCGTTGAAATTCGATCATTACACCGTGGCAAGCCCAACACTAAAAGTCTTTGTGGTCAGCAATTATGTCCGGCTGCATGGCTGGCACTAAGCGCTAGATGGTTTGATAAACAACCCGGGCAGCCAGCAGCAAAAATGTACAGCCAAGTATCTTATCGATAACAGCCTGCTTTGCTGTCAGGTCAAATCGGTCTCGGGCTGATGCTGTCACGACGGATACAAAGAAATACCACAGCGCGTCAATCACCAGCACCGTCACGCACATAATCACCGCCGTTTGAAGTGTTAACGCTTCAGGGTCGATAAACTGAGAGAATAATGCGAGGAAAAAAATAGCCAGTTTTGGGTTCAAAAAGGCAATAGCAAAACCATCTTTTGCCGCTGCAACATAGCTCTTAGCATCATGCTCAGTGGCGACCTCAATACCCCTACTTTTGCTGGTAAGGATCTTGTAACCCATATAGGCAAGATAGGCGGCGCCGGCATATACCAGGCCCTGATAAACCAACGGGAATTGCTCAATCAAACTCGCTAAACCCAGTAAAGATAAGCTCGCGTAGATCCCCACCCCCAAACCGTGAGACAAACTCGCGACGATACCATGTTGAGCACTATGATACAGGCTGTAACGCAACACAACCGCCAAACTTGGCCCCGGAGACATAGCTCCCACACAACATATAAACGCCAGACTTAACCAAGCCGTTAATTCCATCACATTATCCCACATTACAAAAAGCGCTCATTCTAACCGAGCTAAAACTGCGGGCCAATATTTTAATGCGCCTAAATACCGAGAATCTAAACTTGCCCATTTTTTGTGCAGCGCGTATATCCCGTCCAGGGTCAGTCATCACGGCCTGCAACCAGAATATAGACCAGCCAAATGATGCCACTGAAGGCAAATAGTGTAGCAACTGCAATAGCGATCCACTTTACCAGCACATCTATGAGGTTATTGTTCTTTTCAGTTTTCATGTCCTCTCTCCCTGACTGAATATATTTCAGTACTTTAGCGACATCACATTCCCTAAATCCACCCCAAAAATGTGACCGAGAGTTCATACCAATCATTTTATGCAGAGAAATAAATGCCCATGAAAACCATGACTGCCTGCCACGAACCAGTGGTCTAAATTTACCTGTTTATTCATGCCAAATTGAAATTGGTAAAGAAAAGTGAACCACATACTATGGCCAGTACTTGATAGCGTGACTCCCTTATAATTAGCTTGTTAAGAGGCATTTTCGCACTTACCAACACCTTGGTTAACGCCTTGCACGCGCATGTACCAGTTTTGAGTGTCTGCCAACTTGGCTTGAAGTCTTCGACATAAGATGGTAATCCCTTAATTGGATCCCCCAGCGGCTGTTCTATAGACAAGCTGGAAGCTATTGCTGATGCGCTTGGCGTGTCTGCTCCTGACCTTATGTTGCCAATTACGAACACAAAGGACGGAGCTTGTAAAGCGTGTTGAATATCAGAGTTTTAACGGATGCAATTCACCAGATGAAATTGACAGCAAAAGAAGTTGTAATAGACAGTATTGAATTTGAATCTCAGGCCATTCTTATTGTAAACATGGCACTAGTAACTAAAAACACAGAGAAGTTGAATCCTGAGCTCATAAAGCTTGCTAGAAAATACTGATAACCATACTGAATTTTAAGGGTAGCTTTATTTTTTGATTCTTTTCCCTATATCCAGCTTGCAGTTGGATTTACTAGGCGAATTGGATTGTCTTTCTGAAAGTAAGTCAATATTTAAAGGAGTTATACATGTTCAAGAACATTACGAAGCAACAATTAAAGCTTATCAAGGGTGCTGGAAGTGGCGGAGGTACAGAGCCCAAAACATTTGGAGTAAGCCCTATGACGCATAGTGGCCGCATTGATCCTGTGACAGTAATAACAGGCACAGGAGTCTTTGACCAGAAATAACATATGCAGAATAGTATTTTAAAAAGGGCGTTATTTCGCCTTTTTTATATATTAATAGAGTTGGGGCTCGCGGCAGTTTCAAAATCGAAATGCTGGAAGATAGACAAGCTCAGATATTACGAGAACGTACCCAATCCTGAGTTAGGATAAGTCGAAATTATGTAAAAGAAAAAGTGTTAACCCTGTAATCGCTCGCACTGAATCAGGTTGGCTCGTCGCCCTTTATGAAGGTGCTCACTGTAATCTGTCATCGCGTGCTTTCGCCCGACCGCACCATTAAAGACCTTCTTAAACTGCGTAGAAAGCTGAGCTTTTTAAGTGACATATATGGACACTCCATATATGTCCTTGTAACGCTAGATTAATCAGATTGTTGGCTATGCCGCACGTTCAACTCTGAAACTGTAACAACCATAAGCAGCATACCTTGCAATTACAAAGCTTACCTTTTCATTGGTTAAAAACGCTTCAAGGTCTGACTCTGCTTGTGCTGGTGATGTCAATTTCGCGTCTAATATATGCTCGTTTTCACAGTATGCTCTTAATACAAATGTGTGACCCAAATAATCAGTTGCTGATCCATTTGGCAGTGGCAGCTTGTTAACATCAAATTCCTGACTCTTCGAGTTAGCCAATACAAAAATGGGACCATACTCTTTATACGGGCCTGTTTTAGTGAAAGGACAATAGCTGGCCAATATTAGTTCTTCACCGGCCTTTGCGCCACGAAGCACATCTCGACATGGTTCACCACCTTTAGCTAGCAATACTTCTACAGGTTGGTTTTGATCGTCTATACCTACATTTCTAACTTTATCTAAGAAATCCGATCTCACAGGTACTATTTTATATTTCATTTGACTCCCTCAATAGCTAACAGATCATTGGTAAGACATAGCAAGGTCCGCTACCTTGTAAGGTGCTGATACGCTACCTCGTAAGGAGGGAAGTGACCTCTGTATAGACAAACCAATAAAACTCCAAAAATTATCGTAAATCATACACTAATAAAAAATAATGTTACATCTCATAAGCTTGAACTGTATAAAACTGATCGCTTTGATTGCTACAAAATTTTTGTCGATGGCAAACTCTGGAAAGAGCGCATTGGGCAGAGCAATATTTTCGCGAGAATCAGAAAAGTACTTCCCAGATTTGCTCGTCTGTTGCTCGCTCATCACGGCCAGTCAAGTCTAAACCTTTCCAGCTAGCAGATATGGGCTACTACACATTGAGTGCAATCACCTGTTCATAACCATAAGAACAATCCAAAAAATCCGCCACACTATACAGTACTATTTTTCATGAGTTACTTTTTAGCCTTCAGATTTATATAAAATTTTACTAATGTAGTTTTGCATTTTCCAGCCATTTACAGAACTGACTACCCCTGCTAAATACAAAAATCAGCAGGTTGATAGCAAAGTAGTTAATCTAAAAAAACCTACTGACACTCCCTGACAAAGCTGCGTGTTTTACTGTCACCAACTTAAACAAGGAGATAAAAACATGAGCACAAATATCGTAGAAATCGCCACCTTCAAACTGGCTAACGGTGTCACTGAAGCAGACTTTCTGATTCAAAATGAACACTTTATGGCTTACGTTAAAACACAACCGGGCCTGCTATACCGCTCCGTATCAAAGCATGCTGAAACCGGTGTCTACACTGACATTGTATACTGGAATACGTTGGAAGATGCCCAACGCGTTCAACAGGCATTTGAGCATGAGCAAGTATGTCAGCAGTTTGCGGCGGTGATTGACAAAGAGAGCCTGTCACTCACCTTAACTGAGGTAGTTGCGCAAACCCCTTGCAGTGAGTAACCTGACTCAGCATATCAATGCCGGGATAATTCCCCGGCTTTTCCCCGGAGTAATGTAGTGCACAAATCTGAGCGTTTATTTCAGCTGGTTAACCTGCTCAAAGGGCGACGCCTGGCCATTACGGCCAAGCAACTTGCGGAACGGCTGAACGTGTCTGAGCGCACTATATACCGCGACATCCAACATCTTCAAAGTTCTGGCGTGCCTATCGAGGGCGAAGCTGGCATTGGTTACCTGATAGCCCAGTGTGACTTACCTCCCATGATGTTTACCGTTGCGGAGTTACAGTCTTTATTGTTGGGCACCCGCATGGCCAGCGCCTGGACTGATCCAGTCTTATCAGAACATGCCAGCAGCGCGATGGCTAAAATTGAGGCAGCGCTTCCTGAGCATCTTAAACAACAGCTTGATGACTTTCCTTATGTTGCCGCCAGCTTTGGCCATACCGAAGATCATCAAAGGTTTAGTAGTACATTGCGCGAAGCTGTGGTTCAGAAACGCCAGGTCAGATTACACTATAAAGATGCCAAAGAGGCTTATAGCGAGCGAGATATAGAGCCGCTCGGACTTGTCTACTGGGGTGG
Organism: Pseudoalteromonas rubra; assembly: GCF_005886805.2. Lineage (NCBI taxonomy): Bacteria > Pseudomonadati > Pseudomonadota > Gammaproteobacteria > Alteromonadales > Pseudoalteromonadaceae > Pseudoalteromonas > Pseudoalteromonas rubra. The sequence goes on from NZ_CP045430.1 coordinate 438,419, forward strand.
TAAATGGACCATTATCGGCCATTGCCTTCTGCGCAATGATTACCGCGAATTTCGACTCGACCGGGTCTGTGACATCTCCTTGCTGACGCACCCTTTTGAACTCACTAAAGAAAAGAACCTGCAGCACTATATCGCCCTGGTCAAAGCAAAATACGCCGAAGACACCACTCAGATGAACCCTTAACTGCAGATGTGCTCCCAGTTACTGCTAATTATCGACTGAGTGTAAATACTCATCTGATCTGTGTACTTTTTTTATACGATTGTTTTTATTTAATAAATTATCAATAATTCATTCTCAGCCAATCAACCAGATCAAATAATTCGCCACACAAGCAACATTTATTAAACGCAAATGAGAGTTGTTATCATTTAAAATCACTGTTAGTATGCGCTCCCTCTGCAGTCCCGAAGCCGGGTTCCTTAGTTGTATGGAGTGTAAAATGCAATTCTCTCGCTCAAAGAATTCACCAAACCTATTGGCCAATGCCGTTAAAGTCGCCCTGTTAGGTGCCGCTGTTAACAGCACAATCGTTGTCGCTCAAAGCGCTGACGAGAATATCGAAAAAATTAGTGTGTACGGTAAACACAACAAACTAATTCTAGAATCAGGCACAGCCACTAAGTCCAACATGGCCTTAATGCAAACGCCGGCAGCCATTGTGGTTGTTGATAAAGAGTTGCTCAAAGCGCAAAATGCGACCACCTTACAGGAAGCTTTACGTAACGTCAGTGGTCTGGGGCAGGCAGGTAATAACTATGGGATCGGCGACAACCTGACCATACGTGGCCTGGGTGTGAATTACACTTATGATGGCATGTACGGTGGTGCTGATTTGGGTAACAGCTTTAACCCTACGCGTTCAATGACTAATGTTGAAAGTATTGAAGTATTAAAGGGCCCGGCAACTGGCTTATACGGCATCGGCGCAGCAGGTGGTGTAATCAATCTGGTTGAGAAAAAGCCGCAACAACAGGATGCTTTCGAGGTCAGTGCCAAAGCAGGCAGCTGGAATAGCTATGGTATTGGATTTGACGCCACTGGAGGCCTGAATGATCAATGGGCATATCGTCTTGTCACTAACCATGAACGCAGTGATGGCTATCGTGACCTGCAATCAGACAGAGACGAAATTTATGCCAGCCTGAGCTTTGACGTAAACGCCAGTCACAAGCTTCTACTTTCAACCGCTTATATTGATGACGCATTACAAATTGACTCAATTGGTGACCCTGTTCGCATCATGAACTGGGACAGCACCTCTGGCACACCGGATATGCTCAGCGCAGCAAACTTGCCAAACGATCCCCAAATGGATGAAGAAGGCAAAAACTACCTGGGCGTTCAGCTGACTGCACAGCAACGCGAGCAGCTTGCAACTTCAATTCTTGCCACAGACGGCCTTAAGCCTTACAACCTGGGCGATGGTAACTTGATCTCTCCGCTTTCTAAACCTAATGAAGGTGAAGAGCTGAGAATCAAGCTTCGTCACGACTGGCATATCAATAACGACTCAACCCTGACGCAACAAGTCTTGTGGCGCAGCTATGATTCTGAATTTGCCCGTCAGACAGGCGCATATAACTATGTTTACTGGGACCGCCGTGGTGTCATTAACGCCGACCCTCGTGCACCTTTAGTCATTGATGACGAACTGCACCCTTTTGCCGCGCGTCGACAAGAATATCGCCGCCAGGTTGCTGAGGAAAAAACCTGGCAATACTTTGCCGATTTACAACTGGGCTGGAGCCTGGGTGGCATTATGGGTGAACACCTGTTCAGCGTAAACTATGAAAACCGTGAAATGGCCCTGAAGAGCTGGTCGATTTATGATGCCGACAGCGCCAAAGGCGATAATGCTATCCCGTATATTTTGGATATTCGTAATCCAAACTGGGCGACCGGCGATATCATGGACTACGACCCATCACTACGCAGCAACTATGACAAGTCCTTGGATGCTTACGGGATAAGCTTCCAGGAAGTGCTTTATCTTAACGAGCAACTAACCGTACGTGCGGGTCTTGCCTATTCAGCAATTGAACAGGCGTATCAGCACAAGGGCAGCGATCGTGCACCAGAGGCCAGCAAAGAGCTGGACTCAGATGACTCAGGCATGACCTATAACTTTGGCGTGAACTATCAGGTTCACCCTCAACTATCAGCATTTGTAAATATTGCTAAAGGCCGCACAGCCTACAGCATTCTGGGCTCTTTGTCTGATGACACGACCTCACCAAATCGCCCGGATTCTGAGTCAGAATCGCTGGATTTAGGTATCCGTTTCACCGCGCTGGACGAAGACCTGCTGGGTTCAATTGTGTGGTTTGAAACCAGTCGTACTAACCTGCGTTACACCAACCCGTTGTATAACGATGATCCGAAAGATCCTGAGTATAATGTCAGTGTCACGCAATACTTCTACGATGATGAAGATGAATCAAAAGGCGTAGAAGTCGACTTGAATCTGGCACTGGCAGAATCAGTTGACTTAAACCTAAATGCCACCTGGCAGGATGCTATCGAGATCCGTGCACAGGAACGCTCTGAGCAGAAAAAAGGCGTACCTGAGAAAATGGCCAGTGCGTGGGTAAACTATCAGCTGCCTGCAACAGTGATAGACAACCTGACTGTCAGCCTGGGTGTCAGCTATATGGGTGAGCGCACTGTAAACTCAGCATCATTTGGTCTGCCAACCGCTATCATTGACAGCTATACACGCTGGGATGCTGCGGCGCGCTATCAGGGTGACAAGTATCAGATCCAGCTGAATATTGAGAACCTGACGGACGAGCACTACTACAGCAAAGCCCTGTTCCTGGGTGGCTTACCGGGTAACGAGCGTAACGTTAAATTGTCTGTAAACTATCAGTTCTAAAGCAAAGGTTCCGGTATCTGGTTACCGATTGCCAACGCATTAGCAAAACACAAAAGCGAAGTGGGCCTGCCTATTTCGCTTTTTTATTACTATTTTGATAACCCCGCCTAAGAATAAGTTTAGGTACAATCTTTGCTTAGTTATTCCCGACTCTGCAAAGGAATTACCGAATGAAAATCAACACGATTCCCCCTCAAACCACTTTTTCTTCTAATCAGTATACTGCGCACAATAAAGCACAGCTGGATAAACAGATGCACTTCACACAGCAACTAAACAGTGCCCTGGATGCAACCGAGCGAACACAACCGGACAAGGATATTGCGGCGTCCATTGGGGTTGATTATCAAGGTATTTCTGATCAGGCCAGGAATTATTACCAGGTCGCCAGAGACAACGCTTACAAACGCGTCGATTTAGGCCTGCCAGAGAAAGACCAGCAAATCCAGCTTTATCAGGAAACCATGAGTGAAATCATGGCAATGCCAATCGAGGTGAACGTTGAACCTCACGAGGTTAATGAAGCCTTACTGTTCAACAACCTGGGGATAGATTTTCTCGCCTATAAAGCGTTAAAAATTAGAGTGGAGATGCTTGACCTCACAGAGCAAGAAATACATAACGACAAAGCACTTCCTGACTATGAAAAAGACAAGTTAAAAGACAAAGTGGATGAACTCAAAGCCAGGCTGAAAGAGGCTATCGACACCCTGCTGGGCGACAGCGAGGATGCACCATTAGAAACAAACTCAAACCGCACGGCCGATGATGTATTTTCGTTATATCAACCAACTTAAATCAAGCGTGATATTGCAGTCAATTGGTACAACACGAGGCCAACAAGCCGTGCAATTACGCTCAACGTACTATACTGAAATCATGTGAATTTGCAGATCTCTGCTGAAATTCAGCACCAGCCTGACTATGAGGTGAGTTGCAATGCATCAGTTAGTACGTTTACTGGCTCTATTTCCACTGTTAAGCTTCGGTGCGACCTATAATACGCCCGATCTGGACTGGGTAACTGAAGATTACCCGCCTTTTAATTATCATATCAACGGTGAAATAGAAGGCTTATCAATCCGCATTCTGGATGGCATATACCGGGAGCTTGGTTGGACTCTGGACAAAAGAGACATCATGTTGGTGCCCTGGCCCAGAGCCTACCGAATGACCATGACCTCCCCTAAAACCTGTATTTTTTCTATTACTTACACTCAGGAACGGGCCAAACTATTCCAGTTTATCGGCCCATCGATCGACAATCAGGTGGCCATGATCGGGCACAAAGAAAACAACTACGAGGTGTCAAATCTCTCAGATCTAAAAAACTATAAAATTGGTGTCGTAAAAAACGATATTGGCCACCAGCTACTACGCCAGTCTGGTGTCAATAACGACAATCTTGTTTTTCTGGCCTCTGGATTTGAGCTGGTTCAAATGCTCAAACTGAAACGTATTGACTTAATTGCCTATGGCGATATTATCGCCCGTTTTCAGTTTAAACGGGCAGGTATTGATCCGTCACACTACAGGGTCGTCCTCCCATTAGCTCGCTCCTACCTGGGGTTTGCCTGCAACAAGCAAGTAAATGCTCAGTGGGTTCACAGTATGAATCAGGCACTGCGACGCTTACGTCGAGATGCACCTTCACTGTTTTTGCCACAATCCTATTAGCGCTTTTCAGAGGAGCCAATGACACGCTTTAAATCAATACTGATTACATCAATTATCTTTACGCTATTTGGGGCATCAATGAGTAACACCGCCAGGACATTGCAACCTGAGCGTGATACCCACCCAATACCAATTAGAGTCTGCTTTGAACGCTGGCGTCCCTTTAGCTTTATCGATCAAAGTGGGGTTGCCCGTGGTATGGAAGTTGATCTGATCAAAGCTGCGGCTAAGTCCATAAATCGTCGTGTCGAGTTCACTGAGCTTCCCTTCAAACGCTGTATTGCCAATGTAAAATATGGCAGTACAGACTTTTCGCTGCATGTCGACAAGACTGACGGGCTGGAAACTTTTTCGGACTCCGCAACATCATGGCAACTGAGCCTGGCTGTCTCTGCTGACAGATTAAAAAGTTCAGATGATTTCAATCGCATTGATACGCCCAGGATCATGCTGGCAACCGAATACCCTTATCCCAAAGCTGTGTATCGAAAATTAGAAGCGTTAAATGCCCGGTTAGTCAGACGCTCTTATTATGAAGAAAACGACGAACATGCAAAAACCTTTTTTAGCATACTGGCAACAGCACGCGTCGACGCCATATTGGTCGACAAGCAATGGGCGCTGCATATGATTAAAAAGTTTAACTTACCAGTATTGATACTGGTGCAGGACTTTCATTCAGAGCCCCAGTACATTGGATACCGGCATAGTAATGCTCGTCTTGCCAGCCAGCTTGAAGCAGCCATAGCAGCGTTGCCCGATACCCTTATCCAGTCTATTAAGGGGCAATATCAATATTAACAAAAACGAATCCTTGTATACTCTATTCGCGGCTTAATTTGATCAGTCGCTCAACCACATCAGCAGCAATCTGCTCCAAAATTGAGGCATCATGCTCATTAAACTCCCTGGGCTCAAAATCAATCAGACACAAAGTCCCGGTCTGAGCGCCATTGGGATGTTTGAGCGGACAACCCGCATAAAAGCGGATACTCAATTCCCCTGTTACCAAAGGGTTATCAAAAAATCGCTCGTCCTGTAGTGCATTATCGACCACAAATACACCTTCCTGACAGATTGCGTGGCCACAAAATGAGATATCCCGGTGTGTTTGCTCAGCGTCCAGCCCAACTTTGGATTTGAACCACTGCCTGTCGCTATCAACCAGACTAATCAAAGCAATTGGTACATTAAATACGTGGGCAACAAATTCGGTGAATCTGTCCAGCTCTGAATCTGGGAGGGTATCAAGCGCCTTTAAGTCATGTAGGGTTTGCAGTCGCAGTGTTTCGTTTTCCGGAAGTGGTGGACTTTTCATCCAATTAACCAATTTACATGTGGTTTCTAAACTATAGTTAAAAATGCCTGAACGTCTAATTTAAGGAAAGCACACGTGCAAGTGCAACTCAAAATTGTGATCTGGTTAACAGTCGTCCTGGCCAGTTTACTGTCACTTGACAGATTTGCGCGCTCATATTTTGTTTCTCATCACACTATCGTAGTCACCCGGGACAGCTTGCAAAATGTCGTGTATATGCAACAGATCAGCAATGCCATCTTCGCATTACAAAAAGAACGTGGCTATACATTCGGTTTGTCTGAGCGAGCATCAGGACAGACGCTTAACCAGCTCAATCAATATCGCAGTGCCAGTAATACCGCGTTATCAAAAATAGCAACCCAGAGTACGCAAAACCCCAATTTATTATCATCACTGCCCAGCACCGCTGAGCTACTGAACCTCAGAGCCCTGTTTGACCAACGCCTGCTCAACCGGGAGCAGGCTATGACCCTGTATACCGCCAAAATTAATGCCTTGTTGGATTTGTTTTTAGCGATCGAATTAAAAATTACCGCGGACGCCGTCAACATACACCTATATAGCCTGACCAAAGCGATTGAGGAGGCAGGCAAACTCAGAGCGCATACTTATGCCATGCTCAATACCCCTGTGGACAATCGTGCCAGTGCTATCTTTGAGCTTGCGACTTTACACAACACACACCTTGCATTACTCACCAACCCCCCCTACGACGATGACATCGCGCAGCAGATAACGTCCCTACTTTCACAAGCTGAAAATCAGGCGCTCAATGGCGTTCTATTATCATTCGAACGCACCGGGCAAAGTACGTTCAATGCACAACGCTGGTGGCAGCAAAAAACACACTATCTTGAACAGCTGATCGCTATTGTCCAGGCACAACTAGTCACGCATCAACAACGACTTAACGCCGAGTTTAAAGAACAAGACGCCATCCAGTCACAATTTGCCCTGTTTGCCATAATTGCATTTGTCTGTGTGGCCGTTTCCAGTATTCTGCTGTGGCGCGCCCTGAGCCACAGCACCACGCCGAAACGACACCAGACCCCCGTCAAACTCTCTCAGCTACTGCTTTTATTAGGGCTTATCGTATCTTTTATTACTTCGGAGCACGATATAAGCCAGGGTGAGCTGAGCAACAGCCTCTACACGCGCTCAGCAAACGAACTCAGTAATAATCTGGCCTATTCTGTTATCGCCATTGATAATCTATGGCTGGCCCCACTGTCTGAGCGCCTGCACTCACTCAGCATTACGAAACAACCCGTTTTTTCGAATGCAACAGGCACTGAGTACATAGGTAAATTTACCCTATCAAATAATGATCTGGTTGGGCTGTTCCCAGCCACTCTGCCTGTCCAGAAACTACAAAAAATCATTACAGACAGCATAACCAGGCAAGGGGCAAAATCAATCTCACTGGCGTTAATGTCGGACAGTAACAATAAGTTATATAGTGTTTCTACCGCACCACAGGCAAGTGCAACCGGCTTATCAGATATCCTCCTGGTGCTCATTCAGCCTGTAGACGAGACACTTACTAAAATCCTAAAAATGCCGGTGGCCTATCAGGGCATCACGACACACCTGCTGTTTAATGACATTGTGATTGGCCGTAATGACCACACCAACATACAAGGTCCCTCATTGCGCAGAAACGGACTTGAGCTTGTGCATCAAAACTTTGCGCTCGGATTTACCGTCAGGGCAACTCAGGATCCGAAACAAATCGAGGGCTATATCAATACCCTACAGCAAGAATTTTCTGTGCAACTGGTTCTGCTGCTAACACTGAGTCTGACAGCCTTGATACTCGCCCACCGGGCTCAAAATCGCATTATTGAACAGCTCCAGCATTCCGAAACTCAACTTGATAAAGAGCGTCTTTTACTCTCTAACTCTGAGCAGATAATTGGCATGGGAAGCTGGGAATGGCAACATGGTAGCCGTCATGTATTACTATCCAAAACTCTGAAAACACTACTACAAGTGACCAGCAGCGGAAAATATGTGCCGTACACACAGGTGCTGAATAAATTAACGCGCCCCAGCAGACGCACTTTGTTCAAACATCTGCGTACGCAGGGGCTGGATTCACAAGTTCGACTCACGCTGAATTTCTGCGACGAACAGGCGTCTGAGAAACAACTTGAAGTGATCATGACATCACACCAAAGTGACATTACTCAGCCAACCTGTGTTGTCGGTGTCGTGCGCGATATCTCTGAGCAGATTGCGCAGCAGAAAAGACAAAGCAAATATCAGGCATCTCTGCAAGCCGCCCGTCAGGAAGCGCTTGATCGAATGAAAGAAGCAGAGACCCAGCGTCACGAAGTCCAGCAGCTACTGCACCGTAATCACGAGACAGAAAGCTTGCTGGAAGCCACGCTGGACAGTATCCCGGCGTTTATTTTGTTATTGGATGGTGAGGCTAACATTCGCCTGATCAACCGGTTTTGGTATAAGAGCAAACGCCTTAATCTTGAAGAAAGCGGCTTGTTTATTAATACCCTGATGCGGATAAATGACAACCTGATTGACGTGATCTCCTTGTTGCCACTAATTAATAAAAAACCATTACTAGGTGCACTGTCTGCCGCAAAAACACGGGATTTATATTACAAAGATATGGAAATCTGCTATGAGCTCGATGGCACTAAGATATGGTTTGAAGTGATTTTAACGAACCTAATCTGCAACGATAAAAAGTACATGTTGCTATACCAACATGATATTACTCAGCGTAAAAACGACGCCACCATCCTGGCCAATGCCAAAGAAACCGCCGAATCGGCTAATAAAGCTAAGTCCCGCTTTCTGGCCACAATGAGCCATGAGATCAGAACTCCCATGAACGGCGTTGTCGGGATGCTGGATATTTTATCTCAGTCTCGATTGAATGACGAACAGCGCCACCTGACCTCAGTCGCGAAAAACTCAGCTATGATGCTATTGAGAATAATCAACGACATACTCGACTTCTCGAAAATAGAAGCGGGTAAAATGATCATTGAGCATACCTCTTTTAGCTGGCAAAACCTGACCAAAGAACTGTGCGAACTGATGAGCCATCAGTGCCATGAAAAACGTATAAACCTGAACTTTTACTTTGACCCTTCTCTTGGCTATTGGCATCAAAGTGACCCGATTAGGATCCGGCAAATTTTGCTAAACTTGGTTGGCAATGCCGTTAAATTTACCAAAACATCAGCCAGTAAGATTGGCAATGTGGAGGTCTTTGTGTCGCCTGCCGCTGAGACCGGATACCTGGAGATCAGCGTCAAAGACAATGGTAAAGGCATGAGTGAAGAACAAACCCAGGGCTTATTCAAGCCCTTTGTGCAGGCAGATGATAGTATTCAGAGAAAGTATGGAGGTACCGGACTTGGACTCTCCATTACGATGCGACTGTGTAAGCTGATGCACGGCACTATCGTTTGCCATAGCCTTGAAGATGTGGGGAGTAACTTTATCGTCACCCTGCCCTTTGCGCCCAGTGCAACAGGTGATGAAGAGATCACAATTAATTTTCAAGAGCTAACAGCATATATTGTTTCTGACGGTGATAAATTTGAACAAGATCTGGCACGCAACCTCAGCGCCCATGGTATGCGCTGCCAGTTAATTAACGATGACGACCTGAATGCCTATTTGCTTGCCCGCCTGGATGTTGACTATCTCATCATTACCAATGAAAAGTATCAACAACTGGTGACCAATGGCCAGGATATTATTTCAACCAACAGTGAGCTTAAGTGCCTGGTGCTCGAACATGCCAATATCCAGATGCCCATCATTGACGAACGGAACATTTATGCACTCGACAATAACCCCTATTATGCAGTCAGAGTGATTGAAAAAATCGCCACACTGGAAGGGCAAATCAGTCCGGAGCCAGACATGAATCTGCTCTCAAGTGACGAACAGTTACCAACGATTGAGCAAGCGCAGAATAAAAATGCGCTCATTCTGGTGATTGAAGACAATGTGTATAACCAGGACTTATTTAAACGCCAACTGGCTTTGCTTGGATTGCAATGCATTATCGCCGAGCATGGGGCCATTGCATTGGAGCTGATGCAGAAATATCAATTCTCTTTAATCATCAGTGACTGCCACATGCCCGTTATGGACGGCTACACCTTTGCTAAAACCTATCGCGAGCTTGAATCACAGGGCAAACTACCCAGGCTGCCCATCATCGCGGCAACGGCAAATGCACTCAGCGGCGAACGTGAGAAGTGCCTTGATGCCGGGATGGACGACTATATCTGTAAACCCATTGTATTGCATGCTCTGCGCGCCACCATAGAACAGTGGCTGAATCAGTCACAACCAGCAAGATCGGCCAATCTGAATGGCCACAGCAGTATTCAACCTGACAACGTGAGCGACAGACCCAAGGTGGCTTCAACGCACCTTCCAGCATCAGATGATGAACCCATTCAGCCTGCAACACGTATCGTCGATTTGAGTGTGCTGGAAAATTATGTTGGTAATGATAAGGCCATCCAAAAGCAGTTTTTACAGGGCTTTTTGGCTGACTCTCGTCCCTTAGTTGAAAGCATGAATGTTGGGGAAGTGTCGCTCCTGACCATAAAAAATACCGCACATCAGCTAAAGTCTTCTGCAAAAGCAATAGGTGCTCAAACACTTGCAGACGAGTTTTTTGCACTGGAGCAAGCCGCCAAAGCGGAAGATGTGACAAAGGTCCGGGCATTACAAAAGGCCTGTGACGATAAGTTTTATGCCGCATGTGTTGAAATAGAAACTATACTTGGGTGAAAAGTAGGCTCTACCAGGTCGTAATCAGGACTACACATGCTTATAACGCAGGATCACAATAGGCAAGATGAATAATCTTATCAAAGTAATCGCAATTGATGACAACCAGTTAATTATTACTCAGCTGGAACTGTTACTAAAACAAGTCGCCCAGGACGTCGACTATCATGGCTTTACCGCAGGTCGCCATGCATTGGACTCAGGGATGTGTGACTCTGCGTCGTTAATTTTTTTAGATCTAAACATGCCTGAGATTGATGGCATAGAATTACTGCGCATTTTTGCAGATGCCAAACTGACAACACCTATCGTATTGCTCAGCGGTGAAGATAAAGATGTTCTCGAAACAGCCAGTAATTTGGGCACAATGCACAACCTGAACATTATCTCTAACATCGACAAACCCGTGTCTTTGCAGCGCCTAAAAGCGCTGCTTGAGTGCCTGGATCAACACCATAGAACTTCTCCAGCTCAACCAGAAAAAACCTACAACGCCAGTGATATTAGAACTGGACTGGACCGGCAACAATTTAAAGCCCACTATCAGCCCAAAGTTTCACTGGAAACCCTCAATGTTATCGGCATGGAAATCCTGGCGCGATGGTACCACCCTTTTGATGGCTTAGTGTCGCCGGGCGAGTTCATTCCTCAACTGGAACGCGCCGGGTATTCAGCCGAGCTCTCATTGCAGCTTCTAACACAGACTCTGGCGCTCTACGATAACAACTATGAGCAGATTAAATCGCTGAGTTTTAGCCTCAACCTCAGCGCCGGAGCCTTATATGACATTGAGTTGCCAAACAAGCTTGCGACCCTGTGTGACGAGTACTCAGTGCCTCGCAAGCAAATCATTCTGGAGATCACCGAGAGTCAGCTACTCGATAATTTACCTCGCACTTTGGAAGTGTTATTGCGCTTCAGATTAAAAGGGTTTCCGCTGTCGATAGACGATTTCGGTACCGGGTTTTCGAGCTTTACTCAGTTAAATCAGGTGCCCTTTAGTGAGCTTAAAATCGATCGCAGTTTTGTTAGCAATTGCGATACCGACAGCAAAAAACAGGCAATTGTTTCTGCCACCTCTGATTTAGCGAAAAAACTGTCGTTAAAAACCGTTGCTGAAGGCATAGAACACGCGGGTGAACTAAACTATTTACGTAAATGTGGAATTGATGTTGCACAGGGCTTTTTGTTCGCCCGCCCTCTGGCAGCCGACGCCTTACTAAGCTGGCTAACGCAAAACCTCGACAAGCCTCTTGCGGAGTGGGGGACATGAGTAAAAGCGCAATTCTGATAGACGACAATGCTTTGTTTCTTAAATTACTGAGCAGCCAGTTAGCCTCGTTGGGGGTTGAAGTCACTCAGGCACGAGATAAAAAGGAGCTACTGGAACACCTTGAAACAAACTGGTACGACTGGGCGTTTATCGATGCACACCTGGAAGACGGTGAATGTGGGCTACAACTGGCCAATGTATTAATCGAGCAGCAAGTGCAACATGAGCGGCCATGTACTTTAGTCGGCATGTCGGGTGACGAAATCTGTGCCAGTCGTTACGCCAATGCTGGCATCAGCAGACATTTTGTTAAGCCTATCACCCTGGCTCAGCTCAGAACACTTGTCAGCCCAACAACAGAGTAACCCGAATGTTCCCAGGATGCCGAACACAATGACAGTAAGTAGCCCCAACCACGCACAACGTCGACCTCAGGTCATTGTTATTTGTGACAAGACAGATGAGCTGACAGGTGTGATTGACATTGTTGAGGCACATACTGAGGCCTACCGTACCGTATTTCATTGGGAAGAAACAGCAGAACTCATAGTGGAAGCCAACCCCGCCATCATCATCATGGCAAAAAATGATGTTGCCAGTAGTATAGAAACCTACACAGAGTTATCAAAACAAGGGTTACTCAATTATCCTCATAAAAATATACTATTGTGCGAAAATAAAGAATCAGGCATAGCCTTTAAATGTTGTATGAAGGACATCTTTAGCGACTACTTTGTGCATAAACCTATGTATGAGAATTATCGCTTCAGAATGATTTTGCATAACGCATTGAGTGAAGTTTCAGGCAGTAATAAAAGCGCGCAATTGCAGGAAGCGCATTTTGGCAAAATAGATGACAAACTGCGGGGACTTATTGATGAGGTTGCTCAACATCGGGCTAAATCCGCAGAAAATTTCGCCCAAACCCGCGATCAAATTGCCCAACAACAGGGCCATAATGACGTGCAAAGACAAATGTTTGATCAGCTCAAAGAGCAGCATATTAACCCGCTAATGGAACAGCTGGAGCATCAGCTTACAGCCAGTGTCGAACTACTTAAATCTCAACTAAAAGACAAGCAAGTTTCGCTTGCTGAATTATCGGCTTTGTTGACTGAAAAGCGAGTCCCTCGCAGTGTGGTAGCGGCTCAGACACAATCAGGCACTCCTTCGTTGGACGTTCATGAGCCCACGCCAACCCAATCGCAGCCTCCAGAGCCTGAAGTAACCAGGAAAATGCGTATTCTGGTGGTCGAAGACAATGAAATCTACCGAGAAATGCTGCTAAAAATACTTCGCGAGGAAGACCACGTTACCGAATACGCAACAACCGGCCTTGAAGCCATTAAACTGCTGAGGAAAAAGAAATTTGATATGGTGTTTATGGACCTGTTCATGCCCGAACTAGATGGCTACAACACCACCAGAAACATACGTACCTTTAAGCATTGCAAAAAGCTCCCTATTATAGCCTTGTCTACTAACCGCAATAAAGAGCTCATCCGCAAATGGGCAAGTCTGGGCTTAACAGGATATATCACTAAGCCCTCAACCAAACTGGCTATTCTTAAGGCCATCGATAAAGTTCAGAACAGTAACAACCCTGTCCACTGAAATAACAAATAAACAACAATGCCTCTGGTGCTTTCGCCCTACACTTTATACTATGAGCAGCAATGATCACAGCAGAGGTAGTTATGGGCAAAAAAACGGGCTTCATTTTTCTGATCACCTTGATCCTAGGCGCAATCCTTGTTGCAGTCTTTCGATATTATCCACACCATGATGAAGCAAGCACCCGACAAATTAACGCTATTGCGCAGCCGAACGCAAATACGCTGCTCAACTTTACTCCCCATGTATCTAATGTGCCCAGGCCAGCAGAGTCATTTGAGTTCCCTATAGCACTGGGCGAAACGGGCCCCGTGACCAACCTCTATTCTGGACCTAATCAATACCCCTTTTTTTGTATGACACAAGAGTCAGAACTTGGGCAACCACTGGTAGACAATCAGCAGGGCCTGGGGATCCCAATCTATAATGGCGAGCAGGTTATAGGATACAGCAAAGACTGTTCCCTGCCGTCGCAATTGCTTTATTTTACCCTCATTGAACAAGATGGTAACTTCTCTGCCGTCAGGCTTGATGAAGAGGCGGCCCGCTCTCACCACTCGTCGCCTCTGTTCAGAGTAGAACAAGGCACCATCAATCGTTTTATTTACACGCTGGTCATGCCTATCTCCCGCCAGGAAGTAGGCAACAGGCAAGGTCAGTCTCAGTGGAACAAAAAACTAATTTATCAATTTAATGGCGGCTCAGGCATTGGTTATCGACAAGGCCGGCAAAAGGCCACTCGGGTGATGACCCGCCAGGCGCAACAACTGCTAGACGGCTATGCTGTGATCAGCTCCAGCGGCAATAAAACCAGCTACACCTACAACATGTTGCTGGCAGAAGACACGGCCAGACGCGTTAAACGGCAGTTTGTCAGCCTCTACGGCGAGCCGCTTTATACCGTGGGCATTGGAGGCTCCGGGGGGGGATTAGCACAATACCTGATTGGTCAAAATAGCCAGGGCATTTTAGATGGCCTAATCCCTCTATACAGCTACCCTGACATGATCACACAGACTACTTATGCGTTAGATTGTGATCTGCTCAACAACTATTTTACCTTTCGCGCAGACAACCCAAAAGCCTGGCGAGACTGGGAGCGAAGAAGACTGATAGAAGGTCTTAATGCGATAAATGAGTTCCCACAAAAGGCTGGGTTTTTACAACCCCTCAATCAGCTCATGGCGGGCTTTGCCCCCTCATTCCCGGATGGTAATAGTGAATGCATCAACGGCTACTTTGGCTTGTCTGCTTTTATCAATAACCCCAGACAAGGCTTTTTACGCCCTTTTTTCTCTGATGAAGTCATTGCACAAACCCATTGGAGTTACTGGCAAGATCTTAAACACATTTTTGGTACAGACGAACAAGGCTTTGGTCAAAGCACCTGGGACAATGTTGGCGTACAGTATGGGCTAAATGCGCTGCGCGAGGGCCATATTAGCTTTGAGGAATTTATACATATCAACCATCACATTGGTGGCTGGAAACCTCAATCAGAAATGCGCCAGGAAGAAATTGCCCTGCCGTTGGGCACACGTATACCAATATGGCTCACTTTATGGGGCAACCATAATATCACCAAGGCTTCAGATGGCCCGGCATCAAGACACAGCGGCTCAATACCAGCCATGGAACAAGCCTATCGCTCCGGGCAAGTCTTCATTGGCAAAGTCGACTTGCCGATTATTGATGCCCGCCACTATCTTGAAAACGAGCTGGACATGCATCACATGTCGGCCTCATTTTACAGCCGCGTTCGAATCGCTCAGCACAAGGGGCACAGCGACAACCATGTTATCTGGGTTGCACATAAAGATCACAACCCAACAACAAAGGCCTTTGCTGCCATGGATGACTGGTTGCTCGCAATGAGACAAAACCCGCAACTTAGTGCCGCTGCCGCCAAACCTGTCTCTATACAGGATACCTGCTTCAACGAAGACGGCAGTATTTATGCCACAGGCTCACGCGTGTTTGACGGACAATGGAATGATAAACCTCAGGGCCAGTGCCAGAGCCGCTTTCCTATGTTTAGCACAAGTCGTATTCAGGCGGGCGGAGGCTGGGGTGGTGATCTGTTTAAGTGCACTCTGGTGAGCGTTGACACAGCCATTGAGAAAGGCTGGTATTTGCCTTTTAACGCGCATGCACACATGGATACACTTAAGGCAACCTTTCCTGACGGGGTGTGTGACCATAGCGGCCGTGATCTCGGCAGACCCAGCGACCTGTAATCATTAAAGAGTTCTGTTCATCACCACAGTACTTGTGCTACCAGATATGGGCCCTCATTTGGGCCTATCTGCCATGCAAGGTTGCTCAGGTACTTAACAGCATCAATGGATTTGATTAATACCAATTTGCTTAATTAAGTGTGCTAATTTGAGGCGAGAAAATAGGGTCGATAACACCGCTCTCGCGCCCTGCTACTGCTGAGGCATCTACATCCATGTAGGCGAGGCGAAATTTTGCTGTTTAGTCGTTCTAAATTAGAAATTTTTAACGCTGTTAGCGTCATATTTGCTCTTTCAAATTGAACAGGTATTAATTGAAATTGGTATAAGATACAAACAAAAACACAAGGGCGCCCATGGAAGCACTTTTCTCATACGGTACATTACAACAGTCTCAGGTTCAGTTGGATAATTTTGGTCGGCTACTTGAGGGAGAGGCAGACTATCTGGTTGGTTACCGGCTAGGGCAAGTCAGGATTACCGATCCTGAGGTGCTGAAAAGTAGCGGTAAAACCTACCACCCTATTCTTATTTACACTGCAAACCAGAATGACCAGGTAGCAGGCACCGTTTTTCTAATTACCCAGCAAGAACTAATGTGTGCAGACAGTTACGAGGTAGCGGATTATGCCAGGCAGGAAGCCAAGCTGAAATCAGGAAAAACCTGTTGGATCTACGCCGCAAGTGATAGCGCTAACTTAGTGGAAGAGTAACAGGCACACGCCTGTTACTCATATACTAACTTACTCGCATGCTTTACCACAGTTGCCAATTGTCACCTGTTTCTGGGCCAGATAACTTGGAACACCATAGACTCGGTTGTAAGCAATAGCACCGATAAACTGATTGTTATATAACACACCAGGTGTCCAGCTGCTGCTGCGCCACGTTCCGCTAAGTGCATATTTGCTGATACGGTTCGCGCCAGGTGCACTGGCATTAAATCGACCACCCCAGCTGGATGTAATCGTCGGTGCACTCTGGTACACGCCAATGTGTGCTTGGTGCTTATTATAACCGTTAGCGTCTCTGTTTAGGCTAACATTCAGGTTCATGCCAGTTACAAGGTTGCCAATGATATTGTTGATATCAATATCCAGGTAACGCTCTGCTGCGTCAACGTTACCGCGCACCCGACTATCCGCTAGAATTTGCTGCATACCAAATAGCGCACCAGGTCTTTCCAGTGAAGCGAACTGTCTTAGATTTGCCTTGATCAAATCATCCGCCTTGGCGGTTGCGTAATTAGAAGCAAAGTAATTAACAAACTGGCTGACACCAGGTAAAGACAATATGCCACCAGAACAGCTTACATCGACATCGCGGCCATAGCTAACATCAATGTTTTCCAACGCGCCGGTATAGTAGTTGTAAGTCACTGTAGGTCTCAGATTTTCAAGACGAACGGCGACTTTGACACTTGGGCAAAATACGTCAACACCATCAAACTTCACTTTTGTATAAAAGCCCAGGTTACCTACTGTCAGACGGATCTTATAGTTATCTGTGCCCGTGAAGGTTGCTGAGATATTTTTTGCATCAAGATCGACACTATAAATGTATTTTACAGCGCTCATGTTATTCAGATCGCGACGAATATCCGCTTCAGTTTCTAACTCAAGCTGTCTCATGTCTGAGAACAAGCTATCTGCCAGGGAGCCCAGATTCACAGTACGCACTTTTTGAGGCGAATTAGGATTACCTGAAGGTTTAGTCAGCTTGAGCGTCGTTTCGCCCGCATTGGCCGATTGAGCAGCCAGACCAAAGGCCACGCAGAGTGCTAATTTATAGTTATGTTTCATATACTTTTTCCTTGTTTTTTGGTTATTAGCGCAGGCTAAAGTAGTATATGAAAACAACAATCTAACGACACTTTTGTTAAGTTTATGTTTAAATTGAAACTATAACTTCATAATGGGTAATTAAATGATCAGCCCCTTTCGAAACCGAAATAGGCAGGCACTCGCCAATGGAGTGCCTCTGCGTAAGTAAAATAGACGAGACAGTTCAATGGTAATATTCAGCTTGTTCAGCAACACCATCACCAATATCCTCAAACTAAACCTTGCTGGAAGTAACTTCATGAACCACGTGATCCCCTCAGCGCAATAAGCACTTTGGTACTAACTCGGTATATTTAAGAGCGCTTGCGCGCTCATTTTACGCTCCCGTTATTCGTTGCTGGTTACTTGAATGGTTTGCGCTACCTGACTGAATTGACCATCATTATCTATCGCGACAAACACCACTATGTATTCACCTGGTGCAGGGAAAGTATGCATAACCGTCTCTGTGCCTGAAATGTAGGGCTCGTTACCCATTCGCCACAAGCGCTCTACAATTTCACCATCAGGGTCGTATGAAGCGGAAGAATTAAACTCACAGGTCAACCCCGTGCACTGATAGCTAAATTGCACAACAGGTGGCGTTACGCCATCCAGTTCAAGCTGAACGACTTTCACATCACGATTACCATGGCTATCATCAACCTGTAGCGTCAGTTGGTAATCGCCAGCCAAAGTGTACTCAATCTCAACCTGCTCACCATGGAATACCCTAAAGAACTGACCACCTTGTAACACCCAGGTGTATGTTAGTGAATCGCGGTCGTCCTGAGTTGCTGAACCATCAAAACCACAAATGCCTTTTCGACAGTCGGCAATAAAATCAGCGACAGGTGACTGAGCGCCGGGTATAGCGTCATTATCGATTGTCAGGAATTTCGCATACTTAGGACCCCACTGACCAGACGCGTCCTGAGCACGAAGTGTCAATGTGTAGCGACCTTGGCGCCAACGATGTGTGTCCAATGCATAACTGATTGATTCACTTACCGTGTCATATGCGCCATCTGCCGCAGGTAGTAAAATGCGCTTCCTGGCACGCTTACCCTTTTTCTTGATGGTTAATTCGACTTTGCTAATCGCCTGACTGGGTGGTATCTGACCTGTCAGTGAAGGACCAAAAAGATCATCAGCAACAGTAGCAATTATCTCCACAGGCGTTCCAGCAGGCACCGCTTCTTTTCCAGCCCCCTTTAAACGCAGATCAAAAAATTGCGGACCGGCAGGCAGTTTATAAGGCCGTTTTGCTACTTTGGCCGCGTAGATCAGTGCGTTCAGGTTGTTTGGAAAGATCTCTCCTTCAAAGTTGGCGCAGCTTTCAAAGAACTTATTGCCTAACTCGAAAGTAAAGGACGCAACACCAAGCTGCCCATAAGCATATCCATCAGCGCTGCCTCCGGCTTTAAATATCTCCTGAGTCTGAAACGCCCAGTACCCGTTATACGCTGCCATTCTGTGGCCCATCATAGACAATTGATCCGCGTTAGGACTCGGCGTTAGCTCACTAGACCATGGCCACATCACAAAACGGCTGAAGCTATGCAGATCCAAAAATACGCCCTGAGTATTGAGTGGCGCTGGATCTGTCAGCAAATCACCGCGACGATCTTTAAACAGATCGTGAAGATAGGCCTGGATCGCCTGTGTTTCAGGCTCTGATGCGGCGCTGGGCCCGTGAAAAGTGGCTGCGCATTGGTCATCTGTTGAACCGCCAATGGGAGAAGCCCAGGCAAAGTCGAAGTTACGATTAAGGTCAACACCGCGTAATGTATCATCAAGCGCGCAATATGCTGTATTGGTGTTCTTACGCCATAACTGCCCTTGCTCCGCCAACACCCGGCCATCTGGATTTGCAATCAGCAAAATGTGGATTTCGCGCTGGTTCAGGATCCAGTTAACGTCTGCATCCGTCTCACGGTTTTCAAGTAAGTACTGTGCAAACTTCAATGTGGTTGCCCCGGGTGTATACTCACGAGCATGCAAAGCACCCTGCATATACAATGCCGGACGCTTACGCCACTTGTTTCTCTTTTTGTTTTTCAATACCAGGACGGTCAAATCATGACCTCCAAGCCCCTGACTTTTCTCCCAGGATGGTCCGATATGCTTTAACTCAACAAAATCGGGATAAGTTTGCGCTAAGGTCTTAGCCAATTGCTGTGTTTCAGCCAAAGTGGGGTAGCACGAGAAGTTCGGGATACCAGACTCCTGTTCAGCACTTTGAATACGACTTGTCACTGACCTATTACCCTGCGCTTTGACTTCTGGCTGGTTATGATCACCTGGTTTTAAAAAGATGAGTGCACCCGCACCATGCAACTCAACAAACTCATCCTGAGTGAGTGAAAGAACCAGGTAGTTATCTGCTACTTCCAGAATGGCAGTATGAAACCGGGACAGATATTCCGCTTTTTGAATTTCGCTGGAAAAGGCTAGCTGATAAGTTGATAAAGTGTGACTTTCAACAGGAAATGCTTGGGTATTTACTACGCGTGGGTCGCTATGTGCCGTAACTGTTAAGCTTATCGTGCTCAGGAGGAGCATACTCAATAAGTTCTTTTTCATAGTGTTTCCTTCAGTTGTTTATGAGTGTTTAAAGTTTCGCTCAAACATATATTCCTTGTTAAAAAATTTGAGGCAACTCCCCAAGTGTAAACATACTGAAATATAAAAATGCTCATTAATTGTACTTAGCAGTTTAAGCTGATAACCCCGATGCCTTTACATAAACACTAAAAATTGACAGGCATTGAATTGAGCCACTAATAGACTTCGACAGCTTTATACTGATGAATTTGCGGGACCTTACGAATGGCCAGACAGAGAATAACTAACAGACGAGAAGGCTCATAGGTACATTTTTGGCAGCGTATGCAACGAAATGCCACTGTAAGGCAAATTTAAGTCTTCGTTTTTGGGATCAAAATGACAAATTTGGCACCACCACTTTGGTGCACATAACTAATTTCGCCTTTTAGCACCTGTACCACAGAGTTATAGACAATATTCAACCCCAGGCCCAACTTACCCTGCCCAAGCTGGCTGGTATAAAATGGGTCGAACATTTGCTGCTGATCGGTTTCACTGATCCCCACGCCGTTATCCTGATAAACCAGTTTAATGACTTCGTCATCGTCTATGATTTCTATCGAGATTTTACCGCTGGCCTGATTGATAAACCCATGTGAACACGAATTATTTACGAGCTGAGACACTACTTTGAGCAGAGTTTCAGGATGAGAATACAACTGAACAGACTGGCCAAATACGTCCAGCTCTGTTGGCTTGTCAAGGCTCTGAACTATCAGCTCAGCGCGCTGCTTAAGGTATTCCAGCACGTCGAAGTGTACCGCTTCACTCGCATCGAGCGTTGCAGCGACCATTTTAAAACGCGCTATCAGTTCCGCTGCCCGACTGGAGTTGTTTGCCGTCAAAGTGAGCATCTCAGAGGCTTCGTCCAGAAATGCTTTCAACTGCCCGGCACTGAGTTTTTGATCACTCAGTAAGGAACTGATTTCTTTTAGCTTATCTTCAAGGCAAGATGCAGAAGTCACCACCAGCCCCAGTGGCGTATTCAACTGATGCGCCATCCCGGACACCAGTGTTGTCATCGCTGACATTTTTTCTGATTCAAGTAACTGCTTTTGCGTTGCTTTCAGGTTTTGCAGTGTTTCTGTTAATGCCTGGTTTTTAGCCTTTATTCTGCGCATAAAGTACAAGATCAACACAACAATGATTATCGCGGCTACCAGCACTAAAACCAGCTGGTCTTTCGCCGCCTGGGTATGAAGCTGATACACCGCATTTTCTTGCGTCAGCTTTGCAATATCTCGCTCTTTCATCGCCAGGTTCATTTGAGCTGCATAAAATGCCACACCGGTTTCAGCTTGCCTTTGCAGAAAATCAAATTTGCTCTGCATGTACAAATCAGCTGCATGCAATGCGCTTTTCCAATCCTGGATCTGCTGATAGTAATCAACCAGCAGCTGGTATGCGTCGACTTTTTCCTGAAATCGCTCATACTTATCACTCAATGCGATGACGTCATTGAGCAAGGGAACCAGATCTTCTTTTGCACCTTGAGCAATTTTCAGTCTGACAAGTTCAATCTGAGGACCAATGCTGTCTGCCTCAGCGTTGCTCTGTTTGCGCAGTTCAACCGCAGCAATTAAATGCTGCTCTGCCAGTTCTGGCTTGTCCAACGCTAAATACGTTTTGCCTAAATTATAATGAGACCAGGAGCTGTGATAAGTCAGGTTGTGTTCTTCCCTGAGAGCAAGGCTATTAGTATGAAATTTAAGTGCTTTATCAAACTCTCCCAGACCAAAATAAGCCTCTCCGAGGTTATTTAGTCCAACACCCATTTGTTGCGGTAACTCTCTATCTCTGGCATCCTCATAAAAGCGTTCGAAGTAGACCCTGGCATCCGTATAACGACCCAATTTCAGATACACATTACCAATGTTGTTTTCGGTTTGTCTCAGGTAAAGCTCGGTATCCATCAGACCGGCAAGCCGGTAGCTTTCTAGATAGTTTTCCAAAGCCCGTTCATACATACTCATGCGGGTAAGGGCACCAGCTGTGAGGCTGTAATAACTAAACAAAATGGTGGGATCTGACACATCTGCACTCATTTTTTTGCACTGAGACAGCGTCACAATAGCTTCTTCTATATTGTCAGTCTGGATCTGAAACCAGGCTTTGCCATAAAGAAGCCTAATTTTTTGTCTGGTTGAAAGTTTCTTATCGTGTCTGGCAAGCATTTCGTCTGTAACTTTGATCGCAACCAGCGGTGACTGCGCTGATGTGGAGCGGATCTCAGCTCTTATCTGTTCGAACTCTGCTTCCGTAAATGACGCGGCCAATACCGCATTGCTAACCAATAACCCTACCCAAATCACACACCGTATCAGCATCAAACATCCGCTCCCGCAACTGCCCCAACTCTTCAAAGCATAGCAGGAAAACCCAGAGCAACACCTCACATGCTGCCCACGATTTCTGCGAAAAAGAACCCGACTGGGTTTATCAGCACCAAATGTGTGTTCATCATACATCACCGGCGTTCGAGTCTGATCAAAGTTGCTCGCAACAACTGGTTCAACGTGCCGTTATACGTTGTATGTGATTGAGAGTAAGCTCATTTCCCCTTTAGCCACAGACAATATACTCAACAATGAAATACCAATTAAGCAGGCTAACCCATACTCTGCAATTTGTTCAAAAATTCACGTTGTTTGTTTAAAAATGTAAAACACCATGTTTTCTTGAGTAGTTCGTGATTAGAATGAGGCCTGCAATGACTCAAACCTGTAAGGGACAACATGAATTCTTTTAAATTTTCTATACTGGCGTTAGCGTGCTCGACACTACTGGCATGCTCAACAGAAACAACAAACTCTGAGCACGTTAAAACAGAGGCCATCTGGTCTAAAATTTATGTTACAACAACAGGTGAAACGTCACGGGTTATCGCAGAGCTCAATATAGATGGTCCAAATGGTAACAATATCAGGCTGACGGCAAATGATAAGCTGGTAGCCAGAGCGGCCAATATCAGTCAGGTTATGAGCGAAGAAGACGAGCTCTTTGACGTGGACTATCGCGCAATTTTTGATGTGGCATCAGGTGGCACCCAGTTTACGGTAGACTTTACCAGAGGGTCAGAGAATAAAACGCTGACCACAACCATGAACTTACCTCGTCCATTTAATATTATTACCCCGCAAAAAAACCAGTCTTTTTCGGTGAATGATGAACTCACACTCACCTGGACACCGGGTACAGAAGACGACACAAAATTTGAAAGTAAGCTCACAATTGAATGTAAGAAAAACGATGGCGACAGTATTTTCATTAATGTTAATAATGAACAGCTTACTGATGACGGCACCCAGGTGATTGACCTGAATGGCATTGAGGAATTAAAGGATTCAGCTATCAATACCCGTCAGGAATGTAGTGCAGAATTTTACCTCGCCCGTACTCGGGCAGGTACAGTTGACCCAAGCTATGCCAGTGGTAGTTCTGCAAAAGCTGTGCAGGAACGCTACTCTGATAAGTTTGAAATTCGCCTTAGAAACTAAACCCCGCAGGGCGTGCCACTCTGGATTCTCGCGCGCCCTCCTCAGCTCTATTCAAGCGTACCCGTATCAGGTGGTCTGAGGTGCTGAGCTAGATTTTTGCTCAGAAACACGGCAAACTGCTGGTTTTAGGCTGTATGTAGTGTGTCTATGCGTTTTGCGTTTTTTTTCGTTTTTATTGTTGCTCTGATACCCTTATCCGGCCATACCGCAACCATACGTTTTGTCGCAGAGGATCTCCCCCCATATCATTATCTGGACCCAACAGGTAAACCCACAGGCGCGTTAGTTGAGGTTGCCCGACAATTGCTCACACAAACCGGGTTAAAGGGTAACATAGAGATTATGCCAATGGCGCGTGCACTGCATGAAATGCGGGCGAAAGACAATACCCTGCTATTGTCCTGGTTAAAGACCCCGGAGCGCGCTCAACACTACCGGTTTCTGGGTGTCATGTGCCACGCTCAGGCCTACTTAATTGGCCTTAAAGATCGTACTTTTTCTCTCAGAGATTTAAATAGTGCCAGGCAGCACCGCGTCAGTACCATTCGCGGATATTACAGTGAACGATTTTTACGCGCTGCGGGTTACTCAGAAGACCACGAATTAGTCTTGGTGTCGCACTATCAAACCTTGTGGCATATGCTGTTCAAAGGCCGCACTGATTTGGTACTGACCAATGCACAAACCATCAACAAGGAACTCAATGCACTGGGGTTACCTGCTGAGCTAGTTGAACGGAAGATGGCTGTGCCAGCCTTTCCTTCAGAGCTGCATCTGGCAACCAGTTTAGACTTTAACCAGCAACACGCCGACCAGCTAATGAGCGCACTAGCAAGTCTGAAAGACTCTGGAAAATATCAGCAGATACTTTCCAGATGGCAGCTCAATTAAACGCTTTTGGTATTAAAGACCAGGCACTTTAGACTACTTTCCTCATCGATATCTGGAAACTCTGGTGGATTTGATAACCTTGATTCAAATTGCATCTGCGGTGCTTCTCTGGCCATTTCGTCTATCAAAAACTGGGCACTCACGTCGGGAGAATTAACGCATGCCAGCACACACCCTTGTTCAGTCAGTAAATCACTCAGACGCCTTAAGATCCTTTGATAATCTTTTGTCAACGCAAAGCTGCCCTTCTGGAAGCTAGGTGGGTCAATGACTATCAGGTCATAGGGGCCCAGCTTTTTTACTTTGCCCCAGGATTTAAACAACTCATGACCAAGAAAAGACACCTTCCCCAAATCATGGCCATTCAACTGGTGGTTTACTTTGCCCTGCTTCAGCGCAGCTTTCGACATATCGAGATTCACGACATGTTCAGCGCCTCCTTCCAGCGCAGCGACTGAGAAGCCGCAGGTATAAGAAAACAGGTTGAGCACGCGCTTGCCGTCAGACTGGCTTCTCACCCACTGACGTCCCAATCGCATATCTAAAAACAACCCCATGTTTTGCTTAGCGCCCAGTGATAATCCGAATTTTAGCCCTTGTTCGTTTACAACCGGCATAGCTGATAGCTCACCATATACAAGATCAACCGGCGCACCATTGGCATAGCGATGTTGCAGTATCACAGCTGAAACACGCTCGGCCCATGGTTGAGACTCAACCAGCTTCAGTAACTCAGACTTTAACGCGTCAAGCCATTGCTGCTCATGTTCTTTAAATAAAGAGATCAGGAGTTGCCCCTGAAGCCAATCAACCGTGATTTGTTCCAGCCCCGGATAACAGCGGCCCCGGCCATGGAAAAGGCGACACACTTCATTGGGTAATGTTTGTAGAGAAAGATGCTGTAATAAAGTGGAAAGTGGTGTGGCTGTCATTTACTTTGAGTATTTTTCAATATTGATCCCTATTTTACTTGGGTTTCTTTGTCTGATGCAAATGACAAAAAAGCCCGGCTTAAATCGGCCGGGCTTATGTGCTATTGAGCTTGTTCAGATTTTACTGTTTAACACAGTATAAACGAGCTTTAGAATCACAAGTCAAGGTCCTGTCTGCTACCCAGCTAGAATTGAGTGAACCAGCAATACCTGTCATAGCGCCCTCATACGAATAGTTATCAAAAGCCATACTGCTATTCCAGTTGCTACATGCACTCCAATGCACTGAACTTCCTCCAGATGTCAGATTCGTCCATACGCGTGATCCGGAAACATCATTGCCCTTTTCATCAAACACTATGCCGGCTTGTAATGGTGTGACATTGGTTTTCCATAAATCTGCACCTGTATTTGCAACTAACTCTCCGTTAATACTGTATACACTGGCAGAGTTATCGACCCTGTTATGTGTATAGTCCAGTAACGCTCTGTAAGTTCCAGCAGGAACTTTAGAATCGGCGCTATTGGCCAGTGTGTTACAGATACTGTTTGCCCCAGAAACGCCTCCCAGATTGCCGTTGTGCTCAGTACTTGTTACAAACATCACGTTTTTAACCGTAGATGTAGACCCTTTGAGTAACAAGGACCAGCGCTCAGTATCCAAAAGTGGCGATTTATTAGAGTTTGCGGCAATGTCTTGCGTTGCGACATAAAGGCTGTTGCTAAGTTCAACACGCGCCACTTCTCCAGTTTGGTAAGCATGCTCAGAAGCCCAGGACAGCTTAGTTGGCGTAAACTTAAGAGTGGATGCTAAGGCCGTCAGCATCTCAGCTTGATTCGCTTTGCTCGCCAGTGCTGTATCAACATCAGTTTGATTCGCCTTAGTTGCCAATCCAGATGTCAACTCAGCCTTGGTCGCTTTGCTTGCCAGCGCTGTATCGACATCTGTTTGATTCGCCTTGACGGCCAATCCAGTTGTCAACTCAGATTTAGTTGCTTTGCTCGCCAGTGCCGTATTCACGTCACTCTGGTTCGCCTTGGCGGCCAGTCCAGTTGTCAACTCGGTCTTGGTTGCCTTGCTCGACAACGCTGTATCGACATCTGTTTGGTTCGCCTTGGCGGCCAATCCAGTTGTCAACTCGGTCTTAGTCGCCA
The DNA here is from genome assembly GCF_005886805.2 of Pseudoalteromonas rubra. Taxonomy (NCBI): domain Bacteria; kingdom Pseudomonadati; phylum Pseudomonadota; class Gammaproteobacteria; order Alteromonadales; family Pseudoalteromonadaceae; genus Pseudoalteromonas; species Pseudoalteromonas rubra. The sequence continues at coordinate 465,116 of NZ_CP045430.1, forward strand.
TGCCCGCGAGTGCTGTATCGACATCTGTTTGGTTCGCCTTGGCGGCCAGTCCAGTTGTCAACTCGGTCTTGGTTGCCTTGCTCGACAACGCTGTATCGACATCTGTTTGGTTCGCCTTGGCGGCCAGTCCAGTTGTCAACTCGGCCGTAGACGCTTTCCCAGCCAGTGCTGTATCTACATCGCTCTGATTAGCCTTGCCTGCCAGTGCCGTATCTACATCACTTTGATTCGCCTTAGCTGCCAATCCAGTAGTCAGTTCGGCCTTAGTCGCCTTGCTCGCCAATGCCGTGTCTACTTCACTTTGGTTCGCCTTAGCTGCCAGCGCTGTAGCCATATCACTTTGGTTAGCCTTGTTCGCTAGCGCTGTGTCAACATCACTTTGATTTGCCTTGGTGCCCAATGCCTGGGTCAGTTGCGTTGCGGTCACATAGCTGGCCAGCATTCCCGTTACATCAGCACTCAACGCAAACGTATCAAAATTCGGAAGTTCTGCACGTTTAACCAGTTGTTCTTCATCGTAATCTACGCCTTTCGCTAAAATAGACCACGGCTGCTGAATATTGCCTTGAGAATCCATAGGCGGAACACCAATGACTTCCTGAGTCGCTATAAATGCACTGCCCATGTAACTGATCACATCGCCTACCACATATTCTGTGGTCAGCAGGTAACCAGACGCAATGAAATTAATGCCCGTTGAGCCTTTAGCAACTAACAGGTGCCAGCTTTGTGTATCCTGAACAGGAGACATATTGTTACCATCTGTCGCAGCTACAGCGACGGAAGCAATATACGCACTGCCCTCGAACGTGACAACGTCATCAATGTCATAGCCAGACTGAGCACTCCAAATGCCTTTGACTTGCAACCCTTTCTCGCCAGGTGCGCCATCTTTACCCGGTGCACCATCTGCACCATCATTGCCCGGAGCACCGTCAACGCCATCTTTACCTGGTGCACCATCTTTACCTGGTGCGCCGTCTTTACCTGGTGCGCCGTCTTTACCTGGTGCGCCGTCTTTACCTGGTGCGCCATCAATACCATCTTTACCTGGCGCGCCATCTGCGCCCGGAGCACCGTCAACGCCATCTTTGCCAGGTGCACCGTCTTTACCATCTAAGCCATCTTTACCCGGCATGCCTGAACCAACTCCAGCAAACAAAGATAACCAATCATTAGAAATTGCTGGTGCAGGGTTAACCGTTCCTGACTCTTCAGTAGCCAGTATATCGACACGCGCAATATAGGCCTGCCCTTCATGTACAACCACGTCATCCGTGCTGTAGGCTGATTCTGCAGACCAATCACCTTGGATTGTCAGGCCACGATCACCTTTGTCGCCCTTATCTCCCTTTTCACCCTGGTCGCCTTTCTCGCCACGCTCACCCTGCTCACCACGGTCACCTTTGTCACCCTTGTCTCCTTTTTCACCCTGGTCGCCTTTCTCACCACGCTCACCTTGCTCACCACGGTCACCTTTGTCACCCTGCTCCCCCTTGTCGCCCTGGTCACCTTTCTCGCCGCGTTCACCTTGCTCGCCCTGGTCGCCTTTGTCGCCCTTGTCCCCTTTGTCGCCTTGATCCCCTTTTTCGCCGCGCTCACCATCCTGACCATTCACACCATCCTGACCTGGCAAGCCATCTTTACCATCTTTACCGTCCAGGCCGTCTTTACCTGGCATGCCAGATCCCACGCCAGCGAATAGAGATAGCCAGTTATTAGAAGTCACGGGCGCCTCATTAATTGAGCCCGATTCCTGCGTAGCGATAATGTCTACCCGAGCGATATAGGCTTGTCCTTCATGAACAACAACGTCATCTGCGCTATACGCAGACTCTGAAGACCAGTTGCCTTTAATGGTCAGGCCACGATCACCTTTGTCACCTTTCTCGCCTTGTTCACCTCGGTCTCCCTTCTCTCCTCGGTCGCCTTTTTCACCCTGATCGCCTTTCTCACCGCGGTCGCCTTTTTCACCTTGATCACCTTTTGCGCCCTGGTCGCCTTTCGCGCCGGGGTCACCTTTCTCACCGCGATCGCCTTTTTCACCTTGCTCACCTTTGGCACCCTGGTCACCTTTTTCGCCCTGGTCACCTTTCTCACCGCGCTCACCTTGTTCACCCTGGTCACCTTTTGCTCCAGGCTCACCTTTTTCGCCCGCGTCACCTTTTTCACCGCGTTCGCCTTGCTCTCCTTTCGCACCAGGGTCGCCTTTCTCACCCTGTTCTCCTTTCTGGCCTTTCTCGCCTGGGTCACCTTTCTCGCCCTGTTCACCTGCAGCGCCCTGTTCACCTTTCGCGACTAATAACAACCAGCTATCCGTTGCGATTTCAGGAGACAGGTTAATACTTCCCGCCTCTTCTACAGAAGGGATATTTGCTACCGCGACATATGCACTGCCATTGTGGATGGCAACATCGTCAATAACATAGGCATCTTGCTGCGACCAGACACCGCGGATCTGAAGTCCCTTAGCGCCTTTTTCACCCTGTTCACCTTTTTCACCAGGTTCACCCTGAGCACCTTGGTCACCCTTTTGACCCGGCTCACCCTGATCACCTTTCTCGCCCTGTTCTCCTTTCTGACCAGGTTCACCCTGGTCACCTTTCTCACCCTGGTCGCCTTTCTCACCCTGGTCGCCTTTCTCGCCCTGGGCTCCATCAACACCATCTTTACCATCAGCACCAGCTTCGCCTTGCTCGCCTTTTGCCACTAACTGTAGCCATTGAGCAGCAACATCAGGTGACGGGTTTGCTTCACCGCCTTCTTCTACAGCAGCAACATCGGCAATGGCAATATAAGCACTGCCATTGAAACTAACTAAATCATCAACAACATAGGCAGCAAGTTCAGTCCAGGCACCTTTAACCTCAAGACCTTTATCTCCCTTTTCACCTTGCTCGCCTTGTTCACCTTGTTCGCCTTTCTCACCCTGGGCACCTTGATCGCCTTTTTCACCCTGATCACCCTTTTCACCTTTGGCACCATCAAGACCATTGGCACCCGGTGCGCCATCCTGGCCGTCAGCGCCATCTTTACCGTCTGCGCCATCTGCACCATCAATACCGTCACGACCATCAGCACCTGGTTCACCTTTTAAACCAACGGTTGAACCAACCCACTCGCCGTTTTCATTAATCACAGGGATCCCTGCTACAGAGACTTGAGTTGCGTCAACCGAACCCTTTACTGATCCAGATACGTCGGCATAGTATGCGCTGGGCACTGCGTCAACTCGCAAACGAGGAGACATTTCAATATCATCTCCAACTTTAATGCCCAGTTCTAATTCTGTATTTTGAAAAATTGCGGCATCAATATCGTTATTCTCACCGAGACGGACACTGTATTGGCCATCAACAACCTGAACTTCTCTGACTTCCTGCCAGAGATTTTGATCATTTGCATAAAGCGTAAATGTGATAGTCAGAGTATCGTTAACTACTTCTTGAGTATTGGAATTGGTCAACGTACCTTGGTGGTTTAATTGAGCTGAAATAGCAGGCATAGAAATAGCACTGGCAGCGGCAATCATTGCCGCTAACGCGTTAACTTTAAACATAATATCCCTTAAAAAGTTAGTCTAGAGCAGTTTGAGCATTGTCTAATTGGAAATTGTTGGAACTCGCTTTCTGAGTCACGATAACCGTAGAGGCTTTTAAATCATGACGTCCTGATGAAGCGCTTTGAATTACCGGCTGAGCTTGTGCCGTTTGAGATACTGTATGTATCGCCTTTCCTGGGGTGGGACTTGGTTTGGGCTCAGGTGTGATTGGCTGATCGACATTACGATCTTTGCCATCTAGCAGTGTTGTGTCCTCACTGTCCCCTGACCCACAAGCTGAAAGCGATGCAGCCATAACAACCGCCAACAACAATGAAGGTAAATCCTTAGTCATTTTCTTCTTCCTGAATTGGTATTATTTTTTAAATTTGGAACTATTGTCGGTCCATAGAGCATGCAGAGTCTATCAACTCATTTCTTTACGGACAACATTTTTTTCTTTTTTTACAAAACCTTAATGGGAATAAAACTCCCCAGCACACTGAATTTTTCAAAGTGATGGGGAAGGTTCCAATTGTTTTTGTGCAATGGCTTTCATTTCGTGGGCACGCGCCAGGCTAGGGTAAAATGTCAAAAGAAAATCTAGTTTGGTCATTGCACCAGCATAGTCATGCTGTTGTATCATTAGTTCAGCAGTCGCAAGGAGACCACTTGTATGATAAGGGTATAGAGACAGAAAATTCTCCAGTGCGCTTAGCGCCTTATCATTATCTTTGTACAAATGTCTCTGAAGGATATAATAATCAAATAACGCTTTACTATCGTAAGGGTTTAATTCAAAGCTACGTTGCATGTATAACTCATTGCCCGACACATACCCAGTGTGGGAGTAGTAACTCGCTAAATGATTAGATGAGAAAAACCCCACATATATAACAAGTAACACAGGTAAACAACTAAATCTGACAAACTGCTTTTTAGTAGTTTTTTTATCAGTCAACTGCTCGTTTCTATAAAGCACAAATGAAAATAGCAGTATTGCAAAAAACAGGCTTCCCGGGGTCAAGAAAAGAGCCGTAAACAATGAATGAAACAAAGTAGACACCACAGCAACCAGTAGCCATCTGTCACTCTGACTCCCATAATATGCATTCACCATTGATTTAAAAAACAACAGAGCGAACATCACAGAAAATACTAAACCGCCGAGCCAGCCTGTTTCGCTGTAAAATTTCAATAGTATATTATGAGGCGTTTTTAGAATGCTATTTTGTCCAACCTTAGGTGATGCACCTTCGGTACCAAGCCTTGCGTATTTCGGGTGATGATACTCAAAATTATTTACACCAACTCCAAGTGGTTTTTCAAGGACCATATCAAACGTATTGGCAAATAACTCTGCTCTTCCCGTATCAAGGTTTTTGATGCTTTGGATTTTTTTACTCAGCCTGCCATCTAAATAACTGTCTAGCTGACTGTATGCAACCCCTCCAACAATTAAACTCGCTGTAATAACAAGATAGGTGAACGCCTGGCGCTTTAGCTTATTAAACATCAGCAGGAATAGAATCAACTCACCTAAAAGTAAACCTAAGATTGTGCCGCGAGTACCTGACTCAAGTAACGCAAAAATACAGACAATAAATGACAATAAGCCAAAAACAGAACGAGCATTTACTTTGCCCTGATACAATATCGCAGCAACAAGAACCGGTAACCAGATGTTTAGAACCTGACCCAGGTTATTAATGAAACCAAACGAAGAAAATGCCGTTATATGAATCAGTTCGTAATCGTTTATACGGGATTCAACATAGATCAGTGAAAAAATTACAGAAGAAAAAATGATACTATCGAAGAGTAGCTTTATGCCATATCTTTGCCACACTCTCTTGAGCATAAAACAAGCAATCAGTAGGCTCCCCACATACCTGAGGATAAACATCACCCCTTCATAGTAATTTACGGCATTTAACAATGACACGAACATCGGGAGCAATAAAGCAATACACAGCCAACCAAAGCCGCCTACTTCAATATCAACCTTTTTAATATACGCGTAAACTAAGGAAGCACAAATGAAAAGGTCAAATACAATCCACTTGGGCACGTCAAACTTATAAAAAAACGCATTCGAAGAAACTGAAGATATCAACACCGAAACAAGAATAATTAAAACACCGATCCAGGGCAGGCCTTCACTCATTCCATTACTACGCAAAATTACTCTCCATTTTTACAATCGACTACACTCTGAAAACTCGAATTGTTTACTTTACTCGTAGGTCATACCGGTACTTACCATGCGGACTCTAACACACTCGATGATTGAAATGTATTTATAAGTACTCTGGTATCAAAATTTATAGATGATGTTAGGTGGGTATTTTAGTAGCTGTCACAGCAAAGATAACTCGCTGTCGTTTTTCTATGTAGATAAAGCAACCGGGGTTGTTATAAACAACCCCGGTTAGATGTAAAGCTATCAGAATTTCATACTTACGCCCGCTGATATCTCATTAACGGCATTTTCACTGATATTGTAGTAACTATAACTCACATTAATTGCCGTGTTTTCCAGAACATCATAGCCCAGAGTGATCCCACCATAGGCACTGGTCCCTTCTTTTTCATATTGCAGCAAGTGTTTACTATTTCGTGTACTATCAACCTGATATTCCCAGTCAAAAGCGCCCAAGAACAATGCTGCACTAAAACGCTCATGACGAAGCAATTCAAACCCGGTTTGTAAAGCAAAACCTTCTGGCAATACCGGCGTCGCCCGGGCAACCAGTTCATGGGCTGTATCCGGCGTCAAAGACTGACCTGTCAAGGCAAGGCGCCCCTGACCCAGATCTATATAACGGATCCCAACTTCCCATTTTGGCATTAGCTCATAATAGGCCCCTGCTGACCAGGACTCACTGCTATCATCAACCGTCCCGACAGTTAGCCCACCAACAGAGGTTGGGGCCTGATAGTCCGCTTCAGCTTTACCAACCATAGCCTCAACACGCCACTGCTCTGCCAACACAGGATCTGCCAGTAAGCAGCTCGTTGTAAGCAAGGTGTAGGCTGGCAACTTGCTGTTTCTGCGACGACGTAAAATTAATGCCGACATCATTATCACTAATAGTCCTCCCAGACCACCTGAAGATTTATTTTCCACACTCACAGTTTGATAACCAGAGATTGTCACTTTGACGATCCCTTTGCTCACTGCGCCTTTGCTGTCTCTCACCTGATACACAATGACATCTTCCCCTGAGTAACCTACTTTAGGCTCATAGGTCAGTGTACCGTCAATATTAATCGTTGCCTTACCATGCGTTGCAACCGCACTTATAAGGAATAGTTCATCGCCATCGGCATCAGTATCATTGGCAAGTACATCAATAACCAAAGTGGTTCGATCATCGGTTGACGCCACATCCAACACTGCTGTTGGCGCACTGTTAACGGTCAGATTGACAATGGCCTGACTGTTAGATGTACCGCCCTGACCATCAGAAATACTGTATTCAATGGTTGCAACGCCAACAAACGTCGCAGGTGGTGTATAGACCAGTTTGTTGTCCACAATACTTACAGTACCAAAGTCAACGGTTGCACCCGTTATGGTTAACGCGTTGCCATCTGCATCAGTATCATTCTCCAAAACATCAATCGTAATTTGTTGACCCGATGCAATGGTGACTTCATCTGCAACAGCGACTGGTAAAGTATTGTTAGTTCTGGGCACGGCAATACCGCCTGGGTCAACTACGCTGCGGTTGGCCATGCCATCATCATCATTCGGACCACCGTCGACAATTTGTAGCTGCACACACCAGTCGCCTTCAGTCAGTCCATCGGTCCATTCATTGCTGCCTGGAGGCGGACAGTATCCTGGTTCGCCTGTCGCGGACAGAATTGCGTTACCACCGGAAACCACAAAGTCCACCCACTCATCATTTTTGAGTTTACGATAGACTGCATTCGCCGGAATAGGCCGGCGTTGAGGTATAACAATAGTGTAAGTGTCACCTGCCTGAGGCAATCCGGTTGCGATAAAATCAAACAACCCACCAATGTTAATCGCATCTCCATCTCCCGGTAGCTCACTTTCGAGCAGCTGCACACCACCTGTGGAGTTTTGCGCAACGGTCGCACCTTTACGCAGACAGACACCTGGCTCACCTTCAACCAGGTACTGAGCCGACTCAGCAGCTTGCTCTTGCATCACGTTACAGTCAGTAATGGCATCCTGGAAGTCAGGGATACCATCACCATCCGAATCCGCATAACCTTCCTCATCGTCAGGAATAAGGTCACCATCGGTATCAACTTGAGTCAATGCTTGAAGCTCAGCAACAACTTCGAGATAAATGTCACTTACCGAAGAAAGGCTAGGCTGTGCATCGTCCGTTGCAGTTACGGTCAGTCGGTAAATACCTTCTGTTAGCCCCGAGGTACTAAATACGAATGTATTTTCTTCTGCACTCAGGTCTGTCAGTGCGCTATCAACGGCATTCCAGTCTAGCGTAACATTGTCTTGTGGATTCGCATCTCTGGCAGTTGCAGTCACTGTGACTAATTCATCGTTAATTGTCAGCAGAGAGCGTGTTTCGCCCGCCTGAGTTACACTGGTTGACACAGTTGGCGCAACATTCTCTTCAACGATGGTCACTGTTGAGGATGATTTCGCTCCTCGGTTTAATGAATCAGCCAGCGTGATGACGATATTTTCATTACCCTCGATGACGCCATCGCCAAACACATTAAAGCTGATTTGCGCCGAAGTGCCGGACTCAATTACCACCTGCCCATCGACTAAATCGTGATCTGCAGCATTTGCACTGCCCGAAACGGTATAAGGAATGGTCACGGGATAACTCGGTGCAGGTCCATTCAGGAACACATTTACTGTATGGCTTTGCTCCTCGGCCACTGTAGTGTCTTTCTCTAGAGAAATAAGAGGATTAACAAACACATTTTGCGTCGCGATGGATTGCAGTCCCTGGCTGTCTGTGGCCTGCCAATACACAAAGTGCGTACCTGGCGCGAACAGGGTTGTACCGTCAACCAAAGATACCGCAATGGTGTTACCGTTACCATCAACAGCGGTAGCCGTGCCCAGTGACACTTTAGTAAATAATCCCGTTGCATTGGTAGTTATGTCTGTCGGTACCGTGATGACAGGTAGCGTATTCGCCGGCGCTGAGTTAATTTGCAGCTGAGCGGTCGCTTTGCTACGCGCTTTTTGGCTATCTTCTATCAGATAATCAATGACAATTAATCCCTGAGTGTCCGCCTGTGCCTGATAAGACAATGCACCATCAGCAATGGATACACTCCCTACAGAAGCTTTGGCACCAACAATACTCAGTACATCACCTGCATCAACATCCGTATCATTAGCCAGCACATCGAGAATATAAGTATTGTTAGCCTGCGGCTCAAAAACAAAGCTGTCGTTAACCGCCAACGGCAAATCATTCACCGAGTTAATGGTGATTTTTACTTCGCCAGCGGCTGAGTTCAGGCTACCGTCGTTAGCAATATAACTGAAGCTGTCCAGCCCGTTAAAGTTCCCAAACGGTGTGTAAGTGAAGGTATTGCCCTGCAATACCAGCTGACCACTCACTGGCTGACGCTCAATGGATACTGTAACGGTATCGCCATCTTCATCAGATGTGTCGGCCACAAAGCTGGTCGTGCCATCCTCATTCACCACAATATCCATGTTGTTGGCAATCGGCTGATTATTGACAAATTGAACATCAATCTCAAATGCACTCAAAGCAGTCTGCGCTGTACCATCGGTCACACTGATCACAATATTACTGTAGACACCTTCGTTATCCCTGCTCGGCGTACCCGACAGAGTCCCCGTTGCAGTATCAAATTGCGCCCATACTGGCTGATTGGTTATCGCAAATGTGAGTGCATCACCATCGGCATCTGATGCCTGCGGTGTGAAGCTGTATAGCGTGTTATGTACAACCGACGTATCAGGTGTACCAGAGATAACCGGAGCATCGTTTACTGAGCTAACGGTAAGCGTCACCGTCGCCGTATTCGAATCTAGCGCCCCGTCATTTGCCATGAAGCTAAAGCTATCAGAGCCGTTAAAATCTGCATTCGGTGTATATAGCCAGGTTGTCTCTGACTGCTGTTGCAATGCGCCCGACGACACACCCGACACAATACTGTATGTCAGCGTATCCGCATCCGGATCCGTGCCGCTGAGCGTAACGAGCAACGTATCATCCTCATTGAGTGATAGTGCCTGCCCTTCAACAACTGGTGCATCATTTATTGGCGTGACACTCAACGAAACAGTTGCCTCATTTGATACAGCGCCAGCCTGGTCTCTTACCGTGTAGGTAAAGCTATCGTTCCCAAAGAAGTTGGTATTCGCAGTATAAATAATGGTGCCTTGCGCTGTGACCGTTGTCTGGCCATTTTGAGGCACACTTACCACAGTAACACTGCTTAAATCGAAGCTATCACCCTCATCCACATCAAAGTCATTACCCAGCACGTTAACTTCGAAAGCGCCTTCTTCCTGGAGCTCAACACTGTTGTCGACGGCTACTGGTGCATCGTTAACCGGTGTTAAAGTAACGGTTACGGTCGCAGGCAGTGAGGCAAGCCCTTCACTGTCAGTGAGTGTATAAGTGAAACTAAAGGAGCCCGTCTCGTCTTGCTTAGGTGCAATTTCCAAAGTGCCATCAGCCAAAATGGTTACATCAGCTTTGGCGTAGCTGCCAGCACCATTACCCTGATCTTCCAGAGTGACATTGGCACCATTGAAGCCCTGATCTTCAACATCTGAATCGTTGGCAAGAATGTCCAGAACAACCGTTACATCTTCGTCTGTCGTTACTGTATCGTCACCGACCACTGGACGGTCATTGATAGCACCGATATTGACGGTAATGTTAGCCGATGCAGAGACCAGCCCATCGCTATCTGTAATGGTATAAGTAAAGGTCTCTTCACCCACCTCGTTGTTGTTTGGTGTATACACCAAAGTACCGGCATCTTGGTCAAGTGACACCACACCCAGGCTCGGGGTACTGGTCAGCGTCACAGTCCCTGTAGGGATACCATCTTCAACGTCCGTCGCTGCTGCACGTACAGCTAGTGCTGCTGATGGCGTGTCTTCATCTGTACTGATCGTTAAATTAGCAGCAACAGGCGCGTCATTTACTGGCGTAATTGTCACCACAACCGTGGCCTGCTCCGATGTATTGAGTGCAGTATCTGCAACCGTGTAAGTAAAGCTATCCTGACCGTTTTCATTGTCCGCAGGCGTATAAGTCGCAATACCATTTACGATGGACACCGCCCCTTTACTCGGTGCAGTTACAACAACTGCAGACGCCGCGTTCATATTACCCTCAGGATCACTGTCATTATCCAATAGAGCAATTTGTACCGCTGTGTCTTCGTTCGTTGTTGCGCTGTCATCGACTGCTGTCGGTGCATCCTCTACCGGGTTGATAGTTAACGACACAGTATGCGTTGCAGAGGCTGCATTTTGCGCATCTGTTACCTGGAAGGTAAAGCTATCGCTGGTGCTCTCCGAACCGTCATGTTGATAGTTAAAGCTACCATCAGCATTTAACGTCAGCACACCATGCTGAGGCTGCGACAGTGCACTAACAGACAGACTGTCACCGCTATCTAAGTCGTCGTCACTCGCGTTGCTGAGTAAGCCAAGCATCGTAGTTACAGTCAGCAGCTGCCCTTCATCAAGACCAAAGCTATAGTCTTGAGCCGTCGGTGCATCATTCGTATTAACAACCTCAATGTCAAAGGCGCTAAGTGACTGATGCGTTGTACCGTCTGAAACTGTAATCACGATCTGGGTATCGGTACCAACATCGCTATCTGTCGGCGTACCAGATAGAGTACCTGTTGCAGTGTTGAAACTCGCCCAGTTTGGTTTATTGCTGACAGAGAAAGTCAGCACGTCACCAGCATCCACATCCGATGCGGATGGCGTGAAGCTGTATACTGAATCTTCATTCACGCTGGTCGCAGGTGTCCCGCTAATTTCAGGTGCATCATTCGTATTCACAACCGTGAGTGAGAAAGCTGAAAGCGACACAGAGACAGAACCATCAGAGACCGATATAACGATATCACTGCTGGTGCCAACATCACCATTTTCCGGAGTACCCGACAATGTGCCTGTTTGAGTATCAAAACTGGCCCAGTCTGGTTTATTAGCAATGCTAAAGGTGAGGCTGTCGCCATCCATGTCAGATGCCACAGGTGTGAAACTGTATGCACTGTCTTCATTCACAGAGGTGCCCGGGGTACCTGTAATAACCGGCGCGTCGTTAACATTAACAACAGTAATGGCAAAGGCATCAAGGCTCACTGTCTCAGTGCCATCACTCACGCTAACCACAATACCCTGATAGACACCAACATTGGCATTACCAGGTGTACCACTAATCGCGCCAGTCGATGTGGAGAAACTCGCCCACGAAGGTAAATTAGCCACACTGAACGTTAGCGTATCACCCGCATCCACGTCCGATGCACTGGGCACAAAACTGTATCCACTGTCTTCATTAACACTGGTTGCCGGAGTGCCCGATATGACTGGCGCATCATTGGTATTGACAACCGTAACTGAGAATCCAGTTAGTGCGACCGTTTCTGAACCATCACTCACACTGATCACAATGTCGGACGTAGTACCAACATGCTCATTAGCAGGTGTACCAGACAGTGTGCCTGTTTGTGTATCGAAGCTTGCCCAATCAGGTTGATTCGCAATGCTGAATGTCAACGTATCGCCCGAATCTACATCGCTTGCATTCGGCGTAAAGCTATATGCGGTGTCTTCATTCACACTGGTAGCTGGCGTACCTGAAATGGTTGGCGCATCATTGGTATTAGATACCGTAATATCAAAGGATGTCAGGCTGACCGTTTCAGTGCCATCTGTCACACTGATCACAATACCCTGGTAACTACCCACATCATCATTTGACGGTGTACCAGACAAGGTGCCTGTGCTGGTATCAAAAGTTGCCCATTGAGGTGCATTTTGAATGCTAAACGTCAGAGTATCACCATCAACGTCACTAGACGTCGGCGTAAAGCTGTAACTGGTATCTTCATTTACCTCAGTAGCAGGTACACCAGAAATCACCGGCGCATCATTCACCGGTGTCACAGTCATCGTGACAGTCGCTTCATTAGAAACAGCTCCGGCTGCATCTGCCACAGTATAGGTAAATGTATCCTCGCCAGAGAAGTTTGCATTTGGTGTGTAAACAATCGCACCGGCAGCGTTGACCTGCGTCTGACCACTTGCAGGTGCTTGCACCACCGTTACACTTGCCAAATTGAAACTGTCATTCTCATCTACATCAGTATCATTACCCAGCACGTTGACTTCAAACGATCCCTCTTCCGCTACTTCAGCGGTGTTGCCCACTGCGACAGGCGCATCATTAACTGGCGTCAAAGTAACTGTAACGGTTGCTGCGTCTGAGATTAACCCTTCACTATCAGTTAAAGTGTAGGTGAAGCTAAAGGTGCCGTTTTCATCCTGTTTAGGTGAAATTTGCAAGCTACCGTCAGCCAAAATGCTCACGTCAGCCTTCGCATAACTTCCAGCACCGTTCCCCTGATCTTCAAGCGTAACATTGGCACCGTTAAAGCCCTGATCTTCTACATCAGAGTCATTGTTCAATATTGCCAGGGTCACACCCACGTCTTCATTGGTAGTAACACTGTCACCTGCAACAATTGGCTTATCATTCACAGCACCAATCGTTACAGACACAGTTGCGGGTTCAGAAGTGCTGCCTTCACTGTCGGTAATGGTGTAAGTAAAGCTATCCGTACCAGTTTCGTTGGCACTTGGGGTATAAACTAATGTGCCAGCATTTTGGTCTATCGCAACACTACCTTTGGTCGGTTGCGTTGCAACAGCGATGTCGCCAGACGGGTTGCCATCTTCGACATCGCTTGCTCCCGCTCGCACAGCCAATGCATCACTGGCATTGTCTTCGTCAATATTAACCGCAAAGTTCTGCACAGTCGGTCTATCGTTAACCGCAGTAATCGTCACTGTCGCGGTCGCTTCACTCGATGTATTGAGCGCGGCATCTTTTACAGTATAGGTGAAGGTGTCCTGACCATTTGCGTTCGCATTTGGTGTATAAGTAACAACCCCATTTTCAATAGACACAGACCCCTTCGTTGGCTGAGTCACTATAGCCGCCGAAGAAGCGACCATATCACCCTCAGGGTCACTGTCATTGCTTAAGAGATTGAAGGTGACAGCTTCGTCTTCATTTGTTGTCGCAGTATCATTGACCGTTGTTGGCGCATCTGCGACCGCATTAATAGTCAGCGTAACCGTCTGAGTCGCCGATGTTGCATTACTACTGTCAGCGACCTGGAAGGTAAAGCTATCGCTGTGATTTTCACTGCCATTATGTTGATAACTAAAGCTACCATCTGCATTCAAAGACAATTGGCCATGCTGTGGCTGACTTACTGCGCTTACCGTTAACGTATCACCACTATCCGTATCATCGTCTGTAGCAGTACTTAATAAACCATTGGCCGCAGCGACTGTCAGCGTAGCCTCTTCATCTAGTGTGAAGGTAAAGTCCTGTCCAACCGGCGCATCGTTGGTATTGTTCACTTCAATGCTGAATGCAGTGAGCGTGGCTTGTTCAGTGCCATCCGATACTGAAATCTGGATATTAGAATGCGTGCCAACATCACTATCCGTAGGCGTCCCGGTAAGGGCGCCCGTCGCCGTATCAAACTCGGCCCAACCTGGTTTATTCACAATGCTGAAGGTATGTGTATCACCGTCATCTGAGTCGGTCAGTGTCGGAGTAAAGCTATAGGCTGCATCTTCGTTTATCGTGGAAGCTGGTGTACCCGACAGTACAGGTGCAACATTATATTTTTTCGTCACACTGGCCATGACACCTTCTGCCGCGTTGCCTGCTTCATCGGACACAATCACAGTGAGTGTCAAGGTTCCCTCATTAAGGGTACTTACATTGACGCCAGTTACTTGCTGGCTACTTGCTGTGATTGTTGTAGCGCTGTCGCTTGAGACTGTATTGGTGCCATCACTGACTTGATAGGTGAATGTACCACTCCCTTCCAGACCTGATAAGGTGAAGCTGAGCGCCGATTCATTATCCCGATTAATTAATGATTGATCTATCGCCACAGACTGGCCAGATGGTGTTCCATTATCAAGAGTAATGCTTTGCGTGGCTGCAGTGGAGGTGTTGCCTGCCGTATCAGTCTGTGTCGCCGACACCGTCAGCGTGCCATTGTTCAGGCCACTGACGTCCAGCTCACTGCCGCTCAGCGTCCAGTTACCTGAGCTGTCTGCGGTCACGGTACGACTGACTGTTGAATTGTTATCCGTGATGGTCACGGTGATGCTGTTGCCCGACTCTGCCCCCGAACCGGCAATTAAGACGTCATTGTCTTCTGCTGCGTTAACAAGGCCATCGGTTTCTATCGGTGTGGTGATGGTCAAGGCCGAAGGCGCCGCGTTATCTAGCGTAATCGTCTGAGTCGCAGCAGTGGAAGTGTTACCCGCTGTATCCGTCTGTGTCGCCGACACCGTTAGCGTGCCATTGTTCAAACCACTGACATCCAGCTCACTGCCACTCAGCGTCCAGTTACCTGAGCTGTCTGCGGTCACGGTACGACTGACTGTTGAATTATTATCTGTGATAGTCACCGTCACGTTGTTGCCCGACTCAGCGCCAGAGCCGGCGATCAGCACATCGTTATCTTCTGCGGCATTGACGATGCCATCGGTTTCTATCGGTGTGGTGATGGTCACTGCCGAAGGTGCCGCGTTATCCAACGTAATCATCTGAGTTGCAGCAGTCGAGGTATTACCCGCCGTATCCGTCTGTGTTGCTGACACCGTCAGTGTGCCATTATTCAAACCACTGACATCCAATTCACTACCACTCAGCGTCCAGTTACCTGAGCTGTCTGCGGTCACGGTACGACTGACTGTTGAATTGTTATCAGTGATGGTTACCGTCACACTGTTACCAGACTCAGCGCCAGAACCGGCGATTAAGACGTCATTGTCTTCTGCTACGTTAACAAGACCATCGGTCTCAATCGGCGTGGTGATGGTTACTGCTGACGGTGCTGCATTATCCAGTGTAATACTCTGCGTGGCTGCAGTGGAGGTGTTACCCGCTGTATCCGTCTGTGTCGCCGACACCGTCAACGTGCCATTATTCAGGCCACTGACGTCCAGCTCACTGCCGCTCAGCGTCCAGTTGCCAGAGTTGTCCGCGGTGACCGTACGACTTACCGAGCTGTTGTTGTCTGTGATGGTCACGGTGACGCTGTTGCCTGACTCTGCGCCGGAGCCGGCGATCAGCACATCATTGTCTTCAGCCGCATTAACGATACCATCGGTCTCAATCGGTGTGGTGATGGTCACTGCCGAAGGCGCTGCATTGTCCAGTATGATGCTTTGCGTGGCTGCGGTAGAACTGTTGCCTGCCGTATCCGTCTGTGTGGCTGACACCGTCAGCGTGCCATTATTCAGGCCACTGACATCCAGCTCACTGCCGCTCAGCGTCCAGTTACCAGAGCTGTCTGCGGTCACGGTACGACTGACTGTTGAATTGTTATCCGTAATGGTTACCGTCACGCTGTTGCCCGACTCTGCGCCGGAGCCAGCGATCAATACATCATTGTCCTCCGCGGCATTGACTATGCCATCGGTCTCAATCGGCGTGGTGATGGTTACTGCTGACGGTGCCGCGTTATCCAGCGTAATGCTTTGCGTGGCAGCAGTCGAAGTATTGCCTGCCGTATCCGTCTGTGTGGCTGACACCGTCAGCGTGCCATTGTTCAGGCCACTGACGTCCAGCTCACTGCCGCTCAGCGTCCAGTTACCTGAACTGTCTGCGGTCACGGTACGACTGACTGTTGAATTGTTATCAGTGATGGTTACCGTCACACTGTTACCAGACTCAGCGCCAGAACCGGCGATTAAGACGTCATTGTCTTCTGCTACGTTAACAAGACCATCGGTCTCAATCGGCGTGGTGATGGTTACTGCTGACGGTGCTGCATTATCCAGTGTAATACTCTGCGTGGCTGCAGTGGAGGTGTTACCCGCTGTATCCGTCTGTGTCGCCGACACCGTCAACGTGCCATTATTCAGGCCACTGACGTCCAGCTCACTGCCGCTCAGCGTCCAGTTTCCTGAGCTGTCTGCGGTCACGGTACGACTTACCGAGCTGTTGTTGTCTGTGATGGTCACGGTGACGCTGTTGCCTGACTCTGCGCCGGATCCGGCGATCAGCACATCATTGTCTTCAGCCGCATTGACGATACCATCGGTTTCTATCGGCGTGGTGATGGTCACTGCCGAAGGCGCTGCATTGTCCAGTGTGATGCTTTGCGTGGCTGCAGTGGAAGTGTTACCCGCCGTATCCGACTGTGTCGCCGACACCGTCAGCGTGCCATTATTCAGACCACTGACATCCAGCTCACTGCCGCTCAGCGTCCAGTTACCAGAGCTGTCTGCGGTCACGGTACGACTGACTGTCGAATTGTTATCCGTGATGGTTACCGTCACACTGTTGCCCGACTCAGCACCAGAACCGGCGATTAAGACGTCATTGTCTTCCGCTGCGTTAACAATACCATCCGTTTCTATCGGTGTGGTGATAGTCAGTGCCGAAGGTGCCGCGTTATCCAGCGTAATCGTCTGAGTCGCAGCAGTCGAAGTGTTACCCGCCGTATCCGACTGAGTGGCAGACACCGTCAGCGTGCCATTGTTCAGGCCACTGACGTCCAGTTCACTGCCGCTCAGCGTCCAGTTACCTGAACTGTCTGCGGTCACGGTACGACTGACTGTCGAATTGTTGTCCGTGATGGTCACCGTCACGCTGTTGCCCGACTCAGCGCCAGAACCGGCGATTAAGACGTCATTGTCTTCTGCTGCGTTAACAAGGCCATCGGTTTCTATCGGTGTGGTGATGGTCAAGGCCGAAGGTGCTGCATTGTCTAGCGTAATAGTCTGAGTCGCAGCAGTCGAAGTATTACCTGCCGTATCCGCCTGGGTGGCCGACACTGTCAGCGTGCCATTGTTCAGGCCACTTACATCCAGCTCACTGCCGCTCAGCGTCCAGTTTCCTGAGCTGTCTGCGGTCACGGTACGGCTGACTGATGAATTGTTATCTGTGATGGTCACCGTTACGCTGTTGCCTGACTCAGCACCAGAGCCGGCGATCAGCACATCATTGTCTTCTGCTGCGTTGACTATCCCATCAGTCTCAATCGGCGTGGTGATGGTCAGCGCCGAAGGCGCCGCGTTATCCAACGTAATCGTCTGAGTCGCAGCAGTCGAAGTGTTACCTGCCGTATCCGCCTGACTGGCCGACACCGTCAACGTGCCATTGTTCAGGCCACTGACATCCAGTTCACTGCCGCTCAGCGTCCAGTTGCCAGAGCTGTCTGCGGTCACGGTACGACTGACTGTCGAATTGTTATCCGTGATGCTTACCGTCACACTGTTGCCCGACTCAGCACCAGAACCGGCGATTAAGACGTCATTGTCTTCCGCTGCGTTAACAATACCATCCGTTTCTATCGGTGTGGTGATGGTCAGTGCCGAAGGTGCCGCGTTATCCAGTGTAATCGTCTGAGTCGCAGCAGTCGAAGTGTTACCCGCCGTATCCGCCTGGGTGGCAGACACAGTCAGCGTGCCATTGTTCAGGCCACTGACGTCCAGTTCACTGCCGCTCAGCGTCCAGTTACCTGAACTGTCTGCAGTCACGGTACGACTGACTGTTGAATTACTATCTGTGATAGTCACCGTCACGCTGTTACCTGACTCAGCGCCTGAACCGGCGATCAGCACATCGTTGTCTTCTGCGGCATTGACGATCCCATCCGTTTCAATCGGGGTGGTAATAGTCAGTGCCGAAGGCGCCGCGTTATCTAATGTAATCGTCTGAGTCGCAGCAGTCGAAGTATTACCTGCCGTATCCGCCTGGGTGGCCGACACGGTTAGCGTGCCATTGTTCAGGCCGCTGACATCCAGCTCACTGCCGCTCAGCGTCCAGTTTCCTGAACTGTCTGCTGTCACGGTACGACTGACTGATGAATTGTTGTCCGTGATGGTCACCGTCACGCTGTTGTCTGACTCAGCGCCGGAACCAGCAATTAAGACGTCATTGTCTTCTGCGGCATTGACTACCCCATCAGTCTCAATCGGCGTGGTGATGGTCAGCGCCGAAGGCGCCGCGTTATCCAGTGTAATCGTCTGAGTCGCAGCAGTCGAAGTGTTACCTGCCGTATCCGCCTGAGTGGCCGACACCGTCAACGTGCCATTATTCAGGCCACTGACATCCAGTTCACTGCCGCTCAGCGTCCAGTTGCCAGAGCTGTCTGCGGTCACAGTACGACTGACTGATGAATTGTTATCCGTGATGGTTACCGTCACGCTGTTGCCCGACTCAGCACCAGAACCAGCGATCAGCACATCGTTATCTTCTGCCGCGTTAACAAGACCATCCGTTTCTATCGGTGTGGTGATGGTCAGTGCCGAAGGTGCCGCGTTATCCAGTGTAATCGTCTGAGTCGCAGCGGTGGAGGTGTTACCTGCCGTATCCGCCTGGGTGGCCGACACCGTTAACGTGCCATTGTTCAGGCCACTGACGTCCAGCTCACTGCCGCTCAGCGTCCAGTTCCCCGAACTGTCTGCGGTCACGGTACGACTGACAGTTGAATTGTTATCTGTAATGGTCACCGTCACGCTGTTGCCCGACTCAGCACCAGAACCGGCGATCAGCACGTCATTGTCTTCTGCGGCATTGACGACGCCATCGGTTTCTATCGGTGTGGTAATGGTCAGTGCCGAAGGCGCCGCGTTATCCAGTGTAATTGTCTGAGTTGCAGCAGTGGAAGTATTGCCTGCCGTATCCGCCTGGGTGGCCGACACCGTCAGCGTGCCATTATTCAGACCACTCACATCCAACTCACTGCCGCTCAGCGTCCAGTTGCCAGAGCTGTCTGCGGTCACAGTGCGACTTACCGAACTGTTATTGTCCGTGATAGTCACGGTCACACTGTTACCCGACTCAGCGCCGGAACCGGCAATTAAGACGTCATTGTCTTCTGCGGCATTGACTACCCCATCAGTCTCAATCGGCGTGGTAATGGTCAGCGCCGAAGGCGCCGCGTTATCCAATGTAATCGTCTGAGTCGCAGCAGTAGAGGTATTACCAGCTGTATCAGTTTGGGTCGCTGACACCGTCAACGTGCCATTGTTCAGGCTACTGACATCCAACTCACTGCCGCTCAGTGTCCAGTTGCCAGACCCATCTGCGGTCACTGTGCGGCTCACAGTGCTGTTGTTATCCGTGATACTCACGGTCACACTGTTGCCAGACTCCGCCCCGGTACCGGCAATCAGCACATCATTATCTTCTGCTGCATTAACGATACCATCTACTTCAATCGGCGTGGTGATGCTAACTGCGCTTACACTGGTATCAACAGTAACAGACAAACCAGAGCCATCAGCAGTATTACCTGCTGTGTCTGTTGAACGTGCTGTCATCGTATGCGTACCTGCTGACAAAGCAGACGTTGTGATAGTCCAGGTACCTAAAGTGGCAGTGCCGGTGCCCACAGTACCATCAATGCTTGAAATCAGAGTGATCGCGCCACCATTGGGACCTGAACCAGTAAACGTCGCAGTTGTATCATTGGTCACGTTATCCGTATTGGATGTACCTGTATCACTGCTTGCATCCAGATCGGGGGTGCCCGGCGCCGAAGGGGCGGTTGTGTCTATCGTCACACTCAGACTACTCGATGCTGAACTTTCGTTACTGCTTGCATCGGTTGCTTTTGCAGTAATGGCGTGCGTTACACCGGCAGTCAGTGCACTGGTAGTAATTTGCCAGTTACCGCCTGTTGCCGTTCCAGTTCCAATTACGGTTGTACCTCCGCCTTCCTGATCACTATACAATCTAACCGTTGAACCGCTTTCTGCTGTACCACTGAATGTTGGTGTCGTGTCATTGGTGTTATTGTCACTATCAGAACTACCCGTATCTGATCCAGCATCAAGATCTGGCGTTGATGGCGCATTAGGTGCTACGTCATCATTCACTGTGATAGTAAACGCCTTTTGGAATGTCGTTGTTGAATCACTGGTTTGCAAACAAACCACATAGCTTCCCGCCGATAACGCGGCTTGCGTTTCAAGGTTTGAACCATTGATCTGGAAACTACCGTTATTGGTATCTGCGCTACAAGTACCATTCGCGCTAGCTCCGCTACTGACAATCGTATACGTATGGCTGTCGCTGGTGTCAGGATCTGTCGTGCTTAATGTGCCTATGTTGGCACCTGCGCCAGTTGCAGACTGATTAATTGACGTCGTATCCAGGCTAATATCTGTTGGATCATCATTTTGTGCAGTAATGGTCACTGTTGCCTGGTTAGTGCCTGTACTGTTTGCTGTACCATCATTAAAAGTATAATCGAGCGTCACAGATGACGGCGGTGCTTCTGAATTATTCTGGTAAGTGATGTTTTGCAACACCGAATCAACGATCGCTGAAGTCGCACTGGTGTTGAACGTTAACACTAAAGTGCCCGACGAATTTGTTGTTACCGTACCAACTGTCGTTGAGTTATAGGTGAAGGTACTGCTCTCGGTAAGCGTGCCCAACAGGCCATTATTAGCAAAGACATCCTGTGAGCTAGCTCCGCCATTTCGGGCAATCGTCAAAGTGGCGTTATTGTAATTACCCGCACCACTGTCTAGTGCGTCCAGTTCGGTATCTGCAACAACAACGTCCGAATCAATAATAACGGCTGAACCGTTTTCAGTGAACGTCTGGCCGCCATTCAGATTACTGAAGGTCGGTACGTTGTTTGGTGAGATAAAGGTGATATCAGTATTTGCACCATTATCCGCCACAGTAAAATCAAGCGAACTGGCTGGCGCATTTGAAAGCGTTATTGCTACTTCAACAGCGCTGAAGTCAGTTGCATCAGTATCCACCTGCAGTGTGCTCGTGCCGTTAAAGCGAACATTGCTGGTTGTCAGGCCCGTCACACTATTGATGGTAATAATATCACCCACACTTAAGTCTGTGATGGTATCACCATTAAGATCAGACGCGTCGCCGACAAAGTTATCATTGCCCGCATTACCTGTCATCGAGTCGGTACCACCACCAGGGCGGATGGTATCGGTACCACTACCACCGGTGATCGTATCGTTACCGTCAAAGTCAGTCGCGGTCATATTTATGGTGTCGCCACTCAACGCACTGGCGTTTAGTGTGATAGCATTGCTGAGCGCAAAGCCAACGGTATTGGAGATAGTGACCGAGTTGCCATTGGAGTCAAAGTTATCTGTCAGCGTAATATTGAAAATATTATTGGTGCCAATCGCCAGGTTTTCGATTTCTGAGACGCTGGTATTAGCAAAGTTAAACGTGCCCCCATCCATCAGTTTTAGGGTTTCGGATCCCGCAGCACCTGTGATTGCCGTAGTAAAATTATTTGCTACATTTGCCGCATCAATGGAAATCGTTGCCCCACTGGCCAGTGACAAGGTGCCAATATTGGTAAAGCCACCACTACTCAGATCAGCGCCATCTGAAGCGCTGACTGTATCACCAGTCGTTGCGTCACCCGTAAGAGAACCATTAAAGGCACTTCCAGCAATATCAAATGTAATAGCGTCATTGGACGCTGTCGCATCAATCGTTGCAGACGCATTGGTCACTGTGATAGTACGGCTGTTAGTACTGTCATCGTTAACCGAGTATGTCTCTATACCTGTTAACGTTGTAAAGTTACCGTCTCCGGAAATTGTGATGGTCTCAGAACCTGCCGCCGTGATAGTACCGCTAAAAGACGCATTTTGCGCAGGCGTCATGGTCACTGATGCACCACTGGCTAAAGTCAGGTTAACTATGTTTGCAAGCGTACCACCCGAAATATTAGCGCCAGAAGACAGCGACACAGTATCTGCCGTTGTACCATCACCGGTCAGTGTGCCAGTATAACTGAGCGTCCCCACATTAAATGTCACGGCATCAGTAGAAGACGATGCGGTAACAGAAGTGCCTGCGGCCGCAACGGTCACTGTACGGCTATTAGTCGAAGAGTCACCGACCGAGAAATTCTCTACATTAGCAAGTGTGGTAAAGTCGCCATCCCCTGAAATATTAATTGTTTCAGTGCCAGCCGCGGTGATTGTGCCACCAAAGAGTGCAGCCTGAGAAGCAGTCATAGAGACGCTGGCCCCACTGGCTAATGTCAGGTTTTCAAAGTTAGATACCGTCGCACCAGCAATACTGGCACCAGAACTCATTGATAAGGTATCTGTGCCACCGGCCGCATTCAAAGTACCCGTTGCAGTCAATGCCGCTATGTCGATGGTATCGTTGCCACTGCTACCTGTGACGTTTTGCCCGGCGGAGCTCAGCGTGATACTGTTCGCAGCGCCCAACACGTAGGTTTCAATTGCGCTCGCAGCCGTCAAACCGTCGGTTGCTGCGGAGATAGTAATACTTTCCGTTGCAGTACCAGTAACTGTGCTAAAGGCATCATGCTGCGCCTCAGTCATAGTTACGGATGCATTGGCATCCACGGTCAGTGTTTCAAAACCACTTACTGTCGCACCAGAAATACTGGCACCATTGCCCAGCTGTAATACATCGGTACCGCCACTCCCGGTCAGCGTCCCCGTTGCAGTCAACGACCCGGTTGCCACCGTATCAGCTGAGCTGCTGCCCGTCACATTTTGCGCTGCGCCGCCCAGGGTAAAGGTAAACCCGGCACCCAATACATACGTTTCGATATCAGCATCACCGGTAATAACGGCATTACCATCGGCACTGCTCAAGGTAAACTGGTTAGTCCCGGCTCCATTTATGGTGGTGAATGACTCATGCTGAGATTCAGTCAGCGTGATGGATGCACCGCTATCCGGTGTCAGCGTCTCAAAGCCACTCAGGGATGTTAGGTTTGCGAGGTTTGTGCTGGTTGGCACAGAAAGGATATCTGTTCCCGTACCACCACTGGCCGTTGAACCTGATACATGGCTGGCATCCGCAATAGTCAGGGTTTCGTCACCACCGGCAAACGTAATAGCCGGGCTCAGATTTGTGCCATTACTGGTATTAAAGCCTGTCGCTGTCGAGCTTGCTGCCGTGACATCCGTGACACTAACGGTAGCTGTACGCGATGTACTACTCGCAGATCCATCGTTGATCACCACAGTCACTGTACGTGCAGTCTCGTTTGGCGTACTCGAGGTATTGTTATAGGTGATGGCCTGCAGGAAAGTTGTGACTTCGGCTGGTGTCGCCGTTGCGCCCGTAATAGAAATAGTGTCCTGCAAGGTAATATCGGATGCACCCGACACACCTGTCAGAGCATTTTGCGCTGCCGCTGTTACATTCAGACCTTCAGATGCCCCATCCTGATCATTGGTCAGTGTCACTGTTATGGTTGTTATGGTGTCACTGTCTGCATCCGTTGCCGAGGCGCTGCTGGCAATGTTAACCGCGCCACTGCCCTCAGAAAAGCTAGCGCTGCTATCGCTACTGCCACTGCCCGTGTCCAGATCAACAACAGGCGTTGTATTGGCTGTACTAAAATTAAAGGTGGTATCGTCACTTATCCCGGTATAGGCGTTGCTGGAGGTATCTGTTACAGCGCCTGAGTCAATACGGATAGCGTATGTCCGGTTGCCGGTTAAATTACTGGCTGGATTCAGGTAGACCTTATCGCTGGAAATACTCACCCGGCCAGCTCCCGGCGTGGTGGTGGTGCCATCGCTTTCAGTGGCTACATTAAACACCTCAAAATCGCTACTGTCGGTGACATTGCGAATGGTAATATTTCCGCTGCTCAGTGCAATGCTTTCATCAAAAGCAATGACAATATCATTGCTGACTGAAACATTCGTCGCGTTGTCAGTGGGCGTTGAACTTGCACTTAGAAAAATAGGTGGCGAAGAGTCTGACGCTGTTGCATCATCCACCGTGATATTTTGTATTGCGAAGCGCGTATCGTAAGCACTGGCCGGGTCTTCATCCGGGAATGTAATGATCAAGGTGTCAATGTCTTGCCAGAGCGCATTATTAAAATCACTACTGCGCGTAAAGCTAAAACTAGTCCCCACCCCTGGTCCTGCTGGCGGGGTTAAGTCAATCGTTACCGTCTGAGAACTGTCTTTAAAGCCGGTAAGTCGAACCCGATGATCGGAATCAGTGGCGGTGGCTCGTACAAAGGTAATGCCATCAAAACTAAAATGTGTGCCTGAACTTTCCAGGAGTTTATAGCCCTTGTTTGTCGCGGAGGCCCCTGAATTACTGATAAAACCAGTCGCATAAAACGAGCTAAAAGCCACTGCAAAGCTCTCAGCTGTATAGCTATCTCCACTCTCACCGCCATCCAAAATAAAAGTAACCGAGCCAGCTGTATCCAGAGAAATATCCGGAACACCATTTGAGCCATCTCTCACGTCAACAGGCGTACCCGAACCGGAGGAATAATCCAGTGTCTTTTGGCCTGCCCAGATATTGCCGGAAAACAATGCTGCTGATATCCCAGCCGATGTGACGGCGGTGGCAACTTTACTTAATCTCATCTTACTACTCCGTTAATTTACCTGGTCCAGTGACAATTTATTGTTTTAAAATTTACTTTAGTTTCAACGCAATTTGATGACTATCAAACGCAAAAGCGGGCCGGCACTACATATGCTCAGCCCACATCCAACACTGATTAGTTACGAGGAGGGAATACCCCATCTGTTGCAATCAGCCAGTTAACCGGTAATACCGGGTTCAATATATTTAAAGGTGCAGAGCCGCCCGTGTTAGTAACAGTGACTGTACCGCCTGCTGAGCCACCACCAGATACGGTTAACCCTTCAATAGTCGTAAGGTTCGCTGACTCAAAACCCGCTTTGAAAAAGCCCTCGCTATTATTTGCTGCTATGTAAGAGCTGCTATCCGGCGTCTTAGTATTTGCCGAATTAGTAGCGACCTGTAGCGTGCCACTTACCGGATCTGAGCCACCAAGCGGCGTGAAAACTGCCGTGTGCGAGTGCGCAGGCATATGTGCAATTTGAATACCTACCAACTCAGTACCTAGCCTTTCACCCTGACGATAATCCATACCGCCGGGTCGCACACCTTGACCGACCGGGCTGCGACCGCGCAGATCTGGTAACGCAAATGTCGTACGCGCGTCCCCACCATAAATAGTCCCGAGTAAGGCAAACAACGCCTGATTTTGTGAAATTGCCATGGTCTGGCCTAAACACATTGCCCAGTTTCTGATTGTAAAAGCACCGCCGAAGGTACCCATTGAGCCAATATACGGGTCAGTAGACATATGAATTCCTCTCTAATTCGTAAACATACCCTTTAACGATAAACGCTCAGTACCACTAAAATACACTCAGTGATTTATCGACTTGTTGCGACAAGTTCGCATCAACTACTTCTATTATTGCTTTGCCTAGGAGGCAAAAATGTAACAAAAAGCTATCACTGCTCAGGATCAATCAGGGTTTCCTTCCGGTAAGTGTGGTGTAAAAACAGGTGGGATAAAAAATTCAGGCAATTGCACCCTGCGCGCCTCACCGCTCAAGACTTTGTCTAGGCAGACTGTACCGATATCGTTAATGCTCACGTTTAGTTCAGCCGGATCATCACTGTTTGAGAAACGCCAGTATAATTCCGTAGTTTTATAACGTAAGAGTGCCATTAATGGATACTCATCAAATTCGCTGGGACTGTCGCAAAACCGTTCGTGACAGTCTTCAAGCTTCTGGTTTCCCAAAAACTGGACTAATAAGCTGCCCATACCCGGCACTTCCAAAATACTGCTCTCGCCCTGTGCGACAACCATCTCGCCAGTGCCTTCGGCTTTCGCAATACGCTGCCCTTCACCGCTAGGTAAAGCACCTCCGTTATATGGAAACAGCGTAAGATCATAACCATATCGGTTGGTCAGATTGATCTTTATATTCATATCTATCTCGCTTCTGAGTTAAAGTTCAGAGCATAGTTAGAAATGCAGGATAATAAGTACATCGGCTGGGCCACTCACAAGTCCTTCTCAACTAAGCTACCATTGTAAAATTTAGTACAAAGGTATCGGTTTGCAATTGATATACCTCAATCAAAACACTTAATTTTGAACGCTACATTCTGCCCTCAGATGAGGCAGCCACTTCTAAACCAGGTTCCAGTCCAAACAGCACCGCAAACCGGTAGCCATCAAAAATACCTTGCTCGGTTAAAATCGTATCCAGGCGAATAGCACCATCAACCGTTTTAACTAATAACCCTTTGATTCTGTCGAGCTCCAGAATCGTACCCGGCTTAATGCCTGCCAGCTTACATTCCATAGTGCTGGCCTGCATAAGCTGCAACATACCTTCACGAAATTTGAAACGGGCGCCACCCAGTTCAGCATTGGCTGCACGCGCCAGATTGACAATCTCAGTGCTCGTATGATGTCGCCAGTCAATCAATAAATCTTCCACCTGAACATGCGCTGCATAGCGAGGCTCAAACTGCTCGCCATCCATTTCAATGTATTCACTTTGCGCTTGCCAGTTCAAAGTACCAGCGGCCTGCTGCTGAGCAAATTGCTCGAGCAAAGCAGGAACTGCCTGGGCTATTTTCTGGTGAAAGCACTGTGAAGTATCAAAAGGGTGCACCGGTAAATCAATGTGCGTAGCAATGTCGCCAGTATCGAGCTGCTCGGCTACTTTATGTAGCGTTAACCTGACAGTATCTGCACCTGTTTTAAGCTGCCAGAACACGGGCATTGGGCCACGATAATCAGGCAATGCACTAGGGTGAATATTCAGGACATCACCGGCAAAAAAGTCTATCAGCTTGGCACGAAGCTTATGTTTAAACAAATAGGCTATGCCACTGTTTGCACCCAGTCTATCGAGATCGGCAATCAAGGCGTCGTCCGACTCTGTTTTGTATTGCAGCATGGGAATTTGATGATGGTGCAAAAAGCGCTGTAACTGAACGAGGTCCGGATTGGGTTCAGCTTCAATCAACACCACACAACTCAGTTGGCCTCTTTGCAATAGATACTGCACGGCGGTCAGGCATAAGCAACTGCTGCTGAACAAAGCATATTTCACTTCCATGGTCATCTCCCTATGCTTTTACCGGGACAAACCCGGGCATGCCACTAAGCTGATAGTAAAATTGCACTGTATCACCGCTATTAGCGACAAAATGCGTGTGTTCAAGCTCTCTGGGCCGGGCATCAATATAGAAGTTCATGTCGGGTTTAGGGTGCGTAATACCTGAGTCGTATTGATCCAGCCCTTCTTCACCAAACGTGTTGATTTGGGCATAAACCGCCAAAATACGGGTCGACATATCCTCAACGCCAGTTGGTATTGTGATTGTATTCGCTGCAACAACCCGAATGTCATCATCAAGCTCTATCTCTGTCATCTCTAATAGCGCAGACTTATCAATACGCATCAGCTCGCCCAGTTCAACGCGTTCGTTTAACGCGCTGTCACGCAAGTGATCGGAGTGGCAGTATTCGGCGTCTTTCCATTGCTGATTGTATTCTGTTTCGCCATGGATCATCATGCCTTTAATCGATACAGAGCGCGGGATCATCCAGCCATCAAGCGTCAGAAATTTAACTAAGTGCCTTGCAATGGCCAGCTGCCCTTCTCGGGTAAAACCATGTTGCATGGCCTCCAGCACCAGCAGGTCAACGGCCTGCTCTGGCTCATATACCGTGGCGTCTTCTTCGATAATATCTGCGACAAACTCACCTAGTTGTAAGTCATCAATCAGCTGTTTTAGCGTGACGATGGCACCTGGATGAGTATCTACGAATAGCACCTTAATTTGCTCGTGGTTAAACTCGTTCTGGTTTTTGTAGTAGCTGAGTAAAGGCAGTATCAAAGGCGCAAATGGGCCGCAGGCAGGATACAAAATAGTTACAGAATCTTTATGAGACAGCATGCCCCGAATTGCCTTATCAATGCCTTTTGCATAACCCTGAATGCGGTAAATGTCTTTAATTGTGTGGCGGCTATTGTAAGGGGACATGATCAGTCCCGTCGGTGCAATATACTGACGAGTCAATAATTCTTCACTGAGCTCTGCCATGGACATTGACTGCAAAGCGTGCTCGTACATCGCCTCAAAAGCTGCTGTAAGTTGCGCGTGAGTCGTTTGCGTGGTGCTGAATATTAGCGCCATCGCATCTACAAAGCTCTGAGTAAGCGCCTGTTGTCTTTGTGCGGTGGTGAGCTTGGCCTTAAGCAGGGATTCAAGTTGATTTCGGACGGTATGTTTTAAGAGTTGGTCTATTTTTGGATCGGCATAATCTGTCACTGACACATTACGCATCTGATGTTTTTCCATCGGGCGCTACCTAAGTATGATATTTCCGTGATTACAAGGCGTTACCTGTCATATTTTGATGCCATACGTAACGCCTGTCAGCGTTCACTGTTCAGTCTAGTTGAGTGCTGACAATTTGCGAGTATCAATATTAAAAACCCACTTTCTGTCGTTCAGTTTGCCCCCTGACACGAGGATATGCTGGGTACCATCCAGTGATCTGTAAAGCGGCTTTTTACCCAACCGAGAACGGCCGTATGAGTACAAAAATGCGCCATTATTGCTGAATACTTTGATGCTGGCCGTACCCATTTCAAGAATATGAACGTGGCCATGGGTATCCAGTGTAATTTTTTTAGGCCCGTTTAACTGGGCGTCCAGTTCTGTACCAAACTCACTGATCTCTGTGAGTTTATCACCATAGAAGTTTGCCACAGTGACAGAGTGTTGCCCTCTTTCTATGAGATACAGCAACTGCTGATTTGGCTCAATGGCAAAATCGTTAAGACTGCTAAATCCTTGCGGTAACTTAATTGTTCCGCTGGAGTTCCCGGACAAATCGAATACGTTTATCTCACTGCTCGTTTCAAAATATACGAAGATGTTTGCGTTGTAGCGTCTCGCCACAGCGGGTTTTAAGGTGATTTGCACGGCATCACCGTTTGGAGATTCTATAGCGACTTTCGGCGCTTCAATCGCCAGCGTGTCGAGCTGTTCACTACTTAAACGTTGTGTATCCTGCTCTGAAAATGTAAATGAAGTGCTATTAGCAGCAAGTGCTGTGACTGGCAAAACGCCACTCGCACATAAGTATGAGCTTGTTTTTAGAAAAGTACGACGTTCCATCTTTATACACCATTAGCGACCGAAAAGCTGATTTATTATTACAAACTACTGAATAATTAGATATTACACTATATTACACCACAAACAACCTATACCAATTAAGTACGACTTTATCCCAAAAATGTAGTAATTTAGCACTTTTTAACCGTAGTTTATCCCAATACTAAGCCAGAAGCATTTGACCCTCTATTGATAATCGGTAAAGATTAAAAGCCAACAGGTTTAGCATGCTTCAGACTAGTCAGTAACTATTGAAATTATTGAAATTTACTCATGCTATGAGGTGAGTTTTCAGTAATCCTTACGATCTTCATCTTAGTGAAACCTGTCTGATGTCAAATAAACGATACTATGGGCAAGGATGTTGAAAAAACATTGTAATAATCGTAATTCTTAACAATAATTTAGAGCTTAAGTTCGAGCCCTGTTAACAAATTAGATAAAAATAAGACTATGCCACTAACTCAATTTTCTGATCCTTATATCCAGGATCGCTTTCAGTCGACGCAGTATGAGCTCATCCACAAGATCGGTGAAGGTGGTTTTGGTAAGGTTTATAAAGCGAAGAATAAAAACACCGATCAGATCGTGGCAATCAAGTTCTTGGCACTTGAACCACATCTGGACGAAGCCAAGAAGCACCGTTATGTGGAGCGATTTAAACGCGAAACCACTCTGAGCAGCCAGTTGCAGCACCCGCATATTGTGAGGCTGCTAGACAAAGGCCAGGTTGATGAAAACCTGCTATACGGTGTGTTTGAGTATGTGGAGGGTCAATCCCTGCGCGAGCACCTGATCCAGGAAGGCGCGTTGGACGCAGTAGACGCAACCGACATTATGTTGCAGGTGCTCGACGCACTGATCCATGCACACAAACAAGGCATCATTCATAGGGACATCAAACCTGCGAATATCATGCTGACTCAGGCTGGTGCCAAAACCTATGCAAAGATTCTCGACTTTGGTATTGGTACGCTTAGCCAGGAAAACCGCCATCAGGACTTTGCGACACTAACACTCACGCAAGAAACCCTGGGTACGCCTTCTTACAGCGCCCCCGAGCAATTACGCGGTGAGCCTGCGTCTGCCAAAACTGATATCTACGTCTGGGGTCTGGTATTTTTAGAATGTCTGACAGGATTACCTGCTGTAACCGGCTCTAGTATTGCCTCGATTTATCACAAGCAATTGAGCGATGTTCATATTCCGCTACCAAGCGCCCTGCTAGGCCACCCATTATCCGGATTACTACGCCGCGTATTACAAAAAAATGCAACTGAGCGAGTCATCTCCGGTGAGGAAGCATTTGCTGAGCTCAACTCCATGAACGTCTCAAATCTTGTTGGCGTGCTGGCAGATGTGCAA
The DNA here is from genome assembly GCF_005886805.2 of Pseudoalteromonas rubra. Taxonomy (NCBI): domain Bacteria; kingdom Pseudomonadati; phylum Pseudomonadota; class Gammaproteobacteria; order Alteromonadales; family Pseudoalteromonadaceae; genus Pseudoalteromonas; species Pseudoalteromonas rubra. The sequence continues at coordinate 496,271 of NZ_CP045430.1, forward strand.
GCGCAACATGGTTACGACGATGCCACAGTGGTGCTGCGTACTGATGATCCGGCTCACCCAGGTCAGCAAGATTACACAACGCTGACAGAGCGTAAACAAATCACCGTCATGGCGCTGAGACTGAGCGCTAAAATATTGGATGAAAACGCCAAAGATCTGGATGTCATAGACACCCTGTTTAAGTCGCAGCGTAACACCTGTATCGATATTGCAACCCGTTTTGGTGCCTACCATGTCGGCAACCTGGCTGATACCGCGTTATTCTATTTTGGCTACCCCGTTGCCAGTGATAACGACACCCGCCTGAGTGCACGTACCGCGCTGGATGTTGTGAGTGAGCTAGGCAAACGTAATGCGCTGATGCAGGAAGCCCACGGCGTGCAGCTGAATGCTCATATTGGCTTACATTCAGGTATTTTTGTCACTTACGCCAATGCCGTACCGGAAGGCCATATCGCCAATACAGCAATGCAGCTCGCGCGTCTTGCCGGTGAACGACAAATTTTGTGTACCGCAGAGTCACGCGCCATTCTTGAGCCTTACAGTGAGTTTGACTATTTCGACAATATGCCGCTTGGCATGGCGTTTGAGCAACAAGCCATTTATAACCTGAAGGGTGAAAAGCGGGTCGAAGCCTTTGGCTTTATGCGCGGCACACGTCACCATCACAAGTTGATTGGCCGTCAGAGCGAGCTCGATAAAACCCTGTCGATCATCAACAACGAACAACAGACCACCCGGGTTGCCCATATCTATGGTGAAGCAGGGATCGGCAAGTCACGTTTACTACAGGAAATTCGCGCCAACGCCGGTAAATATCAGCACCTAGTTGCCCAGTGTTTGCCCGAGCACCAGAACAACGCGCTCTACCCTATTCTGACGCTGGTGCGTTACCTGTTTAACACCAGCAACCTCAGCAATACCGAGGTAATAGACCTGTTTGTATCGCTTCTTAATGAACAAGACAGCACACTCAACACAGATGCCATTTTACCAATTCTGATGGTCTGGCTGAACATCGAATTACCAGAAGACATGCAGCCGTCGTCACTGGCACCGGACGCACAAAAAGAGTTACTGTTCAAAGGCCTGAGTGCCCTGTTGCTATCGCACAAATTCAGCCTCAGTAACCACAAGCTGTACATCATTGAAGATATTCACTGGGCGGACTCCACCACCTTAGAATTTATTCATCACTTTGCCGAGAGCCTCAGTGATGGTAGCGTGCTGATCAGCACCTCGCGTCAACCTAAGCCGGATAGCCTGCACGACCTCACATTGCTTGAGCTGGAGCTCCACAAGCTCACCGCCAAAGCTACCGAAGATTTCATCGAACAATTGTTCGAGGGCAAAGCCGTGTCACGAAACGTGCGCGACATCCTGGTTAGCCGCACCGATGGTATTCCACTGTTTATCGAAGAACTGGTTGATATGCTGAAACAAAAAGCACTCGTCAGCGAGCAAAGCGGCGAAGTCAATTTCGTCAGCCCGGATAAACTCGATCAGGTCCCCAGCAGCCTGCGTGAATCACTCCAGCAAAAGCTTGATAGCTTAGTGCACGCCAAAGAAACGGCACAACTCGCCGCTACCATTGGCCGAGAATTCGAATACGACCTGCTCGTCGCCGCGTCATCACTCAGCGAAGATCAGATCCAAAACGACCTGAATGAACTGATCGAGAAAGACCTCATCATCCAGCAGCGCCGGGTTGAAAATGATAGCTATATCTTTAAACACGCGCTGGTGAGAGATGCGGCTTATGGGAGTATGAGTTCATCCATTGCTCCGACATTCCACAGTGCAATCGCAGATACGATGCACGCCAATGCAAAATGGAACAAAGATGAACTTTATGCAGTCATTTCAAAGCACTATTATCTTGCCAATAAAACCATGCGGTTTTTGACGTACTCGCGAAAAGCAATTGTACATTACTCCAAACTAAACAGCTTCACATCAGCGAATGATATCTATCGTAGCTGCACAGAAACATTAAAAAGTAACGCTCATGATGTCGATGTGATCAAGGAGGAGGTGAAGATTATTGAGGCAATATACCCGTGTATTTTATCTCATGAAGGCTCAGGTTCGGCTTCCGTAACAGAATTAGGTGAGCGCCTTTCAATTATTAAAAATAATAACCCCAGTGTAGAATTAAGTAAATACTCTAACTTTATTATAGATTGGAGCGAGTACCAAGATTTACATTTCCGTTCAAAAACGTCTGGCGCATATGAGAAAGGAAAGAAACTTCTTAGCTCACTAAATAAAGTCGGTGAAAGACAGCTATACATTATAACTTTAGCTCAATTCATTCAAACTGAGGCATGTATAGGAAAAGCGACTGACGGGATCGCGTCAGGTTTAGAAGTATTAGAGAATTATCGCTTAGAAGAAGACTCCAATTTATATAGGCTTTTTGGTTGGGATCCTAAGTGTGTTGCATCATGTCAATTATCGCTCATATACGCAGCTATGGGTGATTATGAAAAAGCCAGATATTACATTGGAAAAGCATATGAACATGCAGTTCTAATTGAGAGTGAAATTGACCAGGATATTGCTTGGGCATTTGAAATATTAGTTCATTATTTCTCTAGAGATAGAGAACTGATGGAAATAGCTACATCCAGACTTAGTAACGATAGGAATTGGCAAAATGACAATTGGTTTAGGCTTTTTGTCCAGCTTGGAAAGGATTGGTTAAATAATGAAACTGATATTTCTTCGCAATTTTGTAACTCAATCCTTGAACAAGGTAGAGGTGGGCCTTTTTTCTACTGGTTTCCAATGTATTTAGAAAATGCATTAAAAACAGGTGAGGCTCAAAATACATTAGTCAACACAATTAAAATCTGTCTAGAAAATAATGTTCAGGGCCCTCTTCTCCTACTTATCGAACTTGCGAAAATACATAAAGTAGACTTGGGAGTTCTGAGCGAAAAGTATAAAAAGCTGTGTTTCAATGAGATACAATTAAATCATACAATCCAAAAAATGAAGGACGAAAATAATGTCTGCTAATAAACCTGCTGGACTTGGAGATACTGCATTTGGCTCTTTTTCAGGGTCACTTCAAGTACTATTTGATGAATCAGTGCTAGACGGTGCATCCGTCCATGAAAGCTGGAGCCATGCATGGGGCCGTGCCGTTGCTTATGCATGGGAAAGTGAACAAAATAAAGAAATGCTACTTTCAAATCCTGTAGCAGTTTTGGCAATGTTCAACTTTACACTCCCTGCTGGTGTTGAGCTTCAAGTTGTTGATGCAAACAGGAGCGAAGAACAGTCAATCACCATTGCGGCAACCGAAACGGAGCTACAGTATCAAAGGCAAAACCTAAAACCGGGCTATTTTAAAGCATACTTGGTTGACCCAGAAACCATAGTACCTAGCCCTGAGCACGGCTTTGTTGACTTTAAGCTGGTCTCAGCCGATAACTCAAGCTACTTCAGCACCACTAAAAAGTGGACTGATGTCCCTGTCAATGGATGGGTTGAAATACCCGGTTCAGGTGTAATTGTAAAACACCCATCAGGCCGATTATGGTTTGTTACGACTGAAGAAATTGCAGAAGATAGCGCAGAATGGAGCAATACTAGAACCAGTCAAATGCTAGATGATTTTGTAAGCAGCAACCCTTCATTCTTGAATTTAGGCTCAACAGTAATTATGAAGTTGCCACCTAAACCAGAAGAACAACAAGACGTGGCAATGTCTTTAATGGACTACGATGCGCTTGGTAAAATCTACCCTTTCACTACTTGATTTAGGAGGGAGCGAAAGCTCCCAACTTTTTAATGAAATTTGCATTATTACCCAACTTGTTCGACCTTAATTCTGTAGAATTAAACGCACTGTATGAATATTATATTACAAAACAGTTCCTGAACCACGGTGAACCACTGAGAAAATGGTGGCTAGATGAAATGGATACAAAGGTAGCGAAGGTAGACCAAGTTCATCAGATATGCCCTGAAACACAAAAACTCATAACTAAACTAAATAAAAATTACTTCCCTGAATATTTTAGCAGTAAGGTGATGCAGCTATGGGCTAGTTCAGTTATTTTTATTCCACCAGATAATGGACAAAACACTTGCTCTGTGAACTTTCACCGCGATAATGATATTGTTGATTTCATAACAGGGGAACATTTTTCGTTTTCTCTAGCACTGTCCCCCGTAGAAGCATATCTCTCAGATAACCTGATGAGTAGATTTAATGCATTTGACAATATTTGCCCAGACTCTGTGACCCTCGAGCAAACCAAGAGGATTGAAATCAAGCAAGGTCAATCTCTTATAGTGAACAGAGAAGTATTTAAAGGCTTTGGTAAAAATACGACTAACCAGCATCAGGTTTTACTTAACTTCTATGTCCGAGGTATAGACAGTGAAGTTTTGATGCAAAAAAATAGCTATGGCCTAACAAATAGAATAACAAACTTTTCGATTTCCCCTATTTTATGAAGCATTACTCTATAAAACCTGAAGCTTTTCTTTTCAAAGAAGACAAAAATCTATACATAATACATAATGATAGAGAATACTTGATTCCATTAAAAGCGCTCTCAGATTTACAAATAACTGAAAATGGGATCCGGGTTGAATGCAGTGATGTTGAGAAAATGCTACTTGGCAGCGACCTAATTTCAGAGCAAGATACAAGATCATACAAGCCTGAAACCTTCCTTACAGGGATAAATCTCACATCTTTGTCGACAAGCGCACTCACAAGTCAAATATGCATAAATACATTTGACATCATAGCTAACGAAATAACAGATCCCAGAATTGATGAGTTAGTTATGAACCATGAGATAACTCGCGTCATAATTCCAACCACTCAATTGCCACAGGTAATTATAGGAAGAAATAAGGCAGAAATGCTTCGCCTGATAAATACATCTCGAGAAATTTACCTTAATACTAGACCTTTAAGAAGAAGGCTATTTAAAAAAGGGGTTGATTTTACAAGAGACCTAAAGGTTTCCCATGAGTCATTAAATAAACTCATTTGTATATCTAGCTATGGTTGGTCATATGTTTCCGAGAGTGATGCATTAAAAACATGGAGTCCAGTAAAAAAGTTCATACCAGATCAGGATAAAGTGGTTAACAAGCACTCCGGCTTTAGAGTAGTCAATAAAGAAGAGACATTAAAGAATATTGAAGTAATAGTAGACCCAATATTCGGATGCCTTTGTTTCCATGGAAAAATAAACAACAATACGGACAAAGATGGGAGTAAAACCTACTTTTCTACTTTTTGCGAGCACCCTGTAGACTCAGACAGCATCAGCAATGAATCTTTATACTACACAGCAATGGGGAAAGGTATAGATGACAAGCAATCAAAAGTAAGCTCACTTTGCGAAGCAATTGAACGCATGTCATCAAATTTTGACGACTCTATCAATGCTATCGAAGCAAAGCAAAGTGAATTAGAAAACTGCCTAAAGCTTGCTGAGTTAACACCATTCAGCCAAGCTCAATACAAAAAATTTGCACAACGAATAGCTCAAGGCACTCAGTCAATATATGAGGTGGAGGAGTACTTAGATCAGCCAATTCATTGGACAAAGTGCAAAGATCTATTCGACCAAGAGTACTGGGTTCCTATAAACTTTGTCTACAAGAATACGCCATATCCGTCTCGCTTTGTGAAGTTCTATCATAATGGAGGCGCCGCGGGAAATAGTGTGGAAGAGGCTTTACTGCAGGGTACATTGGAACTAATAGAAAGAGATGCCGTTGCTATATGGTGGTACAACAAATCAATAGTACCTAGACTAAGCTTAGACGACCTTGGTGAAGAATTAATAAGCCAGATTGAGCTATTTTTCGGTCAAAAATACAACCTCTGGTTGCTTGATCTAACATCTGATATCGGTATTCCTGTTGTAGCTGCTATTTCATTAAATACTGAAAACAGTGAAGTAACACTCTCATTCGGGTGCCATTTAGACCTAATAATAGCAAAACAGAGAGCCATAACGGAGCTTTTTCAAGTTCACGAAATTAAAGATATAAATACATCCCCTTTCAGTTTTTCTGATATTAAATTGGAAAGTTATATCATCGGCAGCCCAGAGAAAAAGAACACCGAAATATCTCTTCGATACAACTTCAAAAGTATTTCAGATTCATTGAATTTTATAGTAAATAAGCTTAGGCGTGTCGGTGTAAATTTATACTATGTAGACCAATCCAAAGACAATCTACCACTTTACGCTGTGAAAGTTATCGCCCCCAACTTATGCCACTTTTTTCCTTACTTAGGTTCAGAAAGGCTCTATACTGTACCAGTGAAAATGGGGTTTATAGAAAAGGCAAGAAATGAAAGTGAACTAAATAAATTAGAGCTTCTAATATAAAGTGGTATGTAATAACTCATGTGTGGAATATTAGCCTCCATTAGCAATCGAAATAACACAAATGACCTCATTACGTCTTTAGAGCTATTGAATCACCGAGGTCCAGATCAACAGAATTTTTATTATGATGAAATTGCAGGAGTTTTTATAGGTCATAAACGACTATCAATAAACGGAGGTTCAAGTGCTCATCAGCCTATACTTTCTGAGTACAGCGCATGGGTTTGCGCTGTAAATGGAGAAATATATAATGATGCTGCGCATCTCGAAAAGTCAGGAGCACCTTTTACATCAAGGTCGGATAGTGAAATAGCATTAAGAGGCGTTGAGCTATTTGGTGTTAATTATCTTGATGAACTAGAGGGTGAGTTTGCACTATGTTTATATAACCGAAAAACTGAAAAGCTCTACCTTGCCCGAGACAGAAATGGCAGCAAGCCACTCTACTACTATCATAATGGCGATTGTTTTATAGCCGCGTCAGAAATTAAAGCTTTGCTATCTGCGGGTGTACCTGCGGTATGGAATAAGCACTATTTAGTTGCAAAAGAACGGTTTTTAGTAGGTGCCAAAGAAACATTTGTAAAAGGAGTCTTTTCTGTCCCCCCTGGTCATATAGTTGAGTACACAGATAGTGAGCTAAAAAGCTATCCATTTTGCAAGAAGTCTCCTTTTTACGCCGATTTATTTAAACAGTGTGATATTTCTTACGAACAGGCTACACTGGAGTTTAGCCAGCAGTTTGAGCAAGCCGTGAACAAAAGAATACCTCAAGAACGTTTTGCTTGTTACTTAAGCTCTGGCATAGACTCATCATACATCAGCGCTTTATCAGCTCGACTGAGTGATAAAGCTGAATCATTCAGTATTGGGTTCTCTAATAGTCCACTAGATGAAAGCCTGGCAGCTGAAAGATTGGCTAAGCAGCTTGGAATAAAACACCATACACTTCAACTAGATCACAGCGATCTCATTGGATCATTTGAAAAATCTATCTATCATGCAGAATCGATAGTGCCAAATTTAAATGTTGCCGCCAAATACCTGTTGAGCCGTAAAGTACAAGAATGCGGGATTAGAATTGCACTAACAGGAGAAGGGGCTGATGAATCATTGCTTGGCTATCAGTTTTTCCAATATGATTTGAATTCTCCTCTAACACGACAGGGCGAACACACTCCGCTTTTTGAAGGTCAAAGCATACTTGAGTCTGCATTGAATTTTACACCCAGCGCAATTTTAAGTGCTACGTCAAACTTTCAGTTATTCAAAGCTTTGCGCTCTGCTGACTTCTCTGATACTTGTTACACAACGCACTTAACCGCACCGCACAGTGACATAATTACCTCCTCCATTGGATACAGCCAATGGCTTCACTATAACACTGTATATCAGGACTATAACTTGCTTGCTCTGGGAGATAAAACTGAACTGGCAAACTCAATAGAAGGCCGCCAGCCTTTCCTGGATAACTCATTAGTCGCTTTCATTCACTCACTCCCAACTGCCTTCAAGTATTGCAACGGTAAAAATAAGAGAATTTTAAGAGATGCATTTACTGTAAATTTCCCTCATTTGCATGTAGAGCAAATCAAAAAACCTTTTTTAGCCCCGACTAACTTAACCAAAAACATTACACTTTATCTGCTAGATGAATTATATGAATTGTCTAACAGAGAATCACAATTGGGTATTTACGATATAGATAAAGTCATCACCTTTTTTGAGTCTGTTGTAAAAAGTCGGACTCAGTTAGACTTTTCAGAAGACATTGTTGTTTGCCACTTCCTAAGTATTCTGTTTTTGCAAAAACACTTTAATTTAGAAGCGTAACTATATTATGAAACTCAAGTTTAATAGCAAATTCAGCATCTTTATGGATGCGCATGATAACGTCCTGCTCAACAGCCAAACTAATGAATTTGTTTTGGATGCTAAAAATTTCCCCTTGTTCTCACGCTTCAAAAGCCTGACAAATGTTGATGAGCTGGCGAAAAGTGTTCCTGCCGAGCTTTTAGCCCACTTTTATTATCAAGTAGAAAACGCGACTAAAAGAGGCTGGCTAGTTGAAGCGGTTGATCTACAAGATACGAAAACAGAACTTATCGAAGGGATATATGGATCAAGTTGTTTCATACAAAGCTTCGCAGAAAACTGGCAGCGTATATCGTCACACTTGCAGAACTCTTGCATACTAATCGAAGATATTAGGAAAGTAACAAGTCTGCAGGAACATTTCCCCCTAAGGTTTTGCGAAGTATATAAAAATAGCATTTATATTTCACCGGTTATAACATGTACTGACAAATTAGAGAGTTACTTGGCATGGATTTTTGCCAGCCGGCCACTCGACCTCTTTATGGATAAGTTTGGTAAAGGCAAAGGTCGCTTGCTGTCTTTCCCGAAAATACCAAAACAGCTATGCTCGCTAGTTAATACCCTCGACTGCGTTGAAGCGTTGGTTTTTGATATTCAGCATGGCTCATCTGCCAGGTATAATTTTGATAATTTGGAGCGTATACCGCACTCTAATAGCACGTCTGAATTATCTCTTAAAAGCACTCCAATAACCTATGACGCAGATGGTGGTTCAAGGGCTTATAAAGCAGAAGACACACTCAAAAAACTTGCACCATTTATTGGCCGCCAACTGGGTTATATTTTTCCTGAAAATAAACTGTCCTCTCCTTTGGACTCAATTAAGTTATTTACTTCAGGATTTTACAAATGTCCTATGAAAGCTCCAAAGCTAATTAGTGGTGCCGATTTTGCCCAACAAACGCTCGGCAAAGGCGTCACGCACCAACAATCTAAGGCCAGTGCATTATGCGAAGCAGTCGAACGTAAGAATGCACAGTATGTGGGCGATGAGCTAACTCAAGTCGCACAGGCCAAACAGCTGGACGCCCGCAGTTATCGCTTTTCTCAGTTGTTACCCTACAGCCAGCAGCAGTATGCACGTTTCTCGGACCCCGCTGATTCTGAATCTCAGCGTAAGCAAGCCGCACTTTCCTATACTGGAGAGGCTGTCAATTGGACTGCTCTGTGGTCGCTTACATGCGATGAAAAAGTCTTTGTGCCCACCGTTTGCTGCTTTGCCAATACACCGTTTGAAGAAGACCGCTTTGGCAAATGGCATTCTAATGGCTGTGCCGCCGGTAATAATCTCGAAGAGGCAATTTTACAGGCTTTATTTGAGTTGCTTGAGCGTGATGCGACTGCTATCTGGTGGTACAACCGCCTGCCACGCCCGCAATTTGAGTTAAACGGTCTGGACCCGGATTATCTGGCACCGCTGCACCAAACAATCACCGCTGAACACGACTATTGGGTGCTGGACCTCACCGTGGATACCGGCGTGCCCGTAATGGCAGCGATTGGCCGTAACAAAGCAACTCAGGGGTATGTATTTGGCTTCGGCTGCCACTTAAAACCCGAAATGGCCGCACAACGCGCGCTCACTGAGTTATGTCAGCTTATTCCTATCCGGGACCAAAATGGTGCCCCCTTTGATTTTGATGCCATTACCGATGCTAGTTTCCTTCAGCCTGAGGCCAATGCACCTCGTGCAAGCTATCAGCTAACACAAAGCGGTGATCTGAAGGATGATATTCTGGCCATTGTTGAACAGTTAAAAAACCTGGATATGGAAACACTGGCACTGGACTATTCCCGCTCGCCTATTCCACTGAGCACTGCTAAAGTCTTTGTACCCGGGCTGTGCCACATCTGGCCACAACTAGGTAATCCACGGCTTTATGAGACACCTGTCAAACTCGGTTGGCTGGATAAAGCATTGACGGAGAAAACGATTAATCAGCAAGGGTTGTATATTTAACTACGCTCCTTGGTGGCTGTGAATAACCTAAAATACTTGTGACAAAATACCAGCTCAAGGCCGGTATAGCAGAATACGAGCTCACTTTGTAGCGAGAGAGAATATTGTTGGTAGAGACTCCCTGTCACCTAACCCTAAGTAACTCAAGCTGGCTGGCAATTAACCCAGCAAGCTTGAGTGACACTGTACAAACTACCCTTTGGCAAACTTAGCGCGTGCGGCATGTAGCTTTTTATAGCTGTCGATCAGGCGCAGGTGCTTGTCCAGGCCTTCCAGTTGCATGTTGGTTGGTGTCAGGCCATAAAACTTCACATCACCGTTGATTGAGCCAATCACCGCATCCATCACTTCTTTACCGAACATACGGGTAAAGCTGTGGATGTAGTCCTCAATTTCCAGCTCTTCGTCCAGCGCCACTTCCAGCGTGGCGTGCATAGCCTGGTAGAATAAACCGCGTTCAACCGTGTTGTCGTTGTATTGCAGGAAGGTTTCAACCAGCTCAATGGCCGCTTCGATATCGCCCAGCGCCAGATAGATAAGGATTTTCAGCTCTAAAATGGTCAGCTGGCCCCAAACCGTGTTTTCATCGAACTCTACGCCGATCAGGGTGATGATGTCGATGTAATTATCAAGCTGGCTTTCTTCAAGGCGATTAACCAAATCAGCCAGCGCTTCGTCTTCCAGCGAGTGAATGTTCAGAATGTCTTCGCGGTATTGCAGCGCTTTGTTGGTGTTATCCCAGATTAAGTCTTCGGCCGGGTAAACCTCAGAGTAGCCAGGCACCAGAATACGGCAGGCGGTACCCATATCAGTAAATTCTGCAATATACGCCTCTTTGCCCAAATCTTTAAGAATGGCGAACAGTTTGTCACACTCTTCTTCGTTGGTGCCCGTGAAGTCCCACTCCACAAACTCATAATCATGTTTGGCACTGAAGAAACGCCACGAGATCACACCGGTAGAATCAATGAAGTGCTCAACAAAGTTCTCCGGTTCAGACACAGCCATGCTATTGAACGTGGGCTTTGGCACATCATTCAGACCCTCGAAGCTACGACCCTGCAACAGCTCGGTTAAGCTGCGCTCCAGCGCGACTTCCAGGCTTGGGTGCGCACCAAAAGAGGCAAACACACCGCCCGTTTTCGGGTTCATAAGGGTCACACACATCACCGGGAACTGACCGCCCAGAGAGGCATCTTTCACCACAACCGGGAAGCCCTGCTCTTCAAGGCCTTTAATGCCAGCAACAATGCCCGGGAACTTAGCCAGTACGTCTTCAGGCACGTCTGGTAACACAATTTCCTGTTCAATGATCTGCTTTTTCACCGCGCGCTCAAAGATCTCAGACAAACACTGAACTTTGGCTTCAAACAGGTTATTACCGGCGCTCATACCGTTACTCAGAAACAGGTTTTCAATCAGGTTAGATGGAAAATAAACCGTTTCACCGTCGCTGTGACGCGTGTAAGGAATAGAACAAATACCACGCTCGATATTGCCTGAGTTGGTGTCAATCAGGTTAGAGCCACGCAGCTCCCCTTCCGGGTCGTAGATTTCACGCGTGTAGCCATCAAGGATCTCACTAGGCAGTTCATCGTTGTCGCCCGGCTTAAACCACTGCTCATTGGGGTAATGAACAAATTCAGCATTGGCAATTTCTTCACCAAAGAACTGGTCGTTATAGAAAAAGTTACAGTTCAGTCGCTCAATAAACTCGCCCAGCGCCGAGCACAGCGCGCTTTCTTTAGTCGCACCTTTGCCATTGGTGAAACACATCGGCGATGCAGCATCACGAATATGCAAAGACCAAACGTTAGGCACAATGTTACGCCATGAGGCTACTTCGATTTTCATGCCCAGATCTGACAGAATACCCGTCATATTGGCGATGGTCTGCTCCAAGGGCAGATCTTTACCCAGAATGAAGGTGCTGGCGTCTGAGTCAGTGTTTACCATCAGCATGGCTTGCGCATCGTCATCCAGGCTCTCTACCGCTTCAACCTGGAACTCAGGTCCGGTCTGGATCACTTTTTTCACAGTACAACGGTCAATTGAACGCAAGATGCCCTGACGGTCTTTCTCAGAGATACTCTCTGGCAGCTCAACCTGAATTTTAAAGATCTGGTTGTAACGGTTTTCCGGGTCAACAATGTTGTTTTGCGCCACACGAATTCCATCGGTCGGAATATCACGCGCATTACAATACACTTTCACAAAGTAAGCAGCACACAGCGCAGACGACGCCAGAAAATAGTCAAACGGGCTGGGTGCCGAACCATCGCCTTTATAACGAATAGGTTGGTCGGCAATGACAGAAAAATCATCAAATTTGGCGTCAATTCGAAGATTATCGAGATAATTTACTTTGATTTCCATAGGAAAGAGTCCGGTGTATTGCGATCGAAAATCCCTATTGTACTTGAGGTTGCAAGACGGCGCCAATGCTGATGACACAAATAACCCTGCCAACACAAATTAAGTTACTAAATACCTATTATTGGTCGTAAAGGCATGTTACTTTCTTGGCAAATAAACTCATCAGACAACACACGAGATAACAAGGATTTATTATGCGCAGCTATGTGTGGTTAGCACTTGGTTTAGACCTGTTTTCCGGCTCTGCTCTGGCCAATAACGGCTTTGGTGTCACCCTGTATGGTGGCAAAAGTAGCAATCAGGAATTGCATACCAGTCAAAAAGCAGTGGTTAACCTGGCCGATGAAAACCACTTTGGCATCAGCTTTGATCGCTATCTAAATAAAAAACGCTATGGCCTGTTTTACAGCATGCTAGAAACTGAATTTGAAGATGCACCAATCCAGAAAGTGGATATGGAATATCTGATGTTTCAAAGCGCCATAGATGTAGATATCACAGATAATCTGGACAGCTATATCGGTGCTCAGATCGGTGTAAATAGAGTAACTCCCAATTTTGAAGAAGCTGATCACTTTTTTGCTGCGGGCTTTTATGGTGGCCTGAAATATCATTTAGGAGCCGGGTTCAGCGCGCAAACAGAGCTGCGCTGGCTAGCGTCTTCTATCAAAAACTCGTCTAAAGTACGCTGTGATGGCAGCGATGAGGACGTCTGTGCATGGCACTTTGATGGCGATGTACTTAACCAATTCCAGCTGAGTCTGGGCCTGACTTACCGCTTTTAAAAAAATCGCCAGCATCGCTATCAGCCCCGGCTCGTTGGCCGGGGTAACGCTGTAATTAGCCACGGTCACACCAAACGAGTGCCCACTCTTACAGAGTTATAACGTTATTTTTAAGGTGTTCAATAAACAACCTGGTTTTACGGGGTGTATAGCTGGCCTTGGGGTAATAGGCCCAGAGTTGTTTTATCTCAGAGCGAATATCCGGCAAAATGGGCACCAAAGCGCCAGATCTTAACTCCCGCTCAATATAGCTTGGTGCGATAAACAGCAAACCAATTCCCTGCACTGCCGCTTTTAAAATGGCATCGAGATGATCGGTCACAAAATTATAGTTGGTAAACTCAAACAATCTGCCATCTTCAAGTACAACGCCCCCAATTTTATGATAATAACTACTCAGCAACATCTTATGTTGTGCCAGGTCCTCAACACAGGTTATTTCATCGCAACGTGCCAGATATTCAGGGGCCCCAAACAGCTGCATTTGATAGTCAAACAACCGCGTGCCTTTGTGCGAGACTGAATCAAACGACTCGTTATACCGGGTGATCACCACATCGTGCTGTAAATCCGGTGGCTCTCCCGGCGCCAGTACATTCAGGTGAATGGTGATCTGCGGATATTGCGACAAAAACTGCTCAATTTTGGGCATTAATACACTGCTGCCCACCGCCTGTGTGGCCGCTATTTTCAAACTGCCCTGCAATTCGCATTGCTCAGATTGCGCGGTTTCTACCAGTGCCTCAAACTGGGCAAGCCAGTCTCTGGCACGAGGAAAAAAATGCTGCCCTTGCTCCGTGAGATTAACCTGCCGGGTCGTGCGAATGAACAAACTTTGCCCCAGATGCCTTTCCAGCCAGTCAATACGTTTACTCATAGCAGATGCCGAAACCCCTTGATGCTCAGCCGCTTTGGTAAAGCTGCCCAGCTCTGCCAGAACGCAAAAACTGCGTGTTGCCGTTAACCAATCCATTAAATTAATTCCTATCAGGAAATAGTATTTTAATTATTACCTTATTTTTAGGACAATGAAAGCGGCGTATAGTGCCCGGGTCAAATTTACTTCGCCCTGGAGTGCCCGTGCACCTATTTACTATGCTTGCTGTTTTACTCATGTCCTGCTCTCAGCTGGTCAGCCAGGTGTATATGCCTGTTTTACCAGATATTGCAGACAGCCTGGTGCTAACCAATGGCATGAGTCAGGCAATGATCATCAGCTATTTCATTACGCTTGGCGCCTCTCAACTGATTGTTGGACCGCTGCGCGACAAGTACGGTGATCGACCACTGTTTATCGCCGGGCAAGCCATCTTACTGGCAGGTACACTGTTATGTGCCGTTGCACCAGACAGCACCACCTTTTTACTCGGACGAATTTTGCAAGGTGCGGGCTCCGCTTCACCGGTGTTAATCAGCCGCACATTACTGGCTCAACGACTGTCGGGGGCCAGATTAAAAAGTGCCATGGCAACCGTGGCCATCTCGGCAAGTGTCACCGCAATTATTGCCCCCCTGCTCGGCGGTATGCTGAGCAGTTGGTTTGGCTGGCAGGGTTTGTCACTGGTGCTCATTACATACTATCTGTTCATCACCATATTCGGGCTGAGTCTGCTCAAAGCCAGCGAACCTCAACCTTTTGTGATTAACCCAATGAGCCTGGTTCGGCACTATCAAAATATGGTGCGCTGTCAGGTCTTTTTATCGCTGGCCAGTCTCAAATGGGTGCCAACCTTTTTGTATTTGACGCTCCAGCTACATTTGCCGTTTTTACTTCAGGACCGCTTTGGCTTCACCACTAGCCAGACCGGACAAGCCATGATGCTGCCTATGGTTGGTCTGTTGTTGGGCGCTGTGTTTGCTAAAGTCTTACAGCGCCACGTTAGCTATATGAAAATTGTTTTGTGGCTGTGGCCTGCACTATTACTCAGTGCACTGACCTTCGTATTAGCCAGCGACAACGCCATAGCGATATTACTGGCCTATGCCGCCATTATGTTGGTATTTGGCGGATATTTTCCAAGCTATATGCACCTGATTGGCTTACTACACCCTACTCACGCGGGCACCGCAAACGCTTTGGTTGGGGCAATTGAGTTACTGATATTTTCTGTCATTGCCTGGCTGGTGAATCAATGGCTGCCAGATAACACGCAAGCCATCGCGCTACTGATCGCTGTCTGTGCTGCATTGTTACTACTTTGCTGGCGTACTATCCGTATTCAGCGACCTCATTTTGAACACACATAAGTATAATATTGGGATCAATCATGTTCGAAAAACTCCACTTTAACACTGCCCGATTTACTATCCGGCCGCTTCAGCAAAGTGACCTTCATGCCATTTACGAGAGCCGGCGTAATCCGGATACCTCCAGGTATATTGGTGAACCAGCGACACTAAAAGATGCTCAGGACCGAATTGATCAGGCAACAGCCCCCTGGCAGGCAAATGAGCATGAAAGACTGCTTTTGGCCATCATCAGACGTGAAGACAATGTACTGGTCGGTGAACTCATGTATAAGTTTTTGTGCCATAACGCCAAAACTGCCGAAATCGGTTATCGTCTGAGTGAAAAATATATTGGCCAGGGTTATGCGTTTGAAGCTGCAAATGGGCTGATTGAAGCTGCCTTTGGGCAATTTGGACTCAATAAAGTCTGTGCATTTTGTGCTGTCGAAAACCAGGCTTCCTGGCGCTTAATGGAAAAGCTCGGCATGCAACGTGAGGCCCATTTACGTCAGCACTTTAAATTTAGCCATGGTTACTATGATGGCTATATGTACGGCCTGCTGCGTAGTGAACATATCATGGCAGCAACAGCCTGATAAACGAAAAAGGCACCCTTATCAGGTGCCTTGACTCATGGAAGGATCCATGAAGATCGTTGCGTAAAAATACAAAATTGGGAGAAGAAAACTGTGTCAGAATAATGTCCTACTGACTAAACTCCTGTTCCGATAGTTTACCGTCGCCATTGGTGTCCAGTTTTTCGAAAATGACCGTCAATGTATCCGAGCCCGCGGCTTCCGACTTAGAGATATACCCATCGCCATTGGTATCAAAAGTTGAAAATGAACTGTCCGCAGCATGCGCACCAATACTGGCTGCCATCAAAATGGTGCTTAACATAAGCTTGTACATATCAAGTTCCTCATAAATGCTTGTTAAAGTGTTTAAATTCTTTGGCACTCAGCGCGCCATCCCGGTTTGTATCCAGGCGTTTAAATGCGTCAGCGACCAGAGAGACCTTAGCTGCTTCTGAGCGACTGATCAGGCCATCGCTGTTGTCATCCAAAAGTGCAAAATCGACTTCAGTTGCAAACGCTAACGCACAGGTGAACATTCCCAGGGTCAACGCAAAAACGTATGTAATTTGCATATCTGATCCTCCGGCTAAAACGCGATTTAGCCGTTAAACTCAGAAAATTCTTTTCTGCTCAGCAAGCCATCACCATTGCTATCCAGATCTTCGAACTGGCCCATTAGCGCGGAGTTTGCCGTCGCCTCATTCAAACTAATGGTGCCATCACCATCCGTGTCATACTTTTCAAAATCCTCGCCTGCAATTGCCTGTGTCGCCAACACCGTCAGAGCCATAGCTGTCATCATTGTCATCGCTGTTTTCATCATATTTTCCTTCTGTTTTTGAATGTGTGCCGCCGCGAAACTGTTCTGAGCTTGCCGGCTGCGTTTGACAAGACTATTCCAACTTTGATGCCAGGTTTAATTAGATATTAATTTTCAATAAGTTAGTTTTTATTGGGTAAAAAAGTTCAGGGGGCATTAAGGCGATTTGTTGCTAAATGGCGACAAAATTCAACTCGCGTTTTTAGCTTACTATTTAAAATCAGTTACTTATATCTGTCGCTAATTGGCAACAGACAATTAAAAGCGCGTAAACTATCAGGCTCTTTATGCTCCATGCCAGCTCAAAATTACGCTCACACACACCACTCAACCCCTTTTTTTCTCAGGCATTGTGGAAACAAGCACTTATGGCATTAATGCTGGCCCTGGTTCCTCTGTTGCTGTTGACCTTGTGGTTTATTCAGTCTGTTGCCTATCAGCAGCATAGAGTTCAGGATATTTATATTGATAATCAGAAAGTTAAATCAGAATTCAGTGAGTTAAAAAACGCCTTTCAGGCACTTCAGAAAGCACAACAAAACAATCAGTTACTACAAAGCGAACAATTAAAAATAAGCATTAACAAAAGCTGGCAGGTGCAAAAAAATAGACTTATATCACTACTTACACGACTTGAGAAAGATGCAACAGTTGCTAATTGGCAACACCTGCTCCAACACACCCAGACGCCAGACAGTAACACCATGTCGGCACTGGCCGATGCACTAACTCGCCAGTCACAACCGCTGCAACAGACTCTGGACAAACAGCTGACTGATGCGCTCTTGCAGCAAAGTCTCATCCGGCAGCGCTTTTTAATTGGACTGAGCATTCTGTTACCTATCCTAGTCGGCATGAGTATCTGGCTTATCAAGCGGATCTCCGGTCAGCTATTTCAGCTGGAGCGAGCCATAGAAGTCATTGGTGAAGAGCGCTTTACTACGCCAATCCAGCTAGCAGGCAGCCGCGAGTTCAGCCAGCTGGGTGAGCGTCTTGAGCAATTGCGCCAGGAGCTGGCTGCCAGCAAACATCAAAAGGAAACCTTTTTACGCCACGTATCGCACGAACTGAAAACCCCACTCGCCTCGATTAAAGAGGGCACAGAGTTGCTGAATAGCGATCACCTTGGGCAGCTCAATGACAAGCAACGACGCGTAACCGATATTCTCCACGTCTCTGTCGACAAACTCACTCAGCTCATTGACGACCTGCTTACGTTTAGCGCTGCCAGTCACCCACACAGCCAACAGGCACGCTGCAGTGCCAGGGCAATCAAAGCACAACTGGAGGACCACTTTGCACAACGGCTGCAGAGGCGAGATATCCGTATTCACTGGCACTTTGAGCAGCAACTAGCAGACTTACCTGAGCTACCAGTCAAACTGGCTCTGACACACCTGCTCAGTAATGCAATTCAATATACACACAGCCAGGTCCGCATCGACTTTTTGGCTACCTCAAACCACTGGCAGATCAGTATCCGGGACGATGGGCCCGGGCTCGATCCCCAAGAGGCCAGTCACTTATTCAAACCCTTTGTCAGAGGCCAGCGCAGCCAAAAAATAGCAGGCAGTGGACTGGGCCTGGCCATTGCGCATGAATGTATGAGCCAGTGCGGTGGCCAGTTACAGTGGCAAAATACCCGGCCAGGCTGCGAATTTACTCTGACACTGCCAAAACACGGAGAAAGCAGATGAAACTCTTCCTTTTAATCACCACGCTCGTTATCAGCCTGAACGGTTGCCAACTGAGCCCGACACAGCAAAACACACAATTTGTCGGGCCACGTAAAACGCTTGAGCCGGAATACGCCTCTTTGGCTCTACTATTGCAGCGCTACCTGACACTGTGTCAAAACAATCAAGCTGTTGAGCAACAAAAGCCTGAACCTTATATCGGTCAGGCCGCTATTGAGACCTTCATACACAGCTACTGCAATACCGTGTCAACAACCAGACAGTTGCAAGCAATTGCAAAGATCAAACAAAGTCAGCCCTGGCCCCAACACTACCATCTGTGGTTCGATACCCTGAAACAACAGACGCAGGTGCTGCGGGGACAAAAGATCCGTTTGCATCGAAGCAACGCCAAATTGAGCCAGATCCAAACGCAGTTGACCCAAACCAATCAGGCACTGCTCACGCTCAAACAGGCGCTGGCCGAGATCGAACAACAAAGGCTTCAGGACATGCCCCTGAATGCGCCCATTCAAACGCCGGAGCAGCAATAATGTCTTATACAACACCGCCTACCTCAGACACCCACACCCCCTCTGTTTTGCTGGTCGATGATGATCCGGCATTAAGCGAGCTGCTGGCAATACGCCTGGAAAGTCATGGCTTTGACGTAACCCTGGCCAGTAGTGGCCATGCGGCCTTGCGACAACTGGCCAGTATACCTGTTGATGTAGTGATCACCGACTTACGAATGGAGCACATGGACGGTCTGGCACTGAACCAGAAATTACAAGCCCAATACCCAGGCCTGCCTGTGATCATGATGACTGCGCATGGCTCGATCCCCGATGCTGTGGATGCCATTGAGCAAGGGATCACCGCTTTTATTACCAAACCGATAAACAGCGAAGAACTACTGGCAGCGATCGACAAAGCATTACCTAAAAACAGGGCGATACAACTCACTGATCCGGATAACTTTCACGGCTTGTATCACCAGAGCGCGAGCATGCGCCAACTGGTACAGCAGATTAAAGCCATCGCGCCCAGTCAGGCTAATATTTTGCTCCAGGGTGAAAGTGGCACGGGTAAGGAAGTCACCGCACGCGCCATTCACCGGGCGAGCAGTCATGCCCAGGGTCCCTTTATCGCCATCAACTGTGGTGCCCTGCCCGCGCACTTGCTTGAATCAGAGCTGTTTGGCCATAAAAAGGGGGCATTTACCGGCGCAATTTCGGATAAACAGGGGCTGATCCAAAGTGCCGATAAAGGCACTTTATTATTGGACGAAATAGGAGATATGCCACTCGATTTACAGGTAAAGCTATTACGGGTATTACAGGAAAAAACGGTCCGGCCGATCGGCGGGCAGCACGAACAAACGGTTGATGTCCGTATTCTCTCCGCCAGCCATAAAAACCTGGTGCAGGCTGTCAGCGAAGGTAAATTCAGAGAAGATCTGTACTATCGGCTCAACGTCGTCGCCATTCAATTGCCAGCGCTACGTGAGCGCGTTGAAGACATTCCACTACTGGCAAATTTATTTCTCAAGCAACTCTCCACTGGGCAAAAACGCTTCTCTTTAGATACCATAACGGCGCTGTTAAGTTATGCCTGGCCAGGCAATATTCGTCAGCTACATAACGTAGTTGAATACTGTGTAGCGATGACACCCGGCAAATTAATCACTGCAGACAGTATTATCAGCGCACTGCCAAAACAAGACGACAAGCAAGCCTTTGTCGGACTAAATGAAGCTAAACGTCAGTTTGAGCGTGATTACCTGATAAAAGTGCTCGCCCTATGTGAGAACAATGTCCCTCAGGCCGCCAAACTGGCTCAAAGAAATCGCTCAGACTTCTATAAACTGATGAAAAAACACGATATAAAATAAATTAGTAAAAACATTTGACCAATTATTATACATGCGCTTAAATAAATATGAAGGCAGGCAAGGAGTGCTTAGCCCTTCAGTCACAAGGTTACTTTTGTACTTTTAGTACGTTTGAGTGAGCCTGGTTATTTATCACTATCATACAGGGATTGAAAAGCTATGATCTCTAATACAACAAAAACTGGATAACAACATGAAAATAAAGGTAAAGAAAACCAATTTAAAACGCCTTTCGGAGTCTCATTCACTTCCTCAACAGGCGACGCCGCAAATCGCGGGTGGTGATGTGGCCGCCTCATTATCAGGCAAAATTTGTGATATGTTTTCCTTGTACCACTATTGCCGTTAAGCCAAAACAGAGTTCTGAGTTCAGAACTCTGCATCGATAAGAAAGCCGTACATCCTTCAGCCTCGCCCCTTGTCCTCCCGTGCAAAGTTTGCAATAGTATCTTCGAATTAATGTCATAAATTGACATCACATCAGAGCAACATGCTCCGTTCACAACTACACTATTATTAGAATAAAAAACGAGGTGGTTGCCCATGAGAATGCGTAAAAAGCTGATCTTAAGCTTTGTTATGACCGTTATCATTCCTATTCTTGCAATATCCATCATGAGTATCTCGCGCACCAAACAGGAGTCACTGGACCGATTCTTAGAGACATCGGTTAACGAGATCAGACAAATTGAGAATGCATTTATCATCTTTTTTGATCAGATGAAAAGTAATGCCCGATTCTTAGCGCAGAGCAAAACGGTACAGTCGGTGAGCAAAGACACCACAACCTACCTGGGCGCCGAAAAGATGATGATGCCCGACGCGTCCGGGGAGGCCGAGGCGGCCATCTTCGATTTGTACACCACCTTTGGTAAAACTCACCCCGAGCTATTGTTTGTCTATCTCGGCACCCGTGAGGGCGGCTTTATTCAGTATCCAGCGGAGCCACTTGGTAACTACGACCCGCGCAAGCGCCCTTGGTATCAGCAAGTTAGCTCAAACCCATCTCAGGTCATTATCACAGAACCCTATCAAGGCGTTACCGGACAGGCGATGGTTTCCGTCGCCACCGGGATCATGAAAAACAACGAGATGTTAGGCGTACAATCACTGGATGTAACCTTATCGACACTCACCGACATTGTGAGCAACATTAAACTCGGCCAAACCGGCTACTTATTGCTGCTCGACAATCAGGGGACGGTGCTGGCAGATCCGAAAAATGCCAACAGTAACTTTAAGAACATTCGTGATTTGAATGATGCCCGTTATAAGGCAATACAGAACGCGGGAAATGCGCCTTTCATTACGCTGGAGTATCAGGACAAAGCCTTCTATGCCAAGTTTTATCGCTCTGAAGAACTTGGCTGGACCTTCATCGCCATCATTGAAGAAGATGAGATCCTCACCTCGTCTTATAATATGACCTACAGCATCAGTATCATTGCGGTCATCATGCTGGCGCTGTTTGTGGTCATTGCCATTGTGCTGGCTAACAAAATCGTTTACCCCATTGAAATGGTATCGGACGGGCTAAAAGAAATCGCTCAGGGTGAGGGTAATTTATCAAAACGACTCCAGGTCATTGGCAATGATGAAATAAGCGAGCTGGCAACCTGGTTTAACCAATTCCTCAACTCTATTAATGCCTTGGTGAAAGACATTCAGGGCAATGCACGAACCCTGAATAGTGAAGCCCAGAGCTCTCAGTCGCGGATCAATGATATTCGTAACCAGTGCCGTCATCAGGAAAAAACATCGCAAACCGCTACAGATACCACGCAATCCATGGCAAGCATGGCCATGACAGTCAGCGACAACTGTGGTGATGCACTCAACGAAATCTCGACGACGGAGCAACACACCCAGACTGGCAACCAGATGATCCAAAGCACTGTGGCTCAGGTCGCTAAGCTTAACGACTCTCTGGGCGACTCTGCGACGGCCATGAGCAAGCTTGAAAATGAAAGTAACAACATCACCAATATTCTGGAGGTGATCCGCACCATTGCCGAACAAACTAACTTGCTGGCCCTTAATGCCGCTATTGAAGCGGCCCGTGCCGGTGAGCAAGGCCGGGGATTTGCAGTTGTGGCCGATGAAGTACGGACGCTGGCACAGCGCTCTCACGATGCCACTCAGGATATTGAACAGGTTTTAACTAAGCTGATTGAGCAAACTCGCAGTGTGTCTGAACGCATGACTGCCAGTGTGGGGGAATCAAAACATGCCATCGACCAGTCGGAGCTAGCCCATCAGGCATTCGATGATATTGCCAGCTCAGTTTCCCGCGTTAAGGGGATCATTGCTGACATTTCTCAGCAGGCCAATGCGCAAGGGCAAGCTGCTGAGGACACCCAATCTCGTATTCACGGCGTAAGTCAGTCAGTACAACAAGTGGGTGACTCTGCCGATGCGCTGCATACAGGTGCAACACAATTGGTTGAACTGGCCAACAACCTGGATCAATTGGTTGACAGGTTTGATGTCGATGACTGAACTAAAGATCCTGCATATCCCTCCTGCTTCCTGGGAATTTAGCGCGCTGCGCGAAAGTGTAGGCTGGCAAAACCCTGCACCCGATATCGTTGCGGCCAGCATTACTGCGTCACTTTACTGGGTTCAGTGTCGCAAGGCAGGTAAATTGATTGCCTGTGGCCGGATTGTGGGCGACGGGCACATGTACTTTTACATTCAGGATGTCATTGTGCACCCGAGCCACCAGGGCCAGGGCCTTGGTCACCTCATTGTGGATAATATAGAGCAATATCTGGCGACACATTGCCAAAGCGGCGCGACCGCCGCTTTGCTGGCTGCGGCTGGCAAAGAAACCTTCTATCAGCGCTACGGTTATTCACTGCGAGACGGCGAAAAACTGGGGTTGGGGATGTGTAAGTTTTACTAGCTGTTGACTATCACGGGTGCCTGCATCGCTTCACTAATCGCATGTTGGTGGATTTGCATGTTCACGCCTGAACTGACCCGGTGTCATACCTGTTTCTTTCTTAAATGCCTTATAAAAAGAAGAACGCGCATTAAACCCCACCTCAAGCGCAATATTCAACACCGATTCATCGCTGCTCAACAGGCGGGATTTCGAAGCCTTGATACGCCAGTGATTGACAAAATCAAAGAAGTTCATCTTCAGGGTTTCATTTAAAGCCTGTGACAGGTAATTAGGTGATATCCCACTTGCCTGTGATAGCTTTTGCAGAGTCAGATCGGCATCCAGATAGAGTTTACTGTTTTGCATAGCCTGCGTAATTTTTTCAACTATCCGGGCTGACTGACACTCATCCAGTGCTGATTTATGATACTTGCTCCCTGTATCTTCACTGGGCGACAGAGTCGGAGCATCAGTGCGTTCAACCTTGCTAGCGGGCTGTGGTTGAAGCAACGGCGTTGTTTGCTGCATTGCAAAAAAGGTTACGCTCCAGATAAGCACCAATGCAACAAACACTTCGGCGCTGCGCGACAGTAATGCGTGTTCTAGCAGACTAGATAAGAAGACTGACACTAGCACAAAAATCCAAATACAAACGGCGATAAAAATGAGCTTTCTGATAACAGTGAGCTTGGGGCTGTCCAGATTAGAGTAACTTTCTTTTAGCTGCGCATTAAATCTGGCCAGACGCCTGATGACCACCAGTAGCGTAAACCCGCACTCAATCAACCAAAAACACATCAAAACCAGCATCGCACAGGCCAACACCACAACGTAAGGACCCGCAGGCATATCATCTGTCACGAACATTGCCCTGTGATGCTGTGCAGGCAATAACGCAACCGCGCCGGAAATCAGCACGGCAGGCCATAACAAGACAAATTTGCTTAACTTAGCTCTGTTAAGTATCCATCTTTTCTGTGTGGTAATCCCTTCAATATACAAGCGCAGCGCCGGACACAACACGAAGAGCATGGGAAAACCCAAAACGGTATATACCTGATACCAGCTGGGTAATAGAACCGGCACGATTGCATTGAGCGCAAGCACCCCACTGGCACAAAGAAAAAGCACCAGAGGCAGACGATAAACACGTGTCGCTCGCGGCAGTAGCAGCACAGGTACACTCAACACGATTTGCCCAATGAGCATAGCAATCAGCACCATCACGATAGATTCAGTCACGTAACTCCCCTGACACCAAAATAAATTTATCCATAATATTTTGTTTTATCTGCTTTTAAATTTTCCTTTCCACAAAGACTGTCCGTGCCTTTACGCCAGGACGACGTATCCCTGCAAAGTGATTAGCCTGATACTAACCTGGATAAAACAGGGCACATGCCTTTTGGCACACCTTGCAGGGACATTCAATATGACTTAAGGAATCGCTTATGACAAACGCAATTTTAACCACCTGTGCATCACAGGATAGCCGCACTCGCATCAAAATCGCGACACTATGGCTGTTAGTTATGCTGAATATGATTTATGCCGATATTTTGGCCTTTGTTTCAGCCTTTATCACTCCGGGTGTAATAGACACTTTAATGAGCGGCTACTCAGGCTCAGTTAAACTCACCCAAGAGTTACTTTTGGTCTCAGCCATACTCATCGAGATTCCCATCGTGATGATTTTCCTGTCCCAATATCTCAGCTATCGATTAAACCGCCTCTGTAATCTGGTGGCTGTCCCGTTAACTTTCCTGTTTGTACTGGGTGGTATTGAAACGGATCCTTTCTACCTGTTTCTGGCATGCATACAGCTCGCCCTGCTTTTAAGCATAGCCTGGATGGTCATACGGTGGCGAGCACCTGAAGCGGCAGTGTTAAGCACAGCTCAAAGTTGAATCGATAGATGACAGGACTCTGAACCATAAACACCCAAGGATTCAGCAGATTACATTTGTATTTAGAACATTTAAGAAGGAAACAGACTCATGAAAAGCAAACTGCTTATTCCCCTTACTCTGCTTGTTTATTGCAACATAACCACAGCCAGTGTTGAACTGGGCCAGGCAGAATTCGACAAAGGTAATCTGCGCCTTGCGCAATCCATTTTGTCGCAACAGCAAACCTCTGATTATCAAAAACCACTGCTTCTGGCACGCATAGCACTTAGAAGCGATCAGGACGAAACGGCACTGCAACACTTAGAAGCAGCCATAGAGCAGCACCCAAACAATCCGGAGCTCTATTTTGCACATGCCGAAGTCGTCGCTAAAATTGCCGAACAAGCCAGTATTTTTAGCGTGTCTGGGTATATCAAAAAACTCAAAGCCTCATTCATCAAAGCAGTCGAACTGGCACCAGACAATCGTGAATACCGCAGTACGCTGATCAAGTTTTACATCAATGCGCCCAGCATGTTTGGTGGTGACAAACAGGCCGCTTTAACGCACATTCAGGCACTGGAAAAAGTCTCGCCCTTTGATGCTTTTCTGACTCGCTTATACCTGGCCGCTAAGTCAGATGAACAAGAAGAGTTCGCTCGTCTGATAAAGATTGGGCAGCAAAACTTTGCCGCCGACCCCCGCTATTTTTATACTTTAGGCCAAATCTATCTTGATCAGGAAGAGTCTGAAATGGCCCTAAATCAGTTCAGAAGTGCAGCTAACAAGCAGGCAAAAAACCTGAAACAAGAAAAAGCCCGATATCAGTCTCTGGTGTTAATTGGTACTTTAAGTCAGCAACTGAAGCGCAATTATGACGAGGGGCAGAACGCACTACAGCAGTATCTGAATGAGGCAGCCCATCACTACGACCTGCCCGACAAAAACCTGGTCAAATTCAGGTTGGCTTCGATAGCCATGGCACAAAAGAAAACCACACTCGCGCAGCGACTATTAAACGAAGTCATAACTGAAACGCTGAGTGACAAGCTAAAGAAAAAAGCCCGCTCCGCTTTGAAAAAGTTAGCCAGGGCCTGAGCGCACTCTGCCAGTGGGCTTTACAACAAGCCCTTTCTCACATCACAGCAACCCTAAAGCCAGCAAAACTCCTGAGCCCGTTCCCGTTAATATTGCGGGAATGGCATCCTTAAAGGTGTCATACCTAAAGTGGAAGTAGCACGCCCCTACTGAGGTTATTAGTATTAATACTGCACCAAGCAGCATACTTTCTGCGTGCTCAGTCAAAATAGCAAACACCATCAACCCAGCAGCAAGCGACTCAATGAGTCCAATCGCATACATATGCTTTCTGCCAAGCCCATATCGCCTGAAAAACGCACTTTGTATAGTGAACACCCGTGTGCTCCAGGAAAATATCTTTTGAGAACCGGCAAGAGTGAAAAAAGTGGCCAGCAAGCCCGCGAGTATTAACATAAAAATGTTCCTGACAAGTTAAAGTGAATGTATTAAAGCATTCCAAAACAGCATTAAGAACCGTATTATTAAGCTAGTTACTATTCCAAATTGGAATCAATATGGACAAACTCGTTTGCATCAGACTATTTACCGAAGTCGCACATAAGGGCAGCTTTACGCATGCCGCAAACGCTCTCAATATGACGCAAAGTTCTGTAAGCAAGAAAGTGGCCTGGCTTGAACAACATCTTGGTTTCACCTTATTTCACAGGACATCCCGCGCCATAGCCCTAACCTCAGCAGGCAAGGCTTACCTCACCTACAGCCAGTCACTACTAGATACTATGGCCGAAGTAGAACACCAGATCCGTGATGAACAGGCACAGGTAAATGGCCATATAAAACTCTCCGCGCCCAGTGCCTTCGCAACACAGCGTCTGGCTGAGCCACTTGCTGAATTTATGCGTCGTTACCCAAAAATTACGTTAGACATCAGTGTCAGCGATCAACAGGTAGATTTGATCAACGAAGACGTAGACATCGCCATCAGAGCGTCAGTCCTGAAGGACTCCGGATTAAAAGCAAAGAAGTTGTTGGATCACTCAGTTTGCTATTTTGCATCACCTGACTATCTGAAACGTCAAGGTATGCCACACTCTCCTGACGAATTAAAAGCGCATCAATGCCTCACCTATTCGCTGAACAAACCATCAAATGTCTGGTTATTTGATAAAACACACTACAAACTCAACGAGTATATTCGCTCAGATAGTCCCGAGATGATTGTCAGGTTGGCTTTGTCCGGGCTCGGTATCGCGGCAATGCCAGACTGGATGATCGCCCAACAACTAAGAGACAAAACGCTCGTCACTTTATTTGATAACTGGCAAGGCCATACCCTACCTATGTACGCTCTATATAAAAATACCGAGTTTACGCCAGTAAGGTTTAGAGCCCTAATAGACTTCCTCGCGGAGCATTTTGCTTATTAACCCTACAGTCCTGCCACGGGTGATATGTGATGCGCGCCTACGCTTTGCGCACCCAAGGAGCTTAAACCAAGCTCACCCCAGCAGTTGAACATCAGTCGCCTCGGTAATAAGTTCAACTAGTTTTCCATTATTTTATGCCGCTAATCGCAAAACTATTCGGTTTATCTCAGCCACTTTGACCATTTATTAAAATTCAGACTACAATTCGACAACAATTGATTCAGGCAATGAATCCCAATTTCATTCAGAGCCATGCAAAGTCACTCCCTCTGCAATCAACAAGGACAAACATGACAACGATTAAATTCAGCGCCATTGCTGGTGCCGTTTTACTGGCGAGCGCCTGCAGCCAGATCACATCAAATAACAACACAGACACCCAAACAACACAGCAGCAAATTCAGCCCCCTGTGGCGCAAAAAGTGCCCCATGTTACCCAAATCCATGGTTATGAACTGGTCGACAACTATCACTGGCTACGCGATGATTCAAGAAGTTCGGAAAAAGTGCTTACTCACCTTGAGCAGGAAAACCGCTACGCAGACGTGAAGCTGGCGCCTATTGAGACATTGCGTGAGACCCTGTTTGAAGAAATTAAAAATAAAATCGCCAAAGACGATCGCAGCGTCCCTTATAAACGTGGCGACTACTATTATTTCAGTGAAGTGAAAGGCGATCAGGAATACCGCAACTTCTATCGCAGTAAAAGCGCAGACGGCAGCAATGCCACTGAGATTTTTAACGCCAACAAGCAAGCCGAAGGCCAGTCTTATTATGCGCTGGGTGCGATTAGCATCAGCCCGGATGGCAAGCTCATGGCATTTGCGGAAGATACCCTCAGCCGTCGCATTTATACCATCAGTATTAAAAACCTTGAAACTGGTGAAATTTATACCGACAAACTCGAGGGTGCTGCGGATAGCATTGAGTGGGGAAGCGACAACCGTAGCCTTTACTACATTAAAAAAGACCCCGTCACTTTGCTGGGATATCAGGTCTATCGTCACGTGCTGGGCCAAGAACAATCACAAGATAAACTGGTCTACGAAGAAAAAGACAACACCTACTATACCTACCTGGAAAAAAGCAAAGAAGGCAGTGAGATTTACATTGTCCACGACAGTACAGAAGCCAAAGGGGTGTCTGTCATTGATGCCAACAACCCTAACGCTCAGCCACAACGTCTTTTACCACGTACCAAGGGCCATGAATATAGCTTGATCAAACAGGGCGACTTCTACTTTATTTATACCAATGACAATGCCGTTAACTTCAAGCTAATGAAAGCCCACAAAAATGATGTGGCTGACAAGCGTAAATGGAAAACCATCATTGCGCACAACCCCGATGCTAAGCTGGAAGAAGTAGAACTGTTTAATCAGCATCTGGTTTATCAGTCTCGCGTTGAAGGGATAGGTACCCTGAATGTGTTAGATCTTAAAACCAAACAACACAAAGCGCTCACGTTTAAAGATCCCGCCTACATGGTGTCAATGACAGGCAACCGAACCCTGGATAGTCAGTTTGTCCGGGTCAACTATCAGAGCCTGACCACGCCGAAAACCATTTATGATATTGACCTGACTACTCTGAAAAAAACCCAGCGCAAGCAAACTAAAGTACTGGGCAACTTCAATGCCAATGATTATGCCTCTGAACGTCTGTTTATCGAAGCCAGAGATGGCACCAAAGTGCCGGTAACCCTGGTCTATAAAAAGGCAACATTCAAAAAAGATGGCACTAACCCACTCTTACAGTATGGTTATGGATCTTACGGCTCAACCCGTGACCCTTACTTCAGAGTCAGCACTTTGAGCTTACTGGATCGTGGCTTTGTTTATGCCATTGCCCATATTCGTGGCTCTCAGGCGCTCGGGAGACCTTGGTATGAAGATGGTAAAAAGCTCAATAAAAAGAATACCTTTAATGACTTCATCGACGTCACCAAGGCACTGACTAAGTCAGGGTATGGCGATCCAAAACGCCTTTACGCCCGCGGTGGCAGTGCTGGCGGCCTGTTGATGGGCGCAGTGATCAACCAGGAACCAGAACTGTATCACGGCGTGCACTCTGCGGTACCCTTTGTCGATGTGATCAATACCATGCTGGATGAGTCATTACCGCTGACAACCAATGAGTACGATGAGTGGGGTAACCCGAATGACAAAGTCTATTTTGACTATATGCGCTCTTATTCACCTTATGATCAGGTGAGCGCACAGAATTACCCGAACATGCTGGTCACCACTGGCTTGCATGACTCTCAGGTACAGTACTTTGAACCTGCCAAATGGGTTGCAAAACTGCGTGAATATAAAACCGACGATAACACGCTGTTGTTAAAAACCGATATGTCTGCCGGTCACGGTGGCGCATCGGGTCGCTTTAAGCGCATTCATGATACCGCGCTGAGCTATGGCTTTATCATTGGCCTGGCTGAGGGCAAACTGTAACTACGTACTCCGTTGTAGCCAAAGCCCTCCCACAGGGCTTTGGCATATCATCAGGCTCCCGCCGCAATCTTGCGTATTTCCTGCTTTTACCCCAATACACTTATCTTTTTTGCCAAGCTGTGACACATTCCACTTCTGTGGCCGACTAACTAAGTATCACCAATAACAACAAGCAGGGACATAGTGAACACACAACACGCATTCAAACAGATGCTCGCTGACAACGACGGGCGGATCCGATATATCGCTGACCGCTACGGCGGGCCGAGTGACCGCGATGACATGTACCAGGAGATCCTGCTGCAATTGTGGCGCAGCTATGAAAGCTTTTCGGGGCAGTCCTCAATCGGCACCTGGGTGTATAAAGTCGCGCTGAATACGGCCAACACCTTTGCCAAAACCCGAATTAAACACAATGACATTAAACAATCCGTTTCCAGGCATAGCAAACAGCAACCTCACGCTGAACAAACAGGCTGTCAGGCCGACATTCTGAATCAGTTTATGGACAAGCTCAGTGATATCGATGCTGGTGTCCTGATGATGTATCTGGATGGCCTGAAATCGGAAGACATTGCACAGGTAACAGGGATAAGCGACAACGCAGTCCGCTCACGGATAAAGCGCATTAAGCGTGAGTTTGAACAGAACTTTGTAGGAGACGAGTCATGAAGCTGGATGATCTAAAACACAACTTTGCACAGCAAATCGAAACGAACAGCTCAGAAAAAAAACTGGCGTTGCAAATCGATGAGCTTAAAGTCAAAACTAAAAAATATCAGCGTGATATTAAAATGCGCGATTTTATGGAAATCTCCATTTCATTGTTGCTTATTCCTGTCTGGCTGTATGGCCTCACAATTAGCTTTAACTGGGTCCAGTCTTTAGGCTGTATTCTGGCCACCCTGACGAGCCTGTACATCCCCTATAAATTGCTTAGAGCTCGCCGCCTTTCCCCCAGCAAAGATGACAGCATCCGGGCATATTTACGTCAGGAGCAGCAAAGGCTTACTCAGCAAAAGCAACTTTTAGAGAGTATAGTATGGTGGTACATAGCGCCCATTTTTGTCAGTGTCATGTTGATCACGCTGGGCGCCAACATGGATGACAATGGGGTGATTCAACTCGATACCCACATGCAATTGTATTACCTGGTCGTACTGCTTGGTATGGTGGGGATCTACTTTTGGAATAAACGCGCCGCCGAGAAGAGGTTTGGACCTTTGCTGGAGCGCGTCGAACAACAGCTTAATGAACTGAGCGACGAATAGGCACATTACGACCATGCATCATCGAGCCCCGAACTGCTGACGCAACGGGGCTCAGCGCGCTAGATTGCCTGCATAGGCTCCACCGCATAAGCCTGATGAAGAAGCACAGATAAGGATTCAGACTCTTTCAGGCGGTGCCCTGAAATTTCCGCCACTTCTACACCTGGTGTCCAAGAGTTCATCACCACAGCCCCGCGAAGCGATGGCAAACTCGCCAATGTCACAGGTTCAGTGCGCTGCTCGATATTAAGTAAGCATAGTTTCCGCTGAACCATGCTCATCATAGTGCCTTGTAGTTTTGGCGCCTGTGGCCAAATCACCGTTTCACCATCCCAAAAGGCAAGATTCCAGATGGTCCCTTCACTCAGACAACCTGTATCATCTATGAATACAGCATCATCATAGCCCTGCTGTGCAGCTTTGTGGAGGTAGTAAGTTTTGCTTATCTCCCCGACATGTTTAATTTCAGGCAAAGGTCGGCAATATTCGGTAGCCAGCAGTTTCAGCGGCCCGCTCGGTCCATTCGCAGGAGCACCAGTACGAACCATAATATTCGGGTGGGTGTCCATACTATCCAGGGTGAACTCGCCATGGGCAGAATACAGAGTCACCGTCAAAGACAAGTC
Source organism: Pseudoalteromonas rubra (assembly GCF_005886805.2). Classification (NCBI taxonomy): domain Bacteria; kingdom Pseudomonadati; phylum Pseudomonadota; class Gammaproteobacteria; order Alteromonadales; family Pseudoalteromonadaceae; genus Pseudoalteromonas; species Pseudoalteromonas rubra. Next base: position 528,441 of record NZ_CP045430.1, read on the forward strand.
TTTGCCCGCCGCAGCGATCGCCGTGCGAACAGACGTCAGAATTTCTTCATCAGACAATGCCTGACCAAACAATTCGACTGACGCATGACGTAACCTGTTCAGATGCAGATCCATGCCCTTTACCATGCCATCACGCACCTGCATAGCGGTAAAATGTGCAAAACCAGAGAAGGCCAGCTGGCTCATTTGAGGATCCTGAAGTAGCGTACCGTTAACCACAGTTTGCGGCGTAAAGGTGTGTTCTTTCATACAATTAACTCCCGGTTTGAAACCTTTTTTGGAAGCCAGTACTATAAACTCTGACAGCACTGTGAGAGTCAAGAGCACATCATGAAAATCGGCGAATTATCGAAACAAACAGGGATCAGCATTCGCATGCTGCGGTATTACGAAGAGCAAGGCTTGCTTCACCCCAGCCGCTCCCCTTCAGGCTATCGCCACTACACATCGAACGATATCCAGACTCTGACCCGTATTCAGTTACTGAGCGCGGCAGGCATGACACTCAATACCATTTTGCAGTTCCTGCCCTGTATTCGCGGCGACAGGCCCATTTTTGAACCCTGTGACGAGCTCAGAAACCTGTTACATAGCGAAATCAAAGCCGTTGATGAAAAAGCCGCGCGACTGGCTGAGAGTAAAGCGATACTCAGTCGGTTTTTGGAGGAAATTGAGCAAGGGTAAGCCAGCGCCCATACCCATTGTTGATAAATCAAAGTAGTATGATACTCATCTTGCTCAATGGAATTTGTGAATGAAGTGCCCTGATTGTGCCCAAAATGGGATTTCTCCACTGCAGAAATCGCTTCTTATCTTTGATACAAAAGTCCGTTGTAAACTATGTGGTTTGCTACTTTATCTTCACCAAGGCGCTTTATGGACGATAACAGGCGCTATGAGCCTGAGTATAATACTCATGTCAGTCTTCGCTTTTACTAAACGGTCTGTCGACGTGATTTTGTTGGGCCTTGTGATAATTCCACTGTTGGCCGCAGTTGCTGCTTTGTTGTGCCCGCTGAAAGTCAAATCTAGAATAGGCACTAAACGAAGAACCCCGCGTCAAATTGCCTATAAGCAGAACAAAACGAAATAAATTCGTTCACGAACTACCTGCTTAATTTTTAATATCAAATTCCAGCCGTACCTTTTGGTTGGTCTGCCTGACGGGTGTGCCATTCTTTGTCTTAGGGTTATATTTCCATTTTTTTAGTGAGCGTATGGCTTCTTGATCAAATAAGCCATTATGGCTCGATTCAATGATGCGAATATTCTCGGGCCTGCCTTGCTCGTTAATATCGAATTGCATCTGAACATAGCCGTTTTTAATCTGAGGATCTGCCTGCTGAGTTGACGTGCAACCACCGATAAAAACCAGGGTAAACAGCGCGGTCAGTAAGTATTTCATATGAGGGTGCTCTTATTATTATGATTAGTTTGTGAATATGACAGTGTGGCTCGCACACCGTCATTGTCTTTCTATCAGCCCCTATGCTTGTTGCAACTGTGAACACGGCTTCCCATCCAGATGTAACTGCACCAGCTGCGTGATCTTATCCTTCAACCAGCCTGGACCAAAGTCAGCGATATCATCATGGCGCGCTTTGGGAATGGTCACCACGCAGCTGCCAAACTCGACTTGCTCCGCTTCGCTGGGCAGCACGCCCGAGTCTGCCGGAAAGTCGCTGGCACGTATAGACAGCACCTTGATATCCTTAGTTTTTGGTAATGGCACACGGCGATGGTCTAAGGTAATGATCTGTTTAACATAGGGCTTGCCTTCATTTCCCAGCCAGGCAGAAATATCACCCCCATTTGAGTGGCCAACCAAAGTTAAATTATTAAAATCGTATCCGGTTATGCTGTGTTGCAATTCTTCGTGTAAAAACGCCAGTGTTTTTGCACCACGCTGCCAGTTTTCACTGCGCGTTTCAAACAAATTACCAGAGACAGAAAGCGGCGGATCGCCCGGTAATTCGTGTCCGATTGCGACCACCAGATACCCGTGTTTATTCAGCACTTTGGATAAAAAGGTGTAATCAGTATGCGACATACCGTAGCCTGCTCCGAGGAACGCCACCGGGCAAAGGGCTTGTCCACTGCATTGTGCCTGAGATTCGGGATAAGTGATCTCCACCGGAATGGCCCTATCACGGGCTTTATCGTAAACACTGGCAGGTTGAACGTCGGCCGCAGCTGTACTCAACCAGCAGGCAGCTGCCACACCAAATCCTTTTAGAAACTTCATAAAACTCCTGAACTATCTCGTTAAAAAAAGCCGCATTGCGCGGCTTTTCCATTATTTTGTGTACTTTTCGAACCACGCGAGCGTGTGTTCTATTTTACTGATCATCCGCGAGGGACGCCCGGCGATACCATGGGGTGCACCCGGAATTTTCACCAGCACGGAGTCTATTTTACGATGTTTTAGTGCCTGATAGAACTGCTCTGTTTCAGCCATTGGCGTACGCAGGTCTTCCTCTCCAGTCATTAACATGGTTGGCGTGGTAACATTGCCTACCAAAGACAGCGGCGAGCGCTCCCAGTAATGATCAACATGCTCCCACGGCATCCCTGGGAACTGAGTGGGGATCTGCACCAGACCACTGTCGGCCGTCAGTACTTTGCTCAACCAGTTGATCACTGGCTTAACAACCACAGCAGCATTAAAGCGATCTGTCAGGCCAATGGCATAGGCAGTGGCGATACCGCCTGCAGAGCCACCCGCGATAAACAGGTTATCCTGATCAATAAAGCCCTTGGTAATCATGGCGTCAACACCAGAGTTGTGATCGGCAAAGTCTTCTTTTGAGCTGTACTTGTATTTCAGCAGCATGGCAAAACGCTCACCATATGAGCTACTACCACGATGGTTGTCGTAAAACACCACATAGCCCTGTGCTGCGTAGCGTTGTAACTCAGCCGAGAAATGTGGGCCATAAGCCAGGTGTGGACCACCGTGGATCTCCATCAACAATGGATACTTCTTATTCGGATCAAAATTTGGTGGCGTGATGTACCAGCCCTGGATCTGCTCACCATCAAACGATGATTTGTATGTGATTTCGTGCACTTTACCCAGTGTTTTGTGTGCCAGTAAGTCCTCGTTCAGCGCAGTCAGCGATTTCACTTTGCCTTTACTGGTTGTGACAGCGACATCAGCCGGACGCGAGCTTGAGCCTTTGGTAAAGGCAATCTCACCATCAAAGTTGGCGCTGAACTGACCGCTCAGGTAAGGACGGCCCAGCGTGGTGCCTGACAGCGTATTGGTCAGATCTTTAATTTTGCCTTTAGTCGTGATTGTCGCCAGCTTGCGCATACCGTGGTCGTCATAGGCTATTGCCAGCTTAGTGCTGCCTATCCAGCTTGGGCTTTGGATTGAACGGTCAAAGTCTTTCGCAATCATGCGAGATTCTTTGCTTTGCCAGTTCATAATGTTCAGTTTGTGATTGCGATACGGGTTCAGCTCACCCGATGAGCTTAAGAACGCCAGCTGCTTGCCATTTTCTGAAAAGCTCGGAGAGTGCTCGCGACCCGGTGCATTGGTCAATTGCGTGATCTTACCCGCGAAGTCAACTTCAAACAGGTCACCCTCCAAGCGCTTATATTCCCAGTCTGCAATGCGGTTTGCCGAGAACACGATGCCCTTTGAATCGCTGCGCCAGGCCAGCTTACCACTGTGGTGATAGTTACCTGATGTTAGCTGACGAGGCGTACCGCCCTCACTTGGCAACACAAATATCTGCCGATATCCTGGCTTAACCAGACCGCGTCCATCCGCCTGATAATAGGCCTTATCAATCACAATGGCCGACTCGGACCATTTTGCGCCTTTTGGTTTTGCCGGCATCTTGGCAATCACCGCTGGCTTTTCCTCAACTTTTTGGCTAAATGCCAGCCATTTACCATCAGGCGACCAGGTCAAGTCACTGATCCCAGCCTGTAACTGAGTCAACAATGCTGTGCGATTTTGCGCAATGTAATGCACGTGCACCTGAGTGCTGCCAGACACATCACTCAAAAAGGCTATCTTGCTGCCATCGGGCGACCAGCGCGGCTGATGATAACGGTTTTCGTCAGAAAACAACGGAGACTGTACGCCCGTTTTTGCATCGACCAACCACAAGTTTTGTCTTTTGGCATCCTTCATCACGTCGTTGCTGTTACGTACGTACACCACTTGCTCACCATTAGGCGATATTTGCGGATCGCTTGCATATTCAAGCTCAAAAATATCTTCTGCCTGTAGCCCGGCATTAGCCTGCGCCAATACGGGTAGTGTTGCAAACGCCAGTAAGGAACATTGCAAAGTACGTTTCAGTCCAAAAGGCATGGGCAGCCTCCTATTGTTATCATTTTAATAAAGGCCACATAGTTATTCAGCTGAATACAGATGTCATCCAATACGCGATAAAACGGAATAAAAACCCGATGTGTTATAAAGTCACAAAGATATTGAATGTCGCTTAAGTCAGCCAAACCTATGTCTGGCTGTTAATCGGTTGAGCTTGATACGCTTTTGTTTGTATCCCTTGATGGGCACTATAGGTTCACTACGCTGATTTTTCTAACAAATGGGCAACCACCTTGGCAGCCTCTTCAAATTCAAAGTCTTCAATCAAATCAATAAGCCGCTTGCTGGTCGCCTCGTCCAACTTATGGCTGGCGGCAAGCTCACGCACCTGTTCAACTGATTGCATATCACAACTGAGCAGCAGTGCTTCAAGCTGAGTAAAATCTTCTTTCGTTACCTTTAAACTAACCACATTTGTTCGCTTAATTAAAGGCGTATCTTCCTGATTTAGTTCACTCAGCTGCTTGTGTAGCCCCCTCAGGAATTCAGTCAGATGCTCTACCTGCTCCAACTCGACTTGCTCACCGCTGCCAATCGCTTTTTCAATCTCTGCGGCGCGTTTTGATAAGTCATCCATGCATAAATTGGCACTTGCGCCTTTCAAAGAGTGAGCAATTCGCTCAGCATGTTCCAGATCACCTATGACCAGCGCCTGATTCAAATTAATGGTTTCCTCAATTTGGTTTCTGGCAAATTTCTTAATAATGCTCCAAAACGCCTTGTCATTGCCGCCCAGCCTCTTAATAGCGCGTTCAACGTCCACACCTGCTATTTCGATTTGCTCATCGTTTTTCACTTCCTTACCCTTATCCAGCTGGGCTTCAGTTTGCAAAGCAACAGGATCAGTAGGCTCAGATTGCTTATATAAGTGGCTGCGTATTGTTTCTGCCATTTGATTGAAGTTGATTGGTTTGCCGATATGGCCATTCATTCCGGCAGATTGACACTTTTGAAGGTCTTCCTTCATAACGTTTGCTGTCATTGCGACAATTGGTAATGCATTAAACTGACCGAGCTTTCTGATGTACTTTGTTGCAGAATACCCGTCCATAACAGGCATTTGTATATCCATCAGTACAATGTCAAACGCTTGTTCCTTAATCATTTCGACCGCAACCTGACCATTCTCAGCAATACTTACCTGGAGGTTTAACGAGGACAGCATTTCTGTGGCAATTTCCTGATTTGTGCTGTTATCTTCAACCAAAAGTACATGCTGCTGCTCAAATAAAAGCGCGGTGTTGTCGACCTTTCTATATGACTCACTCCCCCCTTGCGGCTCCGACAACTGAAAAGACTCCATGATCGAATTGAGCAGTACAGATGCATTCACAGGCTTCAAAATGACCGAATCAATAAGCTCATGCACCTCTGAATTCATGCCAATATCCGTTCCATATGCCGTGACAAGCACATACTTAGGTTCTGTTTCCAGCTCTAATGCCCGAATATGTTTAATCGCATCAATACCGCTCATATGCGGCATTTTCCAGTCCATGAAAATAATGTCATAGCCCCCGGCTTGCGCCAGTTCAACGGCACCGGAACCACTGGCAGAGCACGTCACCTGAAACTTCATTGCTTTAAGCAAATTAGTTAAAATAGCCCGTGCACTTTCATTGTCATCAACAACCAGCGCTTGCTTACCCGCGAGCTGACTGTCAGGGCAGATTACATTGGTGAGCTTAGCCGACTGTAAGCCACTCTTTATAGTGAAAAAGAACTCCGAGCCTTTCCCTTGCTCACTATGAACACCAACAGAGCCCCCCATGAGCTCCACAAGCTTCTTGCAGATACTCAGACCAAGTCCGGTACCACCATACTTACGTGTGATTGAACCATCTGCCTGCGAAAAAGCCTGAAACAACTTATTTTGCTGCTCGCGAGACATGCCAATACCCGTATCTTTCACCGAGAACTTTAAGGTTACCTGGTCTTCAATTTGCTCGGCGGTGGTCACCGAAATAGTAATTTCACCCTGCTCGGTGAATTTGATGGCGTTACCACACAAATTAATCAGGATCTGCCCGAGGCGCAGGGGGTCGCCAACCAGGCTAATTGGCACATCAGGGGCGATATCTAGCAACATCTCCAGGCCTTTCTCTTGCACCCGAATCACATTGATGTTGACCACATTGTCCAGAACCTCTTGCAAAGAAAAGTCGATGTGTTCAATTTCAAGTTTACCTGACTCAATTTTGGAAAAATCTAATATATCGTTAATGATCCCCAGCAAACTTTTCGCAGCTTGATCTATTTTATTGATATAACCCATCTGTTGTGGGGTAAGATCGGTTCTGAGCGCCAAATGGCTCATACCAATAATGGCGTTCATCGGGGTTCGGATCTCGTGGCTCATATTTGCCAAAAACTCCCCTTTTGCGGTACTCATTTCATCGGCTTTATCTTTAGCCAGCCTTAACTCTTGCTCCATTTGTTTGCGTTCTGTCACGTCAAGCAGCAAACCTACTACGCCTGCCAGCCGATTTTCAGCATTGGTAAATAACGCCTCATACACAATGAAATTTCTGGGGTCGCCTTCTGCATTCTCGATTGTTATTTCATAATGGTGGTTTGACTCTCTGTCGATTAAATCCTGGTGGGATTGCTCAAAAACCTGAGCAATTTCATAATCGAAAATATCCTCAGCCGTGGCGTCCAGCACATCGGCATCGAATGTCCCAAAGTATTGATTAAAAACGCTATTTACGCCTAAATATTGGCCTTCGCTATTTTTGTAGTACATTGGGCTTGGGATGGCGTCGAGAATTTTCTTATTCAACTCAAGCTGCTCGACAATACGCTTTTCTGCTTTAGACTGCAGGTCAATATTCTGGGTCAATTGCAAACTCACCGCCAGATCATTAATAACCGATTTAACCCACTTGTAGTCCTGCTCTGTCAACTCAACCAGGCTACCCAATTCCAATAACCCGATACTGTCGTTACTCACCACCAGCGGAAAGTAATATAGCTCACTAATCGAGAGCTTTTGTCCGTTCAACTCGATGGCATATTGCTCTTTTTCAAACTTCATAGAGTAGGGCTTTTGAGTGCTCAGAACATGAAAGTGAATGGAGTCATAATTGCTGTATGTTGTGGCGCAGCTGCTGCTATAGCCTGTTCCGGCAACTCGGTTGAGTGCTTTCTGATCTTCAAACACATATAAGCCAAGTAATGGCACAGATAACCGCTGCTCCAGAAACTGTAACAGCTCTTCACCAAGATCATGCGGACTTTTCTTGCCTCGCAATGCAAGACCAAAATCCTTCATAATGGTGTTAAACTCAAGTTGCTCAGATAAGTCATTAAGCAGCTTGTTCATAGACATAGAGAGTTCCGACAGCTCCCCTTTTACGGATTCATCGAGCGTAAAATTATAATTACCTTGCTCCACATTGCTGACCACCTGCTTTTGGATAGAGGCAACGGGGTTAATATACAATTTCCACAGCAGATAGAATGACAATGCGATATTGATGAGTAAAATCAGGTTAAATATGTTTCTGAACATATAAGCAGCGCTGAGGCTGTCTTGATGGCTTTGCAATTCATTATTAAGGCGTGTTGCAATGGCTCTGTGCGCCTCGCCAATTGCGGTCATAATTTTTGATTTTTCGGCTAAAAACGTATCGCTGAATAAAATCTTCTGCGCGCTTGTTAAATCGGGCTCCCCTCCTTCCACCCAATTCCCATACTCATCCCGATAGATCCCCTGAATGGCATTAAAAGCCTGCCTTTCTAACCCCACTAATCCATTCGATGTGGACAGGGCATTTTGCATTTGCAACAGTTCAAAATCTTGTGCCCCAAGTTGTTGGAAGCGCTCGATAATATTATGCCCGTCTTCTATCCGCTCTAACTCTGGCAAGCTGGCATGCGGTGACGCGAGATTATCCCAATAATCAAAAGTATTGGCGCTTTGCGCTTGCACTTTGCCATCCCGTACAAGCAAAACAAACTGAAACAACTGCTGCCATTTTTCATCGCCGGTTACTGCATAGGCCCGGGCAAAATTCGTTAAGTTATCCGAGCTGAGTTTCAATTCATGGGCAAGTTCCGTAAGCTGAAATAACTGTGCTTGCTTCTGTGATAAGGCATTGACCTCTATCCTGACAAAATGCGACATCAAGCCGATCCCACAACTCACAACCAGCATCATTAAAAAAGTGATAAAGAAGCTAGCTCTCAAGCTTTTCATTTTACTCAATCCCTATTTGGCGTTTCACTAATAATAGACCTATATTTCTGAGTACGTCGTGCAATCGTGCAACATAGTGGTAACAGAGGCTATGGAAGAATTAAAGACCGTGCTGGTAGTAGATGATGTGAAAGAGAACCTGGCTTTCATGGCGGAAATTATCAAAGACAAATATCGTGTGTTGGCAGTAAAAAGTGGCGAAGCCGCGATTAACCTTGTTGAGAACAATCAGATAGATATCATTTTGCTGGATGTTGTGATGCCACAAATGAATGGCTACGATGTCATCAAATATCTGAAGTCACATGAGTCTCACTGTGAAATTCCGGTCATCTTCCTGACCGCAAAAACCAGCGTCTCGGATGAAGAAAAGGGCTTTATGCTGGGCGCATGTGATTATATCAACAAACCAATTAGCCCCCCCATCCTGTTGGCTCGCCTAAATACGCATCTGCTAAACAAAGAATCTAAAGATATTCTTAAAAACAAAAACAATTACTTAGAAGAAGAAGTACAGAAACGGACCGAACAAATGTCGCAGCTGCAGGACGTTACTATTCAGGCAATGGCAAGCCTTGCAGAAACCCGGGATCAGGAAACCGGTAATCATATTCGCCGTACACAGCTTTATGTCAAGTTGCTCGCCACCATACTCAGTGGCAAAGAAAAGTATAAGCAGATACTGACCCCCGAAGTCATCAATATTTACTACAAATCCGCACCTCTGCATGATATTGGCAAAGTTGGCATACCGGACAATGTACTACTCAAACCAGCCCGGCTTACAGCTGAAGAGTTTGAGATTATGAAAAGCCATACCGTGTTTGGCCGCAATGCTATCGAAACGGCCGAATCAGCATTAGGCCAGACCGACAGCTTTTTACAAACAGCAAAAGAGATTTCTCATTATCACCATGAAAAGTGGGATGGCTCAGGTTACCCCGAAGGCCTCAAAGGAGAAGATATCCCACTCAGTGCCAGGCTGATGGCCATTGCCGATGTTTACGATGCGCTCATCAGTCGACGAGTTTATAAAGATGCCATGGAACACAGCGACGCAATTGCGATTATGAAAGAAGGCCGTGGCAGTCATTTTGACCCCGAACTATTAGATGAATTTCTGGCACAAGAAAGCGCATTTTTTAAGATTTCTCAACAATACCGGGACTAAGATCGAACGGGGGACTTATGCCTTACTCAATTTTATTGGTGGACGATGATGAGATAAACCATGACATCGCAATGACCATGCTGGGCGAAACACATAGCTACGTTTCGGCATTTAATGGGGAAGACGCACTGGCACTGTTCAGTGAACGAAAGTACGATGCTGTTTTACTGGATGTCGTCATGCCGGGAATGAACGGCTACGAGGTTTGTCAGGCAATTCGCAAGGCTTCAAGTCATAACGATACCCCGGTTTTATTTGTGTCATCCAAAGACTGTATTGACGACAAACTGGAAGGCTTTAAGGCGGGTGGTGATGATTACATCACCAAGCCATTTGATGCAGACGAGCTGGCTTTCAGAATCGAACGCCTGGTGAAGTACAGCAATGAAATAGATACTTTAAAAGTAAACTGCGAAGCCGCTGAAGAAGTCACAATGACCGCCATTACCAGTTGCAGCGAGCTGGGACTGTGCCTTGAGTTTATTGAAAACACATATCGGTGTAATACACTATCAGAGCTCTCCACAGCCATCCTGGCGCTGTGTCAAAACCTTAACCTGAAAGCGTCCGTACAGCTCGGGTTACTGGGAGAGTTTCGGGATTTTAGCAACTTTGGCGTAATTAACCCACTTGAGCGCGAGTTATTAAAAAAAGGCCGCGAGAGCAAAACCGTTATCAATATTGAAAAGCGGAGCTTCTTTAACAGCGCCTATTGCTCCTTGCTGGTTAAAAATATGCCCATAGACGACGAAGAGAAATATGGGCGCTTCAATGACATCCTGGCTCTGGTCGTCAGAGGGGCGAATGCCAGACTAAAAAGCCTGGAGAGCAATGTTCAGGCTATTCAGGCAAAAAACCAGGGCCTTAAGGAGCTAAGTCAGATTGCCAGCAAAGATTTAGAAAGTATCGAACACATTTTTAAGCATTATAATGAATCGTGTCAGGAGCTGATTGAACGACTTATCTTTGATATCGAGGAGTCAATGCTAACCTTTGGGTTCAGCGATGCGCAAGAGCGGACAATTCGCGAGACCCTCGACGGAGCAAAGGACGATTTGCAACAGATACAAGCACATTCAGAAGACATGTCGACAACCTTTAATGACTTTTTTATCAAGCTGGATAAGCTCATCGATTAACGCTGGGGGTAATATCTGGATTAAATGCATCATGGCACTGGGTGTTTTTACATCGAAAGCGAGTGCCATGCTAAGCAAAGAAACCGCATACACCGGGGGCTCAAATCAGGAAAGCAACTTGCTCATTACAACCACATCCACGCCGCGATAATTAACTCGTTCCTGTGCCAGCCAGCCTAAACGCTGGTAAAGCCCGCCGTCTTGTTGTTCGGTTTGTAAGTGTAGTTCCCGGACACCAAAAGACTGAGCCAACTGCTCGATTCTTTGTACCAACGCAGAGGCGACCTGCTCCCCTCTTGCGTGAGGTGCGACATACACACCTCCCAGCCAGTGCGTTTTATCCGGGTAAATGGTCATTTCGTGAAAGCGCAGATGAGCAACGCCAACAGGTTTGTTTGCCTGCATTGCCAGCAACGCCAGTGGGATAGCATCTTTTTGCAGATACCCTGCGAGCTTATCTTCAAACGAGTTTACTGTGGCGCCAGGTGCCAGCGCCCCCCACTCACTGAAATACCAGTGAGCAACCAGCGCCTTAAACTCCGGTCGTTCTGCGAGAAAACAAAATTCCAATGTCATCATTCCTTGTCTGTTTGTTGAATAGGTCAACTGTCTCAATATTGATACAGACTTGCAAGAAAGTAATAACTCCGTGCCTTTTGCCTGCTTGTACTAAACATTCAAGGCTTTTCAACTTCGAAAATTCGCATCTGGAATGCCGATTAAATCAATTACCTGATGAATATTTTAATATAACATCAAATGGCCTTTGTAATTAAAAGTGCACTTTTCTCATGGTTGGCAAGATGTGCCAGCCTCACATTTTTTAGGACAGACTATAAAAGGAAAGTAAGTATGATCTCTAAGTTATTACCAAGCTGTGCTTCAGCGCTGTGCATGAGCGCCACTCTGGCACTCGGACTCCTGCCCACTTTCTCTGCCACCGCAGCGACACAAAGTGGATATTGTGAAATATCCAGAACCCAACCGGGCGCGCCGCCTATGAGCTGGGACAACAATGACTACGTGACAACCGCCAAGTACTCCGTCTTTGGCGCCGAGAGCTGTGAAGTCCCAAACAATGCGACTATCACCAATATTCGCGCGAGTTTTACTGCCTATGCGGATAGACAAGTACTGACCCGGGGCCTGCTGCTGGGCGATTATATTCTCACAGTTAGCGCATCTTCTCCCTATTTACCTAATCCGCTAACCGGTCAGGTAAAAGCCATTATGTCGGCATACGGTGCAAACTCATTAGGGTCTTCAACAGTTAACCTGCCTTTTAATGGTACTCGCTTAGATAATCTGTCATTCACCCTGAAAGCACAGCTGAGCAACAGCGTGAGTTTGCGGTGTGCCAATAGAAACCCCGCTGAATGCGAAGACTATATGTATTTCGAATACACCATCGGCGTTGATTATGAATATGAAGTGCCTGGTGTGCCTGATGCACCAGGCTGGATCAATGCCTCAGCTTCAGGTAACAGCGTGAATGTGAACTGGGAACCTGTCAGCGGTGCAACCTATAAAGTTGCCATTCAATATAACAACAATAGCTGGACCGACTATCAATATATTCCGAGTCCGGCTTCAGCGTCCTATATGAGTTGGCACAACTTAAATGATGGTAATCGTCGTTATCGTGTCGTCGCTTGTAATAGCTATGGTTGCTCTCAACCTTCGCCGATCTCAAACACAGTTACAGTGCGCTCAGGCTTGGGTACACCCAACGCGCCTTACGCCAGATTAAGTGGCAATACCATCATTGTGGATTGGAACGATGTGCCTGGTGCCTATCAGTATGTACTTTCAATCAAGTACAACAACAATAACTGGACAGACTACCGGTTCTACAGCGCACCAAACACGTCCAGTATCTCTTGGTCAAACTTAGGGTCAGGCAACAGGCAATATCGCGTCAAAGCGTGTACGCAAAGTGGCATTTGCTACAACGCATCACCTGCATCTAACGTTGTAAGTAACTAACGCTTTAATCCGCGTCGGCTACCAACCTCAATGCTTTGAGTGAAAGTTGGTAGTCGCCATTGAGTAATGAATTAGCCTGCAACTAAGGAGCGTTGAAATTTGTTAAGCTATATAAGTCGGCTTTTCTTCAGAATGAGTGACATAATTTTCGTTTATTCTATAGGTCGCCTTTCTAATCTGGTTGTGCTTGAGTAAGGGGTATAGCAGTGGTAATTTGTTTGCTTATCGTAATGAATGATGCGTATACAGGGCTATTAACAGGCCTGACAGAATGTCAGTACGCCAGTCATTTTTACAGGGAATAAGCGTTAAATGTTATGGCCACAAATTACAAATTTAAAAAAGTGAAAGCAGGCAGGGATCACATTGCCGACAACTTCCACAATGCACTGAGCCTTTCTGATATGGCACAGCACGCGCATATCTCTCCCTACCATTTTTTACGGGTTTTCAAGGACACTTATGGCGAAACGCCCAATGAATTTTTGATCCGGCTCAGAGTAGCACACGCAAAGAAACTGCTGATTACCGAAAACCACAGTGTCTCAGAGATTTGTGAGCATGTGGGTTATTCAAGTCTTGGCAGCTTTTCCTCTTTATTTTTAAAGCAAACAGGCATGGCACCGACTTTATATCGTCGCAAACTTTGGGCCTTGTCGGCTGAGCCATTTTGCTTTCCCGCTCAGGCCATACCGGCCTGTTATGCTCGTCACTTTTTAGGCAAATAGCGCAATATTGGAGAAACCTTTGCTGGATTTTATCTATACAATAAAGGTGAACTCACAACAAGGAATATGAAGATGATCACATCCATAGCGCATGCCACAATATATGTACTAAATCAGGACGAGGCGCTTGATTTTTATAAAAATAAGCTTGGTTTCGAAATCGGTGATGATATGAAAGTAGAAGGCGGTTTTCGGTGGTTAACTGTCTATCCGAAATCGAATTCACAGCTCCAGCTGGTATTAGCAGAGCCAAAAGAAGGACCCATGTTTAACAAAGAGGCTGCCGAAAAAATACGTAGTTTAATTGCCGAAGGTGCATTCGGCGCGGGCGTTTTCGAAACGGAAAATTGTCAGCAAACATACGAAGAGCTTGTCGCCAAAGGCGTCGAATTCATTCAGCCACCAACAGAACAATTATATGGCGTAGAAGCCATGGGTCTGGACAACTCCGGAAACTGGTTTAGTTTGGTACAAAGATAAAACCGGATCAGTAAATAAAATCAGCAGGCCACTATTTGCGGCACTGCTGTTTTTTATTCTACGTCTCTATTGAAAGTCAACGCATTAAAAGTGAGGAGTTTTAGTACCCTTTTCACAAGTAAAAACATCACAACAACGGCGACCATGGCGTTACCTGAAACATAAGACACGCAGTATCACCTAGCAATGCAACAATCAAATTTCGCGAGACCAGACAATGTAAAAAGTATATGAAATTTTGTATATAAATAGGACGTGTACAGGCCTGCTTACAAAATTAGTAATGCCCACTAATTGCAAGACTACCAAAATTAATCATTGTTCCCATAGGGAAAGTAGTAAGCTTGTAGACCAATGAGAGCACCCCGAAGCTTTGTCAGAAGTTACTCACCCATGGGAAAGTTATTGCTGTTCATATTGACCTTGAGGTTTTCAGGACTGGCCGTCACAATCGTCTCCCCTAAAACTTTGGTAGCAGTGGTTTCTAAGCATTGGCCTTTTTTACCACAGCTCTCAAGACAACAGCTGTAGCAAGTAAATATGCCACGGTAATCAAGTGCTTTAAAGTCACGCTGAAAGGTGAACCGGCTTGATAGGCAAGCCACCCATCGGTCATAGGCATAACAACTCCCAGCAATGCAGCCCAGAACAGTACTTGGTAATTTTTCAGATACAATAAAATACCAATGATGAGAGACACAAACAGAGTTCGAGAAGCATAGATCTGTACCCAGTCCAGATCTTCCGGAGACGCCAACACTGTGCCTCGAACTGCAGAAAATGCGAATGGATCGACATAAGCAAACAATGCATAAAAACACTGTAACAGCGCCATCAAAAGTACCAATATAAAGGCGAGTTTATTCATCTTTTCATTTCCTTTTTTGGGAATAGTGCGGTTCATTTATGTTTGAAAAACGCCCTTACTTATGAAAGTCAGGAGCAAGCGTCAGCAGTATCAATGTCGTTTTACAATGCAGCAGCAAAGATGGCAAAGGGTGTTTTGTAACTATATGTACTAACTGTACTCTGGTGTCCAATTTCTACATGTGAAGCAAAGCAAAACCGGCACGCATATCTCCACTGAACAGCATTCAAACCTGCTGGTTTTCCATCGCTAACAGATAAAACCTTGTACCCAACCAAATCGTGCGCCGTCCTGCGAGAACTTGTCGCTGCGCGTTCAGGCAGTAAATCAACTTGTTAGGCTAATATTACTATTTCGTTACATTGCTAACCAAGATTTAATAGTCCCTCGATCTCGCGAGTATCAAATGCACCCATTTTATATGGGTACTTATCCTAAACAATGAACGAAAACAGCCATGCTGCCTGGTATGGCTGGGGGATTAGAATGACTACTTTACACGCAAGATATAAAGCCTGGCTGATCAAATTCAGTGGCTTAGCGCTACTACTTGTTAGCCTGGGCATAAAAGCAAATAGTGACTGGATCATTGGCTCGGGGATCTATGATATTACCGGACCGGCCGCCGATCGGGGCATGGTAGGATATGGCGATGTTGGGCAGACCACCAAAGGGATACACACACGCCTTTGGTCCCGTGCATTTGTGATTGGTAAACCAAACTCAAACCAACTTGTCACCTTCGTCAGTGCAGATCTGCAAAGCATTACGCAAGGAGTCCATCAGGGCGTACTCAAAAAAATTGCCAGTGACCCGCTAATTGCACCTTTTTTTAACCAAAACAATGTGATGCTTAGCGCAACTCATGTTCATGTTGGCCCGGGTGGTTATGATCACAACATCATGCTTAATATGAGTGCGCTAGGTTATGACGAAGATAATTATAACACCATAGTCAACGGCATATATCTGTCCATCCGTAACGCCTACCTGAACAGAGGCGTGGGCAGTATTCACATTAATCAGGGAGAATTATCTGGCGCGGCCGTTAACCGCAATCTGACTGCATATAACCAAAACCCGGATGCCGATGACTATGACACTCAGATCAATCAAACCATGACCTTGCTAAAACTGGTGAAAAGCAATGACCAGGAAATTGGTATGATCAACTGGTTTGGTGTACATAATGTATCGAGCAATCAGAATCAGCGACTTATTACCGGAGACAACAAAGGGGTTGCTGCCCAGCTGTTTGAAAAGCACAAAGGGGCGAACTGGCCTCTGTCGGGTCAGTTTGTCGCTGCCTTCGCAAACAGCGAAGAAGGGGATGTTTCGCCCAATGTATGTGGACCGGAAGATGGCTGTGCAGGCAAAGGTAACAATGAGGCAAACGTCGCGCTATCAGCAAACAAGCAATACAACAAAGCGCTGAGCCTTTATAACAATGCAACAGACGCACTCAGTGGCGCATTGGATGTACGTTTTCAGTACGTAAAACTGCCTGGGTTAAACGTTTTGGGTCAGTACACTGGAAATGGCAATCAACGACTATGTGAGGGTGCCATTGGATTTTCAATGACAGCCGGAGCAACCTATGACGGCCCGTCTGGCCAGTCGGGTGTATTTGAAGGCATGACACAAGACAATGAAGGAGCGAGCTGGGATCGTAGTACAGTAATAGGTGCTGTGGGCGGTGCGTTTAAGTTCATTAATGATTTTGCTGGCCTGCTCGGATTTGATAAAAACGTGCTGGGCAGCAAAACCCATGAGGCATGTCAGTATCCTAAACCCACCTTTTTACCCACACAACTGGGCTCCGGCGCACACCTGTATACAGACACCCTACCCTTCCAGCTCTTTCAGATTGGTAATATGGCACTCGTGGGGATTCCGGGCGAGATGACCACCATGGCAGCACGCCGCCTGCGCAGTGATTTACAGGCAGCGCTTGCCCCTCGTGGCATCACCACTGTAGTTTTTGCCGGGCTGGCGAATGCTTATGGCGGGTATATCACAACCAAAGAGGAATATCAGATCCAGTATTACGAAGGTGCACATACCCTGTTTGGTCAGTATAGCCTGGCGGCCTATCGGCAAATCTTTAGCGGCCTTGCCAAGGCTCTGGTACAAGACGATAACCTCAACACCGGCCCAAGCCCGCTGGACTGGTCAAACAAACAAAAAGTTTATGCCATTGGTGTAGTTTATGATGATAAGCGGTTGTGGGAGTCCTTTGGGCAAACCTGGAGCGATGCCAACAGCAGTTACGTGCGTGGTAATACAGTTAAGGTGAAGTTTCGCTCTGGCCATCCTCAGAATAACTTTAAAACGATGTCGAGTTTTATGGAGGTGCAGCGATATGAAAACGGTGGCTGGTCAACTGTCTTAACTGATAATGACCTGAGTACTAAGTTCACCTGGATCCGCGATACCGCCGCTGACTGTATGGCCTGCTCATTTGCTCAGCTGGAATGGACTATCAATCCGGATATGCCCAGAGGTACCTACCGTATCAAGCACACAGGTCACTGGAAAAGTGGTTGGGGCGGCAAGATACGCAGTTACTCAGGCCAGAGCCGCTCATTTACAGTGAACTAATTTTGTTTATTGCCCGGCCATGTTTTACATGGCCCTTTGTAAACCGGCGCTTTTGTCAAATTCAATAACCTTCATCAAAACACCCGCCTGATCTGACTTTCCTAGCACCCTCGCTCCATACGCCAGTATACCCAACCTGAACTCACCCAGTTTTACATCGTTAATTCATGACAACATCGGATATACAAAATATCTTATTCACCCTATCATCAATTAAAAAACTTAAATATTTACTCTATTTGGAAAAACCTGACGCAAAACAATCACACCTCAGTGCTTAATCCAAATGACTAAAAACCACTATGACAACACAAAAAACCAACACAGAAAAAAGCACAGAAGCTTTCATCAGCACACTTTACCGTGAAGCCGCACGCATACCACCCAATGAATACCGCGTATGGGCTTTAGAGCAACTATCCCGGGTCATCGACTTTGACGCCGCGTTTTGGGGCAGCGGCAACAGCGCCGATATTCACTTTCATTACGTTTGCCATGTTGGCCTGGATGAAGATTATGCCTGTCAGCTGCAACAAACCCTGCCCATCAACCCTATCAAAGACGCCGTAATTAATAACCTTGGCAAACCGGTTAATATGCAGGATGTGATTGCTGACAATGACTTTTATCAGTCTCAGTTATACCAGCAATTATTTCAACCATATGGTATTGAACGTATCCTGGCTGCTGGACATTTTGATCAGAACAATGGTCTGTACTCGCTGCTCAGTTTATACCGTTTTGACAGAGCGCAGATATTCACCGAGCACGAACGCCAATTACAGGAACGACTTGTGTTTCATCTGGTCAACGCCGTCTCTCACGCCTTTTTCCTACACTTGCACGCGGGCAATATACTCCATCACAAAGCGCATGCAGCCTCCGCAATATGCGACATCAATGGGTGTTTTCACGAGGTTCAGCCCCGTTTTGTTACTCTGCTCAACGAGTATTTTCCTAATCGTACTGGTGTCACCCTGCCCTTTGCCATAGGTAAAGATAATTCTACAACGCATATTAATAACCTGACGGTCTCTTTTAAAGCACAGGGGGAGCTGATGATAGTGACACTGCGTCTACCTGGCCCCTTAGACTTGTTGAGTCAGCGCGAGACACAGATTGTAGAATGGGTGTGCAAAGGCCTGACTTTCAAAGAGGTAGCCCGACAACTGGATGTAGCCCCGTCAACCGTGTCTAATCATCTGTACCGTATTTACGACAAGATTGGCATCAACAGCCGCAGTGAGCTTGCCCAACTGGTTGATAGCCAGAGATAGGTTTAATAGTATTGACGTATGTGGCTTTTGAAATCCAGTGATGACTGGGACTTAGCAACAGGCTTTTAATTACGACTAACAGCTTAATGTTTTCCCAATGCACTACTCTTTACTTGCACCACTGAAATATTGAGCTCACTCAACAACAGGTCTCACTTACTCATACTCAGGTAAATATAACTCCCCATTATACCGAGAGTCTGAAAAACCTTTAACTCTCATAAAATTCAATGCAAAATAAACCAAACGTAAATAAAATACTGAAAAACCTTATAATTAAAAATCATTTACCAAACGCCAGGCCAAAGTAAAACGACACCTTCAATATATTTATTAACACAAGTGATAGTACAGGTGTCAGCATAGGCCCCCATCACATCAGTAATCATGATAGTACAATCCCATAATTAAACAATAAAAACAACTTGATACAGCATCATCATAGTGAAATACTGTACTGGCAGAAGGTGAATTTCGACACTGTGGCCAGACTGATGACTTCAGTACTGTTGTTTTAATTGCCACAGTAATTGGTAGAAATAACTACACTTTTGTATTAAAAAAACCAGAAACTCAAATTATAAACTCTACTTAAAAAGGAAATTTCTCTATGAAGAAATCATTAATCTTAGCTTCTCTGATTTATTCATCCGCAGCACTTTCAGGTACAGGGCAGGCATTAATTCCACACTATTATGTTGGAACCAACTCTTCATGCCACCTGCATATTACCAATATTTCTGATAATGATGTCCAGGTTAAGATAGATCTATTCGACCAAAATGGTAATACATATTCATCAAACATTACCTCCTGGTACGCTTTTTCAGGTTCTAACCCAGTTACTGGCACTGTTGCATTGCCTGCCAATAAAACAGGCGCCATCTCAATGAATAAAATGGGGTCAGGCTATGTAGGATATGGTTATATCCGCTGGAGCAACGAACACAACCAAAATGACGCTTTGGTAGCTAACTTCCACTGCGATGCCACAAGTATTGGACAAAGATCGATATTAATTAACCAACAAAGTCCGTTCTAACGAAACCTCATTATCATAGCTAACTCCTTTATTTGAGTTAGATTTTACAGGGAAGCTATGAGCAACTTTTGACGCTCACCTTCCCGTCCAAACCGCCACTCAGGCACGAAGTGAGCAAAATAAAACTGTCGAACGGCCCAAAAGTAATACAAAAATTGAGTAAAGAATTATCGTGCCTGTAACACATTGGTTTTAGTCATCTTTATATCTGACACTCAGCTCCCCGAAGTGCACTATATAACGCTATAGCTATCTGATATGTCTGCCCGCCAAAATGGCAACAAAACTCACCATATTCGTGAATTCATTCAAGGCTCAAGAGTCAGCAGTAAGCTCATTTAATACATGGGAAACTTGTTATTGCCTATAACAACGCCGCTTGCTCCACCACAATAGCGTGACGCTGGGCCAGGCGTAGGTGATCTTTGTCGTAGCCGCCACCAATCACCGTGGCCACCGGAATACCAGCTTGCTGGCAGGTCTTGAGCACCAGAGCATCGCGCTGCTCCAAACCCCGCCAACTGATATCCAGCTTACCCAGACCGTCGTGCTCCCAGATATCCACCCCAGCGTCATACAATACCAAATCTGGATTAACGTCTTCGAGCAAGCCTGTCAGGGTGTCTTCTACGATATGCAAGTAGTCCGCGTCTTTCAAATTGTTCGCCAGACCAATATCCAGATCACTGTTGTGTTTTCGAAACGGAAAGTTTTTTTCGCAGTGAATAGAGCAGGTAAACACATAAGGGTTATGTTTAAGCATGGCTGCGGTGCCATCGCCCTGATGGACATCCAGATCAAAGATCAGCACATTGTTTACTTTACCTTGCTCTATCAGGGTTGTAGAAGTAAAGACTAAATCATTGACCATACAATAACCTGAGCCAAAATCGTAGTGAGCATGGTGTGTGCCACCAGCCAGGTGACAGGCTACACCGTTTTGCAGCGCCAGCTCTGCAGTTTTGAGTGTGCCAAGCGGAGCGGTAAAGGTCCGTGCCATGAGCTGCTCTGACCAAGGCAGGCCGATACGACGCATCGATTTAGCATCAAGTTGATTACGCCACAGATCCCATAAGTAAGTATCACAGTGCACCGCTTCCAGTGGCTCCGGTGACCCCAGCTCAGGCTGATATACATTGTCGCCAATCAACCCCATTGCCCTCACCTGCTGATAGAGATTAGCGAACTTACTCATCACAAAGCGGTGATTAGGATCGAAACTGAATGAATAGTTGGGGTGATACACCAGCGGCAGGCTGGTATTGAGTGATTGACGGTTTATATACATATCCAAAACAACATATAACGAGGATGGCGAGAGTGTAGCGCATCTTTCCACCTTGTGGTTAGTATGGCAACATATCATCACCTAAACTTTGCGTATTTTGCCTTATGGAACTGAACTTTGCCGATTTTTCACCAACCCAGATATATCACCTTATGACTCAAACCGTGATCCCAAGGCCCATCGCCTGGGTTCTAACAGAATCCGACGACCAAAACTACAATCTGGCCCCTTTCTCTTACTTTACAGCGGTATCCAGTGCGCCCCCTTTACTGATGTTCTCAGCTGGTAAAAAACCGACAGGGGAAATTAAAGACACAGTAAAAAACGTCAAATCAACACGTAGATGTGTGATACACATTGCCTCAGAGCATGACGCTGAGCTGGTAACTCAAACGGCAGCAACGCTGCCGCATGGCGAATCAGAGGTGACAGCCAACGATATAAAGCTAGCTGAATTCACAGGCTTTGAGATGCCACGTATCGCGCATTGTGATATCGCCTATGGCTGTGAGTTGTATGAAATTCAGGAAATCGGTGATACTCCGCAAAATCTGGTATTTGTGAAAATCATCAGTTTGTACCTGAGCGACAAAGTGACTGAGCTGGACCACAAACAACGCATTAAAGTATTGGCCGATAAAGCCGCTCCACTGGCACGTCTGGGTGGTGGGGAGTACTCAGGGATCACAGCCCCATTTGCGAAAGTCAGACCGGCTTAAAGTTCGGTAATGAAACCAGGGCTCATTTTCTTTCGATGTACGCTTGAGCCCTCACATCTCAAGCTCTTTTGGTGAAGTGTTCACTCACAATAACCCTCTGTATTTCAGAATGGTCTTTGCCATTGCTCAGAGCAATAAGTTCAAACCGAGTTCACACACCATGATTCCCCTTTCACACGGTTTCGGTATACTGGCCGCCAAAAACTCACAAGAAGAACAAGAAGATGATTGGAATAGGTGAAATAGCTGCCATCAGCGCCGCATTTGTTTGGGCGTTTTCAACACTGATATATAAGCGCTTTAGTCACCATCTTAGTCCATTTGAACTCAATGTCAGCAAAGGCGTGATCGCTGCTGCCCTAATGGTATTATGCATGCTTATTGTGCAAGATACTGCATATCCTGTATTACCATCCAGCTGGGCCTGGCTGATTGCCAGTGGCGTTTTAGGTATTGCCATTGGAGACAGCGCCTATTTCGCTGCGCTCAGAAATATTGGCCCTGCACGCACTTTGGTCGTAGAAAGCCTGGCACCAGCTATTGCTGGCATCCTAAATATCCTGATCCTGGGTGTCTATCTTAGTCCGCTTGCCTGGCTTGGTATTCTGATAACAACCTGTGGTGTCATTGTTGCGATTAGACCTACCAAAGCTCAACCTATCTCAGATAAAAAACACTATCTGCTTGGCATCGCGTTTGCGCTCACTGCCGCAACGTGCCAGGCCGCCGGCATGGTGCTCTCTAAAGGCGCGTTAAATAGTGAAACCATCAGTAGCTTATGGGCTGCATTAATCCGTCTTTCATCTGGCACCTTGTTTGTTGCTTGTCTGGTCGCCTGTTTAAAGTCACAAAGCCTAAATCAGGCACTGACATTGAGGCAATTGTCGGGTAAACGCTGGTTATTTGTTGCTGTCTTTTTTGGCACTTTCATTGGTTTGTGGTTACAACTCCTATCTGTTAACCACACAGACCCGGCAATTGCACAAACCATTTTTGCCACAGCGCCACTCATGGTGATGACTCTGGGCTTGATCCGAAAAGAAACCATCACCAGAGCGATGTTATGCGGCGGTGTCATCGCACTGTTTGGCGTATTTTTGTTATTACAGGGGGCCTGACTCGCCCACGACCGCTGAATAATATGACCTGAACATCCCTATCTATGACTGAATATTTTGATTATACAAAGCCCGGACAAGTTTATCGCCGGGCGATTCTCTGACGCTTTCTGAGCTTTGTCTAAATTACGGGAACACAGTAAACCCCGCATCGAGCACATACGTACAAAGCCCTAACTGTATAAAGAATGGAAGTTACACATGGCTAAAAATGTATTGGGTGGAGAGTTGCAGTCTTGCTGCACAGACCCATTGACCGGTTTTTTAAGGGATGGATTTTGCAATACCAATCATATGGATATTGGTACTCACGTAATTTGCGCAACAGTCACAGAGGCTTTTTTGGCTTTTACCCAATCCAGAGGCAACGATTTAACCACGCCACATCCGGAATATTATTTTCCAGGCTTAAAACCCGGAGATGGTTGGTGTTTATGCGCGCTGAGATGGAAAGAAGCCTATGAAGCCGGGGTGGCACCACCTGTCAACCTCGAAGCAACGCACGAAAATGCGTTGGAACTCATCTCTTTAGAGGTTCTCAAAGCACATCAACAATAAAACAACTGGTTAAAAAACACTTTCTAGCCGGAGCATGTGTAAAAACAGCGCTCTGTGCTAGAGAGCTGCGACTTTTCAACCAACGCCATAGCCACCTTACGATTTTATAGCGAAAAAACACTTACACGCGATGCAACGAAGACCCGGTCATAAGAATTTTTTTAACAGTTCAGAATGCCTCATTGTTGTAGGTTATAAATAGAAAAGTAGCCATCCAGTTTTGTGAGCATGCCCACAAACCACTTAAGCGGCTTTATGTTAAACGCAAAGCTAGCTTCAGTCTTCACTGAAAGCCGGCACTTTGAAAAGCCGCCAGTCATTCCCGACACTACTTTGCCACAACTGTTGAAACTAAATGAGATGAATGCTTAGTCAATCAGAGTTGTCTTATAAAAAGAAACTAAGATAGAATTCTGTTTTCAAAATAGGGAAAATCAATGAAATATCTGATCGCTTTATTTATCTTGATATTTAGTGTGGGGTCTTACGCGAACTACCAGTCTCAGGGTCAAGTAACAAATATCATGACCACTTCGGGTAAGATTATAGTCACCGTTAAGAACGTCAATGGTGCCATCGACAAGTTCTGGTTTACGCCAGACTCAGACATCAACCGTGTATCTCTCTCATTATTCCTCGCCGCAAAAGCGACACAGGGTACTGTTTGGGTGAGTGGTTCAGACACAATTGATAATCTTCAATACCCACACAAGGCAAGAAGATTGATCGCGATGGATTACAAATAAAGTGCACTTCAAGGTAAGCAGCCTTTCAGACTACTTACCTTTACTACTCAGCTTTACTTGCTAAACACTCTCGCTTAAAAAGATACTTCTCCAGAACCTTATCCAGCTCATCGGTTTTAAATGGCTTTCCGAGGTGCGCATTCATGCCTATGCTCAGGTATTTATCTACCTCGCTTTGCATAACGTTGGCAGTTAACGCGATGATCGTCAGTCGCTCTTTATCATAAGTTTCACGGAGGATACGGGTGGCTTCCATACCATCCATCACTGGCATCTGAATATCCATTAAGACAAGGTCAAATGCACCATCACACGACTTGATTACATCAACCGCCTGTTGACCGTTTTCTGCAATCACAATATCTAGTTCAAAACGATCTAATAGCTTGGTCGCCACTATGCGATTAATCTCATTGTCTTCAACGAGCAGTACCCGAAACGCGCCAGCTGCGCTGACAGGTTCTTCTATCTGGTCTGATTGCTCAGGGTTGTGCTTTGCAGCAATTTGACTAGGCGTATCTTTAACAAAAAGACTGATCAGGTCTTTTTTTAGTAATGGCTTATAAAGTATCGGGTAGTTCACTTTTGGCGCAATACTTTGCTCTGTATGCGCCGTGTAAATGACAACTTTTGCAGGTAACACCGCTAAGGTTTCTAGTCTCTCTAACAACCCATTGGCCTCACAGTCTGGCAATACCCAATCAAGCAGTAGCATTTCAAAAGTATTCGCGGATAACATTGCCTCGGCTTGTCGTCCGTTTTGCGCACGCGACACGGTCAGCCCCACTGACGAGGCAATGTTATCACTGACCTCCATGTAAATTGGGTCATCTTCTACGATTAATATTTTGCCTGCAATACTGGCAGTCGAGACTTCCTGCTCGGTTAATGATGCCTTACTAACCGTGTTCAGAGGTAAACGAACGCTAAACGTAGAACCCAGCCCGACTTCACTGACCACCGCGATATTACCCTCCATTAGCTCTGTCAGTAATTTACAAATTGTCAGTCCCAGCCCGGTGCCACCGTAGCGACGCGTTGTGGAAGCTTCAGCCTGTGTGAAACGCTCGAACAGCTGTTCAACTTTATCCTGCTCTATCCCTATTCCGGTATCTGTCACTGAAATCTCCACCCAGTCACTCGACTCGGTTTTAGCCTCCCGGTGCACAGCGAGCGTAATCGAACCTGTTTCCGTGAACTTCGCTGCATTCGACGTGAAGTTAAGCATAATCTGATTTATCCGGACGGGATCGCCGATGTACCAGTCACTGAGCAAAGGGTCAATATCGAAAATCAGCTTGACCCCTTTGGTGTTGGCAATGGGCGTGATCAAAGATCTCAAGTTATCGAGCAATTCCTCAAACTGAAAAGGTGTTTGCTCGATATTAAGCTTCTTAGATTCAATTTTTGAAAAGTCGAGAATATCGTTAATGATGGTAGTCAATGCATTTGCCGAAAAGCGCACTTTCTCAAGGTAATTTCTTTGTACTGAGGTGAGCTCTGTAGCCAGCAAGATATCAGTCAGACCCATGATCCCATTCATTGGCGTTCTTATCTCATGTGACATATTGGATAAAAACAAAGACTTGGTTTCGGCAGCCTGATTTGCCTGCGCATTGGCTCGCTTCAGATCGCTCATCAACCGCAGCAACACGACAATAATAAGAAGAGATACCAGCGCAAGCAGGAAGAGGATCGACCTTGTCATCTGCCAGTAAACAGTGTCGACCTGTTCGCTAAGGTGCTGCGTTTTTTCCAAAATGGCCGTTGATAGCGTACTGTTTTGTATCGGTACCAGCAGATTTGAAGCGGGCAATGCATTCTCGAGTATAAAATCTATGTGTAAACGCATTACCCTGAAACTACGGCTTTCCTGTTCAAACTGTTCGAGGGATGTCATGGAGCGCATTAGCTGCTCACGCACCACTTCAACAACAGTATGTGAATTGGTTACCTGCAAATTAGACACCAATGCAGCGCTTTTACTGACGGCTAACTGGGCTTGCGCTGAGTAAGCCTCTTTTTCCAGCTCCTGTTTTGCAATATATCGGTAGGACGTTTTGAGCATAGAGGCCAGCTGCATATATGTGTCAACGGCGTCTTTAAAGCGCGTGACAGCGAGGCTCATTTCGTCGCTCAACAAGTCTCTGGCGAGCAGTTCATTGTATGCACTTTCGAATTCCAGCTGCTTTTGTGCATGCCTGTCAAAGTGATAAATATTACTATCCATTGCAGACAAGGTTTCGAGCGACAATTCTGTTGTCGCCCTGTTAAGTCGCGCTTTCAGCGCCATAGCAACCTGAGTATCTTGTAATTGATGATATTGCGTGATGGCTTGCGCGCCAATCCACCAAATCAATCCAAGTATTGCTCCTTCAAAAAGGTATTTCATTCTTTTAATGACCTCGGCAGTTCACCTGAAAAGGCATGTAGCAGCGCTTCCAGATCAGAGACATCCTCATCACTGAGTTCTAACCCTAGCTGTCCGCTCGCCATTATCCGGATCGCATCCGACAATTGCACCACAGAACCATTGTGAAAATACGGTCCTGTATGTGCAACGTTCCGTAAACTGGGCACTTTAAAGACAAACTTATCTTGCTCGTTACGGGTTAACTGATACCGCCCGGCGTCATTGAGTAATGCTTTGGGCATACGATCCAGGCGACCCATTTTCTGATAAATATTGCCTCCGATATTACGCCCCTGATGGCAGGTCACACAGCCTAGTTCAACAAACTTTCGATATCCGCGCTGCTGTTGCACCGTTAACGCCTTTTCATTACCTAACAGGTAAGCGTCAATGGGCGTATTTTCGGATACCAGTGACTTCTGGAAGGCGACTATGGCCTTGGTGATATTCTCAGGGGTGATCCCGTCTTCGGACAGAGCTTCGAAGCTGTTAACAAAGTGCGGCTGTTGATTGAGTTTGCCTATCACTTGTGACCAATTGCTGGCCATCTCTAACGGGTTATGGATGGGTAACGGCAACTGACTGGTCAGGTCGGGACTGCGCCCATCCCAGAATTGCCTGAAGTTAAAGACCGCATTAATTACACTCGGGGCATTGCGACTCCCCAGCTGCTGATTTATACCAACAGAGACGGGAAAACCGTCATCGCCGCCATTATAGAGGTCATGACAAGAAGCACAGGATGTTGTGTTGTCCGCCGAAAGCAATGGGCTTTTAAACAAGGCTTTGCCAAGCTGAACCCAGCCAACATCATAGTATTCCAGGCGTGGCAAGGGTTGAATGGCGGCATCTACCCATTGGCTGGAATAAGTGACTAACTCTGCGCTGTTATTAATAACTGGCTGGTGACGGCGAGTGTCTTTGAAAAAATAAAATTGCAACGCAAGCGTTAAAAATACCATTGCCAGCGCGCTAAATACAGCCACCACATACTTGATACCCATACAAATAATATCCCTGGTGAGCTTATTCGCTCTCATTTATGAGGGTAAGTATAGACACTTAAATCAAAAACCCCCATGACTACCAGGATAAGACGAATGCAACCGGTGCCACTTGCCTGGTCACTGTCTTGAATATTCTCAGTCGGATTAGCTCGTTGATCATGAGCCATTAACACTGACACTGTGATTAAAAAGCAAAGATTTGAATTAGCACTTTCCCGCCTCCGACTTTCTCATGATCGGTTAGTTTTGCTTAATTTCACTGTACATTATGTATTGAGGGCCAGCAGGACCACCCAAATATTTGTCTTCACATTCAGTTAGCCCGGCTTTCTTATAACAGGCATATGCACCCGGATTTTGACAATTAACACCCAGATATAGCCAACGGAATTGTGCATAATGTTCCGCCAGGTAACCTAACACGGCCACCATTGCCGCACTGCCCAACCCTTTCCCCTGATACTGCTGACCAATCACAAACGCACGTATACCAAGCGCGCCGGTCGGGCAATAAGCAAACTTTTCTGCATACGCCAGATCCAGCTTAAAGTAGCCAACCAAAGTGTCCTGATGATAAATAACATGGAGATGCGTGGTCTCACAGATCTCTTCGAGAAATTCTTGCGCCGTGCCAGCAAAACAAACCTGCTCGGAGGCCAGCTCAATGGATTTAACCGCTTCAATGTCAGCAGGTCTCAGCTTTTTAATTGTGATCATATCCGCCCTTAATTTGTTATAACATAACCAAAACTGCTCACTATGTGTGTTTGAGAGAACCCAAATGAGTGTTTTGATCTCTAATAGGAACAAACAACGTAACGAACAACAACGCGAGAATCAAGAAAAGCGAGGTGAGGTGTTCTGGTCAGCACAGTGTTAAACGAACAAACGTCGTCTGTTGAGCAAAATAACACGCGCCTTTACCCAAAGCGCATGTCTGGTTAGATACCGGGGAGCCAATTCAAGCAAAGTTCAAGATGGTGTGTAGGTCTCCCCGCTTGCCCTAATTAAATTGAGTGTAATACCAATTTGGTTAATTAAGTGTTCTATTTTGAGGCGAGAAAATAGGGTCGATAACAAGGCAAAAATTTTGCTATTTAGTTATTCTAAATGAGAAATTTTTAACGCTGTTAGCGTCATATTTGCTCCTTCAAATAGAACAGGTATTAAGTGAAATTGGTATAATGGCTATTGCTTGCCCAGCTGCTTTAAAAAAGCCAGTTTCTGCTGCTCTTGTGCACTAGGCGTGTAAGCTTGTCTTTGAAGATCCGAGAGATCGACCTCATCCAGTGCAAACTCACTGACTTTACTTCGGCCAAAACGTGCTTTTTCTTGCGGCGAGCCAGACATCCGCTCTACCACAAAAGTCTTGAGCTTCAGACCTGATGCATGGTTCGGCAACACACTTTGATGGATCTTCATGGGCAGTGTCTGCACACCTTCACTCAGGCGCTTTCTGGCAACCACATGAGACAAAGGTTGCTCCCCTAAAAACAGATTTGCTCTGACTCGATAAATCCCGGCTTCCTGCACATTCAGTCTGGCATCGATCAGCAGATCACTTCCATGCACCCGAGCCTGTTCAAGATTGAGTAGCTCAGCACTGGGTTTCATGTATTGCACCTGTGCAACTACGGGGATCTCATCACCTCTGACATGTGCCCGCACAGTCAGTTGCAATGCTCTGGGAAAGTCCTTTTTACCCGCTATACTGGCAATATAGCTGCCTTCTTGTTCAAGCAGACTTTGGGTTAGCAGCACTTTATTGCTGTCCACCTCGCTCACCATCACTGTGGCGCCATATATATCACTGCCAGTCAGCATTAACTCTATGGGCTCTGGATATACAAAACGATATTGACTGACTTTGAGTGTTAGTACCTCTTCAATATCCTGGGTCGGAATGGTCACCGGGTAAAAATGATTGGGTGTCAGCCTGTCACTGTCTGCTAGCGTTAATGGCTGAGAATATGGGGCATGGCGTAATTGCTGCTCATAGAGCTGAGCAACTTTGCTTGCGGCATCAGTCATTTCTATCGGAATATGACGCTCTGACTGTTGCACTGACTTTGCTTTAAGTGCACTTTTTGTGGCTTGTTCTGGCTGATGGTTAGGCACCTCAGCGTCTATTGTTTGAGCAACTGCGCCATGGTGAATGGGCTCAGCGTCACCGCTGAGCCACCAATAACCAAGCCCGATTGCCACAAACGTCAGAATAATGAACATTCGGGGCTTCATCCTGACCTCTCTTATTGCATAGCATTAAGCATTAGACGAGACAGGCTGTTATTTCCTGAGTTTTCGACATAGCGATAAGTACTTTTCCAGAACCAGGCACCCGTCTCTTCTTCGTAGGTATTGAAGTTGATGGTGCGACCATCAGCCAACTGACGGCTCGCTTGTGCAGCAGTCACTTTGCCTTCAGCCCGGTCATTAATCACTGAGAAGTGGTCATAGTTATCACTCATTAGCATAGGGTAATGATATGGCATAAACCCACTAACAGCATCACTTTGCGACGCCAGCTTTCCGCTAGTTGCAACGCTTGCACTACAACTGCCAAAGTTATCCGCACGACTGGCACCACATGCAGAGTGGGTCGCGACGACACTGTCATCAGTCCCTTTCAGGAAGAGTTTAGTCACTCCCAGGAACAAGGTTCCATCAGCGACAAAACGCAGCCTTGGCGTCCTGGCTTCAGGCAAAGCAGCGATTTGTCTGGCATTATTGACCTTCAGGTCATTCAGTACACCCAGACGACCTTCAACGGATCCTCCCAGCCAGGCTCTGATAGCGGCTTCAAGGAGTGGGTTCAAACCTGATGTGCCTTGAGCAACACTCACCGCCAAATCGGCCAATTCGCTGCCACCACCAGCACCTGCGATATCAAAAGTCGCAACAATATTAAGCGGTGCTAAGCCTGCGTTCTCAAGCCAGTTTGCCTGATTATCCAACAGGTAGCGCGCAACCAGATCGCCCGTAGAGTGAGTTACTAGAATACAACCGGGCTGGCAAGTTCCCTGTTGCGACATTTGCTTCAGCTTTGGCCAAACATAATCGCTGGCTATCTTGCCTTCGATACGCTCCAGTGCTGGCCAGTCAATACGCACATCTGCATGTTGGCCCCAAAACTCTGACCAGTAAGATTCCCCGTCACCGGTAACATCGATTGGATAACCTGAAGTGATCTGGCTAGTCTGAAGACCGTGAATAAGTACGACTTTATAACCATTTGCAAATGAATTAAAAGCGACTGAACCTAGCAAGAAAAGCCAAGACAAACGCAGAAAGTATTTGATTTTGTGCTGCATAATTTCCTCTTAAATCCTATTAAAATCATTGTGCTCAGTGACCAGTCTTCAGATTTCGGTTATCCGGTATTACGCCATACCGCGGAAATTACATTGAGCGCAACTGCATACAAGCATCACTCATCTGACGTCTGACCTTTTAGTTAAAGCGAATAATAAGCTAATGAGTATATGATCAAAAATCAACCACAAAACGAATATAAATTAAACTTTTATTAACGTATGTAATTTGGAGAATAATGTATTGGAAGAAATTTCAAGACGTGGTGTGTAACGAAAAGAGTGACAAATTAAGCGATCGCCGACTATTAGCCGGCGACTTCAACCCGATCTCGCCCGTGTGATTTGGCCAGATAGAGCGCCCTGTCTGCCAGTTCAATCAGGCTCTGCCAAGGCGCACCTTCTTTGTGAAGTGCAATACCAAAACTCGCCGTGATCTGTCGAATAGGTTCACCTGTTTTTTTATCTTTCACAGAAAGCTTTCGAATGTCATGACGAACCATGTTGGCAAAACTAACCGCTTCGCTGACACTACTGATTGACAAAGTCAGGCAAAACTCTTCACCACCGTAGCGGTATGCGTCGCCGCGACCTTGTGCATGGTGAGACAACTTTTCTGCCACCTTACGGAGAATATCATCGCCTTTTTGGTGACCAAAATCGTCGTTAAAACGTTTGAAGTGGTCAATATCAACGAATATCAACACTTTTTGCTTACTCATAGAGTGCGTGCAGAAACTAACAATATCTTCATCGAATTTGCCACGGTTCAGCAACCCTGTCAGCTTATCTGTGTTGGCTTCTCGCTGAGAAGCAAACAGCGCCTCTTTGAGTAGCTTAATTTCATCATAAGCCACTTCCAGTTTATTCTGAAACCCCAATGCATTCTGTTGCATTGCAACTGCTTCACGGGTCAACCTGGAGACATATTCCAGCACTTCATCATAGGCACTCGGATCTTGTTCTGCACCGCGTTTTTTAAGATTGTGTAGGCCATAATGACACTCAGACAGAAACGCAGAGAAGTCCTGGGAAGATTCCAGAGTCTCACAGATACCACTCTGAACCTGATCTATCGCGCCCTGAAATGAATGAGAAATTTCATGGAACAAGGCCAAATCATGCTGAGACAGATACTTATCAAATAACTCTCTGGCCAAGTGAGGCGGACAACCCTGATAACGGGCAATAATCTGATCCAACTCCACATTAAGCTCTGGTTGTGAACCCACAACATAGCAGTAGCAAATTGAATAATTCAGTGGTGTCAGCGGGATCCGATAGCGGATCATAATAGGAAGCGCCTGCTTCAAATAGTGCGCGGAGCGTGTCAGTGTTGTATCAAATTCCATACAGGTCCATCAAGTCGCATTGTTCAGTGGCAATGCTTTATTGTTTATTTATTGTTCTACCTTTGGAGCCAAACGCGTGCAATACTAAATAATTAGAAAAAATTAATCAATCATATCGTATCATTTACAATTAAATTCACTTGGCCAAGACCAAAACATAAAATGTTCTCGCTTTCTAAATTCAAAAATAAATTATTCAAACCATTGAAATAAATAAAAAAGTTAAAACCATCAGTGCTCAACGCAATGTTAATTATTGCTTATTACCATATAATGAAACTTCACTTGCTCAGAGCAAGACGCGCTGATAACGCAATAAACAGGGTACCCAGTACGCCATCGAGATGCACGGCCCAGCGCTTTATCCCTTTGGCTCTTGTTGCGATAGTTTTCGCCAGATTACTGAAGGCAGCAGCGAACATGAGATTAATGACAAACGCAAACAGACTCAGCATCAGTCCAAGTACAATTAACTGCGTGGTCAAACCATGCTCGGCTGTTGTGAATTGAGGTAAGAACAAGCTAAAAAACAACAGCGCTTTGGGGTTGAGCAAGTTGTTTAAACATCCTCGCTTGATCAATTCGACACCGTTTAAGCCACTATCTGCAGGCGCAGTTTTAGTACCAGAAGGGGTAATGCGGCGGTGTTTGTACCAGTGTAAGAGCATCTTGACGCCCAGGTAGGCCAGATAGGCCGCACCAATGAGTTTTACAATCAGTGCAACCAATGGCATGGTCTGCATCACCTGACCAAGTCCAAAGGCCACTAACGCCGTCTGCACCAGACCCGCCAATAAAATGCCCAGTGCGATATAAGCTCCGGCACGGAACCCCTTTGTAGCTGAATAGCTGGATAACAGTAACAGGTCCGGACCGGGGCTGATAACCAAAAAGAAAATAGTAGTAAAAAACAGAGGTAGCAGAGTAATATCGATCATCAGAGCTTCCGACTAACGTCACTTCATCGCACAAATCATCGCCTCATTGTACCCATTTAGAGACGTAAAATAAATCACAGTTGGAAGTTTTTTGAGCATTACGCTACGACACTATTGCGCGTCTTCGCGCCTGAGGTCATTAAACAAACCCAACTGCCATGGACGCATTGCTAAAAACAGCCCCACACTCTGTCTCTTATCCAAAGGCAGACGAGCATCTTGCTGATTCAGCTGAGCAACCTCTTTAGTCAACTGCTCCAGTCTACGCCGCACCAGACTAATAGTCGCATCACTGTAGCTACCACGTAAATAAAACCGAAAGCTGTCTTGCCGGTTGAAATTACCCTGTAAAAACTTGGTCAGTACCTGCTGTTCGATAAAGCGCTCTAGCGGACCTCCGGGGATCCAACGAAAGTCTTGTGCTACCAGAGATTTATAGCGATTATTGGGAAGCAACTGGATCATGTTCAGGCTATCTAATCGTGCCAGTAAACGGATGCACTCCAGTTCATCAACTTGATAATGAGAGATAATGTCTTCAAATTGCCAGCCATCACGTACGCACACAGCCACTAAAAACAGTTTAGGATTCTCCATCAACTCCTGCTCCTGAGCCTGGGTAAGCTGACTGATCAGAGACTGCTTTTGTTCTCCCAACGCAAAAAGGTCAACCAAAGACAACTGCATCAGGTCACAGATCTGCTCTAGCCGCTGTAAGCTGAACTGCTCACTGGCAAAGACCCGTTTAACATTGGCTTCGCTCATATCCAGTGCGTTGGCAACCTCCTTATAGGTCAGTTTATGTTGTTTCAACAGCTGTTTGAGCGTTGAGGTTATCATTGGGATTTGGCTCAAGGTATTACATTCCTATACTCACAGTCTCTAATTACTATACATATTAAATTTGAGTATACAAATATAATCCCTTCGGTAAATTGGAAAGCAAGTCAACGCGAGCCACATGGCTTGCTTACCAAGAGGGAAAGATATGACTCATTTACTTCGTTCAGTTTTATGTTCTGCGGTACTAGGATTATTTTGTACACAGGTTATGGCAAATGACAGCCACGCATCACAGGCCAGCCATCATGGCAGTCAGGCCAGTAAGTACAGTGCACTTAGCGTTGGTGAAAGCGCCGTTGAAGGCGCAAAAGTGTCTATGATTGCCGTTGCTATCCCCGTTGCAGTAATCGGGTTCAGTGCAATTTCAGTAGGTATGGCCAGTGCCAAGGCCGCAGCAGACCTATCTGACGCCGCCAGCCCAAAACCTTTGCCTATTTGTGACGATGTATTGATTGCAGGACCTGCACCAGCACAAGCCCTTAGCGAGGAACTATAATTATGAAGTGGATACAAGGACTGTGCATGGCCGCTGCACTAAGTGCCAGCACACACACTTTTGCAGGCAGCCAAAATAGTGGCGAGGCCCGCTTTGAAGCAAATCAGATTGCGCAATTTGCCAAACAAGTTGAGCGTTATGCTGCAAATCAGGGCGCACACGTATTTGTTATCGGCCGGGTTGGTCGCCCGCTGGATGACCTCCCCAAGGGCATCGAATTTACCCATGTTGCACTGGCGGTCTACTCCGAACTCACGACCACAGATGGTGAGAAAAAGCAGGGTTATGCCATTCACAATTTATATCAGTTGAACGACGACCCCGGCACCAGCCAGCTGATAATCGATTATCCTACGGACTTTTTCTGGTCAGTGCATGACCTCAAAGCAGCCATTGCAATACCCACGCGGGCATTGCAGCAAAAGTTGCTGGATGCGTTTGCGCAGGGAGTACCTGCCAAGGTCCATAATCCGCGCTACTCGGTGGTAGCCAACCCATTTAATAACCAGAAGCAAAATTGCACCGAGCATACGCTGAATGTGATCAATGCTGCGCTATATAACACCACGGACATGGCACAGCTCAAAGTGAATACGCGGGCCTATTTTAAGCCGCAAACACTCAATGTGAGCCGCTTTAAACTCGCGCTTGGCTCACTCTTTAATGATGGTGTCGACAACAGTGACCATCAAGGTAAGGTCAAAACCACCACCTTTACCTCTATCGTCCGATACCTTAATAACAACCAGTTGCTGGCGCACAACACTGTACTGACGCCAGATGGCCCGGTTGATTTGAAATATCCACTTTAGGAGAACACAGTATGACTACAACAGCCCCTTATGCACCGAGTAAAGCATTCAGACTGGCATCTGTTGCCGCTCTGCTGATTGGTATCGCCTGCTACCTGATTGGCCTGTTCAATGCGCAAATGGCCCTGAATGAAAAAGGATATTATCTGATAGCCCTGCTCTATGGCCTGTTTTCTGCGGTCTCTTTGCAAAAGTGCATCCGGGACCGTCAGGAACAAATCCCGACTTCAAACATTTACTATTTATTAAGTTTAGCTTCCACTTTATTGGCCGTAGTACTGCTGGTATTTGCTTTGTGGCGCGCCGAGTTGCTGCTCAGTGAAAAAGGGTTTTATGGTATCGCGTTTTTGATGAGTCTATATGCTGCAATTGCCGTTCAAAAGAACGTCCGCGATAGCCAGAGCGTGACTGAAACGGTCTCCTCACCCAATACACAAGTGCATGAAGGCGAGGAGTGATCTGAAGTTAAGAGGCCGCACAACGCGGCCTTATAACATATAAGGATTCTCTCCTCTCGGTTCATTACCTTCCGACGGTGCCAGCTGCAAATTTTCAAGCTTGTCGATAATCGTAGTAAGTTGCTCACGCAACTGGGTGTCACTTCCCTGTTGTGAGGCCTGATGCATTTGGCCAAGTAACTCAGTTATTGCAGCTAATGCCTGGGCACTGGCATCATCACTGTAGTTATCTACCTGCACATTGGCCGACTGAATACGTGCCAGTTGTGTCGTCAATTCGCTAATCAAAGCTTGCTGAGCATCACTTTGCTTTGTCTGTTGAGATTCCTGCAGGCTGTTCAGTGACGCCAGCACCTTATCCAGCGAGCTCTGATGATGCTCTAACCCTGCAACAGACTGCGCCAGTGCTTTGGATACTGCCTGAGACTGAGCTGTCTGATTGGTTTGCTGCTGTCTGAGCACAGAGTCCAATGCTGACTTAAGCGTTGCCAGATTATTGGCAGCAAGCTGATCACTGCAGGCCATCGCCCGACTGACTGCCTCGCTCAGTGCCTGCACCAACTCACTTTGCCCTGACTGCTGATAAGCCACCAGCACTTCAAGTACCTCTTTGAGTTCTGCCTGACCCTCACGTGTCGCCGTGTCACTACTCTGCGCAGCCGAGTTTATTGCCGTCGTTATGGTGTCCAGCCAGTGCGGGAATTGCTGGTTATGCGCCAGGTTTTGTTCAGCAAGTTGCTCTAGCACTTTGAGGATGGCAGGCTGCTCGGCTTGTCGAGTCAATTGTTGCAGTTGCGCTGTCACGCCCTGCTCCCCAAGTACAGCACGCAACCCTTCAAACTGCTCACTGTAGTTGTGACTCAGTTGCTGTTTGTCCAGACGCGAGGCTATCTGTGATAACGCACCGCTCACCTCAGCCAATTGCTCAACCGCCAGCAAAGCCGGACTTCCCGCATCGTTGGCCCGATTAAGTCGTGCATAGTCCGCCTTAATCTGAGCCCAACGTTCACTTTCCTCAGCAGTGAGCGTGTCTCGCAACTCACCCAGTTTAAGCAGGTTTTCTTCACTGCCTTTACTCAGTGTTTGCGCTTCACCCCTGTAGTGATCCTGGATCAGGTTTTCGAGCTCTTCCTGATTCATAGCGGCAACGACCTTTTCCGCCATCTTGTTCATGTTGCGGTAACTGCCCTGCAACTTAAATGGCGGCTCGGTGCGATAGTTATCATCCTGCGCAGCCGAGGCAATATACTGAGCATTCACTTTGAGTACGGTTTCACGAATAACCAACAGCTTCTGAAGTAC
Organism: Pseudoalteromonas rubra; assembly: GCF_005886805.2. NCBI lineage: Bacteria > Pseudomonadati > Pseudomonadota > Gammaproteobacteria > Alteromonadales > Pseudoalteromonadaceae > Pseudoalteromonas > Pseudoalteromonas rubra. The sequence goes on from NZ_CP045430.1 coordinate 565,646, forward strand.
TGCACTGATCTCATTGGCCTGCGCCTGAGAATAGCCATATTCCAGCTCGTTAAGCGAAATGTCTTCTCCCTGAGCAATACGCACCAGCTTGTACAAGTCGGCCATATTACGATTTGCCAGTGGTGCAAGCACCGCATTCGATGTCAGCGCATTTTCAACAAAACTCATGGCAAACTCTTGCTCACACCCAGCCAGTGTATCCCCCAGGTTGTAAATGTCTGCCCGGTTCGCCAGCATGTCCGGGATTTTAAAACTTTCACCCGATTCGGTATACGGGTTACCGGCCATGACCACCGCAAACTTTTTACCGCGCAGGTCATAGGTTTTACTCTTACCATTCCAGACACCGTCAATCCGTCGTGAGCCGTCACACAGCGAAATAAACTTCTGCAAAAACTCCGGATTGGTATGCTGAATGTCATCCAGATAGAGCATTACGTTGTTGCCCATTTCAAAGCTCTGGTTGATCTTATCTATCTCTTTGGCGGCCGTCGCATTAATCGCCTGAGACGGATCCAAAGAAACCTGATCGTGACCAATAGACGGGCAGTTGACCTTAACAAAAGTCAGTCCAAGGCGGTTTGCCACGTACTCAATCAAAGTAGTTTTACCGTATCCCGGCGGCGAGATCAGTAATAACATGCCCATTAAATCAGTGCGTCTGGCACTACCTGAAGCACCGATTTGCTTGGCCAGGTTATCCCCGATGATCGGAAAATACACTTTATCAATGAGCTGGTTGCGCACAAATGAACTCAGCGGTCTGGGTTTAAACTCCTCCAGTTGCAGGCGTGCTTTTTGCGCTTGCAAAACATCGGCCTTTAACTGCTGATAACCCTGATAAGCGGGCAAAGCCTGCTCAATATACGCACTGGTGCGGGCCAAAAACTCAGCATAATCTAATGCCAAAGTCTGCTCTTCAATACGCGAATGCTGTCCCATCAGACCGGATACTTGTGTCTGCGCCTGGACATCCTTCACCTGATAGCTGAGCCCTTTGTGATCCGCAAGCAACAAGTAATTCGCCGCTTCAATCTGATCTTCACGACTAGCGCCATGTTGTTCGCCATACGCGCTCAGCCAGCCCGATGCCAGGCGGCACTTATCAGACAAAGTACTTAGTTCAGCAAAGGTGGCTTGCAGCGTCTGCCAGAAACCTTTGGCCTTGGCCATGCTCTGAAACTGCTCTGCCAGCTTACGTGCTCCTGATTGCAGTTCAAACTGTGGCAGACCTTTGCTGCAGGCCAGCACCTGAATGAGGTATTCAGCGCTCAGCGGGGCAGAATACTGCGCCAGACTCGCTGTATAATCGCCCAGTTGCACCCCAAAACTGCTTATCAGCTCGCTCAGCTCACCAATTAACAGCTGGTTAAAGCGCGGATCATTGAGCGTAGTGGCCATCAATTGCGCCTGCGTTGCTTGTTGTTGCAACGGCTGTAACTGCGCCACATCCAGTGTCGAGACAAACAACTGGGCCATGACCCGACAACTGGCCGGATAAATCAGTAACCCAAGCGCGCTTTTTTGTTTCAGTAGCAAGGTCAGGATCTGAGCCGCGTCAAAGTCATGGATCCCTTTTTCATAGCCTTCCTGATATCTGGGTTCAGCAAACGTCTGGACTACACTCAGCAATGACTCCTCCTGCAGAGCACACAGTAGCTGCTCCGTCGACAAGTCAGACTCACCCCGTTGCGCCGCACGCAGGATCTGGGCGGCTAAAAACTCGCCGCGATAAATCTCTGGTCGTTCGGAGGGTAAAGTTTGTGTCCAGTAGTCAGCCGCCTCAGCTAACTGTGAGCGGGCTTGCGGGTCAGGGATCACATCAAAGTACTCTGTCCCGGTCAGGTGCAGCATTAGCTCATCATCGCGAGGCAAGAGCGTCAGATCCAGTACCTGCTTGTTCACGCTAAAGCCATGTTTACCAATTTTGACCGTTTTACCGCCGTCGCTATAGATATCTTGCTTGTCTCTGAGTGAGCGGATCCCCTGATCTTTGCTGGCCTTGAGTTTCGCTGCAATGTCATCGGCTTTGACTTCATCGCCAAGTTCCTTCAGCTCCTGGGTCAGGCTACGTAGCTTGCTGATCATAGGGTCAGAAGCAAAATAACCGTTGATCTGATCCAGCTCAGTAAAATTCTGAGTGCGTCGGCTCACGCCCTGTAAAATCCGCTCTGCAGCGGTGGCCAGATTCAGTGCCCGGCGCTGACGCTCGTCAATCAGCTGCTGTTTATGCGCTTCAAAACTTTCGTAAACGTCATCTCGTTTGGCCAGAATCTCAGCCAAAAACTCATCGTATTCACTGAACTGAGACTCCAGCTCCTCAAGCTGGATCAGCAATCGCGATAACTGCTCATCACATTGCTCAGGGGTTTTAGCAGCGCTCAGCGCACTGGTGATACTCTGACTGAACAGTTTAAAGCGCGCGGCAAACTCCGCCTTGGCCTCAACACTACCGAGACTTTTGCGACGTATCTCAACGGCTGCCTTAGCCCGATTAACCAGCGCATAGACGGCGCTCACATCTTCTAGGATCTGCGTCCTGACGCGGCTATCTTCAATTTCCAGGTCCAGCATAGTGTGGTTTAGCAGGTCCAGCTCATCGCCCAGTGTTTCAAGTGAACCGAGGTAGCCTTTAAGTTCCGTGACACTGTCGCTTTGCTCACTTTTCTCATTAATATCCCGCAACTGCTCATGATAGGGAGCAAGCGCTTTATCCTGTTGCAGAAAAGCCGCCGTTGCATGACTGAGTACTTGGGTCTGTTCATCAATGTTGCTTTGGATAGCGCTGAGTACATCAAGGTTGATGTATTTCACTTCCTCCAGGCTGATCACTTTCCCTTTGAGCAGTTTCAGCGCATCCAGGCTGGCGACAAACTCACTGGCCTGTTTAAAACTGTCGGGGCGCACTTCACGCAATACCTGATGGCTTTCCTGCTCAATATCAGCTTCCGCCTGTCGGGCACTTTGCTGAATTTGGCTGACCTTTTCAAACTCATCCAGCACCTGCTCGGAGGTTTCAAAGATATCGTGCAGTTGCGTATTAATGGTGCTGAAATCAGCTTCCGCGAGCCAGTGATAGCGATCCAGTATCCCGCGGGTATGAGAGATCAGATCTTCGTAATGAAAAACACTGGGATTTTGCTCGCTAATAGCCTTACAGACGCTGTATAGATCAGAGATGGCTCTGACCAGGTCCGGATTGCCTATGCGACCGAATACACTGGTCGGTGTAGGTGCATTAGCGGCAAACTGTGCCGAACAAAAGGGGCTTTGCCATATCTGAATAGGATGAACCCGCTCGGCTTCTTCCTGCTCAGCTTTAAAGGTCAGCGTTAAGCCATCTTCATAAATGCCATAACCATGACAATAAATGGGGTTTTGCAGATTCTTTTCGATGATATTGTAAGCAAACAGCGCATAACGGCCTTCGGCAGGCTCGTAAAACACATACAGCACGTCTTCACCGTTTGGCGATTTTAGCTGACGATGAAATTCCAAATCATCTATTTTTTCTTCAAAATAACGCGTCTGACCGGATTGCAGATAATAGCCGCCCGGGAAAATAATGCCGTGGTCTTCAGGCAACTGCACACAAGCCTGACCGATGGCATCCTGTCTGAGCACCTGCTGAGTACGACAATTATAAACAAAGTAACGCCACTGCTTTTCGCGATAAGGCTGGACCTTCAGCAGGATCAGCTCACCGACCTGTGCGTAATACAACTCACAGTCTGCCAATGACTGATTGCTGTCTTCTACCGGCTCGCTATAAATGCCTTCGCCAGTTTCAGTGTTGTTTTCAATCTTAATGGTCAGGTCACCACCGACAGTTTCGACAAACACTTTGTCGAGCACATTAATGTGCGGGTGCCGGCCTTCCTCATGCTGGGCACGATCTGTCCTGGTCCATTCAAAATCAAAGCCGCTGTGCTCCTGAATATCTCGTTCACCGCGGTTATCTATGTAGTCCAGCGTATTATCCGCGGCAATTTGCCAGCGAAATACCCTGACATCACTCAGTCTGTCGCCAATCTGAAAGAGCGCAAACAGCTTGCCGCCTTGCACAAACAGATGCTGCAAGCGGGTTTCTTTGTAATAAGTATAAAGCTCGTCAAAGTCCCTTAAAAAGCGGGCATCGGTCAGAAACTTGGTCTCTGACGGATACGGCTCCACTTCATAGTGGTCGTCCTGCAACACCAGCTTTTGTACGCTGAATACATCACTGACATGCGTACTTTGCTTCAGACCCATAAAGACGTTGTACGCAAAGATCAGCTTATCACCAATCAGCACTATGTCTCTGGGAATGCAATTGTGCTCAGTTCGAACCCGGGCTCGACCCTGTACCTTCAGCTCAGTGCTGCCAAAGGCGTCAACGCGTTGATCATTGAGTACATCAACCTGAGTGCGCAGCTCGCTGCCGAAATTACTCAAGCGGCGCTTTATTAGCTGATAGGAGCCCTGCTCCAGTGCACTGTGTGACTCAGTATCCTGACTTGTTGGTTCAGTCATATCACTTTCCTGTAATCATATCGGGTGCGTTAAACCGAATTGCCGCCACGCACCTCAAAAAACATTGGGGCTATGCCCCTTTTCAGGGATTTATTCCTCTGTTGTGTTTTTAGCTGAATTACCGTTCAGTGAATTGCCCAACAGGCTAAGCAATTGTTGTTTTTCAGCATCCGACGTGTTGCTCAGCTGCTGGAAAAACTTGCTCATATTGATGTTCTTAAGTGTCTCTGATGAAGCATTTGCACCCGCCAGTACGCCCTTCAGGTCGTCCATCAGGTTACGCTCACCGTTGAGGTGATCTTTAAACACAGTCTGCATAGTCTGACTTTCGTTGACCAGGCCATCGATGGATTTGCCCAGTGTGATGGCGTTCATAAACTGGTTAAAGAACTGACCGTCACCACCCATGAAGTTGATGTCTGCATCGCTCAGTGCTTTAGCCAGCACTTGTGCCTGATGAGCAGCAATGTCTTTGTTTGCTTCCAGCTGTGCCAGTGTCAGTTCTTTTTGCTGGTTCAGTTGCAGTGTGAAGCCTTCATAGTCGCGGGCGTCTTTATCCATGGCGTTAAGCGCCTGCAGTTTCTCTTCCAGACCTTTGGCTTCGGCTGACATTCTGCGCTCAAGGTTAATCGCTTCTGCTTCACCCTGTTTCTCCATGGCATCTGCCATGGCAGTCTGTACTTCGGCATCTGCCAGGCCAATATCGCGTTTACCATGCGCTTCTGCCTCCATCTTCTGCTGTAGTACTTTAGCGTCTGTTTCACCCTGCAATGCATTAGCTTGTGCTTTGGCCTTAATCACGTCAGCTTCTGCCAAACCTGATGCAGCTGCCTCAACCTGCGTTGCTTCTGCCAGGATCTTCTTCGATTCAGCCTGTTGATTGGCAATGCGCAGCTCAGCTTCAGCCATTTTTTCCATTTCACGGGCTTTAAAGTCAGCGGCCTGCTCTTGTGCTTTAGCCGCTTCAATGTCTTTGACTAAGGCTTCTTCAGCTTCAGCCTGAGCGCGGATCACTATGGCCTGTTTGTCACGTTCAGCAGCAGCCAGCGTTTGCACATCTTTGATGCGCTCCTGCTCTTCCGCTACGGTTTTCTCAACAGCCACACGGTCGCGTTGCACATCGGCTATCTCTTTACGTTCTACTTCCAGCGCTTTTTCTTTATTAATACGCAGGATTTCGGTTTCTTTTTCACGCTCAATCACTTCGATTTCACGTGAACGAGCCACTTTTTCTTCTTCAATAGCCAGCACGCGCAGACGGTTTTGCTCAGCGATATCCACTTCACGCTGTCTGTTTTGTTCAGCAATCTGAATTGCTTCATCGGCTTTGAGGCGCGCTTCTTCAGACTTCAGACGCTCTTCTTGCTTAACGCGCTCAGCTTCGGCTTCTTCGCGTGCCTGAACGGTTTCAATCTCACGCTTTTGCTTCGCCATGGCGTCTTCTTTCTGACGCTCAATTTCCAGCGTTTTTTCCAGCGCCGCCTGATTCTGGATCTCGATTTGAGCCTGTTCGTCACACTTTAATTGGTTGGTTTCAACGTTTTGTGCTGCGGTTTTTTCAGTGATACGGCGAATACCTTCCGCATCGAGAATATTGCTCGCATCCAGCTTATGGATTGATGTTTGTTCCAGATAGTCGATGGCGACATCTTCTAAGGTGTAGCCCGACAGGTCCTGACCAATCACTTCTTTGATCTTGTCGCGGAACTCATTGCGGTGCGTGAACAACTCCTCGAAGTGCATTTGTTTACCCACGGTTTTCAGTGCTTCAGAGAACTTGGCTTCAAACAGCTCTTGCAGCGTTTCTGGCTCAGACGCACGCGCACACCCGACTTGCTTCGCTACCCGCAGTATGTCTTCTTTATTTTCATTAACGCGAATATAAAAGGTAATGGCAATGTCGGCACGGATGTTATCTTTACAGATCAAGCCACTGCTGTCGCGGCGTTCTAGCACCATGCGCTTGGTAGAAATGTCCATGACTTCCATCTTATGGATCACCGGGTAAACAATGCCGCCTGTGGTGGTAACATCGGGTTCATTTTTCATTTTATTGATGATCAGCGCGTGGCCTTGCTCCACTTTTCGATAGAATTTGCCAATCAATAAAATGACGGCAAAAATGACGACAACCGCTGTGCTGACGATAGTCAAAACAGGTCCAAGGTTATTTAAAAATTCCATATCTCTTCCTGATAAGTTTTATGAGTTATTCCCGGGCGCTTATCCGGCGCCGTTTTTAAAGTTGAGCCATCACCAGGGATTGGTGACGATTGTGTAACTATGAGTTGTTGCGTTGTGTTCAATCAGCAGTGCTTTATCACCCTGAGTAAACGTATTTTCTTCATCACATCTGACTTCGATCAATTGCTCGGTGCCCTCATGGGAAACGCGTGCCTGGCCAAATGTAGTGGTGACTTTTCCGGTGGCAATCACACATTCCAGTCCGACCAGTGCATCTTTACTGCTGGTCTGCTGGCTGTCGAATACCCCACGTAACGGCCTGACTAACGCTGCAGCCAGAGGCAATGCCACAACCAGACTACCCAGCATAAATGCGCTGCCAATCAGGTAATACATGACACCATCGCCGAGCAAGTAGGCAAATAATTTCTGTGCGTAGTAACTGACTACCCAGCTCAGTGCAACGATTAAGCTGATGGAAACAGTCAAAGGCACGCCGCCAAAGCCCATTTGCCATAAGGAACCACCTTCCGCGCCTCCTTCAGCTTCGATATCGGCATCACCATCAAGCATATCGGGGTCAGCAAATCCAGCCAATGAGATCAGCCAGAACAGCAATACAATCAGTAATAATGTAGAGTAGATCACCGTAGGAAAAGTGAAAGCCGTGTTTAAAAAGTCCATATTTCCTCCTTACACGGTTGATTATTGCATTTTTAATAACAAAAGAAGCATAGCGTGGTATTCATGAACAAAACACCAAGTTGAGCGCCTGCATGGTAAATAAACGTAAATACAACCCACAGCAAACCTGACAAGTGTGATTGGATTTACCCCAGCCCGAGTTATTACGAGTTGGGTATAATGTGCGATGGGAAGATTTCTTCACCCCCTTTAAGTTAACATGACGCGGTGATAAACCACGCTATAAAAAAGCTCTGAAGCTCTCTTTACCACACAATCAATCTGCCACATTACGACATATTATGTCAAATTCTTTGTTGCACTTTACTAGATTTTAGCACCACTCTCATCATTATTTACTTGCTTTTCAGCACTGTTAAGTTTAAATGACAGGAACAAGGAATTGATATAGTGAGACATATATGGAGCCATTACTGACAAGCCGTAAACTGCTGCTGGTCGCTCTGCTGCAGAGCTTTTTCCTGATCATCCTGCATCAATCTGTTGACTTCGCATTTTGGCCGGGCCAATCACCACACTGGCTGTTTGCCGCCTATTCGTTGGTGATCTTTCTGCCTTCTACACTCATTTTTTCGAGCTTCACCCAGCTCAACAGACCTTTTTATATTCAACTGGGAATATATGCGCTGCTATTCACGCTGTGTGGCTTTTATGTGGGCAACCAGTTACTTCCCGGGCGCGCACCCATACCATCACAAGCGTGGCCGTATCCGCTGATAATCTTCCTGGCTTCAGTATTGCTTATTCCATGGCTTACCCAGAACAGCCGGAAGCGCTGGTTGCCCAGCTATGATCTGCTGAGCCAGGCCATGGGGCGTTTTCTGTTGGTGTTTGCAGCAGCACAGCTATTTACTTTATCTGTGCTTATGCTGTTGATGCTATGGGCCAGTTTGTTCGAAGTCATCGAAATCAGTTTTTTCACCGAGCTGTTTTCTGAGCCCTGGTTTTATTACCCGGCCATCACATTAAGCCAGGCTATTGGCGTTATCCAGGCACGCAGCCGAAGTAATCTGGCGAATCAGTTGTTTGCCATATGCCGTAACTTTGCCACCCTGTTGTTACCTGTACTGATCGCTGTGGCCATGCTGTTTTTCGTGGCGGTTTTGTTCAGCGAGCTGGATACACTTTGGCAAAATGGCGGCAGCAGCCTTATCTTTGTGTTAGTTGGTGCCATCGTCTTGTGCCTTAACCTGTCGGGTGAGGCATTGACTCAGCGTCCCTGGTATCGCCATTTCATTGCACTCGGGCTGCTCCTGCTCCCCTGCTATCTTGCACTCAGCGGCTGGGGACTATACCTCAGAATAGAGCAATACGGCCTCAGCCTGGCCCGCTTGTGGGCAGTACTCATTGCCTCAGTCAGCATGACAGTTTGCGTGGGCTATGTGTGGCAGTTGATCACGCACAAAGCCACCTGGTATACCAGATTGAGCACAGTAAACCGACCGGTAACTTTAAGTTTGCTTGGACTGCTGATTACCACCCAAACGCCCTTGCTTGACTTTCGTGGCATGAGTGTCAATTCTCAGATAGACCGCCTCAGCGCAGGGATCACTCAGCCAGCTGATTTTGACCCTCGTTATCTGGTAAACGAGCTGGGCCGAAAAGGACTGACGGCACTCGAATCACTGCAAAATAACATCGATGACGAGCAACTAAAGCGTCGGATCCACACCGCGTTGACCCTGGAAACTAAGCCCCTGACGACACAAACCTTATTAGACCTGATTGACATGCCAGATGCACAGAAACAGGCATTGCCCCAGAAGCTAGTGACTGCACTGGAAGTATTCGCAAGACACAACACGCATTTGTTCAATGACGCGACTGAACTTATGTTACGACCCATTCAGCTGGACAATACACCTGAGGCAGAATATCTGTTTATTGCTAATACTCAGCACCGGGTGGAATTAAGGGTGTTTTATCTGGGTGTTATTGATGGCGTGCAGGGCTGGCAATCTGGCTACATGGACCAAAAAGTTTATGGAGCACAATCAAAAGACCTGCTGGAAGCGCTTAAAACTGACAACTTTGAGATTGTTGAACCCAGGTTCAAAGACATTAAGATTGGTGAACACAGGTTAGAGCTGCACAGCCCGTTTTAACGGGCTGTGAGTTTTGCTTTAAGGTGATTGCGCACTGCAGGCCATTCGCTGGCCAAAATGGAATACACTGCCGTGTCACGGATAGAGCCATCAGACAGAATCTGATGGCTTCTGAGCACCCCATCCAGTTTAGCGCCAAGACGCTCAATGGCCTGCCTTGAAGCATGATTGAAAAAGTGCGTTTTGAACTCCAAAGAGAGTGCCCCACACTGCTCAAACAAATTTTCCATTAACAGTAATTTTGCCTCGGTATTAACCGGCGTACGACGCACTGCAGCGCTATACCAGGTATACCCAATCGAAGCGCGTTTGTGCTCAGGTTTAATATCGTAGTAGCGTGTGGTTCCTACAATATGACCGCTGGCAATAGACCTGACAACAAAAGTTATCTGATCTTCACCCACCTTACTCAGTGCCTTTTCGACATACCCTTGCATTTGCTCCGGAGCAGGCACACTGGCATACCAGAGTTTCCAGCTTTCACCATCCTGCACAGCTTCCTGCAACTCTTCAACATGCTCAATTGACAGCGGCTCTAATCGAATATACTGCCCTTCCAGCACGGTATTTTTTATCCACATAGATTACATCCTGGTGTTATAGATAAGAGTGTTTAAACTGCGCATACTGCGTTGAATTCAGGAAACTCTCACTGTTACTGATATCTGCCAGCTCTTGTTCAGAAAACTGAATCTCAAAGATGTCTTTCATAAAAGTCAGTAGCTCAACTGCAGCATCGTGTTCACCAGTGATGAACGCAACCTGTAACATGATCAGATAACCATATGCGCCTGAAGCATTACGATACAAGGCATCTAAAGCGATACCAAACGCTTCGCGTTTCTGTCCAAGGTGAGCCAGCACCATAGCTTTTTCCATCAAAATTGGCGGGCTAAAACGAATATCCTCAGGCAGCTGTTCAAATTTAGTTAGTGCCTGCTCATATTGCCCCATAGTGCGATACAGATTTGCTTCAAATAAGCCCTGATAGGCCTGTTCCCCCTCCTGAAGCAAGGTTTTGCATAATTCCTGATGCTGCTTACCATCACAGGTTTCTATAGAGCGAAATAAGGTTTCATGGACAATGGGCAATGATTTTAGCTCTGAGGGCAATTGTTGGTACTTTTCCAGCGCCAACTGCGATTCTTTTTTCTCCATAAGATCCGTGATCGCTGTTACCACTTCTTCGTGTCCGGCCGCTTCAATCTGCTGATCATATTGCGCGAAAAAGCGCACTACGCTGGAGCGATAGCTTCGGTTGTTCACATCAACCAATTTATAGCCTTGTTTTGTGAGGGTAATATCCACCAGCGCAAAGGTACCGTTGTCATGCGAGAAGATATACTGGCTAAGCCAGTAGTCACCTTGCTCACGACTGTGGGTATAGAAAATGTGGTCAAATGAAGACAAGCCCATCATCGCCCCGGCTGAGACGAACGCACTTTTCAACGCAAACTTGGGATCGTCTATTCCCAGTTCATTTTTTACATAAGTTTCACTTGCATCTCGGTCGATGAGTTCTAAAAATGCATTTTCGTTGGGGTTATTCAGCACATACTCCACCTTTTTGTTCGCTTCATAAACCGATGCTGACGATTCAATAAAAGCGGTTTTTTTGGTGGACGCACACCCAGACACAACCAAGATTAAAACCAGCAGACTTAATATGCGCTTCATAGTGATTCTCCGACAAATTTCATCTTAGTTTTGTTCTCAAGTTGCTTAACAAAATCCTTAAATAAGGTGTAGTGAGGGTTAGTCGTCACTTCGCTGACTGTGCCGCCAAAACCACTATACTTGTTGGCCTGTTTCAGCTTACTTAGGTGCGCAGGCACCGCCTCAACCGGCACGGACTCCTGAAGGGCCTCATACTGAGCGTGAAAAGTCACTCGGCGGCGGTCATACTCCATGGCACTGTCGATTCGCACATAAGGATCGGCAAAGGATTTTTGATAGGCCAACGCACTGAAGTCAATATCTGATGGCATGAGCAAGGTGACACGCTGAGACAAAGACAGTGGATATACTTTGGCCAGTGGCTGCTTACGGCGCACGGTTTGAGGTAATTTAACGTATTGGCTGACATTCCCTGCGGCAAGGTAGAATTCAGCAGCCCCATCTTCAAGTGGTTGCCAGAAATCAGGCACCCAGTAAGATTCCACCACAGTGATCACGTTGTCCTGGCGATTATCTGCAAAGCTAATCGGTGCCTTTACCTGTACGCCAGGATAAAATTGCGCGTAATAGTTTAGCGAATGCTCCTGAAACACCTTTTTTTCTGAAGAGGCCAGCTGATATCGCAATCGTTCAGCCTGCCAGCCATAATACTGTGACTCAATCCGCCATTGTACGGGCGACACATAATCAGGGGCGATAATCATCTCATTAATATCAATACCATGGCGTGCCGATTTTACGGTTACTGTGGTCAGAGCGCCTGACTGGCTATCCACCAGCAAAGCGCTGCCATAATCAGGTTGATACAAACTAGACAATCTGCTGCCCTGATAGTTAATCGTCGGATCAACCCAGAATGTCTCGCCATCCAATGTAAAGTGAGTAATGACATGGTTAAAGGCGCTGTGCGTTGGCAAATACTCACTAATATGGGCACGTTTATCCGTCGACACCAAGGCAGGTTGGGCGTCTATATCTAGCTCACGCAGCAAGGTATTCAGTAGCAGCGTTTTATCTTTACAGTCACCAAAACGTTTCTCAAATACCTGGTGAGGCATGTTAGGTTGATGCGAATTGACACCCAGCTCAAGGCCCAGATAACGGATTTCATCCTGTACAAAGGTGATCGCTTGCTCAATTGCCTGGTGCTTTGGCAATGCTTTAAGTTCAGCGATATAGGCCTTAAGTTCTGGACTATGTTCAGTGTTTACCTGAAACAATTGCGCCGCCCAGTCCTGCACTTCCAGCCAGGAATTAAACTCGGTGAATTGAATATAAGGAAAAGGGCTGAACCAGCCAGGTAGTTCGTTTTCAACGGTATGAGCTACGCTGTTTTCGACACGAACCGTAAAGGTTTGCGTACCATCGCTTTTCTGGTGTTGCACCTCGGCATTAGGGTTACCGAATACTTTGTGCGCTACTTGTTTATCATCTGGTAAGGTGAGCTTAAAGGTCAACAGATCGACCGCAACGCCCCAGCCAAGGTTATCAAAGTAGCTGAAACGATCACCCAATACCGGGTTTTTTCCGGACAAACTGTAGCTGTAGTCAAGTTCGTCACCGACGCGGATATCCTGAAGCAAGATCAGGGCATCAAACAAACCCAGATACATATTATTTTGCTGGTCATCTTCCGCGTTGATCACTTTAATATCCTGCGGGGCTAACTGATAAACCGCTGTGCCATCGCGAAAGACAGTGACATTGTGAAATACCAGTTTTTCATACGCTGGATTGAACCGCACTCTGACAGTACTGCCTTCCTGAACGCCGGCAGCATCGGTAAACACATAGCGGTTATGAGAAAAGGACGTCTGCTCTGCATTGTCACTCACCTGACTGTCAACCAGTCGATAATGAAGCGGCTTGCGCAGGCTTTCAGGTAATGCCGTTAATGGCTGCTTAGTAACCCAACCTGGGGCAGACGAAATAGTCACATCAGGACGCTCACCGAGTGCCTGGACAGGATTAAACCAAACCATCAGAACGATGGCGAATATGATGTATAGCTGCTTCATAATACTCAACTTTTTGCTCTTCCCTGAACAGCTTGCAGAGCTATCAGGCTTCTTTTGGCACGAAAACGCGTCAGTTTATACAGACCGACATAGGCAAGCAAGGTACTCGGGTAACACTTTGTTAATCACCAACGCGACCACCTGCCCAGTCATGGCGTAGTGACTCTAGGGGTTAATGGCTTTCTCAGAATAAGCCTGCGTGCCCCATAAAGGCACCGTCGACAAACTATGTTTAAAGCTACCCGAGGTTTCTTTAGTGGTATAAGAGAGGTACATCAAGGTCTGATGTTCGGAATCATAAATACGCCTGACCTTCATGGCTTTGAAAAACACACTTTTTGACTGTTTGAACACCACTTCACCAGACTTGCTTTTGTCTATCTGGGCTATCATTTGAGGCGTGATTTCTCCGGTCTGACGACAGGCAATAGAGCTGTCGCTGGGATCTGACAAACTAAGATCGGCCTCAATGCTGGCAACATGACACGTTACGCCTGTGACAATCGGATCCGTCATTGAATGCAACTTGATGTCCTTCAATGTAAACAGACCAAGAGATACATCGCCCACTTCACTGTCTGAGCAGGCACCAAGTAACATCATTGCTGGAAGCAGTAGTAGTCTTTTTTTCATTCTCTTTCCTGAGATATGTTATTTTATTCAGTTTACCATTGTTGCACAAACCTGCTATTAAAAATATGGCTGACACAGTAAGCCACTGGTATTTATTACAAATTGGTCTAGCTTTATGAATCTATTCATCACCGTTCAAGGTAACCCATGGAACTGACACACCTTTCAAAAGCCACAGCCAAAAAACTAAAATTACTTGTAGAGCGCATTGAAGATAGCCATATTCCTCCCTCAATGCTGGATGAAACCCTGAATATTGCCACCTGGAATATCCGCGACTTTGGCAAACGCAGCCGCAGTGAGCTGGCCATTGCTCTGATCACGCGTATTCTTTACCAGTTTGATCTCATTGCCATTACCGAGCTAAGAGATGATTTAACCGACTTCAAACGCGTGATGCATATGCTGGGTCCGAATTGGCAATTTGTGATCAGTGACTGGCAGAGTGACTTTGGCGGCAACTGGGAACGCACCGCCTTTGTATATGACAAGCGCATGGTCCAGTTTACCGGCCTCGCCGCAGAAGCGCAGCCCGACAGGCAAAAAGTAGGTGATCAGTACGTCAGCGAGCAATCCTGGTGGCGTGCCCCCTATATGGCCTCATTCAAAGCTGGCAGTTTTGATTTCATGATGCTGGCCATGCATGCCCGTTGGGGCACCCGCCCGGGTCGCGAACAGGAGCTGGCCAGTTTTGGCGACTGGATAAAAAGCCGCTGGATAGACAACGCTGACACGGTATTTGATGAAGATCTCATTGTAGTGGGAGATTTCAACATCCCCCGAATTGGTGATCGCTATTACCAGGCGCTCACCCAGTCAAGCGGATTACAGATGCCAGTGGCGCTGGTAGACATCAATGACACAGCAGCAAGTGCCGGTAATAAACGCTATGACCAAATTCTGCATCGTGCCAGACATGCGTTTAGTTACGCCGACTAGGGCGGTGTAATTGACTTTGCCGCCAATGGTCTGATGGCAGCGTTATTCGATGATACCGGCATCCCTGAGAGTAAATGGACCTATGAGCTGAGCGATCACTTCCCGCTCTGGGTGCAGATCAATACCAATAACGAGCTGGCCATACTTAACAACATCATTCAAAACGAGTAACAAAATATTACCTAAATAATAGACAAGTATTTCATTTAATAGCACAATGCGTTTTGACGAATGATACCCGTCAGCTTGATAACCTTGCCTGCATTGAGGTATGGAATGCTGTCGATGGCAACAAATGTGTCAGCACCTGCCTGTGACTCAGGTGCTGTATGACCCCATCTTTAACCATGTGAGCAGCAGCGCTCCCCCCCAAACAGGCAGGATATTAACGCATTCTGCTGTGGTATCTTCGTTGAACAATAATATACCAATTTCACTTAATACCCGTTCAATTTGAAGGAGCAAATATGACGCTAACGGCGTTAAAAATTTCTCATTTAGAACAACTAAATAGCAAAATTTTTTCCTTGTTATCGACGATATTTTCTCGCCTCAAATTAGAACACTTAATTAAGCAAATTGGTATAAGTGTAACGACGACTTCAATAAGGAAGAAGCAATGAAAGACACGAAAACCCTCACGTTAACTCTAATCTCTGGCGCGATGGCGTTATGTGCTATTCCTCAGGCCCTGGCCTCTCAATGCGACATTGTGATCCCTTCAAGCCATCATTTGATCGATGGCGACGCGCTGGCAGTGGTTGCTGGTGACACCATCTGCCTGGCAGCCGGGGAACGTGGTCCGCTGCGTATTCGCAATGTGCACGGTGAAGCAGGTAACCCGGTCGTGATCCGCAACGAAAATGGCACGGTTACAACTACACCTTACGAGTACAGTATTGCCGTGGAGAAATCCTCTCAATTGCGCATTACCGGCAGCCGTGATGAAGCTGGCTATGGTATGCGTCTTGGCGGCACAGTAGGCATTGGTGGGCTAAGCGAGTACATTGAGATTGATAATCTAGAGATCTACCGCGCGCGGTTTGCAGGCTTGCTGATTAAAACAGATCCAACCTGCGATCCGGCCACCTGGCAGGAAAACTTCACAATGCGTGGACTCAGCGTTCACCACAACTACATTCACGACACAGAAACAGGCGAAGGCATGTACATCGGCTACACAGGGAAGAGCCGCAAGCTGGAGTGTGATGGTGTCGCAACAACGGTATATCCGCATAAGCTAACTGACGTGGATATTTACAACAACACCCTGGAAAACATTGGTGCCGATGGCATCCAGCTTAACTCAGTGGCTGGGGATGCAACGATCCGCAACAACAAAATCTACCGCACTGGCGTAAGTCCCTTCGATCCTAAATATCAGAACACTGGTATTCAGGTTGGCGGTGATCATGTGACAGTATCAGACAACCTAATCTATCGTAGTGGCGGCAATGGCATGATGCTAGATGGCGACGGTTTGAAGATTCATAATAACCATATTCTATACGCAGGGGAAAACGGTATTTTTGCCCGTAATCCAGCGCAGCAAGACAATACGATATCTGGTGGCGATGCCCATGAATATAGTGAAAACCTCATTGTGCACCCACTTAGTTACGGGATTAAGCTTTATGCAACGAATACGGCTACCCCTAACTTAATCAAAGAAAATACCATCGAGAACCAGGGTCAGGTTGATGCAGCTAATCGCCCGATGACCTACTCTTATCTGAACAATAATGTACTCAGACTAGAGCTAAACAACCGCCATTACGTGGTTGAGTAGCCAGCTCGCTGATTTTTGAACAGTAGAGCATAAACAGGCTCTACTGTTCATATCTCCCATCCAAAGTTACAACTTATCAGCTACCGGTATGGCCGAAACGTACTGATTTAGCAGTGGATTTTGATGTACACGCGCGATACTCTGCTGGAGATCAGCCAGCTGACTGCCGTCAAGACGTTGCTGTTTTACCTGCCTCAGGGATAATGGATTAATGGGTTTGCCATGCCTGTGCACTTCATAGTGTAAATGACGCGCCTGAGACAATCCTGTGTTACCCAAATAGCCAATTACCTCCCCCTGTCTGACACGGGTGCCTGGTTTCACTCCCTTTGCAAACCCATTAAGGTGTGCATACAGCGTGTCATAGCCATTCGCATGGCGGATCACAACCCGATTGCCGAAGCCACCTCCCCACCCTGCTTTTTTAATAGTCCCGTTACCGGCAGCAAAGATAGGTGTACCAACAGGTGCGCCAAAATCAAGCCCGGCATGCAAACGGGTGTATCCCAGAATAGGATGTTTACGACTACCAAAAGTTGACGATAATCGCGCGCCATTTAACGGAGTTTTAAGTAAAAAGCTTTGTGCCGGGCGACCATCAGCAAAGTAAAAGCCGCTTTGCCCGCCCTCAGTGTGATGGTGGTATACAGCCAGATCCTCTCCCTGATTTTGCAACCTGGCGAACTTTAGCTGGCCCGCTTTTTCAAGCTGCTGTTGCAGGCCATCCTTCACCGATAAAATAGCTTTGTCGTACATCATAGTTAATGCATCGCCCTGATGTATTTCGCGCTGAAAATCCACAAAGTGTGAAAACACCGTGATGGTCTGATTGATCACATCCAATGGCACAGAATCCTCAACCAGTGACTCATATAAGCTTTGTGTGATTGCGACATCATGGACAGACTGGGCCTGACGAGTGTCCAGTTGATAGAGACGCTTGTGCCACTGGCCCGTCATCGACACATTCAGGCGCTGCGCGAATCCGGTTGCCAGGGTAATAGAGCTCAGTTTGCCTTTTGTGATATCAATTTTTATCTTTTGCCCAACCGGTAGCTGACTCAGGTTCACCTCAGGTGCCATTAACTTCTGTAAACTAAACACCTGCCGTTCGCTCACACCATAAGGTTTCAGCAAAGCAGTGAAAGACTGGCCCGCTGACAGCGTCAGGATCTTGTGCTCAGTGTTTGGTGAATGCTCAGGCGCAGCGGGTGACTGAGCGGCGGCAGGTTGCTGAGCCAACACCGATTTGCCATTGTTCTGGTTCACATTAGGCTTCTGTTCAGCGACAACTGACGTATCCACATTATCACATTGCTCAGAGGCCTGTTCAGGTAAATCAGACACAAGGGTGCTTAACACCATGCCCAGAGGTATGGCGATCATCAAATGGTATTTCATAATTTAGTCCTTTGGAAAAATACTCAGCGGATCAAGGCGTTTTCCGTCAGCCAGGATCTCCAGATGTAGATGAGCCCCGGTCACCCGGCCACTGTCACCTAAAGTGCCGATGACCTCTCCAGCAGATACCCAGTCACCTTGTGACACAGCAATACTATCCAGATGGGCATATAAACTCTGGTAACCATTGCTGTGCTGGATCAGTACCGTTTTACCGTAATTTTTTGCCAGGGTTATCTCATCGGCCACCAGCACTTTTCCCGTTGCCATCGCGCCAAGAGGCGTACCTTTTGCTGCAACCATGTCAAGCCCACCGTGAGGTTTGTGATTACGAAAGGCCCATACGTGACCAAAGTGAGAACTGATCTTGTAATCATTCATTGGTAGTTGCCAGTTAGGTGTCTGAGGACTTAATAAGGGTCTCACCTGGAAAGAGACGAAAGCGCTAAACATGGCGATCGCCAGTATATTAAGTGTGACAAAACGATGCCGCGTTTTCACTGGCTTCATGATTTGCACCAGGCGACTTTTATAATCAGCCAGGGATAATGCCTGCGATGCAAACCCGGCGACTGCATTGGGTGTCTTGTTTAGTGTGCTGTGCTTCAGGGCATCCAGTAAAGTGGCTGCGTACTGTTGCCGATCAATGCCGTAACGTCCTATGGTTTGCGCATCACAGCGTGCCTCCATGGCATTAATGAACGCTGCTTCCATCCTCGCAATAGCTGGATTAAACCAGAACAGGCATTTGAGTACTTGCCATACCATAAGGGCAATATGATCTCTGTGAGCCAGATGCGTTACTTCATGCAGCAGCAGAGTCCTCTGTTTATATTCAGGTAAAGTCGCAAAGTATTGCGGCATCACGATAGTCGGCTTTTTAACCCCCATAGCAAACGCCGTACAATTCAGAGGTAGCACGTATACGGGCACTTGACGGCCTTTGATCTGAGTAAGCGATGAAAAAGACGCACTAAGATCTGCCTGGAGCGGCTCGGCACTGCTCATTAAAGCGCGCAGGCTGGCAAGTTTGTTGAGTAAACACATCCCCTTACGAATGCTTTGCAGTACCATCACGAATATCAGCGCGATAAATATCCACAAATCGTTCCATTGGTTCTCAGTCGTCAGCATTATCTCAGTGCTTAACTGCAGCTTTCCCGCCTGCTCACTAAAGTCATACAACACCGTCGGGATCACTTCATCCAGCGTCATCTCAGGGAGCGGTGCAAAAGGCACAAAACTGAGCACTAACAATGCCCACCATAGGCCGGGGGCGAACGGGTGGTGACGACTCAGAAAGCGACCCACCTGCACCAAGGCACCACATACGAGGCACCACACCAGTACCGAGAGAAGAAGAGAAAGTAACGTTGCCAAACTCATTTTATTAGCCCCGCTTATCCTGCTCAGATAATGATTCCAGCAAGTGCTCGAGCTCTTCCAGCTCCTGTGATTCAATCAAACGACTGTCAGCAAACATAGCAACTGGTAATGGGCCATCCAGTTCCAGTACATTTTTAGCAAATTCCTGAGCGTAAGCGGCCAAAGTGGGTACTTTCTCAACCTTCGCGGTGTACGACTTTTTATTGCCTTGCTCACCAATGCTCAACAAACCCTTATCGCCCATGCGCTCAAGTGTTTTACGTGTTGAAGAATATGACCAGTTGAAACGATCAGCGATGGCGTCGTGAATCTCTTTTGCAGTACGTGGCTCCTGTTGCCACAGTAGCTTGAGGATTTCTAGTTCGGTGGTGTTGGGTTTCATCTCTATTATTCTTTTGATGTGACACTTGTCGCACTTTAACAGTTAAAAAAGTGCGACACAAGTCACACTTTACAGAAACAGCTATAGCATGGTTTCCAAACAACTGAAAATTAGCCCTTTCTTGCTAACCTCTGACTTGCAGGCAATACTATTTATATCTTTGTAAACCTGTGACTGTGGCAAAAGTTGACCTCAAACAACCGCCATTTTGTGAAACTTGATACTTTTATGACAGTTAAGTGATACGGGCAAGCTGCTTATTTCTGTGATGTTTGCCCAATAAAATGGGGCAAGCAATGGCAGAGACATTTCAGTTATTAGGCAGTTTGCTTGGCGGCCTGGGGATTTTCCTGGTTGCCATCGGTATGATGACCGACGGCCTGAAACTCGCTGCGGGAAGTTCGCTACGTAAAGTACTGGCGACCTGGACTAAAACCCCGCAGCGGGGCATCGCTTCAGGTTTTTGTATGACCGCGCTGGTCCAATCTTCCAGTGCAGTCACCGTGGCGTCGCTGGGTTTCGTTAATGCCGGCCTCATAACCATGCATCAGGCACTGGGCATAGTTTATGGTGCCAATGTTGGCACCTCCGTTACTGGTTGGCTGGTTGCCGCAGTGGGCTTTAAGTTCAATATTCAAGCCATTGCGTTACCTCTAATTGGTTTAGGCGCGTTGATGAAACTGCTTCGACCACAAACCCGGCTCGCATCCGCAGGGCTCGCACTGGTCGGCTTTGGCTTGTTTTTCATTGGCATAGATATACTTAAAGGCGCATTTGAACATGTCGTCACAAGGTTTGACCTAAGCCAGTTCACTGCTCAGGGTCTGACCGGTATGCTGACATTTCTACTGGTCGGTATTGTCATGACCACACTTACACAGTCGTCCAGCGCCTCCATTGCGCTCACTATCACGGCAGCAGCCAGCGGCATGATAGGTCTCTATGCGGCTGGAGCCATGGTCATAGGTGCGAACATTGGTACTACCTCAACCTCTGTACTGGCAGCTATTGGCGCCACCTCTAATGCCAAGCGCGTGGCTGCGGCTCAAGTCGTTTTTAATGCACTCACGGCACTTGTCGCCTTTGCAATATTGCCCGTACTATTTTACCTGATAACCCAGCTCACCAGCTTTTTTAACCTGACAGCCAACCCTGCACTGTCTCTGGCACTATTTCATACCCTGTTTAACGTGTTAGGCGTGATGCTCATTTTTCCACTCAACAATCGCTTGGCTGAGTTTTTGATGAAACGCTTTTGTAGCGCCGAGGAAACGGCCTCCCGGCCACGCTTTTTGGATAGAAACATTGCCCAGACCCCGGCACTGGCAACCAATGCAGTGCTGCTCGAAACTAAGCTAGTTGCCGATAAACTGCTGGCACAATACGAAAAATCCCAGCAACCTCTCGATAGCCTGGCCATAGAGCAGGAAATACATACCATCCAGATGTTATGCCAGCACATTACTAATTTCATTGTTACTGTTGAGCAATCAGCTCTGTCTGAAGAAACCACGGGTTTACTGGCAAAATTAATGCGCATTGAACACTACCTGTTTACCTGCTGCCATTGTGTTGAAAAGCTCGCTCAGCTACAACCACAAAAAGCATTAGCCGAACATCCTGAACTGCATGCCCAGCTCGAAGAATATCAGTCTCAGCTAGGCCACTTTATGAAGACCAGCTTAGAAACACCATCAATGAACACAGAATCGTTTAAGGCCGCTCTCAGAGCACTGCAACAGCTACACGACGACGTCAAAGACGATCTGATCCTTGCCGGCACCAACGCTACTTTGCCAATTGACAATATGGTCCGCAATATTAATGGTTTGTCCGATATGTGGCAGCTAACCCAGCAATGGCATAAAGCCATGCTGTTGTTATACCTCATTGACGAGCAGCTTAATCCAAACGCCTCTCCATAGTACTGTGGAGGCACAAAGCTTGAGTGCGAGTAAGAATAAGACAAAAGCGCCGGCGTAATCCCGGCCCTTGTACCATTCAGGCAGATAACTGATCTACAAAAGTCAGGATGTTAAAAGTCACCTTTAAATTAAAGCACACCCGACGGGTCTCAGTACAGATTAACGCCGACCACCATGTCTCACACCTGCTGATTTATAAAATGCTAAACACAGTCTAAAACCCTCTCTTATTGAGACACGCAGTTGCAATTTTGCTAGCATGCCTGTTGTCTGATATATCTTTGGAAACCTTTACAATTGCGCCTTTTATCTCACTTACTTGCTTCATCTGTTTTACTGTCGGCAGTCATAGCCGAGGCAGCCCCAGTATACGTACAAGCTGGGCCTGGAAGTTTTAATCACGCAGCTCTCGACTTGCTGGCAGACCGTAACGCAGAGACCTTTCAACGCCTTTACTCGGGCACGCCTGATAATACTTACGCAACAGCTGCTGAAAATAATGCGTGGGCTTTCAGCGCACTGGCCAACTCCACCATCGAAGGGCAACTGGTCCCGGCCATTGTGAATGCAATGCGCAACTATCGGGTCATTGAACTCAAAGCGTCTGTGCATATGCCCATCGAAATGTGTGTATTCGGATTAAACAACACCAGTAAAATTACGCATGCAGCCTCTCACCCGGCAGCTCTGAAACAGATCAACCGGTGGCTCAGTGTGCATCAGATAAAAACCAAACCTGTGCCAAAAGGCACCAACGAAGCGGCTCGCCTACTCGCTGATGGAAAATTTAATCAAAACACAGTTGCAATCGGCAGTTGTGCACTTAAAGCAGTGTATCCTAAGCTGACATTGCGTGAAGTGGGCATTCAGGATAACGCAGATAACCAAACCTTATTTGCCTTAATGAAGTTGGAAAAACGGCCTCACAAAGTCAACGTGGACGAAGCACGCACAGCACTAAAACAGGTCGTGGTTCAAGCTCAAACACAAATAAATGCACGATCGGACTCCGGTAAATCTGTGTTTTCGTTAATTGATAAGCGCCTTGCTCAAATGCAGTCTGTGGCGCTATTTAAAGCCAACAAGCACAAACCCATTGAAGACTTATCCCGTGAAGTTGTAGTGCTCTCACAAGCGCTGGAACAAGCCAGACAGCAATGCCTGGATACAAATAGTGTGAAGGCATTTTTTCAGGCACAGATGGATGCGGCCAAGGCGATTCAATATCGATATCGCGCACAATGGCTGGCTGAAGGCGTGCCCAACAAAACGGCCGATCTCACCAAATTAAGACATAGCCTGAATCATCTCGGCTCAGCCATACTCGAAACACTGACCAGTCACCTGGCAAAACATGGCAACTTAACCCCGGAACTGGAGCCTGTTTTTAATGCTGTGCTAGTCACCGATAACTTAACAGGCAAAGACAAACAAAGACTTTACCGGGCATTACAAAGCGTACGCAGGGTTAAGAACTGCCAGGCAACCGACTAATCGGATCGCACTGATTTACCATTATCCACCCGCCCTTGGCGCCGATAAAGCAGAACGGGCTGATATGATCAAAAAAATACCGCCACTACATTGATAGTGACGGTATTTTTGCATGTTTAGACAATTGTAATGCCTCTAAAAAATCTCAGGGTTGGTTACTTCTTAATACGACGAGTAAACAACGCCAAAGACATCAGCAACAAGGCAAAGGAACCAAAAGAACCGCTGTCCTTTTTAGGCTGTTCTGCGGTTACATTATTGCTACTGGCAGACTTTTCTACAGCAACTTTAATGGTCTCAGTTGACGATAAGCCAAAAGAGTCAGTTACTGTAACGGCAAATTCAAGCACCTCACTCTGAGTGATATCAGGTGCTGTTACACTTAATTGTGCGTCACTACCAGAAACATTCACACTGGTCCCGGATACTTGTTCCCAGCTGTATGTCAGCGTATCACCTTCCGGGTCAACAGAAGCCGATGCGTTTAGTTCAATATTTTGACCCGCGGCAACCAAAGTTGAGTTGGCTGTCAACGTAACCTGGGGTGCTTTGTTTTCAACAATCGCTACCGTAAACAACTGTGACGATTTGGCACCATACTCATCTTCTGCTGTGAACTCATACACCAGAGTTTGACCAATCTGCTCTTCACCCGCCTTCAAATTCATGATGGCTGTCTCAGCAATAGATGCCGAGTCATCGCTTGAAAGATTTACCCAAGTGTAAGACAACGCATCGCCTTCAGGATCGATCGTCGCACTTGCATCTAGTGTAAACTCAGAGCCACCTCGAACCTCAATGCTCGCCTCAGCGACATTGATCACTGGTTGCTTGTTTTCATCGATGGTCACAGTAACATGTTGTTTAGATACTGCACCGTACTCATCAGTTGCAGTGACTTCAAATACCTGAGTTACGGTCTCATTGACTAACGGCGCTACAAAACTAAACGCTTCTTCAGTGCTCAATACAGTTTCAGGTGCATTGATATCAGTCCAGGCCAGCGTATAACTGTTTCCTTCCGGATCGCTTGTCCCAGTTGCATCAAGGGTAATCTCCATACCACTTCTTACACTGAGTTCTGCCTCTGCAAGCTTGATAGCAGGGCTTAGATTTTCACGCATTTTTATGTTCAGTGCTTTGAGCACAACATTATCATTACCATCACTGACGGAGCCATCTTTGAAGTACTCAAACATCACAGTATTTAAGCCTTTACCCAACTCAAATGAAGCTGACTCATACGAATTGGATTCACCACTCTGTCTTAGCACTTGTTCACCGTTGATATAAAAAGTGAAAAAGTCATAGCCAAGTTCCGATGAAAGCAGGTACTCGAAATCAATGCCCATAGCCAGATCATGATTGATTTCAGCCATCAAAATAGTTTTCTGTGACGACTCATTCAACTCTGGGGTTTCCGACCCGTCTGTTATGTCACCACTCACCAGAAGTGGTGTTTGCGTATTGTCCGCAGCAGTCTCTTCACTGATGAACCACGGTGCGTCACCACCTGTGTACCATTGCACGAAAGACTCTGAAGACATGTGTGCGTTGATATCGACCTGGCTGGCTGGGATCTTCTCGTAGTTATAGGTATGGCTGCGCGACGATACGTCCTGGTTTACCAGCTCAGCGCTCAAGGTAAACTGCCCCTCTTTAATGCTGTCCGATGTAGAAACCAATACATCGCATTGCTGACCTGGTTCAATCGCAGCAGTAGTACAGTTTTCAGATGCGATACTCACACCTGCAGACGCGTCAGATAGCAGAATAGCTGCGATATCAACTGTAAGGTCTGACTTGTTTTTTAAGGCAATTGACACTGTAGTATCTGGCTTGTCTGCGAGTACTGTATCAGCAGCTTGGAACCCTACGTACTGCTGATTTCGAATCACCCACTCATTTAAAGCAGCAACATCAGCATATACACCAGGTTTGAATTCATAAGCACACCCCTCTCCCCAGCTAACGACACCAACCTGGATCCAACGGCTATCACGATTGACGATCAGAGGGCCGCCACTGTCCCCCTGACAAGAGTCTTTACCTCCCTCATCGAATCCGGCACAAATCATACTATCTGAAATGCTACCGTTGTAATGCTGGGCATCATTACAAACCTCGTTTGAGATATAAGGCACGTCCACTTCATGGAGTTTATCTGGCGAAGGGCCACCTGCATATAGCGCCCCCCACCCCATCACTTTAAAGTTCTCACCCACAACATAACTGCGTTTCAGTTCAGGGTCTGCCAGTTCAATCGGTGTTATCCCTTCAACAGGTGATTCCAGAGTAAGAACCGCAATGTCATTGTTATAGTTATATTGATCACGATAGCGTTCATGCATGACGATATCAGTTACTTTATAGAGCTGCCCCTGACTTTCATCTGTCAGGTCATGACCACCAAACCTCACCGCAAAGTCACTGGCACTCCAGCCTTCAACACAATGAGCTGCAGTCAACACTTTATTCGGCGCAATCAGAGAAGAGCCACAATAGTGGCCATAGTTATCACCATTAAAAAGTTGTAGGCTACCCATAAATGGATAGGCAAATGGTATTGTTTCCCCCCCACCCACAATTCTAACATCGCCCATAGCTGCACGTGGTTGCGGTTGCAGCTTCTCCTTCGCAAGCGCTACCCCAGCCAGGGAAGTGGATGCTAAAGTGAATAAGAGTACTTTTTTTATTGTCGATTCCATGTAGATTATCCTGATTTTAAACTACTTGTTTACTTAGTGCCAAACAATCAACAAATTACCACAAATTGTTCCTAAATATAAAACAAAATACGCAAGATATTGTCACTTGAACAAAAAAAGTACTAACAAAAAAAGAAGTGCCCTGAGTTCTAGAGCATTGGTAACAATAAGAAAGGCAATTACTGAGGCGTAACTATCTAATATCTATAAAATTACTGACCGAAGTCATTCGGCCAGTAAATCTTAATAAACAGCTCATGGGCCTCATAGTCGGGCCCGTGATCGTTTAATTAAAGTGTGTCATCCAGCCACTTAAAGAATTCACGTTGCCAGACAATGCCATTTTGTGGTGTGAGTACCCAGTGGTTTTCTTCAGGGAAGTACAGGAAGCGGCTTTTCAGACCACGCAATTTCGCTGCCTGGAATGCCTGGATCCCCTGCTCCAGCGGTACCCGGTAATCTTTACCACCGTGGATAACAAACATAGGTGCATCCCATTTATCCACATAGCTGATTGGATTAAAGGCCCCGTAAGTTTTATCGGTTGCAGCGTTTTTCTCCCAGTACGCACCGCCAAACTCGTGGTCAACGAAGAAGATTTCTTCTGTGCTACCGTACATGCTCCGCAGGTCGAAGATACCGCAATGTGCGATAAAGGACTTGAATCGACCATCGTGATTGCCAGCCAGGTAAAAAGCGGAATAACCACCAAAACTAGCGCCGACTGCTGCGATACGAGTTTTATCGACATAAGACGCTTTAGACACCTCATCAATGGCATCAAGGTAATCCTGCATCACTTTACCACCCCAGTCCTGAGTGATGTCTTCATTCCACTTAACCCCATGTCCTGGCATACCACGACGATTTGGTGCAACCACAATATAACCTTGCGACGCCATTACCTGGAAGTTCCAACGGAAAGAGTAAAACTGTGAGAGTGCAGACTGAGGGCCACCTTGCAGATACAACAAAGTCGGATACTTCTTCGTTTCATCGAAGTTTGGCGGATAGATAACCCAGGTCAGCATATCCTGGCCATCTTTGGTCTTTACCATCTGCTTTTTAACGGTTGGCAGGTCCATATTGGCATAAAATGCATCATTGACCTTAGTCAGTGCGCTCAGCTTTTGGCTTTTTAAATCAAAGCGGTAAATTTCTTTCGCTTTGTTCATACTATTACGCGTTACTACCAGCTGTTTATCCAGTGCAGCTACAATGCCATTCACATCGAACTGGCCCCGGGTGAGCTGCTTAATAGCCGGTCTGGCTTTTGGATTGGTAGTTACAGATACCTGGAATAACTGGATTGTGCCGTCGGTTGGCGCCACAAAGTAAATGTGTTTACCGTCTTCGCTCCACTTAAAGCTGTTTACGGTGCCATCCCAGTGTGCGGTCAAATTAATATTTTGACCCTTACCTCTGATGATGATGTCGTTCTTATCAGCTTCGTAGCCAGGTGTGGTCATTTGCAACCAGGCCAGGTGCCCCTTTGACGAAAATGCGGGGTACTTGTCATAACCGGGGTTGCTTTGTGTCAGGTTAGTCGTCTGCTTGCTGGCCAGGTTGTAACGATAAATATCGGTATTGGTGCTGGCAACATATTCTGCACCAGTGAGCTTTTTACTCACATAATAGATATTCTCGCCTTTAGGTCCCCAGATATAATCACTGCCGCCGCCAAATGGAGAAGTCGGGCTATCAAAAGGTTGCCCCAGCATAATGTCGACTTTTTCTTCTGTTTTCAGATCCTGATAAAACACATGCTTATAGCTGCCATCTTTCCAGGTGTCCCAGTGACGGTAGTTCAGGTCATCATACACATAGGCATTTGCTTGAGTCAGCGCCTTGTGTCTGTCAGATGCCAGCACGGCTTCCACTTCAACCTTTTCGTGGAACAGTTTTTTGCTGCCATCAGGCGAGATTTTGCTGTTTGCCAGCAGTCCCTGGTAGGCGTCAAGAAGCTGAGGCGTTCCACCTTTGAGCGGCACCTGATAGACTTTGCTGTCAAAGTTGTTCATCTCAACACTGGGCATAGTCACTTTGTAAATGACGTGGGTTTTGTCTTTATTTAGCCCCAATGCACTGACACGTTTTACCTGCCAAAGTTTTTCCGGCGTCATCACCTCTTTGGCGGCCACACCAGTCGTCATTGCCAGTCCCAGGCCAGCACTTACTAGAATTCGCAACATCGCGAAATACCTCCGAAAATTGAATCCCAGCTAGACTACCTAAATTAACAGAAAGTTAAAAGAGATAGCGATGAGCGGCTTTGCTCTGTACAGTTATGACCTATCAACTTAAATAGACAGCCCCCTCTGGCCTGTGATCTGAGCCATCCCGCCGACAAGCACGCGCTTGACCCCCAGCTCATCCGATTCAAGTTCAGCGGTGATACGCGAGGTACATCCCATCGCACGTCCTTGTTCAAACACAAAATGGTTGGACCGGGCAGGATACACATATTGATTTAAATAGCACGCCAGTGCCCCACTGGCGCTTCCTGTGGCTGACTCTTCCGGGATACCAAACAATGGCGCAAAGTTACGACAACGCGCCGTGAACACTTCACCGGCATCACTCAGCTCAAACGCATGCAAACCGATGACATCGTGTTGGCGGGAAAAGTCGCTCAGGGCCTGCTGGTCCACTTTAATCTTATCCAGATGCCCTGTTGCTACGGGTACAATGATATCCGGTAATCCTGTTGATATTATTTCGACTGGCAATTGAGTTGCGCTTAATATAGACACGTCCAGACCAATGAGGTCGGCAATCGTTTCGTAGTTAAAGCGCTTAATATATTGAGGGAGGTTTTGTGCCATCACTATGCGTCCATTTGCCTCGACTGTTACGCCAAGCTGACCCGCTTTGGTATTTTGCGTGTAATCCCCGTCGCTGATAAGCTCTTGTTCAAACATCACAGAAAACGCTGCTAAAGTGGCATGTCCACAAAAGTCGACTTCATCCGTTGGCGTAAAAAAAGACAACGCAAAATCGGCCTCGCTGTCTGATGAGACAAACGCGGTTTCAGAAAACCCCACTGACCGCGCAATGGCCAACTTTTGAGAGTCTGTCAGACCGTCGGCCTTTAGTACAACACCTGCGGGGTTTCCGCCCTTGCCTTGCTCTGTAAAAGCATTAACCAAATAAACTGTGAGATGATTCATATTTGTTCCTGTCTGCCATTGGACTCAGCTGATACCAGTCAGCCCATTTTAGGCTACGCATGTCATTTCATTGATTGAACTGAGTACGAGTGACCCACCAGCACAATAAAGATCCCGCAGTGACCATAAATACGCCCTGTATAAAGCTCTGTGATAACACTAACCCCAAGATCAGGGACGAAAGTGCCGTTGAAAGTACAGGTGTGAAATAAGACAAAGTAGCCAGCAATACCATATTGCCACCAATAATGGCGTAATTCCAAAGTGCATATCCACTTCCTAATGCAACGCCAGTCAACAATAGTAACCCGGTGGATTCAGCATCAAACACCATAGTGCTTTCATTACTCAGTCCGAATTTAAGCCATAAGCTTACGGCGGTCATCATAAAGAATAAGGTAATGGCATTTTGTCCGTTCCCGATACGTTTGGTTAAAATGCAGTAAAGTGCCCATAAAAATGCACCAACCAAAGCCATTGCATAGGTTACAGGGTTGGTGGCCACATTCGTGGCTATTTGTTGTAAGGTCAGTCCCTGCTCTCCTGTGATACTCCAGGCGACACCAAAAAAGGCCAGAAAAATACCTGGGTAAACCCACTTACTACATGGTTTGCCACTGCTGAGCACTGCCATCAGGACGGTCAGTGCCGGCCATAAGTAATTGATTACCAGCATCTCTACAGCCTGCTGCCGCGAGTTCGCCATTGCCAGTGCCAGCGCCAGACAGATCTCGTAAGCGACAAACAAACTGCCACCGATCAGGATATAACGTGGCGAATACAGCCTGAGTTTTGGCACGCCCATCACTGCTACCAGAAATACAGATGCCACTGTATAAATCGAGGCTGCGCCACCTATAGGTCCCAGCATTTCAGTTACAGCACGGACTAATCCCATCACGGCGCTCCACAGCAAAATAGCGGCCACCCCAGCCAGGGTATATTGGTATGACTTGTTCATGATTTTAAACTATGTGTTGATGAACCCACGATATTCGGCATGGCGGAGGCGCCGCGAAAAGAAAGCTCTGAGTAAATTAGAAAATCAAACTGTCGGCACGATACCTCGTGACTATGCGAGATAGCAAATTTTTATCCATAAATTATCCGACGTATCAGTTAATTGTCGGATAATTCTGCCACTTACCGCGTATCTATTCCAAAAAGTGTTATAACATATCATAAATAGGGGATGTATCGAGCGACGGTTTATATTTCTTATACAGGCGTATGGACGGTCAACGACAACAACAAGTAGAGTACCAAAACAATGAAAAAGCTTTCTATTTTAACATCTTGTATTGCGCTGGCATTGTCCGGTTCCGCACTTTCTGCTGAGTCTGAGCACACTAACAACACCCTCACTTATAAAGATCTGTTCAATATCGAGTATGCCGCCAACCCGGTGGTCATGCCTGACGGTAAGCAAGTTGTTTATGAACGCCGCAGCATGGATATCATGACGGACAGCCTGAAAAGGAACCTCTGGACAGTATCATTAGATGGTAAGACACACCTGCCATTGCTATCCGATTCTAAAAACCATTTCAGCCCGGTCTTTTCTCCCGACGGCACCAAAATGGCCTATCTTTCTAGCAAGGAAGGCAAAGTACAGATTTATATGCGCGATCTGGCCACTGGCCTTACTGCACGGGTGACCGATGTCAGCATGACACCCAGTGGGTTGAGCTTCTCGCCAGATGGCAAGCAGCTGGCTTTCTCCATGTTTACGCCGGGCAAATCCAAGCCCCTGTTTAGCCTCGACTTTAAGCCCAAAGATGCTAAGTGGGCCGATAATGCTCAGTATATCGACCAAACTTTATTCCAGCGTGACGGTGCCGGAATGAAACGCCCGGGTAATATGCACGTCTATGTGGTCCCAGCAATTGGCGGGTCACCAAGACAGATCACCTCAGGTGCACATGACTTCGCGGGCGCTCTGGCCTGGACAAAAGATAGCAAGCAGATCATTGTCTCTGCCAATACCCACGATGATGCGCAGTTTGACGTTTTCAACAGCGATTTGATGGCGATTGATGTCTTAACTTCAAAAGTCACTGAACTAACTGCGATGTCTGGCCCAGAGGGCAGTCCAAAGATGAGCCCTAATGGCAAAAAGTTGGCATTTACTGGCTTTGAAGACAATGGTAAATCAAACCAGATCACTGAGCTGTATGTGATGAACCCGGATGGCTCAGACATTAAACGTCTGACACCTAATCTTGATCGTAGTGTTGGCAATGTAAAGTGGGCCGACAACAGCAAAGGCTTGTATTTCAGTTACGACAACGAAGGTAAAAAACACGTCGCGTATGTCTCTTTATCTGGCAAGATGAAAACGCAAACAGATGCACTGGGTGGCATGAGTCTGGGTCGTCCTTATACGTCAGGCCATTATGATGTGGCTGACAATGGGCAAGTTGTGTTCACTCAATCCACTGGCGTGCGCCCTGCCGACTTAGCGGTGGTCTCCAAACGTGGGAAAG
Source organism: Pseudoalteromonas rubra (assembly GCF_005886805.2). Taxonomy (NCBI): domain Bacteria; kingdom Pseudomonadati; phylum Pseudomonadota; class Gammaproteobacteria; order Alteromonadales; family Pseudoalteromonadaceae; genus Pseudoalteromonas; species Pseudoalteromonas rubra. The sequence goes on from NZ_CP045430.1 coordinate 597,160, forward strand.
TCACTCAGCTGACCGACCTGAATAGCGATGTATTTGACCATAAAACGCTTAATAAACCTGAGCTGATGGAAGTGAAAAGCAGTGTCGATGGAAGACGCCTGCAAGCCTGGATAGTCACCCCACCAAACTTCGACCCCAAGAAAAAATACCCGCTTATCCTGGAAATTCATGGTGGTCCACACACTGCATACGGCCCTGAGTTTTCAACCGAAGTCCAGTTATTCGCCGCTGCTGGCTACGTCGTTGTCTACGGTAACCCAAGAGGCTCAACGTCTATGGGCGCTGATTTTGCCAACCAAATTGATAAAAACTACCCGTCAGAAGATTACAATGACCTGATGGATATGGTCGATGGCGTCATTGCAAAAGGGTATGTTGATGAGGAAAACCTGTTTGTCACCGGCGGCTCAGGCGGCGGGACGTTAACGGCCTGGATCATCGGCAAAACGGACCGCTTTAAAGCTTCGGTCGTAGCAAAGCCTGTTATCAACTGGACCAGCATGATCGGTGCTTCTGACATTTATACCTTCATGACACGTTACTGGTTTAGCGATCTGCCGTGGAATGACTACGAGCAATACTGGAACCGCTCGCCGCTGTCTCTGGTCGGCAATGTGAAAACCCCCACTATGGTGCTCACCGGTGAACTTGACGTCCGTACGCCAATGGCAGAAAGTGAGCAGTATTACGGTGCACTAAGACTGCAAGGCGTAGACAGTGCCTTTGTGCGTATTCAGGGGGCTTATCACGGTATCGCAGCCAAACCTTCCAACCTAGCACGTAAAGTAGGTAACATCCTGGCCTGGTTTGAGAAATACCGAACCGACAATAAAGAAGACTAAATCTTAGCGGCCACCTGCCATGCAGGTGGCTTTTTTACTAATGAACAACAGCATGCGCGCACCTAAACCCTTTATAGGGAGAAAGAAAGCGTTGATAAAATCGTATCAATAATATGGCCAGATAATCCTTGTCAGCCCCAATGTTGTGTAACTCTGCGCAGCCTCCGATGAGCTCATATGACGCTCGTCTTATCGAAGCACTGCGGCCGCCCTGGAAGCGATAAAAGCGCATTAATCTGGTATAGAGTTTAAAAACATCATTAACCTTTTGATCGACTCACTGCCATCTATCACACCGTCGGCAATATCTTCACAGATCCGCATGATTTCATTTCTTGAACCAAAAGGGACAGCTTCCAGGCACTCGATTTCTGCTCCGGCAATGCGCAGCACATCATGATTGTCTGCACATTCCGCGCGCTTAATCGCACTGAGGATAATCTGTTTTCTTTGCTGATTCGTCATGCAAAAACGCTTCCTGACCTACAATTTGCTTTTAGCGACAAAGGTTTTAGTCACAATACGCCACGCACTTTGACGTTTATACATTACCAAATAATCGATGTAGTGTGTTTTCGGGGTGTGAAAATCCAGTTTAACCATCGCCATTTTACCATCTACGATATCAACAGATAAAATATTGGCTTCCCATTTATCCTTTGTGGCCTCCTTAAAATAACCAGCGAACTCCTTGAGTGAAATCACCCTGACCGTTTCTTGCTGCGTTTCTTTGTCTACCCGGATCATTTTGATATGGCCAAACTCCAAATCAAACGCTTTGGCCAGCAGTGCCTGATCGCCCTTTGCCGCGCCATTGAAGTAGGTGTATGCGGTGTCAACGACAGCCTGATACTCAGTCCCGGTAACCGCTTCAGCTCGACTGAATGTAGAGACCAGTAGTGTTGCCGCAGCCATAGCTGTAAAGAATACTTTCATTATTATAACTTCCTTTAAATTGTGTTTATGATTCACTGATTCATCTAAAAGCAAAGGCTTATCAGGGTATAAATTTATATTATCACATAAGCTGGTTTACACCTTAAAAGGCATATTATTAAGCATTAATACACTCACCGCCTCAATGGGCTCATATATCTCTCATTGAGATAAAAACCACATCAATGCAGATTTAAAGAAAACCTATCAAGTAAATTACATGCACTCAAGCAGGCTTGCGATGAAGAGTGTGAACTTTGCGCTCGTTCGTTTTTCACAACTCGCTCTAAAATCGTCCTACCCCCTCTTATCTGTATCTACCTCAGCCATGATTGATTTTTACGAATACAGGCATCGAAAAATCCTATTAACAATTTTGCAAACAAAAAATTATACTCTCAAAGAATTAAGTAGATGCACTGACGACCGGGTAGATATGGCTGGTCGACAGGTATGTTGAAGAAAAAAGGTAACCTTTATGACAACAACGATGATGTTTAAAAAGTCAGCACTGGCCGCACTGGTGGGTGTTGCGATCACGGGTCTGAGCGCCTGCGCAAGTAGCAATGATGCTCAGCAAGCCAGTCACTCTAATAGCGAAATCAGTAAACCAAAAGGCGCCGTCGGTAGTGGTCATGTACCCAAAGGCGTGGCCAAATCGAACCAGTTCTGGTGGCCAGACCAACTTGACCTGTCGCCTCTGCGTGACCATGACGGCCGCTCCAACCCGCTCGGCGAAAACTTTGATTATGCACAGGCATATAACCAGTTAGATATGGCTGCGCTCAAGCGTGATATGAACGAATTACTGACAACGTCACAAGACTGGTGGCCAGCAGACTGGGGCAATTATGGGCCTTTGTTTATTCGCCTGGCGTGGCACAGCTCTGGTACCTACCGGACACTGGATGGTCGCGGCGGCGGTGATGGCGGACAAATGCGCTTTGATCCACTCAACAGTTGGCCTGACAATGGCAACCTCGATAAAGCAAAACGCCTGCTTTGGCCACTCAAGCAAAAATATGGAGAGCAGATCTCCTGGGGCGACCTGATGATTCTGGCCGGTACCGTTGGTCTTGAGAATATGGGCTTCAAAACCTATGGGTTTGCCGGTGGCCGAACGGATGACTGGGAGCCTGATTTGGTCTACTGGGGTCCGGAGGTTGAAATGCTGGCCAGTGATCGCGAAGAAAAAGACGGTAAACTCCAGCGCCCGCTGGGTGCCACTCATATGGGCTTAATCTACGTCAATCCGGAAGGACCAAAAGGTAAGCCAGATCCGGCTGGTTCGGCGAAAAACATCCGCGTCGCGTTTGGTCGCATGGCCATGAATGACGAAGAAACGGTGGCGCTAATCGCAGGTGGCCACACCTTCGGTAAAATGCATGGTGCCCACAAAGCCAGCAAATGCGTTGGCAAAGAACCCGGTGGCGCAGCTATTGAAGAGCAAGGGCTGGGCTGGAAAAACAAATGTGGCAAAGGCCACTCAGAAGATACCGTAACCAGTGGCCTGGAAGGCGCCTGGACTCAGGCTCCAACCCGCTGGACTACGTTATATCTGCAAAACCTATTGAACTTTGAATGGCAGCAGACCCGCAGTCCGGGCGGCGCGATTCAATGGATCCCAACAGACGAAGCACTACACACATCAGTTCCGGATGCGCATGTTAAAGGGAAGTTCAATTCCCCAGTTATGACGACCGCAGATCTGGCACTCAAGTACGACCCTGAGTATCGTAAAATTGCCGAACGCTTTTTAGCGAACCCGGAAGAATATCGCCTGGCCTTTGCCAAAGCCTGGTACAAGCTGACACACCGCGACATGGGGCCACGCACTCGATATCTGGGCAATACAGCACCCGACGAAGCACTGATCTGGCAAGATCCAGTCCCTAAAGTCGACCATGCTTTAATTAATGAAGCCGATGCCAAAGCAATCAAGCTGGATATTCTGCAAACTGGTATCAGCGTACCGGCGCTTATTCGCACTGCCTGGGCGTCTGCTGCCAGCTTCCGTGCCTCGGATATGCGCGGTGGTGCCAACGGCGCCCGCATTATGCTGGCCCCACAAAAGGACTGGCCAGTTAACAACCCGGACGAACTATCGTCAGTTTTAAATCAGTTACAAGCTGTACAGACGCGCTTTAACCGTGCTGCGGGTGGCAGTAAGCAAGTATCCATGGCTGATGTGATTGTCCTGGCGGGTGCAGCAGCCGTTGAGCAGGCAGCCAAAAATGCGGGTATCGCAGTTTCTGTGCCTTTTACTCCTGGCCGCACCGATGCGACTCAGGCACAAACCGATGTTGGCTCATTCACACTGCTTGAACCAAAAGCGGATGCCTTCAGAAACTATTTTGATGTCAACGCAAGCTACCGTTCGCCGACCGAGATGCTGGTCGATAAAGCTGATCAGTTAAACCTGACTGTACCAGAAATGACGGTGCTGCTGGGCGGACTACGCGTACTCGGTGCCAATGCTTCAGGATCTCAACACGGCGTATTTACCGATAAAGTGGGCACGCTGAGCAATGACTTTTTCGTCAACCTGTTGAGCATGTCTCATCAGTGGCAGAAAACCAGCCAGGCAGGTCTGTATGAGAGCATTGACCGAAGTACAGGCAAGCAACGCTTTACGGCCACCAGCGTCGATTTAATCTTTGGCTCAAACTCTGAGTTGCGCGCCGTGGCCGAAGTCTATGCCTATGACAACGCCCAGCAAAAATTTGCTGAAGACTTTGTTAAAGCCTGGCACAAAGTCATGCAACTGGACCGCTTTGACTTGCGCCATCAGCTATAATTACTCGTCAATAGTCAGTGCCTGTCATTACAGGCACTGACACGTTAGCAACTCACCGCACCGGCCATCCTTTTTCCTGCTCACACTCAGTCAAAGGTATCTGTCACGTGCCCCACACCAACAATCTGACCATGTTGACGAATTTCGAACTTTGTACCCACTTTTACAGCCATAAACTTACTGAGCCTGACGGTTACATGTAGCTCATCGCCGGGCATCATCATTTCAATGTTCCGAGGCCAGTCCGCCGTGCCTGCCACATCAAGGTAATGGAGGCTAAAGTCAGCTTTAAAATTATTGTGTAAAGGGGTTCTGCGTCCACCCTCTTCGTTGGTCAAGCAATAAACCCGTGCTTCGAAACGTTGACATGATTTCAGCGTATCCGGTTCGCAAAGCACCATCCCTCTTTCAATATCAGAGCGTGGGATCCCTTTGAGACCTATCGCCGCACTATCCCCCGCACTCACCCTTTCTTGTGGGTGAGCCCCAATATCGATGCTTGAGCAGCTAGTCTGCCGCGTATCTCTGATACCAACCAGCTCAATGGGGTCGTGTACTCGTATAGTACCTGTTTCAATTCTGCTATAAGCTTGCGTATCACGACGCGGCGAGGTAAATATGTCTTCGACAGGCATCATAAAAGGCTGGTTTTTAAATAATACCGGGTCCACAAAATAGCTGTCCATCGTCCTGATTAACTCGCGTATTTTGTCTTCCCAAACGGGCACGCCTTCAAGCGCTTGTAATGCCGAACCATAAATCACGGGTGCCCTGTCACCATCAAACCCGTAACCATTAAGCTGCTCTCTAACAAGTGACTCGACAAGCCCCGTTAGCTCGTCGTACTGATCCAAATCACACTTATTAATAAATATTATGATGTGACTGACGCCGAAATCTCGCAACAGCATCAGGTACTCGTCGCATGCTATGCTAAAATCAGGCTCCTGACTGACCACCAGAATTGCCGCATCGACTCTGGTTTCGCCACTGTTGATCCCTTTAGCGTGGTCCATATAGCTGGGACAATCATATTGAATGCACACTCGGGCCGAGGATTCATACACCGCTTCCGAGCGGTAAAAGGTTACACCTGAGCGGGCTTTGTATTGTGGCGCATTATTTAACGCGGCAAAGTCTTGTGCTACAGCCATATGATCTTTTGCCAGAACCTGCGTGATAGCTGCGGTTAAGGTCGTTTTACCATGCCCTCTGGCACCGATCGTATCGATAAAGATAGCTTGTTTCATAAATTCATCGTTGCTTGCCATACTATAACTTCCTGAGTCATGTGATATTTAACTGACCATCATTATGATAAAGGGTCTGCTTAAATATCAATGACACAGTATTACACCTGCGATACTGAAACCGCAGTTTTAGGTTGGCTTGCTATTGTGTTTTATAACCATGCTGGAATTGCAACCATAAAGGTAAAAGGAGGTGTTATCAATTTAGCTGACAACCCCTCACTCAGGGCAAGTATTCTATCAATACTGATTACTTTTGCGGATCAGGGCTTGTTTGACTTGTTGCCGGAAAACTCCTGCAATGAATTACCCGGCTGATAGAAATAATATTTATAGCTTAAACTGCTCAACACAAGATTTGAGGTCATGCGCCAGTTCACTGATTTCATGACAGGCATGAGAAATTTGATTTGCGCCTTCTGTCATTTCAACACCCGCGATATTAATATTCTCAATATTTCGGTTAAGCTCTTCCGACACCACTGACTGCTCGTTACACGCAGCCGCAATTTGAGTGCTCATGGCGGCTATGCTGTCAATTTCCTGCTCAATCTGACTGATGGTTTTACTGACCGTTTCGGTTTGCTCAACACACACGTCAATGCCCGTCTGACAAGTCCGGGTGGCTTCGCCTGTCTCTTTAGATTTTTGTTGCAAATCACTGACAATTTCGACAATTTGTGTGGTTGAATCTTGTGTCCGGCGTGCCAGTGAACGCACTTCATCAGCTACCACGGCAAAACCTCGCCCTTGCGTACCTGCACGTGCCGCTTCAATGGCTGCGTTTAACGCCAGTAAATTAGTTTGCTCCGCAATCTCGCGGATCACGTCCACAACCACATTGATGTTTTTAGAGTTCTTTTCAAGGTTGACGGCCAGATCTCCCGCATGCGTGACGGTATCCGCCACAGCAGAAATATGTGAAATGCTGCTTCTCAGTGCAACACTTCCCTCGCGAGACTTCGTATGTGCCTGATTAGCGGATTCTGCCCCCATTTCTGTGCTTTGTGCCACCTCAGTCACTGCTGCCTGCATTTCAGTCATTGCCGAGGCAACGGACTGCAACTCATTTTGTTGATTCTCCATGCCTTTGGCATTTTGTGCCGAGATCATATTAACCTCTTCAACAGCAGAAGAGAGTAAGATAGCGCTGTCATTTATTTTCACAACAAGGCCATTTAGCTGCTGACGCATTTTCTCCAGTGATACCAATAAGGAGCCAAGTTCATTTTGACCCACCGAATCGATTTCAATGCGGGTACTCAGATCGCCGTTTGCGATATTTCCAGCCAGATTCATGGCTTTTTCCAGCGGTCGCCTGACTGCCCCACTGAGCACGATACAGATCAGTGCAATCATTAATGCTGACACTAAGGTGCTAATAATAATGGCCTTAATCACTATGTTAACGGCCCTGACCGCTGAATTTTCAGCGCTGCCCACATTGTCACTGTTTATTTTTTCCAGTGCACTAAGCTCATCCATTGCTCTGGAAAAGGTAGGATAGCTGTTGAGCACAATGTCATTCGCCTGAGCTACTTTGGCATTACGCACCAGAGAATTGAAATCAGAGGTTGCGGCTGCATACTGTCGCCATGCCCGGGCAAAGGCCTCAAACTGGCGCTGTTCTATATCTGAAACGTCCAACTGGCTGTACAGATGTATTTTACGATCAACGCCGCTTCGTAAATCATTCAAAATAGACAACCACTCGGCCATTTGTGGATGTTCCGGGTTCATGGTCGCACCAAACTCGTCTTTACGTATGGTGGTCAAGTCTATTTTAATATCCTTCACTATCTCAACAGAGGGAATACTTGTTTGCACAATAAAGCTCAGATCATCGCGGACGCCACTCAGTCCGTTATAGGTCAGTAAACTCACTGCGAAAAAAACTAAAAATACAGATGAAAAACTCAGGCCAATTTGTTTGGTAATTGATAAGTCTTTTATTGCCATGCTCTTTATATAGGTCCCTAATTAGATAATGACTAAAGTGAACAAAAAACCGCCAGAGCTCGCCCCTCAGGTAGCACTCTGGCGGTTATCATTAAATACGGTATATTGAGTTAGCACTGAGGCATTTATGTTTGAAATCAGCATACCTATGCAGCAGTATGAATTATAAAACGCGTGCAGTACCAGCTGCGAGAGGCGTATAAATTCCACACGCCACAACTCAATATTTAATCAACCATTATAATGGATTGGCAAATGCGGGGGAATGGAATATTTATTAAGAATTCAGTATTAAATTTCTGTTTTTATGAATAAAAAACAAATAGAGATCAAAAAACAAACCCTCATTAACAAGCATAAAACACACTGATTAAATACGTATTGGATCATTACAAAATCGAGTTGACCAATGACTCCTGTGCTGAATGATGTTGTGCTGCCATTGCAGCCCGAACTTGAACTATATTTTAGACCTTCGGCACTGACGACTTTTCTATTCAATGAGATAATATGCAAATCAGGTTGCTTTTGGCCAATACTGATCTGGCCTTGGGCGTAAAGCGTATCGTGTTAAAAGCAATGGGAACAGATTATGCGTGAACTAACCATATTTTATGACGGCACCTGTCCGCTGTGCGTAAAGGAAATGACGACACTGACAAAACGCGACACGGCAAAGCGGATCGCAACAGTAGATATCTACAGTGAGGACTTTGCACAGTATCCAACCATTGACGCAAATGAAGCAAATACGATTTTACATGCGCTCGATGCAGACGGTAATCTAATACTTGGTCTTGATGTCACACATCAGGCCTGGCGACTGGTGGGGATGGGATGGTTATACGCGCCACTAAGATGGCCAATCATAAAGCCACTAGCAGACAAACTCTATTTAGTGTTTGCAAAAAACCGCTACCGTATTTCTTATTGGCTCACCGGCCGCTCCCGGTGTGACAATGGCGTATGTCGAAAATAAGGCATATGTTGTCTCCTTAAAGATTAATGCGCCTGTGACAAGATAACGGACAGTCTTTTTCGCTCGTTTTGTGTGAACAAGTCGCGTGTCAGCGATGTCAGTGCTTCATCAGACGCGCCTTTTTCTAAAAGCTCAGACCGTCGTTGTTTATACTCGCTTACTCGCTGCGTCCAACTGGATTGATTGTGACGAACTTGCATCAACCGCTGTGCTGCTGCATCTCCATACCGGGCACTGAGCTGATTGTAATCCATGTTGTGCCAACTGTGTTTTAGCGTGATCAGGGTTTGGGTGGCCTCAATCGTTTGTCGCTCTGTTTGCGGTAACTGACTGATGTGCGCGTCAATCAGCTCAGTCCGGGTCTGCTCGCTCAGGGTTTTGTCAGATAAAATCTGCCAGCGTGCTAAGGTCTGAGCATGCCAACGGTTCTCGCCTTCAAACCAAGCGGCTATCACTTCAGCGGAAAAGTACAGTCCCTGAAGCGTTTGCAGTGCTTCAAAACGCTCGTGCATAGTCAGATTAGTATCTACCTGAGTCAGTGCCTGTTTATAGGCCATATAATCGTGGGCGATATCCCTCAAACAGGGTGGTAGGCGATGTGTCTGTTGCGCCCAGTGCTGTTCCAGTTGCTCGTTTTGCAATAACAAAACCCAGTCGTCGAGCTGATGCTTATGTGCCCGGGTAATGACGCTGCAATGCTCAGGCTCTGCTGGCATCACAGCTTCAAACTGCGCTTTAATCTGGTGTGGCGTCTCCGTCACTACGCGTGCGGAGCCAGTCACTATCTCAGTGGTTACTTCAGGGTCCCGTTCGAGTAACAGAGTCCAAAGGCAAACACTTAGCCCAACACAACTGAGTGAAAGTAGACGCCAATACCTCATAGATTTAACCCCTTCAGACGGCGAATATGCTGGCGATACACAGTCAGAGGATCCGTTTCGAACAGGTGATGAATCCCAATGGTCTGATTAACCTGATCCAGGTGGTTCATCTTAAAATCATTGCCAATCACGTAACCAAGGTTACTTGAACAAGCCGAAACCAGGCCGTCATTGGCTTCGTCAAATACACCTGAGAACAACAACAAGGCATTATCAGCCGGATCCAGCAGATTGGTCCATGCCCGACTGCCACTCCAGGAAAAATAGTACACACCGTTACTGGCCAGCGTCTCACCCTGACCGCAATACTGAGCCGGCACGCCTTCAGGGTACTTTTGATTAAAAGCAATGGTACCTTCAGTGGTCAGTGCGCTCAGCGCTTCAAGGGCATCTTTGGGCGCCGTTGGCTTGCCTGACAATAAATCAATCAATCCAGCCAGACCATTGGCCAAAGACGCTAAGAACTGCTCTGAAAAAGACCCCTGATCTACACCTCCACGCACCACATCAGCAAAGCGGCTACCCCAGTTAACCCCGCCAATACTGGTTACCGATGCAACCCATTGGGGCCTAACCGATGCCACATAGCGAATGGTTTGTGCGCCCTGGCTATGGCCAATCAGGTTGACTTTGTCTTTGCCTGTCAATGCTCTGATCAGCGCAACCTGCTCCAACAGTTGCTCACCACGCAGCTCTGAGTTGTGTGCCGATGAGACTTCTGCCACATAAACATTCCCGCCTTCCTGGCGGATCACCGAAGGCACCCGATAGAAATAATCGACCCCTAGCAAATTATCAAAACCAAACAGGCCATGAACCAGCACTACTGGGTATTCGAGCTCATCATTACTGTGCGCCAGTTGCGCAAAGAGTGACATCACGCAAAGTAAGAGTGAGAGTGTTATTTTTTTCATTTACTTGCTCCAAAAGTTACAATTTAGCAACAAAAGAGTAGTTCATAGTGGTAAGAGGTCAAGCCTCATCGTTTAAAAAACACACTAAAAAGTCCCCAAAGCTTAGGCTACGCTCGCTCATCAAGTTCCTGATAACAGCTGAATTAGCAAATTAACAATTGATAATTAATAACTTTTTATAAGTTTTGAAGTTACGCGACGTTTTCACTGAAATGGCCAAACACGCATTGTGTTACAGATGCAAGAATTAGGGCAATTACGTTAAAATTTAAAACGTATGAAAATCCACACCAATCACTTTGAGATTTGCTTATGGTCCAAGTAACACCATGATTGTTATATAAAACCTCTTCTTCAATTGCTCAGCCTATTGCAATACCATGGCCTGTAATGCCGATGTAATGTCAGGTTTAGTTGATTTGTCGTTTACTTGAACTAGTTTTTGGTGAGACAAACGCAGCGCCTGAACTTCCCAGTGTGATAACGCCGTCTGTTATCGTCAGCTCGCTTAGTTCTGACCTTGTCTCTTCTATATGTACCGTCGAAGTCTGCTTGCTATACAGGTTTAATGCTCTCGGAGCCAGGTAGTCCGTGTGGGGTCGCACGTTAGTTCCTTTCGCAATAAACATCCGTAAGTGAGCGACTTAACCCATAAAGGAACTAAAATGATTAAACTCGAGAACCCGTCAAATTTTTTGATGGCAAAACCATTACAAAAGCCAAAAAAAGTGACATGTGGCTGGACTGCTGAACAATTACATGAACACTTACAGTGGGCGGTTGACGTTGAGATGTACACCATTCCATTTTACATGGCTGCTATGTATTCCATTAAAGATCAATCTACTGAAGCTGGTCGCTTGATCAAGTCGGTCGTGAACCAGGAGATGTTACACCTGCAAAGCGCAGCAAACCTTGCCAACGCCTATGGCACTAATCTTGAGATCCGCGCCCCTCTGTACGGCACAACCATTCCACATCTGGATTTTGACCTGGATGACCCTAACCCGAAAAACATCTACTTCCCACATTCAACGGCCATCGGCGCATTTGACGTGGAAAGACTGAATACCATGTGTATTATCGAATTCCCCACCTGGAAAGAGAAAGGCGGCACCGGTGCCACAGATGAATATGGCTCCATTGGCGAGTTATACGCTGCAATCAAAGCTGGCTGTGAAGCACGTGTTGATTTACTTCAGGCCAACGCAAAACAGGTAAACCACTTTGGTAACTTTTACCCTGATACGCAGCTGACAATCACCGAAGCTGGTTCTGATGGTTTGACTCAGGCCTACAACCTTATCGATTTAATCACCGATCAGGGAGAAGGGTATGAAAAAACAGCACAGTATATTCCGCCAGAATATCAAAATCGTGCCGATGATATTCAGCCTACATGGGATCACTACGAAAAATTCACTTACCTGTTAAAACAGCCTTTGCCAGAAACCCACGCGCTTGTGCCTTACGGTGAACGACAAAAGAGCCTGCAACAAATTCAGTTGCAACACTTTAGCGAATTTCTGGAAATCATGAATACAACCTTCACGACAGGGAACACCCCGGATGACTTTGCAGTAGTGATGTACAAAAATGGCGCAGCTATCTCAGCCTGCTGGCAAAATGGCGTGTTGCCTTTGTTTTCAATGCCAAATGATCAATAAGGAATGTCATCATGTCTAAAACACTATTCAAAATTCATCCTGCTATTGGCATTGCACGCGTTGGTAACAGTGAAGAATATTACCTGGCGCCTGAGAGCATCGCTGCACTACCTCAGCCAGGCAAACCACAGAAAACCACGGGGGGATTGCCGCTCGATCCAGCTACAGATGAAGTGATCACCAGCTCTCAATTGCGCGATGAGCAAGGTGCTTTTAAACGCCAGGCAGCACGCTTTCGTGTGTTTGCTTACACTGACGTTGATCAGCCGAGCTACCCTGAACAAGGCCATAGCCAGGAGCTGACTATGGGCGCCAGCTTTCAGGGCAAAACCGTGACTAACATCAAATGGTGTGTGCATCTGGCCAATAAGAAATCAGCCTGGTTCGTAAACGACGACGACCACGGTGTCGTTGCCTACGAAAATGGTAAATTCCCGGTGTTACGTAACCTGTCTGAGGGCCTGGACCCTTACAATGAAAGCCGGTTATCCAGACTGGTCATAGACGCAGGCCCACGCGTGGTTGACCGGGAGACGCCCGAGGCTGAGTTTGATAACAGCGAAGTAGCGGCTTACCTGAAAGACGGTAATAAAGTTGAAGTAGCGGATTACCCTAAATCTTTCCCGTATATGCATTTTGACTACCTGGATATTCCAGAGAAAAATGAACAGGTGAGCAGTGCTCAGTTTAAGATTAAGGACGTGGTGGACCGCAGCGACATCCATAGAGCACGCACACCTTACGGGATCACCAGCCTGGGTGAGCTACACACCGATGCGCAAGGGCGTCTAATTGTTGCCGGTGGTTATGGCAAGGCTGTTGGCTGGAGGCTCGATAGCAAAGACAAGCCAGTGCCGATTGAAGGGCCCGTCAACAACGACCAGTGGTTTGACGATACGTCAGACGGTCCAGTGACGGCTGTGGTTGAGTTTGACGACGGTAGCATCGAAGAAGTATTCGGCGGCTGGGCGGTTGTGACCGACCCCAGTTACGCACCACAAACATTGAATGTGGTTTCTCTGTTTGATGAAGCCTACGATACCTTTGTCAGAAAGCTGAATTTACAACCTGAGTTATATCGCGATGGTAAATTTAATCCGGATTATAAACCGGCATTTGATGACCACATTAAACCGATCTTTAAAGCGACCGGGCAGCAACTGTGGAACGCCTACTTACCTGAAATTGCTATCCAGGCTCACAAATCGGTAGACGCCATCGTTGCAGAAGACGATCCGGACAGCACCATTTTAGCTGGCTTAGCCTATATTCGTCAGCCTAATCCGGGCACCGAGGCAACCTGGCGCTCGCAGTCGATTGACGAAGGCGCACCACTGATGCCTCTGGCGTTAGGTGATTCCAGTGCAGCAGGTGGTAAACCCTTTTTAACCCCCACCGTTACTCAGTATCAGTTCCTGCACAGCTGGTCGAATCATAACTATGTGCACACAAGCGCGCAAAAGCTCAATGAGGGCGAATACCTGGATCGGGCGACTCTGCAAAACTGCCTAGGTGGACGCTTTAGCCCGGGCATAGATATGACCTGGATCATTCGCGAGCCCGCCATGTATCAGGACTGGCTGACCGGTGCAGGACCATTTCGGATCAAGCATAAGCCGCTTAACTACGCAAGCGTGCAAACCGACAAGCCATTTTTGGGCTTGGGCTGGATCCCACAACATGAAGACGTTGAGCATTTGGGTTTAGAGCCAGGTGATGCTACTAAGTTTATGGCCCTGCCCTGGCATGCGGATTATAACTCCTGTGCTATTCACCAGACTTCACCGAATGACCTCAATTCTGAAACTCTCTACTGGTCGTGGCCGGCGCAGCGCCCGGTTACAGTTTATGTAGCACAAGACTATGATATCAATAGCAAAGAACTACCGGCACAGCGTTACTCGGTACGAGGATCCGGCACTTATCCACAGGAAAACTCTCCAGAAGATAAACATGACTTAGCCAATGCCGGGCGCTTCTGGGAATACCGGGAAATGCTGACCAAGTGGGACGACATTGGCGTAATAGTTCAGGGCACGGTGATTGATGATGGCAAACAGTACGCTGACCATGTTTACCTTGAAGTAGAAAGCCGGTTGAAGGGCTGTGAACCTGAGTTAGCCGACCCAACTCCCTGGCCAATGATCGGTGGTAATGGCACAGCAACGAAAAAGAAATAAGGAAACATAATGAGCGCGATTGATGACAGCAGGGAATTTGACGTGGCCATTGTGGGTGGTGGTCCGGCAGGGACAGCCACGGGGATCGCGCTACAAAATATCGGCGTCGGCAGGGTTTTCCTTGCCGAAGCTGGTAGCTACAGCAAACCTAAAATTGGTGAGAGTATTCCGCCTGACACCCGTAAATTATTTCAACGCCTGAACATTGCTGATGCCTTTGAACAGCAAGACCATGAACCTTGCCTGGGCAGTTTCTCCAGCTGGGGCAGCGCACAACTGGGGTTTAATGATAACTTGTTCAACCCCTATGGCGCGGGCTGGCATCTCGACAGACGTCGCTTTGACCAGTTTATGGCAGATCAGTTTAAGCAAAGGGGGGGTCACCTTGCCTGTGAAACGCGTTTTGCGTCTGTCTCTGTTGAGCACAACACGCTCCATCCATTCCAGTTATCTTTTGACGATCAGCCGCCTGTACGATGTCGTTTTGTGGTGGATGCCACAGGTCAGTCTGCCATCGTTGCACGCAGGTTCGGCGCCCAACCCAAAATGCAGGATACGATGCTAAGCATTGCCGCTTATTTTGATTGCAAAGATACCGACTTAAATACACTCAAGCTGACTTTGCTTGAGGCCATCGACCTTGGCTGGTGGTATTGCGCCTCTATTCCAAACAACCAGCTGGTGGTCAGTTTGACAACCGATGCCCATATCGCCAAAGAGCATGGGCTGAAAGACCCCAAAAACTGGTTCGCCCTGTTACATCAGAGCGCACATGTGGCAGAGCGCGTACACAGCCTCGCCCCGCCTGCGCATTTACACAACTGGAAAACCCCCTCTAGTTTGCTTAACCCTCCGGCAGGCAATGGCTGGCTGGCAGTTGGCGACGCAGCATCCTGCTATGACCCCATCAGCTCTCAGGGGGTTTACAAAGCGCTGGCAACCGGGCTTAAAGCAGCACACGCCATCGCAGACTGGCTGGATAACAAGCCAACTACACTGGCTGAGTACCGGCAATTCATAGGCAATGAGTTTATTAATTACCTCAGCCAAAGAGAATACTTCTACCAACAAGAGCAGCGCTGGCATGAGGCCGCATTCTGGCAGCAACGCCGGGCAAGCTGACGGTAATACAAATTACCACTCAATAATCAACAAACATGCCCGCCAAGTCGGGCATTTTAGTTTTAAAATTTAGCTAATCCGGCAGTACGCTCACTCTCCGCCTTTTAACCAGTCAGACTTTTCATAGGTGTACTCTATATTAAAGCTGCTATCCGGGTGGAGGGTAAAAACCAACCCCCAGATCTGCTCATTGCTTGTTTCGAGCAGGTTATCACGAAGGAAAAAAGCAGCACTATGTAAATCAATTGCAGCCTGAAGCGGGATATCCACACTAAGGGAAGGGCATGTTTTCTGGCCTTTAAAGTGCTTCCATACCGTTTCAGCTGTCGCACCATCGCCAATTTCTAATATCATTTCCAGCTTATCAAATGGCTCGTCAGGGTCGAAGTAGGCACAAAGCACGTTTCCCAGAATATTGTATGCTTGTTCTGTGTTCATCGTTCATTCTCTTAGTCTGTTTACTGTTTAGGCCTGTGCTGTCTCTTCACAATAGCACTTAAATCACAACAACGAGGCCGCCCCTTGTGGGGAGCTTGCTGTACAGTTACTCGATACGCTAAGAAAGGTATGATCAGCGTGTTCTGCAATGATGAATGCAGAAGGTAAGAACGAAAAGACCAGGCGCCTTCGGTTTAAAGCGCAACACCTGATTGTTACGTTGCTCGTAAACGGGAAAGGAAAAGTCTAATTTCCTTCCCCGGTGAGCCTGGCGAACTCTTAGAACTGGTTTGTGTTGTTTTGCGCTATCGCCACATCGGTCGCCCGCGCGTATTCGACATAGTCGACATACAGCAAATTAACTATTTTACCGTACTGATTTTTCTCAGGCAGCTCGACCATTGCACTGCCTAATGCCCGGTTTGCTTCTTTGGAGACCGGCCATACGGCTGTTGGCGGGGTGAGTGTCCATGAGAGTAAGAAGAGATCGCACGGCACGCTTGGATCTTTTTTGCACTTGCCGGTAAATGTCTCGAATTTCTCAAACTGGTCTTTCTTCATCGAGCTAAAACTAATGGTATTAGAATACTCATCAAAGACGGTGAGATCAGCTTGAGCAACAGAGCCCGAATCCCAGTCTTTATAAACCCAAAAACCTTGCTGTGGTTGGTCAATTGCTAAATCATTGCCAACGGCCACCATCATTGCTGTACCGTCGTTTACGTATTCACTGAGCGTGCCCTCAGCTAGACGCTTGCCTTCAGGTTTCGTTTTAACCATCCATGCACCTATTGCATCTTCAACTTGTTGACGAAATACAGGGTAATTAGCGCTATTGATGCCATCAAAGTGAGAAAACTTGAGGATAGCAAGCTCCTTATGGCCTTGTTCACAGTAGGCACGAATGTCGGACAATACTTCTGATAAGTCAGGTCCGGTAATTGGGCCATGATAAATAACAAACTTACTGCCAATCCATTTGGGGCGCAAATCGAAGTATCTGACTCCTGCTTCTAATTGACCTTTAATGGACAAGTCTTGCGTTTTGCCAAATACGGCTAGTCCACCTTTATACATCCCCGAATCATGAGAAGCTGGCAGGGCCAATTCTGAAATAGTTCTGTTACCCAGTTCGCTTAACCTGTCTTGCATCCATGAAGCCCGGTTTGTGAGCATGGAGGTGGAATACCACAATCCGTATAGAATTGTTTCTGAAGGGTGCACCTGCACTGCTGTGTTATTAGCAATGCCAACGGAAGGACGCTGACCATCATCAAATTCAACAGCGTCACTTTGCCAGTCAATTTGAGTCCCACTAATTTGGCCCTGGCGTTGATAAAGCTTTGTGCCCTGACTCCATACTGCTATCACCATTTCATCGTCGGTTAACGCGACACTTGGCGCCGTACCCGACCCAAACTCATGGCTACTACCAAAGTCAACTTTGCTGCCATTCACTCGACCCACGTGATACCAGACTTTTGATTTACTTTGAGACTGGTGTACTTCAACGACGTAGCCATTATTATTCAGGGCGACCTGAGGAACCGAACCTGAGTCGTATTCATGGCTGGAATGCCAATCAACTTTGCTCCCGTTTACCTGCCCCACGTGATAGTAAAGACCGTTGCTAAATGGGCTTTGAGTCTTATGAACTTCTACCACAATACCATCGTCGTTGACTGCAACATGCGGTTCAATACCACTGTCGTACTTATGAGAGCTATGCCAGCTTACGCCGTTTGAAGACACATCCCCGACATGATAGTACAGTGTAGAGCCAGCCTGGTTTTTATGAACTTCAACCGCAACACCCCGGTTGTTCATTGCCACAGCAGGCGTGTTACCGTCATCATAGTGGTGACTGGATCCCCAGCTTACAGTTGCTTTGTTTAAGTTGCCAAATCGATAGTAAAGCTTATAACCTTCTTCGTTCTTATGTACCTCCAGTATCTGACCAGAAGCATTAATCGCTACGTTGGGAATACTGCCTGTGTCGTATTGTTCTGCTAGTCCAAAAAATACATCTTTCATCGGTTTATTCCTCATATTGACCGTTTAATAAGTGATGAAAGGTTAGAAGGCCCGGGGTAAGCTTGGTATTACATAATATTACGTGCAGCCTTAATGACTGGATGAACATAAG
This sequence comes from Pseudoalteromonas rubra, assembly GCF_005886805.2. Lineage (NCBI taxonomy): Bacteria > Pseudomonadati > Pseudomonadota > Gammaproteobacteria > Alteromonadales > Pseudoalteromonadaceae > Pseudoalteromonas > Pseudoalteromonas rubra. The sequence goes on from NZ_CP045430.1 coordinate 615,271, forward strand.
TTAGTAAGCTGGCCACTCTTTAGCGTTTGTTAATTGCTAAAAGAGTGGCATAAACACACGACCACCCTATGACTACTGTTGAATGATCGACGCAAGACGCTTTTTAATTATTGGGTGTGTTGTTGCCTGATAAAACGCCGTCAGTTTGCCGATATTCTCCTCAGATAACGTGTAGTCAGCACGCTGATATGTCCTGACAAACGCATCCACTGTATTCACATCTGGCGCATCGGTCAGGCTGGTGACAACCTGATCCTGATAGACTTCATTGTTCGCCAACGATTTGATTGTATTGCGCCTGACTTGTCCGTCTGTGTGGTTCAGATATTCGGGCAGCCTGTTCACCAAAGCTGGATTTTTGCTATTGGCGATCGCCAAAATGGCTGTTGGCAGCTGTTGTGGCTCGGTCAATTTGCGTTCTAATAATCGCTCCACCTGCTGTGACTGAGCTGGCGAAAACTTATTCATCGTGCCAATACTCAGCAAGGCAACGCCTGACAATGTTTGGTCAGAATGATCGTCTGCCACAGCTTGCAGGCTGGTAAATGCAATATTTGACGCATTTTCGATTCTGCCCAGTGCCATTGCGACCTTTTGCAAAGAGGGATGGTCAAGGTCGCGTTCAATCAGCAAGTCAGCAAGGGTTTGTTCGGCCTCCGGTGTCTGTGCTTTTTGCAACGAATAGATCAATGCGGAGTTCAGACCAGCATGCTCCGTCAGGTAGGCCTTAATGGTACTATGATCGTAGTTCTCTAACATGAACTTCCCGATTTCTTTTGCCAGCATGGGATCCAAAGAACCAGATAACTGCTCCAACTGTGCCATAAAGTTCTCCGCAGTGATCACGACCGGTGCAGACGGGTTATTATCTAACGATGGGATACTCGCATTATGAGATGCGCTCCAGTTGGCCAGAGCAAATGGCTGGTATTCTACAGGCTGTATTTTCACAGTTTGTACAATTTGATACTGTTGCGTGTTTTGCTGCAAAGTTTGCGTATGACTGTACTCAAGCGTGAGCAGGCCTGGCTGATTGGTCATAGTATGATCAGCGTTTTTTAATGTGAGTAACCAGCTTTCTTGCGCTTTATTATTGGTTTGCCTCTGTTGCCTCACAATTTCTCTGCCAATGGCATTGCCATCTTGCTCAAAGCGATATGTCGTTGATCCCAATGCATCATTGAAGGTTAGTATTTCTGTTAGTGAATAGCTCATCAGATCCAGTATTTTTGGCAACACGGATAACGGATGAGACTGCGCTAACCCCAACAGATCTGAATGTACAAATTGCTGTCCGTCATAAGAAAAGTAAAACGGTAACTGCTGCGGCATGTGCTGAGCTTTATTATCAGAGACAAATTCTATATCGGTTAGCAGCGCGGCAGACCTTGAAGCATTCCCCAAAGCCTGATGAAAGTACATTTTCCATGTTAAATCAGAGTGAGCAAACGCAGTGCCTTTATCACTCAATACAGCAGACTGTATATGGACTTGATATCCAGAAATATGCGCCTGGTTCTTGACGTGATTGGGGTTAGCAGTGCGCAGTGCTTTAGCGTCTGGGCTCTGATAGGCCTGTTTAAATGACAAATTAGCCACGAAAACCAAGATGCCTAATAGACTAAAAGAAGCCAGCGTAATCGTTATTTTTTTCATAAAGCTATCTCGAAATGGTGGCCTTATTCAGGCCACCAACATCCAGGGGTTATAGATCTTCCCAAACAGGGCTTGCATATTCGTACAATACGGTTTCACGCGTATACAGCGGGTCCCATTTCAGGACATCCACATTAAACTGCAACAACCCCCACAGCTTTTTGCAGTAAGCCTGGATCTTGCCATCTCCACCAGTCAGCTTAGTGCTTACCTTCAGCTCCAGGAAGCCTTGTTCAATCACTTGTTCATCCTGAACGATGCGACGGATTCCGGCTTCTACATAGCCCTTGCCCTTCACTTTTAGTAAGTTAACTTTACCTTTAACACCGGCTTCAGAGATGCCATGGCCAAACGATCCATACGCCGAGCTGGATACTACACCGCCGACAAACGGCTCTACAGCAGCATAGACATAATCAGGGCGTCTTACTCCGTCTACCTCAAATGGCTCTTCGTTGCCATGCCCACCAATCACACCACCCACGGTAAATTCAGCACCGGCTTCAATACCCGCACCAAATTTAACGCCTAATTTGAGCAGGCCCAGAGGGTCAAGCGGCAGCTCAACTTTAGGCTTAATGGGTTCAGGGATCAGATCAAAGTAATACTCAACAGGATAGGTGATCGAAGCATCTAACAGATCGTCACAGTTTGGCTTGAAGGCTGCGACAGTGTCTTCACCTACAGTAAAATTAAAGCTCATGCCCTGAGTACAATCCAGTTTGCTGGGGTTAAACGAAAACTCCAGCTCCCCGATGGACATTTTAAAGTTACGGTTATTCAGCTTTAGCCAGTTTCCAGCCTGATAAAAACCTTGTGTAGCACCATTTTGCACCTGATCAACGTACATCCAGCCCTGCTGATCACGATACTGATGAGACTGGCCAATCACTTTGTTCTTTTGTATCGAACGCGCATTACGCTCAACATAGCCAGGATCTTTATACAGGTAAGCATTTGCAACCGGTGACAATGTAATCGCAGAGATAACGCTCAACATTGCAGCGTATTTAAACTTCATAATTTCCTCATTATTTTATTAGAATTTTAAAATTTCATTTCTACATATGTTGCGCAACACCAAAAAGATACACATTTATTTTTACATTTTACTTTCAAGATTACCTTTTTGTGGTAAATGAGGTTTTCGTTTATGTTTTGGGTAAAAAATTAGCACTTTAGTTTTATGCATGCTTTCAATTGAATTTATTAGAGTTTTTGTCCTAAAAGTCAGATATCAGAATGTATTCCAGGTGCCTCTTTCAAAGTGCACAGACGTCCCCCAACAGGAATAGTGCAAAAATACAAATAATAGACATCAACACTGTTACAAATGGCTGTCACACATCCCATGTAATAAAGACGGATGATCTGTACTGTGCATTTAAGTACTATTACCTGACCAGATTAAATTGCTCAAAGACATAGCCCAGGTTCAAAGAGGATAGAAATGGCGTTTACAAACAAAGATGTGTTGATTGTATTAGGTTGCACCAATGATGATAGCGGCGTGCTTTCCAGCCTGGCGAAAGAGCGGGCAGACAAAGCAATTGAAGTGCTTAGCAAGCATCAGATCCGGTGTGTGCTTACCGGTGGCTTTGGTCCACACTTTAATGCCACAACAACGCCACACTACGAATATATGCGACACTACATCGAAGGCCAGCTTACCCAGCCGATGCACTTTATTCAGGGGATATCGTCAGCCAATACATTCGAGGATGCGCAAAAAACCAGTGAGCTTCTGAGCAGCCTGGACTACAACAATGCGTATGTGATTACCTCAGATTTTCATGCAGCCCGGGTCGGCATGCTGTTCGAATTATTCTGTAAAAAACGCGTCAGGCTCATCACATCTATCACTGAAAAGAATGCCAGAGAGTTAATTGAACTGATGCAACACGAAATCAAGGCCATCTCCTATGCCGCCAAGCTCAATAACCTTTGATGCATATCCACAGAATTAAGCGAGCATAAAGCAACAATAAATTCCCCTGCTATGCCTGGTTGCTATGCTTAAGGGCTTACTGTTTGATTCCCACATTGACGAGCAAATTAACTGCCGCCACACTAAATCTTGCAAAGTAAATTCTGGAGTGTCAGTTAAATCTTCTCAAAAAATCCAGATATAACCAGCTGCTCTTTAGCGAGCGGGTCGTCGTCGAGTTTTATATAGGTACACCTCAACCAGATTACATTGCACTTTGGCAAACAGATAAGTAGTTTTCAGTGACCCACTTAACCCACACGGGTTAACCCGATTTCCCCGTTAAGATAGCTGTCCTCACATCGAAAAATACCCTAGTAGTATTTAGCATCCGGTAAGCTGATCGGTCTTTTCTATACCACTGGCATAATCTATCACCCTCAATACATCGAGTATTACCAATAGATAAATGGCGCACTTCCATATGCCAATTTTAGTTGGCAGCCCATGTAAACCATCTCCTTTATAATTACCGAACACCAAGCTAAGACAAGCTTTATTTTAGCGTGATAAAATTCACATCTGACAATCCAGGATATATAGTGCATTTTTCTCTGGCATACACGTCAACCTTAACTTTCGTCGTATATGCGGTCAACGCCAGTGATAACAATGTCTTTCCCATCGGAGTATCACCTTTAAATTGCATGCGTTTAGCAGGTAAAGTATGGCAACTGCCTTCGAGACCATGCATAACCGTATCTGAGGTAAATAACACCGAACACATATCATAGGTATCTACATACCCACAATAAACACTCTCTATTACCGCATCTTTCACATGTACTACCGCATTTGCAGAGCAAGATGCAATTATACATAATACAAACACAAAACACTTCATAATTACCCTCTTTTTATTTAAACCTAAAAATAAACATAAAGCCAAACCTTGCAATTAAAGCCTGCTAAAATTTAAATGACCGACTCAATAAAGATTCACAAAAATAATTACCATGTTATTTTTAATTCAACACCCTAAATCCATTGGGTGCTTTCTAAATATAGAAGGCACATCTTCTTTACGCCAATTTCAGGTAACAGTTAACTTTCTCACTGTGTTGATGTTACTACACAAAAATAAGGCGCTCACTAATCGCCAAATTTTAATGGATATCGCCTTAACTTTGCACGCTGAAGTTTTTGTCCTTTTTAGGCATAAAAATTTGCAAATATTGGAACAAGAAAGACAACAACTAAAAATGGGTATTGCATCAGGAGATACCACCTACTTTTATCTAGTACTTTTATTAGATCTTTCGACTCTATAGATTTTCTATATTTCCCCGTCATTAATAAAAAGTAAAATTTTATATCTTTCATCAACATGAACTTACTTTCAACTGAATTGGGAAAAACAACTAGCTTTTTTAGTTCATCCTTACAACCCAAAGCCAGAACGTCATCGAGTGAGCCAATGTACTTTGATGTAAAATACACCACGCACAACACGTTAATTAAAAAAACAGTTTCAAGCACTAAAAACCCTCTTACAACCACAATTCGGACCAGAATTCAGAAACAGTAGAATGAATTACAAACCACACAAGTAATGCAAACTCCCCCACGCTCAAAGCCTAACCGGTATAACAATTAAATAGCAAAACATCCATCCTAAGCTGGTACACTTCCAAGTTGAACCTGCCCTGGTATCATTGCACATAAAAAGGGCGCTCACTGAGCGCCAACTTTGAATGGGTGTTTCGCAACTGTTAGTAGCAGTCCATGTAACTATGTAATTCCTTACCCTAATCAACAGTGTAGTAATTTAGGAAGGATATATTCATCAGTTAACCCTCTTTAAGCTTTATTGGCGAGGGTGGCATCAGAGCCTCACGAACTCCTTCCGTTTCAAACTCTAATGCACAATAGGACTCCAACAACAATTCGGTGTTACTCAGCTTCAACTGTTGCTCATTTTCCAAATCAATATAAGCCAGGTAGTATTGATACACAGTACCATTTAAGATGTTTGTAGCACTGACATTTTTGATCCCAAGCAATTGAACCAATCCGTACTCATGTGTTAATTCGAAAAAAGTACACTTCGGTTGTGGCTGCGCTAGAACTTTTACAGAAACCGAGTCGCCATAAAACAAGCTGCTGAATAATGGGATAAAAATATCAAAATGAGTTGTACTAAGACCTAGTTTAACCCACACCTTTGTAACCTCTGCTACCAACCTGTCAGATAACGATAACTCCCCCTCGATAAACGTATTGGAGTTCAGTATGAGTGCGATAAGATCATCAGCACTCATATAGCTGTAGCCTCCAAATACTACAATATGGAGATTATCCACCCCACCCAAATCACAACGGTCACCTTTCAAGTTGTTTACTGTACCCGGAATGACTTCCTTTATATAGGCATCCCTGCACCCAGATAAAGTTACATTCTCTTGAGCGAATACTGACATAGACAGAACTAAAAAAAACCAAATTAAATGTTTCACTTATTACCTCTAACGCACTATTTCAAAGCCGAATTTAGCCTGTATTCGAGTAAATCACCTACATTACTGGTAAGTGCCTGATTATAACTTTCCATAAACGCACCATTATTAGAGTCAATATCAACCGCCCCAATTACCCCCCAAAACATTTCAGCATAGCTTTGAACGGCCCCCCTGAAGTTCCCTTTTGCCAGGTCTAACCCTCCCTCATAGTAGCTTAACGTAATTTCACCTGTTGATAACGCAAGGTTATTTAGCCCCCCAGAGCTTATACTCTGAGAAACCTTTTGGAGCCTGTAGTTAACTGTAGCTCTATCTAGCTTCATAATAGAATCTAGTTCTTTACCAGAAAAATCCCTTTCCGCTAACATCTCTTCCAACGTAGCGAGCCTCATACGAGCTTCATCGCGAGTTGAACCTTTCTTATTGAGCTCTTTTGCATTGCTTACTTCATCTTGCATAGCTGTGAGTGCCTGGTCGTCTTTCTCCGCAAACTTCCCACCATTTTCAGCATTAAACCACCACTGCATTGCTGAGGTCACCGCACCATTTGCAAACTTCCCGCCGGTCACTTCAGACACAGTTCCTCCAACAAGGCCTGCAATTACGGTTCTGCGCACGGCATCAGCTGTAGTACCCGTTTGGGGGTTCATAAATCCTTTCATGGAAGCCGTTACCATGGAGCTGACAAAACCATGGCCAAACTCCCCACCCTGCAGTACAGAGGCAATGCCACCAACTGCTGCGTGCGATGCCACATTCGCGACGGCATACCATCCATCAAAGGGTAGATGACTGCCAATCACTGACGATGCAGCGATTGTCAGATTTGAAATCACAAACCCTCGTAATGCAGCACCAAAGCTCCCTGTAACTGCGTAGGTTTTCAATGCCTGATAGATACCTACAGACCAGGGGGCTACGAAAGTAAGTCCGATACTGACGGCAGCATCGAGAATAGGTACTTTAGCTATAGCCTTCAATATTGACGAAATACCAGTAACTTCCATCAATTTTTTCAGGAAGTAGCCACTTGGATCGTTATACGTCAATGGGTTATTGAGCACGTAACTATATCGGTTATGGCTTTGTGTTACGCCCGGAAATTGAACGAATGGGTCTGCTTGTAAAAAACGACCAATATTCGCGTCATAGATCCGCCCATTCATATGCACAATTTCAAGATCATCTATTTGCTCATGACCGGTAAATCCACGCATCTGAGATAACGGCATCAAGCTAAGAGATAATCCCGATGACGCATACACCTGCTGCTGCTTACCCCATGGGTCATACAAATACTGTGCAATCGCATTACCAGAGCCATTGGTCACCATTACCGTTGAGCCAAGCATATCCGTGTGTGCAACTTCGGTTTTCAGGCCTTGCCCTTCGATTTCGCTAATCACTACACCGGCAACATACCAACGGTGTTCAATCTGGTCAGGGAGTGCTTTTCCGTAACCGTCCTTACCGCCAGCGCGTTTTGTCAGCTCATAAATTTTACCGATGTAGTAAGTTTCTTTAGTCTGAATGTTGCCATTTATGCTTCGTACATCTTTACGATAGTATCGCGTTTGCTTCTCATCGTATTTAAACTCAGTATAAGTAGAGCTGTTTTTCAGTATTTTATACGGCTTATCAAAATGCGTATAAAAGAACTTACGCTGGCCATCATTTACGATGTTTCCATGTTCATCATATTGCATTGAGTAACTGCGCTTACCAGCTTTTCCGCTGATACTGCTTAACTGATAAGGATTACTCTTATTGTTGTAGTGGTATGTACCCACATTTGAATGCGATTTCAGGTTACCAAAACCATCGTAGCTATAGCTTTCGTTCGCAAGTCTCAGAGGCGTAGCATAATTACTGCTTGAATGCGTAACCGTACGACTCTCAAGTCGTTGTAACCCATTATCTTCATACTCGAATGTCTCCGCATATTTAAACCAGTCACTGCCATAACCTGGTTCATAATACGTGCTTTCACGCGAGCGCGTTGTTCCCCGAGCATCGTGCTTGTAGGTCACATTGTATAGCGTTTGTCTGCCATTACTGATAGTAATAGAATCGATGAAGCCACTGTCACTTTCAAAAGCCTGTGCTCTTGTAACGCCACCAGCCAACAACTGCTCTGTAACACGACCTTGCGCATCAACTTCTTTAATTTCACTCAGTAACGTATTGGTTTGTGCATTAATTGTCTTATAGGCATACCCATGACGATAAAGTGTTTTTACAAACAACCCATTAGGCAATGCCCGATCAGTTAGCTGACCAACACTGTTGTAACCATTTACGATTGCAAATTCACCACCTTCATTGCTTGTAACCTGTTTGCTCGGCCTGCCAAACCCATCGAAGTAGTAGAATTTACTAAGTGACGGTGTCGCTCTGCTGGCTAACAGGTCACAGCTCCAAATTGGAGGACGTGCATTCGGCCTGCTTGGCTTCGGCTTACCCACTCGATACTGATGCGTAGCAATGAGTTTCCCTAAGTTTCTTGCACTACTGCTTTCACCATATACGTAACACTGAATTAACTGCTTTGAAATCTGCTTTTCAACTTGCACCGTTCTTTGAATCCGCCCCCACCTATCATAGTGGTGTTCAAGCTTTTCATAAACGTCACCTGCACTACTGCGGCTTGTAATGACGGACTTTATTTCACCAAAAGTGCTGTAAAAAGTTTTCCATTCACCTCTGGACGGATCTTTGACTTTAAGCTTACGCCCATAGTTGTCGTATTCTGTATGTATCTCTGAGGATTTAAAGGTACTGGTGTTGACGTCATAAATCTCATTTCGGGCAGTCACCTGATTACCAAATGCATCATATTCGAAGACAACTTTACTAACCTTTTTGTAATCGGCACCGAAGACATAAGGCTCAGTTTTAAATACAGTGCGGCCCAAAATATCCACACGCTCTCTTCGGTAGTAACCTCTGACAGCCACACCATCATTGGCGCTCGAATTATCAGATGTTACCGTGTCATTACCGTAGTAATTGATACTAGTTGATTTGCCACCGGGCTTTGTGGACGTGGTCAGACGATTGTATTTGTCATAGCGGTACTGGAAACTTTCTGGTCGCTCTCCAGGGCGATACGGCAAAGTTTTACTCTGCGGATTGTTATGTTTGTCATATGTAATGTCTTCATATGACTGAGTCCCATCTAACAGATACTTAATACTTCTGGATTGTCTGCCAAACTTGTCATAGACCGTGTAAACCGGTGAGCTGCCTGGCTCAACAGACTGAGTAAAGTAATACCCATTGACACCAGCACACAATTTATTGCTTCCACACAATTGGGTCGATTGTCTCGATTCATTGCCATCGGCATGGATCGTTTTGACCGGATCCCCCCATGCATCAAAGAAACTGGTACTCGTTAACCCATTTGGATCTGTGACTGAACTAGAATGAATGATCCCCTTGGCTGATCTCGTTCCATTGTACAGGTATGATGTCTTGTGACCTTGTATATTGGTATTTTGAATAACCAATTCACCAGTGCTATCGTACTGTTTTGTACTGGTTCGGCTTCCATGGTATCCGGAAACAGTGGTTTTATTAACATTGCCAAACGCATCATATTCATAACTTTTAGTATGAGTGTTATATCTGTCACAATATCCAGTTGCCGGACGCGTCACCGACTCAGAGGCACATTCCCCTGCGACAGTCTCGCTTTTTAGCATCAAGTTTGGATAGTATTCAAATTCAGTCTGACGTGTGGCCTTTCTGTACCCATTTTTCATTTCTTGCGTAACAGTGGCTTTTTTAAGTCGACCAAACCTCAGCCCATCATTCTCCGTATGATAAGTATTGATGTTGGTTGTCGTATGATCAGCAAAGATCAAAGCTGTGTTATCTGCCGCAAATGTCTTCACAACTGTTTTTGTCAGATTCCCCCACTTTTCGGACATTCCCTCATCATAACTATTCACCGTTAGAACTCGTTTTATCTCTCGGCGCTCATTATCAGTGCCTATCTGCCAGCCCCTTTCAGATGCCTGTCTCAAATAAACGAACGTCTCGCCCAGGTGGCTTTTAGAAGTAGACCAGGTTGATTTAGCCTCGGCAATCAACAGATCATCAGATGTATAAGTCACCGTCCTCGCGGGCCTTCCGGTATACGGCCAGTTCTGGTGATAGTAGGTAGAGGTTTTTACACCGCTATGCTTATCAGTCGTTGAGATTTGATGAAACCCTTGCGTGCCCCTTCCTCTCTTATTAATAACCAGACCGGCATATTCATAGCGCACGCCAACACGCTCATTAAAGCCAGCCAGCGTGTTCGAATCGCTATTAACTTCATTGACAACCCAAACTCCATGTTTAGGTGAGAAGAAGGAAGCATTGACTTTGCCCAGTGTATTAAGTGCCGGGATATAGGTGTATACCGAGCGGTCTTTGATATTTTTATAATCAATACTGGTCTTTACACCAAAGCCATTAGTAATAGATACAAGACGGTGTTCAGCCCCTTGCGCCGATTTTGTATCATTTAATATCTGATTCCAGGTTGCATCTGCCATTGGAGTCGAGTTACTGCGCAACATATCTGGCAGCCCATCGCCGTTTACATCGGCGAGCTTCAGGGTATAGTTAGTTGTGGGCAGCGCAGAACCAACTTTATGGTACTCATAGACAGCAGATGCTGCACCGATGCTTTTACCAAGCCAATATACGGTTTGCAGTCCATCCCCATATTTCGCTGGCACCCAGTACTCTCCTGGCGGACACTGTTGTCGCGTCTCTAGCTGAGGCTCTCCAGAAACAGGCCTTTCACGTGGATCTCCATTCTCATTACGACACTCGCCATGCCTGACAATGGTGCGGATAGGCTGCAAAGCTACAATATCAGAAAGCTGATCATTGTTAATATCTGCAAAGTGCACATTACCTTTGTATGCATCAGATCCCAGTTTTTCATCAATGTTCGGCAAGCGCCTTTCAGGGAGAAATGGCGAGGTGGTAGAGCCCGTTGATACTCTGGAGTACCAAATGCCTTTCTTTGTATATACAAGATCAGCATAACCATCCTGGTTAAGCGCAGCAAAACGCAAATCTGTATCACTTTCTAAATCTATTGGGTGCGCGTCATAGTTTGCTGTCTGCTTACTTATCAGTACTTTATATGTAAAAACATCTGCTGTGTTAGAGCAACGTGCATAGCTGCTGCTGGGGCGGTACGCACTTTTTAGCTTAACAACGAAGTCAGAAATACCGTCGCCGTTAAGATCTCCGGTTTTTGTGAACTTGGTCTCAATTTGTCGACTAATTGAACAACCGGTTCTGGCCGGCCCAAAGTCCCTATCAGTAAACGTATAAAAATACTTTATATTGCTATCGTACTTGCGTCCTAATGTGTCCTTTGAAGCAATATTTGCTCGGTAGCCAAGTGATTTACCCGTTGCATGCAACCAGTCAACTAAACCATCTCCATTGACGTCTGCCAACATGGCAGGCTGAGCGCCATAACTAATACCTAGGTTCTGGGCGTTACTAAAAGACCTTTCCTCGACATAATCTACCACACGGCAGAATAAGTCATCTTCGTTTTTAAGAAACTCATCTTCACATATGTATTTCGAACGGTTGACGGTACCTGGCTGAAAAGCCCTTGCATACCAGATACTATTTTCAGCATAGATAATATCCGTATAACCGTCACCATTGACGTCTGCCAGTTGGAAGGCAGACGCTGATTTAAGGTTTCTAGTGACCGTGTCAGTAATCCCTTCTGTAATCGCAACCGTTAGCTGTTTACCTGTTTTATCTGTAAAGACTTTATCCGCCTTACCGTCACCATTAAAGTCGCCAAATAACGTCGTCGTTCTGAGGCCCGACTCCTGAAAGCCACTAAACGTAAACTTTGTCTCGTCTAACGATTTATTGTATTCAAATTGAGTTGCTGGCTTACATGATCCACCACTGGAGATACACTCCTGAATACTATCAATATAGTCATGCTTACTACCGTCACTATTGATGGCGTAGTGACGATAAGCTTCGCCACTCTTAGTCACTGTAATACTTGTTATACGCCTGGTCGAATGGGTTTTTCCTCCTAACAGGTAGCCAGAATGCCTTGTATTTCGCATAGCGTAATTGAACGCAACGCTTACTTGGCCATAAAGGATCGAAGTGAGCCTGTGCGTACCTAAGTGCTCACTCTTGTCATACTGAAATTGAATTGTGTTGTTATAAACATCTTCGACCTTAGACAGAGCCCAGGTATGTGTTGTTTTTCGGTTATCTGAGGGCGTTGCAGGCTTTACATTAGAATCTGAACTTAAGCCATAATATTTAACATCCCCGTCTTTTGTTTCAACTATAAAACTGCTTGGACCGGTGTTTATGCTGTCTTTGCCCACAGCGGTAATTTTAGAAAAGCTCGCGAGCTCTGTTCGGTAAGTGCTATTTGCAGCACCATAAGTACCACTAACCAGTAAAAGCCTCTGCCCATCCAAACAATAGCCATCATTTCTAGACAAACGAACTGCTGACTGTTCACCATCTGTTGCAATGTTTTTGGAGCACCGGGTAATGCTGGACCCTGCGGAAACATACCACCCATAGCCTGCATTTCCCGGACCACTGCCAGAGCTATAGGAAATTGCAACAGAAGGTTTTATGCCTCCCGGACCAGTTGGCAAAGAAACGGGGATTGTATAAGTAGACTGACCTGACTCATCGACTCTGAAGTGGCCAGTAGTCAATGCCACCTTTGTCGCTGGTGTCGCAACTTGCTTATTGGTGTAAACATAACCACCATCAGCACTGCCAAGAAAAACCTCGTCATGAAAACTGACATCAATGATTCCATCGCCGTTAACATCCTTTAATGTGTAAGCCCCCAGATTAATATTTGTGGGGATTTCTACTCCATTCACATAGCCGCTTTGCTTATTTAGAGATAGTAAAGTAGCCGGATAATAGGATGTTGCATCGGTATAGAGGATGAGTCCTTCTTCACCATTTGCACCAAGATTGACACTTTTTAAACGTGATAAAAGTGAACTGTCTTTGATAAGACTCGGTTTTAGAGCTTCCCATTCATGCCCATTGAGAAACGATTGGACCCACTGACCATTGATATACTGTATTTTTATCAGACCATTACTGGGGTAAATCAAAAGAGGGATCGACACTTGATCGACAGCAATCAACACAAATTGCTTTGGGCTTTCGACGTAAATTGCGCCGCTCTTATCTTTATACGTAAAATAGCTCTTATCAACAGTTGCTTTGACAAAACAACTGAATGTTAAAAGCATCAATACTAGAAGGTATTTAAATTTCATACTCGCTTTCATGGTCCGGACAATAGAGCACCAGTGAGTTGCCTCAATGGATGATTGGTTGAACAAAAAGCGGGCAATTTACTTATGAAGTCATGGTTATGCAAGCTGCATTTTCACTTCAAAAAAACTGACCTGAAGAATTTATTATTCAAGCCTCTGTTTGAACTGAAAATTATATATCCATCTCGTTTTACATTCGTTTACGTTAACGATGAGCTGATACTGTCTCAGCAACTCAATCTGCGTGGCAAGTGCAATTACAATCAAATATGGACGGTAATTAGTGGCTTGAACGATGCCGATCGCCCTACGTCAGTACCTGTTTATATCAATAGCTTTTGGAGTAACTCGAGGGCGCTTATTCATTCTCGTAAACCTCAATGGCACCGGTAAAAATGCGGCGGTCACCAGGGAGTATGACCGCCGCCAGACGTAACTTAGTGGTTTAGAGATTAAAATGCGATGTAACTCGCAGTGGATTGGTTGAATTCAAACACCGAGATCTGGCCACAGCGCGCAAAATGGTTATTGCTGCTGTAGGGCGTGTTAGCCTGATTAATATCACCTTCCCAGCCCTCGCCATTTTTAACAAAGGCTTTGATTTCAAACCAACCATTGTGGGATTGACTACAATCCATGTCCACATCCAGCATCCAGTAGTGCGCACCCCACTGATTCAACGGGGTTTCACCGTAACCATGGCTTTCTACCGTTGCTTTGGTCCCCCACTCGGCAGGCCACAAATTAGTTGTCCAGTCTAGTGCGCTGCCCAGAGCTTCCGCACTTTGGCCTGATTCAGCTCCATGCCAGTCCAGGTAGTTGTCACCCTGTTTCCAGCCTTGTGTGGTCGGGTTTTTCAGGTTGTTGTGGCGAACGGGCATCGCACATTGCAGCGGATCCTGGTCACAGTTGCGACCCAGGGAAGCTGCGAAGGTATGATCCAGCCCACCACGAACAAACAGATCCTCACCTGCGGCCGTTTCAGCTTTGATAAACACGACTGTTCTTTGCCAGTCGCCTACCGGCTCAGTCGGCGTGTCCCCCAGCTTGCTGTTATGATGAATTGCCACAGCATTCATTGCGCCAATGTTGATACTCGACAGCCCATTTTGATCAACCGAGATTTGATTACCAAGGCACGTATCGCCCGCAGTATTCTTACCACCGCTGAGGACATCACAGTAAACGCCAGCAGTAAGACCGGTTTGCAGCGTCTGGTTCAGGCTAAAACCTTCACGGTTTATGGCCACAAACCCTTCATCACCACGGGAGAAAGCTATCTGGTTATTACCATTATCCCACCAATTATTTACTGTCCAGTGGCCTGTGGTATTGTTTCTGAAGTCCATGGCACCTGCAATCATGCTGCGGCGATGTTCACACTGCCACTCATTGGCAAAGCAGTTTAAGGTGCTGCCCTGGTGCACAAGACTACCCGGCGGTCCAGCATCACCGTCATGGTTAAAGTCATAACTCGACATTACCTTTGGATAGCCATATGGGTAGGCCAGCATAAAGACATTGGCCAGATCATACAGTGCACCATCTTCATACGTCACCACATTACCGGCACCGCCATGGCCTCGCTGGTTGTCATGATTATCAACAAATACCACCGCAAGATAACTAGGCATCATGTCCCAGGCTTCACCAAAACTGCTCAGCCAGGCCAGTTTACCGGACTTGAAGGTGTCACCCAGCTTGGTGCTGTACTTAAACTCAGTAACCAACCCATTTGCAAAATACTCATCAGCGCGTACTGCCTGCCCTCCCTGATCAATTACCTCCTGAAACACCAAAGGGTCGCCACTCACCTTGCCCATGATGGCGGCAATATCCGATGACGCCATGTGTTTACTGGCATCCAGTCTAAATCCAGCGACCCCAATACCAACCAAGTCATTCAAATAACCTGCCAGTGTATTTTGGACATACGACGCGGAGGTGTTGAGATCAGCCAGACCTACCAGCTCACAGTTTTGTACCCGCCAAGCGTTATTGCCATAATCGGCATCATTTATTGCACATGTTTCGTGAAAGTCCTGTGGACTATAGATTGGGTAATGCTTGTCGCCAAATGTACTGCCCGCAACGCCTGTGCCGCTGCCGTGTGCCATATGGTTAATCACAGCATCAACATAAATATCAACACCTGCGGCCTTACAACGCGTCACCATATCAATAAATTGAGCACGGTTACCGCTACGACTTTCTAGCTGGTAACTGACAGGCTGATAACGTGTCCACCAGGGAGCGCCGGTAATGTGTTCACTGGGTGGCGAAACCTGTACGGCGGCGTAACCTTTTGGGCCCAGAAAGGTTTCACATTCGGTCGCAATATCCTGCCAGGACCATTCGAATAAATGAACAAAGGTTGTGGGGGTGGCCAGTGCCTGAGCAGACATGCCCAACCCCGCGGCGATGAGTGCTGTGTTCAGCACTTTGAGTGACTGTTTAATCATTGTATGTTCTCTGTTGTTGTCATAACGGTAATGTTTACATCACGGTAACAATATAGAGAGATCCGATTAAACGTCTATTGAATACGTATGCAATAAAACGTGCCTGCACTTACACTGCAAAAACAGGTTAAAAAAAAACCTTACAAGCCTGTGAAGCCCACGATTGTAGCCCTAAAAGCCCCCGGTAAATCTGTCTTTATTCCAGTTAACAAGGCACCGTTTTCTGTCCAAGATGACATATCTGGTGATAGCTAACTATATGAAAATTATACTTTGTCACAAAAAAGTCGGTGCAAACCCCTTGCTTATGCTGAGGCTTATGGATAACACTTTTCGACATCACTTTGCAGCGAGTAACACTATGATCCTCAAACAACTCAGATTAAGCAAGCACCTGACTCAGGCTCAACTGGCTATGATGTCTGGATTAAATATTCGCACAATTCAGCGGATAGAACAGGGTCACACTCCAAGTCTGGAGTCTCTAAAATGCCTTGCCGCTGCACTAGACACTGACATCAGCACATTACAACAGGAATCATTTATGACCAATAAACATGCATCACCACGGCCACTGTGGCTACGGATTTGGTTTTTCCTAGGAACATTTCAACGCCAGCCTGGTAGATCATTGCTCATCAGGCTTGAGCGTATTTTACATGGTTTTGGCTTGTTTTTTTGCTTGCTGGGACTCATAAACGAGGCAGCCCTTGCTGGCGGTTTGCTTTTGCTCATCAATGGATACTTTATTAGTTATTGCAAATATATGGGTGACAAGTTCGCTATCTGGTGATAATGCGATCCTCCGCATTGTTAATCACACAATCAGCTACGTCTTCAAACCCCTCTGGGACACGTATCAATAATTCGTACCTGTGTCTGTTACAACTTTATACATTTATTTACGGAATATTCCGCCCACTCCACTTAACTTAAACTCACCAGATATCCTAAAAGGAACAAAGATGAGCGCGCGGATCCATGGTATTGACCTTGCCAGAGCATTGGCAATTTTTGGTATGGTGGTCGTTAACTTTAAACTTGTTATGGGCGCAACAACTGGCAACCCGCAGCTGCTGTCATTGAGCAGTTTACTGGAAGGTCGTGCCGCAGCGCTGTTTGTGATACTGGCAGGTGTCGGGCTGACATTGAGCGCTCGCAAAGTGCAAAACCACAACCTACTTCAGCGAAAACAACTGCAAAATAAAGTAATCATGCGTGGTATTCTGCTACTTTGCCTCGGGCTACTTTATTTGCCCGTCTGGCCAGCAGATATTCTGCACTTTTACGGCTGCTACTTTATTCTGGCCTCATGGCTATTGTTCGCTTCTCATCGCACGCTACTCACACTGTGTGCGGTGATTGTCTCCACTTTCCCTGCACTATTGCTTATCATTGATTACTCCAAAGGCTGGCAGTGGGAAACACTCACTTACCTTGACTTATGGACTCTGGATGGCCTGATCAGACGCATTTTTTACAATGGCTTTCATCCTGTGTTTCCCTGGGTTGCCTTTCTATTATTTGGTATTTGGCTGGGCCGTCAACCTTTGCATAACATCGCCACACAGAGAAAACTCTTTGTTGGCGCGCTTGTTATTTTAATCGTGGTCGAGGGTATATTTTACCTGTTACGCACGCTTGCTGTGGAGGCAGGAATGCAAGATCAAGATATCACATTTTTGCTGAGCACCGGACCAATCCCACCTCTGCCACAATATCTTGTATGTGCCACTGCCAGTGCTGTGCTTATCTTAATAAGCTGTATCAAGCTGGCCCAGTACTTTGCGCATACAACTATACTTAAAGTGCTGGAACAAACCGGAAAGTTATCACTTACTTTTTATATAACACACGTAATTATTGGTATGGGAATCTTGGAATCACTCAACATGCTTGGTAATCAGTCAATTGAAATGGCGCTATTTAGCAGCCTGATTTTTTGCCTGTCAGCGTCGTGTTTTGCCATGCTATGGAGTCGAAAGTTCACTCAGGGGCCGATTGAATGGCTGTTCAGATACCTCATTAATCGGGCTGAGACTTATTCTGGTCACTTTTTCTATGCTCGAAAATAACATGCGAGGTAAATTTTTGGAGCGATTATAATAAGCATCGTGAAGTTTAATTAGGAGTTCTTTCACAAAAACAATAACCAATTGATAAATATAGCATTTACAATAACTAAATGTATTACTTTCCTGCCCTGAACAAGTTCAAATACCGACGTTCAGGTACGTGTATTTTCTTTGTTCGGACAAAAAATTTTCGACTACACTGAAATGAATTTCATCTGACTCAGGTCTTGTCGTTACAGCAGCATGTTCAGGTAGTTAAACACTACCGATAAGTACGGGCATGAACATGCTGCTGAACTACCTGTTGAATAAAAGAGAGTTGTTATTTTGGGTCAGGTAACCGCCACGCTCAGTTTGGCACACACTCAATGAGGAAGATAATATGAAAGCACTAACGGGGGCCGCGATGGCGGTCATGGTTGCAGGCCTGGTAGGCTGTAACTCAACAGACAACACGTCATCCAATACAGCAAATGCAAATACCAGTGGTACGAGTACCGATCTGGTTCATTGCTATGATGTTAACGTTTGTGGTGGCCATAATGACTGCAAAACCGCAAGCAATGCCTGTTCAGGACAAGCCAGCTGTAAAGGGACCGGCTTTGTTGCTATGCCAACTAAAGCATGTGCAGATGTGGGTGGTAAAGTAAAAGATAAGTGGGTTGGTTCAGTAGCCAAATCTGACCTTGTAAAGTGCAATGACGTCAACATTTGCGGTGGTCACAATGACTGTAAAACCGCTAACAATGCCTGTGGTGGCCATGCCTCCTGCAAAGGTACTGGGTTTGTAAAAATGCCAGCCAAAGCATGCCAGGACATAGGTGGCAAAGTCGACAGCTAACAAACTAGCCTTGTGTCAGCAGGCAGACACCTGATATGCCTGCTGATCCTAACCTCTTGCTTTAAACGGAAGACACATTGAAAGCTATACCGCCTTATCTGGGATTTGGCCTGGGACTCAGAACCTGCTATTTCGAAGACATTATCCAAACTCAGCCGGACGTCGACTGGTTCGAGATAATCTCTGAAAACTATTTCGTTGATGGCGGCAAGCCATGGCATTACCTCGATCAAATAAAAGAGCGCTACCCGATTGCAATGCATGGTGTGTCTATGTCGATTGGCAGCACGTCAGCAATAAATTTCGAATATCTTGAGCAGCTTAAGCGCACCATTCAACGCGTCAACCCAGTGTGGATTTCTGACCACTTGTGTTTTTCATCTCTTGGTGAATTTAACAGCCATGACTTACTGCCACTGCCTTATACAGAAGAAGCCCTGACACATTTATGTGAGCGTTTACACGTTATTCAGGATTATTTAGAACGCCCCGTTATCCTCGAAAATGTCTCCAGCTACCTCACCTATCATCAGTCCCAAATGACTGAGTGGGACTTTTTATCGGCATTGCATCAGCAGTCTGGCTGTCAGTTTTTGCTTGATATCAATAACGTCTATGTCAGTGCCAGAAATCATGGTTTCGACGCCATGGATTATCTCAACGCGATCCCTCAGCAAGCGGTTGCGCAGATACATTTGGCCGGACACAGCGACTTCGGCAGTCATATTGTCGATACACATGATCAACCTGTATGCGACGCCGTCTGGCAATTGTTTCAGCGTTACACGCAATCAAGGCCGGCGGTCAATACCATGATCGAAAGAGACGATAACTTCCCTCCTTTTGAAACTCTAATGGCGGAGTTGCACCAGGCAAGAGAACTTGCCCCGCTCAGTTGGAGGTCCAATGGCTGAGTTAGCCCAACTTCAGCAAGCATTTGTTGCAATGCTCACAGGCACGAAATCAGATTTACTCAATCAGATTGCTCCCCAGCCAGGCCTAAGTATTCAGGACAGAGCTTCAATCTATCAAAATGCCTATCGTATTCGCCTGACCAAAGTACTGGAACAGGACCATGAAATGCTCGGCCTTTACTTAGGCGACGACTTATTTGATGACATGGTGAATGGATTTCTTGCTCAATATCCATCCACTGATCCATCTTTGCGACACTTTGGTGATAGACTTCCCGAGTTTCTCGCGGATCACTCCCCTTTTTCTGACCATGGGATACTGAGCGAAATAGCCCAGTTTGAGCGCCTCTTGTTGCAGGCTTTTGATGCACCGGATGCACCTCGCCTGACAATGCAGGCACTGCAACAGATCCATGCTAATTTATGGCCCAATGTCGTTTTTATGCTGCATCCAAGTGCGCGATTACTCGCGTGTCAATTTTCCGCAGTTGAGAGTTGGCAGGCACTGAAACAAACAGACACCCCACCACAGGCTGAACTTGCAACCAGACACTATTGGCTGATTATTCGCGAGCCCGATTTACGCACCGCATTTCATCCGCTCTCTCACAGTGATTATATATGTCTGACTACCCTGAAAGAGGGCCTGCCTTTTAGCTTCGTCTGCGAAGCCGCAGCCAACTTGCATCAGGATACTGAAGCCGGCACACAAGCCGTTATGCAACTGCTGCAAAAAGCACTCAACGCAAATTGGCTTAGCCAGTATCAGCTTCCAAATCCTATCCAGGCTCCCTCGAAATAAGGCGTTTTATGAAACTTAGTGAAAAAGTCCGTCTATATCAGATGAGCCTGATCGCCAGTATGTTATTTGCGTTTGTGGGCTTTACTTACAACGCCTGGCGACTTGAGGTCTCCGAACAAAACAATAATATACGAACGGCTTGTTTCGAAATGCTTAGAGAACTGGCACAACTTGAACAGCTTATCTACATCGCTCATTATGATCAGGACAAAACACAAGGCAGCCCGAGAAAAGGCTGGGTAAGCGTAGGCTTAATCAATGATTTCAGCTACCTGACCAACGGTGAACTGCAACAAAGTGCCTCCACACTCAAAGCTACCTGGTCTGATAACTGGCAAAATATTTATGCCAGTACCCAGGCTGTTGATTTGGTGGTTAAAGATATTGACACTGTCCGCGGTGACATCAAACAATTGCTTAATGAACTGGATTAACCGCGCTTTTCGTAGTTACACGCTTTGGCAGCCTGATCTCAAAACATGCTCCGCCCAGATCTGTGCTTTCCTCACTCACACGCACAGTACCATCATGCTTGCTGACAATTGACTGGACTATCGCCAACCCCAGTCCACAACCTCCGGAATCCCGAGAGCGGCTGGGATCAAGCCGGGTAAATGGCTCAAAAATACGCGCCTGTTTTCCCGGCGGTATGCCTATTCCATCGTCTATAACACGAACCACCAACTCGCCAGACTGCTCCCTGAGCTCAACGCAAACCCTCTGCCTGGCAAAACGACCTGCATTTCGCAATAAGTTGGTGAACAGTCGCTTTATCAAAGCTTCATCGCCTTGCCAATGTATCTCTTGCGCATCCAGTTCAAAGTCAACCTGAGGATAAAAAGGGGCGACCTTGTCCAGAGTTTCCTGCAATACAGAGCTCATTTGCAACACAACCTGTTTTGGTTTTACTGAGTTGTCTTTCACTCTGGCGTAATACAACAACTCACTGACGAGGCCTTCCAGATCCTGTAGTGATTGATTCAGACTGGTATGGAGCGCCTCTCTCTCCTCCTCTTCTGCATCTTCCAGCATATCCAATGCAAACTGCATCCTGGCCATAGGACTACGAAACTCGTGCGCCACACCATGTAACAGATCTCGCTGCAACGTTATTCTCGCCTCACCTTCATTTAGTTGTGCGTCAACTAATTGCGAAAGCTGTTGCAGACTGCTCTTCAGATCCTGAGGCTGGCTCAGCGCTACGGGCATTTGAGCAAGTCGTTCAGCCAACACATTGCGCTCTTTAATATTCAGATACCAGAAAACGAGGAGTAAAAGCAGGTTAAGAAAGGCCGATATAAGCCAGTCAAACCAATCAACCAAGTAATAATAGACATCCTGATCAACCAAAGGGCCGATTTCGAGCACCTCATTATCGTTCAGCACAAAATACAGTGTGGCATTTAAGTAATCGACCAGCGCTTGCTGTTTCTCAAGTTCAGCAAATTCGCTCAGCTGCGACTGTGAATAAAAGTCAGCATTGCGCCTCACCACCAGCGCCTGAGTATCGTACCGTGCTTCAAGACGCATCTGCTGTTCAGATAACGAGAGTGGTGCAGGTTGCGCAAGTTCAATTTGAACTTTGGCCCCAACTTCATCTAAAAACTGATTTTGCGTTTCGATATATCGGGTTTCAATCTCAACAAGTAAGGTATCGCGCACTGTCAGAGCTACTACACTATTGAGCACAATGGCCAGGGCGATAAATACGCTCAGCCGTAAAACATTAACTTGCAATCAGGTATCCTTTATTTCTTATTGTTTTAATAATTTTAGGCTCTTTTGGGTCATCCCCCAGTTTCTTGCGCAGCCTGGAGATGCGCAAATCAATTGAGCGGTCCATACCATCAAATTCAAGTTTAAAGATAGTGCGATACAGTTCATCGCGCGACAATATCCGGCCCGCGGAGTTAGCCAGTAACCATAACAGTTCGAATTCAGCACTGGACAGCAAAACCTCTTTGTCACCGCATGTTGCTTTGCGTTTTGCTAAATCAACACAGATTTCGCCATCATTAATTGTTCGCACAGTCTGACTGGTTTGTGTCACAAGCATGTTATGGCGTCTTAATTGTGCCCGAACGTGCGCCAATAAGACTCGAGGTTTAACGGGCTTACACAAATAGTCGTCAGCACCAACTTCCAACCCGGTTACTTCATCAATATCGTCTACCAATGCCGTCAGCATAATAATGGGCCCGGTAAAACGCCCCCGGATCTGACGGCAAATACTCAGGCCATCTTGACCCGGTAACATTAAATCGAGTACTAGTAGATCCGGTGCGAACTCTTCAACGCGCGCAACAGCCCCATTTCCCTGTTCATAACAAGCGACATCATATCCATTTTTTTGCAGAAATTGAGACATCAGCTGCGTGAGTTCTCGATCATCATCTATTAAAAGTATTTTTTGTTGTGTCGTCATTTACAACCTGTTTAAACACGCATCATATATTTTAAGGTTATATGCTCTCGCGTACTGATAAGCTTCTGCTCGTGCTGCTTTATCTGCTTCACTACGCAAGGTATCTCCGCTGCCTGGCATCGCTTTTACACCACATCGGGCCTCAAGCGCTTTAAATTCAAATTGCTCGAAGCCCGGCACCACAGGTCGCCGGCCTGTGGTGTAATATAAACGGAAATCTTGCTTATCCATTGCCCCCGCAAGTTCTTGTTGAAGCTTACTATCTGAAGCAGTCTCTTGCTGATTCATCCCCTGACATCCCGCTGCCAATCCCGCACTGAGTAAAGCACTCAGAACGGTTAATTTACCTTTCATTTTTTTTCACTCCTAACCTACAGCAAGCGCCAACGATCAATAACCAAAGCAGTACAAACAACGTTCCCCCTGAACCACCATCATCCAGAGATTGAGTAGGAGTCTGTGGATCCGGTTGCGGATCGGGCTGAGGATCTGGTTCGGGATCTGGCTCAACTGGTGCAGCCTCAACAATGACCTCAACACTACCAGATGCAGTGCCTCCATTACCATCACTGACGGTATAACCGATTGTATCAGAGCCAGAAAAATCGGAGCCGGCCGTATAGAGCAAACCGTTAGACGCAATCGTGACCGTACCGGTTCCCTGATAATCCACAGCAGAGATACTCAGCACATCACCATCAACATCCGTGTCATTGCTCAATACAGTCAATAATACTTGCTCTGCCTGAAACTCCACATTAGCACTGTCGTTTTCCACAACGGGTGCATCATTAACTGCAGTAACCGTTACCTCTACGTTAAATCGTTCACTGTTTTGATTGTCCTTTGTTGCAAATGCCGCAACATTCAGCGTGCCATTATAGTTTTCATTCGGGATCACTGTCAGATCTGTATAGGTATAGTTATCACCGGGCAACAGAGTGATTAAATCAACAGCCAGCCCGAGCTCAAAGTTAAGATCTTCTTTTTTAATCTGTACACGGTCATCTTCCGCAACAGAAATCGGGCTTTGAGATTCAAACACAGGCACTATCGGATCTGGTGGGCCATCAGAATTGATTGTAAAGTTGCCGGAGTTAATCGCAAAAAAGATATTATCGGTGCAAGCAACCCGAACTCGGGCGGAGTTAGTGCTAATTGCAGATGTGATCAATACTTCCTGTTGCCCGTCATTATCGACCCCATTCGCCAATGATGTGCCAAAAGTCACACCAGCATCGGTAGAAAGGCTAATGGTCACTCTGGAACAAGAAACCGGAGCATTCTGGGTATTCGCAGTATCCCAGGTCACAGTGTGTGTGTCAGTTAGCCACTGGCTACTGCTATCAGGCTGCGTTACGGTGAATCCATTTTGCGAATCAACCACAGTCACCTGCATCGTATCGCTGGCAACATGCCCCTGACCATCTCTCACTGCCAGACGAAAGTTAAGGGTGCGACTTGTTGTAGGGTACACCTCTCCATAAGCCACACTATTTGACAAAATATCAATTAATTTAGGAAAGGTTCTGACCGGATCCATTGTTGGATTAAAGACCCGAAACAAAGGCCCCGACCCTGAGTCAATGGCATCCTGGCTCGCACTATTTGTAGCCGACCCTAGGTCGAACTGCTGCCAACTGTAGCTGAGTGTATCTGAATCAGTATCGGTTGCGCTGCCTGTTAAAATGAATGGCGTGCGTGCGGGTATTGTAAAATCGCTACCGGCATCAACCACTGGACTTTGGTTAGTCAGGTTAGTACGGGCGCCACAAGTACTCCCAACCCCCTGACGCGTCACTGCAACCATTTGCTCAATGGAATGCAAATGAAAGAAGGGATCTGAATTCTGCTGTAAATCTTGTTCACCGCAGATACCTGTGTACCCCATGATTGTCGAACCACTGCCCGGCTCATAGGCTGATAAGCCGGAGCGATTGCCCTGACAGGCGCCCACCAAACCATTAAAAGTATGTTCAGCACCTAGCTGATGACCAATTTCGTGAGCTACATAATCGATATAAAACGCGTCTGTTTCAGGTATAGGGCTGCCAGTCAAACCAGCCGCTTTCTGGGTTGAGCAAACCACCCCCAGCCCGGCAACGCCTCCCCCTGAGGTTACCACCAAATGTCCAATATCATAATCCGTGTCACTCATGACGTTTTCAATCGCTTGTGAAATGGTATCTCCGTTGATGTCCTCATCCGTATTTGTAAATGGATCCGTGTCAGCATCCACAAAAATGATCTGGTCATTGTTAGCAACCAGCTGAAATGTGACCCCAAGATCCCGCGCATAGACCTGGTTCACTCGATTTACCATAGTCACAACGGCAGCCAGACCTAGCTGACGTGTACCGCCATGATAAGCGGTATATTCTCCCGTAGCTGCGACAGCAAGACGGTAGACTATTTGTTCACTGATCTGGCTGGTTTGCATCAGCCCTTCTGGTTTATTTGCCATAGAGTCAGATATACCTGGAAAGCGAATTGCGCGGTGACGTTTGATGTCTTGAGCATGGTCATGATGAACCGCTGGATTAAAAACATAACTACGATAGTTGTTTAACGCCGACTGAGGGTCAATGTAAACAGTTTGCCCCTGGTGTTCAAACATCCCATAAAACCCTCTCGGTGACAGATCAAAGGTGCCCTGATTTTGAGGCTTTCCTACTTCAACACCTTTAAACGTCCTAATTTCTGGATACTTCTTTGCCAGCTCGGGTGCCATCACCTGGTTCGGTACCAGGCGAAACGTTACAAATTGCCCATTTGGCAGCGGCAAAACCATATCTACCATGTTTAGCGTTTGGAGTGTTGCTCTGACGGATGCTATGTCTAGCTCTAGGTATTGCTCAGTATTGTCAGACTTAAAATACTTGTCTTGTTCAAGCATAGTCCAGTGAGTCTGGCCGATTAAATGGACCGCCAATGCACTTTGGCAAGTAAGAAAAAGCATCAGGCATATCAGTGAGAGTTTATTCATAGTCAGCCCCGTCGGATTGTTGTCATTGCGGTCATAATTCAACCATACAACTACAAGCATAGACGGTCAGTAACCATTTGTAGGCGCTTTGTATCAGGATTGATAAATGTACCCAAACCAATTACTTAATTTGTCAGGTACAGGTACAATTATCTAAGCTGGAAAATACTGCATTTCAGCACAACGCACCTATAAAGGCTCAGAAGGTCGCAGCTTGATGGGCTAAATTGTCCTTTGCGGCAACCCGATAACGCTGCTGATATTTACGTTTAGCAAAAATAAGCCCAAGGGTTCCTAAAACCGAAGGGGCCAGCCACGCCAACAATATTGCCTGCTCCCCCAATACCTCAACAAGCAAGTAGCGGCCACCAACAGCGCTGAACGCTGTGTAAACACCAATACCCGAACCAATCATTGCGCTAAGATGTTCAATAATCCATTGGCGCGGCTTTACTGTTTGGGCAAAGGTATAGCGCATCATCTTAATTGCCACAATCATACTAATAATACTGAACGCCAGATATAACACCTGACCACTTTGAGCGCCCAGATAAGCAACGTATAACGCACTGACACACAAAGCAAAATAGTTGAAAAGCATATCAGGGCGCTTTACTGTCAGGCGCGAAGCCTTATCCTTAAGCACGCGCATACCATGCATAACCGACGCCAGAACCAAAAAGGACAGCATGAGTAAAAAGCTGGCTCGCTCACGCGCAGTATTTATAAAGTCAGCCTGATTTTGTGCCTGAAGATAAGCTTCCTGATAAACGGAAATGGGATCGATCAAAACCAGTGTACAGCACAAAATCCCTGATAGAGAGACAAGCTGCATACTATAAGCATAAGCTTTACCTGACAGATTGTGTATTTTCCCCCCTTTTTTAGCCAGGATTGGTGCCCAAAATAAAAGTAATGCACAGCTACCCACTATGATGTGAATAATTAAAGAAAATTGATGAAGGTATTGCATAATTGTTAGCTCCCTAGTTGATGTTCATCCAGCTTAGGGAAAAATAATCCGACCTTCATGTCACTATTGTCACTAACAACTAATGACATTCGTCATGCTTCTTTTCTGACTCTGATCTGATATAAGTACATATTATAAATAATAATTATGATTTTATTGTGCAGCCTTACTTTCAATACCAACCTTCTATGCTTACAACCGCACTCGTGACCTGGTGCGCGGTTGCTGTACCAAGTCTGCTTGCCTTATCACAGGCCTCATTCTGGGCCTGGTTGCCACATCTGACCTTGCTACCCTTAATTTTGCTGGTCACCAATGAGTCCCGGCACAGCTATGGTTATACGGTCAGATACTGGCTACTGGCGATAATGGCTTTACTGATCCACAGCACGGGTTTTTTACTGCCGTCATCGGTATACCTAATTTACAGCGTAATGCTCATCGCCATTTTGACCTTTTATTTATCACCGGCTCAGTCATACAGCTACATACTATTCGCTAGCATTGCCTACCTGCTGATCCAAAAACTCTACTGGCAACACCCATGGCCTTGGGTAGAAGCGATGTTATTTGCCTCATTTCATTTATTTTCCTACGTGGTAAGCCATCGCATGCAGCAAGAGCGAACGGCCAAAGAGCAAGCACAACTGGCAAACAGTCAATTGCTGGCCACGCAATCGCTACTCGGACAGTCCGTATCAAGACAAGAACGATTATTACTGGCAAGAGAACTACATGATGATGTGGGTCATCAGTTAACCAGTTTGATCGTTAACCTTGATGTTGCCAGAAGAACCGCACAGGAACCTCTAAAGTCTCAGCTACAACAAAGCTATACACTTGCCCGTGAAACACTGGATAAGATCCGCATGCTCGTCAGTGATAAGCGCACCGAGCAGTCACTTGACCTCGAAGCGGTGCTCACTGAGCTGATCCATCACGTACCCCGGGTCCATATTTCATTGCAGTTTAACGCTCATCCCGTATTACAAAGCTTAAGCCATGCCCATTGTATCCTGCGAGTTTGCCAGGAAAGTATCACCAATACCCTTAAGCATAGTAACGCCACGCAGGTCAATATTGAATTTGGCCCGTCAGCCAGCGCAGAGTTTAGGATGCAAATAGGTGATAACGGTACAGCTGCGCCACTCATTAAGCCTGGCAATGGACTACTGGGTCTACAAGAACGGGTTGATGAGCTTGGGGGTCAGTTTGATTGGCAAAGTTCACCAAAAGGCTTTATCGTGCGAGTTCAGTTTAAGGAAACACACCATAATGAATAGAATAAAGGTTCACTTGGTCGATGATCAAGCTTTAGTCAGACAGGGCATGCAGGCACTACTCGCACTCTGTGAAAACATTGAATGTAACAGCAGCTCAGCAAACGGGCTGGAATTTATGAATCAGTACAACGCAGGCCTGATTGATGCAGACGTTATCTTGCTAGACATGCGTATGCCTGAACTCGATGGGGTTGGCGTGCTGGAGCAGCTTAATGCCATCAGTGAATCACCCAAAGTATTAATTTTGACCACCTTCGATGATACTACAAAGCTGCAACAGGCCCTGCAACTGGGTGCCAATGGTTGCATGCTTAAAGACGTCGAGTTAGAAGAACTAGAAGCAGCGATTAAAGCAGTATACGAGGGAAAACTGGTTATTCAACGTGCTTTAAGTAACGTATTTAAA
The DNA here is from genome assembly GCF_005886805.2 of Pseudoalteromonas rubra. Taxonomy (NCBI): domain Bacteria; kingdom Pseudomonadati; phylum Pseudomonadota; class Gammaproteobacteria; order Alteromonadales; family Pseudoalteromonadaceae; genus Pseudoalteromonas; species Pseudoalteromonas rubra. The sequence continues at coordinate 643,859 of NZ_CP045430.1, forward strand.
CAGGCTGAATCAGCATTGGATGAGCTCACAGACAGAGAAAAACAAATACTTGTCCTCATCGCGCGTGGGCTATCAAACAAAGAAATTGCAAGCCAGCTGTTTAAAGCGGAGGGGACTATTCGCAATCATGTTTCAAATTTACTGAGTAAGCTTCAGGTCAGAGACCGCACGCAAGCGACATTAAAAGCAGTAGAATTGGGTCTGGTAAACCAAAACAGCTAGATCCAGAAATGAGCAAAATGTGAGATATAACCTACCCAATTGGTAGGAGAAATAGGTTAAATCTGTAATTTACTTGTTTTAGGAACAATTCACTTGCAAGTTTAGATCCCAAACTCTAAAGTACAGTCTGGTTTTATTATTGCATTGGACGCACTATGACTTACTTAATCAGATGGATCGCTGGCATTGCCCTGCTTACATTGGCAATGCTGACCCTATTTAAAGGACAGTGGTTAAATTCCGGCTTACTGGCTACTTTGGGCATACTGACATTTCCACGTCGTAATCACACGCAGTTAGACAACGCTGCAGGCTATGGCCAACAATTGTACCAAAAGCACCTGGTAGCTGACTCCAATCAACGCTCTACTACCATACCTTATCTGGTGGTGTGTATTTCAGTGGTATTAGTCGTCGTGCTATATCAGCTTCTGTCCGGTTCAGCTGCATAAAGCCTGCGCACCGGCTGACCTTATGCAATGAGTGCTACGAAGCCCTATTTAAGCAGGTCGGTGCCGTTATGAAACTCCAAAATCATAGTGTCACCGGCTGCACACGAGCTACCCTGAATGTAGCGGCATACATCTAAGCTATCCCTTCTCGATTGCTGGATCTCCAAAACTTGTGTCTCCAGTTCACCCTCAAGATGCAGCTTACCGTCAACCACGGCAAACTTGCCCTGAATATTATTCGGCGCTTCTTTCGCGTAAACATACTCCCAGACTCCTGTTTCTGACGGCACCATCATGAAGTAATATAGCGCAGACTCACTCCCAGATTTGAAAGTAAGCATTGTCTGACCAAGCCACGAATAATCAAACGCGGCTACGCTTTGATATGGCTTTAAATCGAACTTAACAATTGCCTTACCCATAAAAAAATGCGGGCCAGCATCGACCAACTCAGAGTCTGTTTGCACTGAAACGTAGAGAGCTCCTTCGTCCTGCGCCAACAGCTTTAACGTAAAAGTACAAGACACATAACAAGTATCATCGGGACAGACGGGGACCGTACCCAGCTGAGGGTGAATAATCTTCTGGCGCTCTATTTCACCAGCCTGATTAAATGACCAAACTGCGCTCCCGAAAGCCACATTGGGAATATAAACGTGATCCTCAAAGTAGTCATAGCGAACTGCGCCACGCAACCAGGTACCCACCGTATTCTCATAATTGAAGTGCGTTTTCTGATCTTTAATCATCAACCCCGTGCGCAACAACGGCGCTTTACCTGTATGACTTGTGGCTTTGATCACAACACGTAACCCAACCCCTGCCAATAACTCTGTGATCCTCAATACAAGTTTCTTTTTAATACCATTTTGCCAGTATTTCAGCACCAGACGATTGCCCTTAATACGCCATTTAAAGCGGCTCACCGTCTTATCATGATGCGTTATTTGGCCATCCCCATTAGCAAAAAAATTCGCTTCGACAGCACCAAATGCAGGTATATCAAACTCTTCATACAGGATGTAATCAACCGCGGGAAGCACCCAAGTTCCCTCAGTAAGATCAACTCGCCAGTCTTGCATTGACTTAGCTGGCACCAGGGTTCCGGTAAAGTGCTGTACCTGCGTTTCAACCACTTCCATCGTATCCGTTCGCACTACCCGCATGTGTTGTGCAAAGGAAACACCTTCCTCCGACGGAAAAACATGCACCTGGTATATTTCTGAGCGATATTCAACGCCCTGATCTTGATATGCCCAGATAAGTTCCGGTGAGGCCAGGTTAACTTGTAATCCATCATCGACTTTACTCCAGCTTATCTGGCTTTCAGTTTGCCGTGCGTATTTTCCCGTGCCATTTTTGGCCAGAACAAGTTCATAGGTGGGACCAGTCGAACTATTATCGTAAAGGAAAAACTTGCCTTTATTAATATCATGCAATTCAGCCAAGCTGGTTGCGACGCTGGAAAAGCTCAAACCAGACAAGATACCTAGTATGATGGAGATTAAGATTCTATATACGTTCACTTCTAACTCCTTGATGTTATTATTTTATATATGAGCAACACGCACAGTGCTGCCAATTCACTGTGACAGAGTTGAAATGCTTGTTCAAGTTTTAGACAGAAGCGTTTGGTGGGTCGTGTGATAACAGGCTTATGTTATGGGCCAATATAACTGCGGTTATGATCAGCCAAGGCACGGCGGACCTTATCTATAATTTGACTGTCTGTATCCGGATTAAATGCCAGACAAGCTCTCTCGCCGGAACGATCTCGCACCTCCAGTGCAGAAGTCACCACCTCATAAGGCTCTTCAATCAAACGCAGGGCCTCATAGATGGTGAATTCCGTAGTCATAAGAAAATCTACCCGACCCGCTAGTAGTTTTTTGACCAGCGAACTGGGATCAGCAGACAGATCCAGGTTAACTCCGCCCTTAAACCCCCTCGCACGCAGATATTCGTGGGTCACACTGCCTCTGACCAAAGCAATAATATAGCGTTTAGCATCATCCAAAGACTCAACTTGTATGTCATTTCGTGTAGCGAGGCGAAACAGGTGTTCTTTGACTGGCCTTAACAGAGGACAAGCCCACTCAAACCGGGCCTCACGGTCTGGCGTGCGAAAAATAGAGTAGATCATAGTGTTAGGTTGAGTTTGGGCAATTTTCATGGCTCTGGTCCAGGGAAACACCAAAATTTCATAGCTGATCCCGGCAGCGTCAAGCACTTCCCGCACCTTTTGAGTGGCACGTCCATCTACCTGCCCCTGCGCGTTGGTAAAGTTGTAAGGCACCCACTCTTCCGTGACAACTTGAAGTTGAATAGTCGGTTCTGATTCTGGCACTATGACGGGGCGCGGCTGCAGATGTGGATGAGCAGCTACCAGACGGCAGGCAAAGATAGCAACAGCCACTACGGAGCAAAACAATAACTTAAAGATCGTGCAATACCTCATGCAATCTACTTAACCTCAACCCTCATTGTATTGACCAAATAGCACCCAACCATACCTGATGGTTTTGCAATTTCTAAGCCTCTCATGCACCATGCTAGACTAAACTCTCAAACAGATCACTGCTATGCTAAAAAATATCCTTATTTTCGTCACTTTGCTCTATTGCGGCGCACTCGCAGCAAATAGCGCTCAGCCTGCTCCCGTCTTAACCGAGCAACAGCAGCAACAAGTATTACAAAGGCTGCAAGAGCCAATGTATCGCCCATTAATGGAGCGCTATATTTTAGACGAGCTAAAATCCTTACGGCAGGATCAACAAAAGCTGCGTGAGGATGTCACTTTACAGCTCACCCACAAACAGCTTGATGCTGCCGATCGCGCACTGACCTATACCACGGATACCATCAACAATGTGCTGTTCATCATCACAGCCACTGCCTCACTGCTCGTGTTGGTTGGCTGGAATTCATTACGGGATATCAAAAATAAAGTTGAAGAAACGGTCAATGACAGAGTCGGAAACATCACCGAAGAATATGAACAAAGGCTCAGAACGCTTGAAGAAAAACTCAAAGAGCGCTCAGAAGAAATTCTCAACAACCAACGAAAAATCACGATTACAAACGAAATTCACTCGTTATGGATGCGGGCAAATCTTGAAAGTGACATGCATGGCAAAATCGAGATGTACGACGAAATCCTGAAACGTCACCCCGATGATGTTGAAGCAATGGTTTACAAAGCCGATGCACTGCTTGAATTGGAACAAACAGGGCCCGCTATTAACCTTTGTAATCAGGCACTTGAAATTGATAGTGACTACGGCTATGCCTATTGGCAACGCGCCTGTGCCTATGCACTGCTGGATCAATATGCTGATGCGATTGCCGACATAAAAATGGCCCTGGCTTACTCGCCAAACCTAAAGAATGAGCTCAATAACGAGCCCTCATTTCAAGTTTTGGAGACAAACCCGAGCTTTAAGGAATTGGTTGAGCACTGGTAGCGGCACTCATCTGTGCTGAGGCTATGTACCTGAAAAACACTGTGCATAGCCTTGGTGGTTGACACACTTAACGAAAAAACACGACCTTTTTAATTTTGCCGTTTTCAATTTGATAGCTGGTCACAAATTCCGAGCGTTTGTCCACAACACCCGCCTCCTTACTGCAAATCTCCGAAGTTTCATGATCAATCACGATGGAGCCATGCGTAATGCGCTTAATTGAGGTAGCTTTAAGGCAGTGCATTTTCTTAAACATTAGCCCATAACGCTCGATCAGTTTTTCTTTTCCCGTAAACATCAAGGTTTGCGGATACATGTAAAACTCAACATCTTCGGCATATAACTCAATAAACTTGCGTATGTTTTGCGCGTTATACGCCAGAATAAGCTTGTCGACCACAGCTTCTGCCGCCAGTTCCTGCTCTGTCTTTGTTAACTGATAATCGCTGGCCTGTTCATCAAGCGCAGGGTTTGCCGACCCAATAATTGAGTAAACCAATCCAATCAGTACAAATAGGTATTTCATAAATTACCTTTTCATGGGACTAATTGGCGTGCACGATAGCAAATTCAGTTGCCAGAATACAGAATCAGGCCAGTCCATTGGGAAGTTTTGCGTTTCTAAGTGTCAATATTCGAGTACATTGCCTGACGCTCACCAATATTGCTCTACCGTAATATGCCCAGGTTGTGCCCGCCGGTTACGAGCAAAGCCCATCGTCTGTAATAATGTCGTCGTGTCTTTCACCATTTGCGGGTTACCACACAACATAAATTGGCTGTCTGCTGGCAGCTGCTCAAAACCACAATGGCGGCACAGCTCTGCGCTCTCGAGCAGGTTTGTCACTCTTCCGGACAGCGTATGCGCCGTCTTCTCCCGACTAACTAAGGGCACATATTTGAACTGCTTAAAGATTTTTTCGGTATCCAGTAGCATGTCCTGATAGCACAAATCCTGTGCATGACGCACGCCGTTGACCAGTACAACCCGATCAAAGCGCTTCCACAGCTTTCCATCGCTCAGCATAGACAAAAAAGGGCCTATCGCCGTACCTGTACTCAGCATCCACAGTACACTGGCATCTGGTACTTCATCCAACGTGAAAAACCCACTAGGCTTGCCTGCCACTAAAATATCATCGTCTATGTCCAGCGCTGCCAACGGAGCTGACAATTGTCCATCTGGCACTTCAATTAAAAAGAACTCAAGTAACGGGTCCTGAGGCGCGTTCACAAAAGAGTATGCGCGCGATACTTTTTTGTCTTCAACGGGTAATGCCAGTTTAGTAAACTGACCAGCTGTGAAAGGGTCTATGTCAGCCGCAACTTTGATACTAAACAAGCTGGGCGTCCACCACAGCTTTTCAACCACTTTGCCATTCACCCAGTTCGCCATACTTGCTCCCGATAGTTTTCTTATACCTGCACCTTAAATCTGGCATAAAGTGAGGTAAAAACAAATTTTTATATGAATCAAGCCCGCTAACACTACATCCCTTTACACCAGCGTTTGGCCAGTGCACTCGAAAGCTGAGGTTGCTCAGCGCTATTTCGAACAGGTCTTGCCACAGCCTGATTTAGACTAAAACGCGCCGACAACAGCATAACAAACTCGATATAGTCCGCCGCAATTGTCTCTATATCCTGCAGTTGCTGTCGTTGTGACTGATTCAGATTATTAGCAGAACTATATGACCGGAAGGTGTCGAGCCATTGAATAAACCTCCCTCCTTGCTCTGTCAGCATGTCGACCTCCAGAATGCTCAAGGCGCGCAGCTGATCATATGCTTGCGTATCATTTTTGGCCAGCGCAACGACCAACATGTTTGCCACCACAGCCTGTGCATTGCGTTTATCTCCCACAGCCAGATAGTGTTCACGCGCTTGCTGATACGCGCGCTGCGCCTCATCATAGCGTTTGAGCTGCAAAGCCGTATTGCCTTTAGCGACATGCAATCCGGCTAGGATAATGCTCGGTAGGTACTTTTCCTCAATTCCCTGAAGTAGACGAAATCCAATCGCTGGCTGGTCGGCATTGCGATGTACTATCGCAATATTGATTTTAATAAGCGCTCGTTGATCGTGGCTGTTGGCGTATGTTAACGCACAACGATAGTGCGTCAGTGCGTCTTCAGGTTGCCCAACCTTACGATAGGCAACGCCTATGTTATTTATAACATTAAGCTCTTTACCCGTAACGTGAGAAGATAATCTTCCCGACTGAAGTATTTGAGCGACCTCTTCGACGAGTTTCCAGTCCTGTACCCTAGTTGCAGCCATCAACAAATAGCGATATGCCAGTGCCGCCTCGGCGCAGGTTGCGCGCTGAAAACGCTCCTGATTGCTTAAATACGTTTGCACAGCTTGTTGAGGCTGGTTAAATGCTTGTGATTTCAGCAACTCTATCGGCACATTACAGGATGCTGTTGTTGACAGGGCCATTCCCCAGGATAACAACATAGTCGGAAAAACTATCATCTCAGACCTTAATATAAAACCGCATACCCTGAGTATATAGCTAACTGGTAAGATTAAACGCCAACCCGCATACATTTATTTCAGTTCAGCGAATACTGAGAAGAAATAAAATGACAAAATGTCTGCAAGGAATGTTCAACGAAAAACTATTCTCGAAACAGGCTCTTTAATTTGGTAAAGGCATATATCATTGTCGCGCCTCCCCGGATATTCAAGAAAATGAATAACACAAGACAGAGGGCAATAGATTTCAGATAAAAAAAAGCCGCACTAGGTGCGGCTTTTTGGGTGTGATTCGCGTTGTTTTAGGCGTGTCTCCAAAACTCTGCGATTACGTTACCAAGGAACAGGGAGATCCTGGGCAGGACCAAATTTTTTAAATTGACTCAAGGGCAATTTTAACCATTTCATTGAACGTGCTTTGACGCTCTTCTGGTGGTGTTGCTTCGCCAGTGATTACGTGATCGCTCACCGTAAATAGCGCCATTGCTTTTGCACCATACTCGGCAGCAACACCGTACAGGCCAGCTGTTTCCATATCAACAGCCAGTACACCTAACTTATCCAGTTCAGGGTAAAAGCTGCTGTCAGCCTGATAGAAAGTGTCTGTGGTGTATACGTTACCTACTTTTGCTTCAATACCCAGACGGCGAGCAGCGTTAACACCATTCTCAAGCAGACCAAAGTCAGCAATGGCAGCAAAATCAAAGCCTCGTACGCGAGCGCGATTTACATTTGAGTCTGTACTTGCACCTTGTGCAAAGATCACGTCACGGATTTTAGTATCCTGGTTGATACCCCCACAGGTACCAATGCGAATTAAGTTTTTAACACCAAAGCTGACAATCAGCTCACGAGCGTAGATAGACATGGATGGAATACCCATACCAGAGCCCATAATACTTACTGGTTTACCGTTATAAGTGCCAGTAAAACCGAACATGTTGCGTACGTCCGTTACCTGACGTGCGTCTTGCAAAAAGTTTTCAGCAATGTACTTGGCACGCAGTGGGTCCCCTGGCATTAGCACCGTTTCTGCAAAATCACCTGGGTTAGCATTAATATGCGGAGTACTCATAACATGTTTCCTTTAATTCAAGCCTTAGCGAGTTGGGCTGCAAAGCCGTCACCATAATCACAAGCAGATAAGTTAAACCACTGAGCCAGCGTCTGACCCATATCTGCGAAGCTGTTTCTTTCACCTAACGGAGTATTGTTCATTCCATTACGATACGCCAATACTGGCACGTATTCGCGGGTGTGGTCTGTGCCCGGTGCGGTCGGATCACAGCCGTGGTCCGCTGTAATTAACAGCAGATCATCGTCTTTTAATTGGTTAATGATGTTCGGTAAATAAGCATCAAACTGCGCCAGCGCCTCAGCATAGCCCACCGCATTGCGGCGATGACCGAATTTTTCATCGAAATCCACCAGGTTAGTGAAAATCAAACTATGATCCGGAGCGCTTTGCATAACGTCACTGGTTTTTTCCAGCAAATTCATCAGGCCAGGCGCTTTATGCTTTTGTGTAATACCTTGATGCGCATAGATATCAGCGATTTTACCAATACTGATCACTTCACCACCGTCGTTCGCCAGTTTGTCTAATACTGTCGGTGAGGGCGGTAACACGGAGTAATCACGTCGATTACCAGTACGAATAAAGTCGGCACTAGAAGTGCCTATAAATGGCCGCGCAATCACTCGTCCTATATTCATTTCATCAAGTAGTGCCCGTGCGATTTCACATACTTGATAAAGCTTGTCAAGGCCAAATGATTGCTCATGTGCGGCTATTTGAAACACACTGTCAACTGAGGTGTAGCAAATTGGCATGCCAGTTTTGACGTGCTCTTCACCCAGTTGCTCTAAAATGGTTGTGCCTGATGCATAGCAGTTACCCAAAATTCCGGGAATATCTGCGCGCTTGCACAACTCATCAATAAATTCTTGTGGGAAACAAGGCTGTGTATTGGGGAAATAACCCCACTCAAACAACACAGGTACGCCTGCCATTTCCCAGTGCCCAGACGGCGTATCTTTACCGCTGGATAATTCTTTTGCATAACCCCATGCAGCTTGCGGTTCAATACGCTGTGCAACTTCACAGGTTTCTTTGCCTGCGGCTTCACATGCTGCAATAAGTCCAAGCTTACTTAAATTAGGCAAAGATAAGGCTTCACCTTTTTCTTGCTTATATGCTGCTAATAGATGAGCTAAGGTATTAGCACCAGCATCTCCAAACTTCTCGGCATCGGGTGCAGCCCCAATCCCTAAGCTGTCTGCCATTAATATGATTGCTCTTGCCATAATCTACCTCTCATCTATTTATTCTGACGCACAACGATTTTGTTTTTAGGTCGTGATTACTCGTCAGAGGGTGTTACTTTATTTGTAGCCCAAATTAACGTACAGGACATAAGTCCGCTGTCATAAAAGCATAACAAAAATCCATTTGTCCCCATATTAATTAAATTTCAACACTAATTGGACCAGCGGACATAAGTCCTGTTTTGTTATAACCAAAACAATTAAATTTGCTCCTTAAGCGAGGCAAAAGAGATTAATCGTGTCTTTTTTGCTATTGTGATCTTCCAACATTAGCAACTGCTGGGTGTGAACTTTAGTGACACGAACAATTATAGCCATCGCCGGCGCATCTGCGTCCGGTAAGTCTCTTTTTAGTCAAACTATTTATAACGAACTAGTAAACGAACTTGAGTCGGGTGCCATCGCCGTTATAGAAGAAGACGCCTATTATAAAGATCAATCGCATTTGCCGTTTGAACACAGAACTCAAACGAACTATGACCATCCGGATGCGTTTGAACATGCGTTAATGAAAGAGCACCTGACGCAACTGCGTCAAGGTAAGTCTGTACAAGTACCGACTTACGACTATGCTCAACATACACGCAGTAGTGAGACACGCACGGTAAACCCGGCAAAGATTTTAGTCGTTGAAGGGATCTTACTGTTAAGCGATCCAGCATTAATCGAAGAATTTGATATCAAGGTGTTTATTGATACACCGCTTGATATCTGTCTGCTGCGAAGAATGCAACGAGACATAGAAACTCGCGGTAGAAGTATCTCTTCGGTGGTTGAGCAATATCAGGCAACGGTAAGACCTATGTTTTACCAGTTTATTGAGCCTTCAAAGCACAATGCCGACTTGGTCGTTACCCGTGGCGGTATGAATCGCGTTGCGATTGATATTATTAAAAGTAAAATAAAATATTTACTGCAAGAATAATACGGGAACAATCTGGCATGACAACAATAATGAGCTTAGTCGGCATGTTAATGCTACTAGCCATCGCCTACGCAGCTTCCACCAAGCGTAGTGCCATTAATTATCGAACCGTGGGTATCGCATTTATCATGCAAATACTCATTGGTGGCTTCGTACTTTTCGTAGAAGCCGGTAAAAACGCGCTGGCGGCTATGTCGAGAGCGGTTTCATCCGTGATCGGCTATGCCAATGACGGGATCAGCTTCCTGTTTGGTCCTTTGGCCGGTGCGGACAACATAGGGTTTATTTTTGCGATCCAGGTACTTCCTGTGATCGTATTCTTCTCAGCCCTGGTCGGTGTGTTATATCACATCGGTATTATGGAGTGGATCATCAAAATCTTAGGGGGTGGTCTACAGAAGCTGCTCAAAACGTCCAGACCAGAGTCTTTGTCAGCAACGGCAAATATCTTCGTAGGACAAACTGAAGCACCTTTAATCGTAAAGCCTTTTATCCCTAAGATGACCCAGTCAGAACTGTTTGCCGTAATGGTAGGTGGTTTGGCGACAGTAGCAGGCTCTGTCATGGCAGGCTACGTTGCTATTGGGGTTGAATTAAAGTACCTGATTGCAGCCAGCTTTATGGCAGCACCAGGCGGTTTCCTGATGGCCAAGATGATTGTGCCGGAAACCGAAAAGCCAAAAGAAAACCTCGCAGAGGTTGATAGCGGCGACGACAAGCCGGTTAATGTAATAGACGCAGCAGCAGCTGGCGCGTCAAGCGGTATGCATCTGGCACTGAACGTTGGTGCAATGTTACTGGCTTTTGTGGCACTGATTGCACTATTAAACGGGTTACTTGGTGGTATTGGTGGGATGTTTGACCATCCAACACTGACGCTACAAGAGATTTTAGGCTATGTATTTGCTCCGGTTGCCTGGATGTTAGGCGTACCTTGGGCAGAAGCCACTCAGGCAGGCAGCTTTATCGGCCAGAAACTGGTTGTGAACGAGTTTGTTGCTTACCTGGACTTTATGAATTATCGCGACACGTTAAGTGAACACACACAAGCGATTGTCACATTCGCGTTATGTGGATTTGCTAACTTGTCATCGATAGCCATCTTACTAGGCGGATTAGGCGGTATGGCGCCGAGTCGAAGAAAGGATATCGCACGCTTAGGGCTCAGGGCGGTTTTAGCAGGGTCTATGGCTAACCTAATGAGCGCAGCAATTGCAGGGTTTTTCCTCTCGCTAGCTTAGAAACTTAATGAGATAAGCCTCAGTTGCAAAACAATTGGTTGGTTGCTTTAAGGGGTTAGAGTAACCAAACTAACTTGAACGATACTTCACCAAAGGGCCTTTATGGCCCTTTTATCGTTTCTATACGCTCATACCAATTTCACTTAATACCTGGTCTATTTGAAGGAGCAAATATGACGCTAACAGCGTTAAAAACTTCTCATTTAGAGCAACTAAATAGCAAAATTTTTGCCTCGCCTATAGGGATGTAGGTGCCTCAGCGATAGCAGGACGCGGGAGCGGTGTTATCGACTATATTTTCTCGCCTCAAAATAGAACACTTAATTAAGCAAATTGGTATCACTTCTTTTTGTTATCCGGTAAGTTTCCTGTGCATGCAGGTAAAGTCCCTTCACTATGCGAAAGAACCCCCAAACAAGCAATAACGGCATTAAGATCAAGTCAAACAGATTCACCGCCAGTGTACTCACTAAATAATGCGACAAAGCGTTCTGCTGATACCTGACATGCTTAGGTGATACTTTTTCCAGTTCATGAATGCTCGACTCCGCTTTGTCTTTTAATGACGCTTTATTCTGTCCATGTGTGACATCCTGATGATATTGCAACAACGCTGTACGACCCGTGGTTTTATAGCTGGCACTCACAGACTGACTAATGGCACCACTAATATGAATAGCATAAGGCAACATCAGATGTAGCAATACAAAAGCCAACAATAGTCCTTCACATATCCGTTTAAAAACAGCACATAGCACCACAGGCAAAGCAAATAACTCAGCGCATAACCAAACCATCGCGCCACATAGCGTGACAATCAGTAGCGGCATAGCAATGACATGTGCAGCCTCACTAAGCAACGACAGTATCTCTACAGCAACCAATGAGGCAAGGTTCAGATTAATGCCTTGCTGCAGGTAATGTGTCACTGTCGTAATCATGTTACCGACATCAACCTTAAACTCGGCAATAAATGACACGCCCACCTGGCTGCTTTCCACCACTTTGAGTAGCCCGTTAATCTCTGCCAGATAAAACAAATCGTCCAGGGCCTGCGCTTCAACATGATGCAGGTATGCCTGATTGCTCAGGTATACGGCATCCGGTTGATGCTGCCAGTCATGATAATGGATCACCGCAAGGGTAAAAAAAATAACCACCACCAGTAGTAGCAGAGCCCGCATCACCGTGTGCTCGTGTTGCCAAAGCTGTTTCGCAAAGTTCATGATTTTGCTCCCATACTTGTGCACTTCAAAGCATTTAGCCCCGGCTCTCCCGCTATCACCACATCCATATCAACCGAAGTGCGCACACCTGCAACTTGGGCAGAATCTGAATATTGCCATAACCACCAGGCATGTGCCTGCTGAGGGACATCGGGGCTGTCAGCATAATCAGCCAGCCAAAAAGGTTGGTTAGCGAACTGGGCCGATAAGTTCTCTTGCCAAAAATCGCCATAACTATACAAAATGGTTTCACACCCTGTTCGCTGCTTCACGGCTTCCATAAACTGCGCAACCCCATTGCTGATCTGTTGCGGTGTACGATTACTGGTGATCTCCACATCCAGCATGGGCATCAGTGTCAATTCCAGCCCCTGTAGGGTTGCCATAAAGTTATCGACCTGCTTAGTGGGGTCATCGTCCGATTCAAAGAAGTGATATGCCCCCACTTGCAAGCCCGCTGACTTTGCCCCTCTAAAATGAGCATAGAATTGTGGGTCTCGATAGGTCATGCCATCGGTGGCCTTGATATAAACGAACTGCACACCTGCTTGCGAAACTTTCTGCCAATCAACAGTGCCCTGATAGTGTGACACATCAATCCCCAATACAGCCTTGGCATTAGGATCACTGAGATACGACTTAAGGTTTTTCGGAAAAAGTACCTCATTCGACGCACTACTCTGCTGTACAGGCGGCATGAATTCGGGTCGAAAGAAAAAAAACAAACAGGCGATGGCCATAAACAGCACAAAGACCATAGGGGAATCGTGTTCGAGTGTTTTGCTGGAGAGCATTCAGTGTCCTTCTCTAAAATAAGTGCTACCAAGCGAATAGTATCTAGTTTAGTCAAAGGAAGTGAGTTTGTCTGATAGGTAGTTTAAATAAGCGAGGAAACAAATGGCCGGTCCGAATCCCCGGCCAACGAGTATAAGTGATGTGATTTACTGTTTAAGCTGCGCTTTTGCCTGCTCGACTTTATCGTAGTCAAGACCCAACTCCTGAACCGCTTCTTTAATCAGTCCCGGGTTCTGCATCACTAAAGCCATCAGCTGCTGTAGTTTTTCAGCTGGAATATTAAGCTGCTGAACAACGGCCATAGCCATCAGCGGATTTTCAGTCAGCGCCTGAAATACCTCATTTATTTTTTCATCACTGATGTTGTGCTCTTTGAGTAAAGCAATAATGGGATTCATATGTTTTTGTCCTATTTTAATCTTGTGGTAGTTCGTTACGGCGCAATACGGCGCCATAAAATCCGTCAAACTCTGAATTTATCCCCGGCAGCAAACTTAGTTCCTGTTGTAGAGTCCAGTCAGGGTTTGCGTCTAAAAACTGTGCGACCTGTTGCTGATTTTCAACCGGAAGTACAGAGCAGGTTGCATACACCAGTTTGCCACCCGGACGGCACATCTGGCTATATCGTTGTAGCAGGTCGGCCTGAAGCGCAATCAGATCGTCAATGCTTTGCTCGCTAAGGTGCCATTTGCTATCTGGGTTACGGCGTAACACACCGGTCCCGGAGCATGGCACATCAAGTAAAACCCGATCAAACTTATCTTTGAGGCGTTTGATGGTTTTATTGTTTTTAATCGCCCTCGTCTCAATCATATGGCAGCCGGCACGCTTTGCCCGCTTTTTAAGCGTATCCAGCTTATGCTGATGGATGTCCATCGACAACAGACGGCCTTTATTCTTCATTAAGGCTGCAAGATGTAAGCTTTTACCGCCAGCCCCCGCACACGCATCAACCACTTTCATGCCTGGCGAAACATCCAGTAACGGCGCAATTTGCTGAGAGCCTGCATCTTGCATTTCACACTCACCTGCCTGGAATGCGCTGGATTTAAATAGCTTATCTACCGCCTGAATGACCAACGCATCAGGTAGCGTAGCAGAAACGTGCTCACAGGAGATCTGTTCCCGCTCCAATTTACTAGCCAAGGCGTCTGTCGAAGTTTTTAAGGTATTGGCTCTAATATAATAACCCGGAGCGCGATTTAACGCTTCAGCAACCTCTGGCCATTGCTCGCCAAGCTGAGAGCTCCCCAAAGCATTCAGCCAGTCTGGATAGCTAAGCTGAATCGCTTGTGGCGCTGTGTTCAGTCGAGTTAATAGCTCAGCCTTTGAAAAGTCTCGCATTTCTGGCCAATCGGGGACCGGCTTATCAGTGAGTAACTGAAAAGCCTGCCAAACAGGCCAAAAATCTTGCTCGCTGGCATTACTAATATAGGCTAACTTGCGAATAAAGCGCACGAGGTCATACAGAGTTGTAACAAAATACGCTTTGTCTTCACGACGCCAGTGGGGATTGTCGTATAAGTGGTGCTGTATGACTTTGTCAGCATATAAAGATTGTTGGAATATTCCGTTAAATGCGGTGTGTAAAGTACTGATAAGTTGACGATCAACGGTCACGCGGTGTTCTCTGCCTGCAAATATTGAATATGAATTGTAGCGCTTTTAAGCGGCTCAAACCACTGATGGATGCAGTGTCAGCGCTTCAATGTGAGCGGGCTGTTGCCAGACCCAGTCAAAGAGCAGAAAAAATCAAAAAGCCAACAAATTAATCATATTGACGACACCAGCTCTAGATACCAGGTTAAATGTACCCACAACAGGAAAATCTTTGGGGGGTACGAGTTAAATCAATAACTAAAGAAATGTTATGAAACGACAAGTAAGAGAGTCGAATCTGAAATCTCTATCTCAACCCCAGCAACTTAACCAGGCTCAGACACCCAATGTGGCCGGTGGCCAGATTGAACCAAACAGCAACTATCGAACTTATCGTAACTGCCCTCCTCCGGGTGATTCGATGGCTTGTGCCCCTGCACAGGAGATGATTTGTGTGATCACAGGTCCCTGCAGCGACTTCTAATCCCACAAATAGTTTAAACTAACAAAGGCAGCGCTTATCTGCAGTCTGCCTTGATGCAACTATCGCCCCCACAGACTTGCCCGCAGGTATCAAAAAACAAATCTATCAGTTTTGAATACAAATCAAGCATGCTGTCCACAAGACAAGTACATGCGAAGTTTGTTAGAATGAAATTGATATTAAAATGTCAAAAAACAAGAGTTTATAAATTGGAGATAAGATGAAGTATAAAGGACTTTTTATCGCTGTCAGTGCAGCACTAACACTCGCGGCGTGTGGCGGCTCATCAAACGATAACTCGGTTGCAAGCAAAGAACAACAAACAAAACCCATTATTACCTCAACACCAACGCCAGACAAGCCAGCCCCTGTATTTTCAGTGACAGCAACACTGGGTAGCGCATGCAGTAACGCGACCACACCGACAGTTGCAGAAGTGATTTTTCATAATGTCAGTGGCAAGGTCATCTCTAGCGCAAAAACAGGCGTAGATGGCAAACTCGCGCAGACTCTGCCAGAAAATACACATCATGTTTCGCTAATCGCTAAAAGCACGAATAACGAACCGATGGCAACTCAGTTATTTACATTGCTGGATGTTGCTAACACTGATTATGGCATCATTGAATTTGACCGACAGCAAACCTGTGACTTCCCCAGAAAAGAAGTTGATCTCAGTGCACTTTCTGCCAGTCAACCTGATTACTATATCAGCGGGCTGCTAGGCGACGAAATGGCCTTACATGACGCGCTACCTGGCAGCACATATATTGATGCTGAAAGTAAAAATACGATCCTACATATTAGTAACGAAGACTACAGTGATGTTCGTGGTGGTCTGTTCAACCTGGAAGGCTCAGATCCACTCGAGTTAACGGATGAAGCATTTGATAGCCCAGGTGTGAGAGTTAATGTCGTCGACTTACCTTTATCACAAATAGACAGTGTGAACTCTCGTGTACTCCTGGCGTCATTCGACGATAGTGAGCAACTCAGCACGCAATTTCTAGTTGGTCCTAATTATCGTCATAAATATATTTTTCCTGAACTTGCAACCACCAGCTATGCATACAACTCTATTTCCGAGCGCGCAGCTTTACCTGGCTTCGATATGTTTACCAGTTCTGCCACCGTGCATAGCATTTCTGATGACGGTCAACCCAGCGAAACTGATCCGCTGCTTTATGACGCGGCTTTACAAAATGCCTTTATGCAGTTTGCACAGTCTATGGCCCAGCAGAGCAATGGCAACCTATTCGAGTATGACTTCTCCGATGTTGATGATCGCATCAACCTGGTCGCCATCACATTGCGCTGGGACGATACCATCAATGGCGAAGTTAAATGGGAAATTCTCAGTAAACCCCAGGCAACTATCCCCACCTTTGAGTTTGGTACAAGCCTAAATATGGCTGTCGACACTGTTGAAGGCTTTGAACTAAACTTGGATGTGGCAGCAATGAATTTCACTGGAGAATTTGACGCCCTAAGACTGGAGTTTCAAAAGGGAGCGGCTGGAAATATGTATACCGATACTTCACTCTTAAAAGGGGCAGCTGTTTATAGTTTTGAAATTGAAGCGTCTGAGTAATATCTATATAGCTGAGTACAGTGATTTCTATTAACTTTCAGCACCAATAACATACTAGATATAGAAACGGCCTGTTCAGAAACAGGCCGTTTTTACTTTAGTTGTAAAACACACTAATCAAAAACATAGAAAAAGTTTGCAGCATTTATTTTTTGAGCATTCTCGGGACCACACACAACAGGATCATGTAAATACACTTTCATTCTTTTTCCAGATGCATATGCCATCAGCAAAGTGCTGTAAAATTTGTCAGGATCGGTTGCATCACTTGTCAAAAAGAATAGTTTTTTCTTATCTCCACATTGGCTAACGTTAGCTTCAGTGGTGAAAAAAGTTGAATTAGAGCCATATTGGCCCACCGATGTGATTCTGGTTGCTACAGTCCAACCCTCAGCGAATGCGAAGGCATTAAAAAGCAAAAGACTAATTCCAAAGGCAAATTTGAAACTTGCTAATTTCATTCTCTTATTTCCCCTATATTTTAAAATGAAACAAAGCATTTTGAGTAAAAAAACACTCTAAAAAATACGTTATGAAAAACAGATTGTACCTTTATTGATTATATCATAATCAACTTTTAGGAAAAGCCTGTTCATCACTCGGACATATTTATTTACTTTCATTACTGTATTGCTTTTAATTTAACCTACAGAATAGGCAAGCCCTGCGACAATTTGCCACATTTCAAACTCACTTAAGTTCATTATACTCGCGGCAATTTCTCCAAGAGTCATCGTTATGTTTTCATATTCTAAAATTTCCGTTGCGCTGATGGGTTTGAGTCTCTCGTATTTTGCTTCTGCGCAGCAAACTGTTCATATAGAACGCTTTGAAGTCACAGGTTCTAAAATTCAAAACATTGAACTGGAGTCGGCAAGCCCCATCACTACCTTAACGGCCGAAGATCTGTCTATAACGGGCCTGTCTAACCTTGAAGAGGTACTGCAAGGCTTGAATATATCGGCAGGGTCTGCTGGCAATGCTACCAATGCGTACTGGACCAACAACGGGTATGCAACAGCGCAAATTAACCTGCGTGGTATGGGGATCAAGCGCACCCTGGTTTTACTCAATGGTAAACGCATTGTCGCAGGAGGAACTGGCGCCAATGACAGCCCGGACCTTAATATGATCCCAATGGAAAGTGTCGAGCGCATTGACATTTTAAAAGATGGGGCATCAGCAATTTATGGTGCCGATGCCGTTGCGGGCGTTGTCAATATCATAACTAAAACCGACTTTGAAGGCGCAATACTCTTAGCCAAAATTGGCCAAAGTAGCAAAAAAGATACCGAAAATGCAGAACTGAATTTTTCCGCAGGTAGTCAGTTCAACAAAGGCCATGCTACCATCAATGTAAATTACGTCGACAACGGAAATGCGCTTCAATCCAGGCGTAATCCCTGCCCGTTAACTGAAGCAGACGGAAAACTGGTCTGTATTTCATCAGGTTCAACCATAGGTGGACGGGCACTGTTAGCCGATGGTCAGGAAGTACAGTTTAATCAGGTTGCCGGACAAAATGGCGACCATTACGCAACCTATGATAATAGTAAACATGGGTACAACTGGTTTGGAGCGCTCAACGCATACAGCCCTATGCAGCGCCTTAACCTGGCAACGTTTGTCTCCTATGAACTTACCGCGGCGGTTCAGCTTAATGCTTCTGTGCTTTACGCCAACCGCCAGTCGGATCAAATCGTTACCCCCAGAAGTTTTCAACCAGTTGATGTATCCTCGCAATTTGTCTTCAACCCCACCGGGCAAGACCTTACTTTAAAGCGTCGACGAAATACCGAAGTGCTCGATCCTAAGTTTTATCAGGAAACAAACACGACCCAAACAACCTTTGCTTTGTCAGGCGAATTGTCAAATAACTGGTTGTGGCAAGCCAGTTACAATTGGGGGAAAAACACGGGCACAGATGGCTGGAGCCATGACTTTGACGACGCCCGAGTAGCCCAAACACTCAATGCACAGGTCTGTAGCTCGAAACTGAATGCGGTCATCCCCTGCGGAGATTACTTTGGGGTTGATGAACTTACCCCAGAAGTCATCAACTACGTAACCTATCAGCGCCAAGGTACAGGCGGCAATCGACTTCAGTCACTTAATTTTGAATTAACTGGTGATATTACGGAACTGCAAACGGGCACTCTGGCATTTGCGACCGGCTTAACGATACGCAAAGAAAATGGCTGGCGTCATCCTGATCCCATCGCAATAAGCAATGGTGAAGAGGATGCGATTGCAGGCGGCTCCGAAGTGAAAGAATCATTTTTGGAGATTTCAGTCCCACTGCTAAACGACTTACCCTATGCGCAGTCAGTAAAAACGGACATGGCACTACGTTATTCCGATTACCAATATTTTAATGCAGAAACCACCTATAAACTCGGCTTAACCTGGCGTGTAAACCAACATTGGCTACTAAGAAGTGTGCGCTCCAGCGCTTTCAGAACTCCAACCATTACCGAACAATTTGGCGGCACCAATGTTGAAAACCTCATCACGATAGACCCCTGTGAAGGTGCAACGGGTCAGATATTGGTTCACTGTACAGCTGAAGGTATACCCAATGATTTTGTGCAGGACGGCTCAACCATCAGAACAGGGGTTGGCGGTAACCCTGGCGTTGGGCCGGAAACAGCCAATACCATCACGTTAGGGGTCGTATTTCAAAATGCACTGGTGTCAGCTTCTTTAGACTACTTCGATATTAAAGTCGATAACGCCATCAATGCTGTTTCTGGTTCGAACATGTTGCGCCTTTGCTACAGCGACCCGACAACCTACAGCGCCTATTGTGACAGCTTTTCAAGAGACCCTATTACACATCAAATCACAGCGCTTGAAAAACGCCCGATGAATGCAGCGAGTGAACACGTATCCGGGATAGATTTGAACATTCGTATCGACTCTGCACATCAGGCGTTTGACTTCCGATTTGTCTGGGATACCACCCGCCTACTGAAACATGACAATACCGCTTTTGCCGGCGCAGAAACAGAAGTGTTACTGGGTAAAATCACCTCAGACAGAGGCAGCTTTAGCAAATGGAAATCGAATCTCACAGCCCAATTCGACATAAAAAAGTGGCAAGGCACATATCGCATTCATTATATCGGCAAAGCAGAAGATGAAAATGGTGGCGGGCCTATTGGCGCTGAGGTACCCAGCATTATTTATCATCATGCTCAAATCGGTTACTCGGTGTCTGAGACACTTTCTGTATCTTTGGGTATAGATAACCTCTTTGACAAACGCCCCCCCTTTTTAACGTCATGGAACGATGCCAACACCGATGTGTTTACCTATGACACGGTCGGACGGCGCGGCTACCTCAAAGTCAATTATCAATTTTAGCCTTGTTTGGGTGACAAGCCGATCCTTGTCACCCAGCCATGTCGTCATATGCCCTTCACATCCTACCTGTACAAATTACCTGTAACGGCATATCACATCCGTTGTTAAAATTAAGCTGAACCAGGCAAAACAAGGACAAAAACATGCCATCTGCTTTAATTGAAATAGGCTTACCCATTGCGCTAATCCTGATCATGGCTGGCGTCGGCCTGAGTCTGACACGTGCTGATTTTCAACGCGTCTACCATCAACCTAAGAGCTTTTTCATCGGAGCAAGCTGTCAGCTTATTTTACTCCCTGCGCTTGCTGTTACGACCATTGCATTGACCGGGTTAAGTGGCGAACTGGCCATAGGTTTATTTATTTTGGCTCTGTGCCCCGGTGGCACAACGTCCAACCTTTACACTTATTTAGCAAAAGGGGATGTTGGCCTGTCGGTGTCTTTAACCGCGGTTGTTGGCTTTATAACCCCTTTTACTCTCCCCTTTCTGGCCGCCTGGGCAATCGGCTATTACGGGCAAAACAACACCTTACTTGAGTTTCCGGTACTCAAGGCCTGGTTACAACTCATTGTGGTTGGAGTTATCCCCGTATTAGCAGGAATGGCCATCAATGCCAAATGGCCTGAATTTGCAAAAAAAGCCAGTCCGTATATCAGTCGTTTCTCTGTTGCAGTATTACTGCTGGTGATAATCAGTATCTGTATAAAGCTTGAAGACAAGCTCGTCGATTATCTAATTCTGGCAGGGCCTGCGGTGATCGTACTTAACCTCGTTTCTATGCTGGCAGGGTTTCTGGTAGCCCGCACGTTCTTGCATCAAGTCACGCAAACCCGCACCATCACACTGGAAGTCGGATTGCAAAATGGTACGCTCGCTCTGTTAGTGACCACAGGCTTATTAGGCAATGAAGTGATGTCTATTGCACCAAGCATATACAGCTTGTTTATGTTTATCAGTGCAGGTTTATTTACTGCATGGGCAATTAAACAACATAAGCAGGTTCATCATTGATAGCAAATTGAGTGGATGACACTGACTGCCCGCAGTTGTTAGTAACTGAGTATACAGGACAAAACCAGAAACCTAATTGGCAAATATTCTGAAGGATACACAGAACCAGTTGCCGCCTAAACATAACAGGACGTCGATACCTAAGCGGGCTATATGACGGTGGATCAATCCGGCTAGCCGCAAGCTGTGCGATAAACAACATCGTGCAGAGTTCCTTCAGTTACAACTCTCAACTAAAGATTGAAAAACGGGATAACAAAACCTCACAGATACTGCTACTTCATGCAGCAAGGTCGTCAACCTTTAGCACTTTAATTATTCAGTTAATTTAAGGTGACCAATGTGCTCGCAGTTCTCAACTTAGGCGTGCCCAGCGCCAAGTTGAGATCCAGTATATTACTTGAAGAGCTAAGCATACTTAGCGACAAGAAGGGATTTAGACGACGCATACCAACCGGCACCCCATGCCTTGCTTCTCGCCTTACTTCGCCAGACAGCGAGTCAAATCAAATAATGGGCGTAATGCCCATGTAATATTAATTCTTCTCATTTTCATCCAAGCTCTGCTCATGTTTTACACCCGTATTCCTGCAATATCGAGGAGATTTAAACAGCGAATGTAATATGGCCAAGGCGAATATCATTAATGCAAGCCCAAACCTGCTCTCGGTTAACTTGAATTCGGCACTTGAAAACCATGTGATTAAGGCCGGTGACTCGCTTGCAGATGACAGGGAAAGCCAAACTACGGTTTTTACTTTTTACGCTTGGTCAGCACAAGTTTCCAGTCATTTAAACAGAGACGTATTTGCGGCAAACGGTAATGACAATACTTTGTTGATATTTTCAACCGCGTTCGAGAGTTATCAAGCATACCGCATTGTCTCGAATGTATCTGTCAACTTGGAGATTTGTGTCTACGTGTATGGCGACTGGGTTGTTGGAACTGACCAGTTTGGCAGCACCAAAGATATCTTAGTTGAAAGGCTTTCTCAAACCGAAGCGACTAAGTTACTTGCTGCTTTACCCTCTCATATTCTCAACAACAAACGGCCACGGCTTTTGATACCTGGCAGTGAACCGACCAGCTTCATTAGCTATTGAAATGAGTATATTAATCAATCGGCAATTATCGATTGCAAGCAACCACGGTCTCAGACCATTTAATATAAAGGACATAAACATGGCTACAGCAAGCTTTATCAACTCAACAACCAATACCATTCAAGTACGCTTAAACGATGGTGAATTATACACCCTGGAACCCTTTAGTGTTATCACCAGTGATGCTGGTCAACCTTCAGTTATAAAATCCCAGGCGCACCCTTACCCGATAAAAGCCCGGGACGACAGAGATGTCTTTGGCGCTGATAATCGTAACAATACTTTGGTTGTTACCTCTGATGCCGCGGCCTCATCGAGCCGCTACACCATTACCACCAACAATACTCGCTTACTCAACTTGAATCAGTATTACTTTATTTTTCAAGATCAAGTGACTGGAGAAGACCAAACCGGTTCTACAGACGGTATTCATATCAGTCGTGTTAATTAATACCTGATTTAATCTCGATTTCAGTCAGAGAAAATTTGGACCTACCAAACGGCAGTTTTTTAACTGCCTATTTTTATTAAGGACCCCCCATGGCCAAGCGTACTTTTGTAAGCCCTAGTGAAGAAATTCTTGATCTTGATATTCCCCTGGAAACCGATAACCGTCGTAGCTTGGATAACGAACATGCTGGCCATGAATTTGTTTTGCAGCAATCCCATCCAGATCAGCAAACCGCTCTCTATCTCTTCAACCCGCTTGGTCAGCAAAAGGGGCACCTGTATTTTTATTATTTTGGCCACGGCAGCACTGCACCATTAGCTGAGTTTTCTTTGGCAGACAGTGAAGATATATCTGGTTGCTACGTATTTAGTAATGACCTGGTTGCGCCTGACCAACTCCTGACCGAGCTGGATAATAGTGACGACATAATTACAACGGGCCTGGGAACCTCGAGACTTGCCTGGCGATTGGCGTTCGATTGTGACGAGCCTGATGAAAGATATAAAACGCTGCAAACAACTAATGTCGGGGCAGTCTTTGAAGATACTTTTTTTGCGGTAGATGCCGGTGGCATAGAAGCCGGTCTGAGCAATCGCTGGGGGTTACTGCTTACCCGACGTGCAACGTTAACACTTGACGCGAAGATGCAGCAATTTGTCATCAACAACCCCAAAGAAGGCCAGAAAATTGCGGTACAACTACAACAGCAGGAACAACAGATAGACATTGGCAGCAAGCCGGAACTCATCAATATTCCACTTAGCGGTGACCGTTGTGGTGCAATGGTGTTTGACTGGCAATGGAGCCACTATCAACTCAATCAATATTTTAGCGGCGAATTAAAAATGTTCTTCGGACATGACGCTGACATGGCGAGCACCATCAATTACCCGCTTTTTACCCCGGCTGAACAGCAGGCTTTGACCAAGAATAATCTTAATTTTAAAGTGTTTTTTCAGCAACTGGCCCCCTTAGATGGGCGAAGAACCCGAATGGTATTGCAACCGGATGCCACTGAGCAGGTCGATATATCATCCTGTTACTTTAACAATACAGCAAACTCTGCTGTTCCCCTGAAGCCGTTAATAAGCACTGAACTTGAAGCTGCGGCCGGATTTGCCTGGGCCAGAAACAGTCTGACTGATAACACCCCTTATTATTTATGCCCAGTAGGCCACTACGAAGTCGGCTCGAACGACGATGCGCTTTCAAACTCGTCTATCGCGTTACGCTGTGGCGTGTCTGCCAACGAATTTTTTCTATTGAGTAAAGGCGATATACTAGCGTTTGAAGTTGGCCTACCTGCTTTTGTCAACATCGATAAAAGACAAAATCCGGAAGGGGCAGTGCCAGATGACTCATTGAGTTCGAGCTGGCTGCAAGTCATTCCTGCGGCAAAAGAAGCCGTTGGAAAACTCGGTAGCAGCTATTGTATTCAGGCTGCCAGCGCTACTTATTTTGTTTCAGTCAACGACAAACCTGGGGAGCAAAGTGACCGATTTCCCATTGCGGTAGGTGCCAGCCTGGTGCAGTTTCATCCGCAAAACAACCCATTCGTGCCTATGCTGCCGTACGGTGGCGTCTTTTTTCAAGATAACAAACACGGGATAGCGTCTCCCAATGCCAATCTTTCTGCTGGCCAACTAGCTGCATTTGAAAATCTTGTCGTGGCACCTTGCCGGCGTCGTCAATTATCGAGTTATTTTAACCAGAGCTATGGTCCTGTATTTTTTGATATCAATCTCGGTCAACCGTTTGATGGTGGCTATATGCACACCCCACTGGGATTACTGGCCAAGTTAAATGAGGTAAGCGACACGCTTCCTCCGGCTGGCACCATTAATCAGATAACCCTGGCCACCAGCCCACAAAACCCAGATCAACAGCTTGCCTTTACAGCAAACACCAATGGCGTAGTCAACCCGCTGTTTGCTAATGCCATGTTGAACGATAATTTGTTTTTGGTCGCAACCGATGCCAGCGCATTGGCTCCAATGCAGAACAAAATTCAGTTAGGAGATTTCACTTTCGATATTAAACCTGGCAATGGCGAAGAGGAATCCATAGTCATCTTCAAGTTTATGCCAGACGTCAGCTTAGCCGAACTAATAAACCATCCCGACAGGTGGACCAGCTTGGTCGGTGACCAAGATTTAACCCAGGTACAGAGCCGCTTGCAAGAGTATCTGGCGGTGGCAAAAAATGGCGAAGACCTGTTTGCCGATTTTCGACAAATGGCGGAGGACCCCAATTGGAACGGCGTACTCTTTTTTAACGTTCCACTGGATTACCAGTCGTTGCCGTTAGACATTCAGATTTTATTGGGAGGTATACAAGGGCAATTACGCGCCCATCATTTTGGAATAACCACCAATCGAATCGATAGTGTGGGTAGTCGGCTCGATTACAGCTCACTGTTCAGTGTGATCCATTATCAACACGAACTGGAAGCACCCAGTTGCTTTCCTGATTTTCAGGTGTTGCTATTTAATGTTCGCTATGCAAACAGCAAACTTGTGGTTTTCGATTCCCGGATTGGCTTCTCTATTGATCAGTTGCTCGAGTGCCCGGTTGATTTGGCTGTAGCAACAGAGCAGGATAATAAAACATCCGGTAGCATAGTGATCGATGGTGTCTACACGCTCACTGAAGATGGCACAGGAACCTTACTTTTTGCCACCAAGGAACCGCGCAGTTTTAAATACAATAGTCATGGCCAATGTTTCACTCCCTTAATAGCCCAATCGATCACCAACGCACAATTAGTGCCTGTTAGCAGACAAGAGCCTGATGAGGATGGCACTGTGCTGGCCTACTCGACTTTTCGTATAGATGGTGTGCTGGCCTTTGACGACGACATTGGTGGCGACTTATTTTCCTATGGAGAATTTGATGATGCCAACGAGCCAGACTTGCCAACAGCAGGCCTTTGCATATCTGGCTATGGCTTCAATATAACGACAGAGATCAGGTCTGATAACAGTGCTGATATCGAAGGGCCGATAACCACAGATTTATCCGGACTGATGGTCGACCAGGGACTCAGCTATTCAAGAAAGCTGAGTTTTGATGCCACTTTCCCATGCTTGATTGACTCCTTAAGCCATCAGCCTGGAGGCCTAGAAAAGAGCTTACCTGGAGTATGGGAAATCACAGTCGGTGATGAAGATTTTTCCGGCAACGCAGTTTTCTCCATCAATTTTAGCGTTCCTTTGGGGTCACTTGGCATGTTGCTGTCTGATAAGACAGAGCTCAGTGCGAATATATCAATAGGTTGGGATCCAAAAGCAAGCTCGAAAAATGAGGGGGTCGGCTTAGTGCTGAGTTTGCCGTCAACCCTTAATGGCGCAGGTGGATTCGAACTGGAAGGGGTGATCAATACCAGTTTTGAGCGAGTTCAACTCAACCAGGTGGCTTTACCAGACAGTTCTATTTACGCCTTGTTGTTTGTACACTTTCAAGGCCAACTACTGAACCTGATGTTTAACTATTCCAACAAGCCCAAAGATCTCGGCTTATTTGGCGCCCCTGGCTCACCGGGCTCAGGAAATCCAATTCTGTATCAGGGTAAGTCCATTGATAGCAATTGGAGTGGACCCACGCTGGCTCTTAGCCTTGATGGTGTACCCAGCACATTCGTTGGGCGCTCATTTGATATCGTCACCGACCCCACCAACCCTAATGTGATTTCAGAGACATTTGAGCGGTTGAATCCATATACCAGTAAAACCGTTGAACAATTTATTCAGCAACAGGCAGCCAAAGACCCTTTCTACAGTTCCAGTGCCGGTGTACTGGCAGGCCTTCAGTTCGAATTTAAAAGCTTAGGTATGACGGTGTTGCTCCATGACGATTCGTTTTATGGCGCACAAGTCAAAATCGATACCAGTAAAAGTAAGCCTGTACCACCTGCTGGTGGTGAGTTAACGTCACTAATGATGAAAGGCCCAAAACCAGGTGACAAGCCAGGCAAGGGCTTTCTCTCAATCATCGATAACTTTGAATTTACCATCATATATCGCAAAGTTAATGATCAACTGGGGGTGTGGTCAGCCGACATTTATGTCGATTTGAAAGATCTCAAACTGGGGATTTTTAAGCTGAGCCTGCCCAACTTTAGTATTGCCATATGGACGAATGGCGATTGGCGTTTTGCTATTGGTTGGCCATTTGAAGGGGAAGATGCGCATCCCTTTTCTGTGGCATTTAAAGCCGGTCCGTATCCCCTGATAGCCAAAGCGGGTTTCTATCTGGCCAAGCTCAGTAGTGCCGCTGCCCCAGACCAGTTTGGCGACCACTTTGATTTGATCTGGTCGTTTGGTGCAGGGCTTGCAGGTGGCTTGGAAGAAAAATATAAAGTCGGGCCATTGTCAGCCACTGCAAGCCTGATCCAAAGTCTTACTGTGCAAGGGTTTTTAGCCTCCTACAACGGTACTTTAACAGAAGACGGCGTGGACTATTGGTGGTGGGCAATAAGCCAGTCTTTAACCGGTAAGCTGTCAGGTAAAGTTGACTTTGTAGTGATTGCAGCTTCGGTCTCTATCAGCCTTTCTTTTAACATCGCTTTTGCCATAGAAACCAAACACAGTACGCCGTTATTGATTAACGTTAAGGTCAAGGCCCAGGCTTCATTGAAAGTAATCTTTGTCAAGCTAAGCTTTTCATTTGAAACTAGGCTGGATCTGTTTAATTTTACCTTCGGCTCAGGACCTGCAGCAAGTTTAGACAACCCAACCCCTAATAATGTACTAGGAGAAAGAGACAATACGGCATTGATTGACAAGTATGCGCTGGCACCTGGTGCGCAGCAGGCAAACTTTGTTGAATCCGGGCCAGGGTTTATCTACACCCCCGCCGATCCCGTGGACTTGCCTGTTGATTTTTCCTTGCTGACAACTTCCGTCAGCGACGACAACATCACTTGGAAACCCCAAGGGGTCGCTATCCTAACCATGGTCAGCGATGGGCCTGAATCACCATTTGGTTTAATGTGCATTAGTTTGGCAAAGTGGCTGATTGGTCATTATGGCGGTGATGGCAATTTTGCTACACAGCTGGACAACACCCTTGTAAAACTTCAGCAAGGTGCATTCTCCAAAGACTTGGAATCGGCGTTGTCGGCCCTGTTCAGATTCAATATCGGTTCAGCCCAGTTCACAGAGGACACAGCCACCGTCGTGATGGCTGCCCACCCAGATTTGATACTGCATTACAATACTGACGATTCGCAGTTGTATAAGGGGTCAAATCAGTTTGGTGCCAAGCAGATGCAACCGGATTACCTCGATGTCATCAGACGCTATTTCGACCAGCAAGGGCGGGCAGAAAACAGTGGGACGTGCACGGCCGGTCTGTCGATGTGCCAAATGGTGTTTAATAACTACTTTATGATGCTGGCACAACAACTCATCGCAATGCTAAAACAAAGCGAGCAAAAGACTCTTGACGCTGCGATTAAGAAATTAAGTATGGGCGACCTGTCTGGGTTTGTTTCCCGCTTTATGATGGCCGGTGTCAGATTACCGATTGGCGACAACAACGAGCAATTGAAGTCTCTATACGCGCTTACTGGTCAACAATTTACACTGCATAAATCCGGTAATCGTTGGCTATTGGATGCAACCCTGAGTAAAGCTGATGATGCACCTTCATACTTATCTGTAAATAAGGACACCAGGGCGTCACTGGACCCTGATATGGTCCACGAAAAAGGACCGGATGATACTCCATGGCTGCTGAAACCTCTGCAACCATTGTCGCCAGCCAACCTTACTTTGGCTTTCAATCAACTGAATAACTGGCGTTTAAGCGATAACAGCGAAAAAGTGATTGGCAGCTTTTCGGCAGGGCTGATGCAATCGATCGCTCAGGCGAAAAACAAGCTACAAGATGGAGATGCACCATGGCTCAGACTGTCTCAACATGGACCGCAAGATGGCGAGACCGCACATGCCGACTTGAATGGTGCTGGCTCAGATTGGCAGGCCAGTGCAGCCTTGGCAATTACAGTTGAACTGGCGGCAATACCCGATCCTAACAGCCCGGACGATAGTATTATAAGCAACATTTTCTCTTTATTGGGTTGCGATGAAGCTCATAGAGCCTTGCTACAAAAATTACTCGAAGCAATCGCATCGGAAGAGGCCGCTGTTGATGAAATTCAGCTATTAAGTAGCAGTGGCCAGGGACAATGGCAATCTACAACCTCGCCGTCAGTATTAGTTCGTACAGATTTATCCACCAATAATATGCCAAGTGGGCAAAATGGGGCAGATGTCACCGATAGCGATGGACCTATCAACTGTATCAATTATTCTAAACCCGCAGAGAGTGTGCAGCAGAAAATTGACTTCCTGCAATTGGTATGGGAGGTTTCAACAACCAATAGTAAAGGATTCTATTTACAGCTCGAAGGCTTAGACAAAAGTCTGTTCAAACAAGGTAACGCGGAACTGATCTTGCTGGTTCAACTTACCCAACAGGACAGTATAATTCGCACCGTGCCATGGCAAAATGCCTTGATTGGTAGCCCACCAGAAAAAGACAATGGTATTTTCGCTACTCTGGCCTCAGATAGCTTAGGAACGCCTATTAAGCAATATAATGCAGCTTATCCAGGTGGCGACGTTGGCTGGCAGGTCGAATGGGATAATGCGCCAATCGAAGCCGATGCCATTAGCAGCGACTATCTTAAAGGACTTTACCAGATACTTAGCTATCGAGTTACTGCTATTAACGGCCAACCGAAAAAGTACAATTGGAGCCGTGGACAAACGCCACAGGATGTTAGTGACACCAAACCCAAATGGCTATACCAACAGAACTTTGCCAGCGGTGATTTGAGCACGCCAGACGGGCGTTACGCTGCTATTGGCGATGTACTAACCATTGAGATCTCCAGTGAGGATGTATTTGGCAACAGCCTGCCCGATAGCTTCAATCGTAAAACGGACTTAGTTGTACAATACAATGACACCATTCTTGGCATCGGTGACTGGGTTGGGGTGACCACCAGTTACAAAGTAGTTGATAACAGCGGCAATAAACTACGTTTCGAGTTTGTCCTGGATAGCAACATTATCCTGGATGACCTGGGACAAGTAAACGAACCTCAAAGACTCAATATACTGCAACACTATCAATTAATAGCATCTCAATTAGCTGACAAAAACATGAACACAGGGGTAAGCACCAGTGAGGTGCTAAACCGAGGGCTGATATACAAAACCAGCAAGGGAGATGAAGTACAGGCTAACCTTTTGACATTTATCGAAAAAGTGATTGTATGGCTTACTAATGCTAACCCAGATGCGCCTTTTTCCCCTGTCAGTATCGAGCTGCCCTTAGATAAAAACTACCCACAGACATGGAAAAATGACTTACAGCGGCTTCAGGTGAGTATTGAGTTTTATCGTCGTAATGTGGAGGATGAAATTGCCAGCTTAGTGCCCAATGTGCGCCGGGTGATATCCGCGATACAGCCGGTAGAGCAAAAAGCAGTTATTCCGAACAATAATGATGATGACAAAACCAACTCCCCTAGTGGCCTGACGACTTTTGCGATTGCTTTTGAAAAAGCCTACTATCAATTTGACGATGCTGAGGGAACGGTTAAAGTTGCTACCGGTATGGATAGCCAGATTGGCCACCAGTCATTTGGCAAGCGCAGCATTTGGCTGCAACGTTGGAGTGAACTACGCGGTACTTCAGTAGAGATCCTCAATGACGAGCAGCATCAACCGGTTTATTATGCCCCGCCGCCATTGAGTACTCGGTTAATTTCTCGCAAAGTGGATAACCTGAGGCATTACAGCACAGACGGCCAATGGCAGGATACGACGCAGATATTCAACGGAGTCGATATGGATACCTGGGGCGCGGAGTTTCTCAATGCTGTCGAAACTGTATTCAGCCCAATGATATCAACCGGTACAGCCCGAGCGTCGACACATGACAATGAGCTATACAACCCCTTCGTCAACAACAAAGAAAGTCTCGCTGAAACCATAGGCGACAGCATCGAGTATATCTACAACCTCGCCAAAGGCAGTGGGGATATCAATTCTGCGCAACAAACTTGGCGTCAGGCGCTGTTACAATCACTTAGCAAGGACTATGGTTTCTCTGCGCTGATGCAATTGCAAGCCAATGTCAAACTCAATGGCGAGTTGGAGCCTGATGGAGACAAGGCATATCCGCCACGATTATATGGGACTTTACAGAGCCAGTCAGCATCGCAACAAAGTGAGTTGCCTTTTTCGCTGACTCCGGCAACATTGTCATTGGTGGATGGTAAAGGATGGCTAAATTCACTGATCTCAGCCAAAGATCCCGCACGGCAAAACGCAGTGAATACCAGTTTGAATTATCAGATAAGTCAACTTGAGCATTTAAGGGATAGTAGGGCATCCAAGTGTGGCTATGTGCCTTCCAGCTGGTTGACCTATGTGCTTCAGCAGAATCCTAAAAACTTATCCGACGAGCATCAAAATACATTGACCAAACCTATTGGTGATGTGCGTCTTCCTATACCGCTGCGGACCTACCCTCCTTTGCCAGTATTGCGCAAAGTCAGTGCTGTACAGCGTAAAACCATTAATACAATCGGTGATGCAT
Source organism: Pseudoalteromonas rubra (assembly GCF_005886805.2). Lineage (NCBI taxonomy): Bacteria > Pseudomonadati > Pseudomonadota > Gammaproteobacteria > Alteromonadales > Pseudoalteromonadaceae > Pseudoalteromonas > Pseudoalteromonas rubra. Next base: position 675,217 of record NZ_CP045430.1, read on the forward strand.
TAAGCTGGAATCTCAGTGTAAGCATGGCGCGTCCGGTTGCCAGTCAGGATACTTTAAACTTAATGCTGCACTTTAACCTGTCGCTCAACGATTTAAGTGAAAAGCCTTTGCTAATGAGCAGCCAAAATGCAGCTGCCTCTCGTCCGGCACCTGAAGATCTGTTTGAGGCTCTCGCTAGGTTCGAGTTTGAATATCCGCAACTGGCAGCAAATATCAATGCTATCGGTCGAGAGGATTCAGAGCAAAATCGTGATGCAGTTACACAGTTTAGCGAATTGGTCACAGGGGTCGCAAACACTTGGCCTAGCTGGCACGCTCCAGAGCAACCAAATAGCGAAGCAACCAAACTGGCCGAGCAAGATGACACCCAGTCATGGCATTATGCTATTGATCAACTTGAAGGTGGGGACTTGCTGTTGGCATTTATTGGCGAGCAAAGTCAGGAGATCCCACCCTGGCCACAGATCACCGGCTATCGGCAAATGCCTCATGAAGCGGATAATCGCAGCATGACTTATATTGCCGAGCAAGATGAATTGCCTGTTGATTTAGAGTTGAACTGGACCAATTTCTATATTCTTGATTTCCAAAGTGTTCGCCCCAGCGCTTATACCGAACGAAATCGCAACCTGGCGCCATCACCCGAGACGACGAATCCTGCATTTGTCTATCATACTCAGACCGTATACTGGCCAAACCCAGTAGTGCCTTTGATTAACGTGGGACAAAATGTTGAACTGCCAAATGCAGACAATTTGCAAGCTGGGGTTGAGCAGCTATTGCAACAACTTAAGACGCCCCCTCCAGGGAGTATTACCAATGGTTCCAGGCCAGCACTCAGGTATGAAAGTGCGATCAACTATCGCTATCAAGTGATGGCTCACCAAGCTGACCCCAGTGTCACGCCGGGCTTATCGAGCGAAGCATCAACATTCAACACAGATCTTCCGGTGTTCTTGTTTGAACAGGTTGTCAGCAACGACACGGTTTCAGATGCAGCAGAAGTAGTTACCCAGAACCTGGCTAACTGGCAAGCTGCATCAGGAGCACAGGCGCCCAACAGTATGATAGTTTTCACACCAACTATATTTGCCACCACAATTGTCAGTACCAAAGAAAGGCTGCCTTTAGTGCAACTGAACGCCGTTGCGTTACCGGTTGGTAAGACACCAAACTGGTGGGAACCACAGAATTAAACTTTCGCCTAGATAACCGGCCAGGCCCTAATTGTAACGGGCAGTCGGTTTATCTGGCGGCTAGTGTAATTTTAGGGTTTGCTCCTTAATCGAGATGATTCGGGTGTAACTCCCCCCTAAACTCACAAGCCAACTGTGGCTATGCTTTAAATGGTTAGGTCGGTGTCTCAGCAAAGTACAGGTTTGCATGCTCGGAACTCATTTAGGATGCAGAATAATCAACCAGCCCAATAAATATCAGATCAACATATTTACAGAGTACTGCGCCAAACATCGGGAATGGCAAAACAGACAAAAGAACGAGATAGCTTACATCAGCTATCTCGCAGGCCCATTCAGCCTTACATCGCAAGAGCGTCCATATGTTTATACCGAAATACTAGCCAGCTCAAAATCAACGAATCACAGCTAAGGGCGCTATTATTACGCCCTGAAGCAGTGGTTTAAATTAGTGGACACAGGTTATTTAACCACCTTTGGAAAACTGAAGTTTAAAAAGGTATTGAACCAATCGCAATGCCTTTCAAATCCTGAGAATTACTCCAGTATTTGCAACTGTCCTTTATACCTTTTATATGAACAGTCTCCCCTGTTGCATAAGCCATCATCGCAACACTGACCATTTCCTTGAAGTTTGCAGCTGTGCTGTCAATAGCAAAACGTTTAGTACTTGCACAGGCTGCCATGTGGTTAGTATCATTAATTTTGACAAATAAAATACTTTTGCCATCATGATGATAAACAGCTGCGCCAGTGAGCTTTTTCCCCGTAAAATCAGAGGCTACTAAGTTACTTGAAAATAAAACCCCAAGTAATACTACGATAATTTTTCCCATTTTTTCACCCTCGTTTTTTATTATAAAAATTATTAATGTTATTTAAATCGTCACTCTTTTAAAAGGAAACACATTTACAGCGAACTAGACTAAGTATCGGGATTAGCAAAACACGTAAAAGAGCGAGATAGCTTGATACCGCTGGAGCGTCCATATATGTTTTCCAAAATTCATGCCCATTGCACAGCCTTTCCCGCACAGTAATACCCGGAGGACACACCGGGTATAAAGTGGTAGTGCTTAGTGTCTAATAAGCTAACCTGCCTCTTCCTTGCCATTGGCATAATCCGTCAGCCTCAAAACATTGAGCATTATCTAAAGGTAGACGGCGTACATCCTGTACGCCATTGTAAGATGGGTATCTACTCAAATTTTATACACTGCCTTTTATGGACTTAGTGTATTCTGTTTAACTCATCCATTGAGCAACAGTTGTTACCTCCTTTGTAACTTTATCTATCGTTTAAGATGCGAAATAGCTCTGTTCTCAACTCATCTAACTTTTGGTTTTCCTTTATCATAGGCTGACCTTGCTCATATAAAACAAGGTCGCTAAAAGATCCCATTCCGCCATATACTCTCAGAATTTCACTGCGAAGAGTTTCTAAGTTCTCCGCATTGGTGGAATCTAATTTTTGCCTAAAGTTATTGAATGAACCGACCCAGTTTGTTTCGCCAACTGAGACAAGGAGCTCAATAATTTTTTCAATTTCCGAAATTAACAAAGTTACATTCTTCATATATATTCCTATTTTAGAGGCGAGCTACCTAAAACCTTAACACCTTTAAGCAACCAAGGTGTCTCAACTACTATCTGTTGAGTACCACCGACAAAGTGTCCACCTTGAGAGCCAACACGGCCAGTATGAATTGTCGTTCCAGCGGGAATTCGAACTTTAAAAACGGTGTCGATCGGAGACTTTGCACCGCCGGGCCACACAGGTAATACTGCTTTATCAATTCTTGTTTGAATCTCGCTTATGGGCTTATCTTTTGAAAAAAACTGCCCCAGTGGCCTATCTCCTGTACCGGCTCGGTACAATACCATATCTTTATCTAGCACCCTTGAAGTATATCTTCCACCAGCAAAGGTTCCTGCAAGATCATCAGATAAACGAGCTATGCTGTTTGTAACAACCCTCGCTTGCTTAAATATACGGCTGGATTGATAAACGCGATACAGCCATGCAGGGGTGCCTACCGCGGGCGCAAAAGAAACTGCAAAACCAACAACCTCGATGCGTTCCATGGTGAGCTCTTCGCCTGTAACTTTGCCAGCGAGCATCGCTTCAGCATCCCGCCTGCCCATATTAGTGTTCCCAAGTGCCAGACTCGCTGTCAGCTCTTTAGTATTTAGCTCTCTATCAGCTCGGATTTCAGCGGCTTCTTCAGCAAAATAATCTGACAACCCTTCAAGCCCATACTCATCGGCCAGTTCAGATTGATAATCAGCCCATTCATCCGCCTCATGACCCAAGCCAGTGCTACTTAGCAAGGCATTTACTCCAAAGCTCTTGATAGCTCCCTTTAAAAAGCCACCGGCAAAATTTGCCATTGCAGTTCCGCCACCATCAATGGCCTGAACCACACCTACCACAAACTGCACTGTGCTGTAGAACTCATACGCAGTAATTGCAGTAGTAATAGCAGCTGCCAAGGTACCAGTAATGAAACCGTTCAAGATTGCGTGTTTTAGCAGGCCAACACCTAAGGTAACAAAGATGTAACCACTGGGGTCTGTCTTATTCAGCGGGTTATTCACCACATACGAATAGCGGTTAAAGTTTTGAATGTTTTGTGGTGCCTGCACCATGGGGTCTGCTTGTAAGAAACGTCCCAGAATAGGGTCATAAACACGCCCGCCCATGTGCACCAGACCCACCTCATCCATCTGCTCATGACCCGTGTAACCACGTAGTGTCAGCTTACTGGTGAACTTATTCTGGTCACTGAAGTCTCTCGCCCAGGTGGTCGCGTTTCGCCGTGCACCAAACACATCAAAGCTCATCACCTGCTCTTTCTTACCACTGGCATCCGCAATCACATGCGTTGAACCCAGATGGTCGTCCAGCATAAAGCGTGTCGTCGCCTGATTGTTCACTGTGGTAATAAGTACTTTGCCCGCGATGTAGCGCTTGCTCACCCAGGTGCTCTGGCCGCCATATCGGATGAACTCCACATTACCTACATAGCGGGTTTCCTGCGCGATTGGAATAAAGGTGCTGATATCCCCGTTGAGGATAGGCAACAGCAAACCTTTTTCACCACCAAATTCAGTACGCTTATAACGCTTACCATAACCTGAGTAGGCAAACTCCATCCAGTAGCTGTCTTTTTTGATGTAAACCGGCTTGTGGAAGGTGTTGTATACCAGCTCTCGGGCATTGTCCTTCACCATGTTACCTGCCGCATCGTACTGGTAGGTATTGGCTCTGTCACCCGTGACTTTCGTCACCGCATGGGGGCGGCTCGACTGATAATGATAATGGCCCACACCTGTTTTATAGGTGATGTTACCCAGCTCATTATAGCTGATTGTGGTGCTCGGCCCCCCTGATATCGCACTGCTGGTAACCCGGTTCAGGCTGTCATACCCGAACGTTTCTTTCTTACCAATCGTATGGTCCTGACGATAATTCAGGTTACCCAGATTACTCCAGTTATAGGCCCAGTTCTGTAACGTGCCACTGCCCGTTGACTTCAGACTGGTCAGCAAACCCGTTTCCTGATCGAACACCTTAGTCCGGGTAATGCGACTACCCAGTTTCTCTGTGGTGATGTTACCAAAGGCATCCGCCGCCGAGGCCTGCCAGACGACACTGTTCGTCTGCAAGTCTTTGAGGGAGCTCATGTGCTTGTGCGCATTGTAGTGATAAGTCACTGACTTGCCCGACGCATCTGTCTCTTTATATAACTGACCGGCATTATTATAATGCTTAACTTCTTTATAAGTAGTGCCGTCAATCACCGTATGCTTTTCGCGGCTACGACCAAAACTGTCGTAGTAAACACGCTCGGTAAATCCTGTGACCCTGTCGGTCGTCACAGCAATCATCCCCTTGGCATACGCACCACTGTCATAGGTATTCACCACATGATGCTCAAGCTTCGTGCCACCGCGCTTGCGCTGTACTTCTGTGTTTCGGCCCAGTACATCGTATTGATACGTGATCACATTGCCATTGCTGTCTGACTCTCGGGTTACCTGATGATAGGCATTATAGCTGTAATTGGTGGTGCCCTTGTCAGAGTCGATTATACGGGTTTTATTGCCGTATTTATCAAAGCTGACCTGGATCTTATTGCCCTTAGGGCCAGTCAGCAGGCGTGACTTACCATTTTCATCATACTCATAGTATGCCGATTTACTGTTTGCATCTGTGACCTTGACCAGCAGGCCTATCGCATTTGTCAGCTGGGTATTTTTACGATTAGACGGGTTAACCGTGGTCACACTCTCGCCGTTGTACTCGGTTTTCCAGATAGAGCCATCTGCCTTAGTTATCTGTACAACCCGATTCTGCTTATCGTATTTGTACACATTCCAAAGTGGCGTGCCACCGTGGAAGTAAGGCATGGACTCTTTATACTTGCGACCCTTGGTGTCATACAAATAATCAACGTTGATGAATGTACCACTCAGGGACATACCAGACTCACGCAACACACGACCATACTTATCAAAGTACTGTCGGCTGGTAGGCCCGCTCTCAGACACACTTTCCTCGTAATACGCCGCACCGCTCACACAGCCATTACTACTGGTACACCAGTATTTACTCTCGCTGCTGCTCAGTGCCTTAACGCCAGTCTTGCTTGTATTGTCAGCCGGAGTTGAAGTTTCTCCCGTCAGACGGCCCAGTTTATCGTAGGTGTAGTAAGTCCGCTGACCATTGGCAGTCTGGGTATAGGACTTACGACCCAGGCTGTCATAACCTATGGAACTGCGATGCCCGAGGCTATTTTTCTCACCCGTGACCAAACGGTAGGTGCTGTCATAATAGGTTTCCAGCGTCTTGGTAGGTAAGCCTGACTTAGAAACCGTTTCTTTAGTGATCAGGCCATAACTGTTCAGGGTATAGCTCTTCACCACACCGTTATCTGCGGTTGACTTAATCAGGCGCCCTTTGCTGTCATAGGCAAAGGTTGAGGTATGGGTGTTCTGATAGTTCCCTTTATTTGTGCCATTCAAACGGTTCAGATAACGCTTGGTCTCCACCGTTTTAGTAACACGCCCACCGTAATTGCTGTAGCTGTAAGTATTTCTTGTGTCTGTCTTTGCATAGCCATTTTTCGAATCAACTATGCTGCTTTGCGTTAACGGATTACCGTAACTGTCCACCGTAACATTTTTAGTTGTGGTCGCTATCAGCGTCAGACTGCTGACATCTGTATTATAGGTTTTAGTAACCGTTCTGGACGGGTAGACAATATAGGGTTTGGTGCTATTGGCAGTAACAAAACTCGTTGCCTGCTTACGACCAAAAGTCGACGTCATATCTGATTTCAGACGCCAGATACTGGTATTCACCGACGCCGTAGACAGCGTTGCAAACTGTGCACTGCTTACCTGTACAGGCGATGCCTGTATCCCAGCAGCAGAAATGCCTTCTGCCGCACTGAAAGTCCTGGCTGAGGCAGCCAGAGTATCTATTGGTGCAAACTTTGGTGCTTCGCAACGCTCACCAGGTTGCCAGGAGCAGTTACAGCTTTCCGGAAATACTTCACAAGGATCTAAGTCACCACCGCCACCGGAGCCGCCACCCGACCCTCCGCCGGAGCCACCACCTGAGCCGCCACCGGTGGACGTGTCGCTGCCATAACGTACATAGGTCTGAACCCGCTCCGGGCTGCCCCGGTAATCGCCATCCTGACGATAGGTTGTAACAACCTTAGTCCCGCCATTGACCGCTTCCATTTCTATCTGACGAAAACCCAGCATACCACGACCCACCTGGGCCTTCGCACCGTGATACTTGTACTTAATGGTTTCGCCTTTTGTTTCCAGAATGCTCACCACACGGGCGCCGGACTTCACATCCGTAACGCGGCCATTGCCCCAGCTCTTGGTGCGGGCATCATTATGTGGTGTGTAAATATTGCGGTTGTTCAGCGTCGAATACGACACCGTCGTATACGCACCAAATCCGTCTCGTACCGACGAGATCAGGTTGGTCGGTGCATCCGAGTTCTGATATAAGCCCATACGACCCTGGAATACCAGTTTGTCTGCGCTGCCATCACCCGTGACGTCCATATAAGTCGTGAAGTCATAGTTCGACCCATTAGAAGTCATTTTGCGGTACGTAAAGTTCGTGCCGTTATAAAAGTAAAAATGATCTCCGTGATCTTCCCGGTATACCTCTGGGATCCCATCACCATTGATATCAAACACCTTCAGGCTTGGCTTGTCGTAGTTAAATAACTTGATCCCGCCCGCAAGCCCTGTACCGGTATTGATCCGCGCATACCAGTCATTGTTACTGTTGCGGTACAGAATATCTGCCAGACCATCGCCATTCAGTTCAACCGCCTGAATGTCTTTGTATGCACCAGTACTACCCAAAGAGTAAAGTTCTTCGAAGGTGTCATTGCCCTTTGAGACCAGAATTTTCCAGTAAGTTACATGTGAATAGCCCTGTGTGGTAATGGGACCTGATACCCGGCTAAGTTGCTGTGCCTGCTCCGCCTGGAGTGCTACCATGGCGGCTGGCCCACCTACCATATTCACCGAATTCAGCTGGCTCAGTTCTACTGGTTTAATAGGTGCTGACTCATTGTTTAGTGGGATTGAACCGCCACCAAGGCGCTCTACCTGACCACCAAATTTATCGCCCAGATTAGCCGTGCGGGAGACTAAGTGTTGTGTGCTGGCTGAAAAAGGTTCTATTGGTTGAACCCCTACCGGGTCTTCACACCTGCCTTCAAAGTCGCAGTCGCCGCCACCGCCACCGCCACCGCCACCGCCGCTGGTATAGGTGCTCACACGTACTTGCGCCAGGAAGTCGGCACGACCATCACCATTAAAGTCCATCGCCTGGAAGGTGTTGTCTTCTTTATCGTACGACAACATAGTTGCCGTTGAGCCACTCGGTGCCGACAGGTTAAACTTCAGCGCTTTTGCCTGCCCACTGGCCAGACCCGTTTTAATGCCTTTCTGATAAGACAGCTTGTTGCCCACAAAATGCAATAGCTCAGGGTAACCATCTGCGTCTATGTCTAAAAAGCGCGTATTGTCATCTGAGCTCGGCTTACTAATCCCGCTCAGTTGGGTAGTGGTGAAATTCATTGCTGAAGTATGACGCATCAGTTGCCAGTACTGGCTGCTGCCCTTCATATACAGGATGTCGTCTTTACCATCCTTATCATAGTCAATGACTTTCCAGGTTTTACGGAAGGTTTTCGTAGCAATATCATGAAAACGACGCTCATCGCCAAAGCCACTGCCCGTATTCGGGATCATATATAAATGATCTGACGAGCTGCCCCGGTCGTTACGCACAAACGCGATGTCAGTCAGACCATCCCCGTTGAAATCCATAAACTGGTGCGCTTTATAGCGGCTGTTTCTGGAGTAGTCACGACCAATGTCTGACCCCAGGCGAATGCTACCGCGCGTCTTCCAGTTAAATACCGTCGGCGACAAACAGCTGTTGTCCGACGAGCAGGCCTGCACTTTTTGCAGCGCACTTTGTGTAACGCCGGTGCCGATATAGCGGTACGTCAGCTTATACTTACGCAGCAGGTTCCCTGAATAATAGGAGTCGATTTGCTTCAGGCGCTTGGTCAGGCCAACCTTGTTCCCTTTCAGATAAGAAACTTTGTTCTTATCTACACGGTCTTCCCAGGTAAAGCGGATTTCATTGCGGGTGCCGCCTGTACCATAGCCTGAATACTTCACCGCCGTCGGGTAATACTCCAGACTACCGCTGACCTTAGTATAGTGGTAGGTGTAGTAGTTACCCGAAGCATCCTGAACACGCTTCAGTGCCCAGGCAAATGCCTTACCCTGCTTTGAGTTAATCAACGCATCCGAGGTGCTGCTGTATTTACCATAGGTATATTTATTGCCTTTCACATCCGTTACCGTGAAGGCATACGGACCTGTGCTGGTGCTGGAAGTATGGGCAATGATTTTCTGACCACTGTTCTGACGCGTACGGTATTCCGTGTTGTTGGCGCCATAAGTCTGACCCGATTTCACAATCAGACGCTGGCCATCCAGACAAAAGCGGTCATTGCTATCAAAGTTAACCGCACCGGCCTTGCCGTCGGTTTCCATATTCTGCTCACAGCGGGTAATGGCACTGAGTCCGCCAATGGCAAATCCCACACCCACATGACCATTGTTGGGATTAGACGCATAGCTCAGAGAAACAGACGGCTTCAGTCCACCCGTTGATTCACCCGTGGTGATGGGAATGGAATAAGTAAACTCACCACTGGGTGACACGTTACTCTCTGCCGACAGTGAGCCCACATAATCATTGGTGTTGATGGCTGAACTCAGCCCCGTCGCCTGAGCATAATGCACCAGCTCGGCAGATGGGTTCACAAAGTCACTACGAAAATCATAGTTTACATCGCGTACCTGCATCCGCGTACCGATGTCTCGCAGGTCAATGCCGATACGGTAAGGGCGTACCTGGCCATTTGAAATGAGCAATTCATGTCCAAGATCGGACTGCATCAGAATGTCAGGCTGACCATCTCCGTCAAAATCACTTCGCAGACGCTTACCGACCACGTCCAGGTCGTTGCGCAGTGCCGTAAAGTCTTGCTTTGACAGATACTCCAGTTTGTATCCGTTTGCCGTTTCGACCACGCGCACATAGGGCATGGCGTTATGGACACGAATACTGACCGGGGCGTCATCCGCCGTGGTAACCTGTTTAACAGGCTGCTGATAATAGAGGTGGCCGTTACTGTCTCCCCAGACATCGCTGCTGGGGGTGACCGGGCTGGCCTGTCCCGACACACTAAAAGCCCCCAGCATCAGGGCCAGGGTTCCTTTGTACTTAAACATGTTTGCTCACTTTGTTTGTTATTTTTATCTGACGTTAATACCTGTCTGCATTTACACACATTCAGTTTGAAGAAACCTCGCGCGCGCAGGGAAGCCCAGAATGAGCATATTTCTCACCCGGGGCCTTGATAGTGTCACAGAGACACGGGCAGCCTGTTGCACACAAAATCAGGATATCTGAATGCAATGCTCTGACTTGAGCACAGAGGTATAACCGTATCGACAATTTGGTCGGTGGTGTTATTCAACCACCTTCACTTCAACTTCATCGATTTGGCAGTTCGCAGAAGCCTGATTAAAAGTGAGCTTAACGGGCAGGTTAGCGGCAACAGCAGTCAGTAGCATAGACTGCATATTGCGATAGTTCTCGCTGGTTTTATTCAGTGCAGCCGCTTCTTCCTGATCCAGGTTACAAGCCAAAGTGGCATTAGTACCCTGAGGGAACTTCACTTTTACCTGAGTGGTGTTGGCAACAACCGAAGAAAATACAACGTTTGATACGCCTTCACAGCTGTACTTATCGCAGCTTGCAGTAGCCTGACCAGCGAAAGTGATGAATAAAGCGGAAATAGCAAGTGTAGAGAATTTCATTGTCATTACGTCCTTTTATTAGTTATCGGTACAATGGTACCCAAAAAAGAACAAAAAATAAACCACAAGTTCACACCCCCATCATCAATTGCATACAGCTATTTCTAATGTAAACAAAAGGGCAACTCACTCAGGCATGGCACCTATTATCACCGCATCTCAGTATGCTGAGAAGTAAGCAAAATGATCTGCTAGGGCTGTACGACAAAAAATATATATATTTAACAAGTCACTAAAAAATCGTTATTTAGGAGCGCATACTTAGCTTAAGTGAGCATAGACAGCCTCTATTTGTCTCTTGAATCGAGTTAGTGTCTTTCACAAAAACGCCACCTATTTAAGACAATAGGTGGCGAGAAAGCTCTGCATTAATGCTATAGATCAAGCGCTCTGCTAATTCTGCTTCGTACAGGGCTCAATACTAAACACTTTCATTAGCGTTCCTTTATTAAACCCTCCATACCCTCTAAAGGCCGCATCAAAAACACCTGTAACCTCCACACACTTTCCATGAAGTTCACTGAGCTGATATGCCGTTTCGAGATTTGAGTCATCAGGAAGTACTAAACTAATGGAGTTCTCAAAATCGTCTTTTTCATATTTTTCATAATCTGGAAATAGTGTAGAAAAATCCAAGCCAAATAAGTACACACCGCGAATACTGATGGAATTGTCGTGGTAATTTTCTGGATTTTTGAGTAACTCTTCAAATACCGTTCGTTTGTATTGTTCTTTCTCATCACTTGCCTGAGCAAGTGATGAGAAAACAAGGATACAAAGCATAAGGTAACTTTTCATTGGTGTCATTACCTACCCCTTCTTGCCCTTCTAATAGCACTAATTGAAATGACGGCGTCCTTTGGTTTCCACTCTGTCGGAACTGCTTCACCTGACAGCGTTCTGACCCGATATTGTCCACCGACCTTTTCCAGCACCCTGATAGCACCAGTTGGGGTTTTTATATAGTTAGGAATATTCTTTTTCTCCAGGAAACCATGGTCACCGGGACCCGGGATTTCTCGCTTCTCATTGATCAATTTTCTAAGCTTTCGATTAGATTCATCACTTTCAACATGGGTATGAGCAACGAATGAGAGATCATCCGATGGTTTGATAGAAAACGAACATTTCTCGTTCACACATTTGTCAGGCTGTATCAATCCACCATCTTTTTTCACGACAACGGACTGCTCTTTTTTAGTATCTGTCATACCGCCTAATAACTCTATTGCTTTCTTGTCCATTTCTGGGGTACCAACAATATCTTTTGGCGGTTCCGTCTTAGCGGTTTCCTCTTTTTCAGGTGCTTCTACTTCAGCATCAGCGGCAGTTACACTGATAGCATCTTTAGCTCCTTCGGATGCCTTAGCTTTATTCACAGATGTAGCCATATCCATAAGTGTGCTGCCAGCAACGTAGAGCGCCTTAAGCTCACTAAACGGCACATCACAGGAGCCAACTCCGGCAACCGAAAGTGCACACCCTTCTGCCCAGCTTTTAGCATAACCACCTAGGAAATTGGCCATTGCCGTTCCCCCTCCATTAATGGCCTGAATGATGCCTACTGCTGTTTGTGCCAGGCCATAGTATGAATAGGCTGTCAGCAAACCACTGAGTACAGTCGCTGTCACACCCGTGATAATTCCCTGGCTGATTGCCGCATTCAGTGCCCATACCGCAATCGTCGCAAAGATATATCCACTGGGGTCGGTCTTATTCAGCGGGTTATTCACCACATACGAGTAACGGTTCAGGTTCTGAATATTCTCCGGTGCCTGCACCATAGGGTCTGCTTGTAAGAAACGTCCCAGGATTGGGTCGTAAATACGCCCGCCCATGTGCACCAGGCCTACCTCATCCATCTGCTCATGACCCGTGTAACCACGTAGTGTCAGTTTGCTGGTGAACTTATTCTGGTCGCTGAAGTCTCTCGCCCAGGTGGTCGCGTTCCGACGTGCACCAAACACATCAAAGCTCATCACCTGCTCTTTCTTACCACTGGCATCCGCAATCACATGCGTTGAACCCAGGTGGTCGTCCAGCATAAAGCGTGTTGTCGCCTGATTGTTCACTGTGGTAATAAGTACTTTGCCCGCAATGTAGCGCTTGCTCACCCAGGTGCTCTGGCCACCATAGCGAACGAACTCCACATTACCCACATAACGGGTTTCCTGTGCGATTGGAATAAAGGTGCTGATATCCCCGTTGAGGATAGGCAACAGCAAACCTTTTTCACCACCAAATTCAGTACGCTTATAACGCTTACCAGAACCTGAGTAGGCAAACTCCATCCAGTAGCTGTCTTTTTTGATGTAAACCGGCTTGTGGAAAGTGTTGTATACCAGCTCTCGGGCATTGTCCTTCACCATGTTACCTGCCGCATCGTACTGGTAGGTATTGGCTCTGTCACCCGTGACTTTCGTCACCGCATGGGGGCGGCTCGACTGATAATGATAATGGCCCACACCTGTTTTATAGGTGATGTTACCCAGCTCATTATAGCTGATTGTGGTGCTCGGCCCCCCTGATATCGCACTGCTGGTAACCCGGTTCAGGCTGTCATACCCGAACGTTTCTTTCTTACCAATCGTATGGTCCTGACGATAGGTCAGGTTGCCCAGATTACTCCAGTTATAAGCCCAGTTCTGTAACGTGCCACTGCCCGTTGACTTCAGACTGGTCAGCAAGCCGGTCTTCTGATCGAACACCTTAGTCCGGGTAATGCGACTGCCCAGTTTCTCTGTGGTGATGTTACCGAAGGCATCCGCCGCCGAAGCCTGCCAGACGACACTGTTAGTCTGCAAGTCTTTGAGGGAACTCAGGTGCTTGTGCGCATTGTAGTGATAAGTCACTGACTTGCCCGAAGCATCTGTTTCTTTATATAGCTGACCGGCATTATTGAACGACCAGATTTCCTTATAGGTACTGCCGTCAATCACCGTATGTTTTTCACGGGTACGACCAAAACTGTCGTAGTAGAAGCGCTCGGTAAATCCTGTGACCTTATCAGTCGTCACCGCAATCATCCCCTTGGCATACGCACCACTGTCATAGGTATTGACCGCATGATGTTCCAGTTTACTACCGCGCTTACGCTGCACCTCTTTTGAGCGTCCCAGCACATCGTATTGGTACGTGATCACATTACCGTTGCTGTCTGACTCTCGGGTTACCTGATGATAGGCATTATAGCTATAACTGATCGTGCCCTTATCCGGGTCGATTACCCGGGTTTTGTTACCATACTTATCAAAACTAACCTGGATCTTATTGCCCTTAGGCCCCGTTAACAGACGGGTTTTACCTTTTTCATCATACTCATAGTAAGCCGACTTATTGTTGGCATCCGTCACCTTGACCAGAAAGCCCATTACATTCTTCAGCTGGGTATGTTTATGATTGGACGGGTTAATGGTCGTGACACTTTCGCCGTTGTACTCGGTTTTCCAGATAGAGCCATCTGCCTTGGTTACCTGCACAACCCGGTTTTGCTTATCGTATTTGTACACATTCCAAAGTGGCGTGCCACCGTGGAAGTAAGGCATGGACTCTTTGTATTTACGACCTTTCGTATCGTATACATAGTCAACGTTGATGAATGTGCCACTCAGAGACATGTTAGACTCACGCAGCACACGACCATACTTATCAAAGTACTGTCGACTCGTCGGGCCACTTTCAGATGTATTTTCCTCGTAATAAGCAGCCCCACTGATACAGCCACTGGTGCACCAGTATTTACTCTGACTAGTGCTCAGCGCCTTAGCGCCTGTTTTGCTTGTGTTGTCGGCCGGGGTTGAAACTTCTCCCGTCAGACGACCCAGTTTATTATAGGTATAGTAAGTACGCTGACCATTGGCAGTCTGGGTATAGGACTTGCGACCCAGGCTATCATAACCTATGGTGCTGCGATGCCCGAGGCTGTTCTTCTCACCGGTCACCAAGCGGTAAGTACTGTCATAGTAGGTTTCCAGCGTCTTGGTGGGTAAACCTGACTTAGAGACGGTTTCTTTAGTGATCAGACCATAACTGTTCAGGGTATAGCTTTTCGCCACACCGTTATCTGCAGTGGTCTTTATTAACCGTCCTTTGCTGTCATAGGCAAAGGTTGAGGTGTGGGTATTCTGATAGTTCCCTTTATTTGTGCCATTCAAACGGTTCAGATAACGCTTGGTCTCTACCGTTTTGGTAACCCGGCCACCATAATAGCTGTAACCATACGTATTCGTTTTTTCCGTCTTTGCATAACCGTTTTTCGTATCAATCACACTGCTGTGTTTTACTGGATTACCGAAACTGTCTACTGAAGACACGGTTTTAGTTTTGGTTGATATCAGCGTCAGACTGCTGACGTCTGTGTTATAGCGCTTAGTGATCGTTTTAGATGGATATACCAGATAAGGCTTAGTGCTGTTCGCAGTGACAAAGCTTGTTTCCTGCTTACGACCATAACTTGAGGTCATGTCTGATTTTAAACGCCAGATACTGGTGTTAACAGAAGCCGTACTCATGGTCGCAAACTGGGCGCTGTTTGAACGCACAGGTGACGCCAGTGCACCGTTGAAACCCTCTGCCGCACTGAATGTCTCTATCGGTGCAACTCTTGGTAACTCACAGGCTCGGTCTGCTTCCCAGCGACAGTTACAAGTTTCAGGAAATACTTCACACGGGTCAATAGGCCCGCCACCGCCGCCACCTGAACCACCGCCAGAGCCGCCACCTGAACCACCACCGGAAGACGTATCGCTACCATAGCGCACATAGGTCTGAACCCGCTCCGGGCTGCCCCGGTAATCCCCATCCTGACGATAGGTCGTGACTATCTTAGTACCACCATTCACGCTTTCCACTTCTATCTGACGGAAGCCCAGCATGCCGCGACCCACCTGGGCCTTTGCACCATGATACTTGTACTTAATGGTGTCATCATTCTTAATGAGTGCACTGACGACCCGCGCCCCTGACTTCATATCCGTAACACGGCCATTGCCCCAGCTCTTAGTGCGGGCATCGCTGTGTGGCGTATAGATATTACGGTTGTTCAGCGTCGAATACGACACCGTCGTATACGCACCAAAGCCGTCTCGTACCGACGAAATCAGATTGGTCGGTGCATCCGAGTTCTGATAAAGACCCATGCGCCCCTGAAATACCAGCTTGTCTGCAGCACCGTCACCAGTGACATCCATAAAGGTCGTAAAGTCATAGTTAGAGCCATGCGAGGTCAGTTTACGATACGTGAATCCTGTGCCATTGTAGAAGTAGAAATGGTCTCCATGGTCTTCCCGGTATACCTCTGGGATCCCATCACCATTGATATCAAACACCTTCAGGCTCGGCTTGTCATAGTTAAATAACTTAATTCCGCTGGCAAACCCTGTGCCTGTGTTGATCCGGGCATACCAGTCATTGTTACTATTGCGGTACAGAATATCTGCCAGACCATCACCATTCAGCTCAACCGCCTGAATGTCTTTATACGAGCTGGTACTGCCTAAAGAATAAAGCTCTGCAAAGGTGTCATTCCCTGTTGAAACCAGGATTTTCCAGTAGTAACTGTTACGATAGCCCTGAGTGGTAATAGGGCCAGATGTCCGGCTCAGTGACTGTACCTGCGCTGCCTGTTGCTCCGCCTGTAATAACGCACTGGCTGCCGGACCACCCACCATATTCACCGGATTCAGCTGACTCAGATTAACCGGAGTAATGGGTGCTGATTCACTACGCTGTGTGACCGTACCACCACCGATGCGCTCCACCTGACCACCAAATCGATCTGCCAGGCTTGAAGAGGCCCCGACATGGTTAACCTTAACCGCCATTGGAGTGGGTTCAATCCCTCTGGGATCTTCACAGAAAGGCGGTCTTTCACAGGGGGGATGAATATCGTCATAATAAGTACTCACTCGCACTTTAGCGAGGAAATCAGCACGACCATCCCCATTAAAGTCCATCGCCTGGAAGGTGTTGTCTTCTTTATCGTACGACATCATAGTCGCCGTTGAGCCACTCGGTGCCGACAGGTTAAACTTCAGCGCTTTTGCTGCACCACTGGCCAGACCCGTTTTAATGCCTTTCTGATAAGACAGCTTGTTGCCCACAAAATGTAACAGCTCCGGGTAACCATCTGCGTCTATGTCTAAAAAGCGCGTGTTGTCATCCGAGCTCGGCTTACTGATCCCCGTCAGCTGCGTAAACGTGAAGTTCATCGCTGACGTATGGCGCATCAGTTGCCAGTACTGGCTGCTGCCCTTCATATACAGGATGTCGTCTTTGCCATCCTTATCATAGTCAATGACTTTCCAGGTTTTACGGAAGGTTTTCGTAGCAATATCATGAAAACGACGCTCATCGCCAAAGCCACTGCCCGTATTCGGGATCATGTATAAATGATCTGACGAGCTGCCCCGGTCATTACGCACATAAGCGATATCGGTCAGGCCATCCCCGTTGAAATCCATAAACTGGTGCGCTTTATAGCGACTGTTTCTGGAGTAGTCACGACCAATGTCTGAGCCCAGGCGAATGCTACCCCGTGTTTTCCAGTTAAACACAGTGGGTGACAAACAGCTGTTGTCCGACGAGCAGGCCTGCACTTTTTGCAGCGCACTTTGTGTAACGCCGGTGCCGATGTAGCGGTACGTCAGCTTATACTTACGCAGCAGGTTCCCTGAGTAATAGGAGTCGATTTGCTTCAGGCGTTTAGTCAGGCTAACCTTGTTCCCTTTCAGATAGGAGACTTTGTTCTTATCAACACGGTCTTCCCAGGTAAAGCGGATTTCATTGCGGGTGCCGCCTGTACCATAGCCTGAATACTTCACTGCCGTCGGGTAATACTCCAGACTGCCGCTGACCTTGGTATAGTGGTAGGTGTAGTAGTTACCCGAAGCATCCTGAACACGCTTCAGTGCCCAGGCAAATGCCTTGCCCTGCTTTGAGTTAATCAACGCATCCGAGGTGCTGCTGTATTTACCATAGGTATATTTATTGCCTTTCACATCCGTTACTGTAAAGGCATACGGGCCTGTGCTGGTGCTGGAAGTATGGGCAATGATTTTCTGGCCACTGTTCTGACGCGTACGGTATTCCGTGTTGTTGGCGCCATAAGTCTGACCGGATTTCACAATCAGGCGCTGACCGTCCAGACAAAAGCGGTCATTGCTATCAAAGTTAACCGCACCGGCCTTGCCGTCGGTTTCCATATTCTGCTCACAACGGGTAATGGCACTGAGTCCGCCAATGGCAAATCCCACACCCACATGACCATTGTTGGGGTTAGACGCATAGCTCAGAGAAACAGACGGCTTAAAGCCACCCGTTGATTCACCCGTGGTGATGGGAATGGAATAAGTAAACTCACCACTGGGTGATACGTTACTCTCTGCCGGCAGTGAGCCCACATAATCATTGGTGTTGATGGCCGAACTCAGCCCCGTCGCCTGAGCATAATGCACCAGCTCGGCAGATGGGTTCACAAAGTCACTACGAAAATCATAGTTTACATCGCGTACCTGCATCCGCGTACCGATGTCTCGCAGGTCAATGCCGATACGGTAAGGGCGTACCTGGCCATTTGAAATGAGCAATTCATGTCCAAGATCGGACTGCATCAGAATGTCAGGCTGACCATCTCCGTCAAAATCACTTCGCAGACGCTTACCGACCACGTCCAGGTCGTTGCGCAGTGCCGTAAAGTCTTGCTTTGACAGATACTCCAGTTTGTATCCGTTTGCCGTTTCGACCACGCGCACATAGGGCATGGCGTTATGGACACGAATACTGACCGGGGCGTCATCCGCCGTGGTAACCTGTTTAACAGGCTGCTGATAATAGAGGTGGCCGTTACTGTCTCCCCAGACATCGCTGCTGGGGGTGACCGGGCTGGCCTGTCCCGACACACTAAAAGCCCCCAGCATCAGGGCCAGGGTTCCTTTGTACTTAAACATGTTTGCTCACTTTGTTTTTTATTTTTATCTGACGTTGATATCTGCTCACACTTTTTTGCCGAACCTGAGATCAACTACAAGGCACTCCCTCACTTACACAGCTGCAACTGTCTCAGAAAAAGGTAAGTAAGGTATTAACAACAAAATTCATGTGCCTGAGCACAGTACTCTGAGTTGAGCAGATAGATATAGCTGTATCGATATTCAGCCAGTAATATTATTCAACGACCTTTACTTCAACTTCATCGATTTGGCAGTTCGCAGAAGCCTGATTAAAAGTGAGCTTAACGGGCAGGTTCGCGGCAACAGCCGTGAGTAGCATAGACTGCATATTGCGATAGTTTTCGCTGGTTTTATTCAGTGCAGCCGCTTCTTCCTGATCCAGGTTACAAGCCAAAGTGGCATTAGTACCTTGAGGAAACTTTACTTTTACCTGATTTGCTTTGGCAACAACCGAAGAAAATACAACGTTCGATACGCCTTCACAGCTGTACTTATCGCAGCTTGCAGCAGCCTGGCCAGCGAAAGTGATGAATAAAGCGGAGATAGCAAGTGTAGAAAATTTCATTATTATTATGTCCTTTTATTAGTTATCGTTACAATGATACCGAAAAAGGAACATGAAAAAAACTTTAAATTCACACTTGTATTAACAAAGAAACAAACCTCGCAGCAGCAACCTCAGGTTTTGTAACTAACTCAGTCGCTTATTTTTTTAAATGCAGTAGTGTGATTTAAGTTACTTGTTCTTTGTCACAAGTACCTCAGTAGTAGTTGTACTTACTTCACCGTGAACCTTGACGGTGGTTAAATTCAAACAGAAAGTTACCTATCAGACGATACAACTCACTGAAAGAATATAAATCAGTGCGAAGAAGCGCCAGCCTTGAAGGGCTGGCGCTTTTTGTTATGGTTTTTTAATTTCCTGTGGATATATGGCATATCTCGAAGTCTTACCCGCCCTATCCGGCAATCGTTTTAAATAGCTCACGACTGTTAAACTGCCAGAAGTTTGAGTGTTCTCAACATAATCAAACGTTGCGATCACTTCGACCCACTTTCCTTCGAACTCCTTTCTGATTTCCTCATCCAGTTGCGCAATAGATAGCTTAAAACTGTTATTAAATGCATAGTGGTTATAAGCCTCAAAGCTCGCATATAAATACATGTCTTTGCTTCCTGTCGAGGCAACCCCCTGTACAGAGACCTCTTTTCCTCGATAATCAGCTTTATTCACTATAAGGTCGTAAAAAGACACTTTTTGTGGTGCTGCGCTGAGTACACAGCTTGACAACAATCCACTTAGCATCACAATACTAGCTACTACACTTCTTATTTGTTTAACCATTCGTAATCATCACCCACATATTGATCGCCATTTTTTACCCAGTCAGTGTAATCATGACCATACAAGAAGCCTTTTTCAGTGATCCCTGGAGTCACTTTTTCAGCAGCTTTAAACCCGTCATAGTCAAACTTAGCCATCATTCTGCCACTCGCTGTCATATAAGTGTTACGTGTAGTCTGCTGGATATCTGATGGGCTCAGTAAACGATAAAAAGACGAGCCATGGGAGTGTACATCAGCGACAGCACCAGAAACAACAGACAGGCCAACACTTTCAGATTCAAATTGAGTTTGTAGTTCACCTATAACAGCTTTACCATTTGACTCCGTAATCATAGCGCCAATTTCAATATTATACTTTTCAGCAATAGTATCGATTTCAAACGCAAAGTCACCTACAGCATCATCTACACTGTACGACTCGGCACTCTCACGATAACTTTTCAGATTTTTAGCTGCATTCTTAATATCGGTGTTGATTTTCTTAATAACATCATCACTAAAACGCTCTTTACCACCCCGGTTATACTTAACAGGCTGCTCATCAGAGCTATTTCTCGAACGGGTTTGCTGTTGTTGGGCAGTATTACCATCTGTCTGACTATTACCTTGCTGCTTAGTCTCTAACCCATCAACACAGCCTCCACCGGCTGCCATATTCAGCATACAGGTAACCGCCTGACCTTTCGCAAACCCTTTGGCCCAGCCGCCGGCAAAGTTCGCCAGTGCCGTTCCGCCCTGATTCGCTGCCTGGATAATACCCACCGCCAGCTTTGCGTAACCATAGTATGAATAGGCTGTCAGCAAACCACTGAGTACAGTCGCTGTCACACCCGTGATAATTCCCTGGCTGATTGCCGCATTCAGTGCCCAAATTGCTATCGTCGCAAAGATATATCCACTGGGGTCGGTCTTATTCAGCGGGTTATTCATTACATACGAGTAGCGGTTCAGGTTCTGAATATTATTCGGCGCCTGCACCATCGGGTCTGCTTGTAAGAAACGTCCCAGGATTGGGTCGTAAATACGCCCGCCCATGTGCACCAGGCCCACTTCATCCATCTGCTCATGACCCGTGTAACCACGTAGTGTCAGTTTGCTGGTGAACTTATTCTGGTCGCTGAAGTCTCTCGCCCAGGTGGTCGCGTTCCGACGTGCACCAAACACATCAAAGCTCATCACCTGCTCTTTCTTACCACTGGCATCCGCAATCACATGCGTTGAACCCAGGTGGTCGTCCAGCATAAAGCGTGTTGTCGCCTGATTGTTCACTGTGGTAATAAGTACTTTGCCCGCAATGTAGCGCTTGCTCACCCAGGTGCTCTGGCCACCATAGCGAACGAACTCCACATTACCCACATAACGGGTTTCCTGTGCGATTGGAATAAAGGTGCTGATATCCCCGTTGAGGATAGGCAACAGCAAACCTTTTTCACCACCAAATTCAGTACGCTTATAACGCTTACCAGAACCTGAGTAGGCAAACTCCATCCAGTAGCTGTCTTTTTTGATGTAAACCGGCTTGTGGAAAGTGTTGTATACCAGCTCTCGGGCATTGTCCTTCACCATGTTACCTGCCGCATCGTACTGGTAGGTATTGGCTCTGTCACCCGTGACTTTCGTCACCGCATGGGGGCGGCTCGACTGATAATGATAATGGCCCACACCTGTTTTATAGGTGATGTTACCCAGCTCATTATAGCTGATTGTGGTGCTCGGCCCCCCTGATATCGCACTGCTGGTAACCCGGTTCAGGCTGTCATACCCGAACGTTTCTTTCTTACCAATCGTATGGTCCTGACGATAGGTCAGGTTGCCCAGATTACTCCAGTTATAAGCCCAGTTCTGTAACGTGCCACTGCCCGTTGACTTCAGACTGGTCAGCAAGCCGGTCTTCTGATCGAACACCTTAGTCCGGGTAATGCGACTGCCCAGTTTCTCTGTGGTGATGTTACCGAAGGCATCCGCCGCCGAAGCCTGCCAGACCGTGCTGTTAGTCTGCAAGTCTTTGAGGGAACTCAGGTGCTTGTGCGCATTGTAGTGATAGGTCACTGACTTGCCCGAAGCATCTGTTTCTTTATATAGCTGACCGGCATTATTGAACGCCCAGATTTCCTTATAGGTACTGCCGTCAATCACCGTATGCTTTTCTCTTGTACGACCAAAACTGTCGTAGTAGAAGCGCTCGGTAAATCCTGTGACCTTATCGGTCGTCACCGCAATCATCCCCTTGGCATACGCACCACTGTCATAGGTATTGACCGCATGATGTTCCAGTTTACTACCGCGCTTACGCTGCACCTCTTTTGAGCGTCCCAGCACATCGTATTGGTACGTGATCACATTACCGTTGCTGTCTGACTCGCGAGTCAACTGATGATAAGCATTATAACTATAGTTGACCGTTCCCTTATCCGGGTCAATTACCCGGGTTTTGTTACCATACTTATCATAACTAACCTGGATCTTATTGCCCTTAGGCCCCGTTAACAGACGGGTTTTACCTTTTTCATCATACTCGTAATAAGCTGACTTACTGTTTGCATCTGTGACTTTGACCAGCAAGCCCATCGTATTTTTCAGCTGGGTATGTTTATGATTGGACGGGTTAACCGTGGTCACACTCTCGCCGTTGTACTCGGTTTTCCAGATAGAGCCATCGGCCTTAGTGACCTGCACAACCCGGTTTTGCTTATCGTATTTGTACACATTCCAAAGTGGCGTGCCACCGTGGAAATACGGCATGGACTCTTTATATTTACGTCCTTTCGTGTCGTAGATAGAGTCCACGTGCGTGTAAGTACCACTTCTTGAAAGAGTAGATTCGCGTAGAACACGGCCATACTTATCATAGTAAGTGCGACTCGTTGGGTCACTTTCCGAGACACTTTCCTCGTAATAAGCAGCCCCACTGATACAGCCACTGGTGCACCAGTATTTACTCTGACTAGTGCTCAGCGCCTTAGTGCCAGTCTTGCTTGTGTTGTCGGCCGGGGTTGAAACTTCTCCCGTCAGACGACCCAGTTTATTATAGGTATAGTAAGTACGCTGACCATTGGCAGTCTGGGTATAAGACTTGCGACCCAGGCTATCATAACCTATGGTGCTGCGATGCCCGAGGCTGTTCTTCTCACCGGTCACCAAGCGGTAAGTACTGTCATAGTAGGTTTCCAGCGTCTTGGTGGGTAAACCTGACTTAGAGACGGTTTCTTTAGTGATCAGACCATAACTGTTCAGGGTATAGCTTTTCGCCACACCGTTATCTGCAGTGGTCTTTATTAACCGTCCTTTGCTGTCATAGGCAAAGGTTGAGGTGTGGGTATTCTGATAGTTCCCTTTATTTGTGCCATTCAAACGGTTCAGATAACGCTTGGTCTCTACCGTTTTGGTAACCCGGCCACCATAATAGCTGTAACCATACGTATTCGTTTTTTCCGTCTTTGCATAACCGTTTTTCGTATCAATCACACTGCTGTGTTTTACTGGATTACCGAAACTGTCTACTGAAGACACGGTTTTAGTTTTGGTTGATATCAGCGTCAGACTGCTGACGTCTGTGTTATAGCGCTTAGTGATCGTTTTAGATGGATATACCAGATAAGGCTTAGTGCTGTTCGCAGTGACAAAGCTTGTTTCCTGCTTACGACCATAACTTGAGGTCATGTCTGATTTTAAACGCCAGATACTGGTGTTAACAGAAGCCGTACTCATGGTCGCAAACTGGGCGCTGTTTGAACGCACAGGTGACGCCAGTGCACCGTTGAAACCCTCTGCCGCACTGAATGTCTCTATCGGTGCAACTCTTGGTAACTCACAGGCTCGGTCTGCTTCCCAGCGACAGTTACAAGTTTCAGGAAATACTTCACACGGGTCAATAGGCCCGCCACCGCCGCCACCTGAACCACCGCCAGAGCCGCCACCTGAACCACCACCGGAAGACGTATCGCTACCATAGCGCACATAGGTCTGAACCCGCTCCGGGCTGCCCCGGTAATCCCCATCCTGACGATAGGTCGTGACTATCTTAGTACCACCATTCACGCTTTCCACTTCTATCTGACGGAAGCCCAGCATGCCGCGACCCACCTGGGCCTTTGCACCATGATACTTGTACTTAATGGTGTCATCATTCTTAATGAGTGCACTGACGACCCGCGCCCCTGACTTCATATCCGTAACACGGCCATTGCCCCAGCTCTTAGTGCGGGCATCGCTGTGTGGCGTATAGATATTACGGTTGTTCAGCGTCGAATACGACACCGTCGTATACGCACCAAAGCCGTCTCGTACCGACGAAATCAGATTGGTCGGTGCATCCGAGTTCTGATAAAGACCCATGCGCCCCTGAAATACCAGCTTGTCTGCAGCACCGTCACCAGTGACATCCATAAAGGTCGTAAAGTCATAGTTAGAGCCATGCGAGGTCAGTTTACGATACGTGAATCCTGTGCCATTGTAGAAGTAGAAATGGTCTCCATGGTCTTCCCGGTATACCTCTGGGATCCCATCACCATTGATATCAAACACCTTCAGGCTCGGCTTGTCATAGTTAAATAACTTAATTCCGCTGGCAAACCCTGTGCCTGTGTTGATCCGGGCATACCAGTCATTATTACTGTTGCGGTACAGAATATCTGCCAGACCATCGCCATTCAGTTCAACCGCCTGAATGTCTTTATACGAACTGGTACTGCCTAAAGAATAAAGCTCTGCAAAGGTGTCATTACCCGTTGAAACCAGGATTTTCCAGTAGTAACTGTTACGATAGCCCTGAGTGGTAATAGGGCCAGATGTCCGGCTCAGTGACTGTACCTGCGCCGCCTGCTGCTCCGCCTGTAATAACGCACTGGCTGCCGGGCCACCCACCATATTCACCGGATTCAGCTGACTCAGATTAACCGGAGTAATGGGTGCTGATTCACTACGCTGTGTGACCGTACCACCACCGATGCGCTCCACCTGACCACCAAATCGATCTGCCAGGCTTGAAGAGGCCCCGACATGGTTAACCTTAACCGCCATTGGAGTGGGTTCAATCCCTCTGGGATCTTCACAGAAAGGCGGTCTTTCACAGGGGGGATGAATATCGTCATAATAAGTACTCACTCGCACTTTAGCGAGGAAATCAGCACGACCATCCCCATTAAAGTCCATCGCCTGGAAGGTGTTGTCTTCTTTATCGTACGACATCATAGTCGCCGTTGAGCCACTCGGTGCCGACAGGTTAAACTTCAGCGCTTTTGCTGCACCACTGGCCAGACCCGTTTTAATGCCTTTCTGATAAGACAGCTTGTTGCCCACAAAATGTAACAGCTCCGGGTAACCATCTGCGTCTATGTCTAAAAAGCGCGTGTTGTCATCCGAGCTCGGCTTACTGATCCCCGTCAGCTGCGTAAACGTGAAGTTCATCGCTGACGTATGGCGCATCAGTTGCCAGTACTGGCTGCTGCCCTTCATATACAGGATGTCGTCTTTGCCATCCTTATCATAGTCAATGACTTTCCAGGTTTTACGGAAGGTTTTCGTAGCAATATCATGAAAACGACGCTCATCGCCAAAGCCACTGCCCGTATTCGGGATCATGTATAAATGATCTGACGAGCTGCCCCGGTCATTACGCACATAAGCGATATCGGTCAGGCCATCCCCGTTGAAATCCATAAACTGGTGCGCTTTATAGCGACTGTTTCTGGAGTAGTCACGACCAATGTCTGAGCCCAGGCGAATGCTACCCCGTGTTTTCCAGTTAAACACAGTGGGTGACAAACAGCTGTTGTCCGACGAGCAGGCCTGCACTTTTTGCAGCGCACTTTGTGTAACGCCGGTGCCGATGTAGCGGTACGTCAGCTTATACTTACGCAGCAGGTTCCCTGAGTAATAGGAGTCGATTTGCTTCAGGCGTTTAGTCAGGCTAACCTTGTTCCCTTTCAGATAGGAGACTTTGTTCTTATCAACACGGTCTTCCCAGGTAAAGCGGATTTCATTGCGGGTGCCGCCTGTACCATAGCCTGAATACTTCACTGCCGTCGGGTAATACTCCAGACTGCCGCTGACCTTGGTATAGTGGTAGGTGTAGTAGTTACCCGAAGCATCCTGAACACGCTTCAGTGCCCAGGCAAATGCCTTGCCCTGCTTTGAGTTAATCAACGCATCCGAGGTGCTGCTGTATTTACCATAGGTATATTTATTGCCTTTCACATCCGTTACTGTAAAGGCATACGGGCCTGTGCTGGTGCTGGAAGTATGGGCAATGATTTTCTGGCCACTGTTCTGACGCGTACGGTATTCCGTGTTGTTGGCGCCATAAGTCTGACCGGATTTCACAATCAGGCGCTGACCGTCCAGACAAAAGCGGTCATTGCTATCAAAGTTAACCGCACCGGCCTTGCCGTCGGTTTCCATATTCTGCTCACAGCGGGTAATGGCACTGAGCCCGCCAATGGCAAATCCCACACCCACATGACCATTGTTGGGGTTAGACGCATAACTGAGCGACACAGACGGCTTCAGTCCACCCGTTGATTCACCCGTAGTGATGGGAATGGAATAAGTAAACTCACCACTGGGTGATACGTTACTCTCTGCCGGCAGTGAACCCACATAATCATTGGTGTTGATGGCCGAACTCAGACCCGTCGCCTGAGCATAATGCACCAGCTCGGCAGATGGGTTCACAAAGTCACTACGAAAATCATAGTTTACATCGCGTACCTGCATCCGCGTACCGATGTCTCGCAGGTCAATGCCGATACGGTAAGGGCGTACCTGGCCATTTGAAATGAGCAATTCATGTCCAAGATCGGACTGCATCAGAATGTCAGGCTGACCATCTCCGTCAAAATCACTTCGCAGACGCTTACCGACCACGTCCAGGTCGTTGCGCAGTGCCGTAAAGTCTTGCTTTGACAGATACTCCAGTTTGTATCCGTTTGCCGTTTCGACCACGCGCACATAGGGCATGGCGTTATGGACACGAATACTGACCGGGGCGTCATCCGCCGTGGTAACCTGTTTAACAGGCTGCTGATAATAGAGGTGGCCGTTACTGTCTCCCCAGACATCGCTGCTGGGGGTGACCGGGCTGGCCTGTCCCGACACACTAAAAGCCCCCAGCATCAGGGCCAGGGTTCCTTTGTACTTAAACATGTTTGCTCACTTTATTTGTTATTTTTATCTGACGTTAATACCTGTCTGCATTTACACACATTCAGTTTGAAGACACACCGCGCGCGCTGGCAGACCCGGCATAAGCGTAATTCTCACCCGGGACCTTGATAGTGTCACAGAGACACAGGCAGCCTGTTGCACACAAAATCAGGATACCTGAATGCAGTGCTCTGACTTGAGCACAGAGGTATAGCCGTATCGACAATTCGGTCGGTGGTGTTATTCAACCACCTTCACTTCAACTTCATCGATTTGGCAGTTCGCAGAAGCTTGGTTAAAAGTGAGCTTAACGGGCAGGTTCGCGGCAACAGCAGTCAGTAGCATAGACTGCATATTGCGATAGTTTTCACTGGTTTTATTCAGTGCAGCCGCTTCTTCCTGATCCAGGTTACAAGCCAAAGTGGCATTAGTACCCTGAGGGAACTTCACTTTTACCTGAGTGGTGTTAGCAACAACCGAAGAAAATACAACGTTTGATACGCCTTCACAGCTGTACTTATCGCAGCTTGCAGCAGCCTGACCAGCGAAAGTAATGAATAAAGCGGAGATAGCAAGTGTAGAAAATTTCATTATTATTATGTCCTTTTGAGAGTTATCGGTACAATGATACCTAAAAATAAACATGAAAAAAACTTTAACCTCACACTTGCATTAACAAAAACCTACAACTCCCCCTGCTCTATAAGGTATAAAATATTAAGCTATCTTCGCAGAAGTGGGGAGTTTACTCCCGGTTCATCCATGAGAGTTAATGTACATCACAAATTTGATAAGAATCTGGTGTAAGCTAAAGCTCATGAGCACCTATCAGAAAACTGGTCACAGCCGGACCCTATCTAAACTAATATAATAAGCTTGTCTGGCACTTTCTTGCCACTTACATAATCTGTGACCCTCAATCCATTGTATATTATACCGAACGGTAGATGGCGTACATTCCACAAGCAGGTTTGGAATGAGAGACTCCCCCCACATAAACAAATTGTAGTGAATAAACACTCAGTCTGGATATATGTCAGAGCAACACATTTTCGGTGAACTGGACCAAACACTAGGATGGCAAAACATGTAAAGGTACAAACAAGATTGCTCACATTAACTATCCTGCACACCTACTCTTGCAATATCACTTTAACGCCCGTGTTTGTTCAACTAACTCCTAATAGAAAATCCATGTGGACTAATTTGAATAACATGATGGATAGGAATCTAGCTCAGACTAAGACTAACAGCCTCGTGTCTGAGCTAGTACAGTAAAAATAAAAGCGTAAATTACTATTTACCTACAAATCATTTTTCATAACAGCGGTCCAGAAGCATCTTGTGTGAAATATCTCGTGTCTTCATCAGAGGCAGGTTCTATTCCACCAAACCAATCACCAACATTAGCACCAGATACCAACATAGCAATAAACTTTTGAACTTTGACCATTAACATTGACATTTGCCAATCAGACACGCTAGCTTCATCAAAGCTAAAGTCAATATCAAACTTTTCGCTATATTTAACAAGCCTTAGCAAGACTTGCTGCAGTCTAACCTCTCCCAGAGTCAAACTTTCAAAACTGAAATATAGAACAGCGTCATCCGCTTGATCGATAAAATTACTCAAGTCCTGAATAGAGGCACCTATCGAAGAGTCAAGTGCAAAATCTTCATCACTAGACCAGATTTTTTGAGCTCCCCCAGCACCTTCGGTGAGCTTAGTCAGCACGTCCAATACCTGGGAACGTTTGATATCTTCAATTACAATTTCTATTAAGTCCGACATATAGTTTTCTCAATCAATAAACCCTTTAAAGGTGTAGTCAAGCTGAAGTCTTGCCCCCCTTCCATCACTTAACCTTTTTTCTAAGAAAGTTATTCCTTTGTCATTTGTAACTTTCTTGAAATCACCCGGCCCCCGGAATATCTCCTTTAGATGCTTCATCCCTTGAGCATTATATGTTCTTTGATGACCTGTAACTTTTCCCCAAATCTCAGGTTTTCTTCCGCCGTGCTTTGACAAAGCATGGCCGACCACTGTAGAACCTTTTTTAGGCAATTGTGCTGTTTTTAAAACTATCTTAGCTTGACCAAAAGTTAACCCAGCTAGGCTTTTAGTAACAGCCTGTTTGATACCTAACCCGCCTGCGATCATACCTAAATAGTACATGCGAGACTCAGGGTTAACGAGAGGATTGCTGGCTACATAATCACTTGATAAGCCAAAAGACGCAGCCGCTGATAACCCGCCCAGAAAGTCCAACATCGGATCAAACGAATCACCTGATTCGCCAAGAATCTCTGACAGATTGTAGGTTTTACTATAAACAGGGATTGAGCCATTAAAACCGACATGACGCCAACCATTTGAGTCATCTAAGCCGCCAGCATCATTGTGGCCAGCTTCAGAGGTCCCGCCTTCTTCTGGCACACTGCCCGAGCCGTCACCACTCTCCTCTGAACCACCGGTTTCCTCTTGACCATCTGTATCTGCGTTGCCTTGAGTCTTTGTTTCAACTCCATCAATGCATCCTCCACCTGCTGCCATATTAAGCATACAAGTTATTGCTTGACCTTTCGCAAACCCTTTGGCCCAGCCACCCGCAAAGTTCGCAAGCGCCGTCCCCCCATCATTAGCAGCTTGAATTATCCCTACTGCAAGCTTGGCATAGCCGTAATACTCGTACGCTGTAAATGCAACAGACATAATAGAACCGATTGCAGTTGCTAAGAATGCCTCGGTAGCGAAAGTATTGAACGCCCAAACAGCGATTGTCATGAAGATATAACCACTGGGGTCTGTCTTATTCAGCGGATTATTCACCACATACGAGTAGCGGTTCAGGTTCTGAATATTGTGCGGCGCCTGCACCATAGGGTCAGCTTGTAAGAAACGTCCCAGAATAGGGTCGTAAATACGCCCGCCCATGTGCACCAGACCCACCTCATCCATCTGCTCATGACCCGTGTAACCACGTAGTGTCAGTTTGCTGGTGAACTTATTCTGGTCACTGAAGTCTCTCGCCCAGGTGGTCGCGTTTCGCCGTGCACCAAACACATCAAAGCTCATCACCTGCTCTTTCTTACCACTGGCATCCGCAATCACATGCGTTGAACCCAGATGGTCGTCCAGCATAAAGCGTGTCGTCGCCTGATTGTTCACTGTGGTAATAAGTACTTTGCCCGCGATGTAGCGCTTGCTCACCCAGGTGCTCTGGCCGCCATATCGGATGAACTCCACATTACCTACATAGCGGGTTTCCTGCGCGATTGGAATAAAGGTGCTGATATCCCCGTTGAGGATAGGCAACAGCAAACCTTTTTCACCACCAAATTCAGTACGCTTATAACGCTTACCATAACCTGAGTAGGCAAACTCCATCCAGTAGCTGTCTTTTTTGATGTAAACCGGCTTGTGGAAGGTGTTGTATACCAGCTCTCGGGCATTGTCCTTCACCATGTTACCTGCCGCATCGTACTGGTAGGTATTGGCTCTGTCACCCGTGACTTTCGTCACCGCATGGGGGCGGCTCGACTGATAATGATAATGGCCCACACCTGTTTTATAGGTGATGTTACCCAGCTCATTATAGCTGATTGTGGTGCTCGGCCCCCCTGATATCGCACTGCTGGTAACCCGGTTCAGGCTGTCATACCCGAACGTTTCTTTCTTACCAATCGTATGGTCCTGACGATAATTCAGGTTACCCAGATTACTCCAGTTATAGGCCCAGTTCTGTAACGTGCCACTGCCCGTTGACTTCAGACTGGTCAGCAAACCCGTTTTCTGATCGAACACTTTAGTCCGGGTAATGCGACTACCCAGTTTCTCTGTGGTGATGTTACCAAAGGCATCCGCCGCCGTGGCCTGCCAGACGACACTGTTCGTCTGCAAGTCTTTGAGGGAGCTCAGGTGCTTGTGCGCATTGTAGTGATAAGTCACTGACTTGCCCGACGCATCTGTTTCTTTATCCAGCTGACCAGCATTATTATAACGCGCACTTTCTTTATAGGTAGTGCCGTCAATCACCGTATGCTTTTCGCGGCTACGACCAAAACTGTCGTAGTAGAAGCGCTCGGTAAATCCTGTGACCCTGTCAGTCGTCACAGCAATCATCCCCTTGGCATACGCACCACTGTCATAGGTATTCACCGCATGATGCTCAAGCTTCGTGCCACCGCGCTTGCGCTGTACTTCTGTTGTCCGTCCCAGTACATCGTATTGATACGTGATCACATTGCCATTGCTGTCTGACTCTCGGGTTACCTGATGATAGGCATTATAGCTGTAATTGATGGTGCCCTTGTCAGAGTCGATTACACGGGTTTTATTGCCGTATTTATCAAAGCTGATCTGGATCTTATTGCCCTTAGGGCCAGTCAGCAGGCGTGACTTACCATTTTCATCATACTCATAGTATGCCGATTTACTGTTTGCATCTGTGACCTTGACCAGCAGGCCCATCGCATTTTTCAGCTGGGTATTTTTACGATTAGACGGGTTAACCGTGGTCACACTCTCGCCGTTATACTCGGTTTTCCAGATAGAGCCATCTGCCTTAGTAACCTGTACAACCCGATTCTGCTTATCGTATTTGTAAACATTCCAAAGTGGCGTGCCACCGTGGAAATACGGCATGGACTCTTTGTACTTACGGCCTTTGGTGTCATACAAATAATCAACGTTGATGAATGTACCACTCAGGGACATACCAGACTCACGCAACACACGACCATACTTATCAAAGTACTTTCGGCTGGTAGGTCCGCTCTCAGACACACTTTCCTCGTAATACGCCGCACCGCTCACACAGCCATTACTACTGGTACACCAGTATTTACTCTCGCTGCTGCTCAGTGCCTTAACGCCAGTCTTGCTTGTATTGTCAGCCGGAGTTGAAGTTTCTCCTGTCAAACGACCCAGTTTATTATAGGTATAGTAAGTCCGCTGACCATTGGCAGTCTGGGTATAAGACTTACGACCCAGGCTGTCATAACCTATGGAACTGCGATGCCCGAGGCTATTCTTCTCACCCGTGACCAAACGGTAGGTGCTGTCATAATAGGTTTCCAGCGTCTTGGTAGGTAAGCCTGACTTAGAGACGGTTTCTTTAGTGATCAGACCATAACTGTTCAGGGTATAGCTTTTCACCACACCGTTATCTGCGGTTGACTTAATCAGGCGCCCTTTGCTGTCATACGCAAAGGTTGAGGTATGGGTGTTCTGATAGTTCCCTTTATTTGTGCCATTCAAACGGTTCAGATAACGCTTGGTCTCCACCGTTTTAGTAACCCGGCCACCGTAATTGCTGTAGCTGTAAGTATTTCTTGTGTCTGTCTTCGCATAGCCATTTTTCGAATCAACTATGCTGCTTTGCGTTAACAGATTACCGTAACTGTCCACCGTAACATTTTTAGTTTTGGTCGCTATCAGCGTCAGACTGCTGACATCCGTATTATAAGTTTTAGTAACCGTTCTGGACGGATAGACCATATAGGGTTTGGTGCTATTGGCAGTAACAAAACTCGTTGCCTGCTTACGACCAAAAGTCGACGTCATATCTGATTTCAGACGCCAGATACTGGTATTCACCGACGCCGTAGACAGCGTTGCAAACTGTGCACTGCTTACCTGTACAGGCGATGCCTGTATCCCAGCAGCAGAAATGCCTTCTGCCGCACTGAAAGTCCTGGCTGAGGCAGCCAGAGTATCTATTGGTGCAAACTTTGGTGCTTCGCAACGCTCACCAGGTTGCCAGGAGCAGTTACAGCTTTCCGGAAATACTTCACAAGGATCTAAGTCACCACCGCCACCGGAGCCGCCACCCGACCCTCCGCCGGAGCCACCACCTGAGCCGCCACCGGTGGACGTGTCGCTGCCATAACGTACATAGGTCTGAACCCGCTCCGGGCTGCCCCGGTAATCGCCATCCTGACGATAGGTTGTAACAACCTTAGTCCCGCCATTGACCGCTTCCATTTCTATCTGACGGAAACCCAGCATACCACGACCCACCTGGGCCTTCGCACCGTGATACTTGTACTTAATGGTTTCACCTTTTGCTGTCAGGGTGCTGACTACGCGAGCACCGGACTTCATATCCGTAACGCGGCCATTGCCCCAGCTCTTGGTGCGGGCATCATTATGTGGTGTGTAAATATTGCGGTTGTTCAGCGTCGAATACGACACCCTCGTATACGCACCAAACCCGTCTCGTACGGACTCGATCAGGTTGGTCGGTGCATCCGAGTTCTGATATAAGCCCATACGACCCTGGAATACCAGTTTGTCTGCGCTGCCATCACCCGTGACGTCCATATAAGTCGTGAAGTCATAGTTCGACCCATTAGAAGTCATTTTGCGGTACGTAAAGTTCGTGCCGTTATAAAAGTAAAAATGATCTCCGTGATCTTCCCGGTATACCTCTGGGATCCCATCACCATTGATATCAAACACCTTCAGGCTTGGCTTGTCATAGTTAAATAACTTGATCCCGCCCGCAAGCCCAGTACCGGTATTGATCCGAGCATACCAGTCATTGTTACTGTTGCGGTACAGAATATCTGCCAGACCATCGCCATTCAGTTCAACCGCCTGAATGTCTTTATATGAGCTGGTACTACCTAAAGAGTAAAGTTCTTCGAAAGTATCATTGCCCTTTGAGACTAGAATTTTCCAGTAAGTTACATGTGAATAGCCCTGTGTGGTAATGGGACCTGATACCCGGCTCAGTGACTGTACCTGTGCCGCCTGGAGTGCTACCGTAGCGGCTGGCCCGCCTACCATATTCACCGAATTCAGCTGGCTCAGATTAACTGGTTTAATAGGTGCTGACTCATTGTTTAATGGGGTTGAACCACCACCAAGGCGCTCTACCTGACCACCAAATTTATCGCCCAGATTAGCCGTGCGAGAGACTAAGTGTTGTGTGCTGGCTGAAAAAGGTTCAATTGGTTGAATCCCTACTGGATCTTCACATCTGCCTTCAAAGTCGCAGCCGCCACCGCCGCCACCGCCGCTGGTATAGGTGCTCACACGTACTTGTGCCAGAAAGTCAGCACGGCCATCTCCATTAAAATCCATCGCCTGGAAGGTGTTGTCCTCTTTATCGTACGACAACATAGTCGCCGTTGAGCCACTCGGTGCCGACAGGTTAAACTTCAGCGCTTTTGCTTGACCGCTAGCCAGGCCAGTTTTAGTGCCTTTCTGATAAGACAGCTTATTACCCACAAAATGCAACAGCTCCGGGTAACCATCTGCGTCTATGTCTAAAAAGCGCGTGTTGTCATCTGAGCTCGGCTTACTGATCCCGCTCAGTTGGGTAGTCGTGAAATTCATTGCTGACGTATGACGCATCAGCTGCCAGTACTGGCTGCTGCCCTTCATATACAGGATGTCGTCTTTACCATCCTTATCATAGTCAATGACTTTCCAGGTTTTACGGAAAGTTTTCGTGGCAATATCATGAAAACGACGCTCATCGCCGAACCCGCGACCCGTATTCGGGATCATGTATAAATGATCTGACGAGCTGCCCCGGTCGTTACGCACAAACGCGATGTCAGTCAGACCATCCCCGTTGAAATCCATAAACTGGTGCGCTTTATAGCGGCTGTTTCTGGAGTAATCACGACCAATGTCTGACCCCAGACGAATGCTACCCCGTGTTTTCCAGTTAAACACTGTGGGCGACAAACAGCTGTTGTCCGACGAACAGACCTGCACTTTTTGCAGCGCACTTTGTGTAACGCCGGTGCCGATATAGCGGTACGTCAGCTTATACTTACGCAGCAGATTCCCTGAGTAATAGGAATCAATTTGCTTCAGGCGCTTGGTCAGGCCAACCTTGTTCCCTTTCAGATAAGAGACTTTGTTCTTATCTACACGGTCTTCCCAGGTAAAGCGGATTTCATTGCGGGTGCCGCCTGTACCATAGCCCGAATACTTCACCGCCGTCGGGTAATACTCCAGACTACCGCTGACCTTAGTATAGTGGTAGGTATAGTAGTTACCCGAAGCATCCTGAACACGCTTCAGTGCCCAGGTAAATGCCTTACCCTGCTTTGAGTTAATCAACGCATCCGAGGTGCTGCTGTACTTACCATAGGTATATTTATTGCCTTCCACATCCGTTACTGTGAAGGCATACGGACCTGTGCTGGTGCTGGAAGTATGGGCAATGATTTTCTGACCACTGTTCTGACGCGTACGGTATTCCGTGTTGTTGGCGCCATAAGTCTGACCCGATTTCACAATCAGACGCTGGCCATCCAGACAAAAGCGGTCATTGCTATCAAAGTTAACCGCACCGGCCTTGCCGTCGGTTTCCATATTCTGCTCACAGCGGGTAATGGCACTGAGTCCGCCAATGGCAAATCCCACACCCACATGACCATTGTTGGGGTTAGACGCATAACTGAGCGACACAGACGGCTTCAGTCCACCCGTTGATTCGCCCGTGGTGATGGGAATGGAATAAGTAAACTCACCACTGGGTGATACGTTACTCTCTGCCGGCAGTGAGCCCACATAATCATTGGTGTTGATGGCTGAACTCAGCCCCGTCGCCTGGGCATAATGTACCAGCTCGGCAGATGGGTTCACAAAGTCACTACGAAAATCATAGTTTACATCGCGTACCTGCATCTGAACACCGATGTCACGCAGGTCAATGCCGATACGGTAAGGGCGTACCTGGCCATTTGAAATGAGCAATTCATGTCCAAGATCGGACTGCATCAGAATGTCAGGCTGACCATCTCCGTCAAAATCACTTCGCAGACGCTTACCGACCACGTCCAGGTCGTTGCGCAGTGCCGTAAAGTCTTGCTTTGACAGATACTCCAGTTTGTATCCGTTTGCCGTTTCGACCACGCGCACATAGGGCATGGCGTTATGGACACGAATACTGACCGGGGCGTCATCCGCCGTGGTAACCTGTTTAACAGGCTGCTGATAATAGAGGTGGCCGTTACTGTCTCCCCAGACATCGCTGCTGGGGGTGACCGGGCTGGCCTGTCCCGACACACTAAAAGCCCCCAGCATCAGGGCCAGGGTTCCTTTGTACTTAAACATGTTTGCTCACTTTGTTTTTTATTTTTATCTGACGTTAATACCTGTCTGCATTTACACTCATTTAGTTTAAAGACACATCGCGCGCACTGGCAGACCCAGAATAAGCGTAATTCTCACCCGGGGCCTTGATAGTGTCACAGAGACACAGGCAGCCTGTAGTACACAAAATCAGGATACCTGAATGCAGTGCTCTGAATTGAGCACAGTGGTATAGCCGTATCGACAATTTGGTCGGTGGTGTTATTCAACCACCTTCACTTCAACTTCATCGATTTGACAGTTCGCAGAAGCCTGATTAAAAGTGAGCTTAACGGGCAGGTTCGCAGCAACAGCCGTGAGTAGCATAGACTGCATATTGCGATAGTTCTCGCTGGTTTTATTCAGCGCAGCCGCTTCTTCCTGGTCCAGGTTACAAGCCAAAGTGGCATTGGTACCCTGAGGGAACTTCACTTTTACCTGAGTTGTGTTGGCAACAACCGAAGAAAATACAACGTTTGATACGCCTTCACAGCTGTACTTATTGCAGCTTGCAGCAGCCTGACCAGCGAAAGTGATGAATAAAGCGGAAATAGCAAGTGTAGAGAATTTCATTTTTTATTATGTCCATTTGAGAGTTATCGGTACAATGATACCTAAAAAGGAACATGAAATAAATTGTAAGTTCACAATACCATCATCAAGTGCACACAGATGCCGCCAAAAATAACAAAAAATCAACCTGTTAATTCAGACTAAGAGTCTTTTGTCATAGCGCCTCAACAAGCTGAAAAGTAGGAAAAGTAACTTGCGTTAATTAAAAAGGGCCAAAATAAACTTCATCCGTACACGCAGTAAAAAAACAACAACAAAAGAAAAAACAAACAGTTAACCATGGTAAATATCGATTTACTATTCAGGCTACCAAAGCTCCTAAGTTATAAGAGCTTTGGTCATGATATAGTCACGAAGTAAAATTAAAGCCTAAAAATCAAGGTGCGGTAACAAGCGCCCATGGGCCTGTCCCGTTTGGCTCGTCACCACGAGTCCACCACTTAGCAACATACACTTTGCCATTGAAGCTGGCTTTATCACCTTGCAAATAAACTTTATTTGCCTCCCATGCGGCTACGTTATCTACCGGCGGCTTATCATCCGGTGGAGGGAGGTTGTCAACGACTGTGACGACCGGCCATCCGGTATGAGAGCCATAGAAGTTAGTCACACACTTCTCATAATCGCCTTCAACAAGCGCAGAGTAAGCGGTCTGATAGCCTACCAGCTTACATTCAAATGAAAATCCACCTGGACGATCAGCGTAATACTCCCAGTTTGCCTCCCAGTTGGTGTAAAGCACTTCGCCAGCACCATCCAGATTCAGACTACCAAATGGCGTTTGTTGCCAGCAGGTGTTTTCCTCATCACTTTCCACTGGAATAGTGTAATAGTGAGACAAGCCTTCCCAATAACGGATACGATTGACAGGCTGGCCTTTATTCCTGTTGTGCTCGCCACACTCAATGCCACCATTGATAACGTTAATTGTGGTACCAAAGCCGTAACCAATACCAGCATTCAGTTCTGTCTGAGACGGTACCCAGGTCCGGTCAATCACATGTAACATCGCCGGTTTTGGCGCCTGTGGCGTCAGGAAAAACCAAATAGCAGAAGCAAGATTAAGCCAGGAGTCGGCAACCAAAGCCGGGTTATTTAGCAGTACGGTCGCGTCACCATCGAACATTGCCTCAGAGAACATACCGTAGTTAAAATGGTAGGATAGCTGCTTAGCACCACGACCGAAGTAACCCTGGCCATCAGCGCAGGGCCAGCGACGGTTCTGCCAGTCATTTTGACCGCACCCAGTGGTGTAGCCGGGTTGACCTTCTGACCAGCCCATTTCGCGCACATGGACCAGCGCCTGCTGCCACTCTTCCAGGCGTAGCGGGTTGTCTGACACATTGTCTTTCGAAATATGGCCACCCGTTTCCTGAGCAAAGTGTGCAAATGCCGTAACGATAGACTTTTTACAAATAGCATCAGCATTGCGGCCATCAGTGTAATCACCACAAAAAGCTGGAAACTTACCAATTGCGCGTAAAAATCGTGTATAGGTGTACTCAGGTGCCGCCATTTGAGTCAAAAAATCCCACTCACTTTGACCAAACACTCGCTCTACACGTTTTACGTTATCGGGGTTGCTTGCCGCACCCGGAACAATTGCATCAACGATGGCATTGCTGCGTGTTTGTAGTGCTTTTGCCCAGACCGCATACATAGGATTAGCAGTCAGCGTTGACTCGGCAGCCTGAAGGCCCGCACGATCAAGTAAATATGCACCTGATTTGTTTGGATCGGGCTGTACATTGAGGGCTAAAGCGGGAGCACTCAGGCCCCCAATCACTGCCAGACTGACAAAGTTTAGTTTATTCATAGGACATCCTTTACATGTTGTTGTGTTGTGGGACACTCTGCGAGCACCCCGATTTCGTTTATTATCGTTGTTGTGCACAGCCTGCCAATAAAGATCATTGCAACATCTACATCAGACACACTGTTGTCACAATTATTACCAAGATGACATCGCTGTCAATAACAGTTGAACATAAAACACACTAATTTCGTACCTATTTTGTACAAGTTTTTTTGAACAGCTTTGTTTTCAATTAAGAAATGCTGCAAAATGATCTCCTTGTAAATGACACTTGGCAATCGCATATGATCTCAATCCTCCCACTCAACACAACTCATTACCCGGCCGTAATCGAACTCGCTAATCTGGTCCACGGAGAGAATTACCTCGATCTTGACGGTATTAAAATGATGCATCAACGAGGCACTCAACATGATCTGAATGCCTCTTTCGTTGCTGTTGATGAGTTACAACGAGTTGTTGGATTTAGAACATCATACAGCGCTGGCCAGTGGCCCATTGATAAATGGTGTTCGACAACGCTTTGGCCGGTGGACCCAAAGCAGATGGCATACTTTAAGTGCATTGCAATTCATCCGGATGCACAGGGACAGGGAATTGGACCTAAGTTACTCAAAGCATCTGTTGAAGTGCTGAAACAGCAAGGAGCTAAGGCGGGTGTATCTCATCTGTGGATGCAAAGCCCAGGCAATGGTGCAGTCAAGTACTTCTCCAAATCTGGGGGGAAGCTTGTCAAAGCCCATGATGATCGCTGGCTGGATCTCTCCTTGTACGAAGGATATTGTTGCCCTGTCTGTGGCAACGAATGTCATTGTCAGGCAGCTGAAATGGTATTGGAGTTCTGATGCACGCTTTTGATCCTCTCCATGCACCTCACTGCCAGGGGCAAGCATTCGCGCCTAGTTATTGGGCCGCGACTCAGCCCCTGCCAGTCGCAAACTCCGCGCCACAGGCTTCTGAGCATTTTGACGTGGCCATCATTGGTGGCGGCTTTAGTGGATTATTGAGTGCTTATTATCTGGCCCATATTTATCAGCAGAAGGTATGTGTCCTTGAAGCCAATCAGGTTGGCTTCGGCGCGAGCGCCCGGAATGCAGGATTTGCGCTACCTGGCTCAGGGCGGCTTGGCTACGCCGATTATGCAAAACGCTGGGGAATGGATGTCAGCCGTGGAATTTATGATGAATTTCAGGGCGGAGTGAACAGAGTCCGCTCTTTGATTGAAGCACACCAGATAGACTGTGACGTACAAGCATCGGGCTATCTAAAAATAGCACATAATGCTCAGGCTTATGCCAACTTACAAAGCGCTGCGCAGTTTATCTCAGATAATTTCGGCAATGACGCGAGCAAGCTACTCAGCCGCGATGCGCTTGACGCACAGTTCATGTTAAATCACCATGCTCATGGTGCAATGCGCTATGAGAATGGCTTCGGTTTACACCCACTCAAACTGCTACTTGGCTATCGCGACATGGCTATCCAGGCTGGGGTGACTTTATTCGAGCATAGCCTTGTTAGTGAGGTTAACCATAGCCAGCGCCACCAACTGAGCGTTAACGATCAAACTATCAGCGCTGATAAGCTGTTGTATACCGGTAACGCGTACAATAACAAACACAGTCATCCATTGATTAACAACCGCTATCTGCCTATCCTCAGCAGTATCTTTGTGACCCGTCCGCTCAGCAATGACGAACTGACACAAACTGGCCTGAAAACTCATCAGGTCGTCATGGATACCCGCAGGCTTAAATATTACTACCGGCTACTGCCAGATAATCGACTGTTATTTGGTGGCCGAGGTGCTGTTTTCGCCAAAGATCAGCATAAAACCAAATACCTTACTCATCTTAAATCGGCTCTTGCCGAGTGCTTTCCGTGCCTCACTAACATAGCACACGACTTTTACTGGCATGGCTATATTGCAGCAGCCCTGGATGATATGCCGCATGTCTTTTTTGAGGAGAATGTCGGCTACATTTTGGGTTATTGTGGTTCTGGTGTGTCATTTAGCTCGCAAGCTGCATATCGACTGGCTCAACTAACAATGAGCGATGCGGTACCTAACTTACCACTTTATCAACGGCCTTTACCGAAAATTCCCTTTCCGCAGCTCCGCCGTTTTGGCCAGCTAGGTTACTATCACCTGGCACAAATTCAGGACAAGTTTTCGTAAAATAGCAGCTGGTACAGGGATGGGTTTTTAGCAATCCGCGTAATTAAGTAGCCAATATTGGGACGAGCAAATCTCGCGATAACGCTACTTAAGCGCCCTGCTATCGCTTAGGCACCCGGGACCTACCAGGGAATGGCAAGCCCCTGATAGTCATAGAATCCGCCGCTTTGCGCTTCATGAAGCTCATCCAACACTTGTTTAAGCCCTTGTGCAGATTCTTCGGGTGAGATCAGTGCATTGGGACCACCCATATCAGTTTTTACCCAGCCCGGGTGCAATGCGACGGTTTTGATCCCTTCAGGCAAAAGGTCATTTGACAGGCTTTTAATCACCGAATTTAGAGCCGCTTTCGAGCTACGATAGATATAGCCGCCCCCTTTGGTGTTATTAGTCATGCTGCCGACTTTGGATGACAGGACAGCAAATGTTTTCACGTCACCTAACTTAAGGTGCGCGCTAAACGCTTCGGCCAGCTTCAAAGGTGCAATAACGTTGACTTCCATCACATGCTTCCACTGCTCAACATCACAATCACCAAAAGCATATCCTTTTGGGCCATAAACCCCGGCATTATTAATGATTAAATCGATAGGCGTCTCACTCAGCGATTTCGCCAGTTTGTTCATCTGTTCATACTGGATGACGTCCAGTGCAAATATCTGCAAATGACTAAATTGCTGCTCAAGCTGCCACAATGCCTCTGCGGATTGCGGCGTTCTACAGCTGGCCAATACTCGCCAGCCCTGCTCAAGATAAAGCTTAACGAGTGCAAGCCCGATCCCCCGATTTGCACCTGTGATAAAAAGTGTGTTCATAAGTTTATTTCAGCCTTTACCTAACGCCTCACTGACCATTATATATGTTTCGCTGTCACCGGGGTCACTTACTTTGTTAACCATGACAAGGCTTGAGTTTTTTCCTCAAAATACCGAGACTCACCTTCAACAAACCAATTACCCACCATGGCCGCAAATTTTTGCCAACGACTGTTCCCCAGTACTGCAATTTTATAAAAATCATGACTGTGACGCAGTGCAAGTGCTAAATCGTCCCAGGCTGCATGGAGGTCCCAGCCCTCAAACTCGGTAACATCCACCAAGACCCTGATTTTCTGACCAACTGCTGCTCTCAATGCACTATCTATCACAGCTTTAATGGCCATATAATCAGCATGACTGACCTTGCCCAGCGCTTTAAAACTCATTAATAGGTCGCCATTTAAGCGTTCAGTATCGACGGAGATTGAATGAAAGCGCTCCATGGCAGTCTCAGCTCAGGATATGGGTTGTACTAATCCAAATTAGCAGACAGGTTAACAAAAAGGCAAAAAATAAACGTAAATTACGCAACTGTGCTGGTGTTTTAATGAAACGGTGCAACACGCCGCCGAGCATCAGCCACAGACTATCCACGACAATGGCAACAACAAAGCAGGTGATCGCTGCCAACATGGCTCCCATCATCGGGCTGACATCAGGTACACTGTTATTAGCAAAAATAGCAATACAGGCTGCGTAAGCTTTGGGGTTTAACAGGTTCAAAATAAACCCGTCCCGGAACCCCACTTCACTCCCCTCAATATCCGACAGACCGCTTTGATTATTTGCAATTTTATACGCGACGTAAAACAAGTAAACAATGGCCACAATCTGACATACCGCGCTGAGATTAGGATAACTCAACAGCAGTGCGCCCAGACCCGTAGCAGCCACAATAATAGCAACGAGCAAACCCAGCAGAATACCAATTAAAAATGGTACACCACGGGGAGCCCCAGAACTGGC
This sequence comes from Pseudoalteromonas rubra, assembly GCF_005886805.2. NCBI lineage: Bacteria > Pseudomonadati > Pseudomonadota > Gammaproteobacteria > Alteromonadales > Pseudoalteromonadaceae > Pseudoalteromonas > Pseudoalteromonas rubra. The sequence continues at coordinate 717,757 of NZ_CP045430.1, forward strand.
TCCAACCGCAGCCAATGCCAGTGGAGCGGGTCCGGGAGAGCCAATGAGCAAAGCCGTTGTCAGGGCTATCGACAATAACACTTCATACATCTACTTCGTTCCTTAAAAAATCAGCCCGGATAAACCGGGCCGATGTACGTCATTAAACTTGTTCTTGTGGGACTCTGACATGTCCCTCCATCACCACCCTGGCGCTGCGACTCATCACCGCTTTTTTGGCCAGCCAGCGATCATTCACTTGCTCCGCTTCAGCCCCCACTCTTAGCGTGCCTGAAGGGTGACCAAACGTAACACTGTTACGCTCTCCCCCACCTGCCGCCAGGTTCACCAATGTGCCAGGAATGGCAGCGGCTGTGGCAATCGCAACCGCCGCGGTGCCCATCATAGCGTGGTGCAACTTGCCCATAGATAAGGCACGAACAGATAAATCGATATCTTGCTCTGCAATCACTTTTCCACTGGATGCGGTATACGCTTTGGCCCCGCACACAAACGCAATCTTAGGCGTATGCTGACGTATTTTGGCTTCATCAATATGCTCAATCAAACCCATCTTGACTGCGCCATAAGCGCGGATTTGCTCAAAGCGCGCCAGTGCAGCTGCATCGCCATTAATGGCTTCTTGCAGCTCCACCCCCGTGTAACCCAAGTCCTCTGCGCGGAAAAACAGGGTCGGGATCCCTGCATTTATCATAGTCACATCAAAAGTGCCAATATCGGGCACTACCAGTTGATCGACTAAATTACCACTTGGGAACATATCGGCATCAGCATCTGCCGGATCAATAAACTCCACCACCACTTCGGCAGCAGGAAAAGTCACACCATCTAGCTCAAAATCACCGCTTTCCTGAACTTCACCATTGAGCATGGGAATGTGCGCAATAATGGTTTTTTCTATGTTGGCTTGCCAGATCCTTACTACGGCTATGCCATTTTCAGGGACTCGGCAGGCATCAACCAGACCATTGCTAATCGCAAATGCCCCCACAGCGGCGGTCAGGTTACCGCAGTTACCACTCCAGTCGATAAAAGGTTTATCTATGGCAACCTGGCCAAAAAGATAGTCCACATCGTGCTCAGCTTTGCTACTTTTAGACAAGATCACAGTTTTACTGGTGCTGGAGGTCGCACCGCCCATTCCATCCGTTTGTTTACCATAAGGATCCGGGCTGCCAATTACTCGCAGTAACAGCTTATCGCGCGCCTCACCAGCAGTCTGTGCGACTTCCGGCAGATCACTGAGATTAAAAAACACACCTTTGGAGGTGCCGCCACGCATATAAGTCGCCGGCACACGTAATTGAGGTTTGAAAGTCATCATTTTTATCCTAAATAGCAGCGTGGACACTCACAGTGAATGCCCACGGCTCAGGTAAGCTCCGCATTGGCTGCGGAGCAGGAGCGGAATCGATTATGCGTTTGCTTCCAGAAAATCTTTGGCAAAACGTTGCAGTACACCACCAGCTTCGTAAATGGACACTTCTTCTTCTGTATCCAAACGACACAATACAGGTACTTCGATTTGTACCCCATTGTTACGATGGATGATCAACTTTAAGGTCGCACCCGGCGTGCGCGTACCTTCCACGTCATAAGTTTCGGTGCCATCCAGTTCCAGAGTCTTGCGCGTTGTACCATTTTGGAATTCAAGCGGTAATACACCCATACCTATCAGGTTGGTACGGTGGATACGCTCAAACCCTTCTGCCACAATCACCTCAACCCCAGCCAGACGCACGCCTTTGGCTGCCCAGTCTCGCGAGGAGCCCTGGCCATAATCTGCACCGGCTACGATGATCAGTGGCTGCTTACGATCCATATAGGTTTCGATGGCTTCCCACATACGGGTTACTTTACCCTCAGGCTCTAAACGTGCTAAAGAGCCATGCTTCACCTCACCGTTCTCCAGCACCATTTCGTTCAGCAGCTTTGGATTCGCAAAGGTAGCTCGCTGTGCGGTCAGGTGATCGCCCCGGTGCGTTGCATACGAGTTAAAATCTTCTTCAGGCAGGCCCATTTTCGCCAGATATTCACCGGCGGCGCTGGATGCCAGAATTGCATTCGACGGAGACAAGTGATCTGTGGTGATGTTATCACCGAGAATCGCAAGTGGTCGCATGCCTTTCATAGTGCGCTCACCCGCTAGTGCGCCTTCCCAGTATGGCGGACGGCGAATATAGGTGCTCATTGGGCGCCACTGGTACAATGGATCATTGTCTTCGCCATAATCAACGCTGAGATCAAACATTGGCTCATAGACGGCACGGAATTGTTCAGGCTTCACGCTCTGAGCAATCACCGCATCAATCTCTTCATCGCTCGGCCAGATGTCTTTTAACGTAACCGGGTTGCCTTCCTGATCATTGCCCAAAACACCGTTTTCGATATCAAAGCGAACTGAGCCCGCGATAGCATAGGCCACAACTAGCGGTGGTGATGCCAGGAAAGCCTGTTTAGCATAGGGGTGAATGCGACCATCAAAGTTTCGGTTACCAGATAGCACCGCGGTGGAATACAGGTCGCGGTCAATCACTTCCTGCTGAATTTTTGGATCCAGTGCGCCACTCATACCGTTACAGGTAGTACAGGCAAATGCAACGATACCAAAGCCTAACTGCTCCAGCTCAGGGAGTAACTGCGCTTCTTCCATATAAGAACGAACCGCTTTAGAGCCCGGCGCAAATGACGTTTTTACCCAGGGCTTGCGACTCAGGCCCAGTTTATTCGCATTACGTGCTAACAGCCCCGCCGCGACCACGTTACGTGGATTACTGGTGTTGGTACAGCTGGTGATGGCTGCAATGATCACCGCACCGTCCGGCATTTCACCATCACGCTGTTCATAGTCAGCTACAATACCCTGCTTGGCGAGGTCTGCCGTTGCGACACGTCGGTGTGGGTTAGATGGGCCAGCCAGGTTGCGGCCAACGGATGATAAATCAAATTTCAGTACGCGCTCATAATGCGCTCCGGTCATGGCATCAGCCCATAAGCCTGTGTGTTTCGCATATTGTTCAACGAGTTTGATCTGCTCATCATCACGACCCGTTAAACGCAGGTAATCGATAGTTTGCTGATCGATATAGAACATGGCAGCTGTTGCACCGTACTCTGGCGTCATATTTGAAATAGTAGCCCGATCGCCCAAGGACAGACCATCACAGCCTTCACCGAAGAACTCAAGGTAAGATGAAACCACACGCTCCTGGCGCAAGAATTCAGTGATGGCCAGTACGATATCCGTCGCAGTGATCCCTGGCTGACGTTGACCAACCAGCTCGACACCAACGATATCAGGCAAACGCATATATGATGCGCGTCCCAGCATGACGCTCTCAGCTTCAAGGCCACCCACGCCTACTGCGATCACACCCAGCGCGTCAACATGCGGCGTATGGCTGTCGGTACCAACCAGAGTATCCGGAAATGCCACGCCATCACGCGCCTGGATAACCGGCGACATTTTCTCTAAGTTTATCTGGTGTAGAATACCGTTGCCAGGCGGGATCACATCGACATTTTTAAATGCAGTTTTAGTCCAGTTAATAAAGTGGAAACGGTCGTCGTTACGTCGATCTTCAATCGCCCGGTTTTTCTCAAAGGCATTCTCTTCATAGCCTGCGTGTTCAACCGCTAGACTGTGATCAACAATAAGCTGTGTCGGGACCACAGGGTTTACTTTAGCCGGATCGCCGCCTTTTTCTGCTATGGCATCGCGCAGGCCGGCAAGATCTACTAATGCAGTTTGACCCAGGATGTCATGGCACACTACACGAGCCGGAAACCAGGGAAAATCCAGATCGCGACGACGTTCGATAATTTGAGTCAGGTAATCATTGAGTTTTTCAGGCTCAGCGCGACGTACCAGATTTTCTGCTAACACTTTAGAGGTATAAGGCAAGCCATCATAAGCACCCGGCTTAATGGCTTCAACTGCTTCGCGGGTGTCGTAATAACACAACGAAGAGTCAGGTAATTTTTTGCGAAATTGGCTGTTCATAACTACTTCCAGAATTGCTCATTGGCTCAACGGCACAGATCTTTATAATTGTTGTGGACGATCTGTGCCATTAGGTGACGCGAAATGATGATTTAGATATTAACGCTCAGACATAGGTGGAACCGGACGTAGCTCCTCACCCGTGTAATCCGCTGACGGACGGATAATACGGTTGTCAGCTCTTTGCTCCATGACATGACCTGCCCACCCTGTTAAACGTGACATCACGAAAATAGGCGTAAATAGCTTGGTTGGGATCTTCATGAAGTGATAAGCCGATGCGTGGAAGAAATCCGCGTTACAGAATAGCTTTTTCTCACGCCACATGACCGCTTCACAGCGCACAGAAACAGGATAAAGAACTGTATCACCTACATCAGCAGCCAGTTTTTCTGACCACTGTTTGATGATTTCGTTACGCGGATCTGACTCGGAGTAGATAGCATGTCCAAAGCCCATGATCTTCTCTTTACGCTCAAGCATGCCCATCATTTCCTGCTCTGCGTGATCAGCAGATTCAAAGCGCTCAATCATTTCCATTGCAGCTTCATTTGCACCACCGTGCAAAGGACCACGCAATGAGCCAATTGCACCTGTAATACACGAGTGCATGTCTGACAGGGTAGACGCACAAACACGCGCCGTGAAAGTAGACGCGTTAAACTCATGCTCTGCGTATAGGATCAGAGAAACATGCATAACACGCTCATGTAATTCGTTTGGCTTCTCTCCATGCAGCATGTGCAGGAAGTGGGCGCCGATTGAATCGTCATCAGTTTCAACGTCAATACGAACGCCGTCATGGCTAAAGCGATACCAGTAACAGATGATGCTTGGGAAGCACGCCAACATTCGGTCAGTAATTGCCTGCTGCTGTTCAAAATCGTGCTCACCCTCTAGGTTGCCCAGCATAGAACAACCAGTACGTAATACGTCCATTGGATGTGCGTCAGCCGGAATACGCTCTAGTACTTCTTTGAGCGCATCTGGCAGTCCACGCTGAGATCTCAGCAGAGCTTTGTAGCTGTCTAGCTCCTGTTGATTCGGTAGCTTGCCTTTTAGGATCAGATACGCAACTTCTTCGAACTGACAATGCTCTGCCAGGTCTTTCACGTCGTAACCGCGGTAGGTCAGGCCTGAACCTGATACACCCACTGTCGACAGTGCCGTTTTACCTGCAACCTGACCGCGAAGGCCTGCACCGCTTAATACTTTAGCCATTTTGTTATCTCCTGAATTTTTACCTGCTGGTTAATTTCATTATAAGAAAGGCCACATATCAGCGGCGCTTGCTCATTATCCTTTGTGTCTTTTACTTATTTTTACCCTGGGCAAATAACCCATCGAGCTTTTGCTCATATTCGTGGTAGCCAAGATAGTCATACAAGTCCATACGAGTTTGCATGTTGTCTATGACGGCTTTCTGATCGCCATTCTCTAAGATGGACTGATACACCATTTCTGCTGCTTTGTTCATAGCACGGAAGGCACTTAACGGGTAAAGCACCATATCAACGCCCCACTCGCCCAATTCTTGTTTATTCCACAACTCGGTTTTACCGAATTCCGTGATGTTTGCGAGAATAGGCACATCCAGCGCCTCTGAAAACGCGCGATAATGTTCTTCTGTCTGAACAGCTTCTGCAAAAATCCCATCCGCACCCGCTGCAACATATGCTTTGGCACGCTCAATTGCCGCTTCCAGACCTTCCTGTGCAAACGCATCAGTACGGGCCATGATGAAGAAGTCAGGATCGGTACGCGCGTCAACGGCAGCTTTGATCCGATCAACCATTTCCTCAGTCGAAACAATCTCTTTGTTTGGACGGTGACCACAACGTTTTTGTGCTACCTGATCTTCCAGATGCACTGCCGCTGCACCAGCCTTTTGCATTTCCTGAATGGTTTTAGCAATATTAAACGCCCCACCCCAGCCAGTGTCGATATCAACCATCAGAGGTAAATCACAAGCTGAGGTGATGCGCTGTACATCAGCAATCACATCATTTAGAGACGTAATACCCAAATCTGGCAGACCATAAGATGCGTTGGCTACGCCACCACCGGAGAGGTAAATCGCCTGATGGCCAATCTTCTTCGCCATAATTGCGCTGTAAGCATTGATGGTGCCTACAATCTGTAGCGGCCGATTGGCTTTGAGCGCGTCGCGGAATTTTTTACCTGCGCTGAAGATACCTGTACTCATAAGTGTGTCTCCCGGATAATTACTGGTGCTGTTTGGTTAACTTGGTAGCAATGTTATTTTTTGAATATTGAATATGGCGACGCATTAGCATCTCTGCCAGTTCGGCATCCCGACTTGCGATAGCACGTACTATGTGTTTGTGATCATCGTAGGCCGTCGTTACGTGCGGCCCGGCCATTCCGAGCTGTACCCGATACATACGTGCCAGGTGATAAATACCATTGCTCAACATGGCGATAAGCTGCTGGTTCTGACTACCCATAATGATGCGGTAATGAAAATCCAGATCACCGGCTTCCTGATAGTAGGATTCACCGCCTTTCACTTCATCGAACTGCTCATTCAACAGGCTGTTGAGTTTAGTGACTTCATCATCTGGCATATGCTGTGCTGCCAAACGTGCGGCCATACCTTCGAGAGCCTCACGCACCTGATACAATTCCATCAAGCCTTCTTCACTTAATGACACCACTCTGGCGCCCACATTCGGACGACGCTCAACCAAATGACAGGCCTCAAGGCGGTTTATCGCTTCCCGTACAACAGCGCGACTTACTTCATATTTTGTCGACAATTCCATTTCGCTCAATTTAGAACCAGCCGGAACATCACCTTCAACAATCTCTTTCCTAAGCCGGAAAAATGCTTTATCTGAAGCAGTTACGGCACTTTCATGCATAAAGCTCATTCTGTCTTCGCCTTCCGGTCTTGTTAAAAGTTGTAGACAATATAGTGCTACTTGACGTTTACGTCAACCTAACACCGAGTAGATTGTCGACAATTTCAAATATACAGGGTATTCGCGAAATTTATGGCCAGGAAGCCATGAGCCAGACTTAAAAAGAACGGTTCCAGTTAACAACCAACTTATGTTCAGGATGTATACTATGAGAAAGAGTTAAATCACTGTTTGGCAATAGGGGCAGGCCACTAGTAACTTACTATACTTAATTCAAAATACTCCTGAAGCGCTTGAGAACAGTATGTATGTCACCCATTTAAAAGGGTTTTCACTTTATTTACCAGTTCCTCTGTTATACCTGCTCTGCACATCCACAATGGCGCAAGATAAGCCCACTCAAAATGCAAAGGTAGTACAACTAGAGCGAATTACTGTGACGGCTAATCGCCGTAAACAAGATTCACAGGCTGTCTCATCTTCAATGTCCGTATTAAGTGATGAAGACATGGAACGCGCAGGTATTATCAACATCACCAGATTAGATGGTCTCATTCCCGGATTACGCATCGGGCAGTCTGGAGCCGAAATACGCCCGGCGATGCGCGGGGCAAGAACCAACGAAGTAGGAGTATCTGGCCCTGGGATTGCCGAACAAGTTGTCGGGATTTTTCAGGATGGAGTCTATGTACCAACAACCACGGCAGGCATAGGCGCTTACGTTGATATTGACCGGATAGAAGTCTTAAGGGGCCCTCAAGGTACTCTTTATGGCCGTAATACATTTGCGGGAAGTATTAACATCGTTAGTAAACAACCTGACTTTGAGTCACTGCAAGGCAGCATTAAATTGCTCAGAGGTAGCTACCACAGAAACCGCTATGAGGGAATGGTCAACCTGCCCATCAGCGGCTCACTTGCAACCCGGCTGGTCATGGTGACAGATCAGCACCAAGGCTTAATTGCCAACCATCATCTGCCAGGCCCGGAGGACGATCTCAGAGAGAAAAACTTATTTTACGCGCGCTGGATCTCCAAATTTCTGAATAACTCCGGTTTTCAGATGACCGCACGATTCGATTTCTCCAGTAAAGACGGCAACTCAGATGCGATTTGGGGCTATCAACAAATATATGGTTATCAGCTCAGTGAAACCGAGCCTGGTTCCGGCATTTTTCATCCTCAAGCCACTGTCACACCGGGCCACATTTATCAACCTGATAATGTCAGAAATGACGACACAGGCCCATATGATGTGTATCGCAACGCACTGTCTTTTAATAAGCAAAACGAGCTATCTGGCACCGTGCTGTTAGAGTGGCACGATGCGCTGACTCACTATAAATGGACCAGCAACTACACCAAGTTTAGTGGTAAACAATTTTACGATAATGACTTCAGCGATGGCGGTACAGACAAAGTAGGTGGGTTCGGCCGTCAGGACGAACAATATAGCTGGTCCTCAGAACTGCAAGCGTCTTGTGCAACTGCAGGCCCGCTGTCCTGGATTGCTGGCCTGAACATATTTCATCAGGAAGCTGACTGGGCGTGGTTGTGGCACACAGACAACAATGGTGACGGTATTGCAGACAGCATTCATGTGCCATCCTGGGGCAACCCTGAGCATGACCCTCATATCACCCACTCAACAGCACTATTTGGCCAACTAAGGTTTGCACTAAATGACAAGCTTCGTTTAATCGGCGGTTTACGTTACAACAAGGATAAGAAAGACTTCACAGGCAACCTGACCCCGCAATGGCAAAATTCAGCCTTGCTGTACAAAGCGGGGGTGGAACTTAAAGTCAACGAGGACGCATTGTATTACGCCAGCATTGCCAATGGCTATCGCACAGGAGGTGCCAATGATGCACGCGTGATCGAGCGTGGCGCAGACCCTTTTTACAACAATGAGCAGGTTGTTTCCTTTGAGTTAGGTATGAAGCATTCTCTCCTGGGAGGCGCAATGCAGTTGAATATATCCGCATATATGAATAAGTACAGCGATGTAAAAGCACAACTGTTTGCCATTGCCTGCAATGATGTTAACTCAGGCCATACGGTGACCCAATGCCTTACTGACGGCACCAGTACCACATTCGAATATTATGAAAACGGTGGAGATATAGCCTCTTTGGGCCTGGATCTAGCGCTGTTCTGGTTACCCATGGACGATATGCGCCTGTCCGCCAATATGACCTGGATTGATGCTCGATTCAGCGATGACTTTAAAGTTGGTAATGCGGCGCTTCGTCCGCTCCTTGGGCTTGGAAATCTGGATGGCAGGCAAGATATTAATGACCACACCAGCCAGTTTAGTTTTGCCCGCTGGCAACCAGCAATGACCTCAGAATACACGCTGGGGTTCAGTGCGCTCTATCATTTCTACCTGGATGAAGCGTCCTATTTAACACCGTATATCCAGCTCAGTTATAAAGACGACTACTACGCATTTGATACCAACATCCCAGAAGTTAAAGTCAATGCTCATTTGATGGCCGATGTGCGTCTTATCTGGACCCTGAGTGACAGAACAGACATTCAGTTCTTTGTAGAAAACCTGACCAACCAAAATGTACTCAACCGTGCTGTTGTGCACTCTCAAATCGTTAATGGTTTGCCTGCCAATTCAATCCAGGCCAACTGGAACAATCCGAGGACATGGGGTGTTGTATATCGATATCAGTTTTAGTACGCGCCGACAAAGGTGCGCAGCTACCGGCTATAACCTGCAATGATATTCGCCAGTATGCCATTGCGTTTTGCCAACGCGATGACCTGATTAATCTCTGCCAATAGACTGGCACACCAGGAATGGCGAGATAATAATAAATGTACATCGAGCACGGCAACGGGGTGCGGCAAAGCAATAAACTCATCCTGCAAGCCACTTTTTTGCAAAAACAGCAAACCATCTTGATAATCCAGCACAAAGTAATCCGCAAGTCCTTCTATAAGTGGTCGCAGTACATTGACCTCAAAAGTGGCTTTATGCGCAGCGACACTAACGAAACTGGATTTGTTTTCGGCCACAAAACTATCAAATGCCTGGCCATAGCTACCTCCGAGCGGTTTTAGCCCCACACGCCCCTTCAGGTGCTCAAGCTTCTCAAACACAAATGGCCTGTCTTTATGTACAAACACCCTGATCTCATTACGGTAATAAGGTGCGCTGTACTGGAATAATGCGCTGCGCTGCTCGGTTTTGTAGGCGCCAGAGACAACATCAAGCTGCCCCACTTCCACCATTTTTAGTACACGTTTCCAGGGTAAAGGCGGCGCGACCCATATTGGCAGATTTAACTGTTCGCCAATGTACTCGAGCAACTCAAACGAAACCCCCTCTGCTTGATCCGTTTGCTCATTGACATACCCAATAGGCCACCAACTTATCGGTCCACCCACCCTCAACTCCTGACAGCTCCCTGTCACGCTGGCACTCACTGCAAACCCACATATTATTAGGGCCAAAAGTAAAATGACTCTGATATATTTCAGACAATAAGAAAAACGATTGAAACAGGCAGTCAAACGGCACCACTGTGGAAGGTGAACACATTCTAACCATAGACAGACAAAAGGTGATTATCCAGTATTACGCTTAGTTCAAAAGCCTTGCGCATCATCATAGAGCTAAACGTGAGGAATAATCTGAGGACAGGCTCGATGGCCTTATTTCAGTTGCTCTATGCTACATTTTAGCCCGCAGATTTGGCACATCTATTTTGCTCGCTACGGGGATTTCATTGCGCCAAAAGAAATTTGTTTAATTGAAGAAAAATACCCTGCTCTTATTATTGTGATAAAGTCCTCTGCATTAAAACTGTAATGCCTACTAATACTTAGGGTTTACAATTTACTCGCGTCACAATGATATATAGTATAAAAAGGTACTTCACATTCTAGTGGACAAGAGTGTAAAATAGTTCTTGCAATAATCTAAATAAGTTAAGGGAAAAAACTTTATGAATCTTAAGCTCCTACTCATTTCTGGGCTCGTGTTAATGAACACAGCCTGCTCCAGCGACGATAACACACCTGAACCTCAGCCAGATAATAACGCTGGTGAAGAACAGAACCCGACTACTGACAAAGATACTGATAAAGACACCGATCAGGATGCGGATAAAGACACAGATCAGGATTCGGACAAAGATACAGATACTGACCCAGTGCCAGATCCAGAGCTACCGGCATTGATATTTGACTTCTCTTCACAAGGCAAATTCAGCAGCATTACTGCAGATGTAGGGTCTCCTGTAACTTTTCAGGGAACACTGAATCGAGATGATAGCGACATTACCAGTTGCCAATTAGACTTTAATGGCGATGGTATTTTCGACCATGACCTGACCTCTTGCAGTGAGTTTACTGTCAATAATACGTATGACACACCAGGAGTCTATGCTGTTACCGCGAAAGCAAACTTTGCAGATGGTACAGCAGGCTCTCAGATGCTTTTAGTTACGATCAACGGCAATATATCCTTAAGAGCACACGTGAGTGCGAACACGGCATCTTATGGTTACCTCGACACTGTGCAGGATATCAACAAAATTATCATCGATGATGGCGCAACATTGCGTTTTGATATTACAAGTCAATTTGAACTGGCTAGCATCCTTGTATCTTACAACGGAAAACAAGTCGAAGTAGATACCTCATCTAAGCGCTTCACCTTCCCTGCGTTCGAAATGCAAGAAGAGACTCACCTGCTGGCAACCATTAAAGATAAGAATGGCCAAACAGCTTTGCTGTCTTTACCTATGTACCCAAATAATCGACCTGTTGTTGAAGAGTTTACAATTAATGGGCAAGATCTCATTGCTGCGGACAATTTCACCATTGATGCGCAGAGCACTTTAGCCTTTGCTGCAAAGTGCAGTGATGATAACGGAGACTGCCGTTTATCGCTGAAACTCGAAGACGAAATTGTTCACACCTCGGACACTAATTCGCTGCAATATACTAAAGTACCACCTGTTACCGCTACCAAAGCGCACATTCAGGCAGAAGATGAACTGGGTTCTACCTCACTGAGTGCTGTCAACCTGCGATTGATCAATAAAAATGACGCATGGGAAAAAGCAGCAGACTTCGACGCCAGCTCAGTACACTCAATGGATGGCAACTACATTTACTACTACAGACAAACGGAAGATTCACGTTTTATCTCACAGTTTAGTATTAGTGAAGCGCATTCGATTGATCTACTCAACGTTCCTCAAGGCTTTGAAGTGGACAGCACCATTGTTCGTAAAGACAATATGCTCTACTTCAGTATCTCTAATCAAACAGAGAAACAGTATACGACATATAAGGTAGATACGGCTGACTTAAGCGCAAACATCATCGCCAACTACTTCTTGACTTCTGCGTCTGACAACTACTTATTGCTCAGAACATCTCACGAGCAAAAAGAGAATGCACTGCCTTATCTGTATAGTATTTCCGATGACGAACTTACCGCGTTAACTTGGCCTGACTACACCTACTGGTGCGATGCTTATAGCGATGGCTTTTTCGTGAATAATGCAGGTACGGTTTACTATCAAAATAGCTGTCAACAATATGATGGAGCGCAAGTACGTCACTTTGAAAGCTTCAAATTTAAAGCCATTGGTGGTGAGTGGACTGATGTAGCACTTGACCTGTCGGGCGCACGTCGAATCGAGTTTATGGATGGCTACTATGTGGTCCTCACGTCTCCATTCGACCAATTTAGTACTGACCCGAATTACAGCTTGTACTTCTTTGATTCCGAGTCTCATGCACAACTGGCTGTAAGTAGCTATAACACCGGTAGTACTGACCTGAGCCACTATCACTCGCCTAATCGTCAGTGGTTTACTTTTGAACATGATGATAAAGTTTGGCGCTTCTCGAAGAGTAGTGGCTTAGAGCAAGTATCGCTTCTCAACGAACCGACCGCTCCGCTTGCAGCAGCAGACAATGGTGAGGTCGTTCTAAAATATAAAGCGCAAGAGAGCGATGGCTCATCCAGTTACTTTATTGTAAAAGACAACCAGAATCAGGTGTTCTCTGAAAATCTCGGCACGCCACACAGCGTAGAAAATACCTGGCTGTGGATAACCGACAGAGCTATCTATACCAATAAATAGCCATGATTAGTACATACTAATTAGAATTAAGCGCGGCAGCTATCCTTTATAAGATCGCTGCCGCGCTTCATTTTCAATCATTCGAATAACGCTCAAACGGTTGCACATCAGGTAAAACATTGGCCAATTTATAATAGTTGCTTGACGTTAGGCACCAGCTCCACAGCAGACTGTTTAAGCCTCCAAGACACCTCATTGATAATGATAACGCTTCATCACATTTTCAACACTCAGGCTGCCACTTTTCACCGCATTGAAATCCCGTTCAGTAATTTGTTGAACGGTGGGGCGAGAGCCCTGTGCACCACTGTCATAACTGACAAAAAACTTGCGATTTTCACGGACAACCATACAACTAACGCCTCTTATCTCTTCATAATCTAGTGCCATAATTTTTGCTCCAAAAAACAAGTTCGTGAACTTTTAGCCTGAGCTAATTAGGCGCGCCTCGTGAAAGCCAATAACAGTCAGTTACCTATATCACTGCGTCGAAAACACTTTTTTACTCGACCCGTTTGTCCACTTTGCTCTATAAATAACAAACTAAGATACGTTAAAATTGCACAGTAATACAAAGAATAAGGTAGTTACAATGCAAATTGAGTACCCCAGCTCTGAAACAGAAACTCAGGCACTGCAAGAAACGCTCGCCACTCAGGTTATTTGTGAAGACAATTTTGAGTCCATCTCCACCATTGCAGGGACGGACGTGGCCTATGACGATGCGACAAATCAACTGGTTGGTGCCATTGTCGTGCTGGATGCCAATACACTGGACATCATTGAAACTCAGGTAGTCACCGAAAGTGTACGCTTTCCGTACATTCCCGGTTTGTTCTCATTCCGGGAGTTGCCCCCATTGCTATCTGCTTTCGAGCAGCTTACACATAAGCCAGATATGATAGTGTGTGATGGCCAGGGCCTGGCTCATCCAAGGCGCTTTGGGCTGGCCTGCCACCTCGGTGTAACCCTGGATATTCCAACCATAGGGTGTGGTAAAACACGACTCACAGGCACACACGAGGCCTTAATTGAAACGCGGGGGGCAAGCGCAAAGCTCATCGATAATGAGCAGATAATAGGGGAAGTGTTACGGACTCAGGACAACATTAAGCCTGTGTATGTCTCTGTCGGCCACAAAGTCAGTCTGAGCACAGCCAGAGACTGGATCCTCAAACTCACGCCAAAATACCGCCTGCCAGAAACAACCCGCCAGGCCGATCAACAAGTGAATCGGGCGCTTAAAGCACTACAAGCACAAGGCTAACAAATGCGCCCTGCGCAATCAGAGACTGGCAGGGTATGGATTCGGCCCTTTGAGAATGGCAGAGCCTGGTGATACAGGCTCTTCCAACATTTAGATCATTTTAATGTGCGGTTATTAGTGAGACATTAGTGTGGAGAGCGACTTTTCAGCGCCGTGGCAAAACACCATGTGCAATATTATTGGATTTAAAAACCTATCCGGCTGATCAGAACTCAACCCAACCCAAATAAAGGCTGATCTTCAGAATTCAACAAACATGCAACTATCAGGTCAAGTCTGAGCTAGCAAAGGATATTTATACTAAAGGTACACCCCTGAAAACAAAATGTACCTTCTGCATTTTAGGCTATGTCTAAGCTTCGAAATGTTCCCTGAGACTTGGACTCTCGTCACAAGATGCTTGGACAATTAAATAACCATCGTGCTCTTTAACAAGAATGACCGGGTAATATTGGATGTCATAACTTCCATCCTCATGCTCAGTCACCTTAGAGAGATGGACTTCATTATCGATAAGCAGATCTGCTTTGCTATTCCTCCAGACAACAAGTTCCGTCAGTAGGGTTTGAAGTGCCTTATCTTGTTCACCAGGCTCATAATCAAAAGTAGATATAACTGGAAAACCATTATGATTCCCAAATATATCTAGTAAGCGATCCTCACCTTCTCTACCGAACCTTGCCCTTAAAACGCTACATGACTCAACTTCCATGAGCGATTTAATCAAGTCGTCAACTCTCATTAACCTAATCTCCAATCCATTTTAAGTCAGCATCGTAAGTTCCCATACGAGTTTTTCTACTTCCAAGTTCTTTTACTGATTTGGCCATTTTCCATACCCCACCATTATGTGCGCCATTGCCATCTCCGCTGCCCACATCACGTGATATATACAGCTTCTTCTTTTTGTTGAAGTAAACTACTTCACGATGAACTTTCTCATTAGTTTTTTCAAAACCAAGCTTTTTCGCCGC
This sequence comes from Pseudoalteromonas rubra, assembly GCF_005886805.2. NCBI lineage: Bacteria > Pseudomonadati > Pseudomonadota > Gammaproteobacteria > Alteromonadales > Pseudoalteromonadaceae > Pseudoalteromonas > Pseudoalteromonas rubra. Next base: position 733,008 of record NZ_CP045430.1, read on the forward strand.
AGCTGTTGCTTCCTTTGTTGTTTTGTAAAAGACCTCCCCTCGCTTAGCCATCCTACGAGTATCAAGACCTGCTTCGACAATCTGCTCTTCCATTGTTTTTCTAGAAGAACCCGATGCTCCATCAAGACGACCTTGGGCCATCGCATACAAGCTATCCGCAATTTTATCTTGTCCAACTGCTTTAAGCTTATCCAGGGCTTTTTCAAAAACTTTCGAGCCGGGAATCAACTGACTGATAGCCAGTCCTATTCCCATTGCGGTGAGCGTGTCTGCAAGAGCTTTATCTCCCGCTTCCGGACCGAAATCATCATAGACCTGAGCAACTTCAACAAAGTCATTAACTAGCAAAGCCGTGTCAATTAGCTTTAAAACAACAGGGATAAATATCAGGAACAATGCATTATGTTCAGCTGCATTCGCGCCAGAACTAGAAGCTATATTGACATCGCCTCCAGCGGCAAATGCCGCTAAGCCAGCACCGAGTTTAGCAAGGTCAACACCCGCCGCTTTAAGCCTGTGTAACTCTTCGGTGATCGCAGGAGTACGGTCTAACAAGTAGTTTCTTTTCGCAACCTCGGCTTCTAAACCAACAAAATCTGAGTTGGCCAGCATGAGGTTAACTTCACCTTCCAACAACTTTGAAAGTTGCTGTTCTCGCTCTTCTATTTTCTTCTTTTGGGCATCGCCGATGATTTCACCAACGACTGCTCCACCAGCACCTGAAGCACAGCTGACACCATTTGCTGTCGAACCGCTTGCCTCAGCCAAAGCTGCACCATAAATACACCCGGCTCCTGCATGTGCAATATAGCGAACTGCATCTGACCAATTATGTTCACTAGCCAAACCTTTGATCTCACTGGCCATATACTCGCCAAGCTGATCAACGCCATACTGCATCAATGAGGTTTTGAAAGAATCGCCAAAGCTTGTTCCGTTAATGGCTGCAGTTATACCTGCCCTTACCGTTGAAGTAACCACAGCCTGTGTTGCCTGATTAGCAATATCAATTGCCCACTCACTCGAGAAGAAGCGTGAACCTAGGTCAGCGTTAGCAAAGAACGATGAGCTTTTGAATACTTCACTATTAAGAACACCCGCAGTTGCCATTGAAACGGCTAACGAACGCAGTCCCTCACTAGAGGTAATATTCTTTATGGCACCGTCGATACCTTCACCATTAGCAATACTTGTTGCAGCCTGTGTCGCTAACGCCAGGGCACCAGCCTGCATTGCAGCACCATTAACAAAACCAACAGCACCAATAGAACCACTAGTACCGATCAATTGAGCACCAGCAGGTCCCATTGCAACCGACACTGCAATCGCTACAATCGCCATGGCCGCCGGGCTCAAACTGCTAGTCTTATCATGCTTATGAATTTCGACTAGTTTTTGATATACAAGATTAATATTTCCTGCAAATTCTGGATCATTGTGCAGGTCTGACATCCAACTTAGACTTTCGTTACCGCTAAATTTGTTTAGGGTCTGTTGGAGTGTCTCCCCCTCATACTGCCCCAGCTCAAGTGTCATACCGTGCGTTGCATGAACCTTAACACCACCAATGATCTCGTTATATACCGCGGTATCGACCGTATCCTGTATGGTTTCGGTCTTTATTTTCCATGTACCTTTTTTAACTCTATTGTAGAAATAATGATCCTGCTCTTTCGCCAGTAACAAGTTAACCTTGCCATTACGCGCATCAATAGTGGTACCAGTACCTGACGTGATTTGGGTTGCTTGTAACGTTACATCACCAAAGTCCGAGGCGATCATTACGCCTTTCCCTGCCTCAAGAGCTGAGCGGATAGCAATGGTCTGGAATTCCTGCTCTTCTTCCGTGGTTTTACCCCACTTGGCACTGGATTGCTTCTGGAACTGATTAAATTCGTTAGAGATAAAGATACCCTGGCCAGCCAGAATCTCGATAACCCCTTCGTCAGCATGTAGCTCTGCGGCTTTGAGTTCTATCGCACCCGCTGCCATCAGATAAATACTGTCTTTTGCAGAGAGCTTAGTGGTTAGATGTTCTACCTCTGAGGCGCTTTCTTTAAAACCTTTATATTCTTTATTGCTTGAATAAGTGGTTTGTTGAGACTTTAAAATAATGTTGCCATCGGCACGTAAGCCAATGGTGTTGCCATTGATTTCTCCACCTTCAACAACTATGTCACCGTAACTTTGAATACGAATATTCTGACCATCTACGGAAGCAATTTGTCCGAGTCGGGTGCCCTGCCCATAAGCTGTGTTGTAACGGTGCAATACTGTTTTTTGTACGTACTGGCCAGCCACGATATCGACGTTTTGAGCCGCAGAAAGACGACCTGACAAATTTTGTAATGTGCCCCCCACAAATAGGTTTAAGTCGCCATCTGCGCGGATCTCTGCTTTGGGCATCACGGTAAGGTCTTTGGCCGTCTTTACAAAGGTGTCACGCTGAGTTTTAAGCGTACCACTATTAATTGTAATGCTTCTGAACTCAGCTCTTGAACCACCAAATTCTGTTACATGGCCATCAACTCTCTGATTATCAACGGTACTCTGAGTCAGGTGTACAACTGGCACCAATACCTTTTCGCCATTGATAGTCTGAAGTTCTGGCCAGATGAAGTTTTTATTGAAGCTCTTCAGGTTATTTTCTGTAACTTTATCGCCAAACTTAGTCGCAGTTGACCCTGCAAATTCAAATGCATTGTTGTACAAGTCATTAATTTGCTGTGTCTCATTGGTATACGAGCCATTGATCAAAGTACGGTTAAGCTGGTTATAGATTTGTGTTCGCACCATGCGCGATTGCACAAATCTGTCACCCACTCTTTTGGTCAACTCATAGTGCGGAAAAATAACCGTAATCGAGTCATTAGCAATAGGAATGTACTTTGGCGGATTCAGACCACTCTTGTTGTGTTCAACCAACTTTGCATGAAATGTTTCGATCGTCTGTGCGGAGCGCGCCTGTGAAGACTCTACTACATAGTCTGATTTAACAAATTGGCTGTCCGAATTGCTGACTTTAGTAAACGCCGGATCAGCATTAAGTTCAGCTGCGGCTTGCTGAGCATCGAACAAGGTGAAAGCCTGCGCAAGCGTCGGTAAACCGAGCTGACCAACTAATAATGCAATGTTTAAGTAACCGACACACTTTTGCCACAATGATATAGGCTTTTCAGGGTTGAAGTTATTGTTTTTCATACGATTCAAAGTCCCTTATAAATGCTTAATCAGATCAGAGAATGGTAATTCTTTGCTGAGCCGACGGTTATACTTGATATAGCCCTGACCAGAGCCAGGAGTCCATGTTTTGCCATATTCTATGTATACGATCGTTATGGTCTTATAATCGGCGCTAAATGCGTAAGACTGATATGATTTACTATCCATTGTTTCTATGGCTGTCGGATTATCTTTAGGTAGTGTGTCAACATAATTGATGGATGCTTGCTTTATCTGTGCGTGTGTCTTGCCAGTTGTGCCAACATAGTTATCTTTAATTTCTTCTTCTACGAGCTTAGAAATTCGAGTTCCAAAAGAAGAATTAACGCAAGCTGGAACCTCGACACCAACATAAAAAATGTACTTAGTTCCGTTACATACTTTGTAAGTACCAGAGAGCCAGTCACCTTCAGCTTTGATACTAGTTACCCGAGAATAATGAGTACTCGATTTATCCCAAATAAACTGGGCCTTATATTTATCAATCGCTTCTCTTCTGATCTGGTCCTGAACATTGATATTCTCTTGCGTATAGTCGGTCTCTGATAGCATTTGCTCATTCAGACCATATACATTACCTTGCAACGAAAGCAGGGTTTCAGCTTCAGCATAAGTTGTTATTGTATCGGTTTTACATCGGACTCCAAGCATGCATAGCCGCATATTCGTCACAGCAGCAGTTGCAATATCTCTGCTTAGTTCAAGTCCCACTGATTTCAACTCAAGCTGATGAAAGTGACTTTGCCCAAATACTTCAAAATATGAGAAAGCATTTACCAATTGCTCATTAGAATCTGTATTGTTACCATCACTGACCTTCAACTTGCCATAGCTAATAATGCGACCTGGGGGCGAGTACGCCGTTATTTTAGATTCAGTACCAACTTGTACTTCTTTGTAGGTGGCATTATCGGTCGCATCGTAAGACATTTGTGACACAAGGAAGGTCGTTGCTTCCAGTCTGTAACGCTCGTTGTAGAATTTAGGCGTATTTACGTCAAAATTACCCGCCTGATTGAGTGCCATAATGGCAGAGGAGTTACGAATGTAATATTTCGCTTTCAGTTCCAGGGCATGCTCTGCTGACATTCGTACCTGATTAGCCTGTATGGTGCTAACCTTTATGCCTGAATCCCAGCTTTCACCTGACCCTTTCTTCAATGAATAAGGATTTATATTCTCGATAGCTTTCGCACTGATTGACAAAGAATTAGCGTGAATAGAAGCACTAAGATTAGACCTGTTGGAACCACTGAAGGTCGCATTTTGATATAGGCCATGTTTAGCGCTGGTCACGTCTAAAGTCGGTGTTTTTAACGCTAATGGAGAAGGTGTGTAAGACCGTGTCGTACGAGAACCATTAGTAAAGATACCATTGGTCACAGTAGCTTTAATGGTTCCAGCCTGCATAACGCCACCAAAACTGTTGTATACGTCGCCATCACTATCGATTTCAATACGCTGCCCAACAAGTCGGCCGCTGTTAATTACCCTCGCCCCCTTAAGTTCTATGGCCCCGCTATCAACTCGACCATAGTTGTAAAAAGTGCCCTCAGTCAGTACCTTGAATGTGCTTGCCATAACATGAGAAGAGCTCTGAACAGAGACTGTATTACGGTTTTTAACCGTTACAATGTTATCAGAATACAATTTACCAGATAGGAATACATTTCCACTGTTGCTCTGAGCGACCTGAATGAATATTCCCTCATTCGGCGCATAGAAGTCGTTTAACCTGGTACTGGTCGCTAGTGCATCAGATAGCGTATTTAGCTCGGTTTGTGAGGAAATGGATACCGGGCCCGCTGCTACGATGCCAATACTGGCTGCTTTGAATGTGCCACCCGGAACATAAGATGATGTGGTCGTTTTTGCCGTCAGGATATCCAGGTTACTGTACTTAATACTAAATTCACCCGAATATAGATTGATGCCACCAGCACCAATAATGTAGTTACCCTCTGGTGATATTGAAAACCCGCCTCTGGGGTGACGCTCTGCTCTCAGGTTTGTATCAATTACGCCTGCGGTCACAATGCTTTTCGCGATTATTTCGAGAGACTGGACCCCTGGTGCAAAAAGATTATTGATGTCAACTTTACCCGTGCTGCCAGAGTTAAGGTTAGTACCCGAAAAAGCACCATTTAACAGGGTAACCCGCCCCATATTATCAAAACTACAGCTTTGGCAAGTTAAACTGGTGGAATTGGTCGCAAACACCACATCAATCATTTTTCCAACGACTGAAATTTTACTGTTTAGCTTCATATGTGGTGCTGTTATCACCAAAGTTTCAAGGGGGCTGTTTTCAGCCACTCTGATAGTCAAGGGCTTGCCGGCTTGACTGAATTGAGAAAACTCTAACCGTTCAAGCTTTTGTGTGCCACTAATAACTAAAAAGTCACTACTTGCATTCTGAAATGAAGAGACTGAAAAACCCGCATTTGCGTTATACGCATACCCTGCGGCATAGACACTTTTTGAGGCCAGTGCAGAAGACACAACTCCCCAAAAAATAAGAAATGAAACTATAGTCCTGACGTTCATTTTAACCCTTGCATTACAATTAGCAAAAAGAAATTAACCATAAAAGGTACAGAGAAGGCAGTGTACAGCAAATATACAAGTGGTTCAAACAGTTGCCACAGAGGACTAGACTTTTACAGTTACAAAATAACTATATCGTGGGACCCCAACTTAGCCCAACAGTGACTAAAAAATGCAATAGTTTGAGATTAAGCAGGCTTAAATTCAGAGACTGGGCGGCATTTGCCTGACACATCATGGTCCTTGCCAGCCAGCAAAGATAACAATCTCTCTTGCTGATAAATGAGCAGCGCGCGCTGTGCTTGGGAATTACAGCGATCACAAAATCAGTAAATAGTAGTTTCTTGTCGTGCAGAGCAATAGAGCAATAAAGAAATGAAACCGTTCCACATCTCAAGTGCTTACTACTCAAGAACAAGTCAGCCGATAACAAGGGTAACTGTCTGTTGTTGGTGTGTCGGGTCGCTCCATCCGACAATGCATGTGCCTGATAACCACTCAGATCAGCAAAGTAATACTATGCTGCTTATCGAAGCGTATAGAAGATCAAGATGACAAAGTAACTTAAGTGATTAATGAAGGGAAAGTCGCTAGCTGCCAAAGTGTTGGCAGCTAAACGAGTTGGCAGGACTATTTAACTAAAGACGCCTGCGTATAATACTAGCACCTGCGAGGAGTAACATCAGGAAGTGAAGACTACCGCCAGAGCCCCCGTCACCAGACTTTCCAGTGTCAGGCGTTTTATTGTCACTGCCATCCTCTTTTCCTGGTGTCTGGCCATTGTCATTATCGCTTCCACCGTCTGAGTTATCGCCATCAGGGTTTTTGTCACTCTCATCGGAGCCATCACCATCTTCCCCATCAGGTTTTTCACTTTCAGGCTTTTGAACTGATAGCTGTGTGCTTGCACTCGACACGACAGTTTGCTGCCACATTGCATCAACCGACAACTCGACAGTACCTGACTCAGCAAACTGAGTAGTTAACTTGCCCGTTTGTGAACCCGAAGCGATGGGCTCGCCCGCAACAAACCACTGAAAATTTAAATCAAGCGGCTCACTAGACGTCAAGTTTGCCAGAAATTCGACATTTGTGCCCTGCACGACTTGCTCTGGCTGCACGATCACCAACCCGGAGATTTTTGGCGTGATAAGATCAACCAGTTTCTGTGAGGACTCCAATAATTTGCCACCCTGATACACCTCCCGGGTCACAGTATAAATCCCCGGTTGTTCGTACTGATGCTCAGGCTCTGCATCATGAGATACAGCACCGTCACCAAACCGCCAAAAGTACTGCGCGTCACTTGCCAATACAGTGCACGTCAAAAAACATAAAAGACCGCTCATTACTTTGTACATAGTCACTCCTTGATAGTGAAATTGAAGCATTCACAACACCAAAACCGTGTTCATTTCCCAGCTAACGCCAAACTCACTTTAACATAAAAATTACAAAAAAATCGATATACGCGCCAATGTAAACGAATATAAACCTGAATCTAATCAGTCCACATTGGTTGTTATTTCACCTTCAAAGGTGCCATAATCTTTGACGAAGTTAAGCTTTAAAGCGTGTGCCTGCTAACAGACACACACGATATTTCTATTGCTGAAAAGCCATACCATAAGTGCTTAATGCCCCCTCACACAATCGCCAGTTCAAAATCCCACGTGCAGGTGCAGCTGAATCAATGAAAGTCGGTGCCCATCGCAAATTACGAAACAGAACACTGTGCGCTTGTGACACAGCACCAGAACGAACAGCCTCTTGCCTCGCCAGCTCACATTGTTTCCAATCCTGAGCATCGCTGGTAGGCAACTGCAAATCAGTTATATCGTAGCTCGCTGGGCAAGATTTCCCGCGCTGCACACAGGCATTTTTCATTTCCTGAACTTTATTTTCGCAAGCATATCCAAAGGGGTTATCACGACAAAACCGGGCTGCGGTGAAGGAAAACCACGCATTGTCATAGGCAAGACTCTTGATGCGCTCTACAGCCAGGCGCTGTGTTTCAGGCAAATAGGCATAATAGCTGTTGAGCAAACTGGCAGCTCGTTGCTCATCCAAAATAGCCTGTTTGAAGTCATCTTCCAGTTCGCTGATCAACCACTTGGTTGCATTTCTCACTATCTGATATTCTGGTACCAGCGCGCGTAATGGCAATGAGGATTTGTCGTATCGAGTTGTGTAGTAACGCACCACATTGTAATCACTGAGTGACGTTAGTTGACCATTAAATCCCGTTTTCGCATATTTAACTGCCTCATAAAACATATCAAAGCAGGGCTGTGGGTTATCCAAAGAGCAGGTAATGATATTATTGGGTATGACACTCAGCAACTGTTTGGGATCACCTCCTTGCTGAACCGCCCTCACCGTTATTTTGACCGACGATTTTTTATCGTGCTGCAAGTAATTAAGTTGCCCGCCGACATTAAATGCGCCCCCGTATAAGTCAACATCCAGATACCCTCCAATATCTGACTTATCTTTATTACTCCCATAGTCAATCTTTAAATTGACCAGGACATTTGCACCATACTCAATACCAGTCACAAACTCATCACCAACCAAGTCTTGTAACTGAGTCTGATGATTGTGCGCTATTTTTTCTCCAACCTGTGAGAGGGTATATCCTGTGTTTTGATTCACAGGCAAAAACACACGCTTTTTCGGGGTGCTGGAAGCACTGAATGTGTAGGAGCTTGAATACGTGCTGGATGCCATTTCTTTTGCCAACGAGGCCCCGGCAGATACACGCACCACAGGGAAATTCACATCAGTATCAACACTGCCATTAAGCATAGTCAGCATATCGTCGTAACTCATGTCGATACCGGTTTTAAATTGCAGCTCGGTATTACCAAAGCTCTCGTCAACAACACCACTGACAGCTTGTACATTCAAAAAGCGCTTTTTTTGGCTATCATAAGCCGTGCCTACTTCTATATGATCATTGATCAGCCCCGAAATGACAGAGCCTGTAAGACTGTTATGGGTCATCTGAGTATCAGTGCTGTATGTACAAACACTTACAACCGCCAACTTTATCGTCAGTAATGCAGAGTAAATAGGTTTCATATCATCTTCCTTAACGAACCGTTACCAGATAATCTTCGACTTCACCATAATGAATTCGAGTACACGCGTTATCCGAGCCTCCGCCAGCATCGGTTGCAATACGCATCAACGTCAAACCTTCAGGCACTGTTGTGGGCACATCCAGCAAAAACTTGAAAACGCCTGATGATGCCGAACGGTACACCATTTCAGATTGCTCAAACTGACCATTGTGATTCCAGTCTAGCCATACCCGAACAGCTACATAAGAAGGAAACTCCGGCTGTTTGTTTCCCGGCTTAATGGTCACTTTCGCTACCTGATTTGCTCTGAGTACAATCACTTTTCCCGAAACCAGGCTATGTTCATGTTTCTCAGACTGGTGAATAAAATCATCCACTGTTACTTCAGAGATCCACTCCCATTCGTGATCATAGCTGCGATTATCACAATATGATCTCGGCAAAACTGTCGTTTTAAGGGCAACCGGCTCATATTCTGGAGGCAAGATAGAGCACGCTTCGCCCGCGCTGGTACCTGCATACCATTGATAAGGATTGGTAAAATCAACGTTTGCAAAGGTCAGGTACTGAGCTTTCCCCGCGGCTAGCGCAGCGTCAGAGAGCCATAACTCTCTAAGCTGACGAAGTTTTTCCTCTTTACCGACAATATCGGTCGTGCCATGCATTCGCTCCCACAGCTCAACCAATAATCCATCGTAACACTTACTCAACCAGGCAAACCGGCCTTGAGCCTGCTCTACCGTAAGTAAGTCACCCAGCTCGCTAAACCTGGCTTGCTGGTGTGTATTTGTATTTTGCTCTGATGCTAACGCCAGAACTGGCAGACCTAAAGGCACAAGCAATACGAACAAAACCAATAAAAATCTGAGTATATTCATGGGATATCCTTATCTTAATACGTCACTGATGGCGCTATAATCACGCAAATAAACCAGATTATCGGCCTCGTAATCAATGCAGTGATTGCCTTCAGGGTTACGCTCACAGTAGTCCACCAAATCGGCAAATAGGTTGGCGTTAGCACGACTCTTAGTCTCAATATCCTGCAGCTGCTCAAGTTGTTGGGCAGAAAACTGTGCTGCGTAATAACGTTGCAGATTTTTTGCACGCCGATAAACCAATCGCTCATCTATCCAGCGTGCCGTCAGCTCCTTGACGATTAATCGCGTCAGGTAATTACCGGGTGTGTAACCGTTATCAGGAATAAGCAGTTGGAGATCTGCACCAGAATCCAGATAACTGGCTGTATATACGTCAGTAATATTGTAATCATCCAATGAATTAAATTGATTGATGTAGTCCGTTTTCAGATAATGTATCGCCGCTTCAAACAAGTTAAAGCAGGGTTCAGGGTTGAACAATGTGCAGTGCATAATACCGTTAGGTATGACTTGTAGCAGCCTGTTGGGATCTCCCCCACTTTGGATACCACTTATAGTGATCTTAACTGATTTTCTCTTATCTTCAGCTATTTTCTGAAGTTCACCGTCAACTTTCACTGTGCCTATCCAGTCAACACTCAGGTAGCCCCCAATGGTGCGTTTGTCTGTTTCATTTCGGTACTCAATTTTCATATTAATGACGACATTTGAACCATACGCAAAACCATGCACAAACCCATCACCCAGGTTACTTGCCTTGTTCCCGGGATATGCCTTCGCCAATTCCTTTGCGGCTAGTGTCGGCTGGTAGCCCGAATCATTGTTGGGAATCAACATGCTCGATTTAGGTTTAATTGAAGAATAGACAGTGTAAGTACCCGTATACCTGTCAGCACTGATGTCTTTGGCATAGTTTGCACCAGCATCCGCTCGTACCGCAGGCAATTCGAAGCCAGCATCAACCTTACCATCAACAAGCTTGAGAGCTTGCTGATAGCTCAAGTCAACACCTACTCTGAAATCTATATGCGTATTACCCAGATGCTCAACTCGTCTGCCAAGCACAGATTGCAGCCCTAAAAATCGCTTACCTTTGCTCTGATAAGCCGTTCCCAGCGGCACTAGGTCGTTACTCTGATCAATGTTTGTTCGTTTCTCTACTTCATGGACAGCTATATCGAGAGCGTGTGCCTTTATCAATAACAGGGCGACCCCAAATAACAACATAATCGAAACCACATTACGTATTTTCATAATCATATCTCCATGAAAGGCCCTGATGGGCCTTAGTATTTGTCAATCCATGACTACTGCTTCAGACTGTTCAGATAGTCCTGATGCCAGGCCTGAGGCAAACGATTAAGCACATCTTCAGTTGTTTCGATCTCATTGCTAAACTCATGCTCACTTTGCATTGCCAAATCACCCACTTGCAGGCCATTTGCAAACATGCTGAAGGACTCATCTGGCTGATAATCCGGATCATCATTACCGCGACCCAGACGAAGGTTATATACCTTATCGGTAAACTCAACCTCCTCTATGTGAGTGATCATCTCTAGCCCATTTTCAGTTAAGATCTGCGTACCCTGTTCAACCTTACTCGCCCAGACAGCTTTACCAGATTGCATCACAACAGGGTGAGACTCAGTCAATAACAGTGTTTTACCTGACTTAGTTCTCAGCTGAACCATAGGGATGGTTTCAACACCAACAGAAATATCCTCAATTGTCAGAGCTAGATGGTTAGCAGGTGAAAACTCACTGGCACCCAACACCTGGTCGCCCACTTCAAGCTGTTCTATTGGAAGCTGCTTACCATTTGGTAAGGTGATCAAAGTGCCTTCGGCCAGGCAACTATATACAATTTGCATCTGGGGATGACCTATATCCTGCCAACCACTATCCATATCTGAGGAGCCAATAACAAAAGAAGCCGTTAGCGGCGGTCTCCCAGGGCGAATTACGTGATCAAGTGCAAAATGCATAATCCAGTGGGTATCCTGATATCTACCAAATAAGGTAGCATCTCCGAATACACCTTCATTTTGTGGGATATCCCAGGATATTTCAGTCATATCCATTACACCTGACTTCTCGTAGCTAAGTGTTAAATTCTTAGCAAAGAAGTTGCTGATACTCTGATAAGCAGAACCGTCTATAGATACAGCTCCTCCACCTTCTTTGGTCTGAATAAAGATATTAGTGCCATGATTCACAAAAATAGGTTTATCAATTTCAGGGCTCTCAACTAACGTGATTTTGCCGTTTTCTTCCTTTACCTCCAGGGTGGTAAAGTCAGGTAGGTAAATACGTGTAACTTTACCCATTACATCAAGCTTCCCCTTGAATGGCACCTTTAGTTTGGTTTGACTGGTAGGGGTTCCTGTTGGATAGATATTTTCATAATCACAATCCCCAAAATTCCGATTAAGACACATCACGATCCTGCCATCCGGCACGCCTGCACCTGCTTCAGAGCGATTATCAATAGGCATATCAATCTGTGTTCCGAATCCAACTCGACCAGTTAAAGGCAGTAATATGGTATCTGCCCCTGAGGATACAATCGATCTTGGCTGGGAAAAATAACCTAATTTAGCCAACAAGGTCTCTTTTGAATATTCCACCACAACGTTACGGTCTTCCATAACCTGTTTGTTGTTTGCATCCCTGTAAACTACGGTTATCCATCCATCAGCAAAGATACGTTCTGAAGCAGCAAGGTTAGAGAGAATATTTTGTACCTTAGCGTAGGAATACACCGATTTGCGCTTAGCTTCCTGTCCGTCACCAAAGTATTCATTGTATATTGGCATAGTTAACTGCTCGCCTTTTTCGTTGACCAGTTGCAGATCTATCAACGTATAATCGGTCGGCACCGTTTTACTATTTAATGCAGATAACACAACAAACTGTTCACCCGAAGATGCTTTAGTCGCAGACCCAATTCCCATATGTTTAAAAAACGAACACAGCTCAGGCCTGCCGCTTGTGCAGTTTTGTAATAAGCTGAACCCTAAAGTATCAGCACTTGATGCATCTTGTTCCAGCCTTTGCTCAATCAGAGAAAACAAATGAGGTCGATTTTTTTTACTCAGACCGTGCTGCGCTAGCCGCGCTTTCAAGCGATCATTTTTAATCTGAATGTCTTGTTGGTATACAACATTATTATCAGCTTCAATTAGACTTGCAAAAGCATCAGGCATGACGGATGCCGTCCCCAATGCAAATGCAATGGATAAATAGAGAGGTTTCATATTTTATTCCCTTAATATGGAGAGTGTTTTGAGCAAACGCTCAGGTCCCACCCGCGATATGCAAGTGCAACCCTACAGCAATTCCTTCAATTACGTTGGGTGGAGCACCATACAGGTTTGAGTCGTGATGCTTTTTGCTTGATAGGCAGATAAACCTAACGGTTCAATATATGTATAAATTCGTGAGCTCATTTCAGAAATTGCCTCAAAACAAGTCTGGGTGCCAAAAGAGTGCGAAATAGCGTTTGATAAAAGGCTGTGCTCCAAGCCATTTCCGCATAAGGATTGTTCAAAATCTTCCGAAGATTGTATGTTACTTTGGACAAGACTGTTGATGAATTTCACTTTATTACCACTATGAATTTCGAAACCATAGTCAGTAGGCAGCATTTCGTCTGTGCCTGAAAAGTTGACTTTGACATCTAAAACTTGGCCCTCACTAATACCTCCGCAGGAAAATAAGAAGCTATATCTGCCACCAACAACCACACGCATCATTGTTTTGCCTGGCTGAAACCCCTCAGGTAGAGTAAAGGCAACCTGCCCCGAGTCCGTTACCACCTCTTTTCGATACACTTCTCGTTCTTCAAAAACACCATTACGGTTGGTATCTAGCATCACTATCGCTTGGTGTCCGACAGCATTTACGCCTAGTTCAATTATATTTTTTTGCTTCAAGTATAAGCTCAAGGGCTGGTCCAGAACCTCCTGATAGCTCTCCGGTAATAGCGAAAGACTTTGATGATTAATCAAAACCTTGTTCATCATGTCTAATCTTTCACCTCCAAACCACGGCGGACATATCACTCCCAGCGGACGTGAGTAATAATCACGGTAAGCAAGCAACTCCTTATTGTCTGTTTTCACTACTTTTAACTTAAAACGCGTAAGCAAATCGGGCTCAACATCATGTGCCCTTTGTAAAAACGGGTAAATCGCATCACTGGAATTACGCTCCCAGCGTTCGGTGCTTCCATTACCCCAATCAACAGCGATGCTTTCAATTTCATTAATGGGAAGAGTATCGATCTGGTAGCCAAATTCATCGTACTGAGGTACAGTCATGACCGCCAAATTGGAAATTTCAGACGTCTGCGCCACCAGCCCTACCAAGTGCAACGCCTCATCGACGTTCTTCTGTGCTTCCTGTCTAGATTTGCTCACAACATCTGAATCTGCAACCAACATCAAGCAAACTGATGCATCATCCAAACTGGCGTGAGCTGGCAGACAAGATACATTAGCTTTCAGGTATAACTTAAATGCTTCTTCAATTGTCCAGCCGAAAGTTTTTACGAGCTCATAAAACACTTTTCTGAAAATACCGCCCAAGTCATAATGAGACATGTTTGCACGATACATTATCAGATGGTCGATACTACGACCATCCAGTGACGGAAGGGCAAAGTAACGCTGCCCTATGTCATGAGACTTAACATCCCAACCTAGCCACCACTTTTTATCGGTTTGCGGGTAACCCGTCCCATCAAGTACTTGCTTTAAAAATGGTTCCGATTGGCTAAAACTCCCCCCTACACTACGCTGCAAGTAGTCCAGCACAGCAAGGCCTGTAATATCAGAGAATGCTTCATTAAAAGCGCCAGATTCACCTTGACTATCCAACCGACTATTCCAATGTGTCACGGCATGCGCAGCCTCGTGCGCTATTACACTCAACGTAGTTAACGAATAATTTAAGTAGCTATCCCCATTACCAAAATTGGTATAGGTACCATCCCAATAAGCTTGAGTCATGCCAAGTGAATTCTGGTGCACCCTTTGTTTCAAGGTTTGAAGACAGTAGCCATTCTCTACACAATGTACATTTTGTTCTGGAAATAACTCATTCAGCTGCTTATGAAAAAACTGCATTGTTAGCCCACCATAAAAGTGAGCTTCATTCTCAGGACTGTAACTAAACAAATGATAGTAAGCTTCATCGACTTTGGTACGCTCAAAGCTTTCAGGCTTACCGTTACAGTCAAATTCATAAGGTTCTGTTTGATGAATAAGGAAGTTAATAGTCTGCACATACGGGTTTTCCAAAAAACAACTTCCACCTTCTTTTCTCACCACAAAAGGATAACCGCTGAATTCTGCGAAGATGAGTGGGCTATCTGTATCACTTACATCATTAAACAACAGTTCAGTTGAAGCGCTGGTCGTTTCATCGTATTGATATCCAAGACAAGCCTCCATGGTCGCCGGTTGCGGTGAGTAACATATGGCACCCATTTTTTCATTGCCACCAATGCCACCAGCAGCCACATATCGGCCCTCATCAGAAAAATGATCAACCCCCTGCTCAGATTGAAGTACACTGAGTGTATCAGCACTGATAGTGAGTCTATGTATGCCCTTTTTCGAAGTGGCAGTGACCTGAAACACACCAATCAAGCGGCCTTGCCAAACCATGTAAGCTCGGCCGAAATCCTGAAATTGAGTCTCCGGGGTTATGCTTGGATCGGCAAGCAGTCGTTGCCTGATTTCCAACAGGGAACTATGAAAGTACTGACCATCCAGAGCCTTCTTTACCTCTTTCACCCTCAATGCAGCCCCAAGGCCCTGTAGGATCTGGCCCGCACTGTTCCTGACGAGTACAAATTGCCCATCGATCACCGGCTTATCTCGATAAAGAACCTGATAATGCTCGAACCGTTTGGCTGTTCCTATAGTTTTTACGTGCTGATAAGTAAGCCCTTTTTCGGCAGGTCCAGTCTTCAACGCAAAGGGTTCTACCCGGACTTGCGCCTGCAATACTTCCTCAATTTCCTGCCACAGATGCTGTTGATTTAGTAGCGTGTGCTTGTCGACCCATTGTGTATCAGCGTAACTCAGACAACTGAAACAGCACAAAAAGGCCACCATGGGGACTTTGTTAATAGGCATTCACTCTCTCCCTGAATACACATAGTTTAAAAAATAGACTTTTCCTTGTAAGTTTGTGACCCGGCTATAGCGCTAACACTATGAAGTAATTACTTCTTTTTATAGGGTGTTCAAACCTAACGCATTACGTCATAAAAGCGTAATTTACAAACACCGAAAATGAAACAAAAAACAAACAACCTGTTAAAATTTCATATTCGCACTCGCACTTTAATCACGCTCAGACTAAACAGACAAGCTCTAAACCTAGTCAGTTTGTATGCTGGTATTTTACGAACAATCAGAAGATTATTCCGTTATACAAAAATAAATGCGCTCTTTGATTGAAAAGTTAATTGATACTTCAGAAAGTTAAGCGGGCCCGAAGTTTTCATAGAAGGGAAACTATTTGCTTTTTTAGAACTTAAACACCAAACACAACCCTGCGTTTGGTGTACAAAAGTTAATGTGATCATACATTGAAGCGGCCACCATAAGCCAGGTACAGCAAGCTTTGCATCTGTACCGACGCTTTATCACTGGTACAGATATCAAAAACAACCAAAAACCAAGTCTGAGCGGGGCGCATTACCCCTGCCAGTACTTAGCAAACAACTGTGGGTAGGTTTGCTTTAACACTTTGGGTTTATTTTTAAACTGTTTGCCCTGTGGCGCATAGTTCACGGTGTTGTGATATGGCAATTCCTGCTCGGTTTTTTGCTCATAGAGCAGTCCTGCTGTCAGATCTAATTCGTCGCAATACGGATAGGGCAAATTGTCGCGCAGGGGCATGTCATCAATGTTTGCCAGGCTATCTGGCTGGGCCAGCACCTGATCGACCAGCTCTTCACCCTGAGTCAGTAACCAGTTACAAAAATCCAGAAAGTCATATTCGCTGTTACAACCGCAAATAACATAGGCTGCGCCCCATATATCCCAGTGCCATAAACGTCTGAGCTGTTTACTGTAGTGGCTATCAAAATCAGCGACATCAGTATCAGAGAGCGTCTCGAGCCTGGCTTTTAATTGAGCCGCTTTGCCTTTGGTTTGGTTATCAATGGCAATGAGCTGCCAGAATTGAGTCTGATCCATGGAATAAAACACATCAGGAAGTAATAGAGCGATCTTACCACAGCCCACCAACTGAAAGGTATGTTATGACGAATTACAGGCACAAAAAAAGCAAGCCTTAGCTTGCTTTTTCTTTTAAGCCATAAATTATAGCTTAACGATTTCTTCTGCCTGAGGGCCTTTTTGACCTTGAGTCAGTTTGAACTCAACGCGCTCGCCTTCAGCTAGTGTACGGAAGCCGTCACCTTTGATAGCACTGAAGTGTGCAAAGACATCTGGGCCATTTTCCTGAGCGATGAAACCAAAGCCTTTTGATTCGTTAAACCACTTTACGGTACCTGTTAAAGTATTAGACATGATAGTAAATCCTGAATATTAAAATGATGCCAATCCTTAAAAGCTAACCTCTGCCCTGTTGCAAAGGATCCTTCTATACAAAAAACTGGCAAACCTATGCCCATGTGGGCGCATAGACCTAAATTTTGCCGGTGATAAAACTTCAGGACGGTACTACTACAAGCAAAAACTTATACAACAACGTAATGGAGATTTATAAACACTGACCCAAATTCTGTCTACGTTCATCTTATCGGGCTGCCCCTCTAAGTCAACTAATTTTTAATCATATTTATTAATTCTTAATGACACTAACAAGTCGCTTTCAAGGCAGAGGAGACAAGGGTGTACCTTTTTTATTTTAGCTAATTGGTGGGACTATGATCGAGGGCAAATTGTGGTTAATTTAACCTGATATAACACCTTTGGAGACTATGCTTTGCATCCAAACTGGGTATAATTCTGCGAAGTTCTCGCGAGGCGTTTTTTATGCTCAAAAAAATTTTTAGCCTAATAGCCAAAGTTATCACCTTGTGTACTTTTAGTGCATCACTATTTGCCACACCATTAACAATCTCTTACCTTCAACATCCAAGTGTGCGCGATCAGGCCCTGCCTTTAATCCAGGCCGCTTACAACCAGGCAGGAATTAAGGCCAATTTTGTAGCCATGCCAGCACACCGCGTACTGCACGAAATTACAGCACAACACACCGATGGTGATGTGATCCTGGCACGAGAGATTTTCGCCCCTTTTAAAGATGTTATTGCTGTCGGGCCTGCTTTAACGGAAGTGGAATTTATCCTCTTATGTGTTGCGAATGTACCGTGCGATAACTCAGTATTGGTGGCAACGCCCAGCACCATAGTCGCAACCGATCAGTCCAAACGTGTTTTGCTCAATAAGTATCCGCACGCGAACAGAAACACCTTTTACCATATAAACAACCTGGCCAAGTTGCCCGAGCTGCTGAACGTACATCGGTTTGACTATGCAATATTTGTGGTTTCTACTCAGTGGCCGCTCCCAGACTCACTGTCTCATTTACATGTGCACCACTTATTTCGCTCCAAAGCCTACCATGTGATGCACAAAAAGCATGCTGGGCTTGCAGCGCAACTTGCTCTGGCTATCTCAACAGTCAAAGCGCAAAAAGGGCTCTGATTCTAATCCTCTATGGGCTCTGATTGTGCATGGGTCACAGGAAAGCGTAACATGATACATAACCCACTTTGATTGCAATTTACATAAACGGTCCCACCAAGATCATTCATAGCAATGCGTTTGACGTGAGCCAGACCCAGTCCTGAGCCAGCCACTTGCTTTTTGGTCGAATAAAAGGGGGCAAATATGTCTTCAGGATGAACCAACTTCACCCCAACCCCATTATCACTAAACCTGAGCTTAAGCTCAGCTTGTTTTACTTTTACAGCGATTGTAATCGTTGGCCGATCACCCCCTGAAAATGCATGTTCAATTGCGTTTGTAATGAGATGATTTAACGCCTCGATGAGACTGGCAGGCTTTAGATACAGGAGCACATCAGCGCTTTGCTCAACGTCAATATTCAGCACAACATTGTGCATCGCCAAAGAAGACTCCCAAACACTTTCCAGTGATTTAAATACATCGGTAATGCGGCATACCCTGGTTACACCATCATGCCCCTGAACAATTGACTGCTTAAGCCTGTCTATTTTGTCATCAATATGATGGAGATTACGTGATAATAAGTCAGCAGCCTGGTGAATGCATGCTGCCTGCTTTTGTACCTCAGGTAAAAGCACAGGGTTTTGTTGCAGTAAGCGGCTAAGCTGCTCTGCTGATTCACTCAACATGGATGCCGAAGTCACACTGACCCCCAGCGGCGTATTCAATTCATGGGCCAGCCCCATGGTCATCAGAGCTTGCTCTTTAAAAGCTTCTTTGTGATCATGTTCCTTTTGCTGTGACAACATTCTGAGTTGTAGCTCGAACAGGTGCTTAAGGGAACTCAGCATGGCTCTGGCCATAGTGCCAAAAGTATTTTCTTTACTGTCCAGAACACAGACTGTGCCAAAGACAGAGTCATCAACATTTTTTATGGGTAAGCCAAGATAAGCAATCATGTTGAGCTTAATATCTGGGTTGTGGTCCCAGACAGGGTCTGCCAAAGCGTTGGGCACACAGAGTTCGCTTTCTGCCTTTATGACGGTTTCACAATATAACCCTGAGCGCTCCCAGCATTCACTGTCACCAATTTCGTACGGGTTTTCTTTATTGAGGCTTTTGTTGAACACGCTCAAATGCGGCCCGTTGAGCTTCATGATCAATGCCACCGGAACTTCCAATAGTTCGGCAACCCGGCTTAAAAGCTCGTTCCATTGCATCACCAGCTGATCTGATAAAGTATTGGTGTTCACTCGCTTGCTCCTCACAAGCCCTTTTCCTGGCAACATGCCTGTCAGACTTGCTCTGTGAGTATAGCCTGCTCACACCATTTTAAAATTCAAACTCTAATGCCAGCCTGAAGCTATGATCTTTGCTCACCTGACTCAATTCTGTGACAAAGCCAATTTCCCACTTGAGCTGTTTTTGACCCTGAAAACGGTGTAACCCAATCACAGCAGGCCCCACTCCCACAAAGTCTTCTCCGGTATAAACTTCAATTGCCGGCTGAAAAGCACTTATCCAACGATAGCGATATTGAGCACGGAACTCGGCCTCCCACCCATTACTGACCATACTACCCCACTCTCTGGCAATAAAAGCATTAAGTGTCAGACTGTTACGGCCAAACTCTTTCTCAAACAAAAGACCTACTGTCGCTTCATAAGCCGATTCTTTATGACGTTTTTCATATTCAAACAACAGCCCCCAATCAGCCCAGTATCGCCCTTGTTCAACAAGCTGCCAGCGTACCTCAGCTTCATATCCCGCCATATCGAAATTATCATCCGGATCTCGTTCACCAATTGCATAGCCTTCAACAGTCATGGTTTCCGTCAAACTCCAGCCTAATCCCAAGCGCTGCGCCAGTACATTCCCAGTATCATTTTGTCGGGATAATAAACGCCATTCGACTTCACGTTCCAGAGGCAGCACGTAAGGGTGATATACTTTATCAACGACCATATCGTCTGCCTTAACATGGCCTGACTTGACCACAAGCCCGGCAAGGCATCCAATCATAATGGCCTTTAGCATCATATTATGCTTCACTGCCCTGCCTCCAGTTATAAACAAACCAAAAAACTCCCGTTCCCGCTGCCAAAGCCAATATCGACCACAAACTTGGCGTGGCTTCATAGCCAAATAGTACTTTCAGGATCCGACCTCCAACACTGTATTCATCCACCCAAGTTCGCATATCCAACAACGCTGTATAAGCCGGGATGATATCGATCTGGGCAGCCAAATCACTGGCGAATACCAATTTACTGGCGCTGTGTAAGGCGACAAACACAGTCACCAGTAACAACATTTTTCGCGTCGCCCAGAGTAAAGAAAAATACAACAATACTGCGAAACTGGCGCATATACTGACCCCCAAAACAGTACCCAGCATTAACGCAAAGGCTTCATCCATCTGCCAGTAGCCATTAAAATAAGTCAGGAAGTTACTTAAGTATAAAGTGAGTGCAGCAGCCAGGCTCATCACCCTGGCGCAAGCAAGATCAAAGATATAATGGCCTGCTAAACCAACAAATAACGTTATCAGCATAAAAATCTGAATCAGCTCCAGCCCACGATAATCCCACCACACTGAAATATCTGCAGCCAGAATCAATAAGGCCATACAACCCAAGCCCCCTAGTAAGGTACCCAAAGCGCCTTGTTTTACCGATAAAACGTTTTTCCCGGTTGCACAAAGCAGTACGCAAACCACGGCTACAGGCAAACATTGGTTCAATGTGATCACCACAGAATTAAGGAGCATTGCTATCCTCCTTCGCGATAACTATGCCTCTCGCCGTATTAGGAGCAAATTCACCGAAGAAACTATACTCACCTGGTTCAAGCGGCCCGATGTAGATGACACTTTTTCTGCCTGGAAATAGTACTTTCTCCCGATTAAGATCAAAGCTATCAAATTCCTCTGCTGCGGGGTCTTGATTCTCAATTACCAGGCGGATCTTTTTTCTTGCTGGTACAACAATTGATTGAGGGCTAAAGAGGTGGTTTTTAAGCACAATGCTACGAGTTTCCAATGCAAATGTTGGAGCACACACCATGCACAGTGCCAGTGCCAAATGCGTGTTATTCATTTTGTGCTCCTTTAAACGCCAGAGAGACCTTCAAACCACCTAATTCAGAGTCTGACAATGTCAGTGTGGCATCGTAAATCTCACAGATCTGCCTTACGATCGCCATCCCTAATCCTGCGCCCTTTTCTCCGCTTGGGTGTGAATCGCCTCCAACCCGATAAAAACGGTCAAATACACGGTCAATTTGGGCCTGAGTCATGCCTGGACCCGAATCTTGTATTTGCCATAAAACTTGGTGTGCATTGCGCGTGATATCAATGCGGATCTCTCCTTGCGGGGGTGTATATTTGATGGCATTGCTCAAAAGATTACCAAGTAAAGTTGAAAGGGTGAACTGACAGCCCAAAATGGAATGCGGCTCAGAGTGCAAACTGATCAGCTGCGCTTTATCAGCAATTTTATCATACATTTGTGCCACCAATTGCTGAGTCACGGCTTCTGTATCAATAGGGTCAAATTGCCTGCGCCATACCTGAGGTTCAGTTCGCGCCAGTGTCAGCATCTGCTCAACAATATGATTGAGCTGCTCTGCACTTTGCGTTATCCCCTTTAGACTGCTTTTAGTGGGACCTCCTGCCAGATTATGTAAATGAATCTTGAGTGCTGCAATGGGCGTTTTTAACTCATGTGCGGCATCAGAGGCAAAATATCTTTCCCGTAAATAAGCAGCTTCAACTTTAGCAAATAGCGCATTCATCATCGCTATCACTGGGGCCACTTCCCGATCCTGACTAAACGTATTTAATGCAGTAAAATCATCGGCTCGCCGTACCTTTAGTTCTGATGATAATTGAGTTAAAGGCCGGAGCGCACGATAGATATACCAAGCTATGAATACAGCCAGTATAGGCATGATGATCACCAACGGCATCATGGCCGACAGCACCAGACTTTCAGCCAGAGAAAAACGTTTATTTACGGGCTCGGCCACCAATACCACACGCTCTCTTCGCTCTATGACATAAGTACGTAGTCGCATCGCAGCAATATTCTGTGTTTGCCAACCTGATGAAAGGTCAACTCGAGACTCAGTATTACTAAGCCGCTCGCTTGCAGCAAGCAGCACGCCATGCTGCCAAATTTGAAAATAAATCTCCTGAGTGGGAATTGTCTGTGTGAGCTCTGTTTCCAAGAGTAACGTCGCCATTTCTCTAAGCTGTTCATCAAGTTGCTGTTCTGCTTTTTCCATACTGGCTTGATAGCCACTCAACAGCGCCCAGAAAGTTGACAGGATCAGACAGGAGACCAATATCAAAGTTAGCTTGCGATTAATGGAAATAGGCCGATGAACAGGGTGTAACGACACTCAACTACCCACTACATAACCGATACCTCGTAGCGTTTTAATAAACCCACTTGGTAGTTTTTTGCGCAAATGATGAATATGTACTTCTATGGCATTTGAGCCAAGTTCTTCGCCCCAATGATACAACTTGTCTTCCAACTGGCTCTTAGCCAAAACCCGTCCCTTGTTTTCCATTAGAGCTTTTAGCAACATGTATTCCTTGCGTGGTAGCTGCAAGGTTTGTTGTTCAAATTCAACATGGTGACTAGCAAGGTCAAGGGTAACCTGATCACAACTCAAACGACTGTCCTGCTGTTTTCCAAATCGTCTGGCAACAACTCTTAATCTGGCAAATAACTCTAGTGGCTCAAAAGGCTTTGCAAGATAATCATCAGCACCATGATCTAACCCAGCCACTTTATCGTCTAATTCATCCCGGGCAGTCAGGATCAATACACCTACCTGCTCTTTATGTTGTTTGAGTGCTTTAAGAACACTCAAACCATCATCATCAGGCAACCCCAAGTCGAGCACTACTAACTCGGGCAACACCACTTCAATTGATGCCAATGCGCCAGCGCAGCTGTCAACATGTTCGACAGCATACCCTTCTTTCTTCAGTGACTGGACGAGACCCTGTGCAAGCAGGGCATCATCTTCAACTAATAATAATCTCATTTTTTGCGCTTTAACTTTTTCTCGACGAGCGCTAATAGCTCGATCACTTCTGCCTGACGGTATAGATCCGCGTTTTCACGGCCAGGACGTTTCGGCGCAGCTTGCGCCCTCTGTAAGTGTAACAGAGCAGTGCTGTATTCGCGCTCATCATATAGGAATTGGGCATAAAAGTAATTGATATCCAAGCCGTATGGATTAATTGCTAATGACTGCTCAAACAATTCACGTGCTTTGCTGTCATCCCCAAACCCTATCGGCCACCCTGGCACCTGACTGTATAGGGTACCCAGGCTAGTCAGTGCAGAACCACTCAGCGCCTCACGGTCAATCGCTATCGCTTGTTCGAATTCGACTTTAGCTTGCTTCGCCAGCCCCAGCGCTCCCAACCCCCCTTTTGCGCCCGCATAACTGGACTGAATAATGCCATGCCAAATATGGCTTTCTGCATCATCCGGATAACTTGTCACAACCTTTTGACTGTCTTTGATCAGAGCTTTAAATGCTTTTTCCTGCGCATCATCTTTAAGCTCATAATTAACTTTAGCCCAACTCTGTTGCAACAGCGCTATGTCGTCTGCAAGCGCGGCATGGCTTTTAGCACAGAAAAATAGAGCCACAGAAGCACCGAGTGCGATAAAAGTCGATTTCATAAAGAGTCCTCCAAACGTGAAGAGAATTTTGCGGATTGTGCCGCGAAATGCGCGCGGATAGTCGACCGCTGTTTAAGAATACTGCCATCCACAAGTTCAGGCACAAAGCCATTGAGCCTGGCAAAAAACTTCTCAGGAAACCCAATCCCTTTGCGTTTAGCTTTGCTCTTCAGCAACGCCATAAACTCATCCGCAACAACCTGAGGACAATCCATTCTGTTACCAAGCTTTTTGTTCAATAAACGTACTGACTCGTCATTGATCGCGGTATCCGCAGCGCGTGGAGACAAGTACTTCACTGCAATTCGTCCATCCAATTCTCGAGACAAAGCCTCACTGAAACCACGTAATCCAAACTTGCTGGCACAATAAACACTCTGATAAGGAAACCCAATGGCACCCAACGCTGAGCCAATGTTTATCACTGTTCCTCGATTTGCCTCCAGTTGATCTAGCATCGCGTGCGTCAAACATGCAGGTGAAACCAAATTCACCTGTAGCTGCCGTGTTAATTCAGCCTGACTCATATCTTCAAAGGCAACCATCCGATTCACACCTGCATTGTTAACCAGCAGACTGGCATTGCCCATTAGAGCTGCCTGATGAGCAACTTGACAGGCACCTTCAGCATCATTCAAATCTACAGCAATGGCCTGATGCTCCGACCCAAGTTGCGCGACCATCGCCTGTAATGGCGCTTTTTGACGTGCAACCAAAAGCAAGCGCCAGCCATCTTTAAGCAGACGGTGTGCAAACACTCGCCCCAGCCCACCCGTGGCGCCTGTGAGTACCGCTAATTTTTGAGATGTCATTAGCTTGCCTCCTTTACGAAAGACCCGACCTGAGTGTCAATAGCGTGAAAAATGGCGCCATACAGGCAATAAAATCGCTTTGCAGCATGAATAATCATTTGCTGTTCTTGTGGATCCTCTATGCGATTCATTAACCCTGCAAAGAAGTCGATATGTTCTAGGTCCAACGCACCGTGGGAAGTCAAATAACTAAAGGCTTTTTGAGGCAACCCCAGTTTGTTGCGGATTTGTGTTGCGGCTTTATCAGCCAACATGATTGAGGTACCTTCCAGCACATTGACCATCCCGAAAAAGCTTAATGGCGATATACGCTGGATGCTGTCGTAGGCATAACTCACCATCATTTCTGTTGCAAACCCCGGCTGACTATGACGAACGGCTTCTTTGTCGAATCCACATGCCGCAATATCATTTAAGATCCACTCCTGATGACCCAGTTCCTCCTCGATATAGTGTGCAATAGCTTCTCGTAACCACTCCTTATCGTCACCCAATTGAGCTCCGCACGCCATCAAAAGTGGTACAGTGTGTTTAACGTGGTGATAAGCCTGCTCCAGGAATCCAACATACTGCTCAATGCAGATCTCACTTTCAAATACCGCTTTAAAAATCGGAGCGCTCAGTAAATATTCACGTTCAATTTGCGTTGCGCTCTGTAATGTCTCATAAAAATTACTCATGTACTTTTCTCCAATATCATCTTTGGCTGTTACGCCTGCAGCTCTGCGTTATCGCAGTAGAGCGCGGTTAATTCAGTGCGATAGTAACGTGCGATCACGTCACGTTTCGGCCGACCATTTGATGTCAGTAATTCATTACTTGTCGATAAGGGTTGAGCCAACCTGTGCCAGGTTCCGATCCTGGCGTAGTCAGGTAGTTGACTGTTTATTAAAGAGATGTGTTTTTCCAGTTGATCATCACTGAGCTGAGAGGCGGCATAAATCAAGGCCACAAGGTGCGTTTTCGCATCACCAAAAACCACAACCTGAGCCACTCCCGGTTGACTAAGTAGTAGCGCTTCTGGCCACTCCGGTGAAACATTTCGCCCAGAGCTGAGAATAAGTTGATTTTTAAGCCGCCCATAGATATCCAGTCCACTCTCTGTTTGCCTGACCAGGTCACCGGTTGCCAGCCAATGTTCAGGAGAATGTTCAGGTCCATTCAGATACCCTAAGTACAGGGGCCCTCTGAGGAAAAGCTGGCCTTGCACTATCTTGTATTCAAGATGAGGGAGGACGTCTCCCACGCCCTCAGATTGTGGCGCAACTTTACTCAATGCAACGACGGAGCCAGCTTCGGATAAACCATACCCCTGAAAGACTGGTAAACCGCTATTCCTGGCCTTAACGAGCAAGCTTTCATCGACCCGCGCTCCGCCAACTGCTATAAATACTAAACTCTCAGGAGCCTGCCACCCAGCTGAGCAGGCCGCTACGAGCAACTGCAACAACTCGGGCACCAAAATCAAAGTGTGTGGCTCGAATTGGCTAATACACATCAAAATCTTTTCTGGGTCTTGTAGCTGACTTCTCAGATAGCCAAGTGTGTTTAACGAAGGCGTAATCACCTGCCCGCCACTCAGAAGGGGAGCGTAGACACCAGCCACATTTTCCAACAACACAGCCAGCGGTAATAAACACAAGTGCTTTGGGTTCTTCAGTACCAATCGTTCACACAGGCTACTGGCAACTTGCTGCATAGTAAGGTCCGACAGACACACACCTTTCGGCGTGCCTGTCGAGCCTGAAGTAAACGTGATCTTGCGAGTGCCTGCAAAATATGCTGCTGGCTTGCTACTAAGCTGGTAGACATAAACAGTGCGACCACATACGTTAATCGTTTTACTCAAGACATTATCTGAATTCAACGTCTCGCTCAGTAACCAACTGGCACCAGATTCTAGCAACGCATGTTCACACTGTGCCCGGGTGAAGAATAACGGCAATGGCAGAGCAATTTTGTTGCTATCATTCAAAGCGAAATCAACGGCAATCCAGGCAGCTGAGTTATCCATTTGAAATGCAACACACTCTCCTTCAAGCTCTGCAAAGACACCGCTTAGTTCGTTGCTCGCCTGCTGCAACAAGTGCTTTGTCCATGTGCCATGTTCATCTTCAAGAATAACCTGTTGCTGGCTGTGTGGGGTCTTATCTAAAAACTTATGCATGACGTAGCCCCTCCAGCAAATATTCAGTTTCACTGCGGTACTGATTTGCATAACGTCTGAAAAGCGCTGTTTCCCGAATAAGCAGCTTTGCATCTGATAAAGCCACAACACACACTTTGGGTTGCTGCTGATAGTAAGAGCCATAGTCCGCTGCAACGGCGATATCGTCCGCAGCATCTGCAAGCACGTGTACAGGCACTTTTAGCAAAGACAGCAAAGCTCTAACCTGGCTGGTGGCAGCAAAGGTAAGGTAACGAACGCCATAGGCCGTGAGTGCCTGAGTGACAATGATAAAATGCAGCAAACTCGCTTTACGATTCGTCGAGACCAGATTGCCCAACTCTGCTATCTCAAAGCGCATATGCTGACCTTTGAACTCTTGGCCAACAGAATGTGCCTGAATTGCCTGCTCAATATCTTGTCGCAAGTACTGCTCGACAAACAACTCATGTTTGCCAGCAAGCCTCAACCCCAAACAGCAATGACCGCATGTCAGCCGAAACTCACTCAATAGGGGGTAAAAATGTTTGATCTGCGCATCAAATGCTTTACGAAAACCTGCGTGAATATCGCTTTCTAACGCTGCTCGTAAAGAGGAGTTTTGCTCAGCCCAGCTCAATTGCAGGGGGGCAAATTCGGTTCCGAGATTTTGAACGAGGGCTGTCATACGCTGCTCCGTAATGTTAACTTAGGTGCAGGTTAAATTTAGAAAATTAAGACAACCTTAAGGATTGAAAATGGTCGATGTATGCTCGAATTAATGTACGTTTAGCTTGGCCAGATAGTCAGTCAACTGCTCAGCACTGACAGGCCGGCCAACATGGTAACCTTGCATTAGGGTGCAGCCCATCTCGGACAATACCTTTACCTGCTCAGCTGACTCAACTCCCTCAGCACAACAAGTAACATTGATATTTTTTGCCATCACTAATACAGATTTTATTAAACTCTGCGACTCCTCGTCGACCAGTCTAGATAGTAATCCCGGATCCAGCTTCAAGGCGTCGATTTTTAACTCATGTAACTGTCCAATACTCGTGTGGCTGGCATCAAAATCATCGATGGCAATTGTAAAGCCAGCCTGTTGCCAATGGTTTATCACGTTATCAGCCTCCGTACCCAGCAATGTGAGTTGCTGCTCCATTATTTCAATTTCGACTTGCCAGGGTTGCAATTGATGTTCAATCAGGCGCCTGTTCAGTTCGCTCAATGCCTCATCCTGTTGCAGTGTTTTCACAGACACATTGATACTCAGCCTGAGTTCAGGGATTGTTGCTTGCCAACTGGCAAAGTGCTTAAATGCTTGCTCCCAGAGTTTAGATTGCAATGCCATCAGGCAACCGACTTCGCTCACTTCATTGATAAATCGATTTGCTTCGACAAGCGTGCCTTCTTTATGCCACCGCGCCAACATCTCCACCTGCACAAGCCGACCATCTGATGCGCAGACAACAGGCTGAAAATACGGTACAAACTTATCTGCCGCTAAAGCGTCTAAAATAGCCTGCTCCAGAGCCTGATTTTGCTCAGCTTCATCATCCAATTTAGAGCAGTAAAACTGCATCCCACCTTTGCCCGACCTTTTTGCCCGATACATCGCGCTGTCAGCACGTTTCATCAGTAATTCAGCGTTATCGCCGTCGTCAGGATACAGCGCAACGCCGGCACTCAGCGCAGCCTGTACTTCAACGCCTTTGATCTCATACTGACCACACACGCCATCAAGCACTTTTTTAATCACGCTTCGTACATGACGTTTATCTTCAATGGCATCCAGCAACAATACAAATTCATCACCGCCCATCCGGGACACGGTATCACATGCCCGAACAGAATCCGTTAATCGTTGTGCAATGTGTTTCAGGAGTAAATCGCCAAAATCATGTCCCAAAGAGTCATTGATTTTCTTAAATTTATTCAGATCCATAAACACAACCGCAAACTGATGGCGATTACGCAACGCCCGTTTACACGCCTGGATAAGCCTATCTTGAAGCAGCAAACGATTAGGCAACCCCGTCAGTGCATCATGGTGGGCCAGATGGTTCATTTTGCGCTTGAGTGCCCTTGACTCAGTCACATCCTGAAAAATCATCACGGCACCAATGACTTTGCCTGAATTGTTGTATACCGGGGAACAGGAATCATCAATGGCAAACTCCAGCCCAAGGTGATTTCGAAAGCAGGTAGAATCCGGCAGGCTAACCGTTTGCTGACTGCGCATACACACGGCCATTTGATCTTCGATGGGTCCTTCACTCCCTTCATGATATAACGGCATCACCTCAGTAATGGGCTTACCTTTTACTTCTTCGGTAAGTAAGGCAAGTACCGCCTCAGCAACCGGATTCATAAAAATCACCCGGCTATCAATATCGCAACATATTACACCATCACCGATGGAGCTGAGCGTCACTGCCAGCAGCTCGCTGTCTGTATCTGCCTGACCCAGATGAGGCGAAAGGTGTAAGTACCGGGCAAGGTGCAAATTGCGGTGCTCAGAGCTTTGTAACTCAAAAAGTCCTGTGACACGCTCACTGTGCGCGCTAACCAGGGTCAGTTTAATCACCTGACCAGGTTTTGGCTCCTCTAGCCAGGCTGCCAGCCGTGCCCAGCTATCTGGTTCCAGCAATTCATGCAGGTTATAGGCAAATAGCGCTTTGTGACTTTTAGCAAGCGCGGTTGTCAGCCCGTCACTCATACAAATCAGACTGGCATCAGAGCTAAACACAAATTCAAAGCCTGAGTTGGCCTGAAATGCTTCGAGGTAAAAGTGGTGTGCTTCATCATGACCATTATGGCGTCTCTGGTCCGATCGACGGCTCAACCACCAAATCACGGTGCCAGCCATTGCTGCCATCAGGCCGCCGACGACTAGCGCCAGAATCATCGGGCTAGTTGTACCACCAGCTGAAGACGCAAGCACTGAAGTACTGTGAGACGCAGCGCTCGCCTGCCACCCCACAACAGACAAACACAGGCTTACAAAATATTGCAAGGCAGAGGTTTTCACTCAGACTCCGGTCATCTATTAAACACAGCTCTTATCAAGCGTAGTCGCAATAACAAGACTTTGGTACTGCAACTGAAGTTTTTGAAGCCTTTGTTAATGATAGAGTTTAATGTTTTGACAAAGACAAAAACTAAACGCTCAATTATGCTGATTTCTGGAATTTCGGCGATTTTTATTCTAGTGTCTTGAAAGCAGCCCGTAGACAGTGGAGTTTCGCATTGAGCGACGACAATATAGTAGACAGCTTCATTCGCGTTGCGCGTATCATTGCAAATCTTGACGCGATTTTGGCCGAAGCTAAAAACCTCTCTCTTACCGCCAAGAATGCCCGCGTGGTCGCGCTGAGAGCAGGTGATTCGGCCTCTGGCTTTAAACCCATTACAAACTTCATTGATGAGTTTTCGGAACAAACCATCAAGACCACTACGCATATCTCCACGCTATCTAATCAGCTGTTCAAAATTGCGCTCGAGGCAGTCCGAAGTACCCAGTTCGATATGCATGTTAATAATGCAGCAATGCTCGTCTCCACATCTCAAGTTGTTGCTTTGCAAAATAAAGCAAAACAAGAGCGGCAATACCAGACCAAAAAACTGGAAATCGCTTTACAGGATCTGGAGAGCTTTTTTGAAGAGATCAACAAGCAAATGCGCAGTGCGGAATACATTGCCGTGACCAGCCGGGTTGAGGCATCAAACGCCGGAGAATTTAGCGACAGTCTACAGTCGGTCTCTGATTTTATTGCCAGTGCAGCCAAAACAATTAAGCAGTCAGTCACTGTAAACTTAAACGAAATCCATACTCTAAGAGGCGCCCTGCATTGAAAGCAACACAACTCCATCAGGCTCCGAGCCACTCCTGGTTGATGTTTGGTCGTGACGAAGGCAAACCAGAAAAGATCATTGATACTAACCAGTATCTGGTGAAAGGCACAGGGCAAGCGGTACTGCTTGACCCGGGAGGCACAGAGCTCTTTTCACCCATGTTGGCTGCCATCTTGCAACATATTGAGCTGGAAGAGCTTACCACCTTATTCGCCTCACATCAGGATCCCGACATCATATCCTCGCTGGGACTTTGGGATAAAGCCCTGCCAGATGCCACACTGCATGCGCCCTGGCTGTGGGAAGGGTTTATCCGCCACTTTGGTATGAGCAATATCAAATACCAGGGGATCAAAGACGAAGGCGGCGAAATCCGTCTGAATGACATCAGCCTGAAACTCGTCCCGGCACACTATCTGCATTCATCAGGTAATTTTCATGTGTATGACCCACTGGCAAAAATACTGATGAGTGGTGATGTAGGTGCGGCGCTGGAAAAAACCAACGCTCCAATATTTGTGGACGATTTTGCGGCTCACGTTAAGCATATGGAGTATTTCCATCGTCGCTGGATGCCATCCAATCGCGCTAAAGCAAACTGGATAGCCCGCGTGAGAGAGCTCGACATCGACATTATGGCACCTCAGCATGGTCGCTTGTTCAAAGGCGAAGCGGTCGCTGAATTTCTTGAGTGGTTTGCAAAACTGGACGTGGGCATCGCCAGTTGAGGCTTACTTATCACTCCACACCGCCAATTCATTGCCACTGGGCTCAATAAAATGAAATCGCCTGCCACCGGGGAAGCTAAATATCGCTTTATTGATGGTAGCACCAGCCTGCTCTATGGCTTGCTGTGTTTGTACTAAATCATCACTGTACAATACCAGTAGCGGGGCACCTTGCGCCTGGCTGGCTGAGAGATCGCTTTGGAAAAAGCCCCCCTCCAGCCCAGACTCACTAAACGCAACGTACTGCGGACCGTATGACTGAAATTGCCAACCAAAAACCGATTCGAAAAATGCCTGCGTCGCCGGTAAATCAGAAGCAGCAAACTCTACATAGTTAAGCGTATGGTGTTTCATCGTCCTTCCTTTTTTATTATTGTCTCGGCATTCAATGTGCGTTCACCTGCACCTGATAAAAACCGATAACATATTGAACTGAATCGGCTCCATATTAGCGCTGAGGCGTGATAGAGTGCCAGATAAATTAGCATATTGATGATGAATATCTTGTTTCGCATACTCTTAATAGGTTTGCTCATGACCCTCACAGCCCCAAGCCATAGTGCTCAATCGGCACCTGAATTACGTACCCTGATCGGCCAAAAATTAATGCTCGATTTACGATACTTTTGTCAACAAGGCAAAGGGGCAAAATGTCGGGAGCCAATGACTACCCTGCCACCGGAGCTCAAGCAGATACTGCATGACTATCAGATTGGCGGCGTGATCCTATTTGCCGAAAATGTACGGGAAATTGAACAAATAGTCGCACTGACGCAGCAGATCCACCATGCAACAGAGCAACCTCCCTTTATCGCCATTGATCAGGAAGGTGGTCGGGTTGCCAGAATTAATCGTGCTGAGGCCACCTCCTTCACTGGCAATATGAGCATAGGAGCCAGCTACGCTCTGCATGGTACACGCTATGCGCAGGAGGTTGCGTCAGTCATAGGTAAAGAGCTGTCCGTACTTGGGATCAATGTCAATTTCGCGCCAACCGTTGATGTCAACGCCAATCCGGATAACCCGGTCATTAATGTCAGGTCATTTGGCGAAGATCCACACATGGTGGCAAAACTGGGTGCCGCACAAGTCAAAGCATTCGAGCAACAGGGGGTGATATCTGCCATCAAGCATTTTCCGGGGCATGGTGATACCAATGTCGACAGTCACACCGGCTTACCCCGCGTAAATCATCGCCTGGAACAGATACAGCAGCAAGACATTGCGCCGTTTGCCAGCATCATCAAACACCACGCACCGGGTATGATAATGACGGCGCACATCCAGTACCCAGCGCTGGATAGTACAGTCATACTCAACAAACGTAATGAAAAAATGCTGCGCCCGGCGACGATGTCACGCAAAATTATGCATGACCTATTAAGAGAAGAGTTGGGCTATCAGGGTGTCACCATCACAGATGCACTGGATATGGCCGGGATCAGTGACTTTTTCGAGCCCGAGCAGGCCGTCATAGAGACCTTTGCTGCGGGTGTAGACATTGCCCTGATGCCTTTTGCGATACGCAGCACAGAGGATATCAGCGCATTCAGACAATTTATGGATGCACTTTATCAACAAGCCACAGCGCAACTGAGCATCTCTGAACTAAGGACATCTAACCTGAGAATACAAACGCTCAAAGCCCGCTTTTTAGCGCCAAAGCGTCAGCTGTCCTCGGCTATAGCTCAGTCTGTACTGGGGAATCCACAGCATCGTAAACTGGAGGCTGAGCTGGCACTGGCGGCCATAACACAAGTGAAGAATAACCAGCTGTTACCACTGGCACCCCGAGCAAATCAGCGAATTCATGTGATTATGCCGGACAAACAAAAAGCAACGGCTCTGAAACAAGCCTTGTTAGCTCATGCAACTCATCCGCTCACGGTTACTCTGTCCAGTTTACAAGGATTCGACCCTGCCCGGGCAGAAGCAGATATAAAAAATGCAGACTTCGTCATTGCCGGTCATGCCACGCCCGCGCAAAGCGCAGTAGAAATTGGTGGAATGGAAGACCTGGCTACACTGTCGCAGTTTTCTCTGGCAGCCAAGGCCCAGCCTGACGCATTACAAGGTTTATTACGGTTTGCTCAGTCTCAGCACAAACCAAGCGTGTTCATCAGTTTGCGTGCCCCCTATGAAATCACCCGGTTTGCCCCTTACAGCCAGGCTGTACTGGCAAGTTATGCCTATAATGTTGACGTTGAAACCGCCAGTGAAGTCAGCGGACCGGCGTATACCGCGCTTGCCAAAGTCATCTTAGGTCATGAAAAAGCCAAAGGAACACTCCCCGTTACCATAGACAAACAGGCAGATTAATCGTAGCTGCCTATAATATTGAGTGAGATGTTGTTGAATCAGCCTGTTACCTGATGAGGACATGTATGGACCCAAAGGCATCACTCACTGCACCTAACGCTATTCGCGCTATGATCCGGGTCGGGGACTATTCCGGCCCAACTAACGGCTTTGTTCCCGGCTTCGCCCAGTGTAATGTTCTGATCCTGCCTGAAGCCTATGCGTTTGAATTTATGACTTACTGTCATCACAACGCTGACTGCTGCCCTTTGTTAGCAAGCAGTATTTCACCAGGGTGTTATCATCTCGACCAGTTAGGTCAGGACATTGATATTCGTACCGATATTCCGCGCTATCGGATCCTAAAACACGGCCAGCTTACTGAGGAAGTCTCAGATATCAAACAGCTATGGCGAGACGACCTGGTCACTTTTGCACTAGCCAGTTACCTCGCCTTTGACAATGTGCTCAACTCCTTCGGTATATCCAGTCCACTGGCCAACCCAACGCACTCCTTACCTATGTATATCAGCAATATAGAGAGTAACCAGGTGGGGCCATTTAGTGGCAATAAAGTAGTCTGCATGCGCCCAATGAGTAAACCAGAGTTGATCAAAGCCATTCAGGCGGGTTCAGTCAGCCGGGTACCACATGGCATCCCTCTGCACTTCGGTGAAGCAAGCGACATCGGCATTAACAACCTGAATAAACCAAACTTTGGTGAACCGCTTCCCATAGCCAACGATAAACTTCCCGTCTTCTGGACAACCAGTCTCACAGCTCACCTTGCAATTACCCGGGCAGCCCCTGAGCTGTGTATTATCAATAGCCCACAACATCTGTTGGTTACGGACAAAGCCGATTTAAACCTGGTCCTCAGCTGACACACTCCAGCCTGGTTTTGTAACTATGATCAGAAGACGTGAACTTGATTGGGCGTGAAGCCCTAACCCTGACGCTGCAATCCATGTTAAGGTCTGGAAAAACCCAAAATAAGAGTATTCTATGCTACTAAATTGCGATCTGGGCGAAAGCTACGGTGCCTGGAAAATGGGACTGGACAGCCATGTTATGCCGCACATTGATCTGGCCAATATTGCCTGCGGCTTCCATGCAGGCGACCCGACTGTAATGGCAAACACACTCGCACTGGCCAAAGCACATCATGTCGGTATTGGTGCCCACCCAGGTTATCCCGATCTGCAAGGGTTCGGACGTCGCTCGATGACCCTGAGTAACACCGAACTGCGTAACACACTGCATTACCAAATTGCGGCGCTGGAGGGAATGGCGCGAGTGCAGGGGATGACTTTGAGCTATGTAAAACCTCACGGCGCCTTGTATAACGACATGATGCGCAACGAAGCGACGCTTCTTCAGGTGCTCCAAACGCTCTCCGAGTACCCTGCTAAGCTCAAACTAATGCTGCTGGCAACGGCTGAGCAAGCGCATCATACACGCCTTGCGGAGCAATTTGGCGTAGAGTTACTATTTGAAGCCTTTGCTGACAGACTTTACACAGATCAAGGGCAACTTAGCCCACGAACACAGCCCAATGCAGTCCACGACGAGGCAAACGTACTGGCACAGGTAAAACAACTGCTGGCCCATGGCACAGTAACCACAACAAGTGGTCAGGCTTTGCCACTCAAAGCAGACACCCTCTGTGTGCACGGCGACAACATGGACAGCATTAATCAAATCGTCACTATCAGAAAATTACTCCAAACCCAATAACATCGAACAATAAAAGGATTTCACTATGATTGACACTTCCCGCCTGCTACTGCGGCCATTAACGCCTTCTGACTGGCCATTTTTTTTGCGCCTTCATCAGCTCCCTCAAGTAATGTGCTTTATTCGCGACTTGCCTGGGCAAAATGAAGTCCGCGCGCAATTTGACCGTCGACTCATCAACTGGCGCAAAGAGAGCGGGGAGTGGCTTACATTAGTGATTGAAGAGCGAGAAACCGGCAATCCCGCAGGACTTCATGGCTTCTTATCCAACTGGACACCCTATCAGCAGGCTGAGCTTGGGTTTATGCTTGCCCCTGAGCATCAGGGTAAGGGGTATGCAAAAGAGTCGACCAGCGCCATTATCGATTTTGCCTTTAATCAATGCGGCTATCACAAACTGACAGCAACCGTCACCGAAGGCAATGAGGCATCATTTAACTTACTAACCGGTCTGGGGTTTGAGCATGAAGGTACACTTAAAGACAACTACATTATCGGCGGGCAATGGTGTAACGACCAAAAGCTGGGCTTAATTGCAACACGCTAAATACAACAATGCAGCCGGCCTAAAGTAAACCGGCTGCATCGTTTTTATCGATCACGTTAGAATGGTCCGGTGGTGATTTGTGGTGTTTGCCACAAGCTAGACCAAACAAAATTGCCGTGCACATAGTAAATATGATCGCCATGCAGGACACCCCGATCATCACCTGCCCAGATATACGGAGATACTTCAACGTCGGGTTGCTGCTGCGGCACACTACTGCCCATATACTGTAGCTTAGGCGTTTCGCCTGTATGTACTTCAAATGCGGCCAGTTCGTTACGCTTATACCAGTTTACAGTGTTGTCACTGTCATTCTCTGTAAGCCAGCTTTCGACAGGTAAAGTCATTCTGAATACCTGATCACTGTGTTTTAAGTAACTAAAAGCGTGATAGTCGAATTCAACCGGGCTAAACCCGCCACTAAACACTTTTTCATCAACCAGTGACGGCGCGCTAATGTCGCTCACATCGAACAAGCTTACTTTGGCACCAACTTCGTCATCAACTTCCAAAGGCCCGTCCAAAAACCAGTCCTGAACATTTTGGCCGATGCCGATGAGTAAGTCTTCCGACACCGGATGGAGGTATGCAGAATAGCCAGGTATTTCTAATGCGCCCGTGATTTTAGGGTCATTTTTGTCTGCTAAATCCAGCACATATAAAGGATCAATCTGACGAAAGGTTACGATGTAAGCTTTGTCACCGAAAAAACGCACTGCATAGATGTCTTCTTCAACCAGACCATTTTCAGACACTTTTCCGATGGGCGTGGTGCGCGTTTCATTTGGTAGCTGGCTGATCACAGTCAGGTCGTCACCTGTATTTTCCAGCAGATAGAGCCTGTGCAGTCTGCCATTTTCTTCCGTAAAGCGTGACGTCACCACACGCAAGACCCCTTCATGCTCACTAAATCTCAGGTTACGATTACTACTACCTAAGCGCCCCGCCACTTTGCCCGAAGCAGCATAATTTACAGCATCTTCTGCCAGCTTAAACTGGTGGATCACTGTCTGTATCGAGTCATTAAATGTGACTTCTTCCGACTCATAATAATAGCCGTAGAGATACACATTGTTCTGAGACATATAGATCCCCTCAGTGCGACTGGCGATACAAGTTGTCGTTAGCGAACCCGGATCGCTCAGTGACACACGAGTCACAGATGTAATGCGGTGATAACCATTCAGCTCTGATGCTTCATCTGGCATATAGCAGGTCGCCGGGTCGACCAGAGGTCGCTCCGTACCAGTTTTAAGATCCGTCACTTTAGGCAATAACTCAGCGATATCTGTCTCGGTGATTTTTTGATAATTCGCTAATTCCAGATCCTCGCCATCTTGCGCAAATCCGTCAAAACTCGCAGAAAACTCACTGATCAAATAGAGTGAATCACCAATAACACGAGAATCAATCAATTCGCCGTCGAAGCGGAGCTGGTGCGTGATATTGCCCTGCGAAGGATCTTTGACATCAGCCAACGTGAGAGCAAAATCACGCGAGTATAAATAGGGCATGGATGTGTCCACGACATCTGATGCTACAGCAGGCTCAATGAAAAAACCGAATTTGTCATTACTCAGCACCACGGCTAGACTACCCTCTTGTAGGTATAGTTGCTGCCTTGCGTAATAATCTGTACTGGTCACCAAAGTATTGGATGACCCCAACTCACCACTTTCTTCGCGTTTTAAGATCCGCACAGACTGTTTGTGCTCTCCTTCAGCGGCCTGAAAATCTGCTGTATTTGCAATATACAAATGTGCACCGTCATATTTAACTCTGTCGCTTTCATCAACCGCTTGCTCCTGAACATTAGTGGACGAATACTCAGGTGTTGCAGCATCCGCAACTGGCGAATCGGCCACCTCATCGCTATCCTGGTGTGCTGTCGTACCTTGAACCAGGTAAACACCATTTTTAAGGTAAGTTGAAAAGTCTGACGCATTTGCCTTGCGCAACTTTTTGGCGCTGGCCTCGCCGGTAGACAAATCAGGCACTTTGTCGGGGGGTTGTATACCACCATTACCTGGATCCGGGGTGGAAGTATTGCTGTCACTCCCTCCGCCACATGCGCTGAGCAGCGCTAAAGTAAGCGCAGCAGCACAAAACTTTTGCTGGGTAGAATTTAACATTGGCTGTCTCCTTGGGATTAAGTATGTACATAACCTTACTCGAATGCCAAAGAGTTGCTGTTACTACTGCGGTTTGAAATGTTATTTAATGTAACTCTTTCTGGCAATTAGTAATTTTATTGGTAAAGTACAGATGTTCAGGGTAGGAGTGGGTGAAAAAAGTGAAACGTCTGTCAGGTGTGATTGGCTCAGTGTTGTTTAGTGGTATGGCTTTGGCCAACTGTGATACCCATCCCGAAAACTGCATTGAAGTATCGCAATGGGAGATTTCCGTCGCGCTAGGGGCAGGTGTTGCAACTAACCCTTTAAAAGATAGCGACCATTCCCCTCTGATCGTATTACCCTATGTGCGCTATTACAGCGACCGGTTTTTCCTCGATAACACAGCTATCGGTTACACCTTTTTTGACCATCATGCATTTGATGTTAGCTGGATTGCTGAGCTCAATTCTGAACAAGCTTTCTTTAGCCGCTCCCGACCCGGTACGTTATTGCGCTCAAATACGCTTTCCCCGGACATCAGCGAACGGATTAACCTACCCCAAACTGATATCAATTCCGGTGACAATGGTGCCGGTGCAGACGGAGGGGACAACGTTAATCCGCCCAATGAGGTCAGTGTCCAAGTCCCTCTCACCGACGTTGAGCAAAATCCAGAACAGCCTCAACAACCTTCTTTAACCTTTGATGATCTGGCAAAAAGAAAATGGGCGATCGACAGTGGTATATTGGCGCACTGGTACATCTCTGAACAACAAAAGCTAACAGTAAAATTACTGCACGATGTAAGGGGAATTTATAACGGGTTTCACGGCTCAGTGGGGTATAGTTACAAATTGCCATTTGGTGACCCCAAATATGCTCAACTCCAGTTTAAGGTGGGCGTCGACTACAAGGACGCAAAATTAGGTAGTTATTACTACGGCATTACTGAGAGAGATACCGAACTTACTCACTTTCGTTACCAGGTCGAGAGCACTTTCAATCCTTATATTGGCATAGCATATAACCACAAACTGAGCGACAGCTGGCAATTTAAATTCACCGCAAAACATCAATGGCTTGGCTCAAGTATCGCAAACAGTCCTATCGTCGATGAAGATTATACAACCTCTGTCTTCATTGGAGGCTTGTATGCATTTTAACTGTGCCCTGTACAGCTTGTCAGTTGGGGCATTTATGTGGTGCACGTTTTCAGTGCAAGCCACCTCAGAGCCCCCCCCGCTGTTCGAGATAAAACCGCTGGTCTGTATGGTAAAAACGCAAGGACAAACCTGTCAGATGACCATTCGGGTTAATTGGCATCACGCCGTACCGGAAAACCTATGCCTGTATCAGGCGAATGCGCGCTTACACTGCTGGGAGAGCAGCAACAAAGGAACAGCCAAGCTAGCTGTCAAACTGGCACAAAACATGGAGTTTAGTTTGAGGGATACAAATCAAAATACGCTCGCCAAAAAGACTGTCAAAGTCAATGCTGTTGTCAGCACTAAGTATCGCAGGAAACTTAAAACAGATTGGAGTTTATTCTAATGACCAAAGTCATACTGGTAGAAGATGATGAGAGACTGGCTCAGCTCACCGGACAGTTTTTACAAAGTAACAATTATGATGTAACCCTGGTACACGATGGGGCACTCGCACCAGAGAAAATCATCAGTGAGCAACCTGATGTAGTGATTCTGGATATTATGCTACCCAATCTTGATGGCTTCGAAATATGCCGCCGGATCAGACCAGACTACCCAGGGCCTGTGCTATTTCTGACCGCTAAAGACAGTGATTTTGACCATGTCAGAGGCCTTGAAATTGGTGCCGATGACTATGTAATCAAGCCAGTTGAACCATACGTTTTGCTCGCCAGACTCAACGCACTCCTGCGCCGTCAGGGTAAACAAAATGACAGTAAGGATCAATTAACACTCGGCCAGCTGCGCATCGATAAAGCCGCACGTAAAACCTATCTGAGTGAACAGGAAATTGACCTGACAAGTTATGAATTTGATCTGCTGTGGGAACTGGCCCGAAACGCTGGTGATACCCTAAGCCGGGAGCACATATATAACCAGGTTGTGGGCAGACCTTATGACGGACTGGACCGTAGCGTCGATGTCAGGATTTCCCGACTGCGCAAAAAACTCAATGACAACCTGGAACAACCCTACCGGTTAATCACAGTTTGGGGGAAAGGATATTTGTGCTCTAAATCAGCCTGGGACTAATACGCGATGCTGCGTTTACTTGTCAGCCTCTATATTGTGGTATTTGCGAGTATCATTGCGATTAACCTAGGCAGTGAGACGATATGGCGAAACTGGGTGGAGCAAGCACCTGATGATTTGCGTCACGCGACTCAGGTTGCTAAGAACTACCAGCAGGCACTCACTTACCTGCAGAAACATGAGCTAGACTCCTACCTCAGAGCACAACCGCAGCTGAGCGTATTTTCATATGAAGATGTCGCTTGGTTACCCGAACAATTGACGGCGCTTAAGCAAGGCGAAATCATTACCTCCTTTGATGATGAAGGTAACGCCCTGCTACTTTTCGTTGTTAACGACAGTACCTCTGTCGTTCAGCTCGGTCCATTTGCTCCTGCAAAATCAGCTAAAGTGAAGCAATACACCATCAAATTGCTCTCTTATTCCGTGCTGGCACTGTTGCTAGTCATATGGTTAAGACCGCTGTGGATTGACCTGGTACAACTCAAGCGTACATCCGAGAAACTCGCATCAGGCTCACTCGACCTGACACCAACCAGATCGCGATTTTCAGCCATCTACACCTTGACTCAGCAAATTGAAAGAATGGCGTTGAAAACGGCCAGCCTGATGAGCAACCAAAAACAACTGGTCAATGCCGTGTCCCATGAACTAAGAACCCCACTGGCACGTTTAAAGTTTGCCCTGGCCATGTTGGCACCAAAAGCACCGGAGCAGGTTTCAGCAATGGAAGAAGACGTCACCGAAATGGAAGTACTGATTGACGAGATGCTCAGCTACGCACGACTGGAGTTTGCCAATCAGCAACTGCACATGCAGCAATGTGATCTGGCACCGCTGATACTGGATCAGCTTGAAAAACTTGCCCGAACAACTAGCAAAAACCTGGTGACAGACATTATCAGTGATGTCCCGGTTGAATGCGATCCACATCAGTTAACCCGGGTCATACAAAACCTGTTACAGAACGCTGATAAATATGGTCAAAGCACCATTCGGGTCACCTTGAGAAGACAGCACAATATGGCTGTTTTTATGGTTGAGGATGATGGCCCCGGCATTCCTGAATCAAAGCGTGAACAGGTCTTCCAGCCGTTCTCCAGACTCGACAAGAGTCGTAACAAAGATACAGGCGGATTTGGTTTAGGCCTTGCCATTGTCAGCAAAATATTGTCATGGCACCACACCGACTGCCAGATTGATGATTCTGAGTTGGGTGGCGCCCGCTTTACGCTCAGGCTGCCACTTGTAGCCTAGCAAACAGGCTAATTAGAATTTAACGGAGCCACGCATCGCTTTGGTTTGCGCCCGCTTATTTTTGCTATCAAGTCGCTTTCGCTGCGAGCTTCGGGTAGGTTTGGTTGCCCGGCGCTTTTTTTCTACTTTCGTTGCACTGAGGATCAGCGCCTTCAACCTGGCCAATGCATCCTCACGGTTCTGCTCCTGGGTACGAAAACTCTGCGCTTTAATAACGATCACACCTTCTTTACTGATACGGCTATCCTGCAAAGCCAGCAATCGCTCTTTGTAAAACGGAGGTAGGGTTGAACGCTGAATATCAAACCGCAGATGAATGGCAGAAGATACCTTGTTGACATTTTGGCCACCCGCACCTTGCGCTCTGATCGCTGATAATTCAATTTCCCAGGCTGCCAACTCGACATGATTTGATAACTTTAACATAGTGACTACGACTCGTTACTCTGGGGGCTATCATAACAAGTCGCATATACGTTCGTCTATCTGGACGCACCAAGACGACTTGCAATCGCAGGGGACACTCTAGCTGCCCGACAAGCAGGAGCCAGGGTTGCTGCCTGACCCAGTAACATCATGCATACCCCGCCCAGGGCAAAAAATTCAGCGGGCACCGTCGCCAATTCAAACCAGTTACTAAACTGCATATTCAGTATTATCGCCGCAACACATCCAAGTGCTACGCCAAACAAAGTAAGCAGTGCATTTTCTAACATAAAATAGCCCACAATCTGCCCTTGTTGCGCGCCAAGTGCACGGCGAATGCCAATTTGTCGAACACGTCGGGTGACAGCAAAACGTGCCTGACCAAATATGCCAAGGGCAGTAACCAGGGACAAACAACCTACGACCCAAAGCAAGGTCATACTCGCCGCATACTCAGCCTGATAACTTTGCTGTTTAACTTCAGTAAAAGTCATCAACTCTTCAATCTTCCGGCCATGTCGGCGCATTAAATAATCCGCCGTATTCGCCATCGCCTGAGCCTGTTGGCCCGGTGCGCTGCGCACCAGGTAATAAACGTATTCACTGGTTTCTATCACAGGGGCCAACACGCTGTGCTCTACGACCACCCAAAAGCTCCAGGCGGCCTGCAAACTTTTCACCACACCACGCACCTGCTGAGGCCGTTTATCAATATAAATCGTCTTCCCTACTGCCTGGCGCCAGTCATCCGGATACAATGACTGTGCGAGCGTCTGTGTAATGATGATCTCCGTCGCGACGCGAAACCCGTCCGTATCTGCATAGAGCGGGGGTTGTGTAAAGCCCTCTCCGGCAACCAGGGTCAGATCCATCGTCTCTAGCAGGGCATTATCACCCCCATAGTATCCACTGAACGTATCGTAGTCTCCGTCGGCCTGAGTGGCGACTTCCAAAAAGCGCCCCCATCCCGATAGCGGAACCCCTGAAGTGACAGACGCATTCATAACGCCAGATAACTCTTTCAAAGCCAGCAAGTCTTGCTCAATATCCGCGGCTCTGGCAGCGGCATCGCCCGGTAAGTTGGTGAGAACAAAAAAGGTATTTTGCTCATCCAATCCACTTGGCCGGGATAATAAGCTTTGCTTTTGCAGTGCCAGATAAGCGGCATTCACCAGGATCATAAAGGTGACGGCAATTTGCAATACAAACAGCATCGGTGCGGTCCGACTGTGATTCAGCGTTTTGAGAATAGGTAGCAAGTCTCTCATAAGTTGTCCCTCACACACTGTTTAACTGGCTGGCAGGCTCTATCCGACTGGCTCTAAAGACAGGAAAAAGACCAAAAAACACACTGGCTGATA
This sequence comes from Pseudoalteromonas rubra, assembly GCF_005886805.2. Taxonomy (NCBI): domain Bacteria; kingdom Pseudomonadati; phylum Pseudomonadota; class Gammaproteobacteria; order Alteromonadales; family Pseudoalteromonadaceae; genus Pseudoalteromonas; species Pseudoalteromonas rubra. The sequence goes on from NZ_CP045430.1 coordinate 776,663, forward strand.
TCGCCACCAACGGCGTCAACACCAGAATATACAAGTCCATTTGCATCAAATCGCTGCTCAAGTGCTGATATGCACGACTGCAAATTATGAGACCCAATTGGGCCAGCACCAAGCCCAGAGCACCGCCAAATATCCCCATCAACACAGTTTCAACACTGAACTGAATAAAAACCTGTTGCCTGCTCGCCCCCACTGCACGGCGTAACCCAATCTCACCAGCCTTGCCATGAAACTTTGCCATCATAAGGTTGGTGCTGTTCAATAAACACAGCAATAGAAAACACAATGACAACCCGAGCGCCACCCGGTTATCGTCAGAAATAGCTTCGCGATCGGCCAAGTATTCAGTTGGTGTGCTCAGCTTATTGACAATTTTGCGCTGAAAACGTCCCAGCACACGCTGCTCCTGAACGTAGGAATAGAGGAACTCTTCATAAGCACGACGTTGATTGGCATCTTGTAGTTCCACCCAAAAGTAAACCCAGACACATTCAGATGCCAACAGCGCTTCGAACGAGCTGTCTTGTGGGTCACGCCAGCATTCAAAAGGCTGTAAGTTTGCAGACCAAAGGGCATTACGCACCTGGGTTTCAAATGGAATGAACACATCTCTAGGCTTGCGAAAAGCATGCATAGCTTCGCCATAAAAGCGCGGCAAGATTGGCCAGGTGTCCAACACACCGATTACGCGATACTCCAGTGCGCCCAGCGTAATAGACTGACCAACCGAGTTCTGACCATTAAACAGCCGTTGATTAACATCAGCACTGATAACAGCCACTTGTTCCCCTCGTCTATCGGCCTCAGCAGACCAGGCAGTACCAAACTTCATGGGGGCGTTAAAGGCACTGAAGAAGTCCCGACTGGTAGAACGCACCAATGCTGTTTTCGCGTTAGAGTCTGGTTGCCCGGACAGCTTCAACTGATCCCGGTAGCCACTAATGGGAATGTGCGACTGGGCACGGTTCGCTCGCCATAAGTTTTGTACGTCCTGAAAAGTAAGATAAGGCGGTACCCGCTCTTCTTCACCCTGACTATAATAGGCTTTTTCCGGGCCCCAGCTGTTGAGCTGCACCAAAAACAAGGTATCTGCCTTGCCTGGCACGGGCTCTTGGTTCATCATGTAATTGATGGTGTAGGTGGTCATCGTCGCAGCAATACCGACCGCAATGGTGACCACAATTAAGGAACTTAATAGTGGAGTCTGTTTGAAGCTTATCCAGGCCAGTTTGAAATAATATCTCATCAGCATGCTTCCTCCACCTTGTTAAACCCGAGAATAGCGCCGGGTTAGCACGATCATCGTTGTGATCACGCCTTCGCATTGATTAAATTACTGAACTACTCGCACACGCTCTGCACTATTAAACATGCGGGTATCAGAAATGATGACCGTATCACCCACAGCTAGCCCTGACAGTATCTCTACCTGTCCGAGACTTTTCGATCCCAAACTTATGGACTTTTTCACCGCACTACCTTCGTCCAGTACATAGGCGTATTTGCCGCTGTATGCATCGACAAACTGACCTCTGGGCAAATACGTTACGCCAGACTTTTCTTCCAGCACAATACGACTGGTTAAACGTTGATTTTGTCTCAGGCCGGTGATCTCTGATTCCTTAAAGCGGATCTTGCCTTCAACCTGGCCTCGCACTATCTCGGGTGATATTGCAGTGAGCTCGCCTTCATAAGCACGACCATTTAAAGTAATTTGAGCAGGCATTCCCAAAGCCAGATCATCGGCATAATTCTCTGGAATATTGACCTCAACCTCGTAGTGGGACAAATCCACCACACTCAGCAACGGCTGATTTTTCACCACTGTATTTTTCTGATCGACACTCAGGTTACCCACAATGCCGTTAACCGGGGAACGTATTTCCAGTGAGGCCACCCGCCTCTTTAGTTCGTCCACCAAAACCTGTTGAGCTTGCAATTCAATGGCGCGTGTCTGGATCTCAAATTTCTGGCTTTCCTTCAGCAAAGCAACCTCTTTAACCGCCAAGCGATGTTCTCGCTGTGCGTTTTCCAGTTCATCTTTTGCTTTTTGGTAATCTATATCGCTGACTACCTGATTCTTTTTACCTTCTTCATTGCGGCGCATTTCACGCTTTGCCGCATTCAGCGCCACGATTGCTTTACCCAGATAATTCTCCTGAGCAAGATCCTGCTTCTTTGCCTGAATTTTTTCTCGCTCTAGTTGAGTACTGAGACGCGTTAACTCTGCCAGTTCCTGAGCGAGCAAGCTTTTCAGCTCAGGGCTGTCTATCTGCGCCAATGGCTGACTCATTTCTACCGAGTCTCCGGCAGTCACCAAATAAGTGACTGTACCTTCTGCCGGACTGTATAATGTAGGACGTCGTGACGCTATCACACGGCCTTGAACAGAAATATCCCGAACGAATTCACCACGACGTACTTCCGCCACATGAATGTTTTCCATTCTCACGGCGCTCTCTCCACTTGCCCAGGCAAGTATCTGAGGAACAACAAAATATAATGAAATAAATACACCAGCGATAAGCAGGAAATAGAGTTTGTAGTTGTGTTTTTTCTCTAGTTGGCTGTCCTGAGCGCTGGTATCGTCGATATACTGCATGCACTACGTCCTTGAAACTAAAAAGTGTTGATCAATACCAGGCTCTGAAAATAGCAAAACTCCATCTAAATGTCACCAACAATAAACATTTTATTAATACTTTAATCAGTTTGAAAATTAATCTGGGTACATTATTGCTCTTAGTTGGCTAATTTTTGCGCCAAACAACTCTATTTGTAGCGGGAACAGGTAAGCTTGTTAAGTGGATAAACTGAAAAGAGGAGCGGAAAGCGCGGCCTCCATGCCGCCGCAAGTGCTTGGGAATAACTGTAAATACTGCATAATCATATTCTAACCTGGACGCCACCTCCTATTTCGTTCAGTTTGGGTCGAATAAATTTTCTACTTTTTAACTAAAGTTGCTTTAGTCCGCTTGGGGCTAAACTAAGCAACCCGATTAAACTGGCGTGCCAGTAGCAATTCGCTGTCACGCAATGCACGCTTGATAACCTGCATCATGTTCTTACCTTTGGCTCGAACGAAGACACTGGGTAACCCGGGCAATAACACTTCCACTTTACAGATAGTCAAAACGCCATGGCGCTGGCAGGGCTGCTCATCCACATCAATGCGCACTTTGCGAATATGGGCGGCGTAGCGCATAAACTTGTTGGTTGCCAACTTTGCGAGCTGCGACTTGGTCGCCTCCGCAATACGCTTGCCTGTTGCTCTGAAATTTAGTTTCATAATGCTATCAACCTCTTGTACAAAGCCAGCAATTTACTGGAAATTGAACTCATATTGTTGCGTCGATGAGGCTAATCTACTAATGTATTTAAAAAGAAAAAAGCTGATTAATTCTTAGCGAAACCTCGAATATTACGAATGATAACGAACATAAATTACAATCACCTGTACTACTTTTGGCAGGTTAGTCGCCACGGCAGCATTGCCGCGGCCAGCAAAATATTGCATCTGACACCACAAACTATCAGCGCACAGATCACCAGTCTGGAGCAGCGTCTGGGTAAGCAGCTGTTTTTACGAGAAGGCAGGGGATTACGACTGACAGAGTATGGACAACTCACCCAGCAATATGCCGATGACATGTTTGCCATTGCAGAAGAGTGGCTTGAAACCACCAAAGGTGATCTTGCCTCAATCAATCGAACACTGAAGGTCGGTATTTCCGATGCGCTGCCAAAGTCTTTGGTCTCGAAATGGCTGGCTCCCTTGATTGATAACGAGCGTATCTCCAACCTGCACTGCATTGACGGTCAACAAGCTGAGCTGCTGGCACAAATGGCCACGCACAAATTGGATCTGGTGTTGGCGGATAAGCCCTTAGATGGTGACACTCCGTTCAAACTCTTCTGTCACGAAATTGGTAAGAGTCAGATCGGGTTTTATGGCATGAAGCAGGATCAGGCCTTAACCGGCGACAACTTTCCAGCTGCACTGGCCGACACACCAATCATATTGCCAGCCAAGAACAGTCCGGTCACCAGCGCCATTCAGTATTGGCTCAATGAACTCAAAATCGAGATATCTGTTGCCGGTCATGTAGACGACAGTGCTTTGATGAAAGCATTGGGGCAACAAGGATTCGGGGTATTTCCTGCACCTTTGTCTGTGCGCGAAGAAATAGAGCGACACTATGATGTAAATTTCATTGGTGCAATCGAAAACGTCTATCAGAATTACTATGCCTTTACTCCCGACAGACTGATCAAAGACTCAATTTACTCCGAATTTGTGCAACATGCGCGCAGCATAGATGATAATCAGGAACCAACATGAGTAAACCCAGAATAGCAATTCAGTATTGTGTTTTATGCCAGTGGTTGCTACGCAGTGGCTGGCTTGCCCAGGAATTGCTATCAACGTTTGCAGATGAGTTGGCCGAGGTCGCTCTGGTCCCGGCCAGCAAGGGCGTATTTAAAATCTATTATGACGATACCTTGATCTGGTGTCGGGAGCGTGATGGCGGCTTTCCGGAAGCTAAAATTTTGAAGCGTCGGGTGCGGGATCAGCTCGATCCCGGGCGCGATATGGGCCATATCGACAGCGCCGGTTAAAGTCAAAAAGCTAGAGCTTAAAGCGCTCAATAAGCTGGGTCAGCCTGGCTGCAAAGCCACTAAGTGACTGGCCATGAAGCCCATTTCCTGTGAGTTACGAGCAGCCGTTTCCTGAACATCTTTCATTAACCCGGCAATACTTTCGCAATGTGCTGCCTGGTGATTTGCGGCCTCTAGCACCCGTTCACTCAATGCGGTTGCTTGTTCTATGGCCTCACTAACCTGCGCCATGTTACTCGCGAGCACTTCGCTTTGCTGGGCACAAGCGCGAACATCCTGCTCCCCATTTTGGATCAGAGTCGCGGTAGTGTGCGTATCGGCTTGCAGAGTCGCAATCATCTTGTTGATCTCCTGCGTGGCATTTTGTGTGCGAATAGCGAGCTGTCTGACTTCATCAGCCACTACTGCAAAGCCACGACCTTGTTCACCGGCCCTTGCAGCCTCGATGGCCGCATTTAATGCCAGTAAATTAGTCTGCTCAGCAATTGCGACTATTGTATCAAGGATTTTCCCTATGTCTTCGCTGTGGCCTCTGAGTCCGTCCATCGCTCCCACTGATTCAGTCATCGTGCTGCTTAAAGACATGATTTTTTCTTTATTATGCATAACGCTCTGAGCCGTTTCCTGATTCAGCCGCTGTGCATGCTTAAGCCCAGACACACCATCTTGTGACTGTTCAGATACATCAACAGCACTGTTGGCTATATTAGACGCAATTTTCAACGCATTGTCTGTCCGCTCAACCTGAGCCTTTGCCCGGCTGGTCAATGTTTGGCTGCGCGCCAATGATGAGCCGGCTAAGTTTTTCAATTCATAGACCTGAGTATCAATTTCTTCCAACAAACTGCTTAGGCTTTGCTTTACCTGATTGATGTTGTCAGTCAGAGTGCCAAACTCATCATCCTGACGTTTGACTATCTGCCTGGAAAAATCTCCACTGGCTATATATCTCAGCATTTTGTTTACTGCCGCCAGTGGGATAAGCATCGCACGGCTGGTAGACAGTGCGATCCAGACCGCTAAAATGGCGAAGACCAGTACTAATATCAGCGCCGCATTTTGAGCTTTTTCAATCAATTGATCTGATGCTTGCTGATACAAATCAAACTGGTTCTGGGCCTGACTTTGGATGGTATCAATCTGGTCAAACAAGTCGGTAAAGGTCTGCTCAGCACGCCGATAACTCTCCATAGCGGTTTGCTGGCCCCGGTGGCGCCGCTCTAGCGCCTGATACAAAGTGCCAGGCTCTTTTAACTGACGAGCAATGTGCTCCCAGGCCGGTTCAAACTGCTGAAGTAATGATTCAATAGGCAGCCCGGCAGACTGACGTTTCAGATATGTCAGGTTGTCACTGATGTTATCAATAATAAAGCCAACGTCATCGCGATGCGTCGCAAGGGCATCAGAGCCTAGTTGCGCCAAAGATTGCACATTGTTTTCCAGCGTAAACAGCAGATCATCAATGCGGATCCCGGTCCCCGCAACTTCATCTCTCAGCCGGGTATCCGTTGTTTCGATTAGCTCGATATCCAACATCGCTGTACCCGCAGTATTTCTGTGTTCAAAAAATTGGCCAACGCCTTGCTGAATAGTGTGGCCCGCACGAAATTGCACCAGACGTGCTGCGAACAAAGCTTCTGAGAATTGTCGCAATTCAGTACGCACTGCAGCAACTTCCCGAAGCGGCCGCACCACGCCGGGATTATCTGCCGAGCGCATTTCTAATTCATCAAATAGCGACTGCGCGCGTGCTTCAGCCTGGTTAAATGCTTTCTGGATCTGCTGTATTGCCCTTTCATCACTCGCACTGTATGCCTTGGATACCAGATTACTGATCCTAAGTTGCTGTTGCTGAAACTGCTCGGCGGCATGCAAGATGGGCTGGGCGGTGTCTGTTACTTTATGGTTGGCACGTTGGATCTCTAACAGTGCCCAATAAGCCAGCGCACTGGCAATGACCAGCAACATACCAATTCCACCAAAGCCCAAGGTGATTTTGTGTTTTATGGAAAGCCGCAACGGCAACATGGCTATACCTTCCTTTACTACCACCTAATTTATTTATATGCAGCTAGATGACAGTGTTAAATACGCGAGTTATTGATGAAAAATACAATATAAATATAGAAGTAATTATTACACTGCGAAATACGGTTACCCATATTAGTCGTTCAATTTAACTCAGCCTAACTAAAATAGCTGACAAAGCTGGCCCGTTAGTACGCTGTTTTAATCTATCAGAGTTAATGAGCTCTCGATTTTACAGTTCACACCTTGCTTGGCATTGTCATATTGCTTTCTGGCTCGTCGAAAACCATAACCCATATTGTTGATGTAGCCCCGCGCATTATTTGTGCGCGACAGCCAGTTGACTGGTCTTGAATTGTGAATGCGAAAAAATATACTCAAGCAGTTTTTGACCCCTTTTCTGAGGCACCTCAAATACAATCACATCCATCAAATAAGCAAGTGACACCTTATCGCTTATCATTCTGATAAATACAGCTTACTCCTGGCTTTTGTATACATTACGAAAGCAGCGAGGCTGACATGTCGAGCAACATATCTGCAAAGAGGGAGAAACTTTAAACCTGACTGATTACCAACATTACTTGTTGGCATCTTTGCGAATTTGTTCCAGCAGGTCTTCGTCTCCGATCATACGCTGCATCAGGTTATAAACCTGATTATCAATATCATTGTCGTATAATTTTAGAATATCGTTTGCCAGCTGCCTTTTAAGGCCTGGATATTGCTCATCGTTAGCCTGATAATATTGCGACATCAGGCCTTCTGCAGCCGTTGCTCGCATGTAATCGTTGTCTTCTTTTTCAACAATATCCAGTAAAGAACGCGCTATACGCGCGTCTACCACAGGCGTTTGTGCAACTACATCCAACGCCTGAACTCGGAGTTTATCATCATACTGGCCGCGGCTGATTTTAATCACAGCGTCCACGGTGTCGTAGCTCATGGTGTCCATTTGCGTACGATTCAGCACATACATATTCATCTGTAACTGGCCCATTGCCGACAAGCGGTCAATCACAGGTAAACTCTCATCCAGCACTTTTTGCTGTAATTGTCTGCTCAGTTTATCCGCATACTCAGGATCGGTTTTCAGGCGCATCTCATAGTCATCAGGCAGGTCTTCATAAAAGCCATAAACCGGATTGCTCTGTCTGTGTGCGGCACGTTCTTTCTGTTCTTTCTTCTCCAGGATTGCCAATACAGAATCCTCAAGCGCCTCAGGAGACGCTGGCGCTGAGAACGTGCGATTCTCTAATTCGAGAACACGCTCCTGTAAGTAACGCACTTGTTCCTCTAATTGTTCAATATGTTGCTGTTTTTGAACCAAGCTACCTGCCTCGACAGGCGTATACTGTTCGCTGTGACCTTGCAACGATACATTTTCTGCTGATTGAACATCAGATGTACTACTAAGTACTGGAGAGTGGGTAAAGTGGCTGTAGAGCGCGACACTAAGCGCACAGACCGAAAAAGTAAACGACAGTGTGGTTTTCAATTGTGACATATATTTCCTCTCAAGCTTGGCAATCTACACAAAAAGCATTGCTTTTGCATCGAGAATACTGTTAAAAGTTGTACCTCTAACAAATAGGCCAACATAACAACAAGGACTCAGGATGGTTACCCGCTGGCATACGGTAAAAATAAGTGTCTTAATCATCGCACTCGCCATGCTCGACCTCATATTCACCCTGCTCGGCGTGTGGTCCGTGGAAGGTGAAACACGCAACTGGGTATTGAGTTTTGAAGCATTAACCCTGATTTTATTGTTGTGCAATTGCTTAATAATAAGACAAGTTATCAGCCAACATCAATACGCACATACTTATCGGCTACTTGCAAACCTGGTTGTGTTTTCTCTTATGTTTTGTCTGGCAGGCGACGTTGTTAATTTCAATCTGGCTCAAAACTACTTCCAGCATAGTGCCGTGGTAAAACATGATTATCTCGCAGACTCTGTGTGGTTTTTTATGCCCGGCTATCTCTTCTTATTTCTTGCCTGCTGGCGTTTGCTGGGCTATTCGGACACTCAGGTGGTTTACTTTGTAGTTGCCATGCTAATTACATCGCTGCTGGCCTTATTCAGTTACTTAAATATGCACTTACCAGGCAGTGGCTGGTATGTCACGCTATTAACCGGCAGCTATGCCATAGTCATTGCACAAGCCGCATTATTAGGTCTGTGTTTACTTACCAGCTCTGATATACCGAAAGCGCCGAGAATCTTTCTGGCACTCGGTATGATATTAGCGACCGTTGCAGATGCGCTTATCGGCCAATTTTGGATCTTTGGCAATGAAGGACAAGGTTATTACCCCCAGATCAGAGCTATCAACTGGGCCATTTATATTACGTCGCAGGCTATTGTAATTCATTTGCCTGTGATTGGACTCAACCGTAATCATGGCTTTTCCCGCACCAGTATGACGTAGCGAACTTCTCTGTTGCTGAGTTTTACAGCAGCCTTTGCTGTTGCGGAAAATACTGGTTCAATCACTACAGCCTTAAAAATGGATTGTCAGTGTGTAATGCTGACCCGGCTTATGCTGTGCCTGCCAGCCAAAACAAGCACACACGCGTGACATAATGCGAGTGCCTAACCCCTGCCCCTGATGCGTTTGCTGTGTGCTGATACCATTCGTGAAGATCATTCCATCGCTGTCCAACGACACACTGAGCGAGCCCTCACCGTGTTGCAACGCGTTTTTACCAATCTGCTCCAGAAGGAGATTCAGCAAACGCGACTGCACAGGCTTACTTATCGACTCTGATGGGAGTTCCAGCGTGATCCTGAGCCCCTGTTGCTGCCAGTGTTGTTGCCATGTTTGCAAAAATACATTGAGGTCAGTTGACGTCAGCCGCACCTGATCGGCTTTACACAACAACAAAATGGCTTCACTCAGCGAAGCCAGATCCTGCCCGGCCTCTTCAAGCTGGGCCAGCAAAGGTAACGCATCTAAAGGAAGCTCATCAAGTTGTTCAAAACGTGAGATCGTATTGTGGATCTGAGCCAGCGGTGTGTTAAGTTCATGACTTAAAAAAGCGGAATAAAGCCGTTCCTGTTGCTGCGCATAACGCTGTGCATACGCATCCGTTGCAGCGAGAATCGAGTGGTAAGAGAACTCTTCAAATTGCGCTGCCTGAGTTCCATTCTCCTGTAAAGATACGCTCTGTAAAGACGCTGTCAGTCGCCCGGATTCACGCGCAATACGCCGGTGTATTGGCCACCAAGTCACTGCAGCGAGTATCAACAAGGCCAGCGTCAGCGCAATGAATACCGCCACCAGACTTGGCGAATCCTGGCCGCTAATACGATGAATAATATACAGCGGCTCGAAGGCGCTTTCTGAATAGCGCAGAGTATATAGATAATCATCTGACAGCGTCAGCAGTTGCGAGATTTCCTGCTCCTTTGCCTCTGGCCCAAGCCCATGCTGACTTAAAGCTTGCTGATAGTCTGTGGGTAAATCTTGCCAGTTCCCCATCAATTTACCACCATCCTCGTATGGCAACATCAGCTGTCCAGACAACGCTACCTCAAGGTCCTGATAAAGATAATATTCTGAGGTCCCATCCCAGGCATAGTGATACACCTGACTGGCCACCCAGATCCAAATTAAGGAAAAGAGTCCAAATAAGGCAAACAACCATCGTGCGAGATACCACCTGAGTGTTTTTTGCCTCATGAACTCGATTCTCTCAATGCAACGCCCTGACCCTTAAGTGTTTGTATGACTGAGGGTTCATCGTCACGACTCAAGTTATGCCGAAGACGAGTCAATAGTGACTTGTACATATTGTTGTTGACCTCACTGTCAGGCCAGACATGGCGCAAGATCTGCGCTTTGCAAACAGGAGCCGGGGCCTGCTCCGCCAGTAAAGCAAGCAGTTGCCATTGCTGGGGTGACAAAACAATGGTGCGGCTGCCACGGGTAACTATTTTTGCCGAAAAATCCACATGCAGGCTGCCAAGCTCAAACACTTGATTGTGCTTATTTACTTTGCCCGCCAACAACTTAATTCGAACCGCCAGTTCAGGCAGGGCAAAGGGCTTGGTCATATAATCCAGTGCCCCTGCCGCGAAAGCAGCCAGTTTGTCATCCAGATCCGTTGCCGCCGTGCAAAACAATACAGGCGCATCAAACCCGGCCAACGACTGCTGTAATAAACTCAACGCATTACCATCAGGCAACGCCATATCCAGCACGATCGCATCATATTTATCGAAAGTGGCCGTTTGCGCTGCAATGTCTTTCGCGCAGCTCAGCGATGCGGCATAATCCACCTCGATTCCCTCAGCATTGAGAAAGTCTATCGTTTGCGCTGCCAGTACGGCATCGTCTTCAACCAATAAGATCAGCATTTAACCTCTATACTGTTACTTTGTGGTTACCATGCTACTGATAGTGTATCGGCATCAATGAGGAGTCAACAATGCGAGCAACAAAGATGATCACAAGCAGTTTTCTGATAGCCGGTTTAGCCCTCAGTGGCTGTAACTCTGACAATCAATCCAACAACCAAACCACAAATCCATCAACTTCAACAACGCCAAATGTTGAGCAAACTAATGAAACGCACAGCGCGTCCATGGTGTTCACCAACGGGCGAATTTACACCGTTAATGCCGAGCAACCCTGGGCACAGGCGGTGGTACTTCAGGATAATAAAATCGTCCTGGTCGGGAGCAACAAAGAAGCTCAAATGTATATCAGTGACACAACACAGCATATTGACCTACAAGGTAAAATGATGCTTCCGGGGTTTCATGATGTGCATATGCACCCGCTTGAATCTGCTTCTGAAGCCACCCAATTTACCGTACCCGCCGCTGCAACGGCAGAGGAATATATAGACGAAGTGGCTTATGCCGCCAGTCAGCACCCTACCGCTAGCTGGTTGATTGGCTATGGCCATGAAATCTCGACCCTATTGGAAATGTCCGACTCACCACTGGCGGTACTCGACGAAGCTGTGCCAGACCGACCTGTGATTATCATGGAACAAACTTCTCACTCCATGTGGGTTAATAGCAAAGCGCTGGAGCTTGCGGGCCTGTCAGCCAGAAGCTTAGATCCGATTGGGGGTGTGCTGGGTCGCAATGAACAAGACCAGCTGAATGGTATTTTGTACGACAATGCCGGAAATCAGGTCATGGAGCAGGCAATGCAGTCTCTTCCAGATGCTGCACAAAGTGACTACCTTGGTCTGCTTGAATACACCATGCCAGAGCTTAACAAGGCGGGGATCACTTCCATCAGTGATGCCCGCACTTACTGGCAGCGCGGTCACCTGGAAACCTGGCAACGCGTTGCAGATGAAGACAAGCTGACATTACGTGTTTCGCTTGGGCTATGGGCATATCCGCAAATGAACGACAACACTCAGCTTGCCAAACTCAAATCTTTATATCAGAGCAATTCAGCTGAGCTGTTACAGGTAAATCAGGTCAAATTCTATATGGATGGCATTTTAGTCAATACCACCGCAGCCATGCATGAACCTTACCTGGAGAACTGGCTTGAACTGGATGGCAATCGTGGCCTCAATTACTTTACTCAGGCACGGCTTGAAAAATACATCAAAGCACTGGAGCCAACAGGGTTTGACTTTAACATTCATGGGATTGGCGATCGTGGTATTCACGAAGCGTTAAATGCCATTGAAAATGCCTCAAATGGTCAGGCCCGTCACCGCATCACGCACCTGGAAGTCGTTGACCCTGATGATTTACCACGCTTTGCCAAGCTGAATGTGATTGCTGATGCACAAGTCGCCGGAGATTTCACCGACCCGAGCCACTGGCCTGACACCATTCCACTGATTGGCGCGGAGCGTGCCCAGGATCTGGTGCCCATTCGCAGCCTGGCCGACAATCAGGCCACGCTCACCCTCTCCAGTGACTGGAATGTCAGCCCGTTTAACCCGTTTATCGGTTTAAGTAATGCGGTATCACGTCAGCCACAGGCCATTTCATTGGCGCAAGCCATTGAAGCGTATACGCTCAATAGCGCCTATGCGATGCGACAGGAGCAGCGAGTCGGTAGTATTGAAGTGGGTAAATTAGCCGATTTAGTGGTCATTGACCGCGATCTATTCGAAGCCAGCGCCAACGAGATCCGCAATACACAAGTGGTAATGACACTGCTGGATGGCGAAATTATTTACCAGCGCTAAATTAATTAAGGGGCTAGTTAAGCCCCTTATTGTCTAACCAGGTTAACGGTTGCCAGACCCTACCGGGGCTGGCAATGGTAACGCCCGCCCGGTTCGGGATTCGTCCTCTAAAGCAGCTCGCACGGCATCAACCGAATCAAAATCCAGCCTTGGGTGATAGTTTACCCAGCGACCATTGATAAGTGCTTCGAGTTTAAACCCTGGGATCTCACTGAACATATTCAGTGTCCCATCATCACGGCGACTTGCAGCTACGGTAGGGATACGGAAAAAACGACCCTGACGCGTTAACTTAGGTAACTCACGATAGCCCAGCAAAGCGACAAAACGTTGCCAGTCCTGCTCACGTAATCGTCGCTTTTTATCATTGAAATGGCCACTGTTGCGACTGTATACCAGACCGCCCTGGTATGGGACAGCCCATGCAGGCTTGTGCCAGGCACGCTCTGCTAATGCCAACAAGCGTGGATACAGCATATACTCAGCCTGCAGATCATCCCGAATCATTTCGCTCCAAAGATGCCCCTGCATACCTGTATAGCCAACGTCCGGTTTCAGAGCGGAGTCACTGTCATCCGCGCTGTAGGTGTGATGCAACACATCTCGCCAAAACTCCGCATGCACAGGCAAGTTATCCGGCATAAATTCAAATACTTTACGGGTATCTAATGCCCGGCTGGCCCAGTGATTGCCGCGCTCCTCAGGGTGGGACTGGTAAGGGAAGTCAAAATAAGTCACATCGGGCAACGACAGCACCACATCCCAGCCCAGATTAGCCTGCTTGTGCGCCACTTTATGCCCTTGTTCGCTAAGCGTACTCCAGACATTGGATTGAACATTTTTAGGCATTTTTTCTGGGTTCACATCACTCAGGCCATCGCTCCAGCCTGCCACCGTAATGCCTTTTTCAGCGACCATGGCCGCCACTTTTTCAATAAAATATCCATTCATCGAGACAATAGATTGCTTTGCATTCAGCGCTTTACATGCGGGTGAGTCTAGCCAGGCGCCCGCTGTTTCATCCGCACCTATGTGATACGTTTTTAAAGGTATACCAGCACGCTCATGCATCCGCTGAAGCTCAGTCAGTACCTTATTTACAAATCGATACGTCGCTGGCAAACATACATTCAGGGTATTATCGTGGTAATGTTGGATGGAGGAATAGCGCGTCTCATCAGCTTCTTCCACCAGCCGATATTCATTGGCCGCCTCAGTTTTTCCTTTGGCTATCAAAGCCCGGTAACGCGCTTCCATTGCAATAATGGCGGCACGGGAGTGTCCGGGCATATCCAGCGATGGGATCACTTCAATGTGATGCGCTTTAGCGTAGCGCAAAATTTCACTGTAATCCTGCTGAGAATAGTGGCCATTGCGCGGCGCACCGGTGCCGGTACCTGCGCCCAGTTGCGGCAACAAACAACGCGTTTCACTGAGTTCTAAACAGCGTAACCCACCCACTTTTGTCAGTTCCGGCAGGCCTGCAATAGCGAGGCGCCAGCCTTCATCATCAGCCAGATGCAGGTGTAACTTATTTAATTTATAAGCGCCCATTTGCGCTATGGTATCTAACACAAATTGCTTGGAACGGAAGTTTCGGGCACTGTCGATATGCAGCCCCCGAAACCCATATCGAGGCGCATCAGTAATAGCCACACTGGGAATACTGTGGGTTTTCAAATCCATGAGCCCAGCCAATGTTTGCACCCCATAAAAAGCACCCGCTGCATCAGATGCCTTAATATCAATCAGGTGGGTAGAACTATTGAACTGATACCCCTGCGCAGCTATGGGCAGTGAGGCGTCCACAGTGACCCGCACTGACAACCCTTTTTGAGTTTGTTTAACCCCCAGCTGGGCGAGTCGCTTGCCCGCCATTTCGATCTGTGCCAAATCAACGCCCTTAAGCTCAAAACGGATCCCTTTTTTCAAACTGATCCGTCCCTGTGATACCACTTTAAACTCGCGGGGCGCCGGGATTAGTCCCTCTGGCGCACTGCGAAGCTCGGGTTCAGACTGGTGTTGCGCCAGATAAGTCGCGCCCATCCAGGGGGTTTGATCTTTATTACTGACTCGCAACTGATGGTAAGACTCGAACGGTGCCAGGTATGGCTGCTGTTCAAGCTCAGTTTGCTCATCCCGGACAGAGCGCGTACTGGCGATCACTCTGGGGCGCAGGCGCTCAGATTGATCGGCTAAGATATAATTGGGCATAAACTCAGAGCGGGTGACTTGCGAATGTTCAGTGTAAAAACGCACGCTATAGGTTTCGTCCGCAGAGAAACCAGTAAACTGCTCAGTGGGAGTCAGCCGGTGCAAATCACCATTCAGGTGTTCAATTTTGAACGAGTCAGACTCGACCTGATAAATTGGCATCAGCTGGCTAAAATAAATGGCCCAATCAGCGCCGTTATAAGGCTGGGGTGAACCTAGCCGTAACTCAGAAAAATAACACTGCTTCGCGGGTTCCGGACACTGCTGTGGCATAGAATCAATTAACTGATAACGGATCTGAAGCTTGTCAGCCAACGCATTCAACTCGCCTTGTGTTAACGGCTCCGTTGCCGCGAGTGCTGTTTGAACACCCAATAGTGCCATTAACAGGCAAGCAAACTTATTCATATTCCCTCCGAAAACTGTTTCTGGAACAACTTATAAGCGCCACGCAACGCGGCATGCTCCAGCTTACCTACTTGAATTTCGAGCTGTTTAAATAACGCAGGATGTGTTTGTCCTGCAAGGCTTTTCCACATACTACGCTGAAATAAGTCGTACGACTTACTGACAGATCCACCCAGGACAATTTTATCCGGGTCAAAGGCCAACAGCGTCTGCGCCAGTGCATACCCAAGGTGGCTTCCAAACTCGTCAAACAGAGATTGCGCATAACGATCTCCCTGCTGCGCAAGCACTGCCTGCTCTGCACCGTTAGTGCCTCGCTCCAGAAAAAACTGCCCGCTGGTATATTGCTCCAGAATACCATCACGATAGGGAAAGCTGCCGAACTCTCCCGCCGCACAATGCCTGCCACTGTATAGCCGGCCGTCAAAAATGAGCCCTGCGCCCAGGCCAGTTCCCAGACACACCCCCATCAGATTGCTTACCGGCTGGTAAAAAGGAGCGCCTGGTTGATAATGACGACCATAACAATATTCACCCATAGTAAAACAGTTAACATCGTTGTTAACAACTACAGGCAAAGAAAAATGTGCATTTAATTGTGCAGCCAGAGGCACATCCTGCCACGCTGGAATATTAACCGTCTCCAGCACTGTACCATTACTCAGATCAACCATACCGGGCACACCTATAGCGATACCGCAACAAACATCGCTGAGCTGCTCTGCAATAATGCCTGTAATAAACTCGTTAACCTGTGTTTTAGTCGCTGAAGCAGGCACACTATAACGGCGAGCCTCATAAACACCCTGTTCATCAACCCGGGCAACCTGTGCTTTGGTGCCACCCAGATCAACACATACTATTGTACTCATTGGCCCGTCGCTTCCTGTTTCTCTGTCAGTTGAGTTTGCTTGTGCCAGAACATTCTGACGGTGTGATTACGCACAATTGGTTGTGCCCACCAGGCTATCCAGGCAATGTACCCAAGCGGCAAGAGCAACACTAAACATGCCAGCTGTAAAGAACCACTCAGTTGGGCCAGAATCCCGATCAAAGGAGAAGCCAGTGCTCCCCCAACAATGCCAGTACATAACACCCCCGATACGGCACCATGACCACTCGACACAGAGTTTAACGCCAGAGAAAATAACACTGACCACATCACCGATAAGAAAAAACCGGATAACGGGAAAGCCAATAGCGCGATATCTGTACTGCCAATCAATGCAGTAATGAGACTCAGAGCGGCCCCTAAGCAAAACAACATGAGAACAAGTTTGGCATCGAACAGCTTCAGCAACACTAGCCCCAATACACATCCCAGCGTCAGCATCATCCAGAACTGACTGATCACCTGCGCACTGTATTGTGGTTCAATCTGATGATAAGTCTGTAAAAATACCGCTATTGAGTTGGCAATCCCCTGCTCCAGTGCCACATACGCCACTATGGCAAAAAAGAAGCGGATCACAGTAGGGTTACGAAAGTAGCCAACGCACGCTTGCCAGCTTAAAGTCTCTTGTTCGTTTCGTTCAACCGCTTCGAGCCTGCTTAGCCCTATCCAGACCAACATCAAAACACTAAGCAGTGCGAACAGCCAGTACATGCTTAACCAGGGCATCGTAGCGGGGATCCAGGTAAAATCGGCGGGCTGCGCTTGTACCTGACCGGCTAGTGAAACATAAACCCAGGGTGACAAACTGGCAGCCGCACCAAACAATAACTGAGCAAGTACCGAGAACGCGGCAAAATGTGCGCTGCCACCACTGCGTCTCAGTAACGGGTTAATGGCAACTTGCAACATCGCCATAGCGGTGCCAATCAAAAACAGCGCCAGCATAGCTACCGCAAACACGGGTGCTAAGGCAAATAACAGCGCCCCTGCACCGGCAAGCATAAAGGCTCCAAGCATCACGCGTTTTTCACCAAAACGCTGTACCAATAGACCGGCAGGGATAGACATCACGCCGTATGCAATAAAAAAAGCGAAAGGGAATAAGCCAGCCAGTGTGAGGCCGATGTCAAAGCTTTTTATGAGTTCCGGAAACAATGGACCGAGAATATTGGTGAAAAAGGACACCATAAAAAAGGTTACCAGCACCAGGGCAACCACGGAGTAATTGGGTTTCATGTGTCTTACCTTATTGTGAGCTCAGAAGTAAAAAGGCGGTGGCTTATTTGGAATCAGTTTGTGGGCAGACAAACTCAATGATCCAAGGGGATCCTGCTAGGGATAGCCACCGCCTTAACTCGTTGGTAAGACTAGTTTGCCGTCATTGCCTGCACTGTAGCGGCACATTTCAAACAATTGCTAATACTTTTCTCGTGCTCTGTATAGTCGGCCATAGGCATAAAAACTGGATAACTATCAATAAGCTTAGCCGTCTAATCAGGAGCTCGATGTTTACTCGGCATGTTAACAGGCAAGACTAAAATATTATTCAACTTACCATATGAATAAGTTAATAAATTCTATTTAATACACTAAACGAAGTGAGAGAAATGCATCATTTATCCGGATTTTTGTGGGTAAGTTCCACTTCAATCACAGCAAATGTGCTGGTGTACGTAAGCATGCAGAAGATATTCGGTAAAGAAACTAAATAGCATGAGAAAAAATCACGGGAACAAACGGAGTCGCCCACCCTATCCAGCGTTACGCATCATCTCATGCCAGAACAAAAAGAAAAGGCCTGAACCACATACTCAGGCCTGAGGGAGAATTACCAGCGACCGCGAACACCCAATGTCAGGCGGCGCTCATAAACGTTTTGTGAAATACGATTATCTTTCCATTGTGCATAGTTAGATTCGTATTCCTCAGTCAGGTTACTGCCCGACATATACACAGTCATATAGTCGGTCACATCATAACTGGCCGAGATATCTATGTAGGTTGTCGGCTCGGTCCAAATAGCCGTATCACCCATACCACCCGTCGTCGTGACCTGCGCAAGACGCTTAGAACGATGGTTAGCTGCTAAACGGAACTGGAAGCCATCTTTTTCATACCAAAGCACCGCGTTAGACGATTCTTTAGAGTTATCTTCCAGTGGTAAAGCGTCACCATAGAAGTCAACGCGGCCACTTTCGCTGTCTGAATAGGTGTAGTTAAATGCCGCACCAAATCCGCTCCAGAAGCCCGGTAAGAAGTCAAACGCTTGCTGATAGGTAAACTCAGCACCATTCATTGTTCCGCCCTGACCATTGACTTGACCTGTCACACTGACTTCACGGCGTACAACCCCATCCGCATCGGCCAATGGCATTGTCCAGGTACTGGTTTCAATGAAAGATTTAAGCTGGATATTGAACACACCCACACTGACCAACGCGCTTGGTGAGAAATACCATTCCAACGCAAGATCTGTGTTTGTGGCGCGCCATGGTTCCAGTTCTGGGTTACCCTGCATGGTTGCATTAGTTGCAATCAACAAGTCAGGAGAAATCCCTTCACGCGCTGCCAGGTCATCACCGGCACGTGAACGACTTACCTGCAAACCACCCGCAATTGCGCCAAGATCCAGACGCGTCATGGTTTTACCCCAGGCAGAACGGAAGATCAGGTCATCGCTCAGGTTAACCGCCAGGTTCAATGAAGGCAGGAAATCACTAAACGACTTGCTGGTATTTATATCACCCGCATCGGCAGCGACTGAGCCAGGACAGTTCACACAAATAGAGTCGCCAATCACGTTTTGCAGGATATCCAAATCTGTCTTGATGTACTGGAAACCCAGGTTAGCGGTGTAAAGATCGCTTGAGAAATCAGCGCGCCAGTAAAGCGTTTGTGTTTCTTCCTCAACCTCATAGGTGCTGCCTGGTACACCACCTTTTTTGTTGCCTGGATAAAGCTGATTCTGGAATGCAAATGGGTCGTCAAGCTGACGCGGATCAATAAAGAAATAGCTGCCGCCATTAACAGGGCCAAAATCAGATACCTGTTGGATCCAAGCCTCTGGTAATTTATCAAAGGTATATGGTGTATCGTAACCCATTGTCAGGTCACCAGCAGATGCACTCGGTACGCCGCCGCTGCCGTCAGTATCAAAGGCCGCCAGACCTTGGTCTTTCCACATCACGTCAACACTGCCTTCGCCAACCGGGTTGCTGAATGGCGCCAGCAATACATATTGCTCACGGGATACTTCACGATTACCCAAACGAGCACCGAAGCTCATTTTGGTCAGTGAGCCCATATCTTCGAACAAGTATTCACCATCAAGACGTAAAATATCCAGGCTGGCGTCTTCATTAAAGTTATTCTCAGAGTACGTTGACACCACTGAGTAACGGCTCATATTGGAACCAAACACTTCACCTTGCAACTCATTAGGCGGCAGCAATACCGGGTGATCGCCCTGATAGTTCAATCTGACCGGCACTGTGCCCGGGCCGTAACCGTTCGGATTTACCGCAATCGGACCATTGCCTTCGTTACGACGCAGGTTGTGTGCCAGACCACTGGTCATGTAACCCTGAGCAACGTTTTCAGTGTGCATACGCTCTGCATCAGCCGTGATAAGGCGCATCTTACCAGAGAAATTACCATCGCCTTTATAGGTTAGCTCAAAGTTATAGTTGGTTGATTCACGCTCATTGGTATGGCTTTCAGAGTGCGCAACAACACGTGGCGCATGCAGCGTAATGTCCTGCGCTGTGTATAGGTTGTATCCACCAGACGTCTTGCCTCGCTCCATCGCATCATGCTGCTCCTGCCAATCCCAGTGACCACCCCAGGCATTGTCCGCCATCAGGCCGCGCTGGCGATCTGCATCATCCATTTTGGTATAAAATACATCTGCGCTCAGCTCAAAGTTGTCACTAAGCTGCGCCTGGAAGCTCAGGCTACCACCTGTACGTTCACGCTCAGTAAAACGGTTAACCATACCGTAGCTGACGTAAGTGAATTCAGCATCATCAGTATCACCATCGCCATTGATATCTCCATCCGGACAATACCAACAACCACCGGCTTCTTGTGGTGCATAGCCCCAGCCGTGGTTAGTCGAACCAAAACGGTAGTTCGCCAGATTTACTTCATCTCTGGTCAGTGTCGCTAGTACCGCGAAGCGCTCAGCGTTATAGCCTGCTGCAATCATGGTTTTAGGGTCGGTTTCTTTTGAATAAGAGCCACGAGATGCTTCTATCAATGCTGCACCGCTAAACCCTTCTTCTAAATCAAATGGCTTACGCGTTTTCAGATCAACCGTACCTGAAATACCACCCGCCAACGTATCGGCAGTTGGTGATTTCATCACATCCATAGCACCAACTAAGCTCGAAGGAATATCGGTAAAATCTGGTTGTACTGTGGTCAGTGAACCGGCACTGAGGAACTGCTCGCCATTTAGTAGCGTGGTAACCTGTGGCATACCCCGTACGTTGATCGTTGAGCCTTCACCGGCACTTCGACGGATCTGGATACCCGGTACACGCTGTAGTGAATCAGCGATTGTCACGTCCGGCAGCTTACCTATATCCTCAGCTGTGATAGAGTCAACAACACCATCCGCAAACCGTTTGGTGTTAAGACTTTTTTCAGTCGAAGCTCGGATCCCTCGAACTTCAATAACTTCCACGGACTCTTCTTGCTCAGCCTGAACCGGAGCAACAAAGGCGGTGCTTGAAATCACTGCGGCAGTGACCGCAAATGAAATGCGAGACAATCTGAATGCTGCATTGCTGTGTTTCATCTTCTTCCTCTTATTCTGTATTATCAAGATGTACGCCTGGTGAAATAATCATCAGGCACTTTCCCTATTTGAACAGGCTTGTAACTTATAAGTTTGCATTTTCAAACTCATATCGGTACAAATCTATCAGATAACAGCGCTGTCATTTTAAAACACACTACTTAATGACCAGCCATGTGTCGGCATTATGCATGCTTTCACTTAACCAATGTTAATATTTTGTACCTTTTTGTACATATTGAATAGGATAGTATTGCAAGAGCAGTGAAATGCATCACCTTTCAGAGCGCAGGGCGAGAAGATAGCAGGACAGACAGGCTATTAGCACAAAAAACGTACGCCTAAAGCCCACAGCTAACTAACATGAAGGAGCAATATAATGAAAGCTATGTGTGAAAAAGTCATTCCGTCTCACAATTGTTCATGGCGTTATTGCCTCTATCAACTGGACGAGATCCCTTTTAATTGGCATTACCACCCAGAATATGAAATTTGCCTGACATTGAATAGCCAGGGTATGTGTCACATTGGTGATCATATTGCACCATACGACGACTACGACCTGGTGCTCATGGGCCCTGAACTGCCACACACCTGGCAATCTCGCGACAATACAGATGGCAGTCAACACGTAGTTCATGTGGCACAGATCCCGGCCCACTGGCTACAGCAACAACTGCAGCAAAACCCAGAGCTGCAAGGGTTACATACCTTATTGGACCATGCAAAATGCGGACTAAGCTTTAACAAAAAAACAGCTAAAAAAAGTGAAAAGCTATTCAGTAGAATGCAAAATGCGTCACCAATAGAGCGCTATATTTTGCTCTTTCAGCTGCTCAACCTGATGGCAAACAGCGCATATCAGACGCTGTCTACCATGGAGTTTAGTTTTGCCAAACAGCTGGATCCCGCCAAAGATAAGTTTGACCATGTGATAAATTATATCTACGACAATTACACTGAGTCGCTAAGTGCAGAGCTGCTGGCAAGACAGGCCCATATGAGTACCAATCATTTTCATCGCTTCTTTAAAAGGCGCACAGAGTGTACGGTGACTGAGTTTATCAATCAGCTGAGGATCGCCAAAGCTTGTAAGCTGCTACTCAAAACCAAAGCCCCAATCACTGTAATAAGCGACCAGTGCGGCTTTAATAATTTGTCTAACTTTAACCGCCGATTTCTTGCTATCAAGCAATGCACACCCAGCCAGTTTCGTGCTCGAGTACAGCAAAAAGCGCTGATTTAATATACGGTTCAGGCTAAGGTAAGGATTCGCTTATATGATAGGCGCGGTCTAACTATAATAACTAAGGATGAACCCATGCCGCTACTTACTGCACTGACTCTGACACCGCTACTTACAGCCAGTGTGCTTTCAACCTCCGCGACCTTGCCAGCCTGTCAAACGGGACAGGCGTGTACTATGGCTGTCTATAGCGAACGCACGCAACAATGGCAATTTATAAACCAATCGCGCGCACAACAAGCGTACACTCCCTTCTCGACTTATAAAGTACCCAATACATTGATCTTATTAGATACGCAGACCATCAAACCCGGACAGGGTTACCAGATAGATTTAAATACCTATCCGGCTAAAAAATGGTGGTTTGACGCCTGGCGCAAAGAGTCAATTACCCCACAAGACGCATTCAAGTACTCTGCACTGCCGCTATATCAGACCTGGACTAACTTGCTGAGCAAGCCTGTGATGCAACAGTACCTCGATGACTTTAACTATGGCAACCGTGATATCAGCGGACCTCATGATAAATTCTGGCTCAACAGCAGCATAAAAATCAGTGCTGTTGAACAGGTCACATTTCTGCGCCGGTTACAGACCCAAGCTTTTAAACTTAAGCCCGCGACCTATCAGGCATTTGACAAAATTTTCTTACAAGAACAGACGGCCAACACCAAGCTGTATGCAAAAACGGGAACCGGACCGGTCGCCAAAGGTAAGTACATAGGCTGGTATGTTGGCATTGTTGAAAACAACCAGGGGCGTCACTACTTTGCTTTTAATATGGACGCCAAAAACTTTAAAGAAGTCGTATCCACCCGGGTCGAAATCGCCAAGGCTACGTTAACTAAGATGGGCGTTTTATAACCTCAATCCGAAAAACTAGATCATCAACGCTATGGAAACGCAGATTAATAGACAAATTAACAGGCGAGAGACGCGGCTTGTATCAGAAAAATACAAACCGCAACCGCTCAGAGGGTCACCATCAGGCGACCTTACGCAATAACCCCTGAGTATTCTGACGCATGGTATGTGCCACCATAAAATAGCCGATTAAAGCAACGAACATAGCGCCTGACACCGGCCCCAGTAACCACACATAAGGGTGAAGTCTGCCATCCACACCAAACAATTGCTGCTGAATAACAAACAGGGTGATATCACTGACCAGTGCAGCAACGAAACCTGCCAGCGCGCCCAACAGCAAGAACTCATACAGAGTCGCCAGCTTAATCAACTTCCCCCTGGCACCGAGTGTGCGCAAGATCACCACTTCCTGCATACGTTCAGCCAGACTGGCTTGCACCTGAGATATCAAGACCAGGGCACCGCTTATCAACACAATGGACAGCACAAAACCAATCGCGAGAGACACCTGAGCAATCATAGATTGTACCTGGGCGATATTGTTCTTAATGTCTATCATACTGACAGTCGGATACTGCAGTAACAGTCGGCTAATCGGGCGAACATGATTATCCTCCAACTTGGCCGCCGTAAAATAAGTCACTGGCAGACGCTCGGCCATAGCAGAGTTAAAAATCATTACAAAATTAGGCTTGAGCGTTCCCCAGTCGACACTGCGAATACTGGTTACTTTGGCTTCAAAGGTCTGCGTATTGACCAAGAATGTCAATGTATCTCCAAGTTCAATACCAACCCGCTCCGCGGTGCCTTCAAACACAGAGACCTGTAATTCATCTGTTTGCTCAAACCACTGTCCTTCCAGGATTTCGTTGCCATCCGGTAAAGTATCGCTCCAGGTCAGGTTGAGTTCACGGCCAACACCATTACGGGCGTCTTCTTGTTGCTCCTCACCTTCCTGTTTGGATACCCGACGGGCAAATGCCTCACCGTTTAGAGCATTAACGCGGCCCCGGAAGACCGGATAAAATGCCTCATGATGAATATTTTGCTCATTAAAGAAGGTCTTAAACTGCGCAACGTCACGCTCTCCAATATTGATTAAAAAGGCATTAGGTGCGTCTTCAGGTACCTGCATTTGCCAGTCAGAGATCATGTCATTTTTGAGTACAAACAAGAACAACATCAATTTAATGGCAAGTGCAAAGCTGATCAGCTGAATCGCGTTTGCATTGGCCCGTTTTTGCAATGTTGCAATCGCCAGAGACCAACTGTTGCCCGGGCTCAGCCCCAATTTACGACCCGCACTGAAGAACAACCGGGACAAGCCAAACAGCACCCCCATCAGTGTCGCGGTACCAGCAAACAATAACAGCGTGGTTTTAATGTCCCCACTGAACAGCCACATCAACATAAAGATGGTGCCCACCGAAAGCGCCATGTGCACCCGGCTTACCGCCAGCTTATCGCCCAAACTTCTTCTGAGCACCCGCAGAGGGGGAATATCAAACAAGTCCAATAACGGCTTAAGGGAGAACATCAGTGCACACACGACACCAATGGCAATAGATAACAGCCAGGGTCTTGGTCCGGCAAGAGGTAGCTCGTTGGCAACAAAACTGGTTAGATAATCAACCGCCACTTCCTGTAAGCCATAACCAATTGCCAGACCAATCGCTAGAGAGCTAACGGTTACCAGCGACAGATGCATCAGGAAGATACGCTTGATTGTCCCGCGACTACCACCCAAAGTTTTCATCATGGCAACTGGGTCGTACTGACGCTCACAGTAACGTTTTGCAGACACGGCCATTGCCACCGCTGCGAGCATAATGCCAAATAAGCCAGCCAACAGTAAAAACCGCTCGGAACGCTCAAGATTCTCACCCAATGGTGACTGCCGGTCTTTGATCCCCTGCCAACTCTGATTTTCTCTGAGCTGAGGTTTTAACCAAACATAATAATCTTTGAGTGTCTGCTCATCGCCCGCAAACAGTAGTCGATAAAACACATCGCTGCCTGGCTGAACCGCTTGTGTAGTTGGGATATCGGCAATATTCAGTAACACACGCTTGTTACCCGCCAGTGAGAAAAATGCTGCGTCGGGCTCCTGTACCAAAACCTTTGTCACGGTAAACATGCCCGCACCAATTTCTACTTTATCTCCGACTTTAAGTCCGAGCGTGTAAAACAGCCCTTCACTTAGCCAGGCTTCACCCTTGCCAGGTGCCGCAGCAATGTCGTATTTCTCTGCGTCCAGTGCGTCTCTGAGGGTTATTTTACCACGCAGGGGGTGGCTATCGCTCACCGCTTTAATTGACCCCAGCACCAACTCGTCTCCCACGAAGAGCATGGAATCAAAATAGATGTTTTGTGCCGTTTGCAGACCGAAATCCTGCGCGACCTTAAGGTAACTCTCATCCAGCTCATAGTTACTGGACAGGCGGCGGTCGGCCGCAATAAAGTCAGCAGATTTTTGTTCAATGTTAAGTCGGATCCGTTCAGTCACTGAGCTTAGGCTAAAAACTGTCAGCACCGCCAATGCAATGGCAGCGAAAATGATAGTCAGCTCTCCTCGACGCAACTCCCGGAAAAATAATCTTAGCGCCAATCTAGCCCACATGAACAGCCACTCCTTCTCCATCACGGATCTTTGCCAGCTGACCGCCCTCAATATGGATAATGCGATCGCACTGCTTAGCCAGGTCTTCATCATGTGTAACCAGAATCAAGGTTGTACCGTGCTGTTTATTCAAATCAAACAACAGGCTTTCGATTAAGTGGCCGTTTTTAGAGTCCAGATTCGCGGAAGGCTCGTCGGCAAACAAGATTTTTGGCGTACCGATAAATGCACGAGCTATGGCAACACGTTGCTGCTCACCACCAGATAGCTGTGAAGGATAATGACCAACCCGATGCGACAAGCCCACTTTGTCCAATAGGGCTTGTGCCTGCTCACGGGCATTTTTTTCACCAGCGAGTTCTGCTGGTAGCATCACATTTTCCAGTGCAGTCAAGCTCTGAACCAGCATAAATGACTGAAACACAAAACCTACTTTTTCAGCTCTGAGTCTTGCGCGCTGCTCTTCGTCGAGACGGTGCAGCGCTTCACCATCGAGATAAACCTCTCCCTTGCTGGCAATATCGAGCCCTGCCAGTAAACTGAGTAACGTTGACTTGCCCGAGCCAGAAGTGCCAACCACTGCCACTGATTCACCTGACTTGACAGAAAAATTGATATCGCTAAGGATAGTGAGGTCACCCTCAAAGGTACTGACGGTTTTACCCAACTCCTTAACCTGAATAATATTTAACTGAGAAAGCACTGACATGATGCGATTTTTCCTACAACTGGTGGTATTGATCTTCGGCACACTTTTCGTCTTAAAAGCGAATGCCAACGATACCAAAATTATGATCATAGGTGATAGCTTAAGCGCCGGTTATGGTCTCAAACAAGCACCGTCCTGGGTTAATTTGTTACAAAATAAATACGAAGCAGAGCAAAAAGCGATCACTCTGGTGAACACCAGCGTCTCGGGACAGACCACGGATAATGCGCTGCTAACGGTCGACAAGCAACTAGAAAGCCACCAACCCAGCCACGTACTTATCGAGCTAGGCGCCAATGACGGTTTGCGAGGGTTTCCGCCTAAACTGATCCGCAAACATTTACGCGAACTGGTCGAGAAAAGTCAGGCTAGCGGCGCCAAAGTCGCATTGATGCAAATCCAGATACCACCAAACTATGGCAAACGCTATAGTACTCTATTCGCTGACAGTTACCCCATGGTGGCCGAGCAAACTGGCGCCTATCTGATGGAGTACTTCATGTTACCCATTGCAGCAGATCGCAGTCTTATGCAAAACGATAACTTGCACCCCAATGCTGAAGCTCAGCCCATTATCCGGGACTTTATGTACGAACGCATTGCACTGTGGTTGCAGTAATAATACATATAGGTTTCGGCTTTTTCTTTTGACCAATTCGACATGCTCGCCTGACATTCATTGACACTGATCAGGCGAGTACTCCTGCAACATTCAAAAATCCTTTATTGCCAAAGGCAGGCCAACACGCTCGTGTCAGAGCCATTTATCAGCCCCGCACTAAGCCTAATCCGCTTGAGAAAACGATGGCTTCATAAGCCATGAACTAAATAATCCACCTCCTCACAAACCGTACCCCAAAGCGCAACAAACGAATTATGTCTCCTGCCATTATTTACAAAGGGCAACAAAAACAAAACCATACAAAAGTTCGTACCCAATACATAAAACCCATCCTTACCAACTAAAAAACCCGCAAAAATAAACAATAAATAAACATTTGCAACAATTAATTTAATTTGTATACTTGGTGAGCAATTGAGAGTTTTAACTCTATTAAACACCAATAATGCAACAAAAAAGGATTATTTATGACACGCCTCAGCGCAGTGCTTGGCGCCGGAGCTGTTACCTTGTTTAGTACACAAGCCGCAGCTTCTATCGAATCTCAAGCGCTATTAAATCAGCAGCACCTGTGGTCACAGTTACCGACAGCGGCTCAATCAGAACACACCTCTCTGAACACTAAGGCTCAGTTTGTAGGTACTGCGCTGACCTATCGGCTAGAAAAAGCCGTAGGTGACCAGCCAAAGTACGAACACTATCAGGCCTACTATCAGGGCAAACCTATTCTTGATAGTCAGCTGATCATTGCACGAGATATGAATGGCAATGTTATCCAGAGCATGGGCAAGTTGCTCAGTGGTCAGGTTGAACTCACGAAGCAGGCCACTGTTCTCAAGCCAGACCTCAAAGCAAGCGTTGCACGCCATTATCAGGACAATCACACGATAATCCGTGGATCAACCGCGGCTTATTTAGTTGTAAATGGTAAGTTACTTGATGTGACAGTGGTCGAGGTCAATCGCCAGGGTATTGCGGAGCAGTTGGTTGTCGACAGCGCTCAGGGCACCGTGATCCGCCATCACTCCAGAGCCTCTTTCTTTTCAAAAGAAACCGTTTCAGCAAACACAGTACTGGATAGTAGCTTTGTCCCCGGAGGCGGAATAGGTGGCAACGATAAACTGGGCGCAATCTGTTATTCACCACAGCCAGACAGCATGCAAGCCTGTACAACATATAAATACGATGAATTTACGCCAACTGGGCAACGCCTGTTGTTTACTGACACCAATCCCAATGCGATTTTCGCCCAATTTGGCGGATACCCCCTGATTGTCAAAAAAGAACTGGATTCATGCACACTTGAGAACCCCTACCTGAGCACCTTTGATGCCAGAAACTCAGATACAAGTCCCGTGTCATACTCCTGTGGCGAAAAAAATGAAAATTTCGATGCGACCAAAGTAACCGGTAACTTCGATACTTGGTTTACCTATAGCCATGCCAGCGAAGCGCACTTTAATGCAGGTGTGGTCATGCAGTATTTTCATAATCAATTTGCACACTTATATCCGAATCAGTCCTCAGATTGTTCAACCAGTGGGTATTGCCTTAAGCCGCTTAAACAAAAAGTACATAGCAATACCATATTTGGTACTAACAAAGCCTTCTGGGACGGCGAATTTGTCAACTATGGTTCAGGTGATGGTTACTATTTCTATTCTCAAGCCACACTAAGTATTGCTGCACATGAGATCGGCCACGCCATCACCAACTGGAATTCAGGCATTGGTGCTGAAGGTGTAGATGGTGCCATTAACGAGGGCTTCTCAGACTTGGTGACCATTGCGGTTATGGACTACTTCCAAAATCAGGCCAGCGGCGCGTACAGTCAGTCGGAATACTTTACTAAACAATTTACTGAGCAGGCGGGTCAGTATGGCCAGAATCGCAAATGGTGGTTCGGCTGGGATGCAATCTATGCCGATCAGGGCGTGCGTTTTTATGAATTGCCATCCTGGGACGGCACCAGTATCGATCATGTGGCTGACTTTTCGACCGGGAAAACAGAACATGCCAATGGTGGCGTGCTACGCAAAGCCTTTTATGAACTGGTCAAAACCAAGCAATGGTCAATTCAGGATGCCTTTAAAGTATTCTTACGTGCTCAAACAGCCGGATGTATGTTTCCTAACATGAGCATGGATGAGTACGGCTACTGTCTGGCTGAACAAACCGCTTTCATTGAAATCGCCGGTAAGAATGCTGATCAGCGTAAAGCTGATGTGAGTGACGTATTGCTGGGCGTCGGCATTGTTGCAGACAGCAATTTGTCTACGCTAGACGCCAATACGCGATTCAGCTACAACGAAGTAAGCTACGACATCAGCCACCTGGCTACCGACACCATAGCGCAAATCCATGCAGACTGGGGCGATGGCACCAGCAGCACCTGGCGCAAGAGTGATAATCAGCCAATTTACCCTTTTTTACAGCAATCACACGCGTTACCACTCAATGTTTTGGCACGCGCAGCCGTAGAAGTTCAGTTCAGTGACAACAATACCAAAACAGCTTATCGACACTTTTTTAGCCGTCTGGCTGATGTCAACTGTCCGCCGTATCAAAACTCTCCTCAGGTACATACCGGCAGTCTAAGCATTGCTACCCATGAAATCAGTAATATCATTGGAGAATATACGTCAGAGGTCGGCGCTCGAATTCCTTTGGCTCGCAAACGTAACTACACGCTGGGTTTTGATAAAGATCTCAGCGGCAAAAAGCTCACAGTCCTGTTTGATTCAGACAAAGATGGTGAATTCGCCTATACCGAAAAGCTCATCGGCAACGAAACTATTTCAGGTAATAGCGCCACTTTTTCACTTAACAGCAGTATACCAGCAGGGATCGGTCTGATGCGAATCGCCATCTCAGATGACAAATACTCCTACATTCATAGCTGTGGTGTGGTGGATGCGGGCCAGGTCATTGATGTGATGATCGATGCTGATTCTCCTAACCTGCCTATCATTGCCGACTTCAGCTATCAAATTTTAGAAGGGAATAAGGTTCAATTCATTAACAACAGTGCCGCCAATCAGGCCAAACAGCCTGGTTATAGCTGGCAGTTTGGATTTGATAATCAAACCAGCAGCGACGAAAACCCGGTTATCCAGTTTCCCGAAAATGGTGGGACATTCAACATATCCCTGACCACCCGATATCAGGATGGCAGTGACAGTGATAGCAATAGTCAGGTTTTAACTTTGCAACCGGTTTCAAGTTGCAGCGCCAGTATTACCGACCCGAGCAATGCAGGAGTCTTGTACATCGACAAACTGACTTTCAATTACTACTCCACGGTATTGCATGAGGTGACTGGCGTAGCCGGATATAACGCGTCAGGATATAACTTTACAGCTCTGAGCGACTTCTCTCGCAGCGATAATTCATACCTAACGGTTGTTGGCTCGACCAATTTCCTGCCTCGCGCCACCATAGACAATCTATATGGTAACAATCAGATTGGTGCACGCTTTACTGTCTGGCTGGATAAGAATCACGACGACACATTCAGTAAAGACGAAGGTCACAATGGCAGTAATGATTACAACTATGACTACTACACCACTGATTGTCATTCCCGGGCAGATGGGATTGAGTATTGCCGTGTCACCTCAAGCAAAATCATCCGCCTGCCCTGGGTGAGCAGAGATAAACTGTTTACCTTGAGAGCCAAATTTGAGGAAAACCCTCAACACCCACTAAAGCAGGATGCTTGTAAATCCTTCACTTATGGAGAAGTTGAAGACATTCAATTCAAAATTACTAGATGGTAATTAACACCTTGTGCTCGCAGTTATGTAGGTAGGGTTCGCCCTATCTACGAGCCTTTTTAAAATAAACTAAAAGGAAAATTGTATGAAACTGGTTAGCCTAGCAGTTGCCGCTGCATTGGGAGGAGCTTCTTTTGCTTCTATTTCAGCGCCCATCACACCAGAAACCGAGCGTTTCCCTGAGCGAATCGTCAAATTTCAGCAACTCGGTGAATTGGAGCAAGCCAAGCAACGCCTTGCGAGACACGGCATAACAGAAAAAAATCGCCCGTTTTTATTTCGATCTTTGGAAGAAACACTAAATCGTAAAGCCAACCAACCAGCAATGGCCGGTATCATGTCAACGTCGCAGTCCACCGACTGTCAGACAGGCAAGCTGTGCTCATTCTTCAAGCATATGGGCCTTCGCTCAATGACCCGCAAAGATGGTCAGGAATACCTGGTGTTAACCGCGGTCAACAGTGAATTCAGCACTACTTACTACACCTATATCGACCTGACCCTGATGAATGAAAAAGGTGAAGAGCTGGTCATGCCAAGCTTCAACGAGTTTTTTGGCCAGGGCACACCCGACGAACCACAAAAACGCGTAAGTGTTGCTTCCGTTGGTCGTATGGAAGATGTACTGCCCAAGTTGATTAACTCAGAGCGTATTTTCGCTGATGCCTATGTAACCGTGTCATACGAAGGAGCAGATGGCCAGACCGTTACTGAAATTCGGACTTCCGTCATTGAATATTCACCGGAAACTTTGCTGGCTGACCTGGGTGTATACAAAACCAATGGCGCCATGGCGCAAATGTCCACTTTGAACAACGCAGAAGCTGGCTTAGCAGCCACTCTGCCTGACGGCTATGCCCGCACCACCACCAGCATTCTGGAAAATGAAATCACACACCCGGTTGACGTCAAAGAGCGTAACGAGGCTGATCCAAGCCTGAACCGCATCAAAGTGTGCCTGAATCGTAAATACGACGACTGCGACTACGAGGCAATGTACGCCCATGGCACACCGAATGACCAGTTAAAGCTCCTTATCCCATTCAGTGGTTTCCGTGAAGTGATGGGTGAAGTCACAAAAATCTACACCCCTGAGTGGAATCAGGTGGCTGTCACCTATGATCCAAATACAGGTGCCGGTACCAAGTCATTAATCAAAGATGCACAGGGCCAGCCCATCACCGACAAGCCGGATGGACTGCATTATGGTTCTGAGATTTATATTCAAACACGTGAAGGTGGCGGTGCGTCACGCATCGGAGATGACTACAAAGCGTCTGACGCAATCAATCTGTTCTCTGACTACATCACGCTGCAAAAAGGCGTCAAGAATGTAGGTGGTATTGACTATCCTTATACACGCATGTCCTGGAATATTCCAAGAAATATGGGCGTATTCGGTGATGCTATGTTGTACGGCCGCTACAAAGACGCGCACTGGATCATGAACCTGGCTGTTGAAGTAGAGCAACAGCGTGGTCCGCGCGTTATGACACGTCACTTCACCTATGTGATCGGCAGCTCAGATATGCCAGAAAGTAACTGGAAAGACATCAAACATCCACCAATGCAAGTAGTCTATAGCTGTCTGGCCAAAGGTTCATTGATCACGCTGGCCAATGGTAAGCATTTACCCATTGAGCAACTCAGTGTGGGTGATACCGTGCTGGGTGCCAGCCAGTTTGCACCAGATCAGCACATTCCACTTGAGATCGAAGACATTTCAGTTGGGGTTGAGCTGATACCAATGGTTAAGCTGACCACCGCGTCTGGTAAAACACTGCTACTGACCGAATCACATCCCGTTGTCACCGTATCAGGTTTGTCAGCCTGGGCTAACAAAGTAAAAGCGGGTGACCAAATCCGCACCCAAAGTGGTATTGAGATGATCACCGCCATTGAGGAAGTGAAATACAACGACAATGTCTACAACCTCAAGCTAAAACGCACCGATTCAGATGGCACACACGTCACTGGCGAAACCTTTACCATGTTTGCAAACGGCCTACAGGTCGGTGACCTGGCAATGCAAGGAGATAATGAGTTCTCTGACAGTGAGATTACCACTCAGGATGTACTTAACAACCTTCCTGAAGCCTGGCACCAGGATTACTTAAATAGCCTTAAAGACTAAGGTTCAAGCGAATAGAGGCCCTGTGGGCCTCTCATGGAGAGATCAAACATGAACTATGCAAAATTCATTCAAGTCACACTGGCCTGTGCGACTTTGCCTGCGTTTGCCACGTCACTCCCTCTGCCGACCAAGCTGAGTGAAATACATGGACAGTCAGCCACATCGAATGTCGTTGACCTGGCACCACTAGGTACAGCCTATCAAAGTAAAGGCGACATCTTGCTGGGGTTAAAGTCAGTGGATGGCCAAACCGTTGAGCACCTTGGTAATACCAACATTGATTTTCGTGTGGGTGTGGACCTGGGCTACGAGCAGGCATTAAAACTGATCGATGGAAAAGTTGACGCGGGCTTCAAATTCCCAGCAGTACGTGTTGATGCTGGTGCCAACTATGCTAAAGACATTAGCGCCGACAGATACACTGGTACCTACACCGTATATTCATCAGTGAAACCAAAATCCCGGATCCTTATGCCGGTAACCGATGCAGGCTACCAGCCTACACAAGCCGCTTTAGACCTGGCCCAAGCCTATCCGGGTAATAAAGCAGCAAACCTCGGTGATGGGTTTATTCAGGGCTTTGCCTATGGCTCTAATGTGGTGATCAATATGAAAATTGATTATCGCAACGAGAGCGATAAGCGCACCATTGGCGGTTATCTGAGCGTAGACTGGATAGGTAAGGTCAAAGTCGACGGTCAACTTCAGAAACTGGACGATGAGAAGCGTCAGTCAGTCAAAATTACCATCAGTGGCTATCAAAGTGGCGGCGATCCAAACCGTCTGCTGCAAATCATCCCAAATGGGATTATGAGCTGTACTTTGCTTAACCCTGAACCTTGCTTCAACCTGTTTGAATCCGCAGTCAATTATCTAAAGACCGATTATATCAATCAGTTCCAGTCACTTGATGACTACAATGTGACAGACACTTATGTTGCAAGATACCTGGATTCAGGTTCCAACCTACAACAATTGATCCCGACGCAGGGATACGAAGCCATAAACTATCTCACTAAATTAGTGGTTAAAGAGCTGACATCACGCTGGATTGAGGAACGTCTCACCTATCGTCGAGCTAAAAACCTGCAACGCTATTATGCATCTCAGTTTAATGCTGAGCAATTGAATCAACTGTCGGAAATAGAAACAGCGAGTCGGGCTAACGCAAACCTGTTTGCTGACCTGGTCGACTATTGTGAGCGCAACCCAGAGGGCAATTATTGCATCGATTACGAAGCCGCCAACCTGGCTTACTATCGCGATTACAGTGCCTACAGTGATGTTTTGAAGTAAGGATACGCAATGATGAATACGTTATTTAGATTATCTCAGGCTGCTGTGCTTTGTGGCCTCACACTCGCCGCGAGCACTGTATCAGCCAATACGATTGAAGAAGCCAATTTTAACGAACTGGGCGATATGCTAACTGTGGCAGAAGCTAAGGGTCGTTATGACTGGCTGAAAAAATGTTACGACGGGCTACTCGTCGAAATGTGGGAGCAAATGTATGACTCCCGCGAAATCATCAGTAAAGAAGAAAAGCTCAATCAGCTCAAACAACTCTGGCTGTCGGATGCTGCGCTAGCAGCTGGTAATGCGCAATACCCAACTTTCGCCAACGAAGACTTTACGAACCCTTACGGCTGGTATGCCGGCACAAGCCAGGAGCAGGCTTGCACCACTATGCCTCCGGAATACAAAGCGGTTGCACTTAAAACGACCGTGTTAGCAAATAAATATTGCGCCAACCATAGTTACGACAACGAATGGGAATGGATAGAGCAGATTAAAATAGATGACTTTGTTCATGCCTCAGGAAGTACTGCGCATACTCTGGTCTCTGGCAAGGTCTTTAATTTGCGAGCAAATCGCGATGCCAGTGTCGAGATCAAACCGGGTCTTTTGGACCCCAACTACCCAACGCTACTGGCAGCTCGCGTTTGGATTGACTGGAACCACAACGGTCAGTTTGATAGCAATGAACTGGTACACAGCAGCACTACTGGCAATACCGTGAAATTCACCCTATCAGTCCCTGATAACACGCCCGATGGTGTCACTCTGATGCGCGTTGCGCTGGATGCGGGAGGCGGCTCAGACAATGCCTGCACCAACATTCAGTATGGTGAAGTTGAAGACTATATGCTCACAGTTCGTTAAGGAAAGATGATATGAAATCACTCTATTTACCTGTACTTGCAATAGCATTTGCAGGACACAGCATGGCTGATGAGCAAGCTCGTGCTGAAATCTCTAGCTCATCAGTGTCAGGCTCTGTGATCTCAGGCCTGATCAATGATCACGTGGCAATAGGCACCGCCTATGATAGCCAGAAAAAACGCTTTTTAAATGTCCAACCCGTTGCAGGCGTTATTGACGAAAGCTATGGCAATACCGAGCTTAAATTTAAAACCGGCATTGATATGAGCTATGACGATGTGCTCAATACACTCAATGGTAGTGTCGATGTGGATGTGAACTTCCCGGTAGTAAGGGTCTCGGCAGGTGCTTCTTTGGCAAAAGAAATGGCTTCCAGCTCTTACTCAAGCTCGTATACTTTTAGTGCCTCCAGCACGCCGAAAAAGCGCTTGTTTCTGCCTAAAGATCAAAACACGGGTTACGCGTTAAGTGCAGCCGGTCAGGATATCGCGAACAATCATCAAACCAAGCTGCAAACACTGATCGGAGATGAATTTGTCACAGGTATTGAATACGGTGCCAACGTGCTCGTTAACCTGAAAATAGATTACGGTAGTAACCAGGATAAGTCGGACATTGGCGGTTATCTGGATGTTGACTTGTATGGCGGGGTGTTCAACGTCGGTGGTCAGCTCAGGTACCTTAAGGATGAAGTCAAATCATCGGTTAAGATCACTGTACGTGCTATCCAGCATGGCGGAGACCCTAAACAGCTCTTGACGATTATCCCCAACAACATTATTACCTGTTCACTTGATAATCCAACACCTTGTTTTGACATGTTCTATGAGGCTGTGAAGTACGCTAAAAGTGGATTTAATCAGCAGCTTAATTCATTGAGTGATTACAATGTGGTGCGCTACTACACTACTCGTTATGAAAACTCATCGTTGCCTTTACGCGCACTGGTACCTGAGTATCAGATTGTACGCAATGCCACGAAATGGCTGATCAGTGAGCTGGAAGATGACTTCAAACAGGCCATTCTGGATGAGCAACGCGCCCAGAACCTGCTTAACAGCTACTACGCGTATTTACCTGAAGCACAGCGCACAGCCGTCGAGCGGATCAAAGATCTGGCCTACAACAATGCCTGGTTCTTCTTTAACGCCGCTCAATTCTGCCGTGATAACCCTTTTGGTTATGCCTGTGAGAACAAGGTACAGGAAATGAAAACTGCGTGCGAACAACGCGGTAATGCCTGCCCTGCGGCTTACGATGTCACTCAGCTTCAACTACCCAGTAGTGATGAGTTCGACTGGAAGCAATGTGAGCTTGCACGCCAGGAAGCGGTTAGGGCCGGAATGGTCAGTGAAGAAGACAGTGCACGCTTCAGAAACTTACGTTGGGCACCCACTTTCATCGACGTCACAGCGCCCGCCCGTGGGATCCTGAACTGGCGTTTATGTGAGGGCGCATTGACCACTTACGGTACGGCATTTGCGCAATAACCTGCCATACTTAATCGCAATGTGCTTATGCACATTGCGATTTCTATTCAGGGAGCGGATATGAAGAGCTTTTTTACCATACTGGCGCTGAGCTGTACTTTCGCAGCGCATAGCCAGATTTATTACAGTGAGCAAGTCGGGGCAAATGATCTTGGCAGAGCATTTGATCCCGTCATGCACAAAGTTAGCGATGCCTGTCTACAAGGCACACAAGTACAACACTCAGAGCAAAGTGGCAGCCTCGATTACTTTCAACACGTCGATGAAACCTTTATCAAACGTCGTACGTTTGGGGAGGTACATGGTGGTGTCAATTTATTTATTATCGCGGGCAGTGTATCTACCTCAATGACACACCGAAACGCGACGGATCAACGCACATTGACGTCGCAATTACATCTCAAATTTGAAGAGGGCTACAGTACGTTAGAAAACCGCCAAGTAAGGCCGGGCGTAAACCTTAAAAACTGTGGCAGCCACTTTGTTTATCAGGTTAACTATGGGCGCGATCTGTTCGTCAACACCCGATTACACTTCAGAACAGAGGAAGACTACAAGCGATTTGTCATCAAAATAAAGATCCGTTTGTTGTTCTTTAAAAAAACCATTACCAAGGTCAAAGAAATCGAAAAATATGCCGAAAATGCGGTATTCAGTGTCGATGTCAATTCCAACGGCCCGCTACCCGCCAAACTGCAGCAGCAACTTAATGAGCAACCTACCTACTGCCGGGGCGGCAACATCACTCCTTGTCTGCAAACCCTGGAGAGTCTGGTGGCCTATAGTTTCGACCCGAATGGCCTGATGGTTGATTTAGCTGATTTGGATAAAGTTCCGCGTAGTTTCGTGGTAAAGAGCTATCAGGATTCCGGCCATTACGGCGCAGCTGACTGGCAATCAGTGATGAGCAATACCCTATATGAAGCGAACTGGCGATGGGCTGAACATCAGTATGGTGAAGCAGTCAGGCATCTAGAGCGTACCAAGGCCTTTTTAAGCGTCGCGACTGATGCCGAAAAGCCGGAACTGGAAGCGCAATTTGAGGCCGCTCAATTAGCCCTCAACGATGCCGAAATACTTCGTCAAACCTGTCTGACTTCACCCTGGTTAAGCCAGTGTGGTCAGTAAATCAGACTCCTTTCACTCTGCTTAAGTGGCTAACTCGTTTGGCCACTTTGTCAAAAGTTCCCCTCATACTGAAAAAATCCTATTCGACTTTAGTCCAATCCGATTGCACTCAAAATTGATTTATGTCAACGTCGTGCTCAATAAACAAAAAATAAATAAACAACAT
The DNA here is from genome assembly GCF_005886805.2 of Pseudoalteromonas rubra. NCBI lineage: Bacteria > Pseudomonadati > Pseudomonadota > Gammaproteobacteria > Alteromonadales > Pseudoalteromonadaceae > Pseudoalteromonas > Pseudoalteromonas rubra. Next base: position 814,730 of record NZ_CP045430.1, read on the forward strand.
CAACAGAGTAGTAAGTGATGACAACAACCATAAAACTTTCGCCAGTTGCACTGGCACTTTTTGCGTGCTCCGCCGCAATGGCAGAACAATCAAACGAACAAAACATCGAGACCATTTCTGTACTGGGCTCTAAAGTTTCAAACCGGACAGCAACCGAGTCCACTTCACCCATTGATATTCTGGATACCGACCAACTCAATAAAGGGGGCTTTACTGAGCTCGGGCAAAGCCTGCAAGCCATCGCACCGTCGTTTAATTTCAGCAGAACTCAGGTTTCTGATGGCTCAGACCTGTTCCGTCCAGCAACATTGAGAGGACTGCAGCCAGACCAAACCCTGGTACTGATCAATGGTAAACGTCGTCATACCCAGGCGATATTTGGCCTATCGGGCACAGTCGGTGCTGGCGCTGCGGGTACAGATATGAACTCTATCCCGATGATGGCATTAAAAAATGTCGAGATCCTAAGAGACGGTGCCGCGGCACGTTATGGTTCTGATGCCATTGCCGGCGTGATCAACTTGTCGCTCAACGACAGTACCGGCGTGACCACGGGATTTGTTCAGGCAGGCTCTACTGGCGAAGGCGATGGTGATACCTATTCACTGGGTCTGAACCGAGGCTTTGAGCTGGGCAGCCAGGGAGGTTTTATCAATGTATCGCTGGAATATCGTGATGCGGATGGAACCAACCGGGCCGAACGCGATACCGGGGGATCCTCCACCATTGCACCGGGCACTTTATCCGATGATGTGCGCTGGAAGCAGGGTAATTCTGATAGTGAGTTTATCTCTGTGTTCTATAACGCTGCGTTGCCTGTGGGCGATAAAGAACTGTATTCATTTGCTGGCTTCTCAAATCGGACCGCTTTAGGAAACGGCTTTTATCGGGATTTTAACCGTGCAGAGCGCAACGTACCGCAAGTGTATCCGGACGGTTTCCTGCCGAGGATCGACAATGAAGCGCAAGACCTGTCGTTTGCACTTGGCTTAAAAGGCGATATCAATCCAGACTGGGCATTTGATGTATCCAGCGTATACGGCGAAAACCAGTACGACTATTCGTCATCAAACACCATTAATTCATCTTATGCGGCTGAGTACCTGGCGAATAACCCAACAGCTTCAGCGCAAGACATAGCCGACAATGCCGGACCCAGAGGCGGCTACTCTGGTGGCTTCAGATTCGACCAATGGACCACTAACCTGGATATTAGCGGCATTATTGATATCGAAGGCGGTGAGCCGGTTTACCTGTCTGTAGGTGCAGAGTACCGCAAAGAAAATTATGAAATAGTACCTGGTGAGGTGGCGTCTTATGCGTGCGGCTCATCTAACGCTGACCGCTCGTTTCCTTCAGTAATTGATACAGAAGTATTTGCCGATTGTGGCTTTCAGGCCTACCAGGGACTCAGACCGGATGCAGCCAATAAAGCAGAGCGCTCAAGTCATGCCCTGTATATTGAAGCTGAAACACTGCTCAATGAAGACTGGCTGATCAGTGCAGCACTGCGCTATGAAGATGTATCAGATTCCAACGATGATACCATCTGGAAACTGGCAACCCGCTATGAACTCACTGAAGACCTGGCAGTGCGCGCTGCCGCATCGACCGGTTTCAGAGCCCCTTCATTACAACAGTCCGGTTATACAGCGTTTACAACAACCTTAGGTGGAGACGGCACGCTGGCAACCTCTTATACAGCAACCGCAGGCTCACCTTTCCCTGCCGCACTGGGCGTAGATGGCCTGAACCTGGAATCTTCAGACAACTACAACCTGGGCCTGGCCTGGGACGTCAGCAGCGATCTGTCCGTTACTTTAGATTTTTATCAGATCAAGATTTACGATCGGATAAACCTGGGCAGCTTCATTGGCGTCAACAGTGATGAGCTAGACGCCTTCCCTGCTGCCAACACGGCATTGACCGCAACGGGCGCAGTGCAGGGCAACTTTTTCTCTAACTCATTGGATTCAACCACCAGAGGTGTTGACTTCATCGCTTCTTATTCGACGGCAATCGCCAGTGGCGAGCTGGATATCACCTTTGCTGCTAACAAGAATAAAACAGAAATCGATAAAGTGAACGCACCACAGGGGATCCCTGAAGGCATCGTCCTTGATCAACAAAGACGCTCATTCCTGACCCATGGTCAGCCAAGAGAACGCGCAACGCTAACCTTTGATTATCAACAGGACGACTGGAATGCTCTGTTGCGCTTTAACTACTTTGGCAAAACCGAGGTCACTTACTTTGCAGGCGGACACATCGAACTGCCTGATTTTCTGTCTCCAACCAACAGCTGGCAGGAAACCAGCGTGGTTGAATCGGCTGTTCTGGTTGACGTTAACATGGGCTATCAGCTAACCGAGCAGATCAATCTCTCTGCCGGTATTGATAACCTGTTCGATGAAACACCAGATGAGCTGGGCGAAGACGAAGTACTGAACTTCATCACCAATGGTGCGATGCGCTACCCACTGCGTGCCTTGCCCTATGGCTTCGATGGCATGACGTATTACGCCAAAGTGAGCTTTAGCTTTTAAACATGAAAAGGGGTGGTCATCACCACCCCTTAGTCGTTCAGCACTGATATGCAGGGGCGCGCTTTGCAGACATCGCTTATGCAGGCTAAATAATTCTGTATTTACCCATGCTTACCATCACTGAGATGGGCTTATCATCCACCAATATTGGATGAGACCCTCTGGCTCATTTGCATATCTTCCGCAAATTCACTCATACCCGGGCGCTTGTAAAACACTGTGCGGGTGTAATTTGAAATAGCCCAGATCACCCCTTCTCTGTCTACATCAATATTATAAAAGGCACCAAACTTAACTAGTTCACCCTCTTTCAATGTATACACACTCTGCGGGCCGTCATTGCTGCCATACACACTGACAACGAGATAAACCTGACCGCTTCCTACTGCAATGTCTTTAAGTGTACACAGATTTCCGCACGCAACTGACTGCTGCTCCCAACTTATCCCGTTAAACTTATACAGCCTGTCACTTTCAGTAATCGCCCAAATTACCCCACCCAAAGCAACATCAATTTTGGTAATGACTTCGTTATTGATTCGGTAGTGGCCTTCGAAATTTTCCGTTGCATCATTAAATTTCTTTAAAGTACCATCCCCGTTGACACAGTAAACATGATCCACTGTGAATGAGCTCACATCTGTTGCGCCCCAGCACCCCGTCACAGGCTGCCAGTTGTTATCTTGATATCTGAATGCATTACCACTTTCTGAAATACTGAATGTCGCTCCTTCATAGTATGCATAGCCAGGATCTTCTGGCGACGTACCAAAGTGATAATGGAAGTATCCACCAGAAGCCGCCAGCGCTTTTTGTCCATAAGGCAGCGCTTGTCGCTGCCAGGCACCAAATGAGTCGTCTTTTTGCACATAAGGTATGCCCTGATGGTCAATGGCAACACGCACGGGTGAATTGGTATGTCCTTATGCCAACACCCCTGCCGACGACAAAGTAGTGGTCGCAATGATTAAAGCCTGTGCTATGTGTTTTCTTTTCATTTCCTTACTCCTATAGGTTCAAGCAGACTCAGGTACAAATGAAACCAAAAAGTAGCAATATATTTGCACCTACCATCTAGCCAGTATTATTTTAACAACATTTTTAACAAGTTGAGACTTTTACAACCTTGATTTCAATCAAGAGTAAGAAGCAGTTCCCAAAATTAATACTTACATCAAGATAAGAGGCCATACTGAGAATAAAATATCTCGTGCCGCTACTATTTCGGGGGTTATGATCAGTGGTAATCAGTCAGTGATTGAGACAAATTGCATTAATCACAGATATAATAAAAATGAATAACATATTCCACCAAGCTAGTTTTTAAGCCCATTAATATCTCACATGAGAGTAAATTCCTTGACCCGGGTAAATAATGCTTAACTTCCGCTCGTTAAAAACAGCCACAATAATCGGTACAGATAAATAGACCGAGCTCCATGGGCGTCTTTATAAAAAATAAAAAAGCAATAAATACATGCTATTAGTCAATTCAGTTTGACGCAATAAAGTACTTTTACTGCTTGTTTTTTACGCTAATTTTTGACTAATACTTATTCATTATCGACAATTATAATTTGTTATATCATAACAAAAAGATCACAACAAAAGATTTTTGCAACCTAATTGACACATTTGTTAACTTTAATTATATTCATTTTCCTTCCAGCCAACCGAAGAATAAAAAATGAATAAACTGACTTTTTCACTTATTTTAATAGGGATATTTATATCATATTGGCTTTTTTCTGGATCTAACCCGGAAATTGCACAAGCCCCCACTGTGCAAAAAGATGCGTTAATAGTGAATAAAAACGAAGTTAAGGCAGATCCTCTTGTTGTTTCAAGTTCACCCAAACCCCAAATAGAAATTGCTTCAAGCACAACAAAAGAAATCACCCAGGACGTGGAGCGAACACCGCTGGATATTGGAGAAATAGCATCAATCTCTGATGAAGCCAAAGCAGTATTAATAGAAGCAGGCGTGCTGGTAAAAGATATTAGTGAAGAAGCCTATGTCGAATTCAACCTGGCAGCCATGCAGCAATTGGAAGTTGGAGATACCTTTGATTTAACCATTCCACAGACCACCGAAATGCATCGCGCAGAAGTCACTCAGGTAGATGTATTTCCAAACGGTGACAAAAGTGTTTTTGCAAAAGTAACTGGCTCAGGTAATCGCTTCCATAACTCAGTGATGACAGTGGGCAATGATGCCATTTACGGACAATTCACAGTCCCTTCTGGCAATTATGTATTTGAATCACATGGCAAACATGGCTGGATAGCCGCAAAACGCGATCTATATAAGAATCATGTGGAGCACACGCCTCAAGAGCGTGCGCCTGCAGAAGGGGCTAAAGATCTCTTTTCCCCGCCTATCAACACTCAAACAACAAGTAAGAAGTAAGGAAAATCAATATGAAAAAAGCAATCTTAGCGACGGCGCTCACCTTGGCCTCAGGTTTAACTCAGGCCAACACAATCGATATTGCTATTCTGTATAGTGATGAAGCAGCTGCCAATACATCGAACATCCAAACGAAAATTAACCAGCTGATCTCTTTTTCAAATCAGGTTTATAGCCAAAACGAAATTGACTTAAGACTTAACCTGGTTGCTTCAGCTTCTATCGGCAGTGCGCAGGTAACCGCTGACGAAAACTGGTTAAATGCACTGACGGACAGCGCATCCATTGCACAATATCGTGATGCAAATAATGCTGACATGGTTGCATTACTGGGTGTTGGTTCATCTGCAGGCAGCAACCTAATTAGCTGTGGTATCGCCTGGGTTGGTCAGGGCAGCAATGGTAATTTGTACTCGTCTCAGGTCAATAAGATGTACTCCATTACTGCTGTAGACTGCGGTGCAACTACCTTTGTGCATGAGTTAGGACACAATCAGGGTTTAACGCATGCTCGCAGGCAGGGTGACACATCTGGTGGTGTATACAACGATGGCATGGGACATGGTGTATATAATGTATTTACCAGCATCATGGCGTATCCACATGTCTTTGGTAGCGCAACTCAGTATGACTACTTCTCAAACCCTAACTGGACAGCGAACGGCTATCCTTTCGGTGTTGTAGGCGAGTCGTACGCCTGGAAAACAGTGAATGCAACAAAAGACGACATTGCCAACATGAAATAGCAAACAGCCTGCACTATTATCAGGCAAATGAAACGAGAGTGCTCGGCGAGCGCTCTTTTTGTTTTTTGGTTGAAATGCGGGTACAGGCTAACAAGCTATTGCCAGAGATCAACAGGGCTCGTATCTATACGTGATGAAACCGTTTAATATGACAGAGCAAATATAGTGAAAGACCGTCGAGCATCAACTGGTTCATTTAGATACTCAACGAAGACATCGACCTCTTTGCGAATAAAGCAGGTGGCAGTAAAGGCCGACTCTGAGAAGGCTAGTTTAAGTCCACATATTACCAAATAAAGCCACGCTGGCGGACTGCATGGCTTACGTTGGCGCAACTCCATCTGAGCCAGAATGAACACTCCGAACTCACTCGTATCAAACCACGCATTGAGCATGCCCCACTCCTTTTACTTTCTTCACATCGTCGGATCTTACAAAGCCGCACTTTCTTACTTGTGCCTGATGTCACAGTAGCCTTTGAACAGGATATGCATATAACAAAATAGAATAAGCTTATTCAGTTGTTCACTATTTGCGTACAAGCTATCAAGTAATTAATCAAGATAGCAAAATAAACTGCCTCTCATCGGCACTTATTTGCTTATAAAACAGTCGTCACAAAAATATAAAACCAACTATCCTCAACAAAAAACAATTCCACTTTGCAAAATAAAAACAACCATTGAAATAAAAAAGAAATTCAACGTTAATAAAAATAAAATTGACAATTTACCAGCCTAAATATCAAATGTATCTCGATTCTAATGAATCACCTTAAATTAAACCTTGAAAGGATTATAAAGATGAAAGTTAGTTCTATTGGAAAAATTGCAACCCTGTTTTTATCTTTCACTACTTTAAGCGCGTTTGCTGCACAAGACGCTGCAAATTATATGGAATATAACCTGGGAGACAGCATCTACAGAATTCCTGCGTCACAGGCTAAAAATGTAGATGAGATTATCGAGTTAATCGATAGCCAAAACGACGTATCTGAATATGGCGTTGTTTCATTAAAAGCTGATGTTCCCAATGCTGCGCTGTCAACATCTGACTTCACAATGCAAGCTGGCGGTACGTTACGCCTGTACAGCACGTTCAACGCTGGTTACCTGAACGATTTCGACGCTGTACTTTCTTATACTTGCCCAAACAATATGTTCATCAAGTCAGTTTCAAGCTACCACGATAACCGCCGCGAAGACCGTCGCTTCAACATTGAATGTGGTAAGTACACGACTTCTGCCGGTGCTCGCCTGTATCGCAAATCTCTAAGCTGGACTGGCTATGTAAATTCATATGACCAGGCTTTCAACTACACCTGTCCTGCTGGTAAGTTCCTGGTAGGTATGTACAGCGTGCACAGCAACAGACACGAAGACCGTGTATTCAAATTTGCCTGTGCTGCTATGGCTGAATCTTCAGCAAGCGGTTTCGCTCTGAGTGCAGAGACTTGCTCAACAGTTGGTCCAACTAACTTCGACCAACCATGGCACCTTGGTTCAAACGGCGCGTTAGTTGGTATGTCAAGCCGCCACAGTAACTCTCACGAAGATCGTGAAACATCAGTGTCTTTCTGTACTTCAGTATCTGACTGGTAATATCCGTCACTTTCGCAGGCATTAAGTAGTAGCCTGCTTTTTATTATAATTTTAAAAAATCAAGATATATTAAATAGAAAACCTAAAATAAAAAACACACAAAACCAAACCCATTAAAACATAAAAACCAAAATCATTAAAATACAAAAACACCAAAAATCACAGTCCTATAAAACCGAAATTTAATGGACATATTATCCTCATTATTCTCAGACATAGGGCCAATAAGGGTAAACAAAACATGATGCCGCTACCAGCGCCCAAATCAACATAGTTAACCAGTACATATAAGGTTGCTCTTCTCGTGCATAGGGATGCCAGAGATAAGCCACCCCCCTTATCAGGTCATAAAGCAGCCACAACAATAATCCAAAACCGAGCCAATAGCTCCAGGGCAAACTCATCAACATCACATGTTTCCTAAACAGTTAATTTTCAATATGACAATTTACAACATAACTTACCCCGCTGTTAATTGTCAACATGACAATTAACGGAGGGGTTGGTATAGTGGCCGAAATAACGAATGAGGAGAAAGCATGGCCAGACCAAGCATGGCTGCGCAGCGTAAAGAAGAAATACTGGATGCGCTCGAAACCTGTATTTTACAATATGGGATCCAGGCGACATCACTCGAAAATATCGCCGAGGCGGCAGGAGTGAAACGCACCATTTTACGCCACTACATTGGCAACCGTGATGATATTATATGCGCACTGAGTACCCGATTACGCTCCCGGTACTCGCAGCAATGGCAGCAACTGTTATGCTGGCTACCTTCAAAAAACAAAACGGAATCCATTATAGACGCTCTGTTTACTGTAGGCTCTAGCGAGCGGGTCAATGCAACAATTATAGGAGAGGCGATATTCTCAGAAGCAAAACGCCTGCCGCCCGTTAAGCGAGACCAGGAAGCCATCATGGATGAATTCATCACGATTATCTGCGAGGTTTTGCGCGATGAATACAAACACGCAAGTGACGATAAAATTGAGTTGGTTGCGCATGGAATCTATGCCAACTATCTGCTATCCGAGTCTTTTTTGCCTCTTACTCTGGTCGATCAGGTCTACAAACTGAAAGCGACTTCTAAACTACTTTGCACAACACTCACATAACTGTGCCAAATTGCAGTGACACACAATCCATTTCAAGGGTTATACCTGCAACAAACTTGTCTCTGAAACAAATCAAACCTAACTAATTTACCGAGCAGTGATTTGCATACTCTTATCAGGTGATCATTGAAATTTCCAGGGTGCAGCATTGGAGGTTAATATGTTTCGGCCGGCACATCACAAACAAGAGTAAATTTTCACATTGACAATTTAAAGTTCAAAACTTAGGCTATGCTTCATTCATCACCGAGTATTTGGATTTAGATATGAAGCTAGCAAGCTCACTTATCGTCACTGGTATCATCGCCTGTTCACTCTGGGGCGTTGCCTTATTGCAACCTATGCCCGCCCGGGCCATTTCTTCCGCGCAACATACGCTCACAGATAGAACGCCTTCGGAAACAAGTGCTGTACCAGGGGCCATAACAGAATCAACACAACGCGAGAAGCCGCTGGTTGCCCTGAATACACTGGTAATTTCCGGTACTACAGCCGTTATGCCAACCAGTCAGGTACAGCAACTTTGGCAGGACTTTAAGGCAGATACGTCATTGAATCGAAAACTGACAAAGCAGCCCAAAGCTGTTTACGTGTTTTATCGTGACTTTTCGGCAAACTTTGAGCAGTCCACCATAACCATAGGTTACTCTGTAGATACGCTGTCCTCCGTAAAACAGTCAGTAACATTGAGCGCGGCAAGATATGAACGCCTGTTACCCAGAAAAAAATATAGCAATCAGGATATTGCACATGCCTGGCAAAATATAGATTACCGCCGACCAATCAACAGAGTAATTGAGATCCATCACCTGTCTGAACACAGTGCGATAGTAAGTTCAGAGCTTCTGATAGAATATGGAGATTAGCCATGGAGTATTTAACCTTGCCCCTGTCGGCTGACGACGTCTGGTGGCTGGAAGTCTTTATAGATGAGTGGTTTTTAGTGATTGCACTGAGCTTATTTGTCGTCGAAATGTTTCGCTATGCTTTTAAAAAGCAATTCACTAAAAACTTGCTTGGTGACAGTGTTGCAAACTTTGTGACTTTGGGGCTATTCATGTTACTGGTCGCCCTTGTGGCCCTGACTTATGTTGGTGTGTTTTTCTACGTATACGATAATTTTAGAATTACAGACTTACCCCTTACTCCCTGGACCATATTGTGCTGTATTGTACTGGCCGATCTGGCTTACTACTGGGAACACCGCTTTTTACATAAAAATGGTTTTGCCTGGGCAACACATACCGTCCATCACAGCTCACCACATTTCAATATTTCGGTTGCCTATCGGCATGGCCCTATGGACTGGTTTTTTCCTTTGTTTTTCTACCTGCCACTTGCACTCATGGGCTTTCATCCGTTTATCATCTTTCTGGCCGAAGTGATCGTGCAGGTTTTTCAGACTTTGTTACACACAGAAACCGTTAAGAAGCTACCAAGACCAATAGAAGCCATTTTCAATACGCCTTCTCATCACAGAGTACATCATGCTACAAACAAACAGTATCTGGACAAAAACTATGCAGGCATTTTCATAATCTGGGACAGGCTCTTTGGCACCTTCGCCAGAGAAGAGGCAGAAGTAAAATATGGCGTTTTTCCACGAATTAACAGCGTAAACCCGCTTACCGTCTTTTTCAGCGGATATACAAAGTTACTCAGGCAACTCATCCACGCACCAAGCTGGTCATACAGGTTTAAATTACTGATAAAGCCGCCTATCTGGGCATGGCAACAAGAACAGAAAAGCAAAGAATAATCAAAGACCTGTTAGTGAGTCTGTTCAGAGTAATGCCGAAACACAGACTCGCTACCCATACCCCCTTCCTCAGGGCTATGGCCCCCTGAGGAAGCCTTATATTTACTTCATTCGTCAGAGCACCTTACTGTTCGCCTTTATATTTCATAGTCTCATGTAAATAACAGGCAACCCCTACATAAAATTAAAACATACTCCTCTGGCGCTGCTCGTTAATTATCCCAATAAACAATATAAAATATTTATTCTCTACTGTTACTCAGGTATAAAATACACGGCCCAATTGCCAGCTCAGGGCTGATTTTTCAGGGGCTGATGAAAACCTTCTTAATTAAAGCTTTTGATTATAGAGGCTTTTCCAGTTCTTGCGGACACATCAAACTTGAATTGAAGGACCTAAAACCATGATACAAAAAATAGTAAAGCTCCTGTTTTTCTCTTCTTGTTTAGTGTTTTTATCAAGCATTAAACAAGCTCAAGCGAGTAATCATTGCGAGTCGCCACTGCCTAGCAGCATTGATAGCAATAATACACTGACCTTACACAGTAATTCTTTTTGGGAAACGCAAAACCTGGGAGACTATGGTGATAATGTTGATGCCATTATTACTGATATGCCAGAAGCACTAAAAAACAACGTAAATATGAGTGACTATAATCGAGCCGAGCAACTGCGCTGGGCCATAAGAGTCGCCAATAACATAACGCCAAGGCCTGCACATACTAAGGTTATGGTTGCCTCATGTGATTATAATTTCAGTGAACAACACAACGCGCATCCTGACACACCGGTTGATGGTATCCACAACGCATTTCTACCTAAACTGTTTATTAAAGCGGACAATATCACCATTGAAGGGGTGTCAGACCAGCCGACTCCAAGACTCTACTATTCAGGTAAAGGCTTTGATGGTCAACATCACGGAAGAGTTGTGTTGATGGTGCCAAGTAAAACGCAAGGAATTACAATCAAAAATTTGTCATTTGAAGGGGATCACCACTGGAACCATATTCAAAATCCCGCTTATACATTGCATGAAAATAATGACAATCTTTACTTTAATGGCAGAGATCGCCGCCTGTGGTCAGGTATGATCATGATTGGCCTGGCTGGCGGAAGTAATGATGTCACAGTCGATAATGTGTCAATTCAGGGTCCAGCACGCTCTGGTATTGCTATTGTGGGTAATGCCACAATCCAAAATTCAGTAATCAAAGGTAGTATTCCACTAGCCCATACAGAGAATATGCTGTCTGAACTGCTCAACGCTTCTGGCGCGCTGTCCGCACATCTCAATATCAACTCTGCAGGTATGGGTTTTCATTCAGGCATTGCTCAACAGTTTAGTTATGGACCAATACATGTCAAAAACAACACCATACAAAACTTTGTAGAAGGGGTTAACGGCAATGGACAAGAATGGGTGATCACCGGTAACACCATAAAAGAAATTGCAGATCATGCAATCTATATTCTAAGCAACATGAAACCTTCGATCATTGAGCACAATAAAATTGAAATGATTTTAAGTGCAGCCATTAAGCTTGGTGGAAGAACATGTCTCGATTCCGCTACTCAGTGTATGCTTGCAACCGATCCACTCGCAGAACAAACCCGGGCCGGAGCATACAAAACACGAGTCCAATTTAATACCTTTAAATTGATACCCAGAACATCAGTATTGTTATCAGGAACATTTAATACAATAGCGAACAATACGATTGTTCCATACAACCCAGCAGATGACACCAGTACCGGTAATTTTTACAACCCAGCTAAAGACCCAACGAATGTCTATCCAGACTTTTTCTTTTCGACCTCAGGGGGCCAAACTCAAAAAGACAGTCAGGGGCACAACTACTGGACCAATCACTTTGCGTACAACACTGTTGCTTACAATACCAAAGGCAGCGAAGAGCTCTCTGTCTTTATAAGTCAGCGTATGGGACACCGAGATCGCAGTATAGGTATGAATGTCATCAAAGGTCCTGGTCAAAAAGTGTATTTTCACGCACGCAAGGATTCACGTTATGCACCTTTGATTTCGGTCTCTGCAGGTACAACCCTGTATACAGGTGGAAAACCTGATTGCATAGACTGTATTGGCAACCCCGTTGCACAAGGATATCGCAGCAATTTGGAGCCGTTATGGGCTAAAGCAATGACCATGGAAGATTCAAATGGTAGTGGTATCCCTCACCTGCTAGTTAAACTAGATAACACAGAAGAGGATGTATTTCTGGTTGGCGAGTCAGGGATCCACGAAAGGATCAACGCAGAAAATCAAGCGTTGGATATCAAAGCAGTCGCTGATTTGGACGGCGACGGAATAGATGAAATTTATTTTCAAGACAACAGCACGGGTTTATCTGGTGCAAGGCTGTTTCTCACTGGTTCTGAAGTAGAAAACAGAAAACTGAACGACATAGCAAGCACACGCTGGACCTTTCATAATGCGAATCAGGACGACTTAGTTGCCAGTCAAATCGCATCACTAAAAGGTGCAGAGCCAGATCAACTCATTACAAATTGGGCGGGAAGTAGCGAACTACTTGGCTCCGCTTTTGATGGGCTCGGCAACCCAGTTTCCGGTAACGCAATCTATCATGGCGCACACAATACCTCCGTAAATAAACTACAGGCAGCTGACCTGTCTGGTGTTGGAGAAATATATAGTGCCAATCAGGAACTATATGTGGCGCTTGATGATAAGAAGGTTATTGGTATTTATTGGGATGCACACACGTCCAGCTGGAAAAATCAAACGGTCTATTCAGGTACGCAAACACTATCACTCATGGAGCCTGGGCGCCTCAGAAGCACAGAGCCTAAGCAGCGCATGTATCAGCGTTATTCCAGCAATACCATTTATGAAAGCAGGCCAGCCAGTTCAGGATCACTCCCGGCGTTTGGATCAGGTAGTTATTTTTATAGTGGTTCCGCAACAAGTGACATGTTAGTTGCAGCGGATTTAAACGATGACGGCAAACAAGAAATGATCAGTCACTTTAGTCAAGTCACAAACAAGATCTATTATGGTCAAGAGATAAATGGTGTCCTAAACAGCACACAAGGAACCATCTATGATGGCTTCACCTCCCCTAAACTCATTACACCATATAACAGTGCTGATGAAGTGGAGCGTGTCATTAGCTTATTTAACCAATCCTGGGCTATCTACCTTTCTGAAGGGCTGCGCAGCAATGGCCATAACTATGTAAACTATATTTACAGCAAAGCACTGGCAAACACCCATTAGCATTGCTTAAAAAAGGCTGGCAATCAAAAAGGCCTACACACTTTGTAGGCCTTTAATCTACAGCAGTACGCCACACCGCCAAACAAATAGCTCTGCCGCGGATACTGGCATTTGGGCTATAGTCACTTCCACGCTTCTGCTCGGTTAGTGTGCAAAGAAAACATTCTGCCCAGTTAGAACAACTTGCTCAGGCAATGCGCACCTCAGTTCGGCTCTATTTCATCTTTAGAAAAGGCCAATACGAGAAACAGACGGCTTATTTCTCACATGGTCTAGTGAGGAGGTACCACAACGACTACCCGCAATGGCAATTTTAACATCTTGGTTAGACACTTTAGCAGCCAACAAAGCAGAATATATTGATTTAACATCAGCATTTGCAGCTTCTACCGAGTACAAACCCGTTTCACCGCAGTTTGCCGGGTTAATATGCGTACCCGAAGTTTTAAATAAAAAGTGGCCACCTTTGTAGCCGGTATAAATCTCAACAACTTTAACCTTAGCTGTCCACTGATCTGCTGCCGCATTTGCCAAAGTTGATGTCAGAATCAACGCCGAGCCAAGTAAGTATTTCATTGTAACTCCTTTAATCATTCGTTTTATTTATCATTCACTACGAAAAATAGCGCTCTACAGAGATATAGATTCCGCAGTGTTCCATTTAAAAGCGAATAATAACATAAACTTACTCTTTGATGCCAACTTGGGTACATGACATATAAATAACAATAGATTATTTTCCCAGTTAGCAATTTTCAGAAAGTGGCACCTCATTCGTCTGCAGCCGCTGCACGCCAATGCCTGTCCGTCTTATAACCAAATTGTACAACTTTAAAACAATTTAGTATTTACATAAATTTGACAATCAATCTTACAAGATCAATATTTAGACCGTTCCAATAAATTTCAAAGCCAATAAACATAGCTATTAATTTAGGGGCTTAGCTTATAAAAACCAAATAAATTGGAACGATACAAAAATAAAACACAACTAAGATACAACATGTAAAAGAGAGCAACAGGATGAAAAAACACCAAAACCACAGTAAAAGTACGCTTGCATTGTGTCTGAGCAGCGCCCTGCTCGCACCGACCAGCTTTGCCAGCACGGATCTGACTCAGCCTGATAGAGGTGTCATTACTGCAAGTGGAGAAAACGGCACAGCCGAAGGACGGACTAAAGCGTTTGACGATTCTCAGTACAGTAAATGGCTGACCTTCTCGCCTACAGGTTGGATAGCCTACCAATTCAACACCCCTCAGATGGTGTCGGGTTACACATTGACTTCGGCCAACGATGCGACCAGCCGCGATCCACAAGACTGGCAATTACTGGGCTCAAACGATGGCAATACCTGGTACGAACTTGATACACAAACCAATCAGACCTTTTCTGCGCGCTATCAGACTCGCCAGTATAATGTCACTAACAGTCAGGCCTATCGCCATTACAAGCTAAATGTCACAGCCAACCAGGGAGCCGGGATTTTACAGTTAGCAGAAATTGAGTTGCTGGGTGGCGTGACGCCGCCACCGGATGATACTTTACCGCTGACAGACAGCAAGTCACTCAGTAGAGGGAGCTGGCAGCATTATGGGCCGTTCAATGTGGCGGGAAAAGTCTCGGCAACCACCTCAGGTAGCGGCGATGCCGACCTGTATATCGGCCTGGGCAGTCAGCCGACTACCAGCAATTATCAGTGTGCCAGCACCTCGCCCACTGCAACGGAATCATGTCAGGCACAAGGCAATAATCTATATGTCTCTGTTTATGGCTGGTCTGCCACCAGTTACACTATTAACATCAAAGAAGAAAGTGACAATGGCGGCGGTAACTGGGACAAGCCGGTTGTTGATTTTGTAGATATGAACCCGGAAACAGCGGGTTCGCAGTTAGTTAAACGCATCATAAGCGACCCGGCTGCCCATATGGCAAACCGCTGCGTGGACGTGGCTCAGGTGCTCTATACCGATCCAAAAGAATCGCAACGCTTCAGACACCTGCGCTTTGAACTCAGAGAAAAAGACGCCTGGGGCAACGACTTTGTGGCCTATAAACTCGGCCAGGATGGGTCCGGCGAAATGACCATTGCTGTCAGCACCAAGCATCTGGAAAAAGTCTACCGGGAAGGAAACAATGACGACAACGCGATCCGCGACGAAATTGACGGCATCTTGTTCCATGAAGTGACACATGGCTACAACAACTCTCCGATAACGCACGATGGCTATGGAGACGGCGGTCCTTACTGGGCCTATACCGAAGGCCTGGCAGATGCCGTGCGAATTGGCGCAGGTTTTCATAAAACCAGACAACCGGACATCACCAACCCCAAAAAGTGGCTGGGCGGATACACCACCACCGGCTTTTTCCTGCATTATATTAAACAGGAAAAAGACCCGCTGTTTATCCGTAAGTTTAACCAGTCAGCAGTGGATTACACCAACTACACCTGGTCATTCGACCGTGTCTTCACCGATATACTGGGTATTGGCGTGGAGCAAGCCTGGCAGGATTACGTGCAGTTTATTCAAAACGGCGGACAGCTTCAGTACTAGTGAATAGCAAAAGCCCGGAACCTGGATAGGTTTCGGGCTTTTGCTGCTCAACCAAGTAGACTGAACCTTAATGTGTTACAACCGATCACATAAAAAAATTAAAGTACATGATGTCTCGTTGAGAAGATCATTTCCTTCGTAATAGTCCAATTGAAAATGTTCTTCAACCTCAGTGTCTTCGTCGAAAAAATTGATCAGAGAACATGCTAGTTTTTTTATCGCAACAGCATTCCCTGCCACATTTAAAACCTGACCGTCTATCCCCACAGTAAGCAACCCATTACCACTTGTTTCGAAATTTACAGCCAGCCTTTTTATCGCCTGAGGATAAAATTCATTTTTAAATACAGGTAAATTAACGCTTGAAGTACTATTCAGCTGCTCTAAAAAAGCTCCAAACTTCGACAGTGAAGACCAAGAGCCTGAAATTTGAATTTCTGGCTCTATAATATCACCATCGCAATTGATGAAAATTTCTACATTCATTAATAGTCTCCTTTTCTTATCGTCTTAGGGTCAATTGGAGTATGGGGATCTTTAAGAGGGCCCTTCTTTTGTATTTTGCCATTTATTTGAGTCTGTAGATTTAAATGTGGACCGAGTTGCTTCACATGACTGCTATTAGGATTGAGATCAAAGCCTACCCGAAGCGTTATTTTTTTTCCATCTTCTGAAAACTCTTGAATAAACTGAACCCCTGTTTTCCCCTCAATACTACGCACAGGATGATCTGGTTTGAGGAAGTTACTTGCTCTGTTTAATGCCTCATCTACACTAATTGGCTTTTCCTTTAGATCAGAAACCAAATCGGTTACATCATCGACTACCTTTCCAGCAGCTTTGACCTTTTTACCAACGATACCTACCATCGCCTCCGCAAATTCAGGGAGATCTCCCTCGGCTAACGCATCACCCGCAGCTTCAAGATCAGGCAAAGGGTTGATAAAATTATCAAAAACATAGTTTCGAGCTCTGGTACTAATAGACTCGTGACTTTTATAAAATTCGTAGCCCCCCTGCACACTACCAGACTGTTCATTTTGCTGACCATTGGAAAGTCTGTTGCTGTTAAGCATACACTGTGTTTTCTGGGCTGAGCTGGAGCAGTTCGACATTGCGGACGCGCCACTATCCGCTTTTTCCGCAGCTGCGCATGCTGTTCCTGAATCACAGTCAGTTTCAAACTTATACCCAGTCGGATCAGTGCCACTGAGCGGGTTATTCAAAATATAGCTGTATGGGTTAACACTCTGTGTATTTGTCGGACTCTGAATGAAGGGATCGACAGATAAGAAGCGTCCCAATAAAGGATCGTATCCACGACCATTCATATGGATAAGCCCAACATCCGGCAAATGTTCATGGCCTGTAAAGCCTCGGCGTGTCGCTAAGAAGCTACCCAGGGCATCTTCGTTGTATGCTTCAAACACCCGTCCAAAACTGTCGTAACTGCGACGCTGTAATGTCAGTTGCTTTTCAGTTTTATGGTTTATGTGCAAATCACCCGAAGACAAACTGGTGATCGAGCCCAGACGATCCACATGCGTATGTGTAATTCTGGCGCCCTCAGCGTCATTACTGATGATACTATGATTACCCACATACACTTTATGCACCGATGACGATGTGCCCACTTCCAGCTCATAGCCATTCATATAGTAAACAGTTGTGCCATCATTGGAGCGCGTTTGTTTAATTCGGCTGTTTGCTGCGTCATACACAAAGTTCAGCTGTTTACCGTTGCGGGATATCCGTTCAGGTTTCATCGCATGAGTATAGGTAATATTTAAATCACCATCCGTCGAAGACAACAAATTACCGTTGCTGTCATATTTAAAGGTTGCATTATCACCATTGTTAAGCAACACACTGCGAATTGCGTTAGGTCCGGCATTGCCGCCAAGCGAGCGGTCTGAATTACCGTACTTATATTCACTGGCATAGTCGGATTTACTGAGCAGATTACCCACCGCATCATAACTATAGGTTTTATCAACACTGATATTGCCGACAGAAATAGTTGTCTGCTCCAGTCTGTGCAGCAAATCATAGCTATATTGCTCATCCCTGCCACCGGCGATATCATTTCGACCCACCAGGTTGCCAAAGGCGTCATGGGCGTAACTTTGATACTG
This sequence comes from Pseudoalteromonas rubra, assembly GCF_005886805.2. Classification (NCBI taxonomy): domain Bacteria; kingdom Pseudomonadati; phylum Pseudomonadota; class Gammaproteobacteria; order Alteromonadales; family Pseudoalteromonadaceae; genus Pseudoalteromonas; species Pseudoalteromonas rubra. The sequence continues at coordinate 832,864 of NZ_CP045430.1, forward strand.
TACGTTCTCTCCGCTACATACGCCCGTTGAGCTGGTACAAACGCTCTCCATCAGTGATGAACCCGGATAATAGTTAAACCGCTGGATTAGTCCATTACCGAAGGTTTGCTGAACAAGCTTACCCTGAGCGTTGAATTCATCATAAGTCACCAGCGCTTTGGTTGCATTACCGGATATTTCCAGGTCTGTATAAGGCTGACCATAGTTGGTGTAAACATGTTCAATACTGGTGTAACCATTGCCATAACTCGTTGACTCAACCATGCCATATGCGTTGTAGGTATAGCTCTGGCTGATGCTCTGATTTCCTACGGTTAACAGCTCAGACTCTACACGGGCTAGCTCGTTGTAATCGTAACTGCGGGTATATTCATTGGTTGAATCATTATCCAGTAAACCCAGGCCCACACGTTGACTGTCATACAACCAGCTTGCAGTATTACTGCCCGCGACTCGCCGAATGGTCCTGCCCAGTTTGTCATAATTAAAAGTAGTGACATACGCCCTGCCATCTGTTTGCCTTCTCAACTCGTTCAGTACATTGAATTGATATGACCAGCTGCCCATATTGGGATCACTGATAGCCACTTTATGGCCCATTCCATTGTAGCTGGCACGCAGTATGGAACCGCTCGCATCTTCTATGTAGTTTGGCTGACCATTTGCATGGTAAGTAAAACGTGTACTGCCGCCATTAGCATCGGCGGTATGTACCAACTCTTTCCCACTGTAAGTTCTGGATACACTGAAGTTACTCACCCCACCCGCTACCACAGTGGCCGGAGTGACATCAATATGAGTCGTTAAACCATCATATTGATAAGCAGCCGAGTATTGCAGTGGCGCTGCATCTGTTTGCTTACTCGCGGGTCTGCCCAGAACGTCAAAGTCCAGATAGGTTTCACTGCCAATCACCCCATCCTGTTTATTATGCGGATGGCTTTTGTAAATTAAATTACCTGCTGCATCATAACGTTGCTCGGTAAATGCAATATTATCTGCCGAGTGCATTACCTTAGTGCCGACCTCACGACCAAGCGAATCACGGTACACAACCGACACCACGCTACCATCTTGTACCTGCCAGATTTGCGTCGTCGCTGCAGCCGGACAATCTCTGTCATTCGAGCAGCTTGTATAGGCGAAGTTAGTCGGTTGACTAAGTAACTGCTTCCCCTTGTGTTGGACGGTTAGTGTTACACGCCCCAACAGATCTAAATGATTAGTCGTTGTGATCCCCTGCACATTGGTAGCGGCAGTTTGTTTACCCCAGAAAGTATCATACTTGTATGTCTGTGAAGCAACAGATTTGCCCCATTGGCTGTTATAGCTCGCTTCCGGGAAATAGCCCTGCCAATCATAAGTCGTGCTTTGCCAACGCACGCCTTCGAGCGAAGCAACGGTGCTGTCCTGGCCACTTTGCGAGTGAGTCGTTTTAACCGTATTACCATAACTATCAAACTCAAGCTCCGTAACTTTGGTTGCATCACTACCCAGGCTGCACGAAAGTCCACTGAGCGAACTCACTTTATCGTCAGCTACCGACCCACATACTTTGATATTTCTGGCTTTATTCCCCTGGAAATTAGAAAACTCAGTATATAAAACCGCGCTGTTACTACTCTTAGTGTGCGCATATTGCCCTTTATACGCTCTGGCATTACCTTTCTTAGAGCTTGTCATTACATAGCTATGGTCAATACTGCTCGGCTTATAAGTGTTTTCTACAAAGTTTGTTTTAGTGCTTGTTTCATCACTCACCGTCACCGTTTTTGACTTCAAGGCGCCAAAACATGCATAGTTATTTTTCACTGACTTATCAGTGATCTCTTGTTGAGTGGCCAGATCATAGGTGCGCTCACGTGAGCTAACCACATGCGGGGAGTAAACATCAGCAGGCGCAGAGTCACACCATTTTGATGCAGTCTGCGTTGTATCATAGCGAGAGATGAGTGCCTCATCACTGTGACGGGTCAGCACTTTCGATTTTACCATGCCCGCGAATGGAAACTCGGTAAAAAACTGAGTATCTGACTTAATGCCTGTAGTTATATTTACTTCTGTAATGCGCTCAAAACCCTGGAACCCACGACCTTGTGTGTGGAACAACCCATTCGCGTAGTGATATTGCTTGGTTTGTACTTTCCCGTTGCCCGCATCTTTATCCAATTGCTTAACAACGGTCAACCCACCACCGGCTCGTACATGGCGGGCATTTTCCAGATCATGAGTCTCTGAGGTGTAAATTCCGGCATCTGTATTGGCATTCAGACCAAGGCGGCTATATTGCACCTCCAGCTCTGTTGCATATTGATTATGGACTCCTCTCATCAGGTGAACATTGTTCGCCTGTGACAGGTAAACATGTACACCTTCATTGTCGCCTGAATAGCAATAGATCTGTCCATAGCTGCCTTTGGTGTTGATATCACAGCTCGACTCAAAACTTTTGGGGTCGAACCCTTCGGTTGCTACAATATCCTGATAGCCGTCGCCGTTAACGTCAGCTAAGCCCGTGCCATTCAAAGAGCCACGGATAGAGCTTGGAAGTTTGTGCTCAATAAATCCTGCGTTATTGGGTTGGCTAATCAGTACTTTCCAGCGCCAAACATCCAGGTTGTATAGCAATGGCAGTGGCTCGCCTGAATCTTCAGCGGCCACTTCGCAGGGTTGTCTTGAATTTAAGTCCCAGCATGAGTACCTTTGTAGCACTTGAGCTGGTACAAGCAAATCTACCAGGCCATCATGATTGAAGTCGAAGGTTTGCACATTGGCATTGTAAGTATTTCTCTGGTCCTGAAAACTTAGAGCCGGAAAGCCAAATTCTCTCAAGCCTGTTTTAATAGCTGCAGAAAAAGCACCACCACCTTGATTAATGCGCAGTGTCCAGTAGTAATCACGATTCTTTTCATCTTTATTCAGAATCATCACATCCAGCAGACCATCACCATTTTTATCGAGCCAGATTGCGCGTTTCTCTCGATGAACTAAGTCAATTCCTTCCAGCACATCCATATCCAGTGATTTAACAGTAACCCTATTTTCTGAGAAAGTAAGATCAAACCAGACAGCACTATTGGGAATATAGATGTCTTGTATGCCATCGCCATTAATATCAGCAAACTCTATATCCGTTGACACTATCTTACTCAGTCCACTGGCCTGGCCGACAGTTTTAAATCCGCCTGTGGGTAATCCACGGCTTGTATTTCTGAGATGGAAACTATAACCAGCATCAGTTTTGGACACTATATCCTGAAAACCATCGCCATTTAGATCAGTCAGAAAAGATTTACAGCTAGCGACAAATGAGTGGCCCGGAACAGCAGCTAAACACTGACCATCGATATTAGTTTTTAGCAATAAGGAATATGTGTCATTAACATGATTATATTCACCAATGCGCCATTGCTTCTGCTCATCGAGATACATAACATCAGGTATGCCGTTTCGGTTATAATCTATACGTCCCGACATTGCATTACTATAGTATCGATAGCCCGTATAACCTTCGCCGTCAGGGATAGTAGCAACCGCAGTTTTATAGCCAGGGAAATGAGACATATTCATTCTGTTAAGGCGATGTTCGTCACCTATCAGATAAATGTCTCCTTTGGCTTTTAGATCCTCAATACCATCGCCGTTATAATCTGCTCCAGAAGAATACGGTATCCCTACCATTTTCATGTTACGGGTATCGGTCAATTCTGCCAGTGGGTGGTTCGCCGTTTTTATATAATCGAGATAACCAGAGCTGTACCAGCTAAACGATTTTTTTGCCAGCTCTGTAGTACACTGTGTGTTGGCACAAAGACGCACTGAACTTAACTTGTTATCGCTATATGCCAGCTTGTATACGCGTTGAATATCTTTAGCCGACGCCTTTACATAATCCAGCCTTGCACCCGTTGCAAACTTGCCACCCCATAAATACCGCGTGTGTGTGGGGTTATGCCAGTTCAGCTCAACCTTACGATCACCTTTAGCATCACCCGAACCTGTGTAATTAATGCTTGCTAGTAGTTTTTGATAGCCCAGGCTTTCACTGCCTTTAAGCGTGTAACCATAGTGGATGGTATTGTTGAAGGGATCCTGGACTTTTTCCAACAGCCATTGATGTGGATATGGTGCGCCAGCATGCTTAAACTGACTGTTTGCCGACAGACCAAAATACTTTCTTTCTCCTTTTGCATCTGTCACCGTAAATTTAGCAGAGCTAGAGTTCATGTTGCCATATTGAGAAACATGCACACCCGGGTTACGCTCCGGATGATATGTCGCTCCACTCAGACCATACTTGCCCGACGCCAGAATCAACCGGCTTCCATTTAAGCAAAGCTTGTCATTGTTATATGTAACATTTTTTTGGTAGCCATCAGTACTGAAGTTAGTGCTACAGCGAGCAATCGCCTCAATGCCACTGAATGACCAGCCATATCCGGCTGATGATTTACCCGACTGACTGTTGTAGTTAAGCGCTAATTTAGGTTGAACACCATTTCTGCCTGGCGGCACATAAAGTGGCAAACGATAAGTAAAAGCGCCCCCATCAATACCTGACTCACCCTTTAACTCACCTTTATAGATGCTTTCGGGCAAAAAGTGCATTGGCATACTACTATCCGTTTCTATGGCAGTCGCATCAAAAGTGACAGGTATCGTATGGGTTTCGCTCCTCGCATGGCCATCGGACACTGCAATGGTCAATGCTTCATTACCCAGAGCAAGGAAATCAGACTGAATAGTCAAATCAAATCGCGACCCGTTGCGCTTAATATCAAGTACTTTTAGTACATTCGGGAGATCAATAACTTCTAACTGAAGGTCACTGTCTTTGTTGTCGATATCATAGGCGTAAACCGAATATACCACCTGAGAGCTTGGCGCCATTGTAACGCCACTGCCTACTTTTAACGTGGGTGCATCATTTTGACATGCAACATTGATTACAACCCGAACAGATTCAATTTCAGGGATGTGTTGGGCACTACCCGAATTGCCTTCAATAGTAGCTTGTGCTCTAAATGCCGCTGCGCCACAGAAGTTTGGCTTGGGTGTAAATACAACCCTTTGATTGATAGTATCGTGACTTACAGTACCATTATATTCAGAGATAACAGTTGTCCAATCTCTGTGATAACGGATCCCAAGCTGACTGGATAAAATAATTTTAGCCTGATCCTCGGTAGCAGATAGCGTGACATCATCCCCACTGACATAATGGTAAATATCAACAGACTTAGAACAACCATAATCATTGCAGGCCGTAAATCGGAACCTGGCACCATTCCCGCTACTAATACTAAAAGAGTTACCCGTTATTTTACTGCCAACGGTCACCCATACTCCGTTGATAAACTGGTCAATTACATAGTAACTGGCATCTGTACTTTCATTCCAAGAGATATGATACTTGCCATCGCGTTCAACATTCGAGAATTTTTCAGGTGCAGAAGGTGAGCGATCAACAGATTTAAAAATAGTAATCGAACCACGCCTAACAGGCACGAATGCTTTTTTATATTCAACACCTACAACCGCATTGACCGTTAAAGTGAACTCTTTTTCGGAACTTAGTCCCTCTGGGTCAGTGATTTTAAGTTTAACTTTACTGCTGCCATTCGCTTTTGGATTAGGTACCAGCTGAATCACCCTGTTTGAGCCACTGCCGCTCAAAAGTACACTACTTGTGGGTAACAACTGGGGATTGGAGCTGGACACAACAGATACCGATAGCTGAGATGCTGAGTTATCAATATCACTGACCGTAAAACTCATAGAACGGGTAGTACCCTGGTCAATGTTGAGATCTTCCAGACCTGATGAGCCAAATTTAGGCGCATCATTAACACAGTTTACAGTCACCTCTACTTTGTGAGACCACGGGTCATAATCAGGAGGACCACAACCATCACATGAATTTGTCGGATTAGTTTCCAAAGTAAAAGAATCCGAGCCACAGTAGTTCGAACCTGGCACATAAGTAACAACGGCGGAGTGTGGAGCTTGTTCGCTCGCCAATCTCACGATACCATGAGTTGGCTTGGATGTTGAAATTTCACCATCCAAGCTTATATCGACGCTGGGAAGATCCTTCACCTTTAACTCATACTGAGTATCTTCATTTAAGGTAATTCCCGTTGGACCGACTCTATTCACTGTCAGCTTAAAAGACGAGTCGGTAACCCCTCCCTGCTTATCACTCAAACGAACTATTACTGTGGCTTCCCCAAAGTGTGCTGGAGAAGGTGTGATATCAAGTACACGGTATCTACCAGTACCTGAAAAGGTAAAAGCTGATGGAGGAAGAAGGCTCGCGTTTGTTACTGATTGAATAGCAACTTGTAATTGTTCGGCATCAGTTTCAACATCACTTACTGTAAAGGCATAACGCGTAGATGTAGCCTGATTTATTTCCTTGTCCTTGAAGCTATTATAGCCATAAATAGGTTTATCATTTACACAACTTACCGTCACATTTATAGTATGCGACCAAGCGGTGTATTTTGGGAAACAGGCCTGCCCAGGTTGACAACCATCCGGAATTTCGGAGACATCTGTTTCTGCGATAAAGGAATCCTTACCGCAATAATTATCCTTCGGCTTATATATTATTTTTGAAGAGTGGGGCGCTCCAGCTCCCACAACATATGGATATCCATTAACGGCACCTCGGACGCTCATTTCGCCATGGGTATTAGTAGATATGCCATCCAAATCTCTACTAATTATAGTAAGGTTCTGATCTTCATTGATTCGATAAAATGAGCTTCCCGCTTCTGCAGTGGGAAATAACATTATGTTAAAAAGAATAATGCTATATAGAACAAAAAAACTGCGCATAAATCAATCTAAAATAAACCGTTAAAAAAGAATTAGTATTTTAATTTAAAAATATTAAGCATTAAATATGAGAAACAAGAAAAATATAATTTACATCACTTATAACCCACTTCCAGTGACAAGCTCTCATAAAATCAAAAGTAAAGCTTAAAAATCAGACAATTTTACCATATCATGTACTGATTATATCATTCACCTAAATGAATAGAGAACTGTCCATTATCTGTATCTATGCAAAACACACAAATGGCACAGAGATTATTCACTTTAGCCAAGAGAGATACGGCCGAAGGCAGCCTGGTCCACAACTACGCTAAACTGTTTTCAGGAAGGCTCATTCCAGCAACTAAGCTGACTGAAATTGCAAACAAAACACACTACCCGCTTCTGAGCTGGAAACACTCAACTCAATATCGAGTTTTTCGCACAGGCGCTTGACCATCGACAGGCCCATGCCCATGCCATTGCTATCCGGGCCTTTCACGCCCGGTTCAAACAGTGTCTTTAACTGCTCTGGGGCTATTCCGCCGCCGGTATCTGCAACAGTGATAGAGTGCGAGTTGGCACTGATCGAGACTACACCACTGTGAATATGGGTAAACGCATTGCCGACCAGATTATTCAGCAACAGTTGTAACGCACTTGGGGCAATAGGTAACGCAAGTTTTGCTGGAACTTCTACCTCGACTTCAATCTCTTTACCCGCTATTTTCTCAGCCTGAGTTAAAATAACCTGCTCTACCACAGGTAAAACACGTACACTGTCATGCGCCAGAGTTTCTTCCCGGGCCAGTGCCAGTAATACCTCAAGACTTTGCGTGATTTGATGCTGTGCATCTGCAATTCGGCCAACCAGCTCAGCCTGTTTATCGCTCAGAGGCGTCTGTTTGAGCAAGGTCAGAGAGCTTTGCGTAATGGCCACCGGCGTTCTTAGTTCATGGGAAACATCTCTAGTGAACGCCTGCTCACGGTGGATAAAGCGCCGTATTCTTGCCAAAGCCTGTTCCAGTGTCCTGGCAAATGCGCCAATTTCATCATTCACAAACTGTCCAGAGAAGTTCTGAGGTAAACGCTCAACAGGTGCATCTTCGACTATTTTAACTAAGGTATCCAAAGGTTTAACCAGGCGCTTAGCCATAATCAATGAAACAAAGGCCAGCACCAAAGCAAGCACCAATACGCCCCCTGACAACACCAGAATAAACTTCAGCATCCCGCCTTTGATTTTACGCACCACCAGCTGCTCACTGACCTCCGCCAGTAAGTACCCGGTAGGCAATTTTTTGAGGTGGTAATGAGCAACACCCTCACCGCTAAATTCGATACGGTGCGGCTCTGCTTTAAGCGCTTCGCGCACAACCCCGGGTAAATCCGCGTGCGCCGGGTAATAGCGAATAAAATCCAATCGTGGCCTTAGCTGCTGACCCGTTTCAAGTTGAATAGCGATGGTCTGAGCTTCATCATCCAGCAAAGAGACAAAGAACCGGTCTTCAATGTTGTAAGCAAACAAGAAGCTTGCAGCACCAAACAGTGCACTGATAAACAGGGCAATGCCAACAAAAAAAACGACAATACGATTGCGTAGCTGAGTCGCTCTCACAGGCAATTTATCCTTCTATGTCAAGTGCAAAGCCAATACCATGAATGGTTTTGATGATCGGGCTGGAAAATGGCTTATCGATAGCCTTGCGCAACTGGTAGATATGAGAGCGCAGTGCATCTGAATCCGTCGGCTCATCACCCCAAATTCTGTCGCACAACTCGCTGCGGCTCAGTGCCCTGGGATGGTGCTCCATGAGCAAACGCAGAATTTTAAACGGGATTGGTTGTAGCGTTAATGGTGACCCGGCACGCTCAATGTGCTGGGTTTGATTATTCAGCGACAACGCCTTATCACCTTCTCCCAGACGCAGTGTGTGCTCACTATTAAGTAAATGCCTTCTTGCCAGCGCATTACAGCGGACCCACAACTCTTCAAGCGCAAACGGTTTAGTCAGATAGTCATCTACCCCAAGAGAAAAGCCGCTGAGCTTGTCATCCAGCGTATCTCGGGCAGTCAGCATAATGATGGGAATATGGCGATTGGCCTCTGTGCGCAGTTGCTGACAGACAGCCAATCCATCCATTTTGGGTAGCATCACATCTAAGACCACACAATCATAAAATTGTTCCAGTGCGAGTTGCACACCCAGCTCTCCGGTGTGTGCAAAGTCCACCACCGCCCCCTGTGATTCAATATACTCGCCGATATTGCGGCTCAGATCCTGATTATCTTCAATTAAAAGTACTTTTACTTGCGCCATCCTGGTCACCAAACTAACAATCATGTAATCACACTAGCGCGACATTCGTGAAAGCAGTGTGAAATTTAACTCAGCTGGCCTGCAACCAGCGGCGTAAATATTCTAACGATAGGTAAGCTCGCTTCAACTCTAGCCAGGATTCACGTGATTGCTGCCAGTGCCACTGTTCGTCTGCAATTTTCCTGAGCGAGTCACCATCCTGTGCACGGCTATAAAAAAGCAGATCTCCGGCGTTGGCCAGCCTTGGCAGTGCATCGGTCTGTAACGCCATCGTATGCTCAACCTGTGTGCGTAGATTGAGCACAAAGGTAATCAGACTGACATTAGTAGCCTGGCTGGCAAGCAGCCTCAGCAAGGTTTGCTCTTTGCTGGCAGTCGGCACCTCATTGAGTTCAACAAAAACGGGGCTGAGAGATTCAGTCAGCACCTGTTTTTGGCTCTGAGGCAAAGTACAAAACCAGCGAGTGAATTGTTGGAGTGGCGGTGCCATAATAATACCCGGTTAGTCCTTTGATTTGGGGAAAGTTTATCACACCACGCATTTATCGTAAAAACGCGCTCTTACTTTTAAATGTTCTGAGAAGGCTTAGCAAACACGGAACAAACCCGTTCTCACCTGTTAGAAAGCGAAAGCAACGCACACAGGCACAGCCTAGATTATACCAATTTGCTTAACTTAAGTGTTCTATTTAGGGACGACAAAACAAAGGCAAAAACACGGGCGATTTTTCTATTCATTTGTTTTAATTGAAAAGTATTTAATATCATTAGCGTCATATATGCTTCTTAAAATTGAGCTGGTATTGAGTGAAATTGATATTTTTTTGGCAAAAAGATCAGCGGTGTTCTGGTGCAGGCAGGCAAATCATAGAAATTAGCCCGCCACGAGCACGGAGGTTAGATTAGATACAGGTTTAGTACACTTTCTTCACTAAACCAATACAAAGAGATTAAGCACGATCGGCCGAGCGACGCCTGCCCAGCGGGCTTTAACAGAAAAGCCAGATGTTTTACTGATCACTGTTCTTTGCATGGTACAGCCTGATGAAACCACTTAGCTATCCAACGGAACGGGTTTGGTCTGGGGTCCAGTTCAACCATCAGATTGAAACTGTAGCCCTTGCGGTAATGCGTTCTGATCACGTCAACCCCAAGTTTATGTTTGGAAACACAGCGCCGTAATTCGGAAACAGCCCGATTTATAGCATTGTTGTCGACATACTCCTGTTGCCAGATCTCCCGGCACAATTCATCCCGGCCAATCACTCTATCTCTATGACAGATAAAATATTCTAATAAGTCATAGATAAGAGGTTCAAGGCGCACGCTTTCACCACAATATGTTAACAACCTTTTCCTTTTGTGTAGCTCATAGGGCCCAAATACTGCACGGCTAAAGTCAGCATCATATTTATCATTTAACTTCATGATGATAGACACACTTCCTTTGACGTTTTGAGTTATCAAGCAAGCTTAGTGTAGCGTCTGACAGGACATTTTAAAATCCGAATTGCGATGAAAGTACATGACTTTTGTTAATAGAAAAAATAATAAGTTGACCCAGCCCGGGTGCAAGGATTTATTCACATTGTACAAGTAGAAAACAAATATAAAACAAAAATGATACATATGGTGGTTTCAGATTGCTCTGGGCAAATTTTTCCCCACCCTTTATACCGTTATTAGTTACAATGGACATAAAACAACCAGCCATTCAGCTATTAGTAAATTTCATAGTTAATGCGGCAAGGGCTCAGATCACGCCGCTGCCGCACTTTTTTCGTCCGAAAGCGCATTACAGCCTGGCCAGCATAGCCTTAATTTTTGCATCATCAGGGTACGTTTTTTGCGCTCGTAGCAGGCTGGATTTTGCCCCTGCCTGGTTATTTTGTCTGATGTATGCCTTAGCAATGGTCAGCTCAATCATAGGGTGGTTAAACTTAGATTGCGCAAAGGTCATCAACTCAATTGCATTGTGTAGTTGTAATTGAGTTTTGGCAAACCGGGCCTGATAGACACCTATCATAGCTAACATCTGCACATCATATTGCTCTGGCGATTGCTGAAATTTTGCCATAGCAGCAGCTTTGTCTCTGAAAAGCAGTTCAGCCAGCTTAACACTCCGATCGTCCTTATATACAGGCTCATTGACCTCTTCAATCCCCATGGCTCGCACCATGGCCACTGCCGTATCTGCGGTAGAAAAAGGGTTCTGACCTGTGATCAAACGACCGTCTATCGTAACCTGATTCAACATCAGTCCATCTTGTTCAAACAAACCACCGCGCTCTTTAAGCTTGTCTTCCAGTAAAAACTCAAACTGGGGGCGCCACTTTTTACCAAAGGCCGTCTCTTCCAGGTTGGTAAAGCCATTTACTCTTTTACCATCAACCAGATATGCACCACTGCTCAGCTTCACATCAACCAGGGCTGCCGGACCGTGACACACAGCCCCCACTATGCCCTGCTGCTCGTAAATTTCCCGGATCAGGCGTTGTAACTCACTATCCTGGTGCAAATCAAACATGGGTCCTTTGCCACCAACGATAAACACGCCGTCAAACGATTGCCCATCGAGACTGGCAAGCTTAACGGTATCAGACAAGGCACTCATCGCCTGTGGATCACTCAAAAACGCCTTGTTGTAGGATTTATCCCGGTTATATTCATCTGCCAGGGGCTGCCCGCCCTTCGGTGAGGCCAGCGTGATCTGAATGCCATTGTCGCTGAATACCTGGTAGGCCTTGCTGAGTTCGTCAAATTCGAAACCCGGCTGGGTTGTTTCTCCGTCAACCTGTTTACCATAACTACTTAACACCATCAGCACATGCGGCTCGTCCGCGGCGTTGGCTGTGTTGATCGCATTAATGCTCACCAACGACCATAAAGATGCAACCATCAATTGTCTTTTCATTATCGAGTCTCCTTTGTTTGGACAGACTCACCGTAACGCTGATACTGTGAAGCCACTGTGAAGTAACTCGTGAAAATACATGCACCGTCAAATTGAAAATGAATTGTGGCAGCTCTATCAGAATGTTTGGTTTAGACCTTGTGCCGCGCTCCCTGCAGCTCCGAATGGCGCAATCGTCAGTTTGTGGAATCCATGGGGCATAAAACGAACACTTGCTGAAAACCGCCGGTTTCAACGCCTGCTCTATCCGGCATTAAAGCGCAAGGGCTACAAAATGCACCCGCTTTGGGGAACCAGTGCCAGTCTTGACTATCGGGAATTCAGTTTATTGATTGTATGCTCAGAGCGAGCAGCCACCCGGCTGGCGGCATTGTGTTATCAAAAAGCGTATTATTTCGTCCAACAAGACCAGGTTTGGTTGCACAACACCCATCACTCTCAGCAACGAGTGCAGCTTAACGCGTCATTTCAGGCACGCATAACTTATCGTGCACTCCCCGCACATAATGCTGCCATTCAGGACCTGAACCATTTACCTTTGCACGTCTAGGCCAGATCCTGAAGGTGATTTTGAGAAAAGGTCTTACACCAGATCTCAAGTTCACTGAGTGACATAGGTTTAGCATACACATAGCCCTGCACCAGATCACAATCCATTTCCTTGAGGCCTTCGAGCTGTGCGACATGCTCCACGCCTTCAGCAATGACAGACAAACCCAGGCTGGCTGCCATCGATAATATGGCACGCACCAGGTTTTGTGAGTCCGGAGCATGTGCGAACTCATGAATGAAGCTCTTATCAATCTTAATGGTGTTAATGGGAAAACGACGCAAATAACTCAACGAAGAGTAACCAGTACCAAAATCATCTATCGATAAATGTGCCCCCGTCGCTCTGAGCCCTTCAAGCCAGGCGAGGATGGCCTCATCATCATCGAGTAAAATACTCTCCGTGATCTCAAGCGCCAGATTGGCTGGCTTGAATCCGGTCTGAACCAGAATATGCCGTAAGGTTGTGGCATTGAAGCCCAGCCGGTATTGCTGACTGGAAATATTCGCCGACAAACAGCAATCCAGATCGAGCGTACGATTTAAAGCCGCAATGTCTGATGTGGCGCGCATCAGCATCCACTCCCCCAGCTCAGAGATCAGGCCACTTTCTTCTGCAACCGGAATAAACTCGTCCGGTGCAATGTATTGCCCCTGATGTGACCAGCGAGTCAGGGCTTCAAAGCCATGTAACTGACCCGTTTTAAGCTCAATGATGGGTTGATAAAATACCTCCAGTTCGTTGCTTGTTATGGCTCTGCGCAGCAATTGTTCCAGCTCTACGCGCCGGTTAACCTGTTGCTGCATTGAAGGGGCAAAATAATGATACTGATTACGACCGCTTTCTTTTGCTTTATACATAGCCAGGTCAGCCCGGCGTAGGATCTCCTGTTGCTCACGGGCATCATCAGGCATGATGGCAATGCCAATACTGGCGCCACTGATCACTTCAAACCCGTTGATAGTGAAGGGCTGAGCCAAAGAAGTGAGGATCTTTTCCGCGACTTTTGCAGCATCCTCAACCTCGCTGATCTGACTAAGTAACAACACAAACTCATCGCCACCAAAACGGGCCAGAGTGTCAGTACGTCGCACCAGGTGATTCAGCCGGTTGGCCACTTCCAGCAGCAAGTTATCACCCGCGTCATGCCCCATTGCATCGTTAATGCGCTTAAAGCGATCCAGGTCGATAAATAATAAAGCACTCAGATGAGGCTGACGCTCAATTTGTTTCAGGTCCTGACAGATCCTGTCCAGCAACAAACGTCGGTTTGGCAATCCGGTAAGCGCATCATACATCGCCTGATAGGCAATTTTGGCTTCCTGTTCCTTGCGCTCTGTCATATCGGATAGCACCGCAATGTATTGCTGAACCTGACCCTGCTCATCCTGAACGGCACTGATGGCGAGCCATTCAGGGTAAACCGTGCCATCTTTACGGCGATTCCAGATCTCAGCCGCCCACTCACCTTTGGTTTGCAGGGTTTGCCACATATGCTCATAAAAACGCTTATCGTGACGGCCTGAGCTGAGCAAGTTAGGTTTTTTGCCCAAAACTTCCTGCTCCTGATATCCGGTAATGCGTGTGAAAGCCGGATTCACCGCCATGATCTCCAGCTCAGCATTGGTGGTCATGATCCCTTCCTGAGTCGCCTGGTAAACCGCCGCCGCGGTCTTAAGCTCCGCTTCAACTTCTTTAAACTCAGTTACATCCACACTGATGTAAACATATCCCCCTTCAGCCGTGCGAGCATGGCGAATTTGCAACCAGCGTCCGTGTGTTGTCCTTTGCAGTCGTTGCGGTGTGTCACTTTGTTCATGAACAAACTCCGACTGGCGTTGTTGCCACTCACTCAGCGTTTGCGGAAACTCTGACCTGGATGTCACCCCGTAGTGTCGCAACCAGCACTGATTTGTCAGCATCAGTGTTCCCTCGCTGTCATAGAGTGCAAACCCCTCTTGCAGACGTTCAATGGCATCATGCAATAACTGGCTGGCTTGCAAGGCATGGTTTTTGGCTTTGTTTAACCGCTGTAAGATAAACAACAAAGTCAGTAACAGCACCACCGTCAGCCCAAACAACTGTTCGCTCAAAGTCCGGGTTTGCCTCAACTGCGAACCATGCAAGTCCATTTGTGCCCCATAAAGGAGAGCAAAGGCCTGCTTACTATTGATGGCCAGATAATCCTGGCGCGTCGCATGGACCTGACGATAGTATTCAACGGCAACCTGGATATGATTGACAAATCGACGACTGAGTAAAGCATGGCTTTGCGATACGACAGTCGCCTCAGCTAAAGTCCGAATGCGGGTATCCAGCAACAGTTCATCCAGTGGCTGGCCAGAAGTTACCAGACTGGCGAGTATGGTACTGCCAAGTAATGCCTGAGGATGCCGCATGGCAATCATTTCATCCAGTACCACAGGCAAATAAGTCAGGCCATTGCGCATCCCCACTGCCTGGGTTTTCAATTGCTCCATCAGTGCCATCTTGTGTCTGAGCAACCTGAGGTAAGCAAGAAACTCCATGCTAACATGCCGATTTTGCTGCTTATTTGTCAGCTGCTGCAATGCCCTATCCAGTTGCTGTAACTCATCAAAATGGCGCAAACTACCCACACTGAGTTCAAGTGCAAATTTATCCAGTTTGGCATCGATGGATTTGGCATCAAACAAATGAGATACCTGCTCATGTTGGCGCTCTCCGGTCGCAATATGAGCGCGAAAGAAGTACACCATCAAAGCCGTCAGCAGCATTACCAACAGGCACTGACCAATGACAGGGAAGTTAAGTTTCATTGAACGCTTCATTGTGTCATTTCCTGATGCTGGCCAACCAGGCTTTCAAGAAAAGCGGCAATTGCCTCTAACTCCGCCTGGCTGAGTGAACGGCCAAGCTGATATCGGGCCATGGTATTGATAGCGCCAGTTAGACTGTTTTCACTGCCATCATGAAAAAAGAAGGTTTGTCTCGCGGCCAAACGCAGACCCGGCACTTTAAAAGTAAACTTATCGGCCTCACGACCCGTCACATTGTATCGGCCATAGTCTGCAGGTTCTATGGGAGTACCACGATCGCCAAAGTAGTCACCAAAAGTGCCCATTTTGGCGAACATATTACCACCCACATTTTTACCCTGATGACAATTGATACAGCCATAGTATTTAAATAAACGATATCCCTCCTGCGCTTGCCCAGACAAACTCCCCTTGCCTTGCAGCCACAGATCAAAAGGCGCATTGAGGGTAATTAAGCTGCGCTCATAGTGAGCAATAGCATCACTGATGGCATCACTCGACAGTCCGTCTTTATAAACCTGTGTGAAGGCGTCCAGGAAGGCTTTATCCTTATTGAGCGTGGCGATCAACACAGGCCAGTTGGTGGCGAATTCTTTGGGGTTTTCTACAGGTAGCGTGACCTGAGCTTTTAAATCAACAGCTTTGCCATCCCAGGCCTGACGAATATTAAATACAGAGTTGTAGACGGTAGGCGCCTTCACGTCACCAAGCCGCCCTGCGACTCCCTTAGAGCGGGCAGTGTTGTCAGCGCCATGCGTTGTCAATTGATGGCAAGAAGCACAGCTTACTTCGTTACTGCGAGACAGCCGGGTATCAAAAAATAGCTGCCGACCTAATGCAACCTTGCGAGCATCCGTTGCGACACTGTGCAGTGGTAAAATGGGTTCAGCTGAGACCCATACCGAGCCAAACAACAACGCCCAAATCAGAAATTTCAGTATCACGCTTTAGTACCACTCATAGGGGCTAAACACCTTACTAATGTAGCAGTCCTTAATCTTGGCTGACTTGATATGGAATAAAGAATGGACGATCTCAGCAAAGCACTAATCGGCTGAGGTCAACCTCCCGGTAACCCGCCACTTTATATCTTCAGACTAAGGAGAAAAATTCAATAACGAGAGGTGTAAGCCAAAATATTGTCTAAACTTGTGAGATAAGAAGCTTTTTAATCTGATATATGCAATTAAAAACGCGCCTGACGGTGATCCTGGGATTAACAGCACTAGCTCCAATGCTGGTGATATTCTTACTAGCCATGTTGCACAGTACCGAGCAGGCAAAACGTCTGAGCATCTCAGCTGCTCAGGCCAAAGTTTATAATGCAGCCGCCATCTTCGACCGCTATTTCGCTAAACGCAAAAGCGAAGTGGCGACTCTGGCGCGCCAACCAACCTTAAAAGCCATGGACTTTGCGCACATCTCCCCCATTTTGCAAACAGAAAAAGCCGCCCATGACCAGACTTACGAAAAGTTCATTATCGGTCGGCCCGACGGCAGCTTTCACAATACCGAAGGCGGAAACCCCTTTCAAAATATGCTCCGTACCTTCGATGATAAGTCACCAACGGCACGTAAAAGAACCATTTCGCGTCGCGATTATTGGCAACAAACCATAGGCCGAAATGTTGAACAAAACGCTGAAGTTTACGTGTCCGAGCCGATGATCTCCTACACAACAGGCGTTAAACAAATCGTAGTCGCAGCGACCATACTGGCCAATGATGGTAAAGTAGCTGGTCTACTGGGTGGCAGCATTCCCTGGCGCGAGATAGATAGACTGGTACAGGCTGTTTCCAAACAAGTTGTTCATCAGTTTTACGATAACGCCCGGTTTATGCTGGTTTCTCAGGAAGGCATTTACATGTATCACTGGCAGCCAGACAAAATCATCCAACTCAAACGCGAACAGGGGAAATTTGTTGTTAATGACATTGGCGAAAAAATCGCAGTACGCTTAAAGGTCACTGAAGAAGCAGACCCACAACTTAAAGAAATTGGCCTGAAGATGATTGCAGGCTTTAATGGCTATGCGCAGCTGGCTCAAACCCCCACCCGGCCTAAATCTTATATTTTCTATGCGCCTGTCAAGTCTTCAGGGTACAGCATCGCGTTAACTTTACCCGAACATGTGGTGTTCGCCCCGGTGTATGAACTGCGTCAACAGTTGTTGATTATTCTGGCATTTGCCATTGCCATTTCTTTGCTGGTTGCCTGGCGCTTCTCGAACAGCATATATCAGCCCATTGCCAAACTCACTAAAGCCGCACAGGCACTGACTCAGGGCAACTTTAATGTGTCTTTGTCTACCCGGGGCAAAGATGAATTGGCCAAGCTCAGCCGGGCGTTTGCACAGATGCGCGACAAGGTATTCCAGCGCGAATCTGAACTGGAACACAGAGTGGAAGAGCGAACTCAGGCACTGGAAATAGCGAAACTCGCCGCAGAAGAAGCCGCCAATGCCAAAAGCCGCTTTCTGGCTAACATGAGCCATGAGATACGCACACCCATGAATGGCATTCTGGGTACCCTCCAGTTACTCAACCAGCAAAACAGCTTTAACGCAGAGCAAACCACCCTGATCCGGGTTGCCAATGAGTCGGGGCAGAGCCTGCTGACTCTGATTAATGACATTCTGGATATTTCTAAGCTAGATCAGGGCGAAGTATCTCTGTATTTTGAGCCCTT
Source organism: Pseudoalteromonas rubra (assembly GCF_005886805.2). NCBI lineage: Bacteria > Pseudomonadati > Pseudomonadota > Gammaproteobacteria > Alteromonadales > Pseudoalteromonadaceae > Pseudoalteromonas > Pseudoalteromonas rubra. The sequence goes on from NZ_CP045430.1 coordinate 850,960, forward strand.
TGACTTATATGCGGTATTACACCATTTGGAGCAGATATTCAGTGAAAAAGTCATTGAAAAACGGCTGAGATTTCAGCTGGTAATTGGCGATACGGTGCCCAAAGAGGTGGTCAGTGATAAACACCGTTTACAACAGGTTTTACTCAACCTGCTCAATAATGCCATCAAGTTTACCCACGAAGGGTTTATCCGTCTGGAAGTAGAAAACATTGGCAACATGGAGCAGGTAATGCTCAGGTTTACCGTATCTGACAGCGGCATAGGTATCGCAGAAGACAAGCTCCCGCAAATTTTTAATCCGTTTTATCAGGAAGATGAAAGTACTACCCGGCGCTATGGGGGATCCGGGCTGGGCCTGTGTATCTGTCAGCATATTATTGACTTGTGCGGTGGCCATCTCAATTGTCAATCGGTGCAAGGGGAAGGCTCTCAGTTTGACTTTAACTGGCCAGTAACCACGTGCTGCCTGATTTATTCAGAAGACAGCGATCAAGTGACGCTGGGAGAATTACATGGCCATATTTTGTTAGCGGAAGATAATGCGGTCAATCAGATTGTCACTAAGGCCATTTTAGAAAAGCTGGGCCTCAGCGTCACCATTGTCACCGATGGCCAGCAAGCCTTGCAGCAGCTGGAAAAAGAACATTATGATCTGGTGCTGATGGATATGCACATGCCCAATATGGACGGCATTGAAGCGACAAAAGCAATCCGTAGCATGCCTCAGCACATGCAGCTCACTATCATCGCGTTGACTGCCAATGTACTGATCAAAGATATAGAGGCCTGTTTTGCCGCTGGTATGGATGATTACATCAGCAAACCCATTGCTCTGGACAAGCTCCAGACCGTGCTGGATAAATGGTTATCGATAAAAAATGGCTAACCAGACTGTCTCCTGCTCAGGGTCGGTCCAGCTGACTTTATGCTTACAATGGGCCGGGATATTGATGTAATCGCCCGCAGCCAGGCGCTCAACCCGACCGTCTTCAAATGTCAGCTCACCTTCGCCCTGCAGCACCAACACCCACTCATGTTCATTTTGGTCGTACCACCCCTGAGACGGAGAAGTGTGCCCTTTAGAGACGATCCGCTCAATTTTTAGCTGCTCATGAGACAAGAGTGTTTGAAAGACTTCATCGCTGAGATCAGCTGGCAAGTTAGCAAATAAATTGTTCATTCATGCCCCGAAAAATTAACATTGATTACGACAACTGTATCGTAACTAAGGCGGAATAAAAACAACAACATGGGAAGGATAAGAGATTTGGTGGAGCTAGGCGGGATCGAACCGCCGACCTCTTGCATGCCATGCAAGCGCTCTCCCAGCTGAGCTATAGCCCCAAATCGACGACAAAGATACTAGAAGATTTTTTTGTCTTTGAAAACCCCCAAAGGTAACTTTTTTAAAGTAATTAGGCTGTTAGAATAAAAATCAAACAGGCCGGAAAATATTTTGTATCATCCGGCCTGAATTAATAAGGTGCTTAAGCGCTCAAATTAGCTTAGTGCAACAACTTTAGGGCAGCTTCAAGCTCCTGTTTAATCTCAGTATTTTTAAGTTCACCTGCTTCTAAATCAAAATTATCAAAGAAGCTAGGTACAGACAGATTGGCTTTAACATCAGCAGCAAAATAAGGGGCAGAACCCACAGCCGATGCCAATACACTTTTTGCTCCACCTGGACCCGGAGACGTGGCCATCATCAGCATAGGTGTATTCTGGTATACCTTCATATCGATGCGTGATGTCCAGTCAAACAAGTTTTTGTAGGCCGCTGTATAACTGCCATTGTGCTCAGCAAAAGAAACAATAATCGCATCCGCAGCACCAATTTTGGCGAAGAAGCGCTGTGCCTCGTCTGGTATGCCACTGTCTGTTTCACGTTCAATGCTGTAAATTGGCATTTCATAATCATTCAGGTCTAACACTTCGACCTCTGCATTGGGGATCAACGAGGCAGCATAGCTTGCAAGTTGCTGGTTAATAGATTGACGGCTGTTGCTGGCTGCAAATACTAATACTTTCATGGGATTACCCTCTCAAAATAAGACTAACTTAGGTTTGTATAGGTGCTCACTTCGATAAGCGTTCACCTCAAGCTGATGACAACCAGTGTATATTAGGTTTTAATAATGATTAATAGGGTAAAAGTAAAGTTACTATTTCCATATGAATAACAATCTTTTTGAAGGTATAGAGATCTTCACTGAAGTCGTCGCGAGTAAGAGTTTTATTGCCGCAGCACAAAAACTGGGTCACTCTCCTTCGCATGTCAGCAAAGTGGTCGCCAGACTTGAAGAAAGGCTGGGTGTACGACTGTTAAACCGCACCACGCGCACCTTGGCACTGACGCCGGAAGGTGACTCTTACTACCAAAATTGCACTCAGCTGATCCAGGATGCTCAGGCCGCAGCACAACAGCTAAATGTGACTGATGACATCCCCAGAGGCACACTTAAAATCACCTGCCCGGTGGCGTTTAGTACCGACTACCTGCAACCAGTGTTAGCTGAATACCTGAACCGCTATCCAAATGTTTCGCTGGAATGGGACCTTGAAGACAAAGCGGTTGATGTGATTAGTGATGGCTATGATCTGGCCGTGCGAGCGACACCACAGCTGGAAGAATCCAGCCTAATCTGCAAACGTGTTTATCAATGCAAAACCTACGTTGTTGCCAGCCCGGACTATATCAGTCGGTTTGGGCAACCACATCACCCAAAAGAGTTGGAAAAGCATCACAGTATTTGTTACAGCAATCATAAAACCCCGGATCGCTGGGAGTTCAAAGACAAACAAGGCAACCCCTTTCATGTAGATGTGCGACAGCGGATCTTGTGCAACAACGGTCATATGCAAACTGCCATGGCTCGTGACGGGATAGGCATCGCGCGCCTGCCTGCGTTTTATGTCGACAATTCCATCGCGCAACAGCAACTTGTTACCCTGTTTCCTGAGTACCCACAGCCAGATGTAAACGTCTATGTGGTTTATCCAAGCCGCCGTCACCTTTCACCCAAAGTGCGGCATTTTATCGACCTGTTATCGGAGCATTTTGAGCACATTGTAAAATCGCAACCGGTATTTTGAATCATACATACTTTGTAACCAGGATTATTTTTATCCTGGTAAACAAACCACACAGTTTCCACACATTTACGCACTAAGCATGTTGCTATGAACGTAACCAATTAATTTATAAACACTAAAAAATTCTAATTACACTATTTTATCCCCACATTTGCCATCTAGACTAGGTAATAGAACAACAGCCACTTTGAGGTTTGCATGAAACAACTATTCTTAATCATATTATGTAGCCTGCTGGCAGCCTGTGGTTCAGGTTCATCGGACTCAGGTACCTCAGCTGCCACAACGCAAACCGATACATCATCGGATACCACTAATAATGCGCAAAACGACACAAATGATGGTCAGGGCGACACAAGTGACAGCCAGGGCGACACAAGTGACGACTCAGCTGGTGACACAACACAACCCTCCACATTCAGTCTGACCAGCCCGGCGTTCAACAATCAGGGCGCCTTGCCAACCAGTTACACGTGTGATGGTGATAACCTGTCACCACCACTGAACTGGGCAGGCGCACCAGCCAATACACAAGAGTACGCTATCAGCATGGCCACTGCAGCAAACGAGCAGCATTGGTTGGTTTACAATATCAATGGCGATATACAAACGATGGCAGCCGGTGCCTCAATCGGTACCCTTGGCAATAACAGTGTAAATAACGAGCAAGCTTACGCTCCGCCCTGTCCGCAAGCTCCGGGCCAACACTTCTTCACTTTTACTCTGTACGCACTGTCTGACAGCCCACCTCTGGCTCAGAATATAACGGTAGACAGGGACACTTTTCTAAACGCCATCGATTCTCTGACTCTAGATACGGCTACTTTAACGGTAAGCGTAAACCGCTTTCCTGATGTCGCACTCAGCGCCTGTGAGCAGGTACAACAGTCTGTCAGCAACGCAGGATTCAACGATGTTGCTGTCACCTGTGACAATGAGTATGCCTATATCACATCCGATACTTACCCGGCTCATGATCTTATGAATGGCATCACTGGCAGCAATGAACAGATCCCTGTGCCAGCGCCCGGGTATGCAGCACCCATTCCGCTTGACCGGCAATTAAGTGGCACTCCCACCACCATCGACGCGGCACTCGGAGTCGCGGTAAACGGAGTGCCTATTTATGATTATTCAGCTCAAGGCGAGCTAGACCTGTATCAGTACGACCCTAAAGTAGATACCAAGGCACTTGGGCAGCTCGACAACTGTGGTGGCCACGCCGGGCGTGGGGATGACTACCACTACCATGCCGCGCCGACCTGTATGATTGCCGCTATGCAAAACCAGGGCGATGATGCCATTCTGGGCTGGGGTTATGATGGCTACCCTTTGTTTGGGCATAACAACCCGGACGGCAGTGAAATTGCCGAAGGCACGCTGGATTTATGCCATGGCCAGACAGATAGTGAATATGGTTACCGATATCATACGTCAGATCAGGCTCCCTATGTATTTCAGTGTTTAATGGGTGAAGTAAATACCCAGATCCTTCCGCGTGTTGCTCCTTTAAGTAGCGATAACCCCCAGATGCGTGCAAATCTGACGCCACCACAAGGCGGTGTCAGTAACCTGCAACATACCATTCTGGCGGATGGTACTCGAAGCATGACCTATACGCATCAGGGCACACAGTACTACGTCAACTACACCCCAATTAGTGGACAGGAAAACTGTTATCTGTTTGAACAAAAAACGGTCAGCAATGGCGGGATCGTTGAAACTGGCACCTTGTGCCGATAAAAAGAGGTAACCCCATATGAAATACCTATTCTGCCTGCTATTAATGGGTGTGCTGAGTCAGATCGACGCTGCTATGGCACACAATATAGACAGCAATAAAGCCAGGCTCACCCTGAGAGATGGTCAGGCAGAGCTGCGTTTACACATTGATATGCAGAACTGGTTTCAAGCCCTTCAGGACCCGGCAGCCTGGATGCTGGGTGACACCAATGCGGTGATGGCAACCAACCTGACCCCTCCACAGCAACAGGCCTTTATTAAAAGCCTGATTGAAAAAAACACAGTGTTGCACCTCAACAACACCATAGTTGCCTTGCAGCTTAAAAGCCTGCACACTCTGGCTCACCATACAGGGCAGACAGAGTTGGTTCTGGAAGGTCTGCACCGCAGCAAAGGTCTGGAAATTGAACAGGTAAGCCTGACACTCCCCCCCTCACTGGGTACGGTTCATCTCAACGTAACAAGACCACAATATCGCATGCTGGCAGCCGGAAAAACGGCACTCATTACCTTTAATTGACGACGCACATAGGATTACAGGAGCCACATTTGAACCTTTTTGCCAAACTGTTTCTGGCCATCGTGCTCACCAACCTGGCAATCATTGCAATCCAGCTGGGATTAACGGCAGGCAGCCTGACCAGCGACTTTGCGACCCTGGTTGAGCGCAGTGAACAAAGTCATGTTGAGCAAACCCGTACGCGCTTGCTGGCTTTTTATCAGCGTGAAGGCAGCTGGCAAAATTTACGCCACAATCGTCGTTTGTGGCAGCAGCTGATGCAACCGGAACAGGTACAACAAAACCGTGATGGTCGCCGTGATAAGATATTTAATCCAGCCCAACATGGTGACCGCCGCTACTTCGACACGGGCCGACGGATCAGCTTGTATGACCACAACAAACAACGCATTGAAGGTAAGCCCACATTACAGAGCAATCGCTACCAGCAAGCTCTGAAGCTCGATAGCCAGCTCATTGGCTGGCTTGGCTGGGACCCTGCCCACGTCAGTGAGACAACGGCCAGTAAACAGATAAGCAACGACGAGTTTATTTTCCAGCAACTCAGCAATTATCTGTGGATTGCCTTATCGGCACTGCTACTGGCACTCCTGATGGCGTGGTTTGTCTCAAAACAACTCAGCAAACCCATTCAACGACTGATGAAGTGCACAGATAAACTGATGCAGGGAGACTTCAGCAGCAGGGCGAATCAAACGGGTAGTGATGAACTGGCGATACTGGCAAGGCGCATTGATAAGCTGGCACAGATCCTCGAAGATAATGAGAAAAGTCGACGTCAATGGATGTCCGATACTTCCCATGAGTTACGCACACCACTAACCGTACTGAAAACTCAACTGACAGCCATCGAAGATGGCGTCTTTACCATGGATGCCGATAAAACAGCACTGTTACTAAGCGAGGTCGACAACCTTAGTCGTCTGGTTGACGATCTCTATCAGCTGACCAGTGCAGATGTTGGCGGTTATCGCTACACCATGGCCGCGATTGATCCTCTGCCGCTTCTTATGCAAACTATTCAGGGGCTTGAGAGTAAAATTGCAGAACGCGCTATCACTTTGGATATGACCGCACTGACACACGCCATGACGCTCTCACCTCGAGAAGTCATTGCAGATAAAGAGCGCCTGTGCCAGCTATTCTCTAACCTGATAGAAAATGCCCGCCGCTACACGGATAGCGGCGGCCAGATAAGGATAGTCATCGCCCATGAGGCCAGCCGGGTGATCATCCGTATCGAAGATTCAGCTCCGGGTGTTTCTGACGAGCAAAAAGTCAGGTTATTTGAGCGCTTCTATCGGGTCGAACCATCACGAAGCCGCCTGTATGGTGGTAGCGGACTCGGACTAGCTTTATGCAAAACCATAATAGAAGCGCACCAGGGTAACATTGCACTGAGTGATTCATCGCTGGGCGGGCTCTGTGTCACCCTCAGCTTGCCCTGTCAACCACAAGAGAACCCATAATGAACAAGTTGCATTTGCTGATTGTAGAAGACGAAGCCAATATTGCCGAGGTACTTATCGCCTATGCCAGAGCCGCAGGATATAACGTCACGCACCTGGAACGTGGTGATGGTGTGGTCGCATTCCTGCAACACAATCAGGTCGATCTTGTGCTGCTGGATCTGATGTTACCGGGTGAAGACGGGCTGAGTATTTGTCGTCAGGTCCGTCAATTCAGCGACATACCTATGATCATGATCACCGCCAAAAAAGATGAAATTGATCGATTGCTCGGCCTGGAGTTGGGGGCAGATGACTATATCTGCAAACCTTTCAGCCCCCGGGAGGTTATGGCAAGAGTTAAGGCGGTACTGCGTCGCTTTGCACCTAAACAACAAGACGAGCTCAAAGTGGGAGACTTCATTATCAGCCCAGCTCAGTTCACTGCCAGTTATCGGGCTCAGCCGCTGGAGTTGACTCCCAGCGAGTTTAAGTTATTGACTTTGCTGCTTAGTCATCCACAACAGGTCTTTTCTCGTGCCCAGCTTATTGAACAGCTTTACCCCAATAGTGACGATATTGTCGACCGCAACATAGATACCCATGTCAAAAATATTCGAAAAAAACTCAGCACCATTGCACCCGACCAGACCCCCATCACATCTGTCTATGGTGTAGGGTATAAATTTGCGGGGTAATGCCAGTGGCATGCTTACCAGTCACAAGCTTTAACCACCTCATACCAGCTACGCTCGAACTGTCTGACGACCACCGGCTTGGGCAGATTAACATCAACACCCAGTGGCTTTGCCAGGTGCTGGAATACCAGGCGGCGAACATTATCATCCTGAAGCTGGGTATATGCCAATTTAAGACTGTTTTTACTCTGCTGACTAACCGGGTGACCTTCTAGTTGCATAAACCGGGCATTAACCCAGAGTAACATGGCCTGCTTAGTTTCGTTGGGGAAGGATGCGGTCAGCCTGGAGGTAGGTCCGTATAAACGCTGATAATTCAACAATTGCTCCTGGATAATAAAAGCAAATAACAAATTTACACCCGCGGAGATCTGCCCGGATCGTTTATCTATTTCCTGATAACTGGCAAGCGCTTTTCGAAACTGCACCTCTGCCTCAGTAACCTCACCCAGCTCTAACGCTATGATCCCTAGGTTATTATTGATAATGCCATTTTTTGATGTAATGCCGGCCTTATCAGCAATGTTCATGGCTCTGCCATACAACCGTCTGGCTTTGGCATAATCGCCAAGCTGACGAGAAACCAATGCCAAACTATTAGTAAGTACCAGCTTCTGCTGTTCTGACTGAGCATATTTATAGGCGCATTCCAGGCTTTGTCTCGCATCATTAAGGTAATTATGGCGACGCAACCAAATCCCCAATGCACTCAATGCGGTGGGTAGTTTTTGGATAAAATAGGGGTGACTATGGTGGGAAAAAACAGCCTCCAGGGAATATTCCATCTGTGCCAATTGATGGGTCGGCACGGCGGCACGCACGCGAATAAAGTGCCAACGTAAAAACAAAGAGGTAGGAAGTTGCTGAGCATTATCAACCTGCTCCAGTAGCACTAAGGTAGTTGCCGGGTCTACCGTCAAGTAGTCTTCGGCTTCTTGAAGTTTATCAATCACCTCACTGGGTGTAGCAGCCCATAATGCCACCGGGAACAGCATCATCCACAGGCCAATCATCGCTCGTAACATCACCCGTTCCGCTTTTGCCTATCTCCTGAAACTATAGAATGCACCCAGCAATTGTTCAAAGTCACTCACTGATGTTCGAAGTAAATACGATAAGTGCTGGACCAGATTGGATAATCCACTTCCATCAGATAACATCGGTAGTTGCTAGGATCCAAGCTGGCGTAGCGAAATAGATAGTCGAGCTTTTGCTGTTGTACAGTATCCCAGTGTAATGCCTGCGCACCGGCATTTAAGTCAATCAAGCGTAGTTCTGGAAATTCTGGCAGACGTTCGGTCCACATATCTTCCACACTGAGCTTCCCTTCTTCCACTTTTTGGTTGCCATGATAACAACCGACATTCACGCAACTGTGGCGATCCAGCTGCTTTTCTATCAACACAAGTAAGCGCAACTTTTTGGCCGGATTTTTAATCGAAATACTGGTGGAGCTACATTGACTGTCATGACTTAACGGGTCAACCAGCTCATCAGGGTTATTAAAAATAAAGGTTGCATCAAAGCGGTCATGGCCCGCAACAGGGTCAAATACCAACCCACTGTTACCGGGTGAATAGCTGGCAAATGCCTGGTGCAACCCAGGTGTTGATAGCTCTTGCGCAATGCCGATACTAAAGCGCTTTGATTCAACACGACAATTGGCGTCTATGTTCAAAGGAGCGATGAAATCATCATTGTGAGGATGCGTGTAAAACTGCACGAAAGGTGCGGCACCGGTCTCACGCTTGATCTGCGATTTGCTGATCATGGCTACTTCCTGCAAAAACCCCTCGCGGCCCTTGCCTCGGGTTAGTACATAGGCACAGAAAATCTCCTCCATACTCATGCCAAGCAGCGACTTGGCCGCATAATACAGCTGAGCCCGCTTATCCTGACCAGAGAGATTGACATCCCGTGCTTTCACTTTGTCCTCTTGCCGGTTATCCAGTAGTCGTTTTAGTTCTGCATGACTTCTTGCATACTGAGGAATGGTGGCAGAAAAGCGCTCACTCACCTGACGCCACTGCACTATCAAATCACAGGGAATGTGCCCTGATAGCTGCTCTCCCAGCAGGCTCAGCGCCTGTTGCCCGGGTAAATGGTAGAGCACCTGTTCGCCAGACTTGGCCTTGTATGCATTAAATAAACGCTGGCTGGTTGAGCGATGACACCCAATATGACGAGCAAATCCGCCGATGGTTTGTGCTTGTGCGGGCATCGCCCGCATTATCGCCGTGAGCACTTTTTTTACACGCTCGCCCAGCCTGCGTAGTTCGCTATGCGCCTGATGACTCAGTCCCATGATCTTCTGTATACCGTTTAATTTCTGATAGATTACCCGGGACTGAGCAAAAAAGCGACTAGTTACAGGTGCCTACAGATTTCCATGGACCCCAGGGACCTGACTGGGCTGGATCTTCACCCTGCACCCACCACTGGGCTTCATATACCTGACCACCTTTAGCAACCAGATCACCTGTGTTGTACACAGTGCTAGGACTCCAGCTAGGAATACCCTGACAGTTGTTGTCACCGCCAACCGTCACCTCTTTTGAAAGGGTGCTGCTTTGACCCTGATCATCTGTCACAGTCAGGCGGATTGTGTAGGTGCCCGCTGCCGCATAGGTGTGCGTTACCGAAGGTTGTGATGCGCTCTGACCATCGCCAAACTGCCACTGATTTGACACAATTTGACCGTTATCTGTACTGGTATTAGTCAAAGTAACACTCAGGCCTGACTTAGCCACAGTAAAGCCTGCAACCGGTGCCGGATCGCCATTACCACCACAACTATCCAATTTCTTCCAGACATTCGGGTATAGGTCTGGTTGGGCACCAGAAGACCACCAGATAGCCTCATAGATATTGCCCTGATAAGACACTTTCTCACCTAAAGCATAAGAAGTAGCGCGATCCCAGGGGGATACGTCACAAATAGGCGGCTCGCCAACAGACACGACCTGAGACACAGTAGCTGTTTGCTGCGCAGTATCTGTCACGGTAAGCGTCACATTGTAACTACCATCAGCGGCATAGGTATGACGTGGGTTTGCTGCGCTTGAGCGATTGCCATCACCAAAGTTCCAGTCATAAGCTGTGATGCCATTGTCATCTGTCGCGCGATTCGCAAAGCTCACTGTCATGCCAGAAACCGACGCACTGAAATCAGCAACTGGTTTTTCATCCGTCGGATTATCCGGGCTCAAACCCGTTTTACGCTCAATCCAGTCCAGGTAGCTGGTTGTACGAGTAAATGCCGTCGCACCAGAGCAGGCAATACCCCAGCTCACAGTACCTATGCTGTAGAAATCGTTGCCAACACGGACCGCATAAGGGCCACCACTGTCACCATTACAGGCTGAACGACCGCCTTCGCCGCCACCACAAATGACGGAGCCAGGGATGTTAAAGTTCAGCTGGCTGCTACAACTTGCGTTAGAAATCACAGGTAGCTGAGCTTCGCGCAGCACATCGCTCGGACGACCACGATTAGAGGTTAATCCCCAACCTGATACCGTCGGGTAAGCGCCAACGCCGGCATACTGATCCGCAATGGACTGTGTTGGTAACTTAGCCGGGGTGTATTTGCTTGCGGCTGGCGTTGCCAGGCGCAGTACCGCAATATCATAACCGGAGCGAATGCCGTTCGCACCACGCCAGCTCTCATGCATGATAATCTGAGATACACGCAAAGTATCGCCATCGCCGCGACTGATTGAATGCGCACCAACACGGACAGTCAGGCTAGCTGTTGAAGCATTGTCCAGACAGTGTGCCGCGGTCAGTACCCAATTTTCACTCAACAGTGTACCACCACAGCCCTGACGGCCATTCATCAATAATGCAACTTGATATGGTCTTGAATAAGCTGGAGTTTCAATACCACCCACGACACTAGGAGTGATATCAGGCAGGCCCGATTGTTGTGTATTCGCAGAGACGGCAGTTGCTGAAAGTGACAATACAGCAGCAGCCAAAAGTGTAATTTTCATGTTGTATCCTTGTATGGTTATTGCTCAAAAAGCAATCTAGAAATAATCTGAGATACACACAAAGATCAATGCCCATGATGAAAAAAACAACTGGATGGACCAGTTAAAAATTTAGTCACTTCCTCATCATTAGTTTGTATTTTAAACACTTAAATGTAACAGATGTTTTACAGTTAAACGCGAAATTTATTTCATAATTATTTAGGAAAAAGCACTTCAGCAAGTTTGGAACGTTTTAAATAACAAAGACTTAAACTAGAAAAACACGGACTGATTGACTTAATTTTGACATAAATTCACCATGAGCAAGACGAAACAGTCCCAAGAGCGTCATTTACATATGTACCCAAAGATAGAGGCCAATAAATATGAGTCAGAAAGGCAGCATGTTGATGCCGTATTTACGGTAAATTTGGCTGATTTCGCCTTGATCCATCATGAACTTCAATGCCTGATCAAGCTCTTGCTTTAGCTCAGCATGTTTTGGCTGAATGCGCATAGCAACCGGCAACTTGCTTATCTCGTAGACTTCCTTAAAGCCTCGGTAAGCCGGGATTGATGCAATATAGTAGGCCGCTGTTACATCGCCAATCATGATATAATCCAGCCGGGTATGAGCCAGCTGCACCAATAGCTCTCGCTCAGAAATATTGTCATATACCGCGATTTTCCCAGCCCCAAAATGACGCTCAAACGGCCCATACCGATAACCGCGTACGCGTCCCATCACTTTGCCGTAAAAAGACTCGGGTTGCTTATAAGCGCGTGCTTCTGCACGACCCAGCACCACCTCTCGAGAAAACGCATAGTCAATACTATAAATACCCGGTACTCGGGAGCTTTTTCGCCAACTGGGGTTTACCCCCGGCTCAATATCAATTTCACCCGACTCAAACGATTTATGCCCGCGCGCAACAGACAGTGGCACAAACTCAAACTCGTGCCCAGTCAGTTCACCAAGGCGGGTAAACATGTCCTTAAATATACCGGCCTGCTCTCTGCCATCCAGATAGTTATAAGGAGGATTCGCGCCGTGGTACACCAGAACAGAGTACCGCGCAGCCTGTGCACCTGCGCTCAGTACAATACATAAAATCAGCACAACACAGCGGTTGACTCTAGGCATCACAACCAGCCGGATTCAGTACCTGATTATTTTGATTGACATCTTTATTCATCATTTACGCTTTCGCTCAAAACAGATCTTAAGCTTAGTTAAGCAACACGCTTAGGCAAAGGAATATAAACAAATTGTTATCCAAACATCGGATATTTAAGTTATCTGAATAAGAAAAAAGAACTAGCAATATGAAAATATTCATACATATAAAACAAAACAATAGTGAGCACACACTTACTTTCAGAAAAAATCAATAATCAAGGTTAATTTGAATGGAATTTGCACAAAAATAAAAATATATAAATAAAACTTTCTTTATTTCGTCTATTTATCGAAACATAAGTTTCATGATAATGTACCACCATGAGTTCAAAGGCGCGGTGATAAGCACCGCGTCATTGTCATCTGCTGTGATCTAAGGCAAAAGGTTACCCTAAATTTATTACGTCTGATCTCAGCGCTTTATAGCAAAAAGGAAGTTTATTTATGAAAAATGCGTTACTTGTTTCTTTACTCTCTCTGGCCAGCACAACTGCACTTGCAAATGCCACCTCCTCTGTTGTCCAAACTGAACAGGCACCGACCCGGGCTGGATACAGCAGCGTTGATGAAGTTATTGAATATGGCCGTCAGTATCAGGAGATCAAAGGTCAACTTCTGGATGCAGGATACGAACTTCAGTCATGCAACCAGCATGTACTGAACTACTTTGTACAGCCTGCGTCCGCTGTGTATCTGTACGCACAAGCTGAATGCACCTTCTCTCGTTCAGTAGGCGGTGATTACTCACTGGAAACCAACTATGCCATGGTTAAAATCGACGTAGAATATCATCAGTTCAACCAGCTCTTTCACGAAGGAACAGTCAACGTCAATTATGTCACTGTGTACTAAGGCATAAAGGCCAAACAGCGTTACGCTTTCACTCAGTAATCCAGCAAGGAAAGCGGGATTCTGATTCAGACTTCAGGCCGCAGACGTGCGGCCTTTTTCGTTTACGTACCAAGCACTATGTATCAGCCCGGATACAAAAGGCAGACAATCAGATACCCAGCCACCAGCAACAAAACGCTACAGTCCTATTGGAATTCATCAATGGGATACGATTATGAAAAAACACCTAATTGCACTGGCCCTGTCACACGTCGCCTGTACGTATGCAATCGCGGATTCTCCGCTTTGGCAAAGCGTTGACCAACACCATGCCAAACCACACAATCATCAAAGCCAATACCTGTTGGATCAAAGTGCGCTGCACGCGCAGCTCAGTTCATTGAGTGGCACACAAACAACCTCTCTGATGCTCCCTCTGCCAGATGGCAAGCTGGTTGAATTTGTGCTCAAACCAAACCAAGTCATGGCGCCAGAACTGGCAAGCAGGTTCCCACAGATCAAAACATTCAGCGGTCATCAAAAAAACAACCCGATGCACTACGGACGATTTGATCTGGGGCCAAACGGCTTCTTTGGTGTCTTCAACTATCAGGGGCAACGTGTCTACCTGGACCCTCAACCACGTGCAGGACAGCACCACTACCGCAGCTACACTGGCAGCAGTCAGCCCACAGGCAAAAAGACACTGAAACAACACGCTCCACGTAAACAACATCGACATACTCAGATGCATGACCGTCTGGCACAGCTCGCACAGAACAATGATGCCGACACGCTGCCAAACTCTCAGATCACCTATCGCATTGCTATCGCTACCACAGGTGAATACGCCCGTTTTCATGGCGGTAGCAAAGAAACAACACTGGCGGCCATCGTCACTATGGTCAATCGGATTAACGACGTTTACGAGCGCGATCTGGCGATTAAATTTGAACTGGTTGGCGACAATGACAAATTGCTTTTTATCGACCCGAATACAGATCCTTTCAACAATACAGACGAAGACATAGATAAAATAAGTGAGCAAATCAATACCCTGATTGGTGCCGATAGCTATGACATTGGTCACCTGGTTGGTACAGGGGGTGGCGGTCTTGCCGGATTCGAAGTTGTTTGCACCGAACTCAAAGCGGAAGGGATCACCGGCAGCGAGGAGCCCACCAATGACGCCTTTCATATCGACTATGTTGCGCACGAAATAGGCCACCAACTGGGCGCCGATCACACCTTTAATGGCGAGGCGGGTGCTTGTGGTGGCAACCGCGCTCCAGGTAGTGCCTATGAACCGGCCAGTGGGTCAACCATCATGGGTTACACTGGCATTTGCGATGAGCAGGATCTGCAAGCCAATTCCGACCCTTATTTCCATATCCATTCTCTGGACCAAATGAATCGCTATGCCCGGCTATCATCGGGTAAAAACTGTGGGGTTCATAGCGAGCGCGACAATGCCAAACCACAAGTGAACGCCGGCGCAGATCGCACTATTCCAGCACGTACTCCCTTTACTTTAAGCGGCACAGCAACAGACAAAGAGCAGGACACTCTCAGCTACAGTTGGCAACAATTTGACCTAGGTGAGGCTTCTGCTGACAAAGCTCAGGACAGCATTGATGATGGTAATAGGCCGCTGTTCAGGACCTTTAACCCAAACAGCACGCCACAACGCACATTGCCAAAAATGGCAGATATATTGTCAGGTCAACCAAGTTTTGGCGAAGCCTATGCCACCACGACCAGAGCGCTTAACTTTCGCCTGGTTGTCAGAGATGGCCATGGCGGCGTAAGTGATGATGCCGTCAAAATCGCCGTAATTGGCAATGAAAAAGGCTTTGCCGTGACCTTACCAGACGGGTCAAGCCAATGGCGAGGCAACACACAGTTGGTGAAATGGCACACTGCCGACACAGAAAATGCCCCGGTTGCCTGCAAAAACGTGGATATTTTACTTTCCGCAGATGGCGGCCAGACATTTGCCACCGAGCTGGCTAAGCAAGTACCTAACTCTGGTCAGTATGAGGTAAAGCTCGGCAATATTCGCACCGAGCAAGCCCGCATTCAGGTCAAATGTCATGACAACATCTTCTTCGCAATCAACCAGGGTGACTTCAGTATCAATACTGAGTCCGCCGGTGACACAACGCCTGAGATCACAGGGCAAAAGCCGCTTAGCCTTGACGAAGATGGCAGCTTGCAGATAAAACCGGGTGATCTGATCCTGGCGCAAACAATGACCATAGACGCAATCACTCTGGCTGATGGTGAAAACTACCAGGTCACGGGTACAACACTCACACCTGCTACGCACTTTCATGGCGAACTCAGTGTGCCGGTAACGGTTACCAGCGGCACACTCACCAGTGCGCCTTACACACTCACCGTCACAGTAATACCTGTCAATGATGCACCTGAGGCTAAAAACGATACATACAGCGTTGACTTTGCATCGAAAAATAATGCGTTCACTGTACTCGACAACGATCAGGATGTGGATGGTGATACGCTGAAGATAAACAGCGTGGATTATCGTGGTGCAGGCCAGGTGACCATAAGCAATAATCAGTTAGTGTATACACCACAAGACGATTTTTCCGGCACTGAAGTCTTTCGCTATGATATCGCAGATGGACAAGGGGGCAGCGACTATGCAAGCGTAACAGTGACCGTTAAAGCGGATCCCAATCCGGATAATGGAGACGATGATAAAGACGATGGCAACTCAGGCTCATTCAGCCCTTGGGCACTACTGAGTGGATTGTTGCTGCTGCGCAGACGACGCCGCTAAGCAATCAGGCCAGGGGCTGGCACAGTAAGCCTGCCACCTGGCCATGGTTATGGTTATGAGCCGGAACGTCCGTTAAACCAGCCTGTCCAAAGCACGAGTCAGATACTGACCCGACTGCACATCCGCTTTTACTCTTTGAACATTCTCCTTCATCTGATCGATTTGCTCTGGTGTCAGCTCCGCAAGGCGGGTTTTAATGTCACGCAACGAACTGACTTTAAAACCTATCCCCTGCTCCTCAACAAAATCAGCCATTGCTGCTTTGTCCCAGATGATGATCGGCATATCACACAACAAATACAGAGACAATTTATGCGGATTGTTGTACTTAAGGTACTGACCCGTCACACCATCACAGGTATCCAGTGTATTGCCATACCAAACCAGGCCAAAGTCCCCATCAATATGATCAATCACTTTGTCTGATGGAAAACAGCCTTTGTAGTCCAGTATCGTATTGTTGATGTTTTTGACTTTCTTCTCATCATAACCAACACCATACAGATCAAACTTGAAGTTGCCGCGCTCAAGCGCATCCAGCTCATACACAAATGGACCCATGTTACCAGCAAACACGACCCGAATTTGCTCATAGTCCGTTGGCGTACGGTGAGCATTCGGGTTATCGGTATGCAGATAGTCAAACGCTTCGATGTTGGCAATCTCAGCCTGTATGTTCTGCTCTTCAAACCAGGCCCGCATTTTGTCGTTATGCACGATCAGCTGGTCTGATTTATTCAGCATCTTAATTTCTTTTTCTGAGTGGCCGTACTTACCTTTGAGGCTACGCACGTCGTGCACCAGGGTCAGCACTTTACTGTTTTTCAGTTTTGCGCCCCACAAGCAGTAACCATAAAATTTGTTAAACGGATACTGCAGGCACACCGTGCTGCCGGACTTCAGTCTCAACAGCGCCCAACTCACGCCCAGTGCACTGATCAGCGTACCCAGTATTGAATTTGCAATCCAGGTCTGTTTAAAGCCGATATTTTGCCAACCGTTGTTCTGTAGAATGGTCTCACAGTCCATCTTTGCCTTACCGGCCGCATCGAACTTAGAACGGTAGTTTCTTGCGATATAAACTTTACGACTCATGATGTTATGCCAATTCCTTGCCGGTTAATGCCAGTGCTGCTTCTATGGTGTCGTCCATATCATAGTATTTGTAGTCGGCAAGACGACCACCAAAAATAAACTTATCAGCGTAAGGGGCTGTTTTTGCCAACTCCTGATAGCGTGCTAACAGCGCATTATTGGTTTCGTCGTTAATGGGGTAATAAGGTTCGTTGTCTTTACTAAACTCATGCGGGTATTCTTTAGTAACAACGGTTTTTTCCTGTGTTCCAAATTCAAAATGCTTATGCTCCAGAATACGCGTATAAGGCACATCGCGCTCTGTGTAGTTCACCACAGCATTGCCCTGATAGTTTTCCTCATCCAGCACTTGCGTTTCAAAATGCAGGCTGCGATATTCTAACTTGCCAAACTGACAACCAAAGAACTCATCAATTTTACCTGTATACAGCACTTTATCTGCCAGCTTGTTGAGGTTTTCAGCATCTTCAAAGTAGTTCACGCCAGTTCTGACTTCCACACCTTCAAACAAAGCATCAGTCAGGGCATTGTAACCGCCGATAGGGATCCCCTGATAACGGTCATTAAAGTAGTTGTTGTCGAAAGTGAACCTGAACGGCAGACGTTTGATGATAAATGCCGGGATCTCAGTGGCCGGTCGACCCCATTGCTTTTCGGTATACCCTTTAATGAGCTTTTCGTACAGATCGCGTCCACCCAGATATAATGCCTGCTCTTCCAGATTTTGTGGAGTCAGATCAGCATAAGGCGCACGCGCTTCAGCGATTTTCTCTTTTGCCTGCTGGGGTGTAGTCACGCCCCACAGCTGATAAAAGGTATTCATATTAAAAGGCAGGTTATAAAGCTTGTCTTCGTGTCTGGCAACCGGCGAGTTGACATAGTGATTGAATGTCACATAACGATTTACGTAATCCCACACCTGCTGATTGCTGGTATGAAAAATATGCGCACCGTACTTGTGCACGTTAATCCCTTCAACCTGTTCACAGTAGATATTACCACCGGTATGGTCGCGCTTATCTATCACCAGGACTTTTTTGCCCTGATCAGTTGCTTCTCTAGCGAATACAGCACCAAACAGGCCTGCACCGACAATCAAGTAATCGTATTGAGCTTCATTCATTAAAATTTGCCTTTGTGAATCGTTCATGGCTCTATCGTAAGCGCAAAACTATATCAGAAAAAGTGAAGAAATGATTATTCATCATGGTGTAAAGTAACAAATTAGTGCCCAATACATATGCAACTTAACCTTTTTGACACATCCCGGATGCAAGCGAAAAAGACAAGTAATTTTTTGTTATCCAGTAGCAGAGTAGATAAACAGTATTTCCCCATAAATCGGCTTGTTAAACAAACGTTCCACACGTTCATTTTGATTAAGGAAAAAAATAGACCTGCTTAACGCATACTTTGTATGCCTGACCTTTGACGATCAAGGATGCATTTATCCATACCAGCTGCCATCAGGATCCCCAGCGCATAACACGCCAGATCACTGACTTTAAAGCCAAAGCCCAGCACCAGTGCGCCGAGGCGTGTATGACGGATATCGTTAAGCCACTGCGCCTGATATAGCTGAGAAAATTCAATCGAAAAGGCAAACCCAACAGCCAGCAAAGCAACCACAGTGGTGCGTACAGCTGGCCTCACGCAGCAACATAGCCAGAAAACCATCATTGCCCACAAGGTATCACCGGCATACAGAGAGAGCAGCCTGGGCAACTCAATGAGCGAGGACCTGCTGAGCAGGCCGAGCAATATCGTGACTAAGGCTAAGCCTGGATACAAAATAAGACTACGTCTGATAACAACCATAGATGCCATACCTCTTCCAACAATATACGCTAGTGCGCTTCATGCGCTGTTAACTCGCTAAAGTCGCTCATAGTCCAAAACGACCACCGAGTTCAATATGGGTATAACTTATCGCTAGTTCTTCGAGTAACCCGAGCAGTTTCTGGACGTTAAATGACGTCATTCGGCCATCCAGTGCCATGGCAATTCCTTGTTTTTATTATTAAGAATGATGGATAAGAAACGCATTAGTTCCCACCATAGAACCATGTAGTAATATCAGAAAACGATTGAACTGACAAAGCCCCAAAATTACCGCCCGTACAGGCCTGCGAAATAGCTGATGACACAATTCCATCCAATTACAATACTTAACGATCAAAATTAGACTAAAGTCTAAGCCGCTCCTCCCGTTTTTCCATTATGTTGGATAGGGCCTGTTGGCAATTTTACTGGTTATTTCTCAAAAAGAACGTCAACAGAACCAACACATGTAAAGGAGCAATATTATGAATCTTAAGCACTTAGTCGCCATTTCACTCACAACCGGACTGGCAGTCAGTCAGGCTCATGCAGCAAGCTGTCAGGGGGTCAATACTTACCCCGACTGGACACAAACAGACTGGCAGGGCAATCCCAGCCACGCCAACACCAATGACAAAATGCAGCATCAGGGCAAACTTTATCGCGCAAACTGGTGGACCCGCTCAGAGCCTGGTAGCAGCTCAGCCTGGCAATATCTTGGCCGCTGCGATACCAGAAGTCCAATCACACCGGTTGAACGTTATGGTAAACTCAGCGTATGCGGCACCGGGCTGTGCAGTGAGCAACAACAACAAATCCAGCTACGGGGCATGAGCAGTCATGGCCTGCAATGGTACGGGCTGAACAAATGTTTAACGGGTGCATCACTGGATGTGCTGGCACAGGACTGGCAAGCCGATATTGTCCGCCTCAGCCTGTACGTGCAAGAAGGCGGTTATGAAACTGATCCAGCCGGATTTACCCAACAGATGAACACGCTCATCGACATGGCAAGCCAACGTGGATTATATGTCCTGGTAGACTGGCACCAACTTAACCCGGGCGACCCGAACTATAACCTGGACCTGGCTAAACAGTTCTTTACCGACATAGTCACTGCCAATAAAAACCGCAACAACGTGATTTACGACATCGCCAATGAGCCCAATAACGTCAGCTGGCCAGAAGTGCGTCATTACAGCGAGCAAATCATCCCGGTTATCCGGGCTATCCAGCCCGATGCATTGATCCTGATCGGCACCCATGGCTGGTCTACGTTTGGCGCATCTACTGGTGGCAGTGTGCAGGAGGTACTGAACGATCCGGTACCGTTCGACAACATCATGTACACTTTCCACTTCTACGCGGCATCACACAAAGACTATCACCGCTCTGTACTCGATCAGGCCTCTGATGTACTGCCCGTTTTTGTCAGTGAATGGGGCACTCAAAACTATGATGGCGATGGCCCGAATGATCCAATCAGCTCACAGAAATATATCGACCTGATGAAACGCAAAAAGATCAGCTGGACCAACTGGAACTATTCCGACGATTTCCGCAGCGGAGCAGTTTGGAAACGCAGTACCTGTAACACTCAGAACTTTGTCGACAGCCAGCTCAAAGAGGCCGGCACCTGGGTCAAAGGCTGGATCAGCGAAGGCAGATAATCATTAGACCAACGCAAAGGGCGCGCAGGCCGTGCCCTGATGATATTTAAGCTGCCAGCGCCCCTGCACCAATACCCAAATGGAGCACCGTTGTGCAAATTCACTGGCTTCTCCATGCTGACCAACCAGTGCGGATTGATAACGCAACAGGTATACACCCATTGCCAGCTTGTCACAGCAGTAATTCTGCGCATGCACACGCAGCTGAATCGGCATGTAACAGACGCTCAACAGCCTCTCGGTTTTGCCGAATCTCATACTGATGTAGCTCAGTTTCTTGTGCTATCAAAATATCCATTTTTGCGCTCATGAGTAATGTGCTGACCATACAGCAACCTGGTCCCACTAAAGTAACGCTGTAAGTGTTATTAAGTCAAAACCCAAGTTGCACAGCGCTCGGGCTCTCATCGGTGTTTGATAGGCTCGCCCCCTTTGAGGTGGCGTAAGAAATAATCCCAACGCAGACGCACAAAATGCGGATGCTCATCGAGTACATGACCCATATTGGGGTAAATCATCAGGTCAAACTGCTTATCCGCTTTGATCAGTGCAGAGACCAGCTGCATGGTCGCAGCAGGATGTACATTGGTGTCCAACTCGCCGTGAGCCAATAACAGCTTCCCTTGCAGATGCTTTGCCCAGGTCAGGTTAGACTGCTCATCCCACTCCGGTGTCACTGGATAACCCATCCAGATTTCGTTCCAGCCCGCTTTATCAACCCGGAAATCATGATTCCCCGACGCCGCGACACCGACCTTGAAGAAATCCGGATATTTAAACAAGGCATGCGCAGTATCATAACCACCTGCACTGAAACCAAAAATCCCAACCCGGTCACTGTCTATAAAAGCATGCCGTTGTGCCAACTGACGAATGGCCGCGACATGATCGTCCGCGCCCCCTCCGAGGTTCTTAAACGAATATTCATGGAATACCCGACCGCGTTTATTAGTGCCCCGTCCATCCATTTTGATCACCACAAACCCCAGCTCAGCCAGTGCATTAGCCTGGCGTGAATAGGTATTAAAAGATTTAGGCGTAAAGAAGTTGTGCGGTCCGGTATAAATGTCGTCAATAACTGGATAACGCTTGTTAGGGTCAAAGTTAGATGGTAAGTACATCAGGCCATAAAGCGACGTTTTACCGTCCGCAGCCAACACCTCAAATGATTGTGGCGGACGCCAGCCTGTCGCCTGCAAAGCACTGATATCCGCCCGTTGAATTTCTCTTACTACTTTTCCCGTGCGGCTATCTCGCAGCACAGTCACAGGTGCTTGTGACGCCGTTGAATAGGTGTCAATCACATAGTTAAAATCGGGAGATAATCGCGTATCATGTTCAGCAGGCTCAGGCGTGAGCAGAGTCAGGTCGCTGCCATCCAGGTTAACCCGATATAAATGCCGAAAATACGGATCTCTGCCAGACTCTCGTCCGGATGCTTCAAAGTAAAGCTGCTTACGCTCAGTATCCATGCCTCGGATCACCCGTATTGTCATCTCACCTTGCGTGATCGGATTCAATAATTCGCCGCTGCTGGCCTGGTACAAATACAGATGCTGATAACCACTGCGTTGCGAGCTCCAGATAAAAGCATCCAGCTCCGGCAATGCCCAATACGTTTGCACCCAGGGATCAATATATTTGTCATCACGCTCTTCAACCAAAGCCCGCACCTGAGCCGTGTGCGGATCCACTTCACGCATAAAGTACTGCCGATTACCCCGTCGACGATCATGATAGACATAGCGACCATTGTCTTGCCACCAGCCCCACAATGCGCTGCCATAGTAAGTCTGCATCACAGGCGGAGCATCCAGCTTGATGGCATTTTTCTTATCGGTGTCCACCAGCACCAGGCTGGCTTGTGGTAAAGTCTCCTGCCCGGCTGAAGGATAGTAATAACGTACCGTTTTCGGTCTCAGGCTCGCTTCATGATCAGACTGAACCAGGGTGTATAAGTCAGTGCCACTGCGATCCAGCTGATAGGTGATCAGATAGCGGCTATCTTTGGACCACGTCAGTGAGGCGCCTTCACGCTGATAGTCTGTGCCTGCCTTAAAGCTGCGCGCCGGATTCGGGTGCGTTGCAGCATAAGGGCGCTTCTCAGTGCCATCCTGAGTGAGTACAGTGCGTTCCCCCGAATGCTTATTGGCCAAAATCAGATTGTGATTTTCAACCACCACTTGCCACCGCCCATCAGGTGAGGCACCTTGCTCTGATTCTTCGGTCTGTACGCGCGTTCGATGATCACAGGTATATGCAGGCATAGTGCAGGACCATTGAGTCTGTTCAATATTGAACCCTAACCGGGACCCGCTCAGTGTAATTTGCTCAAATGGCAATCGCGCTGCTGACACCTCTGTCAGACCCTCTGCGCGCAACACATCCGCAATTTTCTGATGATCAAACGCCGCAGACTGTGTGTTCTTGTTCGGGTCAACCAGCAAAAAGCGGTGACCATGGCCATGCTGCTGAACAAACCAAAACCGACTCCCCCCATCCAGCCAGTTTGCGGTCAATTTATCGTTTTTGACTAAAGGGGCGAGATTTTGCGGCAAGAATTGTTCAGCCCGAAGATAGAGCTTCTGACTATCGCTTTGTTGCTCTGCCTGCGATTCCCTGACGGGAAGGCTCTGACAGGCTGTCAGTATCAGGCTAGAGCTGAATAATAGTGCTAGTGTGCGCTGCAACATAAAACGGTCTCCTAAACTAAAAAAGCCCACTGCGCGCAATGCGCAAGTGGGCTGGGGGAAATAAGGGCTCAGAAACGAACTTTAGCCTGTAAGAAATACTCCATACCAACCGGGTTGTACTTATTGATATCGGCGAATGGCCACCACTTTTCAGATTCATGCTGATGCGGCTTTTTGTCGAACAAATTGACCACACTCAGAGACAAACTAATGTCTTCAGTGACATCGTAGCCCGCTTTCAGGTTCATTGTAGTCCAGGCAGGATAGCGCTCTGGCTGCTCTGCGTCCTCAACAGGCGACGTACCTAAACGATTAATGAACAAAGAGGCTGAGACCGCTTCTTTATGCCAGCCCAGTGTCAGATTGGTTTTGGTCCGGAAGGTGTTATTCCATGGCAAATCTCGGATGTCCTCCACCTCATCTTCAGGCAGGAATCGGAACGGTGATTCAAAGATATGGCTGTAGTCGAGCTTAGCTTTGAAAGTACCAAATTCATGAGTGTCGATTTTATAGCTGGTGCTGAAATCAACACCGGTTTGCTGCCGGAAACCTATGTTATAGGGTATGGTCGACACGCTGGTGACCCCGTTCTTTGGACCGCCTCGCTGAACGCGCGACAGGGCATCCTGGCACTTCGGGGAGTTTTTATCTATGTTGCTATCAAACTGACCAAAACCCAGCAAACATTCCGCCTCATAACGGAACAAACCATCCATAGTCATCACGCCAATCTGGTTTTCCAGGTGAAGCTTGTAAAAATCCAGGGTCATTGACCAGTTATCGGTGATATCTGCCACCATGCCAATGCTGGCACTGTAACCCGTTTCTTCTTTAAGCGATAAGTCACCTTCTGTGTATCTGCGAACGCTACCTGAACCGTAATCTTCAGAGCAGAACTTCCACCCCTGTCCAGCCGTCAGCCCTTCTTTAGTTGCACACTCATAAAAATCAGTGCCCGATGCGAAAGACGAACTGCGCTCAGCATTCATCACGTGCATATCCGGCGCACGGAAACTTGTTGCATAGTTTGTGCGTAACATCAACTCTTCCATAGGCCGCCAGGTCAGTCCAAACTGATAAGTGGCAGCACCATTTACATCGGATTTATCGTCATAATGGTCATAACGTGCAGCCAGTGTTGCATCCAGTTTGCCAGCACCGCTGCTTTCATCCAGCAACGGGATAGCCAGCTCAAACCCAATTGCGTAATGGTCACGATCCCCTTTACCCCGGATCCCACTCCAACCGTAAATATCCCCATCTACTGTTGGCTGATCGGTGATAAATTCATAGCTTTCCTGAATAATTTCGGCCACAGTTGCGAACTGCAAAGGCCCGCTATCCAGCTCCATCAGGGTACCCGACAACTCGAACGCCAGGTTATACATGGAAGAATCCCCCTTACCAACTGAGGTGTGCGTAACATCATTGAACATGTCTGGCGTCAGCTCACCGAGAATATCGAAATTTTTCGGGGTGTAGTCGCTGTTAAGCTGGCTTGCGTTAACCGTTACCCAGCGGCTGCCTTCCCAGGGTTGATCCCAGTCTTTGCCTTTTTCGCCGAAAATTTTCGCCAGCATCTTTTGATCATCAAAACGTACGACACTGTCTTCATAGTCATACTGACCGCCAGAAAAGCTCACGCTGTAATCATATTCACCCGCAATCACACCGCGGATCCCGGTGATGAAAGTCAGTGATGTTTCATCAAAGACCTGATTAGACGTGGGTACTTCATGACTTCTGAAAGTGCGATAAAAATGACGGCTGCCCAGCCAGGAATCCCCATCGGCTAACTCACCTCGCACGTCATAGTCAGCTTTGAAGCTATATCGATAGATCCCTGCCTCCCCCTCGGATTTCATGGCAATGATATCCGCATACAAGGCTGTGTCGGCATTCAAATCATGGTCCAGGTGCAAAAACATAGAGCTGCGGTCCCTGTCATTCCTGACGGTGTAAGTGTTATAGGTATTATCACCACAATAATGGGGTGTATCCGTGTCGGAGTCATTTTGTTTGAACGGCGTGCGATTGGCGTTGTACACTGCTTCATATCCGACTGCAGCACACTTATCTTCAATGTCGATTAGCATGTAAGGATCCGGCTGATATCGCGCCCAGTAAGACATAACCTGAGTTAGGCCATGGCGAGTTTCATCCGGGCCATCAGTCGGCTCATCAAACCAGTCTCGGTCATCACCATGAATGGGTTTGCGTTGGTCAAGTTCCAGTCCCAGGGTAAAGTTGGTATCACCAAAAGACCCGCCAGTCGTAAAGCTCAACTTATTTGAAGCACCGCCTCCATCTTTGGTATCACCTCGACGATACGTTAAGGTGGATTCATCAACATCATCTTTTAAAATCACATTGACCACCCCGGTCACCGCATCCGAACCATAAATAGCAGAGGCGCCACCGCTGAGAATTTCAATCCGCTTGACCGCATCGCTGGGGATCGTAGCCAAATTTGTGACGTTGCCACTCACGGTGCCTGAGGGTTTAGGTAATACCGGAATACGGCGACCATTGATTAACACCAGGGAATATGAGGAGCCAAATCCCCGTAAATTGAGCGCCTGGGCATTGGCATTGAAGTTATTAGAGTTTGCTTCACCTATAAAAATACCACTGTTTGACGAAATTGCGCTCAGCGCATCAAAGACATTGGCATGACCCTGCATCTGAATGTCTTCGGCCGTAATGGTTACCAAAGGAGAGGCCCCTTCGAGATCTGCACGCTTTATCCGTGAGCCTGTTACTTCAACCACATCCATGTCCTGATTTTCAGATGCTTGCTGCTCGGCATAAACCGGAACAGCACAACTCATAGAAACGCACAGCGCCACCGCTGACTTACGAAAATTTAACATACCGAATTTCCTGTTGTTATTTATTGCTTTTTATTGAAGATCGGTACGACTATAGCTCAACGATAAATTGCATACAATATTTAATATCCAATTATGAAAAATGTCATTTTTATCCATTTCAGTGACCGAAGTGTCACCAAACCTCTTCGGCCAGGACAAATGGTCTGCATTCTTCCAGCCAGATAAAGGGGAAAATCAAGTTTGTTACACGAGGCAATGGCTTATCAAGCCAGCCATACACAAACGTCTGACTGGCATAAAATTGAGCAGGCAAGGAAACCGGACAATGTGTTAACCCGATGCCTGGCGCATCGGAATGGTGATCAAAAAAGCCGTGCCCATGTTGTCTTCTGATTCCACCGTAAGCTCCCCCCCTAATGCGGATTTAGTCAGATTGTATACAACATTGAGTCCCAGGCCGGTGTTGCCGCTGCCACGTTTAGTGGTGTAAAAGGGTATGAAAATCTGTTTCTGTATGTTTTCGTCTATGCCCACGCCATTATCTTTAAACATAATGGTTGCCTGGTTTTTTTGTGCACTTACCAGGATATCAACACGCTTGTCTTGTGCTGCGGGCATGTCCGGCTGATACTCAAAGGCATGGGCAACCACATTGTTAATCAAACAACCGATTATCTGACTGATAACCCCAGGGTCGGTCATCAGTTTTGGGTCATCTCCAAAGACCTCGATCGCAATGCTGTTTTGCGCCAGAGTGAACTCAAATGCCTGCATCAACTCTTGCAGGTAGGTTTTAAGCTGGATCTCTCTGGGTTCCGATACGCTTTGCTCTGCCGACAGTTTTTTAAAGTCCTGAACCAGCCGCGAGCAGCGCTCCAGTGAGCTTTGTGTCAGAGATTCCGTCTCAAGACTTAACTGGGCAAAGTCGCTGATATCACACTTTCTAATCTTATTTTCTGCCAGTTTCTGCAAAATACTATTAGCGCCTGCGCCCAACCCGGTTATCGCAGTTAATGCAATCCCCAGTGGCGTGTTAATCTCGTGCGCCACACCAGTAACCACATGGGTTAATGAAGCGAGCTTTTCAGACTCTATCAAGCGTTCCTGCGCATTAATCAAATCGGCATGTGCCTGCGCATTTTCGATTGCCACAGCAGCATAGCTCGCAATGGTCGCAAGCGTTTGCAGATCAACACTACGAAACGCTTTTTTACGATGGCTTTGCACGCTGATACAGCCAATCACGTCATCTTGCAGCCAAAGTGGAATATAGATAATGGATTCAGTCGGGCTGCCAAACACCGGGGGCTTGAGAGACTGACCCAGCAACGCTTGCAGCGCGTCCTGACTGGACACACATATCTCTTTTTTGTGTGTCACACACCAACAGGCCGGCCGCGACAAGTCGTCTAAAGGATAGGAAAAGCTTGCCTGACGCACACCATCTTCAAAACAACCTGCAACATGCAGTTCATCCTGCTCATGATCAACCACGGCAATTAAAAAGACATCACAATGCAGTAAACTGGTCACTTTCTCATGCATCATGTCCATCACTTCATCTAAGTCCAGCGATGTGGTGAGCTCTTTACCTATCTCCGCCAATTGCTCTAATCGCCGGGTTTTGTCTTTCACCAATCTGTTCAGCAGGTGTGTCTGCTGTTGCAAACGACGCACTCTGGATCTGACGATACCCCAGATACCTAACAGCAACAGTAAAACGCCTCCTAAGTAGAATGCGTGAGTCTGATACCATGCAGGCAACTGCCTGACTTGAAGAAGTGTTTTTTCCTCACCCCAATTTCCAACCGCATTGGTACTCTTAACCAATAACTGATACTCCCCCGGTGGTAAATTGGTATAGGTAACGCGGCGCTCTTTGGTATCCTGCCACTGCTCATCAAAACCACGGAGTTGATGCATATACTTCAACTCCTCGGTATTTTTATAATCTAATGCACTGAACTGAATCGTAAAATTTTTAGAGGCGGGTGGCAGATCCAACTGTGTGTCACTGATAATGCGTGCCTCACCATTCACCTCGGCACTCGTAATCGCAATGTTGGGGCGAAACATCCAGGGTTGCCACTGCTGTGTATCAAACATGAGCACCCCGTCCGGGCAGCCAATCAACAACAGGGTTTGAGCGACCAGATGCCCGCCTTCGCCATAGCACAGCGCATAAATACCCAAAGCTGAATTGATATTGTCCCAGCGCGATAACTCAGGGTAATAAATACTGCTGTCGTTCCAGATGCGCTGACGCTGGTCAACCCAAATATTGGCACCCGCTCGCACATCCACACGCTCAGACGGCAGCTGCTCGGCCTGAACAGGCCAGGTTTGAGTATCCAAATAGTAAAACCCCTGTAGTAGCTCATTGGTCACGATTAACTGACCATTTGGATGAAATGCCACCCCGAAAGTCGCGGCTTTACTAATACCGCTGGCCGTCTGTGCTTCCTCATTAACCGCCAGCAAGGCCTGCGCTCCTTTACGCAGCACATACAAACCCGCTCGCGACGCAATCCACAAATTACCCTCGGAGTCTGTAAGTAACACATTTGAAAATGTTTTGTATGAGGTGGTCTCATTGCCAATTGTCTCAATTTTTTCTATTGAAAAATCGTCCAGGCTGACGCGAAACAGATGGTCTGAGGTACTCAAAAATGCCTCATCTTTCGAAAACGCCATGCGTCTGACGGCGCTGCCAGCAAACTGCCACGGCATTTTAGTTGCTTTTTGTGTGGCCGGTTCAATCACAAACACCCCGACATTTGTGGCAGCCCACAACTGCCCGTCAGGCCCTGTGCGAATTGTAAATACAGTGGCCGCATCCAACTCAGTGCCAGTTTTTAGCGGAGTAAAGTCTTTATCCAGCCAGGAATACAAGGTGATACCCGCGCCCACGGTCCCAAACGCCAGATAGGCCTTATTGAGTGCGGCAATGGCACGGATGTTGTTGGTATTAAACGTTTTACTGAGAGAAGACCCCGCAACCAACCGCCTGGTCGCAGTATGTACAGGGTCAAGCGTAAACACACCATCTCCCCATGTCGAAATCCAGATCACACCAGCGGCATCACGAAACAATGACTTTGGGTTAGTAGAAGCCAGAGCATGCGTAAACCCAGCTTCTGTATGAATAATGCTTTTGACCTGCAATGATTGTGCGTCTATCACCAAAATTCCCACACGCAGTGCAACAGCCCATATTTCCTGATCAGACACCTGCAACCAATCTTCAACATCCACAGGGGTTTCAGACACACTGTCTGAAATTTGAGTTAGTGTATCCTCCGCTGTATTGAGGCGGTACATCCCCGCTGATGCCGTGCCAACCCAGACCATCCCGTTACCTGAAGTGAGAGATCTGACGGGCAGATCAGCCAGGGCTGCAATTTGCCGTGCCTGATATACCTTTGCTCTGCCTGGGATGGCGAGTTCACACAAACCAAAATCGCCCCCAACCCAGAGCGTTTGTGCATTTTTCCAGTGCAACGTATGTATGTATTGAGTACTAAACTCAACACCGCACTCACCTTGTATGGAGACGGCTTGCACACTAAACCCCCGGCCGTCTTCGAAGATCAAGTCCAGCCCGGATGTACTGGACACTGCAACGGTGCCTTGATTGTTACCCTCAATGGCAACCACACCATTGCCAGTAAGGCCGTTTGGCGGCGTACTCGCAGCATTAATACGAACAGCAGACTCGGTTAACGTATTGAAGATGCTGATCCCTTCTGAGGTGTGTGATAACCACAATCGGGACTGGCTGTCCATCCAGAAACCGTTAACCAGATTGCTGGCAATACTGGTCTGATCATCAACATCCAGATTGAAAGGTTTAAAGGTGTGTCCGTCGTACCGGTATATGCCCATATCTGTGGCGAACCAGATCAGGCCGCGTTCATCCTGCGCTATCTGGTAGACCCCCCACAGGGGCCACTTTTTGGTGTCTAACTTTTTAAAGTGACGTAGGCCTTTTTCAAATAAAGCGGTGTATTCATGTTCTGGCGAGGCACCTGCAAACCCGACGCCCCCTGTCAGAAATAACACCACCACACCAATGAAAAAAAGCCTTTTCATTAGCAGAACTCTTCAGTCGATAACCCACAAAGCGTAGTCTGCTATGGACCTCAGTGCAAAGTAACGCCCAACATGACTAAACCCGTCCCTTATATTGCGTGGATTAAAATCGGCCCTGAGATATATGCTCAGGGCTCTAAGTTGATTGCAGTTATGTTTAGTTACTCTTCAAAAACATGAATATAGCCATCCAAATCCGGCACGATCACTTTGCCATATCCGACCGCTGGCGCACCGTAAACACCACCATGAACAAAACCATTAATCTTCTCAGGCTGGTACTGCCATTGCTGCTCACCTGTGTGGCCATCGACCGCAAAAAAGCCTCTTTGGGTTGCAAACCAGCCTGGTTCATCATGACCTGTTGCGCCGATGTACACAGTGCCATTTTGGGCAACTGGTTGGCCCCAGCTCCATCCTCCAGTTTCGAATTGCCAGATCAGGTCACCGCTCTGGGCGTGATATTTATTGAGTAAATTGGAATCTGAACTGCCGATGTAAAAATGTTCACCATCCGCAGCCGCTGTTGCCGACGACTCCACCCAGGAGCCACCCGGATAAGCCTGCTTCCACAGTAATTCACCATTGAGTGGGTCAAGCCCATATAAATGGGTGTCACGGGAGCCAATCACCAGTACGTCATCGACAATAGCCGGGCTGGACGTCAAGGCCCCCTGCGTATCATATTGCCAAACCCGTTCACCTGTATTCGCATCCAGCGCATAGACAGATCCATCCCAGCTGCTGATAAATACAAGTCCCTGGTGATGCACAGGTGTAGCGCGAATTTTACCTTCCGTTTTAAAGCGCCACAGCACCTTACCGGACGATCTGGCGATGGCATAAAGGTGACCATCACCACTGCCAATAAAGACTTTGTTACCCTGAACCAAAGCACTGGATTTACTGTAGTCAAATTCCCACGGTGCATGGTTAGCAGGCAAAATGCGCTGTACGTCCGCATCATTCAGACTGGTGCGCCATAACAACTTACCCTGCCAACGATTGAGTGCATATAAATAGCCATCATCGCTACTAAAGAAGATCTGATGATGTTTTATCGTGGGCTTAGATCTCACCAAACCGTCGGTTTTATACGACCAGGCCAGCTTAGGCTGATCCACATTCAACGCATAAAGGTGGCCATCATCACTGCCAAAGTAAGCCGTATGATCGCGCAGTGTTATGCCTCCCCAGTTCTCTCCTTTAACCTGATAACTAAACAGATAATCGCCGCTAGCGGCAAAGGCTGTCTGCGCGATATCATGGCTGAGTCCGGTCGCCAACAAACTGACCAATCCAAGCTGTTTTAGTGTTTTAATTGAGTTCATGGTGTTCTCCTTGTGTGATTTGTCATCACAGTGGCACAATCCGCGCTCAAAGATCCTGAAAACGCTCTGAAACCTTCTTAAAGATCCTTAACGCCTCGTCTCATGCCTTCACATCACTCCACGAAAAAACCAATAAGCAACTGATTTAAATGCTTTTAATTATTATTTAGGTATTAAACCCACACTTTTAGTGACAAAAATATGAAATAATTTATTCAGCTCCACATTCTTTGCGCATTTCCTTTCTAGCTTTAAAAGAGGCAAAGCGAACGAGCGCTTTAGCAACATTTTGGCACCGTTTCACGACACATTAGACCAGATAAGGCAGTTCTGGAGGCAGTTACTAAACGGGCAAGGCCACAGAAGGAATATTGAAATGAATGAGTTAACAACCAAACAACAGTCACTGAACGCCTTTAAATCTCGCGTTATCTCACAGTTGGGCTGCCATAAACTGGTGCATGAGCAATTACAAATCGCCACCGACAGCGTACTGAATTCCGACACGCTGAAGTACCACATCGGAGGCTTGTTTCATCTGCAAGGTGATATCTGTGCCCGGGACATGATCAGGCAAGTGACCTTAGTATTTAACCACCTGTGCGGTGAAAGCGAGCTGGACATAGATATGACACCGGAACTTGCAGATCAGGCACAGGCCAGAGTATTCGCCGAGCAGTGTAAACAACGCCCTTTTGATTTAAGGCATGGTGCCCTGATCCGCATTGCCATGAGGCGTGCTGCACAGGGCGGATACTATCTGGTGCTGATTGCACACCATATCCTGCTCGATGGACTGAGCCTGTACCGACTCTTTTGTAAGGCGCTGACCATGTTGTCCATGTCAGTCGAGGAAATCACCAAAGAGCTGGCGCAAATGCGCTACGATAATGCCCACAAACACAATACCCGCCACCTGGCACACTGGCAGGCATATCTACAAAATTTACCTGACTTTATGTTTGACTATATCCCACCAGCACAGACGGGCCAGCATACCCTGAGTACACACTTTTCGGTACCCAACACACAGATAGATGCCCTGATAGATCTCTGCCAGCAGCACAAAGTGGGTTTCCATGTTTACATTGCTCATCTGCTGGGGGAGTTTTATCAGCATCACTTTAAACAATCCGTGGTCGTTGGGTACGCTCTGAATCATCAGCGCCGAGACCAATACAGTTATGGCATGTCATCTAAAGTGTTGCCACAAATCGTGCCGCCAGCCGCAGACACCTTTGTTGAATCTGTTCAAACGCTGCAAGCCGACTTCAACCAGTTATTCAGAAAAAGTCAGGTGCCCATTGGCGAAATTAATCAATGCGCAGCGGTGTCAGCCAGTGCCCGCACTCTGGTATATGACGTGATGATCAATTACCTCAACCCCGGTGCATTACTCAATATAGAAGACGTGCACCTGGCCAGTGAAATGTTGGTGCAATCCGACCATGCTCACCCCATATCAGTCAATCTGGTGTACAACGAGCACAGCACCATGGAAGTCATGCTGAGTGCCAACCCGGCGTACATTACGTCCGCACATTTACAACAGCTTAGCGAATTACTGGCGCATGCGCTGCATCAGGGGGCACAACAAACCTTGCAATTTAACAGAGCTACAAAGACCCCCTCTCAGCCGGAATGGCACATCATGCGGGGTAAAGCACAGCCATTGACCCCCTCAGAACTGCCCGCCCAGATGATTGATGCGGTGATCAGGCAAACACCTGAAACCATCGCCGTCCGTGATCACCAAGGTCGGGCGTTCAGTTATCAGTGGTTGCAGGAACGCCAGCAAAGTATTGCTCGCTGGCTACGCGCAAACACCTTACCACAGCACAATGTGGCGGTCCTGATGGAACACACCGCTGAAATGGTCGCAACCATGCTGGCGTGCTTACACACAGGCCGGGTGATAGTCCCCTTGAATGCCGACGCCGAAGTCGGCTATGCCCAGGACATACTCACCCGAGCCAAAGCGGACTGTGTCATTGTCGACGACCCTCTCTGGGCCAGTGCACTCAGCCAGTTTGAGGTTGTCACCATAGAGTCTTTTGCCGATGTGTCACATCGCTCGTCTGACGACGCACATGGCCATACTGTGTGCCTGGATTCACTGGCTTATCTGGTGTTTAGCTCAGGGACTACGGGTGTCCCCAAAGGCATTATGCTGGCACAACGCACCCTGGCAAACTTGTGTTTGCACCACCGTCTGGACCCCAGTTTATCAGCCCCGGCACAGGTGCTGAACACCACAGCACTCGGATTTGATGTGGCTATCCAGACCATACTCACCACCTTGTGTTGTGGCGGCACCTTGCATCTCACCACATCCAACGTGCGAAAAGAAGCAGCCAATATTCTCGATAATATCGTCACCAACCGGATTTCAAGACTGATAGTGACACCCAGCCTGCTACACATTCTGGCAGCGCAAGCCAGCTTCAGCGAGCACGCTTTTAGCACTTTGCAACAAGTGATTGTTTCCGGAGAACAAATGGTGATGAGCGAGCAGGTGCGTACTTTTTTAAACCGCTCAGGCGCTACTTTGATCAACCAATACGGTCCTGCCGAGACGCATGTGGTTACGCAACACAGCGTCTATGATTTGGCCTCTCTGGCCAATGGCGATGCAGTGCCCATCGGTCGGCCCATATGCAATGTCAAACTGGCGATACGCCAAAATAGAACGCTGAGCGGAGGTAACCTGGGAACCCTTTATATTGGCGGGCCCAGCGTGGCACTCGAATATATTCAGGCACCACAACTCAGTGCTGAGCGTTTTGTACACTTACCAGCGCCCGCCGATCCAGGCCTGTTTTTCAACAGCCGGGACCGTATCGCCACGCTAGCCGATGGCCGGCTGCTGTTCAGCGGTCGGGAAGATGACTCGGTCAAAGTTCGCGGCCGCTTTGTTAACCTTAAAACAGTAGAAAAACTGCTCATGAGCATTGATGGTGTGGCAGATGCCTGTGCAACTACGTACCGCAGCCATGGTGTTATGCGCTTGCTGGCTTTTGTCACCTTATCTGGCCACCGTGCCGACCTGAGTGCATTAAATGTCAGGCAAACATTACTCGATGACGCCCCCAACTGGCTGGTCCCGGACACCCTGGTGCCACTCGACAGCTTTCCAAGAACCGCCAATGGTAAGGTCGATACCAGAGCGCTGCTGGCCGAATTTGAGCAAATGCAGCAGACCAGTCCCCCTGTTCAGGCTCAGCATTCCCATCAGAGGGATCAGGTTGAGCAACAGGTTTTAGAGGTGCTGGCGCAAAAATGCGGTGTTCACCCCCGCACTCTAGACGAGGATCTGCGTACTTGTGGCATGGATTCGCTGAGTATCATTATTTATCTGACCCATCTGTCTGAAACCTTTGGTCTGCAGCTGAATACCGATGATTTTATTGCAAACCCCAGCGTAACGACTATCGCTGCCTTTATTCAGGCCGGACAGGCATCGTCTTCAATGTCTGCCGCCACGGGTCAGAAAGTCAGAAAACTGGGCAAAACCAGTGCACCAGCAACCTTCACACAAAGTAATATTTTTCGACAGTGGCAACAGGGCAATCTGTACAATATGTTTCAGTGCTTTGCAGTACAGGGCGCCGTTTGCCCGAGCCGCATGCGTCAGGCCTTTGCGCAATTGGTGTCAGGCACTGAGCTATTTAACAGCCGCTTTGAGATGCGCGATGATACGCTGTGGTGTTGCAGCAATGACGCCGACGTGAGCAATCCATTTGAGCACATCGATCTGAGCCATCTGGACCAACAAGCAGCACTTGATGAGCTTGAATTACGCTGTAGTGCACAAAAAAGTCATCGTTTTGCGCTCGAACAGGGTGAGCTTATCCATGTACAACTACTCACCTTAGGACACCAGCAGCAGTATCTGCTGTTAAACATTCATCACATCATCACCGATGCTGTCTCCAACATTAATATCATAAGTGAGCTAAAGCGGTATTATGATCAGCATGCAGACAACACACCCGACGCGCAATCGGTGGACTTTTTTGACTATGCCTGGGAGGAACAGCGTTTCTTCGCATCAACTGAGGGTAAGCAAATTGTCAGTGACTATCAGGCCGAGTTTAAACGCCATTCACCTTATCCCAGGTTCAAACACCTGAACGGTGCCCTGTGGACACCCTCGCTTTACCATACCCAGTCTTGCACGCTGACAGGATTCTTCGCGCAATCCGCTGCACAAAGCGGGGTCAGCCAGATCCAATCTCTGATCGGCGCCTTGTGTCAGGTATTTTCAACACACCTGATAACACCCGAGATCCTGATGGCGGTGACCTTCACCGGTCGTACTTCCCGGGAAACCCGTGACATGATAGGGCCGCTATATAAAGTTGCCCCTTTGCTGGTTAAGCCCGATGAAACGCTTGATTTCAGTGCCTCAGTCGCCTCAGGCGTGACCAAAATCTACAATGAATGTGTGCCCGAGTTCACCCAGGTTATTGCCCAGCCCTCGCTGAACGAGTATCTGCCCTACTTTAAACTCAATTACATCACCAACAGCAATCAACTGCTGGCACTCGACTTTGATGGCTTTACGCTGCAACCCGAAGACCATGGCGATCAGGAAGATGTGATC
This sequence comes from Pseudoalteromonas rubra, assembly GCF_005886805.2. Classification (NCBI taxonomy): domain Bacteria; kingdom Pseudomonadati; phylum Pseudomonadota; class Gammaproteobacteria; order Alteromonadales; family Pseudoalteromonadaceae; genus Pseudoalteromonas; species Pseudoalteromonas rubra. The sequence goes on from NZ_CP045430.1 coordinate 887,398, forward strand.
AAAAACATGGGAGTCTCACGCCGGGTACCGCTCAATATCGTGGCGGTGCAATCCGGTGAGAACCTGGTGATGCACTGGCATTATGTCGAAGGCGCTTTGTCGGACAGTATGATAACCAATATGCTCGACGGGTTTTCCAGGATATTACGTGAACCTGAGGAGTGTCCCCCACTACAACGCTGCGCAGAGTAATCGCAAGGAACATTAACTCATTTCCTCAATCCCATTAGATTTAACAGAGCGACTGCACGTTGCAGCCGCTCTGGCTATTTACACTTCAGACACTGTGCGAGGGGTGGCTTTTAGCTTAAGCTCGGCCACTTTGTAAAACGCCAGGGCCGCGAAGGAGGTAATCGTTGTCAGCACAAATAACATTACCCCGCTCGATAAATCCAGCACCAGGCCACCTAAAATGGGCGCAAAGGCATACCCTAACGAACACAACCCTGCTGCGCCAAAATAGCTGGCCTTAAGGTTATCAGGCGCCAGCCTGTCTACATACACATTGATATTGCTGAACATAATCGCTTCGCTCAGGCTCAGCACAATCATCGCCGTTATCCAGCCCCAGGTATTGTGCACATCATTCAGGGCCATCATCACTTGCGAGACTACTAAGATAGCGCCGCCCAGATACAGCCGATGCTCTATTCGCCAGTTGCGCATCAGATGCAACAGCGGAAACTGACAGACAATGATCACGGTAGAGTTGGTAATGATCACCGCCGAAATCAACCAGGCAAGCTCGGGGACTTCAGCGCGGGTAAGGTATTGCACCAGGCTGGTATCACACTGCGCATAAACGAAATACACCAGCGTCGTTGCCACTAATACCACCAAAAAGGTACTGTCTTTATTGAGTATTTTCAGCCACTGGGAGAACTTAGGCGCAGACTGAGTAGTCTGTGCGGAACTTCCGCCCTTAGGCCGGAAGTACACCAAAGCCACCAGCAACCCCAAATAAGACACCGCTGTATAAATAAAACTGAATTGCTCACCATTGAGGCCCGCCCACAGACCATAAAGCGGACCCAGTGCTGCACCCACATTGACCAAGAAGTACAGTAAGTGAAGCGCCAGCTCCCGGTCTTTGGGGTTAGCCAGCTCTTCAGTCAGCAAGGCTTTGCTTGGTGCTTCCCATAGTGTACGTGGCATACAAGCCAGAAACACTGCGACGGCAAACAGCCACAACGCATTGGCCAGAGCCAGCAGAGTAAATGACACGACCCCGACCAACACCGCCACATAGAGCATTTTGGTACGGCCGAACCGGTCTGCCAGATTGCCGGTGTAAAATCCTAAAAACACAGCCAATGTGGCTGAACCCGTTAATAACAGCCCGACCTCAGTGGCACTCAGACCATAACTTTCATACAGCATTACTGCGAGAAACGGCCACACCATATAGTAACTTGCGCGAACAAAGAAATTGCCAATCAACATCACCCAGACCAAAGGCGTAAATCGCGACAACTGCATTGGTAAACTACTTATATCCATATTTTTCCCTAGTATCGTTATTTTTATTGCGGCCAGACTAATTCCTCAAGTTAAGTTTAGGTCAAACTCAATTTGGTCTTTTTTACTATTTTCATCATATCATCACGCAAGATTGTGCAAACAATAATAACAACACGCGTCATCAGACTCTGAGATCAAAAATGCGGCCGTTTTGGCCGCTTAAACAGGACACCTCAATGACGAAATAACCACTCTTAAAGAGAGCGGGATGCACTCAGCGCTCTGGCCAACCACTGGGCTTTACTCAGGCCCTGCTGCGCGATCTCAGTATCCGGCTGTACTGGCGTCATTTGTTGTTTGCCTGACGGACGGTCCAGGATAAAGCGCGGTGCAACGGCACGTATCCCGGTATGCTTAAGCGTCAGAAACTGGATCCCACCACTTTGCGAGCTGCGTCCACCGGTTGGCGTGCCAACCAAAGTCGCCAGGCCGTAGTCCTGAATGGTATTCACAAACAGTACGGATGATGAGTAGGTCAGCGGCCCCGTCAACACACTCACCTTACCTTTAAAGCGCACACTTTTATCCGCTTCTGGCTGTGTCATCTTAGTCAATTCCCCTGACAAGACGGAGCCGACAACCTCACCTGGATCACGGTATTTCTGTAAAATTCGCACCTGATAGGTCGAGCCATGGCGGTAAGGCTGAGTGGCAATATACTTCAGAATGCCCCGTTTCCAGAAAACGTCATCTCCCCCGGTATTGTCAGAAATATCTATCATCAGATGCTGGATCTGGGCTTTGTTCAGCTGAGCAAACGTATCCGCCATAAAACGAAAATAGGCATCCGGATCGTCCCAGCCAAACTGCTTGATGGTTAAAACAGCCCGCTGGTTGTCGAGCAGTTTGAGGTTGAAGTTTTCGTCGAAAGTGCGTTGTTTGATACTTTTGGGTGCCTTATTCAGTGCAGCAATCTGCACTGTCTTGCCCGTGCCGAACGTCAGCGTAAATGCGTCCGTAGCGCCATACGTCAGCCGATAAGTCATGGCAAACCGGCGAGCCAGTAAAGCACTGCGAAACGCTAGATTGTCGCCCTCAATCCGCTGCAGCAAAGCAGCGACCACTTCAGTCGTCGGTATGCCATTAATTTCAGTGATGTATTGTCCCTCATGAACCGATGGTGCACCGCCCAGCTCACTGACAACATTCAGCCCTTGCTCACTCACCGATACCTCAAGTGGAAACAAAGTTATCCCCTGCGCGACCCAGTTTCGCCACTGCGCATTGGTCCCATCTCCAATGCTCAGGTGACCATCCGCCATCATGCCATTGAGGCTGGCAAACTCACGCCATACCTGCTCACCTGTCATCGGCTTATCCAGCGTGTCGCGCAGTGCGTCTATCCGAGCGTAAAATGCATCAATATCATCAATGCTGTGCGTCAGGTCCGGGTGTGTGGCATGCACCCAGTGCGTCCATTGTTCTATATCCGCCTGAATTTGCTCAGCACTGTATCGCTTAGAGAAATGTCCCAGCGACTCTTGTGCCTGAACAACCTGGGTACCCAGCATAAGCAAAACGGCTTTAACCAGTGAAGAACTAAACTGACGTCTGAACCAGGCGACTACGCCCTTACTGTGCTGTTCAGAAGCCTGGGCAGAAACGGGTGCAGTATTAGTGTACATATCGGTATCCTTTGTATTGTATTTGTTGTTTTGTCGTCATGGATACTGACTGCAGTTTACATACCACAATTAAATGCAATAAAATCAACACCTTAAATAGTAACATTGCAGTCCCGGACGGACAACGGACAGTCCGCGGACAGTATCACCGTAACCATGTTATTGGATGTTTTTTCTGCATGCTGGAGAATGCCGCCGGATTTTTCTTGGAGAATTTGAATGCAGTATTTGATTTTTGGCATGCTTTTTATATTGGGGGCAATAGAGCAGGCTCAGGCACAAGTCGATGTCAGCAAGCTCAGTGTTTACAAAGCAGCTGAACATGAATATACAAATTATGAAGCCTCTAGTGGGGTGTCAAAAATTAGCGGGAACACCCTGTTTAAAGAAGGCAGAGTAAGGTAACACCTTTTATCATGTCGATAGCCAGGGTATCACTTTTAAACGCCAGTACCCCAAGTCATACTTCGTTGAACCGACAAACATTGCTGTTGAGTACGAGCTATCTGACGACGGTAAAAAACTGCTCTCGATTGAAAAAACCAACGAAGTTGCAAAAATCTGGCAGATCAATACCGACTTTTCGTTAGAGTTATTATCGGAGATTAGCTTTAACATGCCGCCCGAAGAACTGACATTTGTCGATTTCGATTTTCGGGATGGTCACTATATTTTGTACGGCCAGAAAGAAGATGGCACCTTTGTGCGCACTGTATTTGCCTGGGATCAAGCCAACAACAGCTTTTCACAACACAGCCGTTTAACGTTCAATAACCAAAACTCTTCTCATAACCTTGCGTTTCATAACTACCCAGAGCAGGGGCCAATGGTCGCAATCTCTCCAGAAACACTATACCTCTATCAGGAAGGTACACGAGAATTTGAACTAAAGCAGGAACTGGCTTTTGAATTTACAAGCCATAACCGTATTGCAACCCAGCTGGACACCATTAATAACCGCTTATTGGTACATTACTGGTCAGAAACCATAATGTTAGAGCTGGACGAAAACAACAGCGTGACGGCCGGCTCATCGCACCCTCACCAGAATTTGTTTGGGCTTAACATCAGAGTAAATGATATTCACCCGGCTGCGGAACGTTTAATCGCTCAGGATATAAACTGCTTATACACGCTAAGCTTAAACGATGCCAATACTTATACGGCAACAGAGTTAGATTGTAGCCCGGAAGTCACCGATATCAGTGATATCAGCGCGGACGGAGACAAACTACTTATGCCAGGCCAGGGCCTTAGTGTCGCCTATATCTCCAATATTAATGACCTTAAAAAGGTAACCCGCCCACAAGAGCAAGGGCGCATCAAATCACCAGGCTACCACCATGTGAATCTGCCTTTAGGGGAGCACAGCAGCCTGAACTACAATGGTACTTTACTAACGCACAGCCATTTAACACCTGAGCATGGCAAGACCTTTGTATCTGACAGCCCGCTTGAAAGTCCACTCACCCCCGAATGTAGATACCGATGCAAGGCATGGCTGACCCTGGGTAAAGAAGTGGTGGCATTGCATAACGACCAATTTACCCGTTACAGTGTGAGCAGTGAAGAGGAAACGCTAAGCACACTCAGTGGTACCCTCACTTTGAGCAACAGTGGGTCACTCGGTATTTGGTTCAAAGCCATTGCATTGAATGAGACAGAATTCATGCTGACTGACGGCATTTCCCTGTCAGTCTTTACTAAAACCCAGACAGGGTTTGTCCATAAATTCACTCAAAACATCAATATTGAGTTCGATTATTATGGCTATACCGACGTCGACTTTTTATATCATAATAACCAGTTGTATTTGTTCGACAGAGACAACAAACAACTGGTGCGTTATAACTACACGGGCGATGAGCTCGCTTATGACATTGCCATTCCTTTTGGTCCACTCGACTCAGGCGATATTTTCGACAGAAACTTAGCGACTTATATGCTCAATGATCGTCTGATTGTTGAAACCCAACGCGGTTATCAGTACATCAACGCAGTCAAGATATTCAAGATCGAAAACAACACCCTCATTGAAGAAGCCAGCTTACCGGGTACATTGATTGCGCAACCCTATGCACTCAGTGACACGCAAATGGTGCTTTTAGCCGATCAAGGTGACAACAAGGTTTTTGTATTTGACGCATCGGTTGATGAGCCCCTCATTGAGATAGGGGACTACAACGGCTACAGGGGAGTTACCTAGCAAAAGATCAGCTATTACATTTTTATGGTCAGGGCAGAGTCTTTGTCGGTGAAGCCCTGAACCCACTTTCCGATACGCTGGACATCACCACGTTACAGGGTGTTGAAGCAGAATTTGACCTCAATGAGATTTGTAACGCCTCACTACAGGGCAAACTGACATTTTCAGCGGAGAATTTACCACCGGGTCTGACCTTATCCGAACAAGGCATTATGCACTTTGACCGCACCGAGCTGTACGACACGACGATAGCGATTGATGTCATGGATAGCCATCAGAGAACCAGTACTTTTTCAGTGCTCAATAGCTATGTCTCGGGTCCCCAGGCCATAGACAGCCTGCTGATTGAGGTCACGCAAAATGAATCACACACAGTGGATCTGAAAACCCTGGTTACCGACGCTCTGGCAGTCGCAGTCAATGGCGTAGCAGGAGAGATGACTTTGTCTGAATCCACCCTCACTATAACCTTCGCAGAGCCTGGTGCATATCAATTGCCTTTCAGTGCAGTTAATGTGCACGGTGCCATCGCAACCCATGTCCTGCACTTTGACGTGTCAGAGCAAATCATTGATCAAGGTGACGATTCAGACGCTGAAAAAAACCCAGACAATGGTGAACAGGATAATGGCAACGAGGACAATCACACTGGAGACTCAGAGACTAAAACCGACGAAAACACCACGTCAAGTACTGGCAATACCAGCAGTACAACCAACGCTGCAAAAAGCGAGGGTGGATCAGGTGGTAGTATGGCCTGGCTACTGATGGCCATGGTCCTGCTGTTGCCAGTTCGCAACCGTGCCAGACAGGTGCGTTAAACCACTCTGATTAAGTGAAAAGGCGCCAATGGGCGCCTTTTTTGTATGCTTAATGGGCAATGATCCCCAGTCGCTGGACAAACTGCTGATATGGCGGGTAATCGTGTAACGGCGTAAATACCGGATCCACTGCCGCCCATAGCACGGCGTACTGACGCGCCTCAAAAGCCCGATTCAGGTAAGTCACTGCGATTTCGGGCTCACCTGCCATAACCGCATAACGCGCCAATGAAATGGGCGGCGTGTAATGACCAATCTCTGCACGCACAGGATCTTCGGTTAACAGCCAACGATAAACGCCGGGCAAGCCCTCACGTGCGAATACCGATTCGACCTGCGCCATGAGTTGCGGGCTGTACCCCGCATCCTGCATGACCCACTTCATCTGTGCAAACGCATTCTCGTACTCACCCAGTTGCTCATACACTGTGCGTAAACAAGTATGATAAAAGCGATTGCTGTCGCTGTAAGGCTGCAATTTTAGCAGCGCATCCAGCGCGGCTTCGTGACGCTGACTCATGGTGTAGACCCAGGCCACGCTCTCACTGGAATACCCCTTGGGCTCTAACAATCTATACTGCTCAATGTGTTCCAGCGCCCCCTGAAAATTGCCCCTCGCCAGCAGGTATTGTCCATACCAGTGATGCCCTTCGGCATGAGGCAATGCAGCCCTGAAGTAACGACTTGCAGCGTGCGGATCAAAGTCAATTAGCATGATCAGCTGAGCCATTAATAAATTAGCTTTCAGATGTTTGGGTGATTTGGCCAACACCGACTGGAGCAAAGCATTGGCACGATTACGGTTGCGAGCGTGACGCTGTGGGTCGTCCAGTAGCTGACGTAAATACGCATCTGCCAGCAAGACTTGTGGCTCTGTCAGATCGGCGCGCTTAAGTGTCAGTTGTTGCAACAAAGCAATGCTCTGATCAATGGCATCGGGAGCGTGATTAAGTAAATAGCGTGCTTTTTTAAATTGCTCAGCCTGTTCGGGTGACATCGGCTCAGGTGCCGACAACCCATGAAACTGGCTGCCCAACAGCACCACGCCCAGCAAGCAAATGGCAACCAGGATCATCACAACGCCCGAGAAAAAAGGCTTGTCTTCGCCTATTTTTGGGCCCACCCAGCGGTAACCAACCCCTGACACCGTTTTAATATAAATAGGCTGTTTAACGCTGTCGCCCAGTAACTTACGCAGGCCATTCACAGTGACATAAATGGCATCTTCACTCACCACCCGGCCCGGCCATAAAGTGTTAAAGATCTGCTCTTTCGTCACATCCTGACTGGCATGCGTCATGAGCAAATTCAACAGCGCATACTGCTTGTCATCCAGCGAAATTACCCGCTGACCACTATGCAACTGCTGATGCTGATGATTAAGCACCCAATCTGGTTTTGGAATGATGTTGACCGTCGCCATCCCGGCAGCCTCTGATAGAACCCTTTCTGACCACCGATAATAAAGTAAATTTTTTGTAAAGTCTCGTACCGATTTATCGAAATATTAATCACTGTTACGCTCAGCGGGTATATCACTCAGATATTCAACAAATTCCACTTCAAATCCTGCCGGGTCAATAAAGTACACATTCTTACGATGCGGATGCTGTGTCCCCTGCTTATCTACGGCATATCCGGCCTGCACCAGGCGCGCAACAACCCTGTCAACCGACTGTACCACATAGGCAAAATGCGCCAGCCCCACCGAATGACCACTCAGCTCTCGATTACGGCCCTCACCGTGATCACTCAAGGCAAGATAGTGATAATCATCGCCAAAATGTAACCAGTTTCTGGGCTTACCATGCCAGCTGCCGCTTCCTTCACTGCGTACTCGCCAATGTGGAAAAGCAGCCTGATAAAAATTTAACATCTGCTCGATATCGTCAACAACCAGATTTACATGTTCCAGATACATAACGTGTCTCCCTATTTATTTTGCATTGTGCCATTGAACAAACGCAGTACCTGCGCGCTAAACGATAAATGATTAACCGTGAACTGTTTCATGTCCTGACTCCTTTATTAATGTGCAGCCAAGATAAAACCTCAAGTTAAGTTGTGGTAAAGCATTTTTTTGATTTTATTTTTCTCAGGCCATGGCAGTGCCGACAAATGTCAATGAACACTTGAATATTGTATAAAATATAATATATTTATTTCACTTCTGTTTATTTTACATACAGAAGACACAGGTTTGGATTTGCAAACGTGCCAAAGTATTTATTTATCCACTTGTTAATTAAGGATTAAAAGAAAATTCAAGCACAGCATATCCGGGCCACTCTAAACCGCATACATGCGGTTAATACAACAACTGTAAAGGAAAGAACGATGAATCTGGTTAAACACACGTGGTGTATACCACTGCTTGTTTTGCTCAATGGTCCGGCTATCGCAGCCCAGCTGGAAGATAAATGCGCCACTTCTGCTCCCTTCACCGGCAGGACGTTGCAAGATGGAGAAACCGTCTGCCTGCCAGCCAGCTCGCGTACCTATCTGAGCGTGGCGAATTTGGATAACTATGACAACGTTGCCATCAGTACCGCATACGGCACTGGCGACCTCAGCCTGTATGCCCGCAGTGGTGGCTGGCCCAGGCTGGACGGCAGCGACCCCAGCTCTTCCACACCTGGCAATAAAGAATGTATTGTTCTGAAACGCCCCGCTTCGTATTGGGGCTATATCACACTGGATGGCAGCCACAGCGGCAGCTCTATTGTGGTCGATCTGGGTGCTACGACCTGTCGAACCACAGATACTACGGAGCCACCAACAGAGCCCCCGGGTGGCAACGACGGGTACCCATACGATCATGTCAATATTCAGGTGTATCGCTTTCAGTTTAGCGACACCCCACTGACATGGCCGACCATGGAAAGTGACTTACAAGGTGTTACCACTTACTACGATCAGCAGTCTTATGGCCGCTTTAATGTCACTTACGACACCAGTACGCCCGTCATTCACATCAATCAGCCTAAGAGCACCTATGACAACGACTTCCATGGCTGGACCGCACTGTGGAAAAGCAAGATCCGTGCGCTGGGTGTTGACCCGGATGCCCCGGGCAATGCTCAGGTGGTGATGATGGTGGCACCCCAGGTAGGTAACTTTAACTCCAGCGCTGCGCCGCCGAGTATTTCGCTTTACCACCACACTACAGGCGTGGTTGCGCACGAACTGGGACACGCACTCGGGCTGCGCCACGCCAAAGCACTGGAGGCAGGCCCGGGTAAAATCATAGGCGTGGGTGATTACGACACAGAAAGCCTGAACTATGGCAATGTTTACAGCATGATGGGCATGGGCGCACACTCCTTACAAGCCTACAACTTGCTGTACAAACACTTTTTTGGCTGGCTAACCGACAGCGAAGTACCGGTGATTAATGCCTCGGGTACCTACCGTATCTATGCTTTTGACCAGGGCGCTAACAACCAAGGATATATAGGCCTGCGTTTAAAGTCTGGCAATGACAAATACACGTACTGGCTGGAATACCGCACGTCGCATGACCGATATACCGATACGCAAAACGGTGTGTTGATCAACTTACAAGGCTATTTTGAAAATGAAACCGATGAGCGATTCTGGAAAACCACTTCCTATCTGCTGGATATGACTCCGGGCTCCAAGACACCCGGTTGGTGGGGCGATGACCAAACCGACTCAGAGCTGATCATAGGTCAAAGCTATACCGATCACTGGGGCGGATTTACTATCACACCAACCAGAAAAGGCGGGACTGTGGGCACGCCCGACGCATGGATTGAAGTGCAGGTAGAACTGAAGTAACGCAATGGCTTAACACAAGTATTGTCATACTAAGATAGCAGGGTATCACCCTGCTATCTTATTTTAATTTACACCCTCGTACTTCACATCAGACCTGAGCCTATATGCCGTTCAACACAAACTAAGTCATCACCATGAGCTTAAATTCATCAGACCCATTTTCTTAAACGCGACAAAAATATATGGAAAAGTTAACAGGGCTAAAAGAAGAAAAGCTGAATGAAAACGGCCAGATAATCACGGAATCATAAGGTAAACGAATGCGACTAGCAGGCCAGCCTGGTCTGGCTGACCTCATTTGATAAGCGATTAAAACGCGTACTGCAGGTTTACACCCCAGTTACGAAACTCATCTGCATAACGATATTCCGTATTCACTGACCAGGCTTTATTGAAGTGATAACCCACTGCCACTAAGCCGTAAAGGTTATTAGGCGCGTAACCTGACAGATACTCATAACCAATTGCTGCTTTAAGGGCCAGATTATTTGAAAAGACATTCTGATATTGAACACGCAGGTCCCATAAATCTGTATCTAAACTGCCACTGGAGTGGTGCTTTATCGAGCCCAAGCCATCATCGCGAACAGCCAAATATTCAATTTGGTAATCGATCTCCATTTTACCGTGCAGTAAGCCAACATCTACCGATGAAGTGCTGTCCAAATCAAAGATAAAACCGCCACCCACACGATACCTGGTCAGTTCAACACCATGATTTGTATGGAAAGTTTCAAAGCCTTCAGCAGTATTAACTTGGTTGACAGTTCTCTCGAACTGCTCAGCATTCAATTCAAAGTAAAACTCGTCGACACATTTACTGACCGTTAATTGCATACCGCCAGTGGAAAAGTCGGATTGATCACCGTGACGCTTATAACCCGCTTCAACATAATCATAATTTACCGCCTGAACTTGCTCCGCCATAGCACTCGTACCGCACAACAACAAAGTCAAACCGGCCAAAGAAGGTAACTGCTTCATATCTATCCTAAATATGTACCTAAAAATGAGCGCGACATTGTATTGGTTTTTCAGCAAATAGCCAGCTATAAAGCAAAAGCTCTAAAAATAAGCTAGAGGAGAGCAAAACCCGGCTGGCCCCGTGCATATGGGGAAGACCATTTTGACTACTCCAATGCCAACAAAGCCCGCGGTGTAGCCCCGTGCGTATGGGGAACACTACCCAGATAATGTCAACGATCACCGAAAACTGATCCACTTTCAGCCTGAATTCGATCTTTTAAAATTGATCCACTTGCTTACTCAGGTATTGCGCCTGCTCGGCTTTTGTCTTTCAATCTGTAGCTTTCTCCACTCAACTGCAATACATGCGAATGGTGTAGTAAGCGGTCTAACATTGCAGCTGTTAATGTGGCGTCACCAGCAAACGCGCTGGGCCATTGCCCAAACGATAAGTTGCTCGTTAAGATGACGCTACCATGTTCATATCGCTTGACGATCACATTAAAGAACAAGTTCGCCTCTTCTCGTCCGAATGGTAAGTAACCTATCTCATCAATGATCAACAACCTTGGTGCCATCACTGAACGAGATAAGTATTGTTTGAGCTTATTTTGCCTGTTTGCTGTTGATAGTTGCAGCATTAGATCAGCGGCCGTGACAAAACGCGTTTTTTTCCTTGCTTGAACCGCTTTTAACCCCAAGCCGATTGCTAAATGGGTTTTGCCCACACCACTTGGCCCCAGCAAGACAACGGTTTCAATCCACGCGCCCGTGCAGGACGCGACCCCCCCTGAACTACGGCAATCGGTGCTCAGGGGTGGTTTCAATCCACGCGCCCGTGTAGGACGCGACTCCCGTGGGAATATCGAACTGGTTCCTACTGGTGTTTCAATCCACGCGCCCGTGTAGGACGCGACATGCGCGGTTTTAAAATTCGCTGGGTCGTAACGGTTTCAATCCACGCGCCCGTGTAGGACGCGACGAAAACAAACCCAACCCCGGCGAGACCGATGAGGTTTCAATCCACGCGCCCGTGTAGGACGCGACAGGTAATATTTGTATAATTTTATTCGGAGGATTAGTTTCAATCCACGCGCCCGTGTAGGACGCGACATATGCCGCAGGCCAACAGCGACCAGCGGCCCATTGTTTCAATCCACGCGCCCGTGTAGGACGCGACCATGATGGGCTAGTAAAGAAATCTGTCCATATGGTTTCAATCCACGCGCCCGTGTAGGACGCGACGAAGTGCTGACTGAGGCGTTTCAAACCATTGCCAGTTTCAATCCACGCGCTCGTGTAGGACGCGACTTTTAAACAAATTGAAATTTTACTCAACAGCAGGTTTCAATCCACGCGCCCGTGTAGGACGCGACCTGTTTGTTTGCTCATCACTGTTGCCAATTGCTGTTTCAATCCACGCGCCCGTGTAGGACGCGACGGTAACGGCCAACGGCATTGCCGGAAACACCCTGTTTCAATCCACGCGCCCGTGTAGGACGCGACCGATTCAGTGGCAAAATTGAGGCGGTAGAGCAGGTTTCAATCCACGCGCCCGCGTAGGACGCGACCTGTGGCAGAGCCATCACTGTGTGGCCCACCGCTGTTTCAATCCACGCGCCCGTGTAGGACGCGACAAAGTGACTAATAAACAATGTGTTGTAGTTTTTGGTTTCAATCCACGCGCCCGTGTAGGACGCGACAATAAAATGTTGCACCGATTTGGCGGGGTTTGAGTTTCAATCCACGCGCCCGTGTAGGACGCGACGTTCAGGGTTTATCACTATGGGCCGCCATCCGGGGGGTTTCAATCCACGCGCCCGTGTAGGACGCGACGCTCAACACCTCGCTCGGGCGACTGGTAAACTGGTTTCAATCCACGCGCCCGTGTAGGACGCGACCCTGATCATTGGTTCATTCAACCCGGTTGAGGTGTTTCAATCCACGCGCCCGTGTAGGACGCGACTATTTAATAGGCTGGTGGACTCTTTCTCACTACTCGTTTCAATCCACGCGCCCGTGTAGGACGCGACAGCAGGTGTATTTCATTTGTTATTTTGGATAGGCGTTTCAATCCACGCGCCCGTGTAGGACGCGACTTGTGGCCTTCCTCCACCTCTACAGCCATTTGATGTTTCAATCCACGCGCCCGTGTAGGACGCGACAGGTGGTGAAGGCGCAGGCTGCTTTGATTGCGCCGTTTCAATCCACGCGCCCGTGTAGGACGCGACTTTCTGACGGCATTGGGATCAGTGCTGAGTCTGTGCTGTTTCAATCCACGCGCCCGTGTAGGACGCGACGCAAAGTCATTAAGACCCGGGGTCACACAACAACGTTTCAATCCACGCGCCCGTGTAGGACGCGACCACTGGTGGCACCGGACTATACAACGATCAGTCGCGTTTCAATCCACGCGCCCGTGTAGGACGCGACGTGATAGCCGATGCGCTGAATCGCAGTGTAATGGTTTCAATCCACGCGCCCGTGTAGGACGCGACAGCCCGCGCCCTGTGGCTCTATCCCAGATTTCTGTTTCAATCCACGCGCCCGTGTAGGACGCGACATAGAGCGGATATCACGGCCGTTGAATTTTGGCAGTTTCAATCCACGCGCCCGTGTAGGACGCGACGGCTGAATACCGCTCTGTGCCACAGAAAATCGAAGTTTCAATCCACGCGCCCGTGTAGGACGCGACCGCCGAGTCAGGCTGGTTTATCCTGTTTTGTCGTGTTTCAATCCACGCGCCCGTGTAGGACGCGACTACCACAGACAAATCCCTGACAGACATCATCGGCGTTTCAATCCACGCGCCCGTGTAGGACGCGACTGCCTTGTTGCCAAGGCCCAGCCAGCTTAGCAAAAATGCTTGATTTGCGCTAACCTCGATAAAAATCATGGTCAAACACACTGCCAAGCCAGCGCTAATTTAAAATAGCCTTATTTTTAAAGAACATACATAAGCGCTAACCTCCCGGGGTTTTTATGAGAACCAGGGGTTAGCGCTGAGGTAATCAAATTGGGGATTAAAGAATGAGTGGATCACGAAAAATATCAATGGCTGCTTTGGCGCCATGATGTTCCACTTTATTGTGCCAGTTTTTACCTAACTTATAGAATCTCAGGCTGTCGACTTGTGGGTCATAGATTTTTAATAGTTTAGCCTTAAAACTCACCCACTGTGCCGGGTCTACTTCACACTCAAATACTGAGTACTGTACACGCACTCCATGATCCAGGCAGACCTTGGCAAGATTACGTAAGCGTTTTTGTCCATCTTCGCTCTCAAAAGAAACATCATAAGTCACCAATACCATCATAGTGTATATCCTTACTTTTTCAGGTAAAAAGGCGGGTAGCACTCTAGGTCGCCTCGAATATGCCGAGCCAGTAGCATGGCCTGCACGTGCGGTAATAAACCCAACTGAATTTTTTCCTGTAAAAATTCATGCCGGATCTCTTCTTGCTTTTTACTCTGATAAGCCTGAAAAACTCGCTTTCTGGCTTCATCTTTTAGCGTTACACCACCTACGCTATCGGTTGTGAAGTCAGAATCTGAAAGCTGCCCACGGTTGAATAAGGTCACCACCAGAGTATCTATCAGCGGTGCCCGAAATTCTTCTAGCAGATCAAGTGCCAGACTATCGCGCCCCGGCCGCTCCTTATGTAAGAACCCCACTTGAGGATCGAGACCAACACCTTGCAATGCACCACTTATTTCCTGCCCGAGCACAGAGTAAAGCAGCGAAAGTACGGCATTAACGGGATCTTTAGGTGGCCTTCGACTGCGGCCATTGAATAACTTGCCATTTTGATTCGCTTTAATCACATCAGCAAAAGCGGCAAAGTAATGTGCAGCGGCTTCCCCTTCCATACCCAACACTTGCTCATAATCAAGCTGTACTTCCAGCTGTTCTAAGATCTGTCTGAGTCGATTGATTGCCTTATTCAGCTTGTCGCTGTCGCCGTGATTGCGACGATGGCGCTGTAAAAAGGTTCTGCTTGAACGCACTTTCGCGCTGACTATCAACCTGGCAATCTCGGTCGATGCCTGATCGACCACCCGATATTGCTGGCGGCGCAGCAGCACATTGCCGGTTTGTTTACCCACCACATTTGCCAGAAACCGTCCCTGCATATCAAAAAAGCTCAGATGCGTGCCGCTCTCACCGCAAAACCCCAGCAGCTGGGGAGAAACCATAATATTACCAAAGCAAAAAATACTGCCAATTGAGTGAATGGGGAGCTGCATCAACTTTTCTTTGACTCCCTCGGTGCGTTGCTCAATCAGCAGGGTTTCTCGCTGTTTATGCAAATAAACACCGTCTTTGGTGATATACAGACTGTTTTGGAGTTTCTTCATTTTTCATCCAGATTGAACATAGCCGACACATAGGCACTTGATCTGTCCCCTTGCATCAGCTTGGGCTGGCATAACTCATACAAAGAGCAGGATTTACAGTGTTTACCATACTCGGGTTGGGGTGTTCGGCCTTGCCTGAACAGGTTTTGGATTTGCTCAAGCAATGCCAGGGTCTGAGCTCGCAACGCAGCATCAATTTCAACTTCTAAACGTTTACGCGTTTGCCAGTACCACAACGCGCCCACTTCTACCTGAGTCGCCATCATTTCTTCAAGGCAAAGTGCCTGAGCACACAATTGCACTTTATCCACATTGGTGGCTTTGGGTTTGCCCCGCTTATACTCAACCGGCAAGTAGGTACTACTTTTGGTGTGATACTCCAGCAAATCGAGCTGACCATGCAAGCCAAGCTTGGGCGCATTCACGGTGATACCCCGCTCAAACCGCACGCCTTTGCGCGACTCCGGCGCGCCACTATCTACTCGCTCATGTAACTGACGACCATGGGCCGTCAGAAAGTTTTCCTGCCATACCTGTTCCAGATGGATCAGCGCACATTGCCGGGGGCAAAATAGATAGTGCTGCAACGCAGAGATCGCCACAGAGCGACGATCAGCTACGTCCGAGTGCATGATCAAAACCCTTCGATCACTTGCGGCTCTAACCCTTCCAGTGCACTGAGCAAGGCGTCGTTCAGTGCCGACGTATCAAGCGACTCACCATTTTCAATATGGCTGCGCAGTGTCTGGTGTACTTTGGCAGAAGAATATTGGCCCGACTTACTGTTATGTTGCCACCAGATAAGGTGAGAAACGGCCATAGACCCTTCCGGGCGTGCCGAAGAGGCATCGCCTTCAAACAGACGAGGTAACACAGCCTTTAGCTTGTCGGCATCGTCATCACTGAAGCCGGTTTTTTCAGCTAACTGAGGCGTCATCGCACCAAAGGCAACATACGTTGCGTTATCAACCCGGTGCTTCATGCCCATGGTATCTGAGCTTTTCTTTTTGCCATCGCCTTCACCACTGACACTTTTGGTGATCTGGGTGCTGGAAATACTCACCGGCTCCAGGCTGAATGCACTTTGTATCGTCACCGGACCACGCACCGGAATGGATACGCCATCGCTGCCACTGCCTTTATAAGCAAAGACCTGCCCAAACGCGCGCACATCCAGCCACCTTTCGCAGCAAATTTTAGCCGCCGTATCAACCGGCGTTTTTTTGCTGTTAAAGGTGTCTTTGCCTACCCCAAATTCGTCTGATTCGGCGCGGCTTCTCAGGCTCGGCATGCCGTCGGATTTCTTTTCGTCCGACTGAACAAAGATACTCTCACCCGCTTCTTGTAAACGGTCGCGAATTTTGCGTTTAAGGCACACGTCGGTGATCTCTCCAAAACCATCGTAGTCCGTTCTTGGGCGGTTGCCATTCAGCGGATCGCCGTTGGGATTAGCATTTTTAACGGTAAAGATCAGGGCAAAGTCAATTTTGTTCGTTAAGCTCATGGTTCATTCCTTTTAAAATTAAACTGATTCGGTTTGTGGTGAGGATGGTTCGGTTTTGTTGGTTGCTTTGGGCTGCCACTGGCCTTTCACAGGCGAGTGCAGCTCCAGCCACATCATCTGACTATGAAAACCAAGCAAGAATTCCGGCGATAGTTTTTTGTCTGAGTTGTACTGCTCAACCTCAGCAAATAAATCTGTAATTTGCGCCAGCTTTAGTGTGTATACCCGTTCGAACGATTCACCATAATGAGCAAAAATACGCTGCTGATAGGGCACCAAAGCCGATACTATGGTCAGCCAGGTTGAACTGGGTTTATTCACAAAGCGGTTCATATATCGCTCTGCTGTGGTCATTCGCTTGCTGTCGCCTATCGACAATGCAATTTGTTCAATCTTGTTGGCCACTGCCAGCAAGCGACCAAATAAGTAGTCGCGTGATTTGTAGTCTTCTTGAAGTGCCATCTCGTAATCCTTTTGTTCAGATTTGATTTTTGTACGCTTGTAGTAACCTCGGATCAGCGCACAGGCGACCCCCAGGTTTTGCGCCCACAGCCAGTTCTGATCGCTCTTATAAGCCACCCGATTAACTGCGCGATGAAATGCATTGTTCATAATGTCTCTGGGGATTGGGCTGCTTTCGACGATGCAGGGATAGAGCCGGGCCACCAGGTTTTTCTTCAGGCTTTCAGAGGATTTCAGCACATCCCCATAAGTGGCATCGAGTGTCCGGTATAACGACGGGGCACAGATCCGCCAGCCGCTGTTTTTGTCATCCAGCTTAACCCGCTGCCACCAGCCTAAGTCCAGCTGCCATTGTTTTAGCCGGGCAAGAAAATCTTCCGCCACGGTTTCTCGATAGTACAAAATCCCCATGCGTCCGGGGGTTGCTGAATCAATCCCTATCATGGCGATTTGCTCGTTTTTTTCGAGCTGCTCAGGCCCTGTCAGGCCATTAAAGTAATGGTTCAGATTATTAGCATAGCGCTCACCCAGGTCCACTGTGTGATCTACTTCAGGCTTGACTGTCATCCAGTCTAACCAGTCCTGCTCAGCCGGGTCCGGTACGGCTTTACCTGATATCGCCCAGGCCAGATAAACCTGATCGCCGGTTCTATGGCCCTGCCTTGCCAGTAACCAGCGCAGCGCATTATGCGCTTTCTGGGTGGCTTCAAAGCTGACCGAACTGGCTTCATGTCCGCTGCTAAAGCGCCCTCTGTAGGTATAGCCACTGCTATCATTTGAAGAGATCAGTTTGGCCTTGTCGCCGCTGTGCCTGAGCTTAGCAGGATGATTATCAGACGCAGGTAACTCCTCGCCAGTCACCATACACAGTGCTGCGTTGCCGCCGTTTTGTGCATCAAACGCAATCCAGCTTTGTTGCAATTCAGGATCCAGCCAGGTTTTACTTTGCAGCTCGCCCGGTTGCTCTACACTCCAGCACACCAGCGCAGCGCCTTGATCAATTTTACCCTGCTGCTTTGGCAGCAGTTTGAGTAATGCAGGAGTGTCGCCCTCCCCTGACCACTCAGTCAGGAGCGTGCCATCTTGTGCATGCAATACACCCTGCTCAACTAAATCAGCAACCAGTGTTCTTTTTTCTACATAACGCAAAATCGCTTGTAAGGGGGGTTTACAAAATTCCGAGTCTGCCCAGGCTTTAAGCTGGGTCAGGTATAAATCGAACCCTGGCTTTTTAATACCGCCAAACGCTTCATAGTCACCGGCAGTATATTGGATTTTATCTGCCAAAGGGTGGGCACATAAACCACTACTTCTGCCCGCAGACTTTTCAGTTGCAGGCAACACAATTTGTGTTTTTTCCGGCAGGACTTCGGCCCCCAAAAACGCGCCATCCCCGTTCAGGCGCACATGAATATGTGCCGTCTGCGGTGTGTGGCTGATGGGCATGATCTGCTCATCCAGCGGCGCATCAGCAAATCTTTGCTGTGCCTGCTCGTAGGTGTCGTATAGTTTTACAAGCCAGCTCATAGGCTATCCTCCGTACTCGCCACCGGTTGCATATTGCTATTCAGCTCAAATGCTTTGGCCTCCATATCACGCACGTAACGATTTACCGGGCACTGCGCGGGTGTAGGGTAATCGATCACACCGTTCTTCATCACTGCATGCCAAAAGCGGGTTCGTAATTCGTCCTTACCGGTTTCATCCGGATAATCGAAGCCATGAAACATCAGACCAAAGCCCAGTTCGTCTGTGTCGTCAAATGCGCCTTTACCTTCGCCAAACTCGCAAGGTTCCACATAGCCCTGGCAGTCACGAGTTCCCAGAAAAATATCCTGGCGACCGCCTTTGTTCAGCATCCGCTTAGCAATGGCAAAGTGCTTACCGTCAACACGATCCTGAGCCAGCTCAGGACGGTGTTCATTCCATTCAAAGTGCGCCAGAACCTGGTATTCAACGTCATGCAAAAAGGTGTAATAGGCCAGACTGTTACCACCCCCCCAGTTCAATGGCTTAGTGCCTCGGGTTTGCGTTCTCAGGGGCTTAATTACCCGCACCTTATCAACATGCCAGACCAGCGTGGGCTTCCAGTAAATGGATTTTAGTACGCCCTTAATGGCCTCGTAGGTGGGGATATGGTAAGAACACTTTTCGCCACCCACCCGGGTAATGGGATCGGAAAACAACGCGTGCCGCCCCCATAAGCGAAAACTGATACTGTTTTTCATTCTATCTCCTTGTTCCGTTTTTCCGTGTTGCGCTAGAGGACTAAACCTTCCTGCTCACCACAGATTTCTAAACTCAATCCAAACTCACTGCTGTAATGATCATCCCGCAGGTAGTACACAGGCTCTCCCTCTGCTATCGGGTAGGCCGCCTCACTATCAAGCAACTGCTTTAACTTGTGGGTAAACACATTCACGCTGTACTTTTGTGCCTGTTGTAACAATGTACGATACTGCGCCGCATCAAAGCGTTTATCGAGCGCCAGCAGCGCGCTGATCAGCGTTTTAGCTGTATCGTCATACGGCACTATCACCCCCTGCGTGGGCGCGTTGATTGCCTTAAACGCTTTACCCGCCGCCATAAATGCCTGCCTGATCGCAAGTCGCGACTTGTCAATGCTCTTTTCGTTCCTGCTGAGCAGGTCAACCAGCTGGCTCTGGCCTTGGGTAAATCCATGCGTACCTATTGGGTAACCCATTTCATCGCAGCGCTCATAAAAGTATTTATCGAAGTAACGCGTGGTGTATTCGGGCGACAACAGCTTAGCCTCATCAAAGTCATCCGCATCCAGAATATACTTAGTTGCTGCAACGCCCTGTTTGATGTCCACCAGCCTGTTGAGGTTTTCTTTGTGCGGATTCACCACTAATACTTCACCCATGCCTTGTTGTCTGCCATGGCGGTTACAACGCCCGGCTGCCTGCGCAATAGAGTCCAGGCCCGCTAAAAAACGCACCACGGTATTAAAGTCGACATCAACGCCCGCTTCGATCAATGCCGTTGACAGGCATAAGGTAGGTAAGCCGTCGTCCAGACGCGACCTTATTTCGTCAAGCTTAGCTTTACGGTGCGCCGCGCACATATCTGTGCTGAGATGAAAAATACCATCCGGCCAGGCTAAGTGTTCATTGAGTGCGTGATACAAGGCTTTAGCCCAGTGTTTGGTATTCACAATCACCAGGCAACTGGTATTAGATTCAAGCTGTTTTGCAATAAGTGCTGTGAGTTCACTTTCGTCCCAGCCCCGAGGCCGCACAAGGTTGCGAACCGTAACACGCTCCAGTGCCTGATAGAGCATAGAAATATCCGGAGTCAGCTCATTGTCGACGTTAAGCGCCAGTTCACCACGCGGCTTTACCCGCTCAGGCAGTTTGTTCAGTAATGGCTGTGTCGCGGTGCACATCACGGCCGTTGTATCGCAGTGCCGGGTCAGAAAGTTCACGGCGTTATTAAACAGGTGAACACAATTAATCGGTAAGGTCTGGATCTCATCGAAGATCAGTACCACCTTGCTCAGCTGGTGCAAACGTCTTACGCCGCGAGTTCCGCCACCAAACAGGCTCTCAAGAAACTGCACCATAGTGGTAAATACAATGGGTTTATCCCAGTTCTCGCAGGCCAGTTTGGTGCGCCAGGTTTGCACTTCGGGCTCCAGATTTGAATGATGTTCAAGCACCCACTGCTCACCGAGCTCATCACCAAAAACGTCCCTGACTGCCTGGGCATTTTGCTCAATAATTGAGGTGTAAGGGATCACATAGATTATACGGTCGAGCTGGTGTTGTTTAGCATGGTGTAAGGCAAACCTGAGACTGGCGAGGTTTTTTCCTCCCCCGGTCGGCACGGTAAGGCAGTATATCCCTTGCTGGCCCAACGCCTTTTGTTGGCAATTCGCTGAGATAGCCGCACGAATCTGATTAATGCCCTCTGTATCAAACCCGGCAATTTTTGACTCCAACAGCGCACAGGCTATGTGCCAGTCTGCTTGTGTATGACGCGCTGGTTGATTGCCGGGTGTTTCGAAATCGGCGCTGTCTGTTCTGTCGGCATCAATTAAACAGCTAAACCAGAGTTTAACGAACATGCCCAGATAAAAGTCATGCTCTATTTTATTTGAGCAGTGCGGGCTGAGGCTGGTTTTAAGCGCCTGTGCGGCCGATTTTAAAAAGTCATAACTGGCCAGCTTGCGAGCCTCATTCAGCACTTCAGGGTCCGCATTTTTAATACATTCGTCAAGGTGTGTAACTTCTTCTCCTTGATCTAACCTTTTCAGTAAACCGCCACTTGGTTCGGCCAGGCAATTGATCAACCCACTGTGGTGAGACACAATACATAAAGCCAGCCCCTGCACAACGACCATGCAGTATTGGCTCAGTGAACTGTCTTCTTTGAAAATCACAGGGGCAATCTGCATAAGATGCTTAGCCAGCCACCGCGCACCCGCGGTGGAATGATTGATTGTTCCTTTTTGTCCCTTCACCGTTCTTGCCAGGGATTCAATATCCTCGTCCAAATCGGGGTTAGCATGAGCCTGCTTTAAGGTAATAATATCGTCCATATAACCCTGAAAAGCAGCGCTATACTTACCAAAGTCGTGTAACAAGCCAATCAAGGCACCGGCTTTTGCATAACCAAATTTCTCGGCTGAGGCTTCAGCCAGCACTTTGACTGAGCGTAAATGAGTAAGGACGCTTTGATGTTCGCTTCCTGTTGCTGCGGGGTGGGCAATAAATGGCATAAAACTCCTTTTTAGCGCTTAATTTATTGTTTATTTTGCCTATACAGCTAAAAATGTAAATTAAATGAGTAAATTTTTAAATTAAAATGTGATCTAAAACAATGACGGCAACACCTGAAAAGCTTCTAAACAAACTGGATAGCTGGGTCACAAGCTTGTTGAAGCCCGGCACTTTGCTCCCTTGGTGTCTGTTATTCTGTTGGGTTTACCTGACGGCACAATATGAGTGGCTCAGTGCTATGTTTGGTGCTCCGATTCTGGCGGCTATTTTTACTCTGCTGCTGAGCTTATTCGTGCTTCTTATTGGCCTGCTACTAATGGTGCTGGGAACTTTGTGGTTCTTAGCTGAACAGCCACTCAGTCCAGAATCACCCGAGACAAAATCCCGATTACCTTAATTTACAGGACAAGACCGAAACTCCGTTTCGCAGCTTTCTGAGGTGAGGTCATGTATGACCGAAGGAGCGATGCTTCATGGATGAATTGCTCCGCGCTAGTCAGTTGATGCGTTTCAATCCACGCACCCGTGAAGGGCGAAGCAAGACCGAAACACCATTTCGCAGCTTGCTGAGGTGAGGTCACGGATGACCGAAGGAGCGATGCTTCACGGATGAATTGCCCTGCATCATTTTAGCTGATGTGTTTCAATCCACGCGCCCGTGAAGGGCGAAGCAAGACCGAAACACCGTTTCGCAGCTTGCTGAGGTGAGGTCACGGATGACCGAAGGAGCGATGCTTCACGGATGAATTGCCCTGCATCATTTTAGCTGATGTGTTTCAATCCACGCGCCCGTGAAGGACGCGACCACTGTTACCCAGATGATTAACCGCGCGTACTCTGTTTCAATCCACGCGCCCGTGAAGGACGCGACTTGAGTATAAAAAGGGCGAGGTGTGACAGCAACTGTTTCAATCCACGCGCCCGTGAAGGACGCGACCTGATTGATGCTTTACACTATGGTGCGGACGACGTTTCAATCCACGCGCCCGTGAAGGACGCGACCATAGGTCATATAACCCGCGCACCCTGGTTCGCTGTTTCAATCCACGCGCCCGTGAAGGACGCGACGTATATGGCGGTGTTCCAATCGTAACGCTCGCCGTTTCAATCCACGCGCCCGTGAAGGACGCGACAGTTTCTGGTATCTGGCTGGCTGCCGTATATCCAGTTTCAATCCACGCGCCCGTGAAGGACGCGACGTTATGTCCCATAGAAACAACTCATACATCCACATGTTTCAATCCACGCGCCCGTGAAGGACGCGACCGCCGAGTCAGGCTGGTTTATCCTGTTTTGTCGTGTTTCAATCCACGCGCCCGTGAAGGACGCGACCTGTGCCAATTTATGTGGTCATTGTTGATGAAGGGTTTCAATCCACGCGCCCGTGAAGGACGCGACGAGGCTGTCAAAAAGCTTGAGTCAACGGTCAACGTTTCAATCCACGCGCCCGTGAAGGACGCGACCGTTGACGGTCTCGCCATCTGAGGAGGTGTTTGAGTTTCAATCCACGCGCCCGTGAAGGACGCGACTTTAACGCCAGTCTCTATGTTAGCAAAATAGTACGTTTCAATCCACGCGCCCGTGAAGGACGCGACTTTCTTGATACGGTTGATGATTTCTCACTCTTTAAGTTTCAATCCACGCGCCCGTGAAGGACGCGACTATGAACAAAATGCAAGAGAGGGTTGTAAGGGAGTTTCAATCCACGCGCCCGTGAAGGACGCGACTGCCCATTTGATTCCGCTATTACGCCATTTTCTGTTTCAATCCACGCGCCCGTGAAGGACGCGACAGCATAAACCTATCATCTTTAATGAATATAAGCGGGTTTCAATCCACGCGCCCGTGAAGGACGCGACCGCCGCGTAATGCGGCGTTTTTAATGCTCAGACGTTTCAATCCACGCGCCCGTGAAGGACGCGACGACGTGTTACATCGGCTAGTAAGCAAACATTTTCTTGTTTCAATCCACGCGCCCGTGAAGGACGCGACTCATTCAACAGTTCATTAGCGGCTGCGGCTAATGTTTCAATCCACGCGCCCGTGAAGGACGCGACTGTTCGTTACACCATTTGCTCCAAACTGTAGCTGTTTCAATCCACGCGCCCGTGAAGGACGCGACGGCCGTGATAATGACACAGCTACACCAGTGGGTGTTTCAATCCACGCGCCCGTGAAGGACGCGACTAGAGCCTTGAGGCTTAAAAATGCCGAGCTGATTGTTTCAATCCACGCGCCCGTGAAGGACGCGACGCAGGTGGCGCATTATGGATAAAACAATAGATAGTTTCAATCCACGCGCCCGTGAAGGACGCGACCAGCCCATTGCTCACCATCAGCACCCCACAAATGTTTCAATCCACGCGCCCGTGAAGGACGCGACCTCGTACCAGTCTCGACCATTGGATATATTAGCCTGTTTCAATCCACGCGCCCGTGAAGGACGCGACGTGAGGGCGTATCCCAGCACATTGACGAGGCTGGGTTTCAATCCACGCGCCCGTGAAGGACGCGACAGGTGAATTGGGCATAAAGCAGGAAGGGATCGCTGTTTCAATCCACGCGCCCGTGAAGGACGCGACAAAGGGTGAGCTTAAGCCTATCCCGCAAGCAATAGTTTCAATCCACGCGCCCGTGAAGGACGCGACTGCCTTAACTATAAGGCACAGCTAGCTTAGCAAAATTGTCGGTTTTGCGCTAACCTCGGCAAAAGCTGCAAATCAATCCAGTTCTAAGCAGATCAACTGTAAAAATATCCTTATTTTTAAAGAACATATAAGAGCGCTAACCTACCGGGGTTTTCATGAGAACTAAGGGTTAGCGCTCCCTTTCATTTTTTCAGATTTTTTAGCGATTAAATATAGACTTTGATAAACATATTTATCCAGGAACAGGGGCCTTATCTAAGCCCCATTATTCCTGCTGGTGCCAAACACATAGCCCAGTAGTGCGGTGAGGGTTGGAAAGAGCACATTGAGTATGATCAGCTGGAGCGTGTCGAACCAGAATGCGCGGAAGGTGGCGCGCTGGTTTGCAAGTAGCTCAAGTTTGGCCTGCATTTGTTCGGCGCTGAGTGTGTTGTTTGGGTTGGTGGTGATGGCGTTAAAAAAGCGGATTTCGCCCCACACAAAAATGCTGAGAATAATGAGCAGGAAGCCAATTAATACCGCAATGATCCCCCAGGTGAGGTTCACACCGGCTTTTTCTTTACCTGTCAATGGCTCCGGATCGGAGACCGGGGCTTCCATAGGCGACGAGTCCTGGGCGGAGCTTAAGTCCAGGTTTTGCCATGGTGATTGTGTGTGGTTTTGGTCGCTGTCCTGTGCGTTACCTGTCATCCTGTATACCTAGTGTTGTGCGCTCGGCTTTGATTTGTTGATGTTATTGAGTTCAGGCATGACGAGCCGATGTACATCTTTGCCTTGTTTGTCTGCCGATAAAATGGCCCTGTCATGCACCACTTCGTCAGAAGCCCAGTCCAGCAGAGTGAGTGCAACTTTGGTCAAATCGCTGGATTTTTTTAATCCTAAGCGTTGTTGTAGCTGCGCCAGATAATCTGCATCGACGGAAAAGCGTACTTCAGTTTTTTTACTGTCTGCCATATTTACTCCAAAAAGTTTCCGGATTTCCTCCAATATTAGTGGAATAAGGAAAGGGGTGCAAACAAAACAATGCACAACTCCCTCATTGTTCAGGATCAAAAAAGGCCAGTCACATGGCTGGCCTTTTAGTTATACTCGAGTATGCAATTAGAAGCTGTATCTAAAGTTGACGTCCAACGTGTTGTAGTCGTCAACGTTGCGATATTCTGCATTTACCGAGAACATGGTGTTAAAGTGGTAGCCCGCACCCACAAAGAAAAGCGGGTTGCTATCACCATCTTCACCGCTGGTTTTCTCGTAGCCAAGTCCTGCTTTTAATTCAATATTTTCCAGCACTCGCGTCTGATATTGACCACGTAGACGATAGATGTCGTCATCATCGGAAGCAGAGGAGTTACGTTGGTATACTCCAGCCTGGTATGTTTCCGTGACGTCAAGCTGAGCTTTCAGATCCACTTTACCAATATGAAAACTCACATCAAACAAAGAGGTTTCATCCAATTCGTGAATGTAACCCGCGCCAAGTGTAAACTGGTCAAGATCCAGCTCATAGTTAGCATTAAAAGAGTAGCTTTCATCATATCGATAACTATTGCCAAATGAATCACTTACACTATAGTAGCGCCCTTCAACATAGTAGTTTTCAAAGCGCTTACTTGCTGCCAGATTTACACCGGTAAGCGTATCGTTGGCCATATCACTATCGTTTACACTAAAGCGCTTATAACCCACTTCCACTTTATCAAAGTTAATCGTGTGAGCCACCGCAGGCGCACCAGCCAAAAGCGTGGCTAATCCAGCCACAAGAGATAACTGCTTCATCGTTTTCCTTTTTACTCTATCTCAAAAAATACTGACTACCGGACCTGTTATGGTCCGAATATAGCTGCGCGCATTATAAATATTTGTTCTAAAATGTACAGGATATACGCATTAAGAGATTGATAAATAAGCAAAATGGGAATGAAATTACTCTGATTGAGCAGAATATGGGCCAGCTAAGATGATGGCCCTGGTTTAAATATTACTCACACTGCGCTGCTGGAAAGGTATCAACCTCATCGGTAATATGTACATTGTAGCTATTATTAGTAATAGCAGTGGTGCCGTAATGACCGGCGTCCGGACCTATTGTAAAGCTGTTTTGTGCGCCCAGCCCTGCGCGAATAAAGGCTTCGGCGTCTGTTTTTGCATTACCATACGCACGCACTATATTCAGGCCCTGCGATTGTAACTGCTGGATCTGCTCAATCTTATATTCAGCCGTTCTGAATAAGCTGGTTTCATTGCTTAAAGAAGTACGTAAAAAACCACGCGGCAGACCCATCCAGTTTAACCAATCCCGGGTACCTTTGGCGTACCAGTAAACACGGGCAGTCAGGTAAACAGGCTGATAACCCAGGTCCAGGTATCGACGCACCAGGCTATAAGCGCCTTCTTTTTCATCGGCGCGGTCAATACCGGTATAATCGCCAATTTGTTCAGCATCGGATTCGGTCAGAGTACCATCAATATCGAACAAGACCGCCTGCGTATTTGGCTGAATGACTGTCACAAATCCTTCGGTACCGCTTCCATCCGCAGGCACCGCAGCATAAATGCGGTACTGTCCGGCATTCATTGCTGGCAGTGTGACACTGGCTTTGCCGTCGCTGTTGGTCACGGCCTCACCCAGATAGCGCCAGTCACTGTCCTGCTGAGCACGCAAGTAAAAGCGTACCGTTTCAAACTCGAGATCTTTGTGTGCAATCGCGCCGTAATCAAATTTTGCAGTTACAGTAACACTGTTACCTTCAGCCACCACTTCATCGTGGATCATATGAAAACTCGGCAACCAGGTAATAAAACGATTAAGACCGTTGCGATAGCCCGCACTGGGCACATTAGGTTTAGCATAATTTTGCTCAATCCAGCTTGGCTCTGGACATTTTGGCAGTGCTTGTGCGCCAAAAGTACATGCAACGGCTGCAATAGCAACCGCTTTAGCTGTGATATGAGTCAACCTTGATAACTTCATACATACTCCCGTCGTTTAATTCGAGGCAAGAATATATACTCTAGATTACATTTTTATTAACGCAAACTTTTCATAAAAGCAAATGTTTTAACAGCAAAGTATCGTCCTATCGTCACCGGGTAAAGACGACTTTGGGTTTTGCTGGCTCTGCGGTGCTGTCTGGTTGGGGTTTTGTGGGCGCCTGGCTGTGCGCAGACAAGCTTTTTAACGGGGTCGAGTGGATATTGCGCTTAGCGGCTACCCAGGCATATTGTCCATAAGATTCAAAGATATAATTGCCACTTGGCAGCTGGATTTGTCCATAAATCACATCATCAGTCAGGGTCAGATAAACGTAGGAGCGCTCATCTAGTTGTTTGCCCACCTGACCTGTGAGTCGTTTCTCCTGCCCTGTTTCGGTGATGTCTATGATTTCAGAGCAGATCTTTTCCTGGGTCTGCGGAATTAAAAACTCAAAGCTATCACCCATCTCCAGGGTGCGGATGCTTTTTACGTCCAGCTCCACATACGCTTCGTCATACAATTCATAGGGAACTGTGGTACCCGACTTGAAGAATGCTCTGGCGTGCTGTGACTCTTTGTTGATGGTGTAGTAGGTACTTTGTAATTCATGCTGTGGCAATCTCACGCCACTGTTATGCTGGGCAGCCGTCATCACTGCTGGCTCATGCGTAATGGCCAGTTGCAGTTCGGTCACGTTCAGTGGCGCGCTTACCTGCTTGCCCGACGTGCCCAGACCGTCTGAGAGAGTCTGCTCATTGCCATAAAACAGCAACATAACACATGACACCAACCCAACGACGCCCATTAATATGTAAGTGAACACTTTCAACATATCAATAAATTAACAAATGAAGTACTAATGGGAACATTAATTGCTCTGCCAGTATTTATCAAGTGAGATTAATAACAGTACAGGCTGCCAGCACCGCCCGTGTACATAATTAAACTAATATCAATATGTTAAAAAGGAAACACTATTTACCTTTGTTTACATTCGCCAAACTGCCGATGCGCTGGATTCTTTAATGAAAGGGCTAAATTTCACACAGATGGTGCGCATCTGAGCCTGCTGGTGCTATGCTTGAAGCTTAGGAAAGTCTCATAATACGCCTGAACACACGTACCAGAGTGCAGGCAGCAACCGGAGTACACATAGGTCGATTTAATGCAGGTTCATGATCTTACACTGATGCTGTCGTTGTGGATTGCGTCTCTTACTGGTGCGACTTTGCTGTTTGTGATCTCGAAAATGACCCAGACCATCACCGGCACCCGAGTTTGGTCCCTGGCTATGTTGCTACTTTCCTTTGCCTATTTATCACAGTTGAGCATGCAAAGCCTGGATGTTCAATGGCGCGTTTTAACCTTTAATACCTTCCTTATACTGGGGCACTCAGCGTGGCTGATCGGCACCTGGCAATTCGTCGAACGAACCCCGTCAAAACAAAAAATAGCCTGGCTGATCCTACCTGTATTGCTGATCTCCTGGCTAACAGCCACCGTCTTTCCTGAGCGAGAACTCCGCATCACACTTATTGGCATTTGGCTGATAGCAGTACGTTGCCATTATGCCTGGGTGCTTTACAAGCACGCACGTCAGGATAGAAACGAATTTCTGGCCGCCAGGATCGCTATCGGGATCGTGTGTCTGGAGGTCTTTTTCTCGATTATGTATACCCTGCAAGGTGCGCTGGGCAACCTGCCACAAATCGGAGAAGCCTTCAACTGGGTAGCTGGCTATACCTGGGTTGCGGCTTTGCTGGGGATCCTGGCCGGTGCGCCGATTTTATTGCTACTCAGTGCAGGGCGCTTTGTAAAGGCGCTGGAATTTGCAGCCAATCACGACCTGCTGACCGGACTGCTCAATCGCCGTGGGCTAGCCAGACAACTCAACGAGCTGCTGCCGCTGAGCAAAAGAAAGTGTGACTCACTCACCGTCATGATGATAGATCTCGACCATTTTAAGCGCGTGAACGATCTGTACGGCCACCAAAGCGGTGACCGCGCTATTGTCTGCATTGCCGATGTGCTCAAAACACACTTTCGCAGTGCCGATCTGCTGGCACGCTGGGGCGGCGAAGAATTTTGCCTGGTCCTGTTTGATATGCAACCCGACATGGCGGCAACCTGTGCAAACAAACTACAAAATGCCTTTGCACAACAAAGTCTGCAACTGGGGTTAGGTGATACTCCTTTGACCATCAGCATAGGTATTGCCTGTAGCCGCGAGATCAGCCTGCCGGGCTTCGAAACCACCCAAAATCAGGCAGACAAAGCCCTGTACGATGCCAAACATGCCGGACGAAACTGCGTGAAAGTAGCCAGCATGGCACTGAGCCTGCTCGAAGAAACGCCCTGATTTACCGTTAGGCGTTCAGCTGATAGGTCAGGCTCTCAAGCATGGTCGTAGTTGGCCGACCTATCAGGCGACCCAGTGTGCCGCTATTCTCATACAGCCAGCCCGCATTCGCCTGAGCTTCAGCATCAGCCAGCAACGCCGCAAATCCGGCCGGTAATCCCAGCTGAGTCAGAAAATCTGCATAATGTTGTTCAGACACATAGTTTGTCAGTACGGTTTTGCCACTTAGCTCAGTGGCCAAGTCAGCCAGTGCCTGTAAATTAAAGCTCTGATCGCCCGCCAGCTCATAGGTTTTGCCAGCATGGTCCGGCTCGGTCAGTACCACAGCTGCTGCCTCGGCATAATCCCCCCTCGCAGCACTGGCAATTCGCCCTTCATGCATTGCACCGACAATGGCACCCGCAGCAATACTGCCAGCAATCCCTGCGCTGTAGTTTTCGTTATACCAGCCATTGCGCAACAACACATAAGGCACATCCGACGCTTTAATCAACTGCTCAGTATCCCGATGCTCATCACTGAGTTGCATGGGTGACTTATCGGCATGCAAAATACTCGTATAAGCCAACAGCGCCACACCTGCTTGTTTCGCTGCGTGAATAACCGCGCTGTGCTGACGTACCCGTTGGCCAATCATATTACCCGAAATAAGTAATAACTTACTTACACCCTTCAAAGCATTAGTCAAGGTTTGTGGCTGATCGTAATCTGCTGTTCTGAGTGTTACTCCAAGACGGCTTAACGCTTCGGCTTGCCCCGGGTCGCGTACCAGTGCCACTATCTGCGACGCCGGAACACGCTTTAGTAAAGCCGCGATCACCAGCCGACCCAACTGACCATTTGCACCTGTTACTGCAATCATATTATCTCTCCACTGTCTGTGTTTCATGTTGATGGGCTTATTGTCTGGCAAAATGGCTGTTATCATAAGATGGTCATTACAAAATGAAGTGTTCTGAAAATGATTA
This sequence comes from Pseudoalteromonas rubra, assembly GCF_005886805.2. Lineage (NCBI taxonomy): Bacteria > Pseudomonadati > Pseudomonadota > Gammaproteobacteria > Alteromonadales > Pseudoalteromonadaceae > Pseudoalteromonas > Pseudoalteromonas rubra. The sequence continues at coordinate 918,358 of NZ_CP045430.1, forward strand.
CAATTAATCATGGCTCGCTGAAATTACTGGCTATCTTTGCAACGGTGATTGACAGCGGCAGTTTTGCAGCCGCCGCACGGCGTTTACACTCCAGTCGCTCACGAGTAAGTGAACAAGTGTCTCAGTTAGAATCGCAATTGAATGTACGCTTGTTGCAACGCAGTACACGTCAGTTAAAACTGACCCAGGAAGGAGAAAAAATACTGCAACATGCCCGTCAGTTAGACGGCATATTACAAAATATAGAAGCGGATCTGACGGATACTGAGCCCAGTGGCCGAGTCACGCTGACCATGAATCACGACATTGCGCATAAGTTTATTCTGCCCAAGCTCGACAAACTGGCACAGCGCTATCCGAAGATTAGCCTGGATTTGAATGTCGATGATAACCCGCTCGACCTGATTGAACAGCAAATTGACCTGGCTATTCGGATTGGCTTTATTCGTGATGAATCTTTGGTTGCACGCATTCTTCATCAGGAGCGCTTGGCCCTGTTTGCCAGCCCCACATTGCTGGCACAGTATGGCATGCCCAACACAGTGGCTGAGCTGGAGGCCATGCCCTGGCTGATGCTCAAACAAACCGCCGAGCAGGGCGCACAAATGCTGTTTGATAATGAGGAGCCGGTGGTGATCCAACCCCTCCAACATCACAGTTGTAATTCACCTTACCTATTGCAGCAAATGGTCGTGAGTGGGCTTGGCGTAGCAACCTTACTGCCTTCTACCGTGCAACAGGAGATCAGCGATGGCAAGTTAGTCACACTCTGTGAATCGTTGCACAGCGAACCGCTGGTGTTTTCACTGGTTTACCCGTCTCGTCGTCAGGTGCCACAACGTACCCGGGCCGTCATTGACTTTTTACTCTCTGAGTCGCTATTTCACCTTTAAATTCTATTTAAGAGAATGGTTAGTGCGATTTTTAGAAATTTTAAAAACTAAAAACGAATTTATACTGTTTCATATCGGCTGAGGGGAAAACAACTGAACACCTGCCCCGCAAGCCCTGGCCTAAATATTACGCACTTGAGGAAACGGTAATGACTAAATTAATTCAACTATTCGACCAAAACACAACGCTGTCTCATATTGCTGCACTGCTTGCACGCATTGGCTTGTCAGCCATCTTTATTCTCGCAGCGATGAACAAGATCCAGTACTTTGAAGGCAACGCACAGTATATGGCATCAAGCGGCCTGCCTGGCGAGTTACTGCCACTGGTCATTGCCTTTGAGTTAATCGGTGGTCTGATGATACTGGGTGGCCTGCTTACTCGCCTGACAGCCATTGCATTCGCTGGGTTTAGTCTGGTTAGTGCGCTGTTGTTCCACTTTGACCTGGCAGATCAAATACAGTTTATTATGTTCTTCAAAAATGTTGCGATGGCAGGTGGTTTCTTGGCGCTGGCGGCCTATGGTGCGGGTAAATTCAGTATCGACCAAAAAATTCTGACCTCTCAGCCAATCGTTAAAGGCAAGCTGGCTTAAAACCAGTTTCACTTAATATCTGAAAAGAAAATCATGGACGCGCGGTAGCTCAACGCACCGCGCGTTTTTTATTTATTCTGACGCCATGACACGCTTACCATTGGCATCAACCACCAACAGATAAGACTGGCCAAAATCACCGTTGCACAAATCAATGGCATTGCCAGCGACCTCAAGCCCGTCGGCACAGCTGCTAACTTCATAATAAGAAGTCACCTGACCTTTTTCGGTAGTGGTGACTTTTTCGCCCCCAACCATCACGTCATAGCTACCATTGGCAAACAAACGCACGTTAAATACGTCGGCTTTATTTTCTTGCTTTTTACTAATCACAGACAAACTGCGTTCGCCGTCTGCTTCCCAGGCAATCACCCATAGATTGGCACCATCTTTCAGGGTGGTATTCATACGCTCTTGCTTTTCGCCACTGTTACTGTCTTTAACACCCAGGTTGATCATATTGTTAATGGCTTTGTAGCTGTAGCTGTATGTCTTGCCCACCTCTTTTGCAGGTACATCCGCTGACACCACGCTACCGCTGTCAAATAAACCGCTGTAACCTGAACTGATAGACCTTCTTTTAGCGTGAAAATCAGCCATGTAGTCCAGAGAGTTAACAAAAGACATTTTCGCATCATGGCTCAGCTGCTCTTTCAGCTCTTCACTTCCTTCACCACATCCAGTCAGGGCAGCTGATAAACCCAGCAAAACTGCAAGCCCTAATCCTTTGTTGACGTTGTTCATAATCATCTCCGTAAATCCATCCAATAAAGAATAATACTGCCAGGCAATGCTTTGCCTGAGTTAAGTCTTAAACACCATCCTGGCTGTTTATCCACAGCGCTACCAAACAGTGTTGTTTATTTGTGTCTGCTCATTTTTATGGGAGAGATATTAACATGTTAATTACCTTCTCCAAGGTTTATAAATGTGCACAATTGTTTAATTCTGTAAGCAGAGTGACAGCCTTGTCATAAACACGCTTAGCCTCTCAAAATACAGATAAAAATCAATATTAATCAGCCATTAAACAATTATGGGATTGAGAGTAAAAGTAAATTAAAATTATGAAAAGTGCGTGACAAAGATACTCAAACAAGCTGATATGTTTGAATATAGCCAGAAGATTAATCGCAACTTAAAATACAACAAATTCACAAAAAAGTAAAAACTAAAGCAACCCAGGGGCAGCCCCCGGGTTGCTTTACAGGGCTCAGATCTCCAGCACCTCTTCGTCCTCATCAATATCGCTATCATCAAAGGCCGAAAGTAAAGTCACCTCACTATGGATCAGTTCAGCGACCTCGCCAAGGTACTGACATTCAAAGACCTCAGCCACACTCAACTCAATTTGCCAGTGCACCTTAATCTCACTGAGTAGTCGCATCATCAATAGCGAGTGCCCGCCCAAGTCAAAGAAATTCGCCGACATACTGATGGTATTGGACTCTACCTCCAGCAAGCGTGCCACCACATCAACCAATTGTTGTTCCAGCGCGGTTTGCGGTGCAACATACTCTTCAGCAACGGCGGTTAACGCAATATCCGGCAATGCCTTTCTGTCTATTTTGCCATTGGCGGTCAGTGGCCAGGAGGTAATTAATTGCCAGGCCGAAGGCACCATATAAGGCGGTAAACTGTCAGACATAGTAGCCATAAGCTGATCGGTTAAGTCATCGGTTTGTTGCTGAGGGTGTGGCTCAACATACGCAACGATCAGGCCACGTGCTTTATTCACCATAACCAGAGACTGCGCAACCCGCTCATCCGCATTCAGTGCAGCCTCAATCTCACCCAGCTCTACCCGAAAACCCCGGATCTTAATCTGATCATCAATACGACCTACATATTCCACTAAGCCATCCTGCTTAAACCGCACCAAGTCACCGGTTCTATAAAGCTCAGCCGCTTGTCCAGGCTCTGAAAAATAGGGGTTTGCAATAAACCGCTCTTTACTCAGCTGAGGTTGATTCAGATATCCCAATGCCAGACCATCTCCCCCCACACAGAGCTCACCCACCACACCTTGAGGCAATTGACGTCCTTGCGGGCTCAGGACCAAAATATGATCCCCCTGCACACCTCGACCAATGGGTACACCGGCACTGATATCATCATCAGCCGGCACCGGATAGCAGCAGGTAAAGGTGGTATTCTCAGTGGGGCCATACCCATTAATCACGGTAATCTCAGGCAACTCTGTTTGCACAGCGGTGACGGCTTGTGGATTAAGCACATCGCCCCCGGCCAGCACAGTGTGTAATGCCAAAGTGTCTGACTCTAATTCGCCACACACCTTGCTCCATTCCGTGAACAGACCTGAGGTCAGCCACATTGCTGTTATCCCTTGCGTACGCAACACTTTGTTGATCCCGTCCAGAGACAGATAAGTCTCGGGGTACAACACACAGCGTCCGCCATTCAGCAGTGGGCCCCAAATTTCCAGAGTGGCTGCATCAAAGGCGATATTGGCGCTTTGCAGGAACACAGTCTGGTTGTTCAGAGTCATAAAGTTAGGGTCGTACACCAGACGATTGACTGCCCGATGCGGTGTCATCACCCCTTTGGGCGTGCCCGTAGAACCTGACGTGTAAATCACATAAGCAATCGACTGCGCCGTTAGCCCTTCAGCCCTGGGCAGATCTAATACACTCAGTGAAGACCATGGGGCATCAGGGATATCTACCGACACTTTCGCCACCGAGCTGAATGCCAGCACTTCATGCTGCGCTTGCTCAGTCAGGATCACAGTTAGCTGAGTATCCTCAAGCATATATGCCAGACGAGATTCAGGGTAAGTTGGATCCAGCGGTACATAAGCACCACCGGCTTTCAAAATCGCCAGTGTTGCGACCAGTAACTCCACAGAGCGGCCCAGGCACAAGCCCACTAAGGCACCTGCGCCAATCTGATGCGTTTCTCGAAGATACTGCGCCAGTTGGTTTGCACGCGCATTCAGCTCACCATAACTGAGCATCTGGTCATTCAGCTGCACAGCCACTTCATTGGGTGTAGCCGCAGCCTGTAACTCAAACAACTCATGAATACAGGACAGACGCGGATAGTTAGCGCGCCCACTCTGCCACGTGTCTTGCAGCGCTATCTCCGCAGGTGGTAACACCGCCAGCGTCGACACAGGCTGATTGCTATTATCTTGCAATGCACTCACCAGCGCATGTAGCGCCGTTTCCATCCAGTCAGCAATACGTGTTGCCTCAACGGTTTGCTCAATCTGGAAGTCCAGCGTAAAGCTGGCTTGCTCGCCCAGATCGTCAACAGACAGATCAAACGGGTAATTGGTACGCTCACGAGTACTCAACAGACTCGGCGCGCCCTCATCACGGTGAGACGCAGCCTGTTCCTGGGCGGCATCATGTCCGGTATGGCGATAATTAAGGATCGCACTGAACAGCGGCGTATTACCGCTGATGGCACTATGGCTTTGCGCTTCAGCCAGCGACACCTGCTCGTAAGGCAATAGTGCCTGCAGTGCGTTGTTCACCTCACTCAAGGCAACCTGAGCACTTTGCTGTCCCAGCGAAACACGCAGTGGCAAGGTATTAATCAACATGCCCATCATATGTTCTATGCCTGGCATACCATTCATCCGGCCGGACATCACAGTACCAAAAACCACCTCATCACGGCCTGTGCTGGCACTCAATACCTGCGCCCAGGCAAGATGAAATAATGCAGCCGGGCTGCATTGCAGGCGTCGGGATAGCGCCCGGATTTGCTGCGACAATGCCATATCAAGCGTCGTGCTGTATTCCGCTACCGCACTGCCATCTCCGGTCACCTGAGACAAACCAAATGGCAAGGTTGGCGTATCAATGTCACCGAGCTGCTCAGTGAAAAACGCCGCCGTATCCAGCTTAGTGCTTTGCGCCATTGAACGGGCGATAAACTCTCGATAAGGCAATGGTGCAGGCAATTCAGTCTTGTTTTGTTCACTCAGCTCAGACAGCAAAATTTCCAAAGAAACATGATCGGTGATCAAGTGATGGAACTTCAGCAATGCATAAATTCTGCCCTGCTCGTCCTGTGGTGACACCATCAGTTGGATCAGCGGTGCAGATTCCAACTCAAAGCCATGCGCAGCATTGGCCACATAGTCTTCAAACTGCGCTTTTATCTGTGCGCGCTCGAACGGCAACTCAGACACCGGTAGCTGCGCCTCACGTAATACAACCTGCACCGCCTGCGCACGGCCACGCCAGAAAATAGCAGTACGCAGCACATCATGACGCTGGATCACAAAGTTCAGCTCGGTTTTGAGTTGCGCCAGTTGCGACTCATCAGCCAGTTCAAACGCCATGGTACTGACATAAGGGTCGTGCTGCTGATTCAGCGTGTGCACAAACAACACCCCTTCCTGTAGCGGAGCAAGTGGATACATATCCTGCACGTTTGCAGCGCCACCAGGCACCTGAGCAATCAGAGTGTCTATGCTGTCCTGTGTCAGTTCAATCAAAGGCAACATGTCCGGGGTAATGGTGCTCGCCTGCTCGGGAATAAGGTTTTGAGGCACGCTGAATTCAAATTCAACCTGCGGTTGTGCGTCCAAATGCGCAGCCATCACACTCAGACTACCCGCCTTAAACAAAGCCTGTGCCTGGCACTGATAGCCCAGTTGTTTAACCCGAGACAGTAGCTGCATGACCAATAAAGAGTGACCACCCAGCGTAAAAAAGTTAGCATCACGGCTAATTTGCTCTACCGGCAGGTTCAGGACATCAGCCCAGATTGCAGCCAGCGTGCGCTCGGTATCGCTCTGTGGTGCAACATAATCGCGGCTTAAATCCGCCTGCTCAGGCTCTGGCAGCGCCTTGCGGTCAATTTTACCGTTAGGGGTTTGTGGCCATTCGTCAATCAACACAAAACTGGCCGGGATCATGTACTCAGCTAATGATTGACCCAGTGTCTCAACAATCGACGCTATCAGCGTCTGCTGCGCCGCTTGCGCCTGCTCTGCAAGCGGTTTAACGTAAGCAACCAGGCGCTGATTACCCTGCGTATCCGACAACGCCATCACCAGTGCCGAATCAACTTCGTGATGCTCACCGATATGATATTCAATTTCACCCAGCTCAATACGTAATCCGCGAATTTTTACCTGATGGTCCATTCGACCCATATATTCTATGGTGCCATCATCACGAAAACGCACCAGATCGCCGGTTTTATAGAGCCGCGAACTTGGCAATGTATCCTCAAACGGATTATCAATAAACCGCTCGGCAGTCAGCTCAGGGCGATTATGATAGCCGCGCGCCAGACCTTCACCACCAATATGCAGCTCACCACAGGCACCTTGTGGTAGCAGGTTAAGGGCCTCATCCAAGATCACCAGCTGGATATTCTGGATTGGTTTCCCAATCGGCACGCTGCTGCCGTGTGGCTGGCTGCAATCCCAATAGCTCACATCAATGGCCGCTTCGGTCGGACCATATAAGTTGTGTAGTTGTGCCGACGGTAAACTCGCTCTGAACTGTTCAACGTGGCTGATCTGCAGCGCTTCACCACTACAGAACACCTGATTAATGGACGTACAACGAGCCAGATCGCCATGCTCCAGCATCACACCCAGCATAGAGGGGACAAAGTGTAGTTTCGTGATCCCCGCAGCCACAATCAGCTCGCTAAGGTATTCCGGCTCTTTGTGACCACCCGGTTTGGCAATCACCAGCTCCGCCCCTTTGAGCATAGGCCAGACGAATTCCCATACAGATACATCAAAGCTATAAGGCGTCTTTTGCAAAATTCTGTCGTCCGGGCCACAGCCGTATTCGTTGTCCATCCAGTCAATGCGGTTATGCAGCGCCTGATGCTCAACCAACACACCTTTAGGTAGCCCGGTAGAACCTGACGTGTAAATGGTGTAGGCAAGATTGCGAGCATTCAGACCAATGTCACTCACTGCAATATTGGTATCTGGATAAGCGCTAAAATCGAACTCATCCAGTCGCGTAACGCTTGCTTCGCCAAGACTTACTCGCTCGGCAACCACAGCTGTGCTAAGTACCACAGCCGCATTGGCATCTTCAACCAGGTAAGCCAGGCGTGCCGGAGGCAACTCGGGGTCCAGCGGCACATAGGCGCCACCGGCTTTGAGGATACCCCAAATCCCTATCACCATTTCCAGCGAGCGCTCAACACACAAGCCCACTAACGAATCCGGTCCGATATTGTGCTCCGTGCGCAGATAATGGGCCACTTGGTTGGCTCTGCTATTGAGCTCACCATAGCTCAGAGTCTGCTCACCAAAGCGCAGTGCAATCTGCTCCGGGGCCGCTGCGGCCTGCTGCTCAAATAATTCGTGAATACACAGCTCTCGCGGATAATCCAGCGCTGTGTCGTTCCAGCCGTGCAGCTGCTGTTGGCGCTCCGCATCATCCAGCACACACAAACTCTGCACCGCAGTGCTGCTCTGGGTGTCTGCTAAATCCACGTCAAGTAAGTCCAGCACCTGAGTCAGTGTCACTTGCAGGTACTGTGCAATGCGCGCCGCTGGGGCACGTTTGTCCACCTGAAGTTCAAACCCAAAGCCATCGCCGAAGTCATCCACCGAGAGGTTGAACGGATAGTTGGTGCGCTCTTCACTGGCCAGCACTTTAAACCCGGCATCCTGCTCCAGCTGAGACTCCGCTACCGCCGAGTGACGATAGTTCAGCATCGCGCTGAACAGGGGCAGCTGACCGCTCACACCGCTGCAACGCTGCGCCTCGGCCAGCGACACCTGCTCGTACGGCATCAAGGCACGCAGGTCATCATTAATGTGTGCCAGCAGGCTCATCGCATCCTGCTCACTCAGCGACACTCGCAATGGCAGGGTGTTAATCATCATCCCCATCAGCTGGCTGCTCAGGCCATCATCGCTCATGCGGCCTGATAAGACAGTGCCGAACACCACCTCCGCCTGACCACTGCACACACCCAGCACTTTGGCCCAGACCAGATGGAACAGCGCCGCCGGGCTGCTGTGATACTGACGGGTCAGGCGGCGAATACGCTGCGCCTGTACGTCATCCAGGGTGACATGCACCGTCTCAATGCCCGAACCGTCATTCAGTACGTCCGTCAGACCATAAGGCAAAGTGGGTTCGCTGACATCCCCCAGCATCTGAGTGAAGAAGGTTTCGGTATCCAGACTCGCTGTGCGTGCCAGGGTGCGACCGACAAATTCCCGGTACGGCACTGGCTCACCCAGGCTGCCTTCATTGCCGTTCAGCAGCGCAGTCAGCTCGTGCACCAGAATTTCCAGCGAGACGTGATCTGAGATCAGGTGATGCTCACACAACAGCGCATAATGCTTGCCCTGCGCAGCGTCTTCACACACGCTCAGTTGCAACAGCGGCGCGTTTTCCAGCTCAATCCACAGCGGCTGCTCAGCCACATGGGCATTGAACGCGGCCCAGACATCCGCTTCCTCGCTGAAGTCCAGCTCAGTCACGGGCAGCGCTACCTCACGCTGTACCACCTGAAGTGCAGTGGTGCGGTTGCGCCATAAGATGGCGGTGCGCAGCACATCGTGGCGGGCAATCAGGGTATTCAGTGCCCATTTAAAGCGCTCAAGGGACTCGTGGCTGTCGAACTCAAACGTGGTGCTGGTAACATACGGGTCCTGCCCTTCACTCATGGTGTGTACAAACAGCACGCCTTCTTGCAACGGTGCCAGCGGGTAGATGTCCTGAATATTGGCCATGCCACCGGGGATGGTCTGGGCAATATCCGTGAGCTGTTGCTCATCCAGCTCAGTGAGCGTCACCATCTCCGGGGTGATCTGGGTGCAATCCGCCGGAATTAAATTGGCGGGCACACAACTTGATTCCTCACTCCCAAGTGCCCGAACCTGGCGCGCCATGTCCTGTAGCGTGTGTGCCCTGAACAAGGCCTGCACGTCCGCCTGATACTGACGTGCGCGCAGCTGACTGACCAGCTGCATAATCAGCAATGAATGGCCCCCCAGCGCGAAGAAATTAGCATGGACACCCACCTTATCGACGTCCAGCGACAACAGCGACGCGACGATGTCGACCACCATTTTCTCGGCGTCGGTTTGTGGTGCCTGATAAGGCTGCTCCACCGTTTTAGCTGGCAGGGCCAGCAGTGCTCGCTTGTCCAGTTTGCCATTGGCCGTCAGCGGCCACTGAGCAACAAAACTATAAGCCGACGGCACCATGTAATCCGGCAGGTTGCCGCTCAGGTGCTGTTGCAGTGCGTCAATCAGACTGCTGTCTTGCTCACTTTGAATGAAAGCGCGCAGTACCTTGCCACCTTGCTTACCGGCCTCGGCCAGTACCACCGCCGATTCAACCCGTTCATGACTCATCAGCTGGGTTTCTATCTCACCCAGCTCCACCCGGAAACCACGGATCTTGACCTGATCATCGCTGCGTCCAACAAACTCGATTTCTCCATCAGCGCCGATACGCACCAAATCACCGGTTTTATACAACCGCGCACTCAACGCTGGATTAGCCGGATCACAATACGGGTTATCAATAAAGCGCTCGGCGGTGAGTTCGCTTTGATGTAAATAACCACTGGCCAGACACTGACCACTGACATACAGCTCGCCCACAACACCCGGCGGGCATAACGTCAGCTGCTCGCTGAGCACCAGAGTCGCAGTATTGACGTTTGCGCGGCCAATGGGCACCGCACGCGGGTCATCGTAACCACCGCTGATGGCATAGCCCGATGCGGTGACTGTGGTCTCGGTCGGACCATAGGTATTGAGCAGCACAAAGCCCGGTTTAAGGGAAGCTACCGATTGTTTATCCAGCGCTTCACCGCCGACAATCACCAGTCGCAGTACCAGGGATTCAAGCTCCGCCTCGCTCAGCGCCAGCATATGCCAGAACGCCGTTGGCAGGCTGGCCACGCTGATGGCATGGCTGTCGCAGAAGGCGATAAAGGCCTCGCGGCTCAGCGACACGTCTTCGTCGCGCAGTACCAAAGTGGCGCCCTGCGTCAATGTCGCCAGCCATTCCTCGACGAAAATATCAAAGTTCATAGTAGAGAACTGCAACACGTTGTCAGCTTCGGTGATTTCGTAGCGTTGCTCACAGTTAGCGGCAAAGTTGATCAGGTTATGATGACTTATCATCACGCCTTTGGGGTTACCGGTTGAGCCCGAGGTGTACATCACATAGGCCAGATTATCCGGGGCCAGCGCCACATCCGGATTGCTGATTGGATAGTTTGCAAACTGACTGGCGTTATCCAGCAGCACAGCCGTGACGTTAAAATCGTTCAGGATCCCGGCAACTTTTTGCTGGGTCAATACCACAGACAAGCCGGTGTCTTCGACCATGTACGCTAAACGTTCCTGCGGATAATCCGGGTCCAGCGGCACATAGGCCCCGCCTGCTTTAAGGATGGCCAGCACCGCCACCATCATTTCCAGCGAGCGGCCCACACACAGACCCACCAGGGTATCCGGGCCCACCTGATGCTCGGCCCGTAAATAGTGTGCCAACTGGTTAGCGCGTTCATTCAAATGCTGATAAGTCAGTGTGCCCTCATGGCTCTTGACGGCAATGCGCGCGTCGCTTTGTGCGGCGCGTGTTTCAATGAGCTGGTGCACCGGCATCGCAGACAAAGTCACGCTCGGCCCGCATAAATCTGCCAGATAGGCCTGTTGCTCTTGTGTGTCCATCAATGTCAATTGAGCCAGCGCCGTGCTGGCAAGGCTATTACTGAACAGGTGTATTGCCCGGATCAGATGACGATTCAGAGTTGCAATATAGTCATCATCAAACAACGCCAGATCATACGTCCAGCGCAGTACGTAACCTCCGTCCTGTGGGGTAATGTCGATATCTATGTCGTACTTCAGCGACACAATCTCGCGCTCGTACTGCCCAAAGCGCAGTCCGTCCAGTCCAATATCAGACTGATCGCTCACCCCAAAGTCACTGTCCATGGACAACATGATCTGAAACAGCGGATCGTGCGACAGGCTGCGCTCGACATTTAAACGCTCGACTAACTGCTCAAAAGGCACATCCTGATTGTTCTGCGCGTCCCGGTGCACTTCACGCACGTGAGCAAAATAGTCACCGAGCGTAGCGTGTTGCGTTTGAGTTCTGAGCACCAGATTATTGACGAAGAAGCCGATCAGCGGCTCCAGTTCGCTTTGCAATCGGTTGGCGACCGGTGTGCCGATCAGAATATCCTGCTGATTACTGTGTTGTGCCAGCACCCAGCTCAACGCACTGTGTACCAGCATAAAAGGCGACATCTCGTTACGCTGCGCCACGGTCGTGAGCTGTTGGCTTAGCGTACTGTTAAGACTAAAACTCTGACACCCTGCAGCCGTTTGTTTTTCTTCCGGGCGCGGTTGTTTCAGCGGCAAGCTATGGACCGAGGGCGCGTCGGCTAATGTTTCCTGCCAGTATGATAACTGTGATTCCAGTACGTTTTCCTGCAACCAGGTTTGCTGCCACAGCGCATAATCGGCGTACTGAATGGCCAGTTCAGGCAAAGGATTCTCTGCCCCTTGTGCAAACGCCCGATAAAGAGTCAGAAACTCCTGACTGAGCAATTCAATTGACCAGCCATCAGACGCAATATGATGCATATTGAACAGCAACACCCCGTCTTGCTGCGCGCTCCCCGGATTTGCAAGCAAAATATAACGTGCCCGCATCATCACATCCTGTGTCAGATCAAACGGGGTATTCAGCTCCTCATCAATCAGGGCTTCGAGCTGCGCCGAACGAGCACTTGCTTCCAGTGTGGTCAAATCGCTGTGGGCGATAGCAAAGGTCACCTCGTCACGAATATGCTGCCGGGCTCCGTTTTCACCATCAACCACCACTGTGCGCAGTATTTCATGACGGCGGATAATGGCCTGACAGGCACGCTCAGCCACCGCCAGATCCAGCTCCCCGGTGACTGTCATCAGGGCAGGCATATTATATTGTGCCGAACCCTGTTGCAGCTGGTCGATAAACCATAACCGGCGCTGTGAAAACGACAGCGGTGCTAAGGTCTGATATTGCTCAGCGCGCGGCGTAACGGCCTCGCGCTTAGGTTGTGCTTCGCTGTCACTCAAATAAGCCAGCAATTGTGTTTTATTATCTCTGATCAGCTGCGCTATCTCTGCGGTGACTGCGCCCTTTTCAGCTTCGACTACGAGCGACCCGTCAGAGACACTCACCAAAATCAACTTGTCCTGAAGCAGACTTACTAACTGTTGCGGTTTCATTAAAACACAATCCTTTCTACATTATCTGATTGTTCTAACTTAGCTTTTAGTGCTTTAGCGGCCAGCAACTCATCGAGCTGCACGGCTTGCTCAGCCACCGAGGTGTACTTAAATAACTGTTTGATAGTCAGTGTACAGTCAAACCGGCTTTCGATGTCTTTCATCAACTTAATCACCAGCAGAGACTGACCGCCAAGAGAAAAGAAGCTCGCCTGGGTACTAATTTGCCCTTCATCCAGGCCCAGCACCTGAGACCAGATGGCCACCAAAGCCAACTCAGTATCGGTTTGTGGCGCAATATACTCGCCGCCCAATCCGGCATGCTCCGGGGCAGGCAGCGCTTTACGATCGATTTTGCCGTTCGGAGTTTGTGGCCACTCATCCAGCAATACAAAACTGGCTGGGATCATATATTCAACCAGGGCGTCACCGAGTTGTGACTTGATAGCATCGATCAATACCTGTTGAGACGCTTCATCGCCCAATGTATGCGGCTTCACATAGGCCACCAGGTGCTGATTACCCTGCGTGTCCTCAAGCGCCATCACCAGTGCTGAGTCCACTTCACTGTGCTCACCGATGTGATACTCAATTTCGCCCAGTTCGATACGCAACCCGCGGATCTTCACCTGATGGTCAATACGACCCATGTATTCGATGACGCCGTCATTGCGATAACGCACCAAATCGCCCGTTTTGTAGAGACGCTGGCTGCTACCCGCTTCGCTGTCATCATAAAATGGGTTAGCAATAAAGCGCTCTTCGGTCAGATCTGCGCGATTATGATAGCCGCGCGCCAGCCCGTCTCCGCCGATGTGTAATTCACCGCATGCGCCCTGAGGTAACAGATTGAGTGCGTCATCCAGTACATAGAGCTGGATATTCTGAATTGGCTTACCAATGGGCACACTGCTGCCATAAGGCTGTGAACAATCCCAGTAGCTGACGTCGATGGCCGCTTCAGTTGGACCATAAAGATTGTGTAACTGCGCACAAGGCAACACGGCCCGGAACTGCTCTACATGGCTGATCTGCAATGCTTCACCACTACAGAATACTTGTTTGATTGAAGTACAACGACTCAAGTCACCATGCTCCAGCATCACACCCAGCATAGAGGGTACAAAATGTAGCTTAGTGATACCTGCTTCGACGATCAGGTCACTCAGGTAATCCGGGTCTTTGTGGCCACCTGGCTTGGCAATCACCAACTCAGCCCCTTTGAGCATGGGCCAGACAAATTCCCATACTGACACATCAAAGCTGTAAGGCGTTTTTTGTAATATCTTGTCGTGAGGTCCACAGCCATACTCTTCATCCATCCAGTCGATGCGGTTATGCAGCGCCTGATGTTCAAGCAATACGCCTTTTGGCATGCCAGTGGAGCCAGAGGTATAAATGGTATAAGCCAGATTAGTTGCACTGAGACCAATATCGCTCACTGTGATGTTAGTATCACTATGAGCATCGTAGTCAAAGCCATCGAGCTCAACAACCTGCGCTTCACCCAGCGCGACACGCGCAGCGACCTCTTGGGTACTCAGCACGACGCTGGCTCGAGCATCTTCCACCAGATATGCCAGTCTGGCACTGGGCAGCTCTGGATCCAGCGGCACATACGCACCGCCGGCTTTGAGAATACCCCAGATCCCGATGACCATTTCAAAGGAGCGCTCCACGCACAGTCCGACCAGAGCATCCGCACCCACGCCATGTTCGTTGCGCAGATAGTGGGCCAGCTGATTGGCTTTACTGTTGAGCGTTTCATAACTCATTGTCTGTGCGCCAAAGCGCAGCGCCGTAGCCTGAGGTGCGCGGACAACTTGCTGCTCAAACAGCTCATGAACACACACCTCTCGGGTATAATCCCGGGCCGTGTCATTCCACTGCTGTAATTGCTCATAACGCTCCTGCTCTGACAACAGTGGCAGCGTATCCAGCGGATTGGCCAGCTGTGCCTGAGTGAGACGCGCCAGATACCTGAGTACGCCCTGGAAGTGTTTATCCAACGCCACAATGTGCTGCTCGCTAAATAGTCCAGTGTCATACAACCAGTTAACGGTCAGTCCGGCATCATCCAGGTCAATGTTAATTTCGATATCAAACTTGGTGGTACAGGCCTCCGGCAGCCTAGGGGTGAACTCCAGCCCAGCCAACTGTTGCCCAGAACTGTCTGCCAACGCAAATTCTGAATTGGTAGTCAGCATGATCTGAAACACCGGGCTATAGGCCGTGGATCGTGGGATTTGTAAGGCATCAACTAACTGTTCAAACGGCACATCCTGATGTGACTGGGCACCAATATGGGCCTCTTTAACATGCTCAAGGTAATCGCCCAAATTATGATGACGGGTGCTGACTCTCAGTACCAGCGTATTGGCAAAATAGCCGATGAGGTCAGCCACTTCGGGTTGCGCACGATTCGCCACCGGTGTACCAATCACAATATCGTGCTGATTACTGTGGCGCGACAGCACATAAGCCAATGCACTGTGCACTAGCATAAATGGCGTGATCCGGGCCGCTTCAGCAAAGCTTTTAAGTCCCTGGCTCAGCGTGCCTGGCAACAAGCTAGTGAAGCCTTTGGCACTGAACGCTTTTTCTTCCGGGCGCGGCTTATCCAGTTGCAGACCATGCACGGCCGGCGCATCGTTCAGGGTTTCGCGCCAGTAATTGAGTTGCGTTTCCAGTGCTTTGGCGCCGCCTTGCGCGTTATTCAGCCAGTCGCGCTGCCAGATTGCATAGTCGGCATATTGGATAGCCAAAGGTGGTAACGCAGCCTCAGTGCCCGAGACGAGCGCTTCGTAGAGTGCCATAAACTCGTTAGACAACAACTCCACCGACCACCCATCCGAGGCAATGTGGTGCATATTAAATGCCAGTACGCCACGCTGAGGTTGGTTATGATCGGCATAATTAAGCAGGACATACTGAGCGCGGAGCATCAAATCGCAGTCCAGTTTAAATGGCGTCAGCGCATCTTCGCTTAGCAGCTGGTTAAGCCGGTCTGTTTTGGCGCGTTCGCTCAGCTCACTTAAATCCTGCAAAGTCAGGGTCAGCGCGCCGTGGCTGCGGATCAGCTGAACCGGTTCGGCGTCCTGCTCCAGATAGACCGTGCGCAATGCTTCATGACGCGCAACCAGGCTATTCAACGCAGCCTGGGCGGCATCCAGATCTAATACGCCATCCACATCAAAGGCCACCGGCATGTTGTACTCAGCACTGCTGCCATTGAGCTTGTCGATAAACCACAAGCGTTGCTGAGCAAACGACAGTGGCAGGTGCGCATTGTCTTCACGCGGCTGCGCCACAATAGGTGGCTGTACCATGACATCAGTTTGCTGTGCAACACGTTCAGCCTGCTGTGCGATGGTCGTTGCGGCAAAGATATCCTTAACACTTAGCTCGCATTGCAGCTGAGTTCGGATCCCGGCCAGCAGCTTCATCAGCAACAGAGAATGTCCGCCCAGCTCGAAGAAGTTGGCCTCTACGCTGACCTGACCATGCTCCAGTTTAAGTAAATCCGCCCAGATCCCAACCAGGGTGTATTCAGTGTCATTGCGCGGCGCAACGTACGCTTGCTCACCCAGAACGGCGTCCGGCGCTGGGAGCGCACGTCTGTCGACTTTCCCATTGGCTGTCAGTGGCCACTGAGTCACGGTAACAATGGCGCCCGGTAACATATAGGCAGGCAATTGCTCACCGAGCGCTGCTTTTAATAGGCTCAGCCAGGTCTCATCTGTATCGGCTTCTGCGGCTTTTACATAGGCGACCAGTTGCAACGTGTCATCCGCCAGTGGCATAGCCTGCACCAAAGCAGAGTCCACCATTGCCAGCTCAGCAATGCGATTTTCCACTTCGCCCAGCTCAATACGGTGACCGCGAATTTTAACCTGATCGTCCTGACGACCCAGATAATGTAGCTCGCCGTTTTCATCATAACGGGCCAAATCACCCGCGCGATACAAACGCTCCCCAAGCCAAGGGTAACGCTGGGTGTCGAATGGATTGTCAATAAACCGCTCGGCACTGAGTGCTTCGCGGTTAAGATAGCCGAGGGCAAGACCTGCACCACCGACATAGATTTCGCCCGCGCACCCATCAGGTACCAGCTTCAGTGCATCATCGAGCAGTACGATGTGCTGGTCGCGCAGCGGTCTGCCAATGTTGATCGGCGCATTGGGTTCTATACGTTTATAGGTCACATGCACCGTGGTTTCTGTGATCCCATACATGTTAATGAGTTCAGTTGGCTGCTGTGCAAAGTGCGTCCACCACTGGCTAACATGACTTGGCGTAAGCCCTTCGCCACCAAATACGATGCTGCGCAACGAAGGTAAGGCCTGTTGTGCCGTCACCAGATATTCGGTGAGCTGTTTAAAGGCACTCGGCGTCTGGTTGAGAATAGTCAGGGC
Source organism: Pseudoalteromonas rubra (assembly GCF_005886805.2). Classification (NCBI taxonomy): domain Bacteria; kingdom Pseudomonadati; phylum Pseudomonadota; class Gammaproteobacteria; order Alteromonadales; family Pseudoalteromonadaceae; genus Pseudoalteromonas; species Pseudoalteromonas rubra. Next base: position 935,480 of record NZ_CP045430.1, read on the forward strand.
GTTACGCTGACACAAAGCCACAAACAATTGACTGTCCTTGACTTCATCCAGGCTTGGCATCAGCAGCTTGCCACCAAACAGCAGAGCGCCCCAGATCTCCCAGACACTGAAGTCAAAAGCAAAGGAATGGAACACACACCAACAATCGTCTTCATTAAAGTTAAAATCGGGCTGAGTCACATCAAACAGGCGACCGACATTGCGGTGCGTTTGCAACACCCCTTTTGGTTTACCCGTGGAGCCCGAGGTGTAAATCACATAGGCCAGATTATCCGAAGTATGTGTCGTTAACTGCACGTTATCCGTGCTGTAACCCGTCAATGCCAGCTGATTCAGGTCGATAATAGGCGTGTCTTGAAGTGCCAACGCATCGGCCACCTGATCTTCGCCCAGCACCAACGCGACGCCCGCATCCTGACAGATAAAGTCGAGGCGCTCCTGCGGATAGTTAGGATCAAGCGGAACATACGCACCACCGGCTTTGAGAATCGCCAGTATGCCCACAATCATGTTGACCCCACGACCCACGCAGAGGCCTACCAGCGTATCCGGGCGGATATCGTGTGCTTCAATAAGATAGTGTGCCAGCGCATTGGCCCGCGCGTTCAATTCGTGATAAGTCAGCGACTCTTGCTGATATACCAGTGCAGTGCGCTCGCCAAATTTGGCTGCCTGACTTTCAAATCGAGCCTGAATGCTGCTTGTTGTGTCTGTGTCGACGGCGTGTGATACATTCGCGCGCATTAGCGCATCTTGTTGTGCCTCGTTCAAGACACTGAGTTTTGCCACCGGAGTATCAGACTCGTCATGCAACGCACGCAGCAACTGGTCGATGGCACACGTCACATACTCGCCTATTGCGTTTACGTCGACTGAGCGGTCAACTTGCAGGTTAAAGGAAAACGCCTTGCCCCAGTCATCCACACATAAATTAAATGGATAGTTAGTACGCTCTTTAGCAGCGATGGCTTGTGCGCCCCCTTGTGCTGGCGCTTCTGCCAGGCGGGAATGACGATAATTGAAAATGGCACTGAATAAAGGCGTTTGTCCACTGACACCACTGCACGCCTGCGCTTGGGTTAGCGACGCCTGTTCATACGGCATCAACCCGAGCAGGGCCTGATCGACCTGCTTCAATAGAGTATCCGCCGCTTCATCTGCCAGATTCACACGCAGAGGCAAGGTATTGATCATCATCCCCATCATCTGCTCAATGCCCTGCTGGCCACTCATTCGGCCCGACAACACAGTACCAAATACTACATCCCGGCTCTGACTGCAGGCCGACACCACCATGGCCCAGGCCAGATGGAAAAACGCCGCCGGACTCATACCGCGTTGCTGCATCAGAGTGCGGATCTGCGAAGATTGTTGCTGGCTCAGTTCACGGTGTAATTCATTGCAGTACAAATCATCAGCGCGGGTACTATCCAGTCCAAATGGATGGCAGGGCGTCTCAATATCACCCAACTGATCGGTAAAATATTTGCGACTATCCAGTTGCTCCGCATTGTGTAGCGTCTGGGCGATAAACTGTCGATAAGGCAAAGCATCAGGCAGCTGTGCAAAAGCTTGCTCATCCATGGCCAGCTCACCCATGATCATTTCAACGGAGATGTGATCGAGCAAAATGTGATGCTCTTTGAGCACCCCGCAGTAAGTATCCGTGGCCGGATCATGAGCCAATTCCAACTGCACTAAAGGTGCCAGCTCCAGATCCATACGATGTATGCCCTCGGCAACATAGGCATCGAGTTTTGCCCGGGCGTCCGTCTGACCAGAGAACGACAACCAGGTTGGTAACAGTTCACAATGACGCAGTACCACCTGTAAAGGGGCTTGACACTCGCGCCAGGCTACCATAGTTCGCAGCACGTCGTAGCGTGCAATGATCTGATTAAAGCGCGCAACGAAACTGTCAATCTGAGCTTCGCTGTCAAACTCAAGCGTGATAGTGGTGACATAGGGGTCGGATTTTTCCGTCGCACTGTGAACCAGGAATATGCTTTCCTGCAAAGGTGCCAGCGGATAGATATCAGCAATATTAGCGGCCCCACCTGGAACACGCTCACTCAGTGTATCCAGCTCGCTCTGAGTTAAAGCGGTTAACGTCACCATATCCGGCGTGATCTGGGTACATTGTGCTGGAATGCCATTTTGCGGTAATTCAGGCTCGCTCTGATGGACCGCGTCTGTGATGGTTTTGGCCATCTCACCCAGCACTCGAGCGTTAAACAGTGCCTGCACCGACGTACTCAGGCCTTGCTTTTTCAACTGGCTGACCAGCTCCATCACCATCAGAGAATGACCGCCCAATTCGAAGAAGTTAGCCGCCATGCTGACTTCACCAGGTTCCAGATTTAACAGCTCAGCACATAGCGCTGCCAGAGCTTGTTCCTGCTCAGTAACCGGGGCGAGATATTCAACTTCATAGCCCAAACTTTGCGGTACTGGCAGTGCTTTACGATCAATTTTACCGTTTGGCGTTTGCGGCCATTCGTTAAGTACCACGAAATTCGATGGCACCATATAATCGGCCAGCGACTCGCTCAGCTGACTTTGCACTGAGGCGATCAGGGCCTGCTGTGCTTCATCCGTCAATTCACTGCTCGGCTTAACATAGGCCACCAGTCGTTGATTGCCTTTGTCATCACTCAGTGCCATCACCAGCGCAGAATCGACCTGTTCATGCTCGCCAATGTGATATTCGATTTCACCCAGCTCAATACGCTGACCCCGGATCTTGACCTGATGGTCCAGACGACCCATGTATTCGATGTTGCCATCTTCACGAAAACGCACCAGATCGCCGGTTTTATACAGGCGTTTGCTGACGCTTTGCGGATAAAACGGATTATTGATAAAGCGCTCTTCGGTCAGCTCAGGGCGGTTGTGGTAACCTCTTGCCAGGCCTTCACCGCCAATGTGTAACTCACCGCACGCGCCCTGTGGCAACAAGTTAAGCGCATCGTCCAGTATATATAACTGAATATTTTGGATAGGTTTACCAATGGGGATGCTGCTGCCATGGGGCATCGCGCAATCCCAGTAGCTAACGTCGATGGCCGCTTCTGTCGGGCCATAGAGATTGTGCAACTGCGCGGTAGGTAACAATACCTTAAACTGCTCAACATGACTGATTTGCAGGGCTTCACCACTACAAAATACCTGTTCAATTGAACTGCACGTGGCCAGGTCGCCATGTTCCAGCATCACGCCCAGCATGGAAGGCACAAAGTGCAGTTTGGTCACACCAGTTGCGACAATCAGCTCATTGAGGTAAGCCGGATCTTTGTGTCCACCCGGCTTGGCAATCACCAACTCGGCCCCTTTAAGCATGGGCCAGACAAACTCCCATACCGAGACATCAAAGCTGTAGGGGGTTTTTTGTAAGATTTTATCCTGCGGCTGACACCCGTACTCATTGTCCATCCAGTCGATGCGGTTATGCAACGCCTGATGTTCGAGTAATACGCCTTTGGGTTTACCCGTCGAGCCTGAGGTATAAATAGTGTACGCCAGGTTCTGTGCCGTCAGGCCAATGTCGCTAACCGGAATATTCGATCCCGGATTGGCTTCGAAGTCGAAGTTGTCCAGCGCAATGACCGCCGCATCGCCCAGCGATACCTGTTCAATGATCCCTTGTGTGCTCAGCACCACTCTGGCGCTGGCATCCTCCACCAAATAGTTCAGCCGACCTGATGGCAATTCCGGATCCAGTGGCACATAAGCACCGCCGGCCTTGAGGATCCCCCAGATACCAATCACCATTTCAAATGAGCGCTCAGTGCATAAGCCAACCAATGCGTCCGGACCAATCGCATGCTCAGTACGCAGATAATGAGCCAATTGGTTGGCCTTGGTGTTGAGCGTGTCATAACTCATGGTGCGTCCGTCAAAGCGCAACGCGATGGCTTCTGGCGTGGCTTTAGCTTGCTGCTCAAACAGTTCATGCACGCAACGCTCACGAGGGTATTCCAACGCTGTGTCATTCCAATCCAGCAGTTGTTGTTGTCGCTCAGTGTCGGACAGCAGGTTCAAGGTATTGGGCTTGGCTGACAACTCAGCCGGGGTCAATGCTGCCAGTTGCGAAAGTACGGTATTTAAGTGGTTAGCAATAGCGCTGACACGCTGCGCACCAAACAAAGCAGTATCGTAAGTGATCTCTATCGCCACGCCCTGCTCGTTCAATGCCACTTCTATTTCTAAATCAAATTTCGTAGTCACACTGCTGGCAGGGCGCTGCGCGATTTGCAGACCATCCAATGCCAGTTGTTGCTCCCTGACACCATAATCCGTGTTAGTGGTTAGCATGATCTGAAACAGCGGTGCATGAGCACCGCTGCGAGGTACATTGAGCTTTTCGACCAACTGCTCAAAAGGCACATCCTGATTAGCCTGAGCGCCAAGGTGTACGGATTTTACATGCGCAAAGTAGTCTGTGAAGCTGGCCTGCTCAGTATTCAACCGCAGCACCAGCGTATTAGCGAAGTAGCCAATCAACCCCTCTAATTCTGCGTGACCACGGTTGGCGATGGGCGTACCAATCACAATATCACTGCTGTTGCTATGACGTGACAGCACATAAGCCAGTGCGCTGTGGATCAGCATAAACGGTGTCAGTTGCTGCTGACGGGCTAAGTGTTGTAAAGCCTGCGCCTGACTCGCGGATAACTCGCTGCGTACCAGTGCACCATAAAGCTGCTTAGTCGCCGGACGCTCAAAGTCAGGGGTAATACCGTGAACCGCCGGCGCATCGGCCAGCGTTTTTTGCCAGTAAGTGAGCTGCTCAGCAAGCGCCTCTTTAGTCAGGTGCTCGCGCTGCCAGTGCGCATAATCATTATATTGCAATGGCAATGGCGCCAGGTTCGCAACCTGCCCGGATACTCTTGCGTGATAGGCCTGAACAAACTCACGGGTCAGAATTTCCATGGACCAGCCATCTGACACTATGTGATGCATATTCAGTAGTAATACGCCCTGTTGTGTGCCATCACTGTGTTTATGCGTACACAAATAGGTCACTCTGAACAACATATCTGTTGTCAGATCAAATGGCGCCAGAGTATCGTGCTCAATGTGTGCAGCCACTTCTGACGCCAGGTCGTCACTGCCACACAAGTCGATGCAGCGAATATTAAGCGCCACATCATCGCGGATAGTCTGCCTTGGCCCATCCTCAGAATCATAGTAATCGGAGCGCAAAATAGTGTGGCGCGCCAAAATATCGTTGAATGCATCTTCTACGGCCGCCAAATCCACACGACCCTGCACATCCAGTGCAAGCGGGATATTGTACTCGGCCGAAGGCCCTCGTAGTTGCTCTAAAAACCACAATCGCGTCTGTGAGAAAGATAAAACGCTTTGTGTTAACCCCAGAGCAGGAATGCTGCCTGTAGGTTGGGTTAACGCATTTGGTTTTGCTGCCTGTTGGCTCAACAGCTCAATAAGCTGAGTTTTGTTTTCCTTAAGTGCGCTTCTCAACTCATCAGTCATACTGCCTTTTGCTGCTTTAAACTTGAGTTTGCCCTGCTCGACATACAGATGAACGCCCTGTGATATCGCTAACTCGAAAGCCTGATGTACATTCATTAAATCTCACCATCCTCAACTAAATCCTGATCGCAGATACTGTCTGCCGCCTGCGCATTGAGCTGTTGCATTCGCAGCAAGTCAATATGCTGGGCCAGCTGGGCCAGTGACTGCGCCGTAAAAATGTCCTGCATGTCTATCTGTTGTAGCTGTAATTCCGGGTCCGATGTAATCGCTCTGACCAGCTTGCTAACCAGCAGGGAGTGGCCACCCAAAGCAAAGAAATTGGCTGAGGTGCTTATCTCACTTTCCTGCAAATGCAGTAATTGCGCCCAGATGGCAACCAGGCGTTGTTCACTGTGTGTTTCAGGAGCAATGTATTCACCTTCAACAGCCGCTAAATCAGGCTCTGGCAGCGCACGCTTATCAATCTTGCCGTTACTGGTCAGTGGCCATTGAGAGACCGGAACAAACATCCCGGGTACCATATAATCCGGCAGTTTGTCGGCCAGTTCCGTCTTAATGCGCTGGATAACCGCTTTATCATCATTAATATTTTCATGACCAGAGACACTATTTTTGGCATTTTTGTTGTTCAATTGAACATACGCCACTAAGTGTTTGGCACCCGTTGCACTGGTCGCAACAGTCACCACTGCCGCGTCGACATCAAGACAGTCGGCCAGCAAGCCTTCAATTTCACTGATCTCAATCCTGAAGCCGCGGATCTTAACCTGTTGGTCGATCCGACCCAGATATTCCAACTCGCCATCCGGCAGATATCGAACCAGGTCCCCTGTTTTATACAAGGTTTCGGTTACACATTTATTGTGCCCATCGAAATAAGGGTTAGAGACAAATCGCTCTGCGGTTTGCTCCGCTAACTGGTGGTAACCGCGTGCCAGTCCCACACCACTGATGTACAGCTCACCCACCACGCCCGGCGATAGCAAGGCAAGGTTACTATCCAGCACAAAGGCACTGGTGTTTTTCAGAGGCTTACCTATAGTAACTTTCTGTCCGGGACGTAACTCTGCCCAGGTGGCACAAATGGAGATCTCAGTCGGGCCATAAGCATTAACCATCCGGTACGCACCGCCCCACTGTTCAACCACTTCCTGGTCACAAGCTTCACCCCCTACTGCCAGCGCTTTAAGCGCCAAATCATCACGAAACTCCATCATGGCCAGGAATGCCGGTGGCAATAACACATGAGTAATGGCTTCACTGTGCAGCAGCTGACCTATGCTCTCCGGAGACAGACGCTGAACACTGTCGGCAATCACCAAAGTGGCACCACTCAGCAGTGCCATCACGTACTCCCAGGTGCCGGCATCAAAACTCATAGATGCAAAGTGCAATACTTTGCTTTGTCCATCCACTTTCAGATAGTGACGGTGGTTAAACGCGATATTCACTATCCCTTTGTGCTCAAGCAGCACACCCTTTGGCTTGCCAGTCGACCCCGAAGTGTAAATGGCATAGGCCAAGTTTGAAGATGTCAGGCCAGCTACCAGCTCTCTTGGATTGTGGGTCGAATAATCGACAAACGTTTGCACCACTTGCTCATTACCCAAGCCGTCAATGCAGATACTGTGGTAATCGGTTAAATCCAGCTGCTCAATAATAAAATGCGTAGAGAGGATAATTTTAACGCCGGAGTTTTCCATCATGTAAGTTACGCGCTGACGCGGGTAAGCCGGATCCAATGGTACATAGGCTGCACCGGCTTTAAGAATGGCCAGTGTACCGATGATCATTTCCAGCGAGCGCTCAACACATAAGCCGATAAAGGTATCCGGCGTAACCTGATATTCACGGATCAGGAAGTGCGCCAGCTGGTTGGCACGCTCATTCAGTTCGCGATAGGTCAGCTGTTTGTTGCCGAATTTAATGGCAAGCTGATCTGGGGTTTGCAGCGCCTGTTCTTCAAACACCTCATGAATACACTTATCGACCGGATAATCTGCCGAATTGTTATTCAGGCCGTTGATCAAATAGGATTCCAGCTTGTCACCCAAAATAGACAGTCGATTTAGTGGCAAGGCACGACGCGTCTGAGGCGACATATCCGCAAGCGCGATCAAGGCATTATTAAAGTGCTCACTCAGCTGCTCAACAAATTCAGCATCAAACAGAGCCACATCATAGTTCCAGATGGTCTCAACCTGGTTGTCGCTAATATTCAGCGCAATTTCCAGATCAAACTTGATCGCCGGATGACTGCCTTCCAGCGGTGACAGGCTCACATCTGGCAGTGCCATCAGGGCCGACTCATCGTTGCCATCAGTAAACTTATCATTGGTGGTCAGCATGATCTGCACCAAAGGTGTGTATGATGAAGTGCGTGGCAAGTTCAGCGCATCAATGAGCTGCTCAAAAGGCACATCCTGATTCACCTGTGCGTTCATATGTACCTGACGTACATGAGCGAGATACGCTTCCAATGTGTTGTGGCGGGTATCAAGGCGCAAAGCCAGGGTGTTGACAAAACAACCAATGAGCGGGCTAAGCGCCTCATCGGCACGGTTTGCCACCGGCGTGCCAATAACAATGTCTGACTGATTGCTATGACGGCTTAGTACTACACCCAAAACAGCGTGCATCAACATAAACGGGCTCAGCTGGGCCTGTTTGGCAACCGCGCCTAACTGCTGTGCCACATACGCTGGCAACGTAGCGGTAACATGCGCTCCCTGAGTCTGCTTTACTTCAGGACGATGATGCTGGGTTGGCAGGCTATGTGTCAGTGGCGCATCTTCCAGTGTCTGCTGCCAGAATGTCAGCTGCTTCTCAAACTCGCCGCCCTGCATTCTGTCTTTCTGCCAAACGGCAAAGTCAGCGTACTGCAACTCCAGCTCAGGCAATGGGTTGACCTGATCGGCCGCAAAAGCCCGATATAAGGTCACAAACTCATTGATCAGCACATCCATCGACCAACCGTCGGAAGCAATATGATGCAGCGTTAGCAGTAACACACCGCGCTGATCATGACCAGTTCCCTGCAGTTTCACGTACTGTCCACGGATAGACAACTGCTGAGTCAAGTCAAATGGGCGCTGTGCTTCTTCAAGCAGGCACTGTGACAACTGTGCCTGCTGCTGTTCTCCCTGACTGTCGCTGAGATCGACAAAGCCCAGCGTAAAATCGTGCTCTGGAAGCACATGCTGGCGTACTGCATCATCCTGCTCTCGATAGACAGTGCGCAAAATCTGATGACGCGTCACTATGGTGCTAAGCACCTTCTCAACCAAAGTCAGCTCCAGTGCGCCTTCCACATTCAGCGCAACTGGCATGTTATACTGACTCTGCCCGGATTGCATTTGCTCCAGCAGCCAGAAGCGCTGCTGGGTATAAGAGAGCACACAGCCATCCGGATAATGTCCGGGTTGCGGCCCCTGCGCATTGCCAGATGTCCCTTCTGCATGAGACAGAAATGCAATGATCTCTGCCTTGTTTGCGATGATGTCCTGTTTCAGTGTGGCCGGAAATTCGCTCACCGTCAGGTCAAAATGTAACGCGCCCTCTTTGGCATACAGATAAACGCCTTGGTCTGCTGCCGATTTAACTAATTGTGCAATCATTATAGTGTTCCACTCATCATTACCGATTCATTGGCTTTTTTGTCTTCGAGATATTTTTGTGCCTGCTTGCTCTCAATTACCTTCGAAAGGACCGCTAATTCTGCAGCGTCGTAAATTTCCCGTAATGTCAGCTCGATTTCGAACTGGGTTTTAATTGCCCCCGCCAGCTTGATCAGATAGAGCGAATGACCGCCCAACTCAAAGAAGTTGGCGCTGGTACTGATCTGCTCTTTGTTCAGATCGAGCAGCTCCGCCCAAATTGCCACCAGGGCATGCTCTGTCTCACTTTGCGGTGCAATGTATTCCTGACCTGCCAACATACCTTGCGGTGCTGGCAGGGCTTTTTTATCTATTTTTCCATTTGGCGTCAGCGGCCACTCATCTATCAACACGAACTGGCCTGGGATCATGTGCGCCGGTAAGTCGCCTTCCAGCGCACTTTTCACGTCGCTTAACCTGGCTTGTTGCCGTGTCACATTATCGACTTCCTCTCTTGTCTCACATGTGAGACAAGGCTGTAGATAGGCCACCAGATAATGTCCACCATCGCTGTGTTCGCGTGCCATCACCAGGGATGTCGCCACATCCGGGTGGGTATTAAGGCGATGCTCGATTTCCCCCAACTCAATCCTGAAGCCCCGGATCTTAACCTGGTCATCTATTCGTCCAATAAATTCAAAATGACCATCTTCGCGATAACGCACCAAATCGCCGGTGCGGTACAAGCGCTTGCTGTTATTGACTCCCTCCGTTTCATAGTAAGGGTTATCAATAAAACGTTCGGCCGTCAGTTCAGGGCGATTTAAATAACCCCGTGCAACACCAGCACCACCCAGATAGAGCTCACCCACACTGCCGGTCGGTAGCAGCTCCTGAGCACTCCCCAGCACATACGCCTGGCTGTTGGCGATTACCCGGCCAATGTCCGGCACCTGATCCAATGCGGTGGTAAAACGTGCCGCTGTTGAATAGGTAGTATCTTCCGACGGACCATATAAGTTGCATACCGCCACACCCGGACAGGCCTCTAAAATCTGATTTACCTGCTGCGCAGTCAGCGGCTCACCTGCGAGGTTAATGACTTTCACCCCTTCAGGTACCGCGCCCACTTCCAGCAATGCCTTCATCGCCGATGGCACAGTATTGATCATACTGATGTCTAACTGCTGCTCAGCGAGCGTCATGGCATTTTGTACAATCACGCTCTGATAACCAAAACACAGTGGCAAGAACAACTCGTAAATCGACAAGTCAAAGTTCAGTGACGTCGAAGCCAGCACTTTGCCCAGTTCAGCATCGCTGTAGGCTTGTTTCGCCCACTGCAACATTGCCACGGTATTGCCATGTTCAATCATCACGCCCTTCGGCTTGCCGGTCGACCCTGAAGTGTAAATCAGGTAAGCCAGACTCTGGGCCGACACGCCGGTTTCTGCCCGCGTTAAATTGTGCGCAGGATAAGCTGAAAATATGTCGTGGTTATGTGACTCTGGTGTGTCCAGTAAAACGACGTTAGCATACCCCAGTGTTATCCCTTCTGCAACATTCTGTTGACTTAACACCACATCTAAACGCGCATCTTCAACCAGATAAGCCAGACGCGATTGCGGGTAGTTCGGATCCAACGGTACATAGGCGCCACCGGCTTTGAGGATACCCCAAATCCCAATCACCATTTCCAGCGAGCGCTCTACACACAAGCCCACTAACGAATCCGGTCCGATATTGTGCTCCGCGCGCAGATAATGGGCCACTTGGTTGGCTCTGCTATTAAGCTCACCATAGCTCAGAGTCTGCTCACCAAAGCGCAGTGCAATCTGCTCCGGAGCCGCTGCGGCCTGCTGCTCAAACAATTCATGAATACACAGCTCGCGCGGATAATCCAGCGCTGTGTCATTCCAGCTGTGTAGCTGCTGTTGACGCTCGGCATCATCCAGCACACATAAACTCTGCACCGCTGTGCTGCTCTGGCTGTCCAGTAAATCCAGCACCTGAGTCAGGGTCACTTGCAGGTACTGTGCAATGCGCGCCGCCGGGGCACGTTTATCCACCTGAAGTTCAAACCCAAAGCCATCGCCGAAGTCATCCACCGAGAGGTTGAACGGATAGTTGGTGCGCTCTTCACTGGCCAGCACTTTAAACCCGGCATCCTGCTCCAGCTGAGACTCCGCTACCGCCGAGTGACGATAGTTCAGCATCGCGCTGAACAGGGGCAGCTGACCGCTCACACCGCTGCAACGCTGCGCCTCGGCCAGCGACACCTGCTCGTACGGCATCAAGGCACGCAGGTCATCATTAATGTGTGCCAGCAGGCTCATCGCATCCTGCTCACTCAGCGACACTCGCAATGGCAGGGTGTTAATCATCATCCCCATCAGCTGGCTGCTCAGGCCATCATCGCTCATACGACCGGATAAGACGGTGCCGAACACCACCTCCGACTGACCACTACACACTCCCAGCACTTTTGCCCAGACCAGATGGAACAGGGCAGCCGGACTACTGTGATACTGACGGGTCAGACGGCGAATGCGCTGCGCCTGTACGTCATCAAGGGTGACATGCACCGTCTCAATGCCCGAGCCATCATTCAGCACATCCGTCAGACCATAAGGCAATGTGGGTTCGCTGACATCCCCAAGCATTTCACCGAAGAAGGTTTCGGTATCCAGACTCGCTGTGCGTGCCAGGGTGCGACCGACAAACTCCCGGTATGGCACCGGCTCTGCCAGACTCGCTTCATTGCCGTTCAGCAGCGCTGTTAATTCATGGACCAGAATTTCCAGCGAGACGTGATCTGAGATCAGGTGATGCTCACACAACAGCGCATAATGCTTGCCCTGCGCAGCGTCTTCACACACGCTCAGTTGCAACAGCGGCGCGTTTTCCAGCTCAATCCACAGCGGCTGCTCAGCCACATGGGCATTGAACGCGGCCCAGACATCCGCTTCCTCGCTGAAGTCCAGCTCAGTCACGGGCAGCGCTACCTCACGCTGTACCACCTGAAGTGCAGTGGTGCGGTTGCGCCATAAGATGGCGGTGCGCAGCACATCGTGGCGGGCAATCAGGGTATTCAGTGCCCATTTAAAGCGCTCAAGGGACTCGTGGCTGTCGAACTCAAACGTGGTGCTGGTAACATACGGGTCCTGCCCTTCACTCATGGTGTGTACAAACAGCACGCCTTCTTGCAACGGTGCCAGCGGGTAGATGTCCTGAATATTGGCCATGCCACCGGGGATGGTCTGGGCAATATCCGTGAGCTGTTGCTCATCCAGCTCAGTGAGCGTCACCATCTCCGGGGTGATCTGGGTGCAATCCGCCGGAATTAAATTGGCGGGCACACAACTTGATTCCTCACTCCCAAGTGCCCGAACCTGGCGCGCCATGTCCTGTAGCGTGTGTGCCCTGAACAAGGCCTGCACGTCCGCCTGATACTGACGTGCGCGCAGCTGACTGACCAGCTGCATAATCAGCAATGAATGGCCCCCCAGCGCGAAGAAATTAGCATGGACACCCACCTTATCGACGTCCAGCGACAACAGCGACGCGACGATGTCGACCACCATTTTCTCGGCGTCGGTTTGTGGTGCCTGATAAGGCTGCTCCACCGTTTTAGCTGGCAGGGCCAGCAGTGCTCGCTTGTCCAGTTTGCCATTGGCCGTCAGCGGCCACTGAGCAACAAAACTATAAGCCGACGGCACCATGTAATCCGGCAGGTTGCCGCTCAGGTGCTGTTGCAGTGCGTCAATCAGACTGCTGTCTTGCTCACTTTGAATGAAAGCGCGCAGTACCTTGCCACCTTGCTTACCGGCCTCGGCCAGTACCACCGCCGATTCAACCCGTTCATGACTCATCAGCTGGGTTTCTATCTCACCCAGCTCCACCCGGAAACCACGGATCTTGACCTGATCATCGCTGCGTCCGACAAACTCAATTTCGCCGTCTGCGCCGATACGCACTAAGTCACCGGTTTTGTATAAACGCGCGCTCAATGCCGGGTTAGCCGGATCACAATACGGGTTATCAATAAAGCGCTCGGCGGTGAGCTCGCTTTGATGTAAATAACCACTGGCCAGACACTGACCACTGACATACAGCTCACCGACTACGCCCGGCGGGCATAACGTCAGCTGCTCGCTGAGTACCAGAGTCGCAGTATTGACGTTGGCGCGGCCAATGGGCACCGCACGCGGGTCATCGTAACCACCGCTGATAGCATAGCCGGATGCGGTGACTGTGGTCTCAGTTGGACCATAGGTATTGAGCAGCACAAAGCCCGGTTTAAGGGAAGCTACCGATTGTTTATCCAGCGCTTCACCGCCGACAATCACCAGTCGCAGTACCAGGGATTCAAGCTCCGCTTCGCTCAGCGCCAGCATATGCCAGAACGCCGTTGGCAGGCTGGCTACACTGATGGCATGGCTGTCGCAGAAGGCGATAAAGGCCTCGCGACTCAGCGACACGTCTTCATCCCGCAGCACCAGGGTGGCGCCCTGCGTCAATGTCGCCAGCCATTCTTCGACGAAAATATCGAAGTTCATAGTAGAGAACTGCAACACGTTGTCAGCTTCGGTGATTTCGTAGCGCTGCTCGCAGTTAGCGGCAAAGTTGATCAGGTTATGATGACTTATCATCACGCCTTTGGGGTTACCGGTTGAGCCCGAGGTGTACATCACATAGGCCAGATTATCCGGGGCCAGCGCCACATCCGGATTGCTGATTGGATAGTTTGCAAACTGACTGGCGTTATCCAGCAGCACAGCCGTGACGTTAAAATCGTTCAGGATCCCGGCAACTTTTTGCTGGGTCAATACCACAGACAAGCCGGTGTCTTCGACCATGTACGCTAAACGTTCCTGCGGATAATCCGGGTCCAGCGGCACATAGGCCCCGCCTGCTTTAAGGATGGCCAGCACCGCCACCATCATTTCCAGCGAGCGGCCCACACACAGACCCACCAGCGTATCCGGGCCCACCTGATGCTCGGCCCGTAAATAATGCGCCAGCTGATTGGCGCGTTCGTTGAGCAGGTGATAGGTCAGGAAATCATCGTCATAGCTGACGGCAACACGGCCCATCGTTTTCGCGGCCTGTTGCTCAAACAGTTGGTGTACCGAAGCTTGTGGTAAGGCCACAGCCGGCCCTTGCTGTGCACTCAGTAACGCCTGGCGCTGCTCGGCAGAGTACGCTGTCCACTGAGCCGGTGATTCTTCGGAATCTCGCATTGCGTGGTGCAATAAGTTATCGATGGCAGTATTCATCAAGTCAGCCACCAGCGCCAATGGAACGCGCGCATCAGCCTGGAAGTCGAGGGTGAACTCATCACCAAAGTCATTGACCGACAGATCCAGCGGATAGTTGCTGCGTTCACGTACTGCAGCAATGTCATAAAGGCTGCTTTGTTGCTCATCGAGGTTTTCAGAGTGGCGGAAATTCAGCGTGGTGCTGAACAAGGGCGAACTGGCATCAACCTGAGAGTGGCGCTGCGCTTCGGCCAGTGCCACCTGCTCGTAAGGGATCAATCCCTGCAGCTGATCATGTACCTGAGTCAGCAAGGCTCTGGCATCTACATTGGCCAGCTGTACGCGCACCGGCAAGGTATTGATCAGCATACCCAGCATGCGTTCTACGCCCGCTTCACCACTCATACGCCCGGACAATACAGTACCAAATACCACATCCTGCAAATTACAACAGTGGCTCAGCACCTGTGCCCAGGCAGCATGGAACAACACCGCCGGACCCATTTGTAACTGCCGCGACAGCTGACGAATACGTTCACCCTGCTCTGCTGCCAGCGCATAGCTGAGCTCCTGCGAATTCGACCCATCACCCAGCGTATCTGCCAGGCCAAAAGGTAAAGTTGGCGTATCAACATCTCCCAGACGCGCCGAGAAAAATGCCGCACTGTCGAGGGTGTTGGCAATGTGTTGTGATTTGGCAACGAATTCGCGATACGGTACTTGTGGCGGTAAACTGGCCTGCTCGCCCGCCACACACATGGCCAGCTCTTCCAGGATCAATTCAACCGACACATGGTCAGTGATCAGGTGGTGATGTTTAAACAAAGCATGCACTTTACCACTGTGCTCATCCCGAATAACCTGCATGCGTACCAGCGGTGCCTGCTCTACATCGATTTTATGATTACCATGCTCAACGAACTCATTAAATGCGGCCAGCACATCTTGCTCAGCACCGAAGTCCAGCCACTCAACCAGACTGCCCACCTCGCGCTGCACCACCTGCACCGCCTGTTCACGGCCGCGCCAGAGGATCACACTGCGCAAAATATCATGACGAGCAACGACCTGCTCCAGAGCCGCAACGAAAGACTCAAACTTTGCCTCATCTGCAAAGGTCAGTGCCGCAGAAATCACATACGGGTCAAACTCCTGCTGCAAGGAGTGTGCAAATAAAATGCCTTCCTGCAGTGGTGCCAGCGGGTAAATATCCTGAATGTTTGCCATGCCACCCGGCACCTGCTCAGACAAGGTATCAATATCGCTTTGACTCAGGCTGATCAGAGGTAACATCTCAGGTGTAATGGCTGTGGTGTCAGCCGTTATGCCATTTGCGGGCACTTGCCAGCTATGCTGTGCTTCCAGCGTACTGACAGTTAAGGCCATTTCGGCCAGCGTCTGGGCTTTAAAGATAGCCGCCGCTTCTGCCGTATACCCGGCCTGTTTAAGGCGGGCATGGATCTTCATGACCAACAAGGAGTGGCCGCCCAACTCAAAGAAGTTCGCGGTACGACTGACTTTGCTCGTTTCAATACCAAGTAGTTGTGACCAAATCTCACTCAGCAGGCATTCAATATCGCCCTGTGGTGCCTCGTACTGGCCCTGTCCTGCGGCCATATCAGGCTCTGGCAGCGCACGCTTATCAATTTTACCATTCGCATTCAAAGGCCACTGCATCATAGCCACAAATGCGCCGGGAACCATGTAAGCCGGTAAACTATCACCCAGCGCCTCACTTAACCAGTGACTCAGCGTCTGGTCTTCAGGCACCTGAACCGCAGGCTCGACATAGGCCACTATCATGGCATTGTTACTAAGATCTTTGCGGGCAACGACTAGTGCCTGCTCAACCTGCTCCAGCGCATTCAGCGTGTGCTCGATTTCACCCAACTCTACGCGGAAACCCCGGATCTTAATCTGATCGTCTACTCGTCCAACGTACACAATCTCGCCCTGTTCATCATAACGCACCAGGTCGCCAGATCGATATAAGCGCTGAGGCTGTCCCTCACGCCCGGCAAAAGGGTTTTCAATGAAACGCTCAGCACTAAGCTCAGCCAGGTTGAGATATCCCAGCGCCAGTCCATCACCACCGAGGTAAAGTTCGCCAACAGATCCAACAGGCAGAAGTTGCTGTTGTGCAGACAAGATATAACAACGGTCTCCACAAATTCCGCGGCCAATCGGCAACACGCCTCGGGCGATATCGTCGTTGTTAACCGCGTACCAGGTCGAAAAGGTGGTGTTTTCTGTCGGTCCATAGACATGAACAAACCGACAATCTGGATTGCTGCTCAGTGCCTTTTCCCAGCTATTAAGACGAGCAGCCTCACCGCCAGACAACACGCAACGCAATGAATCCTGGGTAACGCCGGTACGGCTCCATTCATCAAACAACCCGGTTGTCAGGAACATATCAGTGATCTGCTGCTCAAAAATCACCTCGTCCAGACGAGACACGGTTAAAAACTCATCCGGGAACAGCACACAGCGACCGCCGTTAAGTAGCGGCCCCCAGATTTCTATGGTCGCAGCATCAAAGGCAATGTTGGCACATTGTAAGAAGGCTGTCTCACCACCAAGCTGAATAAAGTCAGGGTTATCCACCAGGCGTACGACCGCGCGGTGCGGTGTCATTACCCCTTTAGGATTACCCGTTGAGCCTGACGTGTAAATGATATACGCCAGAGACTCTGGCGATTGAGTATTGGCATACAGCGGATTATCAGTACCATACTGCTCAAAACGTGCACTATGGGTGTCCACAGCCAGTAATTCGGCATCGCTAAATGCCAGTCGCTCACTTAGCGCCTGCTCCGTCAATATCACCTGTGCACCGCTGTCCGACAGCATAAACTCCAGACGGGACTGAGGGTAATTAGGCTCCAATGGCAAATAGGCACCACCGGCTTTCAATATCGCCAAAGTGGCAACCACCATCTGAATGGAGCGACCAATACACAAGCCTACTAAAGTGCCATCAGCAACCTTATGTTGCTCACGTAAGTAATGTGCCAGCTGGTTTGCCTGAGCATTCAGCTCACCATAGCTGAGTGTCTGCTCATTGAGTTGTAGCGCAATGGCGTCCGGCGTTGCTGCGGCCTGTGCTTCAAACAACTGTTGGATCTGCATGTCACTGCGATACCAGGGCGCACTCGCCTGCCACTGCACCAACTGATGTTGCTGTGCCAGCTCAGGCAGCACGCTGTATGAGACGGGCTGATCCGGTGTTTCTTCTAATGCTGTCACAAGCTGCGTCAGCGCGTTGGTGAGATAAGCTGCAACCTGCTGTACTTCGACCTGCTGATCGATTTGATACTCAAGCGAGAAACCTTGTCCCAGGTCGTTCACTGACAAACCGAATGGGTAGTTGGTGCGCTCTTTGGCAGTCAGCAAAGTCCAGGCAGCATTATCCTGCTGCAGCGCGGTCATATCATCCTGCGTCGCAGAATGACGGTAGTTCAGCATGGCGCTAAACAGCGTTGCACCGCTGGCAAGACCGCTATATTTTTGTGCTTCAGCGAGCGATACCTGCTCATAGGGCAGCAATGCTTTAAGGCTCTGATCAACTCGCTTAAGTTGCGCCAGCACCGGGGCATCATCCAGAGAAACACGCAATGGCAGAGTGTTTATCATCATCCCCATCATGCTCTCAATACCCGCCAGACCATTCATCCGACCCGACATAACACTGCCAAACACCACATCCTGCGTGCCACAACAGGCCGCAATCACCTGTGCCCAGGCCAGATGGAACAGGGCTGCCGGACTCAATCTTTCACGCCGTGCCAGGGTACGGATTGCCTCACTCAGCTCAGCCGGTAATGTGTCATGATGATCAACGATAGTCTCACCATTGCCAGTCACTTCACTCAAATCAAAGGGCAAGGTGGGGGTTTCTATGTCGCTCAGCTGCGCCGAAAAGAACCCGGCAACATCCAGATTACGATTGTGCTCCAGGGTATGAGCAATAAAGGCACGATAAGGCAAAGGCGCAGGCAGTGCGCTATCAGGCTCATCACATAGTTGCTGTAACTGAGAAACTAAAATGTCCAGTGATACATGGTCGGTCGTCAAGTGGTGGAAAGTCAGCAATGCATAGTGCTTGCCCTGCTCATCGGCCTCCGTGATCGCCAGCTTGATCAATGGAGCCGCTTCCAGATCTAATGTATGCGGATGCTCCGCTACGTAGGCTTCAAAAGCCATTTTGACCGGTTGCTCAGTATCGAACACCAAATGTGACACACTTAACTGTGCCTCTCGCAGTACGACCTGCAACGCCGTTTCGCGCTCGCGCCACATCACTGCCGTACGCAGCACATCGTGAGTCGCAACCATATGTTGCAATGCCCGCTGGAAATTCGCTAACTGCTTGGCTCCTTGAAACTCAAATGCCGCAGTCGTGACATAAGGGTCTGAATGCGTATTCAGGGTGTGCACAAATAGCACCCCTTCCTGAAGGGGCGCTAAAGGATAAATGTCAGCAATATTACTATGTTCACCCGGAATTTTTGCCGCAATTTCGTCAATTTCCTGCTGATTCAGCTCGACCAGATTTAGCATCTCGGGGGTCACCCGCGCACAGTCTGCCGGGATAGCGTTAACAGGCACAGTAAAGGCCTGAGACTGTTTGCCCTGCTTATCAAGCAGTTCAGCCATCTCCCGAAGCGACGCAGTGGCAAACAAATCATGCACCCGCGCTTGCCAGCCCAGACCCTGAAGCTGACTGGCCAACTGCATCAATAACAGTGAATGTCCCCCAAGTTGGAAGAAGTTCGCAGTCGCGCTCACCTCGTCCACTTTGAGTAACTCAGACCACAGAGCAGCCAGCGTAACTTCCGTGTCGGTTTGCGGCGCCAGATATTCTCCCTGCAAAGCGATGGTCGTGCTGGCCAGCAGTGCTTTCTTATCGATTTTCCCGTTTGGGGTCAGTGGCCACTGAGTTAGTAAAGTAAAATGACCTGGCACCATGTGTGCTGGCAGCTCTTGCTCAAGTTCCCGTTGCAGAGCAAAAACAAATTCAGCCTGTTCTGATCCTGTCACTGGTTGCTCCGGGATAACACAAGCCAGTAGTTGATTCGTGCCACCCTGACGCTTCGCCAGTACCACACAAGAATGCACCGCCGACAGTTTATTCAGGCCATGCTCAATCTCACCCAGCTCGACACGAAAACCTCGCACCTTCACCTGATCATCGGCGCGGCCAACGAACTCCAGCTCACCGTTTGGTAAGTAACGAACCAGATCGCCACTGCGATACAAACGCTCTCCAGTCTTCTGATTTTGTTGGTAAAATGGGTTAACTACAAACTTATCCTGGCTCAATTCAGGACGATTCAGATAGCCCTGAGCCAGCCCGGCACCGCCGATGTACAACTCACCAATAGAGCCAATCGGCAGCATTTTTTGATATTCATCCAGAACAAACAAAGACACATTGTCGAGCGCTTTGCCGATACGAATAGGGTTGCCGGGCGACAACTTGCAAACCGTGGCACAGACTGACGCCTCTGAAGGACCATACGCATTATAGAATCCATAACGGGCAGACCATAAGTCCATCAGTTCCTGCTCGCAGGCCTCACCAGCCACAATAAGGCACTGAAGCGCATAGTCATCACGGCATTCCATGGTCGCCAGAAATGCCGGCGGTAACGTCACATGAGTGATCTGCTGTTGGACAAATAAATCAGCCACCTTTGCTGGCTCAAGGCGCGCTTCATCACTGCTGATCACTAAAGTCGCCCCGTTTAGCAGCGCCATCACCCAGTCCCAGGTGCCTGCATCAAAACTGATCGAGGCATAATGTAAGACCCGGCTTTGTGCCGTGATAGCGAATCTGTCTTGCTGGTTTTGCGCCAGATTGACGATCCCCTGATGAGTACACATCACGCCTTTCGGTTTACCCGTCGAGCCCGAGGTATAAATCAGGTAGGCCAGTTCATCGCTGTGTTGCTGTATCTCTGTACTGAGGTTGCTCTGGCTAAACTGTGCCCATTCGCAAGCCTTTGGTTCAGTAGCTACATTTTCCAGCGAAATCACTTTGTCAGCGGCAAACGCCACCGACTCTCGACAGCGGGAATTAGTGAGGATCACGCTCACCGCAGAGTCTTCCATCATATAAGCAAGACGGTCTGCCGGATAATTGGGGTCCAGTGGTACATACACCCCGCCCGCTTTCAACGTGGCAAGGATCGCGATCATCATCTCAAGTGACCGGTTAATGCAGACACCCACATAGCTGCCCGGCATCACTCCCTGGTGCACCAGGTAATGGGCCAGTTGATTGGCTCGTTCATTCAGCGCCTGATAGCTCAGTGATGTGTCTCCAAACACCAGGGCTGACTGTTCAGGGGCGGCAGCGACTTGTTGCTCAAATACCTGCTGGATAGTCAGCCCAGAGGCATAGTCGGTCTGGTTGCCGTTCCAATCAAACAGCTGCTGCTCGATTTCCTGCTCGGTTGCCAATGTGTAATCACCAATCAGCATGGTTGGATTGGTCACAACATCTGCAATCATGGTAGTCAGACGGCTGACATGGCTATCTATTTCATCGTCATTGAAGAAATTACGATCAAAATTAAACTCGACATGAACGTTATTAATATTATCATGACTGCGCACATAAATAGACAAAGGATATGAGCCGAATCCGCTGTTCAGTACGGCCTTATGGCTAGTCACTTCGCCAAACTGGGTATCCGAAGGATGCTCTTCTACAGACAGCTGAATATCGAACAGCTGGCCTTCGCCGTCATTCAGCGGTCTGAGGTCACGAATGATTTCGTGCAGCGGGTACTTCTGATATTTGTAGCTGCGTTTGAGCTCGGCAGCGACCGATTTGAAGGTATCGGCGAAACTATCAGTACGAGAAAATGCCACACCAACGGGGATCACTGACGCCATCATGCCGATAGTCTGACGTAGCTTGGCTGAGCTACGATTGTGCACCGGCATACCGATATGGACCAGATCACGTTTATCGTTCATCTGTGAAAAATAGACGGCGATCAGAGTTGTGAAAAAGTGCGTAGCTGAACAGCCATACCGTGCGGCAACAGCCCCTATTTGATTGTATTGTTGCTGCGTAAATTCGTATTCGCGGCGCGCGAATGGCTGATCATCAAACTGATTAGTTTTCTTCAGCAACAATGGTTCGGGTAAAGTAGCAAACTTTTCCTGCCAAAAAGCCTGGTCTTTTTCGAACCGGCTGCTCTGCCGGTAAGCCAGGTCTTTTTCAATAAATTCACTATAGAGTGGACGCTCAGGAACCTCTCTGAGAAAGCGACCTTGCCCATCCATTGCCAGATACGTTTCGCTGAGGTATTCAATAAATAAACTGCCCGCGATGCCATCCACTATCAAATGATGGAACACCATGCACATGGCACTTTCTTGCTCGGAGATTTTTAACCAGTGAATACGCCATAAACAAGGACCATAAATATCAATGGGCGTAGACATTTGATTTTGACAGTAGTCTGCCGCACGCTGATGCGCATCCGGGTAGCCACTTAAGTCAATACACTTCCAGTCCAGTTCCAGATCATCATTGATAATTTGCGACGGCTGTGTATCTTCCAGCACCAGATTGATCCGATAGGCGTCGGTATGTGCCACAACGTGATCCAGTGCATGTTTAAAGCGTACCGGGTCCAAGGCCCCCGTCAACACAAACCGACCCCCAACGTTATACAGCGGGGACTCACTTTTGAATACTTGTTCCATCCAGACAGGTTGCTGGGATGATGTCAGGGGATAACGTCTATTACTCATGATTGGTCTATCCATACTCACTGGCCCCTCTGTGCGGGAACCTTGATAATACTCTGGCCCTAAGACAATGCCTTTGAGCCTCGCCCGAAGGCAACGAAACGTGGCGGGCCAAAAGCCCGCCTGTCAAACGATTAAGCCAGAGCTGCTGGCTGGCGCTCGGTCACTGGCGCTGTCGCTGAGAATGACGTCGATACGTCTTCCATCTGACCGGCTTCAAATTTGAGGATCCGATCTGACAGTGAGAAGTAATGCTCGTCATGGCTAATCACAAACACGGTTTTACCCAACGATTTCAGCTCGGGTAACAGTTCACGATAAAAGAAGTTTCTGAAGTAAGGGTCTTGATCAGCGGCCCATTCATCAAAGATATACAGTGGCGTATCTTCCATATAAGACAACAACAGACCCAGGCGCTTTTTCTGACCCTGAGACAGTTCTGTGGTGGATAAAACCCCCTTTTCTACCGTGACTTTCTGATCCAGTTTAAGCTTGCTCAGGTACTGACGAATCTTGTCATCATCTGCCAACATACCGTTGGCATCGATCACTTGTTCAAACAGGTAAAAGTCAGAAAAAATGGTGCTAAAGTGACAGCGATACCAATCCATTGCATGTGCAGCATCGCGACCATCGAGGCGGATACTGCCCTGAGTTGGCGTATATAAGCCACACAACACTTTGGCGAAGGTTGATTTACCGCAGCCATTACCGCCGATCAAAAAGACAATTTCACCCCGCTGGATCTGTGTACTAATTGGCCCAATGGAAAAATGATAGTCGTCGCTGTCATCCCGACGGTATTCATACTCAATGGCTTCAATGTCAAGGGTTTGCCAGTTATGTTCCGGATGCAATGTGTTATCCAGCTGGTCGGTCAGGATCTCCTCGGACAGTTGCAGCTTTTCAATTTTCTGGCTAGACACTATGCCTTCGGCAACCACAGAGTAAGTGTTAATCAATACTGTCAACGGCCCTATTACATACACCAGGGTCAAAACAAAGCTCACTACCACGGCCGTGGCGATACCACTTAAGAATAACTGTGACATAAAGACCACAGAACCCAGCGCCAGGAATAAGATTAAATTGGTCCAGTTGCTCAGAATGATGAAAACAATATGCGCTGATATCGTCGACTTTTTAATCTCCTGAATGTTTGGCGTCACCACATCCTTGTAAAAAAAGCGCTTACGATTGAAGTTGATGTTCAGCTCTTTACCACCGTCGATCAGCGCGCGAAAGTTCTTAAATAAGCTGTCATCCAGCTCACGCACCGCCTGGAAACGTTGTATGCCTAACCCCATCAACAACTGGGCAACCACCATAGCCAGCAACAAAACGCCACCGACAAATAAAAACAACTGCCACGACTGATAGGCCATGTAAGCAAAGCACAGCAGTACCGTTGCCAGGTTATAAGCGACATGTGGCACAGCACTCAGTGTGGCAGTGAGTGACTCAATATCTTTGGTCAAAGTCGCGAAAATACGGTGACCGCCAACGCGTTCAATCTGCTCATAACTGGTCGATAAGACCCGCTGTACCAAATTCTCCCGAATACTCACCATGATTTGAACAGACAACTTCGTCAGTATGTACTGAGAAATCACACTGAAGGTTAAAAATCCCGCCAACGCAGCGAAAAAGATGGTCAGCCCCCGGATCACATCCGAGTCGGGATTAGACACATTTTCTATCTCAGCATTGACCAGTGAGATGATGCCAATGCCAGATAGTGCACTGACCACGCTCAACAAAGTGGCAAGGATGAGGAGTTTCTTATGAGATAAAACTAGCCGATATAACATAAAACAGCCTTGTAATGGTTACTTAAAACTAAAATGGGTATTACTCAGGCTGAGGCGCTGTTGCCTCAGCCTGCCTGTTTGGGTCAAAGAGCCCGGTTTTTCGTGCTGTTAACTCATGCCAGTAGCGTCATGAGTTTGTCTGCCAGACCACTAACATAAGGACTTTTCACCATAGTGACGTGTTTGCCCTGAGTGTTGATGGTCGTGATTTGTGTACTTACATGTGCCTGCAACTGTGCCTGCTTTTGCGCCCAATATGCGTCTCCCAGTTCAGGGGTACTGATCATACTGACTGCACCTTTGAGGCTCGCGTCAGGCTGATAACGCCGTGACCAGTCAACCTGCTGGAAATAAACATTGAACAACCGCTGTGTCATAGCCAGACTAAGCCAGGAGAGCAATTGCTCCTCGCTGTCTTCAGGTTTCAACTCTCTGGCATACGACAGCATGAGTTCCTGCTTTTCAGCATCGCTGATTTCGAACTGTGCCTGATCATCGGTTGCCACTAAACACTCACACAGTAGCAGCTGTGTTTGACACCCTAATGACTCCAGCCTGAGTGCCGTTGCAAATGCCACTGCCCCGCCTGAACTATGGCCCATCAGAACCGCAGGCTCATTCTGAGCACCACGCGCTGTGCGCTCGCTGATAATGGCGTCGGCGTAGCAATTGATGAGTGCATCCCAACTGTCGATATCCGGGTCCTGCTCGCTCATTCCCACCGGCTCCAGACTCATGATCTGTACCTGAGGTAATGCCCGCGCCAGATCCATATAGCCACCACTGGTCATGCCCGCACCTGGGGCCAGATATATCGTTGCAGCCGGGTCAAAGTCCAGTGATAACACAGGGCGAATAGCCTGCCATTCATGGTCATTGTGATCTTCGATTAGCTGCGCCATGGCGCTGAGTATGGGCCGCTCAACTACTTTGTTGATGGCGATACCGTGGGTTTTGAAAATCTGGTCAATGTTCTGCACCAGCTTCATCACCAGCAGTGAATGGCCACCCAGTGCAAAGAAGTTAGCATCGCGGCTGATCTGCTCGGCTGGCAGCTTGAGTACATCGGCCCAGACCTGAGCGAGCATCACTTCGGTGTCACTCTGTGGCGCTTCATAGGCACCAGCCAGTCCCGTCAATTCTGGTACTGGTAATGCCTTGCGGTCAATCTTCCCGTTTGGTGTTTGCGGCCACTGGCTGACAAACATAAAGCTGTCGGGCACCATGTACTCGGCCAGTGCCTCACTGAGCTGTGTTTTGATGGCTGCAACTAATGCCAGCTCATCACACGCCTGTAAAGGCTTCACATACGCCACCAGCCGTTGATTGCCATGCTCATCCGTCAGGGCCATAACCAGCGCAGAATCTACGTCGCTGTGCTCACCGATATAAAACTCAATTTCGCCCAGCTCAATACGCAAGCCACGGATCTTCACCTGATGGTCCATCCGGCCCATGTATTCAATATTGCCGTCCTCACGGTAGCGCACTAAATCACCGGTTTTGTAGAGGCGCGGGCTGCTGTTCGCAGCACTGGCATCGAAAAATGGGTTGGTAATGAAACGCTCTTCAGTCAGCTCGGGGCGATTGAGATAGCCACGTGCCAGGCCCTCACCGCCAATATGCAACTCGCCACACGCTCCCTGAGGCAGCAGATTAAGCGCTTCATCGAGCACCAGTAACTGAATATTCTGAATCGGCTTACCAATGGGCACACTGCTGCCATGAGGTTGCGCACAATCCCAATAGCTAACATCGATGGCTGCCTCCGTTGGCCCATACAGATTGTGCAGTTGTGCCGTCGGTAAACACACCTTAAATTGCTCAACATGGCTTATCTGCAATGCCTCGCCACTACAGAACACCTGCTGTATTGAAGTGCAGCGGCTCAAATCGCCGTGCTCCAACATCACACCTAACATAGAAGGCACAAAGTGCAGCTTAGTCACACCTGTGGCTGTGATCAGCTCGCTCAGATAGGTAGGGTCTTTGTGCCCACCCGGTTTGGCAATCACCAGCTCAGCACCTTTGAGCATCGGCCAGACAAACTCCCAGACCGAGACATCAAAGCTGTAGGGCGTCTTTTGCAGGATTTTGTCTGAAGTATCGCAGCCATATTCCGTGTCCATCCAGTCGATGCGGTTGTGCAGCGCATGATGCTCCAGTAGCACGCCTTTGGGTTTGCCTGTTGAGCCTGAGGTATAGATCATATAGGCCAGATGCTGCGCCGTAAGTCCGATGTCGCTCGCCGGGATATTGTTTTCGTCATAGGCATCAAAATCAAACCCGTCCAGTGCCACAACCTCGGCCTCACCCAGTTCGACACGATTGGCTACCGCGCGGGTGCTGAGCACCACATCGGCACGGGCATTCTCAACCAGATAGTTGAGTCGTGCCGCCGGTAGCTCAGGATCCAGCGGGACATAAGCCCCTCCGGCCTTAAGAATACCCCAAATACCAATCACCATTTCAAAGGAGCGCTCCACACACAACCCAACCAGTGAATCCGGCCCTACACAATGGGTGTCTCGCAAATAATGCGCCAGCTGATTGGCCTTGCTATTGAGCGCGGTATAAGTGAGGGTCTGAGCCTCAAAACGCAATGCAATGTTGCCCGGTGTCGCTGCGACCTGCTGCTCAAATAACTGATGTACACACACGTCGCGCGCATAGTTTTGCTCTGTATCATTCCACTCACTCAGATAACGATGCTGCTCGTCATCTGGCAACACCCTCAAGGAGGCAACCGGCTGCGGTGAGTCACTTTCAAGCATCTCCAGCAACTGAGCCAGTGCTGTGACCAGATAATCATTAATTCGCTTACCATGAACACTGCTGTCCACTTGCAGCGTCAGGGAAAAATCACTGCCAAGGTCATCGACCGACATCACACACGGGTAGTTAGTGCGCTCTTTCACACCCAAGAGTTTCAGCTCCGCCTGCTCGTCTGGCGCACTGACGTCGTGAGAATGACGATAATTGAGTACTGCGCTGAACAGGGGCATATTGCCTTCGACGCCCGAAGCCTGAATGGCATCAGAGAGCGGAGCCTGCTCATGCGGCAGCAACGCCTGAAGGGCACTATGCACGTTATGCAGGGCATCGCGCGCGGAGCGCTGGTCCAGTGTCACACGGATCGGCAAAGTATTAATCATCATACCCAGCATCTGTGCCATCTCAGGACCACCTTGCATCCGACCAGATAACACAGTGCCAAACACCACATCTTGCTGACCCGCGCAGGCTGCAACAACCCGGCCCCAGGCCAGATGAAATAACGCGGCCGGGCTCATCGCCTGACTTTTTGCATAATGCCTGGCCCGGCGTGCAAGCTCAGTCGGAATACGCTGTTTAAACTCATCAATGTGGGCACCATCCCCGTTTACTTCACTGAGCCCGAACGGATAAGCCGGCTGATCAAAATCCCCCAGTTGAGCTCTAAAGTACTGCTGACTGTCATGATGTTGTTGGTCATGCAGCACCCGGGCAATGAAGTGGCGATACGACGTGACAGCAGGCAAACTGGCAGCTCCCTCGCTTTCAATCTGGGCCAGCTCTGCCATCAGAATGTCCAGCGATACGTGGTCAATCAGCAGGTGATGCACCTTAAGCACCGCATAAATTTGCTGCGTTTGCTTATCCTCCATGGCCTGCAACTGCATCATAGGGGCAGATTCAAGCTCAAGGCGGTGTGCACCCTGTGCGACGTAGTTCTCGAATACGGTTTGCACGTCCTGCCCGGCTTTAACTGGCAGCCATTGCGC
Organism: Pseudoalteromonas rubra; assembly: GCF_005886805.2. Classification (NCBI taxonomy): domain Bacteria; kingdom Pseudomonadati; phylum Pseudomonadota; class Gammaproteobacteria; order Alteromonadales; family Pseudoalteromonadaceae; genus Pseudoalteromonas; species Pseudoalteromonas rubra. The sequence continues at coordinate 963,184 of NZ_CP045430.1, forward strand.
GGCAATTTGCACAGCTCTCAATACCACCTGAACCGGCTCTGTGCGGCCGCGCCATAAAATCGCAGTGCGCAATACATCGTGGCGGGCTATCAGGGTATTAAGCTGTGCTTCCAGTAGTGATAATAATTCTGGCTGTGAGAAAGAAAAAGCCATGGTCGTCACATAAGGGTCGCGACCATCGCTCAGGGTATGCATTGCCAGGATCCCCTGCTGCAACGGCGCAAGCGGATATACATCCTGGATGTTTGCGGCCCCGCCCGGCACTTGTGCAGTGATCTCATCTATCTCATCTTGCGCTAATGTGATCAGATTCAGCAACTCAGGCGTCAATTCCGTGCAGTCTGGTTTGATCGGGTTCTCGGGTACCACAAACCCCTGCCCGGTGTCTGCTGTGAGTAAGCTCGCCATCTCGGCCAGGCTACTACTGGTGAATAACGCCTGACTGTCAACCTGATAGCCGCGCGTTTTGAGCTGCGCTATCAGCTGGATCACCAGCAGCGAATGGCCACCCAGCGCAAAGAAGTTGGCCGAGGTACTGAGCTGTGCCGGGTCGCGCTCAAGCAACTCAGCACATACTTCCACTACAACCTGCTCAGCGGCACTGACAGGCGCGGTGTACGCAGCTTGCGCATCAATAACGTCGGGCTCAGGCAGCGCACGGCGGTCTATTTTACCGTTACCAGTCAATGGCCAGTGTGTCACCAGCACCAGCGCGTCCGGGACCATATAGCCAGGTAAAGTGCGTGCCAGAGTCTGACTTAACTGAATGCTGTCAGTACTGCCATTCTCGCGCGCCGCGGCCGTCAATTCTGCATAAGCCACCAGCCGCTTGTGGGTGTCTCCTTTAACAACCACCAGCGCGCTGGCGACCTCTTCAAGCTGTGAGATATGCTGCTCAATTTCGCCCAGCTCAACCCGGAAACCCCGGATCTTAACCTGATCGTCAGTACGGCCAATGTATTCAACCACGCCATCGCCACGCATGCGCACTAAATCACCGGTGCGATAAAGACGCTGATAGGCCGCTGGCTGAGCCTCATCGTAAAACGGGTTAGCGGTAAACTTCTCTTCGCTCAGCGTTGCTAAGTTCAAGTAGCCCAGCGCCAGTCCGGGACCACTGACACACAACTCCCCGACACAGCCCTGCGGCACCCATTCATTGCCGTTCAGCACCATCACACTGTCACCCTGCAGTGCCCGGCCAATCGGTACGGCACTTGCCGGGTCAAAGTCGGCAGGCACCGGATAGCAACAGGTAAAGGTGGTGTTTTCCGTCGGCCCGTAGCCATTGACCACTTGTACGTCAGGTAACGCCTTCTGCACCCGGGCCACCGCCTGAGGCTCCAGCACATCGCCCCCGGCCAGCACCGTGCGCAAAGCACGCAAGCGCTCAGGCGCGTCACCACATGTTTTGCTCCACTCACTAAATAGCCCGGCAGTCAGCCACATGGCATTGACCTGCTGAGTTTCAATAACCTGCTCCAACGTCTCCAGTGTGATGTGCGCTTCTGGATAAAGCACGCAACGCCCGCCATTGAGCAGCGGGCCCCAGATCTCCAATGTGGCCGCATCGAAGGCCACGTTTGCGGCTTGTAAAAAGACCGTATCCTGATCCAATGTCATAAAGTTCGGCGACATCACCAGACGGCTGATAGCCCGATGCGGCACCACAACGCCTTTAGGCAGGCCCGTCGAGCCTGAAGTATAAATCACATAAGCAGCGCTTTGTGGTTCGGGCTGAGATGCTGTAACGGGGGCAGAACCAAAACGCGCAAATTCATCACACCCGGCAATCGTCAGCTCAGGTGTCAATTCCAGCGCCTGCACCGAACTGCCACTGACTAAATCACGGTGCGCTTCACAGGTGATCACGTGCTGCAGCTTAGCATCAGCCATGATGTGATCAATGCGGGACTGCGGATAATCCGGGTTCAGCGGCACATAGGTTGCGCCACTTTTTAACACCGCCAGCATGGCCACGACCATTTCAATGCCCCGCGGTAACAATAATCCGATATGTGCCTGGCGACCTTGCGCGACCAGATAGCGCGCCAGCCGGTTAGAAGCCAGATCAAGGTCAGCATAACTCAGCTGCTGTTTACCGCAAACCAAGGCAACATTCTGTGCTGCGCGGTTTACACTTCGGCTAAACAGCTCAGTCACGGTTAATTGCGCCGCCTCAACCAGCTCGCCTGGTGCCATCAGCGCTTTTTGCTGTGCCACTTCATCCGAGTGCAGTGCGTTGATTTCATTCAGCAGCGGATTGCCGCCACGCCTCGTGGCATTGGCCAGGCGTTCGATGACCGCCATCAGCTGCGCGTTAAACCGTGCAATCAATTCAGGGCTGAACAGGGCTTTGTCGTATAACCAGTTAATCGTGACACCCGACTCATCCAGGCTCAGGTTAAGCTCTATATCAAACTTACAAATGGGCTCATCGCTCATCAGCGGCGTCATACTCAGCTTAGGCAAAGCCACGCCAGAGGCTTGCTCGGCGGCAACGCCATAGTCTGAATTGGTAGTCAGTACTATCTGAAATAAAGGCGTATGAGCACTGTCACGCTCAAGGTTCAGTGCCTCAACTACCTGATCAAACGGTACGTCCTGATGGGACTGTGCCTGCTGATTGACGCTACGAATATGCGCCAAAAAGTCTGCCAGTGTCTCATGATCTGTACTTGCTCTTAGCACCAGGGAGTTTACGAAAAAGCCAATTAACTCTCTGAGTTGTGCATCACTGCGATTGGCAACCGGCGTGCCTATGACGATGTCCGAGCTGCCACTAAAACGTGCCAGAGTCAGTGCCAGCGCTCCGTGCATCAGCATAAAGGGACTGAGCTGATGTTGCTCGCTAAGCTGACCAAGCGCACTGGCAACGGTCGCATCCAGTGAGGCATCATACTTGCCCCCCAGATAGCCCTTATGAGCAGGCCTTGAGTAGCTCAGTGGCAAGCCATGTAATGCTGGAATATCTGCCAAGGTGCGACGCCAGAAATCCAGCCCACTGGCGAGCACTTCGTCATTTAGCCAGGCGCGCTGCCATTGTGCGTAGTCTTTGTATTGCAATGTCAGTGTTGGCAGAGGACAGCTTTTGCCTTGTGCCAGGCTGGCGTAGAGTGCAAAAAACTCCTGGCTGAGCACCGCCATCGACCAGCCATCCGACGCAATGTGATGCATGTTAAGCAACAGGTAACCCTGTGCCTGTGTCTGATCTGCGGATAACCCCAGGTCTACCCAGGTTGCCCGGATCATCAGGTCCTGACTCAAATCAAAAGGCGTCCGGGCGTCCTCCTGGATCAGTGAATCCAGCGCCTGTTGCGCTGCCTGCTCATCATGCTCACTCAAGTCGACACAGGTTAATGTAAAGGCCACATCATCGCGAACAACCTGAGTGGCTTGTCCCTGTTGCGACTGATACACCGTGCGCAGCACTTCATGACGCTCAACGATCCGCGCCAGTGCCTGTTCGACCAGCACCGGCTCAAGCTGGCCTTCAACCTGATAGATCTGTGGCATGTTGTAATGCGCGCTGCCACCATGCAGTTCGTTCAGCATCCACAAGCGCTGCTGGGCAAAAGACAAGGGCGCACTGTTACCGGCCGTTTTGGTCAACACCGGGCGCTTATGGCTACGGGCGTAGAGTTGATGCAAAAACGCTTTGAGTGCGTCCTTGTTCTCTGCCAGCTGACGCTTCAGCTGGCTGTCCATCTCCTTGGGCAGCTTCAGGGTGATTTTTTCATCCTGAGATTGAAAAATAACACCCGCCTGTTGTAGTTGTTGAAAAAGCAACTCAACACTCATAGCTCAAAATCCTCAAATTCATCGTTGTCTTCGCACTGCGGTTCGGCCTGATTGTGGATGGCCTGCACCGAGCCTATAAAACCGGCTATTTGCTGAATATTTTCGCAGCGATATAAATCGGCAATTTGCAGCTCAATCTCAAGTCGCTGATTCAGCTGCTGCAGTAACTTCATGACCAATAGGGAATGGCCACCCAGTTCGAAAAAGTTAGCGCCCGTGCTGATCTGCTCTGGGGGCAGATTCAATAACTCAGACCAGATGGCCACCAGCTGATCTTCCAGCTCATTGGCGGGCGCAACATAGTCGGCCTGCATCAGGCTAAAATCGGGCTCTGGCAGTGCCTGTCTGTCAATTTTGCCATTGCGGGTTAATGGCCACTCTTGCACCAACACAAACGCCGCAGGGATCATGTACGCGGGCAATTGTGCGGCTAAAGCCGTTGCCAGCGCCTGCGTGTGTGTACGAGAGTCTGCCTGCTCACAACCAGCGTTCAATTCAATATACGCAACCAGTTGTTTGTCACCTTCACTGCGCGCTCTGATAGTTACCAGAGACTGAGTCACATCATCCAGCGCTTCCAGCTGACGTTCGATTTCACCCAGCTCAACCCTGAAACCCCGGATCTTGATTTGATCATCCAGGCGACCGGCATAGGTGATCAGCCCATCATCATTACAGCGCACCAAATCACCCGTGCGATACAGCAGTTCTGGTTGCCCGGTTTCGTTAGCGTACGGGTTGTGAATAAAGCGCTCTTTGCTCAGCGCGGGCTGATTCAGATAACCCAGTGCCAGGCCATCTCCCCCCACACACAGCTCACCGACCACGCCTTGCGGCACCCGGCGACCTTGCGGTGTTAAAATCAGTAATTTATCACCCTGAACGCCCTGGCCGATTGGCACACCAGCGCGGATGTCGCTATCTCGTGGTACCGGATAACAACACGTAAAGGTGGTGTTTTCCGTCGGCCCGTAGCCGTTAATCACCGTCACCTCTGGCAGGGCCTGCTGCACTGCACTAACCGCTTGTGGGTTCAGGACATCGCCCCCGGCCAGCACACTTTGCAACGCAAGCCTGTCAGTATCTAGCTCACCACAGATCTTACTCCATTCTGTAAACAGACCTGAGGTCAGCCACAACGCCGTGATCCCCTGCGTACTCAGTACAGAATTTAGTCCCTCAAGGGTGATCAGGCTATCCGGATACAAGACACAGCGCCCACCATTTAATAGTGGCCCCCAGATCTCCAGCGTCGCGGCATCAAAGGCAATATTAGCACTTTGCAAAAACACAGTGTCTGTGTTCAGCGTCATAAAGTTCGGCGCATGGACCAGACGATTCACTGCACGATGGGGCGTCATGACACCCTTAGGTGTGCCTGTGGAGCCTGAAGTATAAATCACGTATGCCAGCGATTGCGGCGTCAACCCGACAGCGCGTGGCAAATCTTCATCACTCAGCGTTGACCAGGCGCCATGTGCATCATCCAGCACAATTTTGCTTAGCGGACTGAAAGCCAGCGTCTGTTGCTGTGCCTGCTCAGTCAATATCACCGTCAGCTGCGTGTCCTCTAACATATACGCCAGTCGCGACTGCGGATAGTTCGGGTCCAGTGGGACATAGGCACCGCCCGCTTTGAGTATGGCTAAACTGGCAACTAGCATGTCGACCGAACGGCCAATGCACAATCCGACCAGGGTACCTGCGCTCACCTGATGTGCTTCACGCAGGTAACGCGCCAGCTGGTTGGCTTTGGCGTTTAGCTGTGCATAACTGAGCGTCTCATTGTCCAATTGCACGGCAATACTATCCGGTGTGGCTTTGGCATGCAGCTCAAACACGTCATGAATACAAGCACTACGCGGATAATCGGCATCATGACTTTGCCAGCTATCCAGCATAGTCAGTTCAGGCTTGCTCAATACAGCCAGGGTTGCGACGGCTTGCTCAGAGTGTTCATCCAGCGCCATGAGCAGTGCACTCAGCGCCGTCTCCATCAGCGCAGCGATCCGCGTTGCCGGTACACTTTGCTCAATCTGATAATCGAGACTGAAACTGTCTCCCTCACCCAGGTCATTCACTGACAAATCAAACGGATAATTGGTGCGCTCACGGGTGCTAAGCAAAGCAATGCCCGGGTCGGCTTGTTCCTGAGCTTGTTCAGGAGCTGCATGAGTCGCTGAATGACGATAATTTAGAATCGCGCTGAACAAAGGCGTATTACCGTCAATCCCGCTGTAACTTTGTGCTTCGGCCAGCGAAACCTGCTCATAGGGTAGCAGCGCCCGCAACGCATCATTGACTTGTTTCAGTGCCACATGGGCAGCCTGATGACCTAAAGACACGCGAATAGGTAAGGTGTTGATCAGCATACCCATCATCCGCTCGATGCCAGCCATGCCATTCATCCGGCCTGACATCACAGTGCCAAACACCACTTCGTCGCGGCCACAACAGGCACTTAAAACCTGAGCCCAGGCGAGATGGAACACAGCCGCCGGGCTGCACTGATGACGCTTACTTAAGGTGCGGATCAGCTCAGATTGTGCGGCACTTAAAGACTGAGTATATTCAACCACCGCGTTGCCATCGCCTGCCACCTGAGCCAGTTCAAACGGCAGAGTTGGGGTGTCGATGTCGCCCAGTAATTCAGTAAAAAACTCGGCCGTATCCAGCAGCGCGCTTTGCGCCATAGAGCGGGCGATAAATTCTCGATACGGTAAAGGCGCGGGCAGTGTCTGCACATCATCAGCTTCGAGTTCATTCATCAGGATCTCTAAAGAAACATGATCCGTAATCAAATGATGGAACTTGAGCATGGCAAAGGTACGCCCCTGCTCGTCTTGCGGGCTGGTGACTAGCTGGATCAGCGGTGCTGATTCCAGGTCAAAGCCATGTGGTCCGCTTGCCACATAGCGGGCAAACTGTACTTTGAGATCGTCCCCACTCAGTGCCAGCTCAGTCACAGGTAATGTCGCTTCACGTAGCACCACCTGCATCGCCTGATCCCGGCCTCGCCAGAACACTGCGGTACGCAGCACATCATGACGCTGCACTAACCAATTTAGCTGCGCCACAAACCCGGCCAGCTTGTCTGCTGAGGCAAACTCAAAACTAGCAGTGGTGACATACGGGTCATGCTCCGGATTTAGAGTATGTACAAACAGCACCCCTTCCTGAAGCGGTGCTAATGGATAGATATCCTGAATATTGCGCATCCCGCCAGGCACAGCCGCTGCAATGACCTCTATTTCAGGTTGTTCCAGCGTTACCAGCGTCAGCATCTCAGGTGTGATGGCCTCACAGTGCGCCGGGATGCGATTGTCAGGGATGGCAAACGCGTCATCAGCCTCATCAATAACGGCGGCCATCGCGGCCAGGTCTTTAGCCTGGAATAGCTGTTGCGCGCTGCTATTAAGATTGTGCTGCTGGAGTTTGGCCAGCAGTTGCATAATCAACAGTGAATGCCCACCCAGCTCAAAGAAATTGGCGGTGGCACTGATCTGATCTTGCTCCAGCCCCAATAACTCGGCCCATAAGCCTGCCAGCAAGCAGGCCAGCTCTGTTTCTGGCGCAACGTATTGGGCGCTGCTTTGTTGCAGTGCGCCGGGCGCGGGCAGGGCTTTTTTATCAATTTTGCCGTTTGGCGTCAGTGGCCACTGTGGCATCACCACAAACAAGCCTGGCACCATATGGGCTGGCAGTTGTTGCCCCAGGCGCGTTTTAATATCGGCTATCCAGCTTGCCTGTTGCGCCTCATCCAGTGCTGTCTCACATGTGAGACAGGGCTGCACATAAGCCACCAGTTGCTGCTGACCATCAACCAGCGTGCGCGCCAGAACCTGTGACAATGCTATGTCTTCAAGCTGATTGAGACGATGCTCAATCTCACCCAACTCAATGCGGAAACCGCGGATCTTCACCTGATCATCGCTGCGACCAATAAACTCAAGTCGCCCGTCCTGGCGATAACGCACTAAGTCACCTGTGCGATACAAGCGTGGGCTGTTATCGTGCTCACCTGCCTGGTAATAAGGATTGGCGATGAAGCGCTCCTCGGTCAGATCGGGTCGGTTCAGATAACCCCGCGCGACACCTGCACCACCCAGATAAAGCTCTCCGACACACCCAACAGGTAGCCGCTCCATCGCGCTGCCTAACACATAGGCCTGGCTGTTCGCTATCACGTGACCAATGTCGGGCACGGACGCTAATTGCCCGGTGAAACGCGCACAGGTTGAATACGTGGTGTCTTCCGATGGGCCATACAGGTTGCATACTTCTGCATCTGGCAAAGCCGCGAAGATCTGATTCACCTGCTGAGCGGTTAACGGCTCTCCGGCCAGGTTGACGGTCGTCAGGCTATCGGGCAATGCACCGACATCCAATAGCGCCTTCATCGCAGATGGCACTGTGTTAATTAAACTGATGTCCAGCGGCTCATCCGCCAGCGTCAGGGCATTTTTAACCACCACAACTTCAAAACCAAAGCTCAGCGGTAAGAAGATTTCATAGACCGACAAGTCAAAGTTCAGCGAGGTCGAAGCCAGTACCCGGCGCAGCGCCGCATCGTCAAAAGCGGCCCGGGCCCAGTACAGCATGGCTACCGTGTTTTGGTGTTCAATCATCACCCCTTTGGGTTTACCGGTAGAGCCAGAGGTATAAATCAAGTAAGCCAGATGTTGCGCTGTCACACCGCTTTCATTGCGGCCAATGTCCGCCGTGGAATAATGAGTGAAAGCACTCCCTTGGGCAACCAAATCGTCCAGCATCACCGCTTGTGCACCCGGCAGCGCCACCGTGTTAGTCAGACTTTGCTGGGTCAGGACGACGCTCAGGCTGGCATCTTCAATCAGATAAGCCAGTCGCTCTGACGGATACGCCGGGTCAAGCGGCACGTAGGCACCACCCGCCTTAAGAATCGCAAGCATCGCGACGACCATGTCTACGCCACGCTCCAGACACACGCCCACCGGGCAATCTGGACTGATATGATGTTCAAATCTCAGGTAATGCGCCAACTGGTTTGCCCGGGCATTGAGTTCGCCATAGCTCAGCGACGCCGCGCCATGTTGTACGGCGCGGCGTTCTGGGTTTTGCGCTGCCTGAGCCTCAAACAGCTCATGAATACAGAGCTCGTGCGGATAATCAATGGCGTTATTATTAAACTGACTGAGCTGCTCAATCTCCGGCTCAGTCAACATGGTAATAGCCGCAATATTGGCTGCCCTGTCGGTATCCATTTCCGCCAGGAATATCAGCGTGTTATCCAAGTGCTTTGCCAGGGTTTCGATACGTTCACGAGTAAACAGGGTCACGTCATACGTCCACTCAATGACACCGCCCTCGTCACTCATTGAGGCATTAATATCCAGATCAAACTTGGTTGTCGCACCACTGCCAGCCATGGGAGTGATGGATAACCCTGCCAGCTCTGTAGTGTCGGAATGCGGTTCACTCACACCATAGTCTGAATTGGTGGTCAGCATTATCTGAAACAGTGGACTGTGCGCGGTACTACGAGGGACTTTCAATACCTCAACCAGTTTTTCGAACGGCAGATCCTGATGCGACTGAGCATCTAAATGCACTTGTCTCAATTGCGTCAGGTAGTCCGTTAGTGGCTGGTCCTGTGTGTCCACTCTCAGGATTAGGGTATTGACAAAAAAGCCGATCAGAGACTCCAGTTCAACCTGACGGCGGTTGGCCACCGGTGTGCCTATCACAATATCATGGTGATTACTGTTACGGGACAACACCAGCGCCAGCGCACCATGGATCAGCATAAACGGAGTCAATTCATAACGCCGGGCAAGCGCTGACAGCTTTTGACACAATTCAGCACTGAGCGGCTGTGACACCACTTCTCCCTGGTAAGCTTTGACGTCTGGCCTTGGAAAATCGAGTGGCAAAGCATGCACCCGGGGCAACTGAGCCAGTTGCTGTTGCCAATAATTGAGCTGAGTTTGCAGCACCTCCCCCTGGAGCCAGTCGCGCTGCCATTGAGCATAATCGGCGTACTGAATCGTTAATTCGGGAAGTGGATTTGGCTGACCATAGCCATAAGCATGGTAAAGCGCGAAGAATTCCCGGATCAGTATGTCCATGGACCAGCCATCGGTGGCGATATGGTGCATGTTGATAAACAACACCCCGGCATCATCCGCACTCAAAGCTAAAAAGCGCACCCGCAGCATAAAGTCCTGCGCCAGATCAAATGGCTGCCCTGCCGCATCATTAATAAACTGCTCAATCCCTGCCGCGTCATCTTGTACAGTCAGGGCCTCTTGCGTCACACAAAAATCTTGCGGGTCGAGCAATGACTGCTGCACGCCCAGATCAGACTGACGAAACACCGCTCTGAGTACGTCATGACGAGTCACTATGTCGCGGAACACACGCTCAATCAGCGCAACGTCAATCTGACCTGTGAGTCTGAACACCATCGGCATGTGGTATTCGCTGGAGCCGCCCTGGATTTGATCCAGCGTATACAGACGCTGCTGTGCAAACGACAGCGGATAACTGCTGAGATCTTCACGACGCGCCACCGGACTCACAACAGAAGCTTCAGTATACTGAGCGAGTGCTTCAATAATGGCACTTTTATGTTGTTTGATCTGCTTTGCGATATCGACCGTGATGGCCCCTTTTTTGGCTTTGGACTTTAATGCCCCATCCTGTAAGAATAACCGGATCCCCGCCTGCTCGAGCTCAACGAGTAGCTGTTTGATATTTTCCATAATGGCTGACTAACTCATATCTGTGTTTAACTGCAAAAGCGCTGTGCCCGTATCGGAGGAACCACTCAGATACCTGAATCGCGCCCATACACCGGCTTAGCCTCTACGACTTAAAACCAGCCTGATTGATCAGACTGGCAGATTGTTTATTTTATGTATTAACGTGTGCTTGAATCTCAGGCCTGTGGCCTGACTAACCTTATTACCAGTCCATTTCCTCCAGCTCAGCATCATCCTCTGCCAACGGGTCACTTTGGCGGCTGAGCAGGTAATCTATGTGCAATGCCTGCTCTTTAAGCTGCGGCTGTGCAAACAGTTCTTTAATAGAAAACTCAACAGCGAAGCGGTGACGGATCTGGGTTTCCAGTCGGGTCACTAAAATGGAGTTACCACCTTGCTCAAAAAATCGTGCATGGCTGCTTATCTCACTAGCTTCTATGCCTAACAGGGCTGACCAGACTTCTGCCAGCGCCTGTTCGGTGGCCGTTTCAGGTGCAACATAAGGCTGCTCGCTGTCTGCGCCAGACACGTCTGGCAACGCTTTTTTATCTATTTTTCCATTCGGGGTGAGTGGCCACTGAGCAATCACCACAAAACGGCTCGGCACCATATATTCCGGCAACTGAGCATGTAAATGCTGCTCAACTTCCTGTATCACGGAAGTCTGGTCCTGCGCTTCATCGCGCGGTTGAATATACGCGATGAGCATATCCGTGCCATTACTGGCCTGCTTCACCAAAACCACGGCAGAATCCAGCACGGCACAGCGATTGAGCTGGGCCTCCACTTCGCTCAGCTCAATACGGAAACCGCGAATTTTGACCTGCGCATCGAGGCGACCGACAAACTCAATGCTGCCATCGGGCAATATTTTGGCCAAATCGCCCGTTTTGTACAAACGGGTACTGTCACGGTGAGCCGGATAATAATAAAACGGGTTTTCAACAAACTTCTCGGCACTCAGCTCAGGGCGCTGATGATAACCACGTGCCAGCCCGTCACCACCAATATGTAGCTCACCAATTACACCCGGAGGCACCAGCGCCATATGGTTATCCAGAACATACAGGCTCACATTGTTCAGTGGTTTACCTATGGTGATCGGTGTGCCCGGGTACAGGCGCTGATATGACGCACATACCGACGCTTCCGTTGGGCCATAGGCATTAAAGAAAGGATAATGTGCCGACCATTGATTGACCAGCTCCGGTTCACAGGCTTCACCTGCCACAATTAATGCCTGCAATGACAGCGAGGTGTCGAGTGGCATCATGGCCAAAAATGCCGGAGGTAAAGTCACATGGCTGATCTGCTGTTGCGCAAGCAGTGCAGTAATGTCGTCAGGCGAGCGTCTTTGTTCGCTGCTGGCTATGATCAGCGTAGCCCCATTGAGCAGTGCCATGGCATATTCCCAGGTGCCCGCATCAAAGCTCATTGATGCGAAATGCAGTACCCTGCTGCGCGGAGTAATGGCAAAAGCACGGCGTTGGTTATCCGCCAGATTGACTATCCCCTGATGCTCAAGTAACACCCCTTTTGGCTGACCCGTCGAGCCTGAGGTATAAATCTCGTAGGCCAGGCTGGTGGGCAGCAGTCCCAGCGCGCTATGATCCAGATTTTCTTCGCTATAATGGCTGAACGGCCCCAAACAGGTATCATCGAGCAAGCCATCCAACGGAATTAGCGCGTAATCGGAGAGGGCAACTGCATCACTGATAGCCTGACTGCTAATGATGGTCCTGATCCCCGCGTCTTCGAGCATATAACTTAATCGTGCCGGTGGATAAGCCGGGTCCAGTGGCACATAAGCGCCACCCGCTTTAAGCACGGCCAGAGTGGCGATGATCATTTCCAGTGAGCGGTCCAGGGCAACCCCAATCAATGTATCCGATGTGATAGCACCTTGCTCACGCAGGTAATGTGCAAGCTGATTGGCCTTGCTATTGAGCTGCGCATAACTCAGCTGCTGATCGGCATAGACAAGTGCAATATGATCCGGGTTGCGCTCAACCTGCAGCTCAAAGGCCTGATGAATACATAAGGTCCGGTCATACTCATGATAGTTATCATTGAGAGCATTAATCAGATACTGGCTTTGTTCGTTCGCCAGCACACTCAGCTGCCCGGGCGGGTTGTTCAGACTGTGGGTCATCTCAGTTTGTACCAGACGCTCCAGCAACAACATCAGGTGCTCACTCAGGTGCGTGATATGGGTCTGTGAAAATAATGAAGTGTCATAAATCCAGTTAACCTGAAGTGCCGTTTCACCCAGTGAAAACTCCACTTCGAGGTCGAATTTTGCCACACATCCGGCCTGCATCAGTGGCGTGAGCGTCAACCCGTCGAGCGTACTTTGCTCAGACCCGGGCTGTGTTTGCGCGCTATTGAAAGACGTCATGATCTGACACAGCGGTGCATGGGCATCGCCCCGCGGGATCTGTAATGCGTCTACCAGCTGCTCAAACGGCAGGTCCTGATGACTTTGCGCGTCCAGATGCACATCTCTGACATGTTGCAGATACGCATCCAGCGATGGCTGCTCTGTGTTCACCCGCAGTGCAAGAATATTGACAAAGAAACCAATCAGCGGCTCCACTTCGGCCTGAAGTCGGTTTGCCACTGGCGTGCCTATCACCACATCCATGCTGTTACTGTAACGGCTGATGGTCAGTGCCAGCACCGCATGCAACAACATAAATGGTGTCATCTGGTAATGTGCAGCCATATCGCTTAGCTGAGCAGCCAGTTGTGCAGAAGCTTTACCCGACACCATTGCGCCTTCATAGCTTTTTTCAGCAGGCCTTGGATAATCCAGTGGAATACCATGTACACCCGGTGCATCGCTCAGTTGAGTTTGCCAGTAGTCGAGTTGTTGTTGCAGCACATCTCCTTGTAACCAGTTGCGTTGCCATTGAGCAAAATCGGCATACTGGATACTGAGCGGCGCTAACGGGTTATCACACCCATTTTGATATGCTGTATATAAAGAGAAAAATTCTCTGCTGAACAAGTTTAGCGACCAACCGTCTGAAGCGATATGATGCATATTGAGCAGCAATACGCCACGAGATGGATTCAAACTGATGAAGCTGGCACGCAACATTAGATCAGTGGCCAGATCAAATGGCGCGTGGGCATCTTCGGCCAGCAGTTGATCGAGCTGTTGTTGCGCATCAGTCCCGGCCAGGTGGTGTAGCTCAATGTGGCGTATAATCACAGGCTGAGGCGTTAGGATAACCTGCACGGGTCCAGCCTGCCCTTCCTGATAAACCGTACGCAGCACTTCGTGCCGTGCCACTATGGTGCTTAGTGCTTGTTGCGCAAGCGCAAGGTTAAACGAACCTTCAATCTCAAATGCCATCGGCATATTGTATTGGGCAGAGCTGCCCTGGAACTGATCGATAAACCACAGTCGCTGCTGAGCGTAAGATAACTCAAAGCTGTCCGTATCGCGTGGCAATGCTTCAATCACAGGTCGTGATACTTTACTGCTTTGCTCGATCAGTGTAGCCAAATCTGCCAAAGTACTTGCTGAGAAAACCTGTTTGACGGCAATTTCAACCTCAAACTCACTACGGATCAAAGACACCAAGCGTACCGATAACAACGAATGACCACCGAGCGCAAAGAAGTCCGCTTCACGAGTTAACTGCTCAGCCTCACACGAAAGTAGGGGCGCCCAAATCTCGGCCAGAGTCTGCTCTGTCTTCGTTTGGGGCGCTTGTCCCTTACTCAGAGCCTGATCCGTTTTAATCGCAGGCAAGGCACGTCGGTCGATTTTACCATTGGCAGTGAGTGGCCATTGCTCAACTAAGACGATAGCAGATGGCACCATATAAGCAGGCAAAACAGACCTGAGCGCAGTCAACAGTGTCGTAATCAAGTGTTGCTGCGCATCGCTTGTCTCACACGTGATACAAGGGCGTACATAGGCAACGAGTTGCTTGCTCGCAGCCTCGCCGATTGCCAGTACCAGTGCAGACTCAACCTCTTCAAAAGATTCCAGAACGGCGCTTATCTCACCAGGTTCGATACGGAATCCACGGATTTTTATTTGTTCATCGCTTCGGCCCAGGTATTGTAAATCACCTTGTGGTGTCAGGCGGACCAAATCGCCGGTTTTATAAAGGCGCGATAAATTAGCTGGCAACATCTGAACATTAGTCGCATCAATGAAACGCTCATCAGTCAGCTCAGCATTGTTGTAGTAGCCCACTGCGACACCTGGCCCCGCAACATATAGCTCGCCCACACAGCCTGTTGGTACCGGGACTAAGTCCGCGTCTAAAATCAAACACTGGGTATTAGCAATCGCCCGCCCAATGCTGGCTTCTTCCTGATCAAATTGTGTGACGTGACAGGTTGTAGCAACATGGGTTTCAGTCGGACCATAATGGTTGTAGAGGTCACAAGACGGATGTTGTGCCATAAACTGACGAATGCTGGGGGTAAGTTTCAACACATCTCCGGCAACAAACACCTGTCTGAGTCCAGTCAGGTCAATGACAGGGGTTTGATTTGCCTGCTCAGCCAGTAAATCAAAGACCGCAGGTGGCACAAACAATCGCTCTATTCCTTGCGCAGCAACCAGGCTGGCAAGATCCTGTAACTGGTCTTTCTGCTGCTGTGACATCAACACCAGACAAGCCCCCGTACTCCAGCTGGTGGCCAGCTCCTGAGCCGACACATCGAAAGTCAGCGGAGTAAATTGCAAAGTACGATAGGGCTGCGTGATACCGTCAATTTCAGCCTGGTGAGCACTCAGATTCACCAAAGTGCTATGGCGTTGGTTGACGCCTTTTGGCCGACCAGTTGAGCCGGAAGTATAGAGAATATAGGCACTGTGATCGCCGTCAATGTCCGGCAGGCTATGCGCTTGTGCTGCTGGCTGCCATAAAGCTGGATTGTCCAATCGTACACAAGGTAATCCGGCAAACGTGTCTTGTGTCTGCGATAAAACCAACGAGAGTGACAGCTCGCTGACAATGTAGTTTAGTCGTTCTTCTGGGGCTTCGGGGTCAAGGGGCACATAGGTTGCACCCGCTTTGAGCAGAGCAGCAACCGCGCACACAGTGGCAATGCTGCGCTGTGCCACAATGGCAACAGGCTGGCCCACAGTGACACCATGCTCCGTCACTAAGCGCATCGCCAGTGCATCAGCACGGGCATTCAGTTCTGCGTACGTCAGCTCAGTTGCGTGATCCTGCAACGCAATGGCGTTCGGGTTATGTCGGGCCTGATATTCCAGCAACTGATGCACGGCTTGGCATTCAGAAGATAGCTGTGCGCCCTTCGTTAACGCCAGCGCTTGCTGCTGTTCTTGCTCACTCACCATAGAGAGAGCACTCAGGTTGGTCGACCAGCATTCTGTGTGAGCCAGCTCGGCCATCGCACCCAACACGTTACCCAGGTGCCGATCTAACTGACTGATGTGTGCTCGTTCAAACAAAGTGACGTCGTAGGTCCAGCCAACTGATACACCCTCCTCATTCAGCGACATATGAATGTCTAAATCAAATTTGGTGGTCAGGCTAACCTCTTGCATCGCCTGCAATGACGCCTCACCCAGCTGGACATGTTCCGCTTGCTCAGCAGCTGCACTAAATTGATTGTCTGTCGTCAGCAAAATCTGAAATAACGGGCTATAGGCGTTATTGCGTGGTACGTTTAATACTTCGACCAGCTGCTCAAATGGCACATCCTGATTGCTCTGCGCAGCCAGGTGTACCGCTCTGACGTGTGCCAGGTAATCGCGTAAGGTGTCATGGGCTGTGCTGACCCTCAGCACCAGGGTATTGACGAAAAAGCCGATCAATGGTGCCAGAGATGGATCCTGACGGTTAGCCACCGGGCTACCAATAACAATGTCTTTGCTATTGCTATGGCGACTCAGTACCAGCGCCAGTGCCGCATGTAGCAGCATAAACGGCGTCAGTTGCAGTTCCCTGGCCAATGTCAGCAACCTGGTCGCCACCTTACTACTCAGTTGCGCCGTGACCAACTCACCCCGGTATTGCTTTTCAGCAGGCCGGCTGGCATCCAAAGGCAACTGATGGAGTGCCGGCACTTGTTGCAGCTGTTGCTGCCAGTACTCTAACTGCTTCTTAAGCCCTGCTTGTGCAAAACTGTGTTGCTGCCAATGTGCAAAATCACTGTACTGAATGGCAAGCGGGGCAAGTGGACTCGGTGTGCCTTGCTCAAGTGATTGGTAAATCGCGAAAAACTCTTTGGTCAGCACATCCATTGACCAGCCATCCGACGCGATATGGTGCATATTAAAGCTCAACAGCGCCTGACAGCATGCTGCATCATCATGCGTTAATTGCAGATAGCTGGCTCTGACCATCATATCCTGGCTGAGATCAAAGGGGCGGCTTGCTTCGCGCTCCAGATGGGCCCTGGCAGCTTGATGTGGGTCGGCCTGATCACTCAAATCTAACACTGTGATATGCAATCTGGCATCGTCTAACACGCGCAGACACGGCGCACCACCACACTCATAAAAAACCGTTCTCAACACCTCATGGCGCTGCACTATGGCGTTCAGCGCTTGCTCCACCTTGGCTACATCCAGGTGTCCATGCACCTCGAAAGCCATCGGCATATTGTACTCGCTGGAGCCGCGATTCAGTTGATCAATAAACCACAAACGGCGCTGAGAAAAGGACAATACTGGCGGCTCGCCTGGCTGTGCTTTGGCAACCGCAATGGGCGACTCAGTAACGCCATTTTGGCGTTGACCAATCGCTTGGATGATCTGTTGTTTGTTGTTCTTTAGAAAATCTTTCTCATCTGCTGTCAAAGCCTTGAGCTTACCTCTGACCAGTAACTTACCCTGTTCATCGACAGTAAGTTTGATCCCTTTTTCGCTGAGCTGTAAAAAGAACTGTTTCATATTTTCGCTTTTGCAATCAAATTAATGATAAAGAAAAACACCGGCATCAGAATCCCTAAAGCAGGTAATCTGTGATATCAGCACCAGTGATACATAAGTCCAATCAGTCTTAATCTTTTTGCCATATTGAATGAAAAGTCCAGCGCACACTGTACTTGTTCAATACCCGGCTCGATGAACACAAGCTCATACCCGGGCTGTCATGTTGTCGCGACACTTTTTCGCTACAAAACAGCGTACACAATTAAGTGAATTGGCATCGTAAAGCCCTGCATGCAAATGCAACCGGCTCTTTGGTTTAATGTTGCTGTTTATTACCCGCTGACGTGCATAAATGTCAGTCAGCGGTATTTAGGTATGTATAAATTCATAGCCCGACTTATGCGTCAAGCTCGCTGCCGCTTAATGAACGCAGTGACGAAGCCGGGCAAACGTATACACCGCTGCGCCCGTCTTTGTAACCAAAGTCATAGGCCAATTTGAAGATATGATGGAGCAGCTGTACATCTACAGCCTCTGAATTCATATTGTGAATATTCAGATTCATGCCCAGTTCTGTCAATGCGTCATTTTTCATCTTATCAGTCCATGTTAAAAAGTATTGCAAAGTGTTAAATTTTCACGCAAACGCATTATTATGTAATCTGCATCTTTTTTCTACACTTTTATTTCTCAAAATTATAAATTTCATAAACCAAATCAATAAACCTTTATTTTTATTGACTTAATTGAGTTTTTAACTTCTTTTCACTTGATCCGCAAAATTTACCTAAAACAGGTATAGCCTGAAGCAACATTTCAACAACAACATTAACAACCCTCGCAACAAAGCCCTTTCAGCGGCGCCACATCGTGTCTCATAGCCTAAACCAGACCGATACTATATACGCGTTTCGGTCCTGTTCAATGTGCTTCATTGGGGACATTTATACCCCATACATCGGGACAATAACATGACGGTTTAGGGAATTAATTGTTTCAAAATGGTTCAAAAGCGCTACAAGCCTTTTAGCCAGTCGCTCAGGTTAACAGTGATTATGACGTTTATAGGCTTGATTAATTTATAGATTTTATTTTCATGGACGGTGAAACAAAAGCGCCATAAAAAAATGACTTTTAGTTGTCATAATCTCCAATTCGTTCGCTTTGTTGGCACAAATGCAAAACTGACATCAATGCCCGGATCACAAATAAACACCCGGTTATACCCTGACACACGGTGCAAAGCTTACCCAAAAAGTGCACGAAATAAGCGCAGCAGACACTGATACCGGAGCACATTTTCCGGCGTTTCAGTGTCTATTTAGTGACCAAAAGTTACAGGCAGGAATTAAATAAATAGTATAAAACGCAACAAAAGAGCACGTCATTACGGCCCCAAAATATCTCCATTATGCCACTATTTTCACTGATACAATCCTAAGAGGATAACCCGCGCCTGAGGTCTTTACTCTTGCTCAAGATGGACTATCACCTTTGCCAGCGCCGTTGACACCGCTTTTTTATCCTGCCAGTCGAGAGCAGACCAGTCGACACCACATGCCAGTTGCGTCACATCCTGTGTCAGCAATTTTTGTAGTGCGCTGGGTGAGTCAAACGAGGTGGTGATAAATGGGGTTTTGCTTTTTTCAGGCCGCTTTTTGATCCCTCGTAACTGCTGCACGATGAGATCTGAGATGACGCGTTTATCCACGGCATTTAGGGTAGACTTGTCATGATCTGCCTTATATTGTGATTCCACAGACAAAATCAGACGTTTCATTTTGACAAAAGAGTAACTACATCCTGTTTCATAAGCTGACATAACCACCGGGTAACGCGATAATACGTTGTAGTTATCATATGCCCCCATCGAAATGCCGAGTTTGGGGACTATTGTCCTGACAGTGAGCCGAGACATACCAGACTGCAGGCGTGCCTTGTTTAGCTGCTCAATCTCTGTCATGGCATTAGAAAATGCCTGTAACTTTCCATACTGAGGCAAATCCTCACGACTGGCATTTTCTTGAAACTGCTTAACCTTAGTTAGCAGGGGCTTGCTATCGTAAACCTTAAACTGCGCAGCCGCACCATACCCTTTGGCATACACCAGCGCAAAAAAGCGGCGATGTCCTGTGAGAATTTGAAAGCGACCATCTTCCAATGGATACAAAGTGGGTACTTGAATCATTTCTGACACAGAAATGTTGTTGCCTAGCTCAATGATGGAATCTATGGTCTGCGAAGCCCGTTTCCAGTCTTCAGTATCGCGTTTTAAACAGTTTATGATGATAGATTTACCAATCAGAACATGGTTTTCTCCCTGATAGAGCTTTGTGAGCTGTGCTTTACTCAGCTTACGCGCTACAAACAGACGAGCGTCTTCATCACTCACGAAAATTGACGGTAAAAATCGGCCATTGGTGGGGTCCGGAACAACTGAGCTCAAAAAAATGCTTTTATACTCGAAAGACTCATCGTTGAGTTCAGCTTTATTGTTCAGGTTACTCAGTAGCATTTGCTCTAACATAGTTTGTACTCTTAATCAGGCTGACATATACGCTCAGCCGGGCGCTGTGGAACTTTGCCACAAAAAACTCAAAGGTGCTTACACCTAAACCAGAGCAACGGCTCTACCTTCAAGTTTAACGAAAATTTCATCGGGTGCCTACCACCTTGCAATCTGCCCCTTGTGGGTCAAATAACACACAAAGTTAAAGTCACTTTTTTGCGCAGGTCAAGGCGCATTACAGACAATGACTGATTTTTAAGCGACAAACCTTTTGTGTCCCTCTGATTCTGTTATTCAATCTGGGCTATGTACGGCGCGAGCAATGTATTCTGTGGTCCCCTCACTTTAGGGTATTGCATAGCTGTGGCGCTCTTCACAACTCATCCTCGAGTCGCTAGAACCCATTGAACCAGTTTATGTTCTGGTTGCACCGTCATAATCCTTATTGAAATTTTTATTATTATTTATCCAGTCCTGATATTAACTTGTTCCTTAAGCATTTAAAACGGTGTCGTTGTCTCATTTGTGAACTCTCGCATCTCACACTCATTCTTTTTTTCAGAACAAAACCTTCAATATTTGCAAATATCATTCTTCTAACGGCATTGCTAAAGTGATCACATCAGGCAGACACAGCGCATTGGACTAACTTTAACTGATAGCGCGAGCAACGAGGTTTTTATGCAGATTATTCGTACCAATAAAGCACAGGCTACGCAGGATGGCGCGGGCGTGAACATCAGCCGTATTGCGGGCTTTGATGGCAAGAGTTTAGATCCCTTTTTGATGATCGACGAACTAAAATCAGACAACAGCAGCGACTATATGGCAGGCTTTCCGCCTCATCCCCACCGTGGTATTGAAACCTTTACCTATATTCGTAAAGGAGGCTTTGAGCATCAGGATCAGATGGGAAACAAAAAGGCCATCCGTGCCGGAGATGTGCAATGGATGAGCACCGGACGCGGCGTCATCCACTCTGAAATGCCACTCAGTGACGCCGAGCAAGGTATGCATGGTTTTCAGATCTGGCTCAATATGCCAGCCAAAGACAAAATGCGCGCGCCGCGGTATCAGGATACCACCGAGCAAAAGGCGCCTGTAATTATCACCGACTCCGGCGCAGAGCTCAAAGCGCTTGCTGGTAGCTGGAAACTGGGCGAACAAACTGTTCGATCACCACTGAAAGATTTAGCAGGCAATGGCGCCATTGCGGATGTGACTTTACCACCCAACCAGCAGATTACACTGGATATGTCGGGCTATGGCAAAGTCCTGATCTATATTCATACCGGTATCCTGGCAAAGTCGCAATTCGGTGCCACTTATCAGCTGGAACTCGACCCGGCGCACCCGGTAGAATTGCGCAGTGGCCAAGAAGGAGCAGGTATGCTGGTGTTGGCAGGTCAGCCTATTGGAGAAAAAATTGCCCACATGGGTCCGTTTGTCATGAATACCCAGGCGGAGCTACATCAGGCAGTACGAGATTATCAGGCCGGAAAATTCGGTAGCATTTAACACCCAGCACAGTAAAGCATTTAGCAAATTAAGAGGACAACACAATGGGACGATTAATTGAAGGTAAGTGGCATGACGTCTGGTACGATACCAAGAGCAATCAGGGCAAATTTAAACGCGAAGACGCGCAATTACGCAACTGGGTAACGGCTGATGGCAGCGCCGGACCTACGGGCGACAGTGGCTTTAAAGCTGAGTCTGGCCGCTACCATTTATATGTGTCGCTGGCATGTCCTTGGGCCCACAGAACGCTGATCTTCAGACGATTAAAACAGCTTGAAGCGCACATTGATGTCTCTGTGGTCAGTCCTGATATGCTGGAGCACGGCTGGACCTTTGACAAGGCAACTGGCAGCAGTGGTGATACCCTGTTTGATCAGGACTATATGCACCAGCTGTATACACGCAATAAAGCAGACTATTCAGGTCGTGTGACAGTGCCAGTACTATGGGACAAACACACTCAGCGCATCGTCAGTAATGAGTCGAGCGAGATTATTCGCATGTTCAACTCAGCCTTTAACGAGCTGACAGGCAACACTGATGACTACTACCCTGAAGCACTGCGCCAGGACATCGACGACATTAACGATTTTGTTTATCACAAAATCAATAATGGGGTATACAAAGCTGGATTCGCCACCGAGCAGGCTGCCTATGAAGAAGCAGTACAGACCTTATTTGAGGCGCTTGAGCAACTGGAACAAAGACTGAGTAAGCAACGCTATCTGGTTGGGGATACTCTAACAGAAGCCGACTGGCGTTTATTCACCACCCTGATCCGTTTCGACAATGTTTACCATGGTCACTTTAAATGTAACCTCAAGCAAATTGAAGACTATCCAAATCTGGCCGGTTATATCCGCGAGCTATATCAATGGCCCAATGTCGCCGATACGGTGGATTTCTACCATATCAAGCGCCACTACTATTTTAGCCATACCATGATCAACCCGACTCAGGTTGTGCCAGTTGGCCCGGATATCGATTACTCACAGCCACACCAACGCGGCTAAGTGCCCTATACAGCCACTGTAAACCCCGTTTACAGTGGTTTTCTCTTAGCTGCTAAAATGCCAATCAAGCCTAATACCAATTTCACTTAATACCTGGTCTATTTGAAGGAGCAAATAGGACGCTAACAGCGTTAAAAATTTCTCATTTAGAACAACTAAATAGCAAAATTTTTGCCTTGTTATCGACCCTATTTTCTCGCCTCAAAATAGATCACTTAATTAAGCAAATTGGTATAACTCTATAACGTGGCGCAGCTATTTTTTTCATTCCCCCTTTATTGAAATAAATGGCATAAGGTGTCATTTGGTGCTAAATTAGCCACCGTCTAACGTGACTTTAAAGGAGTGAAATCATGAAGACAGATAAACAAAATCGTAAAAAGATAGCCAGTAAAATTGGCGTTAGTATGGTCACCGGGTTAGCTGTTGGTACTGCCATAGGCGTCTCTTCTGAGAATATTGTCAATGGTGTAACGCTTGGTATAGCGATTGGTGTAGCCGTCGGTATGCTGCTGGATATCAACGGTTAGTGCCCAAGTTAATTCACATGCTTCGAATCGCAAAAACAACGTCAGTCCGAGTGATAAATGTAATATATGCGCATTATTCGTTTACTCGATACTGGGCATACCTCTTTATTGTGTCTGCGCTGAGCTACTTCAGCCACCCTTTAGAGCAATTTTTCAGCTTTGTAACGCTTAATCTCATGCTGGGATTGTTCAACCTGACCCAGATGAACAACTACCAACTAGGGTTTCCTATGTATATAGGCCCGCCCGAGCGCACCCTGCCAAATAAGCCCAAGTTTCAGCCATTGCGTCAAACCTGGTATGCCGGTTACACGGTGTTTTTTTGGTTCGGTATTGTTATTCAGCTATCCCTGATCCTGGTTCACTCACTGAGATAACACAGCTGCTCTTTAACAAAGTTAAAGGGCGGACGCCCTACTTGCTCATCAATCACCGATCACGTCTGCAGCAATTGCAAACACTTTTTCAAGGTTGCTGCGCCCGTCCTGCTCTGATAATTTATAGCGCCTGGGGCTATTAATGTGAAAGGCCTGATGCTCTTCGAGCATTTTGATCCTCAGCATCTCACGCTCTTTCGTACTCAGATGATTCTCATGTAATGTATCCAGCTCACCGGTATCAAGCCAGATGCCACCACAGCCCGGGCACTCGTCAATTTCAACCACACGTAACGGACTAAAATAACGGCGCATCATAACGATATCAGGGCATTTTGGGCACTTGACCCGGGCGCTTTCATCACCAAGCGGAGCAGAGAACTGGCGCAGGTGCTTTGCCAGCACCTCTGAACGCAATTCAGATGGATTAGTAAAATTAGATAACACCTGGTTGTCAAAAAAGACACCACCACTGTGCTCGGATATATACACTTTAATACCACCCACTTTCACTGGCTTAAGCGGGTGTGAAGTTCTGGGACACTGCATATTACTACTCCAATCGTCTGCACTGGTTTAATAATCGCAGTATACTGATTGCGCTAAAGATTGAAAGCCGCCTTACACGAGCACAGGTTTAGGTGCTTACAGCCCGGCTTCCCTGGGTTTATCAAACAAAAACCCCTGTGCATAATCAACCCCTAACTCTCGGGCAATAGCTAACTGCTGCTGTGTTTCTATGCCTTCAGCCAGCACCTTACCGCCATATAGGTGGACCGTATCAACCACTTGCCTGATCTCATCGATGATCTCAGCGCCATAATCCAGTCGGCTGATAATGGTGATACACAGCTTCACCACATCGGGTTTCACCGCATTGATCAAAGTCAGCTCAAAGAATCCGCAACCAACATCGTCTAGCCAGAAGGTGTAACCTAGCTGGCGTAATTCGGCCATTTTTGCTTTGATGGGTGCCCAGTCATCTACAGGCAGATGTTCTGTCAGCTCAATACAGAGCAAGTGTGCATAAGGATAATCTAGCAATTTGCCCGACACATCCGCGTCAAATAGTAAAGCGGGTGAGAGATTAACCGTTAATCTTACCGTGCTTTGTTGCTCACATTGACCCTGATGCGTTGCTAAATGGGTTGTCAGTGCCAGCTTTTCCATATCAAACTGTCGCCCCTGTGCCATGGCAGCACCAAAGAGCTTGTCCGCACGGTGCAAGGGTGACGCCTTCGGACCTCGGATCAAGGCTTCGTATCCAAATATGCCGCTACTTTGAACCTGCTGAATTGACTGCCAGTAAGGGAGCAAATTTTTGTTGGCAAACACCCGCAACAAATCTTCTTTACTATCCGGGTAAAGCTCGTTCAGAGCACAAGCTGCACCAGCCCGGATAGTTTGTTCCTGTGAAGTTTGCGCTATCACCTGCGCTGAGCTCACCTGGAGCTCGGCTTCATGAACCAGCTGACAATCCAACTCGTTTAGCAGGTGCTGCGCCACGTGTTGGCTCAGTGCTCTTTCTGCCTGCGCGGGAGAGTCAAACTGGTCAGTTTCGAACCAAAGCTCGCCCAGCTCAAATATGTCCTGCTTCAACCCGGATTGGACATTTTGCGATAGTAACGTCACTAACGCACGCCATACTTTATGTGCTGTTGACTGGCCAATACGCTCAACAATATCAGACCACCCCGACAAAGAGACTAAGGTTAAAGTGTGCAAAGGACCTCCGGATGATTCCCAAAGTATTCGCTTGCAGTATAGCAGGGCAAATCAAAACCAGCCTCACGCGATACAATCAGCACAACTCACACTTAATAAAATAAAGGTAATATAAATCAGAGCATTAAAATCAGTGTTCTCAAAAACAGAATACTTTATCCGGATCTTTGTGGCATTCATTTATACCTCAAACTGTTACCATCCTCGGCAGTAACAACTCATTATCTGGAGCGAACCGGTGAGCATCAAGAATACCTCACGAGATTATGGCACCATTGCAAAATGGCTACATTGGGGCACTGCCCTGTTATTTCTGGCGGCCTATGTCAGCGTCTATTATCGTCAGTGGTTTACCGAAGCCAAAACCCCGGAAAACTGGACCACATTGCAGCTCCATTTGTCGTTCGGTGTTTCAATTGCGGTGATTGTCGCACTCAGACTCATCTGGCGATGGCTCAATACTGCGCCCGCAGCCGAACCAGGCACTCGCATCGAACATCTGGCTGCCCATCTCGGCCATTACGCTTTGTATGCCGCGATGATCATCGCACCAATAACCGGCTATATTGGCACAGGTGTGGACACCGAGTTTTTCTTTTTGTTTGATATTCCTAAATTTGAAAGCACAGTGCTGTTTAGGGCGCTCGTCGAGCAGGGGATGGGACTGTCATTCGCCGAGTTTGAAAAACCCATCGACTTTATTCACAAGGAAATTCTAGGCGCCTGGCTTATCTGGCTGCTGATCCTGGGTCATGCCGGTGCAGCCTTGTACCATCACTTAGTCAGACGTGACAGGACTTTGCTGAAAATGACGCGTGGTGGCGAGCGTTAGCCATAAGCTGAGTAATAGATTTCCCTTATTTTTGTAGTAAAAAAGCAGCTTAGGCTGCTTTTTTACTTAATTGCTTAACGCGTACAACTTGTGTCCTGGCCAAGCAGCTTCCAGACACCCCAGGTGCCCGACTCACTTGGCACATCGCCACGTGTCCACCAGCGCGCTTCATACTTAAAGCCCTGATAAGTCACCTGATCTGGCTTATCATAAACTTTGTTCGCATCCCAGTTGCCAGGACAGTTTGTATCACCACCCAATGTGACCGTCGCCGTGGCTTTGGCGCTGTAGTTCACCTGGCTTTCTTCCAGGGTGAAATTGACAGCAACACCGGCTGAGCCACTGCGACTAGCACCAAATTCAACCCCCACCTGACAGCTCTGATTTGCGGCAAGCGTGCTCGCGCTGCACGTATCAACCGGCTTAACCAGACCAGAAGTGACACCACTGGCGGTTACATTTAAGGTCTTAAAGCTGAATGACGTGTTACCTGAGTTGGTGATGGTGAAAGTATGTGCTTTGGTTTCGCCAACCTTGAAACCCGTCAGCGTATCGTTTGCTTTGAACGACACAGAAACCGGCTCAGCTCCACCTTTTACGCTGTCGATCCAGCTGCGCAGTGCCGCCACATCTGAGTACACACCATATTTTGCTGGACGTGCACAGCCAATCCCCCAGCTGACGATCCCCAACTGTACGACCTGGCCGCCTGAGTTTGCTACGATTGGGCCACCGCTGTCACCGCTACACGAGTCTTTCTGACCCTCAGGGTAGCCGGCACAGAATGCCACGCTGCCTACATTCTGGTACGAGCCGCCAGACTGACGACATACCTGATCAGAAACCAGTGGTACGTCTACCTCATACAGGTTAGTAGGACGGCTGCCGCCTTCACTCAAACGACCAAGACCTGCAACAGAAATTAAATCACCAACGCGCACATACTGCTCAACATTGCCCTGTGCCAGTGTAACGCTCGACCCCTGAGTTGGAGTACGAACCAGCTTAAGCAGTGCAATATCGTGGTTTAACGTGCTGCTGTTATATTGTGGGTGAACATACTTTTCAGCAACCGCAATGCGGTCACCATCATTGCCGCCAAGCACAAAACCCGCCACTTTAACATTAAGTCCGCTTGCAGATCTGCCACTCACACAGTGCGCCGCAGTCAGTACGTAACCATCACCGACATAACTACCACCACAAAATGCAGTGGTGCCATTCGAACTTAAGATTTGTGTATAGAATGGCCAGTCTGCGGTGTTAGCTGGATTACCACCGACAATTTCAGGCTCATAATATTCAGTACTTATACCACCAAGTAAGTGCTCACCCACATTAGCTGGTTGCGCAACCACTGCAGCACTCAGACCTAGTCCCAGCGATACAGACAACGCTGTCATTGAAAGTGTTTTTTTAACCTTTAACATGTGTATACCTTTGTTTTTCCTTTATTGGGAACCGAAAAATATAAACACTAATTTCACACTTGTAAACAAAAAGGTTAAAAAGCATCCAAGGTACAGTTGAATTGCACCTGTATTTCATACAGAAAAAGGTTGAGTAAGCAGACAGAAATGATCTTGAAAGAAGTGGGCTTTACAATATATTGGGGCATCTCGGTGACGCCCCTTAAACTGCCTGGCCTTGTGCGCCAGCAGCCATACAGCACAGCGGCTTAGTATTTTGCGCTGATGCCGATCAAGGCGTTCTCTGACTCACCATCATAACAACGGGTATTGCCGCCATCGCGATTCTCAATAACCAGGTTGTAGACTGTACGTGAGTCCTGACCTGCTTCAATGGCTTTCAGCACCGGGCCAAGCAGATAAGTGTGCGTGCTATAGATGATTACCGGCTCCATCTGATTACCAGTGCGCTCACTGTTGTATCTGACTTCAAAATTACCATTGTGAGAAGCAACGCTGGTCACAACTCCTGAACAGGTAAAGATGGTTGCTTGTGCAGCAAATGCGCTGCTTGCCATACATACGCCAATAGCGGCGCGTAACAAATGTGTTCTCATTATTCTTCCTTAAGTTGATTAGTGCCAATACTGGCAACACACAGACTAAGCCCACAGGGTGAATAAAAAGACACCAAAAAGTTAATTTTTTATTTCAGCTGAAGTGATAACTAAAAAGCAATCGCCAATTTACCTGCTGTCAGCCTTCGTAATGCGGAAATAGCAAGCGCACTCGCACGCCCTGACCGTCCGGGTTATTGTCGAGCTTAATGCTGCCGCCGTGTGCAAACATGATCTGCCGACACAGAGCCAGACCAATCCCGCTGCCCTGTGCTTTGGTCGTGTAAAAAGGCACAAAGACATTGTCCGGGTTTGCGATCCCACCGCCATTATCCACCATGGTCAGAACCAGCTGACCCAGTGAAGTAGCAGAAGACAAAGTGATTTCGACCTGCTGGCCGGGCGAGACGGCTTCCTGCGCGTTCTTGGTGAGGTTGAGTAATACCTGTTCAAACTGCTGTTGATCAACCAGCACTGAAGCAGACTGCTCCAGTTCAAACTGCCAGTGTATATCAGGGTAAAGGGTTGTGAGGGTACTAATCACCCGGTCCAGTTTTACCGGTACTTTGTTAGGTTGAGGTAAGTGCGTCAGACGAGTATAGCCTTCTAAAAAAACCCTCAAAGAGCTGGCGCGTTCACTGATTATGCCTATGCCCTGACACAAACTGTCGGCTGATGGCTGATTTTCTGGCTGTGATAAACGCTTGCTGAGCTGCTGCGCTATGGTGCTGATAGGAGTCAGGGTGTTGTTCACTTCATGACTCAATACCCGCAGCAGGCCCTGCCAGGCCGTGCGCTCTTTTTCCATCAGCAAGCGCTCAGCATTACTGATAATTAAAAACTGATGTGCTTTGCCTTCGCTGATAAAGCGCTCTCGTAATACCAGGTATTCACCGCTGATCTGGCCGTCGTCGAGCATCACTATTTTACCATCACAGGCAATCAGTTGGCGGCCCAAAGCACTGCTGGCAAGCTCGAGTGGCTGCTCTGGGCTGGGTATGCCAGTAAGCAACACGGTCTGGGCGGGCTGATTGGCCATAACGACCCGCGCTTGCTCATCCAGCACCAGTACCATGGCATCCATCTGATTAATGAACTTATTGAGCATCAGACGCGATTCCACCGCCTGGGTTTTATGATGGCTGAGGCTGTCTGCCAGCAGATTAACCTGACTGAGCAAATCAGACATGGCTTTATCGCCGCTCACCCGTCCTCGCATCGAATAATCCCCCATTGTCATGGCTTCAATCAGATTCGTTAAGGTATGCAGCTGATGCGCCACCATGGCCTTGCTCGCCACCACCAGACAGATCAGCAATAAAGCAAACACAGTCGCAATAAATACCACCAAATAGCCATTCCAGTTGGCCATATACAAGCCTGTCACCATCAACAGATAACAAGGCAGACAAATCGCGATAATCAAGCACTGCAAGTGCGTCAGGGCAAAACCAGAGACCTTGCGCATTGCTATTCGGCCATACCAAACTTGGCCAACCTACGATAATAGCCGCTGCGGCTGAGCCCCAAAGAGCGAGCTGTTTCACTGGCATTACCCTGGTGATGACGTAGCCTCTGGCGCAGTACTGCTTGCTCGATTTCATCCAGCGTCAGGCTTGGATCGTCCACATTAGCCTCCGCAGGCTCCCCGGTTGTGATAGCCAGATCGTCCGGGGTGATCTCGGCCGTACGACACACAAACAGCGCCCGCTCCAGGATATGGCGCAACTCGCGAATATTGCCAGGCCAGTCGTACTGACAAAGCGCAGTGAGGGCTTGCTCACTCAGCTGCGGCACAGGTTTGTTGTACTTTGCTGCAAACTGGGTCAAAAAGCGTTCGCTCAGCGGACCAATGTCGGCCACTCTTTCTCTGAGCGAAGGTACTCTGAGTTCCACCGTATTCAACCGATAGTAAAGATCCTGACGAAAACCACCCGATTGGATCTGCGCTGGCAAATCACCATTGGTGGCCGAGATAACCCGGACATCAGCAACCTGTGACTGACTACTACCAACAGCCTCAAACCTGCGCTCTTCCAGCACGCTGAGTAACTTGGCCTGCTGAGACAGCGGAATATTGGCAATCTCATCCAGAAACAAGGTGCCATGGCGCGCCATTTCAAAACGGCCTGCTCTGGTGGCTTTGGCATCGGTAAAGGCCCCTTTGACATGGCCGAACATCTCACTCTCGAATAGGCTTTCTACTATCGCCCCCATGTTGGCCGTGACAAACGCCTGTTCAGCGCGCGCCGAACATCGGTGCACATAAGCCGCCAGCATGCTTTTACCGGTACCGTTGTCGCCAGTCAGTAAGATGCTCATATCACTTTGAGCCAGTTGTTCAAGCTGAGTCAGCAACTGTTGCATCGGCCGTGAACAGGCCACAATCTCGCTGCGCTCCTGAGGATACGCGGCTTGCTGTAGCAACTGGTTTTGCTGTTTCAGCCGCTCATTTAACCCCTGTGACTGTGCAAGTGTGATATGGGTTTGCAAGGTGTGCAGCAAACGCTCGTTGTCCCAGGGTTTTTGCACAAAATCCTGAGCACCACTGCGCATCGCATCTACCGCCAGTTCAATGGTCGCCCAGCCGGTCATCATCACTATCGGCAGGCGACTGTCTAGCTGTCTGAGTTCAGCTATCAGGGCAAGCCCTTCTTGTCCTGAGGTGGTGTCTTTGCCAAAGTTCATGTCCAGCAAAGCGCAGTCAAACGACCGCACTTTGACTTTTTCCAGCGCGGCCTGAGCCGTGGTAACACAACTCACCTCATAGCCTTCGTCCTGCAACAAAAAAGACAAACCGGCAATGACGTTCATATCATCATCGGCGACCAGAATATGTTGTTTTGTGCTCATGCCAGTTCTTATACTTCCTTCACTTTTATGGGATTATTCATAACGCAGCGCTGCGCTCGGTTCAAGCTTAATCGCCCGTTTGATAGGCATATACACCGCCAGCAACACCACAGCGCTTAGCGCAGCACTTACCGCCACAGCCAAAGCATAATAGGCACCAACGGGGAATAAACCCTCAGTAAACTTCTGAAAACCCATCGCTAACAAAGCAAACAGCAGCAATGCCAGCCCAAGGCCAATCACCAGCTGAACCGCCCCCTGACGCATAAACAACCCCACAATAATACTGTCACGTGCGCCCACGGCACGACGAATGCCAATTTCATGCGTGCGTTGTGCCACGGCATTGGCTGTCAGGCCATAAATACCAATCACCGCGAGCACCAATGCAAAGCCGCCGGTTGCAAAGGTTAATTGAGAAATAAACTTCATCGACTCGCGCATTTTATCGCGATTTTTAATGGCCGGCATTACCGTCTGCGTAACCTCCAGATTAGGCGCAATTTTGTACATCGCCTGATAGAAGATTTCGTCAGCATTGCGGGTGCCGGGCAAAATGCGATACGACAGCTTTTGCAGAGTTTGCACGAACTGACTACCACTGATGTAAATTTCATCGGCTGAGTCCAGCTTGCCAAACAAAGATTTCGGGTTCATTAGGTTCGAGACCACACCCACCACAAACACTTGCTGATTTTTGCCCTCCAGTTCCATGGTAAAGTGCTGCTCCAGTGCGGATTGTCCCGGCCAGTAACGCTGTGCCATAGAGTCACTGATGATCACCACCTTGCGCTTATCCATGGTATCGCCGAGGTTAAATAAACGCCCTTCGAGTAGCTTAACCCCGGTGGCCTGGAAATCCCCCAACATCGAAATCGTGTCAATTTCAGTGCCCGTTTGCCCATCCCCATAGGCATTGTCGGCAAAAAAGACGTTGCTTGGGCCTAACCATTGGGCCACCGATACGTGCGTGACTGCGTTGTGATTTTGCACCTCATTCATCAGTACATAGGTCAGGTTAAGACGCTGTTGTGGGCTGGGATACTCGTGTTCTGGGGTATTGTAACGCGTGCTCATCACATTCTGATAATCATCGCCCAGGTCAAGATTAACAAATTTATTGGCGATCAGTGCTGATATCGAGCCTATCAACATTAACAAAGCCACTAAAAAGACCTGAGTGGTTACCAGAACACGAGACAAGCGACCAGCTTTGCGACTTTGCGCTCCTCGGGTGCCATCTCTGAGCGTGGCATTGATATCCTGACGCGTACTGCGCCAGGCAGGCAAAAAGACCGCCAGCATTACGGTACTCAGCATATAGGCCAGCGCCATCAATAAGGTTGCCCCATCAAGCCCATATTGCCACCAAAACAGACCAGCCCCAGGTAACCAGGAACGCAGCGCCACATTAACATAATCCAGAAGTGCACCAACCAGGCAAACACTCAAAAATGTCCCCAACAGAGTGATTAACACGCCTTCCCACATTAACTGGCTGATCAGGCGCCCGGAGCTTGCCCCCAGCGCGTTACGAATAGCGGTCTCTTTTTGCTTTTCGAGAATTCTGGCCAGCAACAGGTTGCCCACATTGATACAGGCCAGCAGTAGCACTACCCAGGAAACCGCACTCAGAAAGAAAAACACCGTGGCGCCCTCTCCGCCAGTTTGCGCCATCTGAAAGGTGAGGATGCGCGCCTGTTTTTGTACCGGCTCCATGCCATAACTCTGCTGATTTTGCAGTTGCAGGGTACGCAGTATTTGCGTCATTTCGCGCTCAGCCGTGGCTATTTCAACACCTTCTTTGAGGCGAATATACGCATTAAACTGCTCGCTCATCGGGGCTTGCGCATCAAGTACCTTGTCGGGCAGGGGTAACCAGATACGTGCAATATGTGGAAAACGATACCCCTTGGGCATGATCCCCACCACTTCGGTCTGTACACCATTAAGCTCTATGGCCTGACCCAACATTTGCGGATCCCGGTTAAACTCATCCTCCCAGACCTCTTCACTGATCACCGCCACAGCAGGGGCGCCTGGCAGGCTGTCCTGAGCATTAAGCGTGCGCCCTGTCAGGGGTTTTATACGGCTGAATTCAAAAAAGCCTCCCTGAACCGCAGCACCAAAAAAGTTACGGCCTGCTTCGCCTTTACTCATCCGCACGTCCTGATCGCGAAAGATCCCCAATTCAGAGAAGGCCTGTGCACCTTGTCTCAGGGCCTGAAACTCGTTGGCAGTGGGCATATCGAATTCGCCATCGTTATAAACTACCAGGCGTTTTGCTGACTCGCCCTCTGGCAAAGGCAGCGCTTTGTAGATAGTGGTATACAAAAATGAAAACGTGAACAGGGCTATCGACAGGCCACCAAGCAGCACCCCCAGTGTCATCACGGTAAACTTGGGCGACTTATAAAGCTGACGCAGTGCGTATTTTAGGTCCAGCAACATGGCCATCATAACGCCTCCAGATCCAACGCGTTGTGTGCCACTGGCTGCGAAGTCTGTGTATTACGGGTGTCTCCTACCAGGCGGCCATCAAACATTTCCAGGCTGCGCTGCGCACGCAATGCCGACGCAGGGTCATGGGTTACCATGCAAATGGTTGCGCCTTCGCTATGCAACTTGTCGAACAACGTCAGCACCGCCATGGCGTTTTTAGAATCCAGGTTACCTGTGGGCTCATCGGCCAGAATAATGGCAGGGTCATTCACTAATGCCCTGGCAACGGCAACGCGTTGCTGCTGACCACCGGATAGCTGGGATGGGAAATGCGCAGTACGATGACTCATTTCGACTTTCTCAAGCACTTCCTGCGCCTTGGCCTGCATTTCCTTGCGGCGGATCCCGGACTGATAGCTCAAAGGCAACATGACGTTTTCTGCTACCGTGAGGTCAGAAATGAGATTGAACGACTGAAATACAAAGCCAATTTGCTTACTGCGGATGGATGCCCGCTGATCGCGCGACAACCGGGATACATCCTGATTGCTCAGTATATAGTGCCCCTGTGTGGGTGCATCCAGCAATCCCAGCAAGGACAACAGGGTTGACTTACCGCACCCGGATTGCCCGGTCAGGGCCACATACTCACCCTCTGTGATGCTCAGGTTAATGCCGTGCAATGCCTGAGTTTCTATTTCATCGGTATAAAAACTTTTACTGATATTTTCTAATCTTATGAGTGCGCTCATGAATGACTCCATTTCAGAGCCAACAGGGTGCAGCAAACAGCCACTGTTGGCAAGGTTAAGGCGTAACGGCCTGCTTGTTTCTTCTAGTAGAAACGCATTAATTCAGCTTGATTTCGGCATGATCCTGCCAGTCACTGCTGTCGGATATAATCACTTCGTCCCCGGCGCTTAGCCCAGACACGATCTGCACCCGATTGACAGACACCTGACCCAGGGCCACCGCCGTTTTGTGAGCAAAACGTCCAGCCTGATCGAGTTTATAGAGCTGGATCCGGCTGGATTTGGGTGCATAAGTTGGACGGCGGACATACAATGTATTGCTCAGATGGCTGACCTGAACCTGTGCGTCTACCGTCAGCTCAGGACGGGCATCCGCAGGCAGACTGTCGGGTAACGCAACATCCACCAATACCATGCCATTTTCCACTGCGGGGTCTATGCGTGTGACCATGCCGGTTATTTCATTATTTCGGGTATCCAGCGTCACGCTTTGGCCAATCTGAATATCCTGAACCCTGACTTCCGGTACTTGCAACTCGGCGTATAAATTCTGTTGCGATGCCAGCAATGCGATGCTGCCGCCCAGGCTCACCTGCTCACCCAGCTCCAGCGAAATTTGCTGTACGACACCGCTTTTATCTGCACGTACCTGCAAAGCATCAACCTGTTCCTGCATGCGCCTGAGATTATTCTCCAGCAGGCCAAAACGGGCAGTTTGTGCGGCTTTGGTAGCTTCAATTTCAGCGCGCATTTTGAGCGCCTTTTGCTTAGCGGCCTGCCACTTTTGTTGCTCACGCTTTACTGCCAGCTGACTTTTTTGATAATCCAGTTGAGACACAGTGGCATTGCCTTGCTCAATCAACAGGGTTTCGGCGTCGAGTTTTAGCTTTTCTGCCTGATAACCCAGATCTGCCGAAACCACCTGATTGTCGAGTTCGACCAGTTGAGATTCCAGCGCCACAATGGTGGCGTTATTTTCAGCTTTAGCGGCTTCTTGCTCCCAACGCGCCTGCTCAAGTTCTCGTTGCAACTGCGGATTAGATAACTTGAGTAGCAATTGCCCGACTTCGACCTCAGCACCCGCTTTAACTAGCACCTGCTCTACCCGACCGGATACCTGCGCTGCCACCCAACGGATCTCTGCGGGCTTTAGCACACCGGTAGCCCGAACATTGATTTGAAAGTCGCCCTGCTCCACCTTCGCCGTGACCACAGTTTCCCGATCCACGAAATAAGATGCATCACCGGTGAACTCCTGCATTGCCAAGTAACCCAAAGCCAGCGCGACAACCGGCAGCAAATAACCCAGTTTTTTCCAGCGCACTGGCTGTGTAAGATTTCTTTGTATGTCCATCTGCTTTTCCCTTCTGTTATTGGGTCTGGTTTGCAGAGGGTGTTACAAGGGATGTGCCAGATTTAAAACTAATTTATATCATTGTTTTTCCTGTTGTTTATTTTTTGTGTTGTGAGATAGATTTAAGAGGTGTGCCAGTTGTGACACAGGTGAAACAGACAGATGTGTCGAAATTGAGACAGGGTTTTTAAGCGCTCAGTGAAGGAAGCTCAGCAACGGTAAAGCCTCCCTCTCCCTAAGCCAGGTAAGTATCATTAAACGCTCAACAGGCGAGTGATATCCGAGAGAAAACTGCTCAATGCCTTAGGCGAGATATTATGGATATCAAACGTATCTTGAGCCAGTAAGACTTTAAAGCTGCCTTGCTCAGGCAGAGCTGCCTGGTTAACTGTACCCGGCTTTTTTACCGCTAACGCTTGGCCGTTTGCGTACTCGCCCGCATTGTTCTGCCAACAGCTTTGCACTGTTTTTTGCTCTTTATTTTGCAAGTGGACGGGAGGCTGTCCTGAGCCGTTTTCCAGTTTCATCTATATTCCTTATAAATCTGTCAAGATTCCCCTCATGTCGGCGCCAAACAGGTTTGTTTTTCACTGTATTTTGACATATGGTTATAATTGGTGTGAAGACCTTCATTGGGATAAAAAATGATAGCAAGAATAGCTTTACCTTTATTTTTTTTATCATCAAGCGCGTTTGCAGGAAGCTCCACGTTTAAAGGAACAATCGACTCTATCGTATGTCATGCGGATAATATATCGCCAATCTGCCATGTTAAAGTCAATGGTACTCCGGCAAATTTAGGTTGTGGAACTTCAAGTTGGCACTACACATTTGACGCCACCACTACAGAGGGACAAAACTTCCTGTCTATTCTTCTAGCTGCTCAATTATCAGGTAAAACCATTAGTCTTGCTGGGCAAGGTACGTGTAACTTAACTGGAGGTAGTGCTGATTTAAGGCATGTGATTATTACCACTGCAAATTGACACTGACATGGCGTCAAAGAATTTCAAAAACCTAGAGGGACATAATCGCAGACACCCACCATATCATTATTACCGCGGACACGGCAGGTTCAACTTGGAAGTGCACAAGCTACAAGTGGCTGTGCTTTCAAAACATACCAAGGGTGAGTGTCCTCCAAAAATCAATCGTATCCGGGTGAAAAATCACAGGCATTGGCTTTGCCGTTGATATAGCACAAATGTGATTCGCGTAGCTTGCCTCTGAATGTGCTAGAACA
This sequence comes from Pseudoalteromonas rubra, assembly GCF_005886805.2. NCBI lineage: Bacteria > Pseudomonadati > Pseudomonadota > Gammaproteobacteria > Alteromonadales > Pseudoalteromonadaceae > Pseudoalteromonas > Pseudoalteromonas rubra. The sequence continues at coordinate 999,782 of NZ_CP045430.1, forward strand.
ATACCGCGATTCTGTAACCTGGCACCTGATCCGAGCAACTTAGATTTTATTCAAGCTTGTCACATGATGTACTGAGATTATGATTTATCTGTTTTATAAATCGTAGAAAGCCAGTGTCTGTTTTATAACTTACCGACACACAACCAGGAAATACAGTAACTGAAAAAGCAGAGCTATGATAAGTTGCACCTGCAATTTGCGTATTCCAGTCTCTCATCCAACCTCTGGTATTTGAATGGAGCCAGTCAACTATTTCACTGTACTCAGGGTCTGCGCCCGTTATGACTTTTCCGCAGTATTGAAACGCGTTAGGAATAAAACCAACTTCAACCTGTTGACCTCGAAAATAAAGTAGATATCCTGTCGTTGCTGCTATCAGCACCAGTACGAACAATCCGGTTACTATTTTCACCAAAATATTCATAGCACAGCTGTGAGCTTATTTTTCATTGCTACAGCTCAAAGCTTACTTTTTGAGGCAACATAAATTCCATTGTTAATGCGTAACCTTTTAAACCACACTTAGAAAAGCCATCTCTGGGTAATAGAGGTGTGAATTTTGAGCGTGCGATCATATCCAAAACAACCGATTTTGGTACTTCCATTGGTTGAATGTCCGTAATGACGATCTTCTCAATTTTTCCCCTGTAGTCTACGTCCAGCTCAAATGAGACTTCACCCATCATGAGCCTGCTCGAGAATTCTTTTTGGAATTTGGGAATTGCCTGATGGGAAACCTTCAGTGCTAAATCTTTATCGCATGGAATACATGCTAATGTGGATAAACTCACGAATGACATCAAAAATAAAATGAACCTCATAAATGACCTCTTGGCATAACCATGTTGTCACTGGCAAAATGTGGCTTTCTGACAACCTGCAGTTTGACCACAACAACCTCAATTCCTATGTGAATTTACTTACTTCACCCAAAAAACCTTTGTATTTACTGAACCATTAAAACTCTACACCAACGATCAGCTCGATAGGAAACTCTCTGTCTTCCTGGCATACAGCTAAAAAGAGGATGTACTCTTCTTTCTCCCAAATTACAGAATAAAAAGAGCAGGGGACATAAAAGCCCTCGTCGTCTTCCTCAGCGAGATAACCTCCCTCTTCTTCGTTTTCTTCTGCATCATCAAAAACAGCCAAATCATCGACTATTTTAGGCGTGCCAAATTCAACTTTTAACTCGTTTTCAAACTGACCTAGTAAAACTGAATATTCTCTCATGATCGAAGCTATCAGCTGGTCATCATGTTGCTCATCTTCTTCCTTTAAATACCGTGACTTGACAATTTCATAGTCAGCCGTATTGGCTTTTATTAGACCATTAACCAAGTTAGTTATGTCTTCTGGGATATTACACTCTTCCATAAACTATTCCTTTAACCTTCAAGCACAACGCCCACATTAAGTATCCACCATAGGTATCAAAAAACTGGGCACTTACTGACAACACCATTCTAAAAATCAACGGTTATTAAGAATTATGACATTGATATCAATTCCATTATTTTGACTCTCGCCAGGCTTCAATGGCAGTAGCCAAGTCAAACTCATTTCTGAAATTGGATTTTCTGCGAGAATAAGCTCCGGGATTGAAAGCGACACTTTCAGCCAACTCTACGATAAACCCACGACCAAAACTCTTGTAAGAAGCGATTTCTGTTTGAGTGAGCTGAATATCAACGTTAAACATCGCGACACCACCGCAAAGAACAGTTAAATACATGTCATTTTGATTCTGGAATAATAACCACGACCAGTTTTCTTCATCTACAACAAACATATCACCTCTGATGTTCATCACACTTTCACAAGCTAACCATATCAACCAGATGTTGCGCATGAGCCAAATGAAAATACCAAGCGGCGAATTGTCCACCGATTTTAATGCACATTAACTCATGTCTAGTCCGATATGCCATGCAACATTTCACCTTTATCCAGGGCATAACCTATTGCAGCTAAAAGCTTGTGCAATAGGTGTCTTTCCCCATCAGACAAGTCACTAATAAGCAGTACACCTAATTCAGTTCTGGCCTGACGCAGCTCAACAATAGAAAACTAGCTATCGCTAAACTGATCACACATCCTTCTCAGAAAGAAGTTATCTGACTTCTTAAGCAAAGCATATATTAACGGATACTCACTGAAACAAATCGAGGCCACAATGACAGGAGCGTCCTTAACATATTTACTTTTTCCAACAGCCAGATCGTACGCCATGACTTAGTTTTCCTGTCTTACTGATGAATGAGAAAAAAGGACAGCCACCTGAAATCAATACAGCCACTTTAATGTACTTTTTTGGCCCAGTTTTCATCAAAACTTGAAAGTAACATCAATAAACGCGTTTTTATGTGCATCAGTGCCAGAAGAATGCAACTTCTTACCGAGCTTTTCGGTCATTTTTGCGAGGCCAAAACCAGGAGCTCTGAATTAGCAGGCGCGCAACAGCAACATATCGTTTAAACTGAGTCATTCATATGCTCAACTGCCGCGAACGCCAACCCTGATAAGTCGTAATCTACAATTTACTAGTTTGTGAAAATACCAATAAAGTTTGCTCCGCCACACTCATTGTTTGAATAATTGTGTATTCTGATCTTCTTCCCACTCATTGCCGCTGCGAGGGCAATTGAAAAAGCTTGGTTGTAAGACTGCTCGGATTGTGACTGATTGGCAGGAAACTCAACAGATCCGTTTGCACATGGACCTGTTCCTCCACTTAACTTAACGTAAAACACATCTTTATTACCACTGGAGCTAGCGACTTCAGTAATTACCGCATTCCTTACCAACTCCCCTGCTCCACTAAAAAAAGGAGCCAAAAACAAAGCCGCACAGATTAAATGTCTCATATATTTTCCTTTAAAACTAACGTATTCATCAACGACGAATGCCTGAATGACTTCTTTACCGCGAAGCAACTAGCGAAAAATAAGCCAGAGAGTAGGACATCGTTTTGACGACACTTGTTATCTGCTATTAACTTCCGCATTATTAATCGCGAACACACCAGATATGTCACATAGTTAAGCGCTGCTTAACCTCTATTTTTTAACTAGAGTAGATTAACTTAAATTCAATCCGCTTATTATCAAACTCATTTAATATCCTGATTTTCAATTTCTCAACATCCTTTTCTTGCCATGAGTTAGCAGAAATAACTACCATTACTTTACTACTCGTTATTTTCTCTCGTATTTTACCAATATACGCTTCAATGGAAGGTTGAGGTGTTCGTGCTCTCATGAGCCCTTTTTCTGCGAGCCTTATATGCACTTCAGATACAGGAAGCGTTTCTGGTTTAACAAACAGTGAAAATAAAAACAAACACAATACCAATGTAGAAAAATAGAGTACTGGTTTCATAAAATTTCCCCTGACAAAAGACAGCAAACCGCCAATTTCCTAATTTGCTTTGCCGCTCCATCACGACTCTCTGTCTGAACAGCACTTTTGTACCCATTAAACTTGTTTTCTGCCTGTTTTACAAGGGACCGAAGCACTATAGCTGATCAACTATCTCTGCAATTTGAAGGTTACACATCACCACGAACATTCAGTGTAAATCTTTAGCTGCAACTCCCTGCACATGCTTTTGATGCCGCTTTTTAATGTGGCCACATGGCGCAGATAAAAGCCAGCCTATCGCAGGCTGGCTCTGGTTGGGCTACTGAACCTTGCTCAGACTGACTGCCATCGGTTGACCAAAAAAGCTGGTTGCATGAATTATAGTGTCACCTTTGTGATGGGTATAATGCGTATCTTCAGTGGTCCAGGTGCCTTTCACAACCACTTCAATAGGTACACTCTGAGTCGGACCATTTTTGTCCAGCTTAAGCTCAGGTGATGCTACGCTCAGCGATGCTGAATCTCCATTAAGCTGGAGTAAAAGCTGCGCTGTGGTGCTGACAGTTCGTACCGGCCCATACTTAAAGTGGGTCACGCCAGTGCTGCTGTAGCCATACAGGTTGTTGACCCGATTGCGAATATACATGCCATTTTGATCCGTTTTACGGGTATTGAAATACGGATACCGGGCCATTTTTTTCGCCAACACTTGCATTTGCTCAGGCGTGGTGTCCATCACCATCACATATTCGTAGTGTGCATCCAGTGGCGCAACGCCATGATCTATCCAGGCAGTTGTGAACAACCCTTGTGTTGCGGCTTTGGTTTTATTGTGACGCGAGCTTTGCATTGTACGAGACACATGTACTGACTCTGCCTGCTGTAAAAAATAACCCACGCCGTTTTCATCAATTAACCAGTCACCACTGCTTAATGTTACAGAAAACGCTTCTCCCACGTAACGCTTCCCATTGATCCACACGGGGCGGTTTATGTCCTTGACCGCCAACTGAAACAAAGTGGTTTCGGTGCGGTTTTGGCCATCTTTATTCGAGATGCCATTGCCAGCCAGAAACAGCATGTCATCAGCGGCCATCACGTGTTTTTCAGCTACAAAGCTGGCATCAAACTTAGCTAAGTTTTCAGGTGCCTGATGTTTGAAGGTAAACAAGCTGAATTTATCATGCAGCGAAGTTGCACCACTGATCCCTTGCTCTGAGCGCAAAGTTAAACTGTGCTTATTCGGGCTTTCCAGCGCATCATAATCAAGATGGATTGTGGTCGTACCCGGATTACGACTCCAATCCCAACCGGCTTGCTGGTAGCCAAAAGCTTCTGGGTCACCATAGGGCATAACATGCACGCTGCCATGGCTTTGATAACGGCCATAGCGGTTGTCTTTATAGTAAATTTCCGATGACCAGACATCTTTGTTGTACCCTTTGATCATCGCCATCCGCTCGCCATGACGATGCACCACAAACGCGCCGCCATTAAAACTCCAGCTGCCTTCTGGTAATTTTGCGGGTGTGATGGTCTGGCCAAATACAGATTGGCTCTGTGCCTCAGGCGTTTGACTCACTTGCAAGTAGATGGCCGCCAGCTCTTCATCGAGCGTAGGATATGCCATGGCCAGGTCACGTAATCCGCCCTGGTAATGCATGATCCCCAATTTGCTAAACGGATGTCGCCCACTCAACGCCATCGGCACAAAGGGGTTTGTATAACGCCAGCCAGCCACCATGACGGCTTTAAGGCTGTCTAATGCCTCTATGTTCAGAGAGAATGGGGTGTCTTTTAGCACTTTAGCCACCTGAGCGGCACGTTTGAAGGCATGAAACGCATAGCCCGGATAGTGACCGCGATGGCGCCAGGCCGTGCCATCCGGCCTGAAACCGTCATGGTAGCCGGAAGGTGTCTGACTCAGCGCTGCTGAAAAAAAAGCAGTAAACTTTTTGAGCAAGGCAATACGTTCTTTCACGTCCGGGTTTAACAATATCAGTGCCAGGTGCTGATTTGACAGCGTATTAAAGTAATCCAGATCGGAGCTTTCATCATTAAGCTCCATGTCAAAGCTTGACTTAAACTCTCTGGAGAACCACAACAAAGCACGATAAGTAGGCTTCAACAAAGCGTCTGATTGTAACGTATCAGCCATCATCAACGCCGAAATATACCACCAACGCGCACCATAGCCCCAGTGATGGGTGGTCACCAGACTACTGCCATCAGCATAGCCTTGGTCAATTAAATGCGCCGTCATCAAACGGTACATATTTGCAAGTTCCGTTTTATGTGCATCATAAATAGGGTGGTGATAAGCCTTAGCCAAATCCCACATCAGTTTTGTGTAATCAGCCAGTTGACGATACTCATCGAATGCAGCTCTGTCTTGCACCAAGAGATGTTTAGGTTGATAAATGGTTTTCTGGTATCCGGTAACAATATGCCGACCCGTGATCACATTATCCTGACTTTTCTCGATTTGATAGGCGTTAAACCGCTGTTGTAAAGACGCAAAACTACCCGGGCGACCCATAAACTGCGCGGTGAGGTTTTGTCTCAGCTGAGCAGCACCTTTCACTTCAACATCACTTGGCATCTCCAGGTGAACAGGTAAATCAAAGTCTATTTCCGGCAGGACATAGCGGGTTGTCACCTGGTCGTCTGACCATTGATAACGTTTGTCATCGACCGACACCATAATACGGTCGATATATATCGGCGCAGCATCATGGTTGACAGAAGCAGGCGCTGTAAATACCAACTTTTCAAATGAGGACGTGACCACTTCAGAAAAGTCCTTATTAAGTGAAACACCAATTGTGCGCCAGCCAGTAAAATTCATATTGACGTTAAGCTCACTGATCTCCTGGCCATCTTTATCCGACAAGGTCAGTGCCATACTATCTTCAACGGCTTGGGGGTTATAAATCCAGAATGACAGCACTTGGGTTGCACCCCGACCATAGGCCCGACTGGCTTCTTTATCCGTCATCCGCTTAAAAGTGTGGTTGACCGACAATGTGGGCGACGCCCCCCAGTGCCACAATAAGGACTGCTCACCATGGATAGACCGTGTTTGTGAGAGTTCAGCGGCACTTGCCTGTACATATTCCGGGATTCCTTTTCCTTCAAAACTCAGTATCTGTGACTGTAAATCGTGCGCAACCGTGTTCGCTGATACGCCTAGAGCAGTAATAGGCAAAAGAAAGCGAGTTAGATGAGCAACATAAGTGTTCTGAAGCATAATATTTATTAACCTGACATAAAAAATAACGAGTAGAACAAAAAAAGAAAACACCTTTGTACTACCGAAAAGCGCGCATAGTGCTACTAAGGTACCAACTTGTCAATACCAGTCATACTACTATCATAAAACTTTAATGGAACGGTCCAAGCCGGATATTGTTAGAGAATGTGATTGCTTACGCTGCAAAGATTAAATAACCTTTGAGATTTCAAGGTTTAAGTCGTAAAGATTGGGGCGCATAATTCACTCTGTGAGCGACATAGCTAAGAAATGGTTAATTTAAAACGCTAAAAACAACATTAAAAAGCAAAATATACAACCCCAAGTTAAAGCTCAATCATACTACTCTGCAGTCACGTACTTTACGTAGGCATTGGCCTGACAGTAGTAAAATCCATACACAACCGTTTCCCAATATGGTTGACATTGAACCCGGTTATTGTGTGATCCTTTATTCCACCAATCGAAATCACCAAACTTGGCTTTAGCCTTTTTATTCCACTCATTTATCGCGCTGCCGCGGAGTTGAGATATCGCAGTATCAAGTTGGTTTTTCCAGATAATGCGAGAAGCAGTTCCTGTGAAATACTCTCTGTTTTCAGAAGAATAAATATCAGCACCAAAACGATAAGCTTCATTTTCTTCACCTGAAACCAGGCCAATTGATGTAGCTTTATTCTGTATTTTCAGGACATTATTAGTTACGTCAGACTGAAGGCCATAACCACTCATGTTCCCACTCATAGACTCGATAACCACAGCTGACCAAGGTCCTTATATCTCTGACTTTAGCGAACACTGATTATGCTCAGCCGTGCTACATGACAGTATTTCAGAATGAACAATATCGCCGTTCTTGTTGTGGAAACTCACATCAAAATCACCGTATTCCGTACCTTCTGAATGAGCAGCAACATGCAACTCAAGACCACTAACCTGTGATACTTCCGTTGCCATAACACTCCATGCACTTGAAACGGTGAGCAAAGCAGATAGCAATATCGATTTTTTATACATTTTAAAACCTCAATTATTTGGTAGTTAAACAATATCGTATGGCAAAGCCACTTAGTTAAGCTTATGGTCGTCCGTGTCACCTTTCGCCTCCCCATCTGGTGATAATTAAGCAATGACAACAAATAAATTAAACGCAAAACTGGTTTTTATAGGTAGGCGTGACTAATCAGAACGAAAAACAATACAAAGTGATATGTATCAAATTAAAGGGCCACTCACAAAGCGAGATGATCCACCGGAACAGTCTTAAAAAAATTGAAGACACACGCTATTTTCTCGACAATTCAACCTCTGTAAAAGATGCAGAGATCCTGATAAAAAGTCATAAAAATCTAGCGCTAAGAAGGGGGTAGGCTATCCTGAATAATGTTTAAAGGATGAAAAGGTGACCTATGCAACAAATACTTAAGCTCTTACTGTCTATTGTAATCGTGGTCATTACCTTTATCGCTTCAGCGACCCTTGCTGGCATGCTGGCCGAATACGCAGGTTGGTGGAAAAAGCCTGTCATAGGTGGCGTTGCCGCGGCTTGTGTGGTGCTTTCTGGTTATATGAGTGCGCCCGGGCATAAACTGTATTATGCTGCAGCCTGGTTAGTGATTGGTGCGGTGGTGGCCGCAGTGATGTCTAACATATTTATGTATGACGAAGATGCCAATACGTCGGCACCTTTGTATATCACCTATGCCAGCGGGGCTTTAGCCTTACTGCTTTGCTGGGCCAGAGAGCGCAATCGGCATGTATTTCGCTAAAAGGAGCAAATGACAAGCGAGCTTCAAAGCTGCCCTGAGCATACAATGGCTCACAGGTGAGAACACTCTACGCTTAGCGCCCGCTACTAAGTACTTTACTGTGCAATCACTTCTTTAATGAGCGGGTACTCATGTGTTGCCTGACACCCGTCAACATATATTTTTATTGGTTTACCCGTAACATAAGCAGACAACAACAGTGTATATGTTTCTTTAAATAATTTTTCATCTGCACTTAAAAATAAGTTTGTTCCTCTCGTACAGCCACCAGAAACCATGTTTTCATGAGTAAAATAAATGCCATTTCTAGTTGGCTTTGGGTACACTTTCGTGATTTTTCCTGCCTGATTCCATTCTCCAGCCACCGAGCCAAAAGACGAAAAAGCCATTAACACTACTGCTATTATTTTTTTCATTTTCTCTATTTCCTTTCACATTTTATTTTTATATATAAATTAAGCTGGGCGCAAAAAAACCGTTCCGAATAACAATTATTCAAAAAAACACACTTTTACAACACCAAAGCCAATACTAAAGTTAATGAATTTTCTGGTAAGTTTTATTTTAAACAACCCCCTAGTTTTTAAAGTGATTAATATATCAATAAATAGACCATCCAAATTAGCGTTTATTGAGTTGCTGGCCAGGGAACACAAACAGCACCACAGTTAACCTAGTCAGTAACGGTGATAGCGTACTATTAAACAGGCGTCCGACTTTTACTGGCCTTAATTGAGTACAACATCGGTACTTGCTGACCTTGATGCAGCTTTTGATACCCCAACTCAGGCACGAACTCCAGCCCCTCAAAGCAATCATACGGGCTATATGGGTGCTCAACAAAAGACTCAATATTCAGACCCGCACCAATCAGCGCGTTGACCACATCACTGACCGAGTGGGTCCAGGTCACGGTAGTGGCTTTAGTGCCATCACAGTTTTCTGTGTAGGTACCCTCTTCTTCAATATCAGGCGCACCATGAGGAAAATATGCATAGCCTGCCAGCAGGTCATTAATGGGATGAAACTCAACCAGGTGAAACACTCCACCCACTTTTAGTGCGCCGGCCACTGTCTTTGCCCATGCAGTTAAATCGGGCAACCAACACAAAACACCGTATGAAGTGAACACGATATCAAACTGACGCATATTGCTTTGGCCAAAGTGGATCACATCACTTTCGATAAACTCCGCTTTTAAACCAAGCGCATCTTTAAGGGTGTTAGCTTGCGCAATGGCACTTGCTGATAGGTCTACCCCGGTTACATCGGCACCCAAACGTGCCCAGGATAGTGTATCCTGGCCAAAGTGACATTGCAGATGCAATAAAGACTTGCTCTTCACAGGTCCCACTTGCGCCAGTTCAACCGGGTTCAGTGAACATTGCCCGGCCTTGAATCCGTCCACATCATAAAATTCTGATGCTACGTGTACCTGGGTTCTTTTATCCCAGGCTGACTTATTAATACTCAAATAATCCATCGTCTTTCCATGCGTTATGTATCTATTCAGAGGGGGTTAACTTTATCTAAATACCCTGACTCTGACCAGTTTAGTGAGTGACAACTCAGCTGTTCTTACAATCACTTTTTGCAGCGACAATTACCCAAACCCCCTAATCTTCCCAATGGCAGTCTTGGTAGTAAGATTTAATTGAATCTGGCGATATGTCTGCTAGTGGCTCACCGGCATCATACCCGGCAGCGAAGAACAAGAAGGTACGAAAAGGCGATTCAAACTGAAGAAGTGCACACCCCAGATCAGTGAAGTAAAGCGATCCGCCCTGCGATTGCCCGTAGCAATTGCTTTGGCCCGCAAAAAAAAGCGCTGCCTCTAACTTATCCAGCTTAAGGACATCATTGCCAGCAAAAACCAGGCTCTGTTCAACAGAAGAAGGGTCGATTGAAAACGCGACCAGTTTTCCGCCTTGATACTGCAGGTCACTAATACCTGACACCCCTGCACACAATGCGTTTACTTCAGACTTGGACATCCCGAATTTCAGCGCGCCAAGTCCAACAAGGGGTTCAAAAATAAATTCCACAATGGTATTCCTTTTAAATCTCTGATCTCATCAACCAGAATGATATTTGGGTACTCAAAACAAGTAATTACTACAGGTCTAATCCCAGTTTTTTGTGCAGAGACTCATCCGCAGGTATATACACCGACTCTTTCGGCGTACACAGCAAGTCCAGTCTGCCATTTTTTATATTTTCTCTTTGCTCATTAACAAATTCCGAAATATCGGATATATCCAATATCCAGTCACGGGCATAACTCTGAACCGTTTCGCCTTTGATACCCAACTGGATCGCCCTGCGTGCTTGCTTGTCACCATATGGTCCATGATCAGGGTCCCATTGCAGGCGCACATCTGATCCTGTCATCGCCGACTTCCACTCATCCCGGGTTTGGTATTGACTCTGTTCAAAGGAAGAGGGTACGGAGTGCGCAAGTATGCTGTCGAATGCCGCGCGACGAATTTTAACGGCCAGTGTGAGCTCTTGATTTACTTTAGTTCCCCAGCCCGAACGGTACATCATCCATAGAAAGTTGGGCTTTATCCACGTCATCCTGGTGAAACTAAAGTCACCACCAAATGTTTGATGTTTAGCAGCATACTGACCAATCGATTGATTGTATGCCTGATATACAGTGACAGATTCTTCATCGTGTTGTGCCAGTATCACTTTTCCTTCTTTTGGCCACCGGGCCAGCTGCGCCTGATAACTGTCACAGCGTATATTATTTTTAACCACTTACTTTTAACCTACTCCTGTAAAGGGACTTTCTATAATTGATGACCTGTAACTGAGCACCCAAACTATCATGCGGCAGTAATACTGCCTCACCTGTGATGCCAGGCACAGCGGCCACTAAAATCATCCATTATGCAAAAGAAGGGTTATTTTACACTAATCAGTTACTTGATGTCAGGAATAGTGATAAATATCATGGAGATAGAAAGAAGAAACGTGGTTTTCAGGGCGATTTTCACACAAGCACCTGCATGAAGCTTTTGTAAGCACTCAGGCTCTGCATTTTTGATACGACCAATTTAAATGCGTGCTTGTTTTAAACAGGGCTTTTATATCAGGCCTTATAATATGTTCGCAGGTGCAGGGCAAACTCCGATATCTTCAATACTCTAAGTTTGCCCTTTTTTGTGCACTCAGTTCCTCACCGCGATTTTTAATCTGTCGTTTTCACTGGTCAGTATTCCTTTTCTGCACTGCTCGGCTGCCAATCGGTTCACTCTCTCTACGGCTTGAGCGGTGGCACGCTGAAATCCAAGTAACCCAAGCGCAGCAGATGCTGAGTCTGTCATATTGATAGCGTGAGCATCTCGTACCGTCAATAAAAGTGCATTGGTCAGCTCAGCATCACAGACGTTTTCCAGTTTTTTCATAGAGGCGTCTGTAGCATCCCAATTCCTTAACTTTACTGTGGACACCCCCTTGGGCCATAGTACCGTGTTATCATCTTTTTGAATCGCTCCCTTGCCTGCTAAACCATCAATGGCCTGATCCACTATCCGTTTTATTTTACTTCCCACACGAGACAAACCAGCAGCATTAGCCAAACGACTTGCAACGATAGAAGCAAAGATTGGATATTCACTTGCTACAACTCGCTCAATCGCATGCTCTATTGCACTTAATGGAATAGCACTAAAATCATCAACCTTGGGCATGTTGAGTTCAGAAACATCCACTTTTTTATAAGGGGTTTTGCACGCATCGAATGTCGCCTCTTCTGCTACTTCACTTCTTTGTATTACCGGGGCTGTATCTTGAGGCTCGGTTTCTGTAGTCATAGATAAAGTATCAGCCAATACCGCTGCCTGTTCAGTGCCATCTTCCAGTGCAGCAATGTGTGCATCGTGACTCAATATGGCTTCTTCAATCACCTCTTTCAGTCTGTGCAGCTCCGATTTTGGATCTCTGTACCAGTCGGTTGACCAGATACGCGCAAATTTCCATCCTAACCCTTCTAATACGCTTTGTCTCAACCGCTCCCGGTCCCTGGCAGAAACCGCTTCATAGTAACCCGCGCCATCATACTCAAATGCCAAAACATATTGCTCAGGATAACTTGGGTGGCGTATTGCCAAGTCAATAAAATACCCCTGATTTCCCACTTGTGCCGCAACGTCAAAACCCAAGCTTTGAATGGCATCTTGCAGTACACGACCAAAAGCAAAATTTGCTTCCTGCTCGCCGTCAACAGCCGTTTCTGATTTGTTGAATTCAGCAAACTCTAAAAACGCCTGCAATGCACGCAGCCCGAATGGGCTACCACTATCCACTCTGAGCTCTTGCCCATGGAAGTTCGCAAAGACCTCCATAGACAACCTAGCCCTGGATATTAATACATTGAGTCTACGCTCTCCCCCTGGCTTGTTTAACAAACCAAAGTTCTGGCTTATCTGGCCCGACTTCGTTTTTCCATAACAAATACTAATAAAGATGACGTCTCGTTCATCACCCTGAACGTTCTCAAGGTTCTTTACAAAAAACTCATCACCACCAGCATGGCGTTCAAAGAACCCATCAGTTTCTGGATGTAAACGACGCACTTTCTCAAGCTCCAGAATGATTGCATCGCGCTGAGACAAACTAAAAGCAACAATACCAAGCGATAAATGGGGTTTGGTCAGAGCGTGCTTAAGCACAGCCGCTACCACCGCTTTTACTTCTCCGGGGTTAGTTCTTGACCCCCCTTTTTCGTACCAGCTCTCTGGCAAATAGTGGAACTTCAGCCCGGTTGCATCACGATGAAACCCGGGGCTCGGAAATGCGATCAACTCATTTTTGTAAAACTGATCATTTGAAACGGCTATTAACGAATCGTGGCGTGAACGATAATGCCACTTCAACATATGGCTTGGCGCACCTTTAGATTCCATGAGTGCCAGTATGCTCTCAATGTCAGCGGTATCACTCTTTTCAAGCTCTTCGTCTTCCAACTCCACCGACTTCGCAAATAAGCTATTGGGTGGCATCTGCTTACTATCGCCAACTACAATCACCTGACTCCCCCGCATCATCGCCCCCAATGCATCTGGAGCAGGGATCTGGCTGGCTTCATCAAAAACAATCAAATCAAATTCCAGCGCACCTTGCTTAAGGTAAGTTGCGATAGACATAGGGCTCATCATAAAGATAGGTTTAATCTGTTGAATAACATGGCCCGCTTCACTTAATAATTTTCGCAAAGGAATATGGCGCGTCTTCTTACTGAGCTCCCGCAGTACCAGTTCCATTTCTCCTTTTGCATTTTTATTCGGTAACTGTTCAAACAACTGACCGACAAGCTTTTCCTGAGCGAAAAACAGACTTTCTTCGTCCACTTTTTTGAAATCTTTGATGGTCTTTTCGTGCTTTGTCCGGTCAAATTGTCGGATAGAGGCGGAGTTAGCATACGCATAATCAACCAAGCCCTGGTAATAGCTTTTCTCAAACACGTGCAACAAGGCTTCCGGGGGCTCTTTCCAGTTGAAGGCCAGTTTTACGAAAGGCTGGACCTGATATTGCTCAAGCGCAGTAACTATCTGGTTATATCGTGCAAACTCATACAGCTGCTCTGGCTTATTCCAACTCGCTATAAGATCAGACAAAGAACCAAATTTCATTGTCGCAAGTTCATACTCTGACCTTTGCGGGTCTATCGCAACGATTTCTGTTAATCGATTACACAGGTGTAACGACTCATTATGCAATCGTTTCAGCCCTTCTGACTCATTCAGTAGCAGTTGTTTATCTACACCTGCATCAATTACTTTCGCCAGCTTCAATTGCAGCTGACCACTGTTCACTTTTTGATAGTAGCCGCAGATCCATTCAAAAACCCGTTTGAGCTCTGCCAAGTCAGAGTGCTCTCCCTGCCATAGCGTGCCAAAAGCACTCGATAGAAACGTATAGTAGGTATCAAACTCGCGTTTCGCACTTTTATACTCCAACACCGTATCTAATAACTCTAACCACTTTGCTGGGTTGCTCGGCAAAGTACCTTTGTACAGGCCAGAGAGCTTAGTTTTCGCTTTTCTGAAACCAGGCGACAAAAAGCGCCACCATTTATCCGTTTTTCCAACTAACCCTTCACGGATACTCAGTAAATCGGCCTCAAACACAAGTGCAATAAACTCTGCTTGAACTGCCTTTTTAAGCAACATGGCGCGCTCAAGACTCTCCAGGCCACGTACTACCTGTTGCTCGTCCGAAACCCACACAGCGTTATCTACTTGTACGCCATGAAGCTCAGGCACCTCAGACAACCAATGAGCGGTGGAAATCAATTGAGATACTGCCTGCAAGCTGTCGGGGCTTTCAAGCTGTATGTGGTCTGCAACCGTTTGACTATGAGCAACCACTGCTGTTATTTCATCGCTCAATGCGAGCATCTCAGCGGATAACGACTGATGCATCGCGGGAGAAAAGTCCTGTCTGGTAGACATAGCAAACGGGTGTGCGGCTGGCTCCCCCATTTGCTGTATCTGCTGGACCAGTTCGTCAACAATTTTTATTACTTGATGGTATGTTTCGTCTGTCCATTGTGAAAACAAGCTAAATGGCAACAGTGGTATTGGTTTGCCTGTTGACGCTTGCTCAAGCTGCATCAGCTTACCCAATGCACTGATATAATTGATTTTGCTATTGAGAATGGGCACTCGCACTTCTTTCGCATAAGAATCCAGTAGTGATTTGGCGGCTGTAAGCTCAGCAAACTCTTGCCCTCTGTCTACTATCTGGGGCTTGCCTTGTGCCAGTGACTCTGAGATAGAAGCCAGTACCACTTTCTTGGTACTTTTGTGGCTGTGCAGCTCGAGTACGGCAAGCCCGAGGTGAGTTTCATCAAGCCGCTTCTTCACCACCTCCAGTGCCGCCATTTTCTGTGCCACAAACAGCACTTTTTTACCCAAAGCAACTGCCTCAGCAATGATGTTGGTAATGGTTTGAGACTTGCCAGTACCAGGTGGACCCTGAATGATAAAATCAGCACCCGACTTCATTGCCAAAATCGCCGCTATCTGACTGGAGTCTGCATCTATTACCAAATGAAGCTTTTCTGGGTGCGCCAATTCACTGGTGTTGTAATCGGTTGCTGAGCTAAACCCCTCACTCAGAAGGCGTGTCATGAGCGGCAGCTGTCCAGGTTTTTTTCCTTCTGGCCAGCCACTTGGATCTAAATCCATATACATTTGAAACTTGCCGAACGAGAAGAGCCCCAGACCGATTTTATCCGGGTGGACTGTCCAGCTTGATTGCTTCCCGACAGCATTCGCAACTGCTTGATAATAGTCTGCTAAAGTAGTTTCAACCGTGTAAGTAGGTAATTGTAGTTTGATTTCGGTTCTCAATTTTGCGGCCAGCGTCAGGTTAGAGCCCAGCTCCTCACCCGTATATTTCAGCTTAAAGCTATCCCTCGCGGACGACCTTGTAAGCTTTACGGGGACCAGGATCAAAGGTGCGTATCGCGACACACGCGTATTGGACGGTTCATGCCATTGCAAAAACCCAAGCCCCAGGTACATTACTTCTATACCCTGCTCTTGCAGCATTGTATGTGCATCCGCCTCTAATTTTAAAAGTGCCTTATCAAGCTTTGCAGGCATAAGCCCGGTTTGAAGATACTTATCGCTAAATCGTGCCTCCCCCTTTTGCTGCTCCAAATACAAATCCAGCGGAGGTAACTCAGTGTCTTCATCAGACTGAAAAAAAGTGCTTTGATCATCGTCGCTGATGTTGTTTTGATAAGCCTTTGGTAATGGCAAAAAGCTCATTGTTTTCTCTTTTTCGACAAGCAACTCAAAAACTTGCTCAGACTTTTCGTCTATTATATCTATCGCTTTTCCACTGCTACGATAGTTTAGCTGTGGGTTTGCCCGCAGCCCCATATCAAGCAACTCCAGTCGTGCACTTTCCAATTTCTGCTCAATCATCATAAACAACCCTTGTAATAACTTACCCAGCCAACCTTGAATAAATAGAATAAAAATAGAGCTAACAATAAAGCGTAGAGCCACAAGAGTGGTTTTGCCACTTCATAAGCAAGTCAGATAGTTGTTTTGAGAGAAGTTTAATAGAGCCAAATTAGTTAAAGTATGGAATAAACGAATAGATAGCAGTTACATATATGCTGCTTCCTAAGCGGAGCCTGGATAGTAGGTAAATGACAAAGTGCATAAATAACCGACGATTTGTGGTTCAAGTTTTACCCTAGCCGGTAAGACCTGCTCAAAGTCTGTTTGAAGGTATTAGTTTAAATACTTCTGATTCCCTCGGATAAGTTTAGCAGCGAATGAATACTGATGATTGACAGAGCTACAAATTATGATAACTCTACACTACGAATCTCTTTTAAGCAGTAATTGCCATGAAATACAGATTGTTATATGCCATTTTTCTGGTGTGCTGTATGTCAGCAACCTATGCGAGTGAGACACAGAAACCTGTTAACCTAAAACAACTGCACCAGATCATTGAGCAGGCAGAAAGGTTAGTAGTAAAAGATCCAATAAACGCACTGGTGCAATTTGAATCCGAAAAAAGAGAAGACTTATCAGCTTTGAAAAACAGCCTGGTAATTGAACGCCCCGAAACAGAGCGACTCTGTTTATGCGTGGGTAATCCCGTAATTTATTTGTACAAAGGTGATAAAGAGCTAGGAGCTTTATCATATATTAGTGGTAACTATATACGCTTCTCACACTGGAACAGTGATGCGTCTGTAGTCGATACAGATAAATTGCTGACCTGGTTTGATGATCGCGGCGTGCCGTGGCCACGACAGATGTTTGATACGCAAAGGAAAGAGCAAGTACAAAACCAGAAAAATGAGCAGCGCTGGCTTGGTGCAATGCCCTCATCAATCAGTGCAGTCTGGACAAAGATCCTAACCCCTTATGGCACAAGAGATGCGCAGCGATTGATGGCTCCATTCACAGCTGCAATACCAGATAAACGCCTACAGGTCCTGGCTTTACTCGAATGGTATGGCTCCGGCGCTGGACCTTGGTCAGGTTATCCATCCTATGAGGATGTTGCAAGGAAAATGCTGTTTAACTACACAACGGCTAACATCATCTCAATCATTAACTCAACCCAGCTAAGTACAGCACAGACAGAAGGAGCAGCTAGGTTTTTTGGAGGTTGGGACTTTTCGCAAAAACGACCCGATAACCTGGAAAAGGTGCCTGATACACTCAAGGAACAATTATGGGAGCACGTATCATCAACAATGGATAAAGATAAACTTGCCAGGGCAAGGCGCGCATTTAAAAAATAACACTAACTCCAGCACATTCCTTGCACAGATACTCGTAGTAGCGCCAAAACCAGCTGAAAAATCTTTGCACTGGTGTCTGTTATTTACATTCTGATGCTGATTTAACCTACAACCTTAACCTACTACAGCGAGCCGATGTGACATGGAAGTTGACTATTATATCGGCGAGGTTTTTACCAACCGTCAGGTCAACAATAATTTTTGCCCCGGAGTCTAAGTATTTCTTTAGTACATCGTGCGTACAGACAAAGTTCAGCGTCTTTGCTTTGTATTGGCTTTTCTTTTTTTCAAATAATGCGTCGCTTCGGCTAAAGCCTTCAATACCGATATTTAGTGAGCCCACATCTGTTGAGTCATAAAAAGAGAGTAGCTTAGCTTTATCTCCATCTCTAAGGAGCAACTGAGAAACATCCCCTTCAAGCCTGACATGTTCATTCTCACTATTAGTCGCTTTGTATATTATTAAAAGAATCAGCCCCAATGCCACGACAAACACATGTAACAACTGTCTGCTTTTTTGATTCAAAACATATCTCCGGAAAACCTATTAATCATCATCACAAGCGCCCTCAATGAGAAAGCGTATTTATCAGTGACTGAGCTCCACCTTACGCACAGCTTCGCCACATATCACCTGAGTAATTAGGCAAAACTAACCCCCCTACGCCTCGCGAAGCGTCCCCAATAAAGGCATCATACCAGAATCATCCCTTAGATCTTTAGAAAGGATGTCCATCAATCACAAACAGAAAATATACCATAATCAAATCAAATTTAGGGCCCCCCGCTATCTCCTTGCACAATTTAGCCACATTGTGCACATTTCAAAAATTGAGCATAAAGCATTAAATTTTAAGGACTTCATAATGAGTGAGAACAAAATTCAAACAGCCTTTTGGCCTTAATTCAGGTGAAATGTGCAAATAATGTGAAAGTTGCAGTGTGGGCTTTGTGATTATTGCAATTTTGGGCTACCTTCCTCAGACAGGCTTAAAATAGCAAACCTTTCGAAAGGAAGGGACGCAAAGCTTCCGGTCTAAGGTGCGTACTAAGATAGCGGGGTTGCTGAATGCCAATGAGTATAAATGAAGCGTAAACCAATTTGCTTAATTAAGTGGGCAACTTTGAAGCGAGAAAATATTGCCGATAACAAGGCGAGAATTTTGATGTTTAGCTGGGCTAATTGAAAAATTTTTAACACAGTTAGCGTCAGATTTGCTCCTTTAAATTGAACACGTATTAAGTGAAGTTGGTGTTATGTGCATACTGTTGTTTTGTATGCGCATTGCGTAGCATATTGGTATTCACGCCAATGGCATGAGCTGTCATACCTCCCTCTTTTGGTCTCTCCTCATACCTGAACTTGCTCTTGCTATTGCAGCCTGTTAGCTCTGGTCAACGCTTAACCCGCGAAGAGCAGCAGGGAATTAACATGTCAAATGGCAATGTTTCGGGGAACTTTCATGAGACAACGTAAATACAACACCAGGCAGCACCGGTTTTTAAAAACCAGTTTCTGCTTACTGGCTTTGGGGCACTCCATACACGGCTTGGCTGCGCAGTGCGAGTTCAAAGTGAAGAACGAATGGCAAAGCGGTTATACCGCAGAAGTCACCGTGTATAACAACACCGATGTTGCTATTGATGGCTGGTCAGTCGGATTAGAGTTTAATCAGGGTGAGTCCATCAATAACGCCTGGAGCGCTCAACTGGGCGGTAGCAACCCCTACCAATTTGAGAACCTCAGCTGGAATCGCAAGATTAATCCAAATTCATCCAAGACTTTTGGCTTCAACGTGCAAAAAAGTGCCGGGCAAGCCGCAGTTACACCGAGCTTATCCGGCATTTGTGAGAGCGGCGGGCAGGATGACGATAACGAAGTCAGTGTTGCCATTACCGCGTCAGACACTCAGGCCACGGCACCTGCCACTATCCAGTTCAGCAGCGAAATTGCTAACTCAGCATCGGACAACGTGAGCTACCTGTGGGATTTTGGTAACGGCCAAAACTCAGATGAAATGAGCCCACAACATACTTTTGAGCAGCCGGGTAATTACCAGGTGTCATTAACCATCAACGACGGCACCAATGACTACCAGGCGGCACCGATTGCGCTCTCGATTGAAGAAGCTCAGCCAGAATCAGCACTCTGTCTGTTTGAAGTGGAACAAGAGTGGATCTCGGGCTTTCGCGGCAAGGTCACAATCACCAATACAGAGAGCGTGGCCATTTCAGGCTGGAAAGTACTGATGGAGTTTGCCGACAACACTAAACTGACTGGCGTCTGGCATGGCAATCACAGTGGCAATAATCCGTATGAGATTGTGAACGAGAACTACAACGGCACCATCAACCCGGGTCAAAGTTTAAATTTTGGTTTCAATGCCCAAAAGGCACAAGAAAATGACTCACCAACAACGCCTTCACTGGGCGGGTTATGTTCGGTAGACGGCAATATAAATCGCGCCCCCTCGGCCATTGCATCAGCTTCTGTGACAAGCGGCCAGCGTCCTTTAACGGTGAACTTTGATGGCAGTGACTCTTCCGATCCAGACGGGGATGCCCTGACGTACAACTGGGATTTTGGTAACGGTAATACATCAAACGAGCAAAACCCTGCTTATGTTTTCGATCAAACAGGTACATTTACGATCAAACTATCGGTCAACGACGGGGTCAATACCACAGTCAGCCAGCCCATTAGCATTCAGGTCGAAGAGCCGGATGTGGCACCCATCACCGGACCATTTGAGTTAAACCCACAAAGCTCCAGCCTTTACTTTGTCTCCACCAAAAAACAGCATGTAGTTGAAGCACACACCTTTGAAAACCTCAGCGGCAGTATTTCTACGCAAGGGGCAGCAAGGCTCACTTTGGATCTGACCAGCGTCAATACGGGTAACGAAACCCGGGATGGCAGAATGAAGGAGCACCTATTCGATACCAGCTTGTTCCCTGAAGCCGAAGTGTTGCTTGCGGTTGATTATGCAGCCCTGGCCGCCATGCCTATCGGTGGCACCGAAAAACAGACCGTCACCGCCACAGTGAACCTTACAGGCGTGATAGCCGAAGTGACTACAGACGTGGCAGTTCGCCGACTTACGCACACTAAAGTCATGGTGCAAAGCCTTAAGCCGGTTGTGCTGGATGCAACAGATTTTGGCCTGGAGCCAGGTATAGAAACACTGAGAACACTGGCGAATTTATCTGTGATCAGTTACGCGGTTCCCGTGAGCTTTAACTTAGTGTTTGAAGCGCAGGAATAGGAGGGAAAGAAGATGATATTTAATAACTTAACACGATTCTCTACCTTTACTCGTGCCAGCTCAACGGCGCCAGCTATCGCCAAATTTGCCGTTTGCATGAGTTTAATTGCGAGTGCGCAGTTTGCTCAGGCGGCACAGTGTTCATTTACCATTCCAGATAACTGGAACAACGGCTTTAAAACCGAAATAGTCATTGAGAATGATTCAGATCAGAGCTTTAACATCTGGTCCCTCGAACTCACCTGGAACCCGGGCATCTCCCTACAAAATGGCTGGAACGGCAATTTCGACTGTAACGACACTGGGTGTACCATCACCTCGCAGGGCCATACGGTCCATGCAAATCAGTCATTTGGGCTGGGTTTTGTTGCCAGTAAAAATGGCCTAAGTGAAGACGTTGCCATCACTCTCAATGGCGATGTGTGCAGCAATTCAGGTCCGACTACGCCCCCGGATGCAGTCACAGAAACGGGGTTATGGGCACTGGACAGCACTGAGTCATCTCTGAGTTATGTGTCGGTCAAAAAAGACCATGTGGCAGAGCTGAACCAGTTTGTGTCGCAAGATAATGCAGCCCCTGCGTTATCGGGCAGTATTGATGCCGACGGGCGCGTCACGCTGGCGGTTGATTTGAATAGTGTGTCTACCGGTGTAGATATCAGAAACAGCCGGGTTATGGACTTACTGTTTGAAACCGAATTACTGCCAACGGCGTACTTCAATACTCAGATTGACCCTGCGCTATTGAGCACGCTGGAAGTGGGCAATCCGACAGTTCAAACCGTTACCGGTGAGATGAGCCTGCATGGCGTAAACCAAGAGATGAGCCTGGATGTGTTAGTCGTGAAGCTGGCAACTGGCCATGTTAACGTCAGCACGCTTACGCCGATGATCATCGACAGTAAAACCTTTGATATGGACTACGGTATTGAGGCACTGCGAGTGGTTGCTAATCTGAGTGGCATTGGTGAGACCGTACCGGTTTACTTTAACCTGACCTTTTTATCAGCCGAGCAAGACAGTTTTGAGCCTGTTGATATGGCGGCTAAACCGGCCGCACCTTCGGAGCTGAGCGCCAGTGTCCTATCGGCCGAAGCTCAGGCGCAATTAAGCTGGTACGACAACAGCAATAACGAAACCAATTATCTGGTGCGATTAAAATCGCTTGATGGCCGCTGGCACACCACCGCAACGCTTGCCTCTAACGCCAGTTATTACGAGTCGGGTTTACCGGAGTCCGGCGAGTTTGATTACAAGGTGATTGCGCTGAGCAACTCAGTGCCCTCCCAGCCGAGTAATATTGCCCGAGTCACAGTCACTGAAACCGACCCCATTGCCCGTGGCATGGAACTGTACAAAACCAACTGTGCCGGGTGTCATGGTTCTGAAGGCGGCGGTCTGGGTTCCTTCCCTGCGCTTAATACCGAACGTGATGTACAGGCAATGATTGATGTGATCACCGCGACTATGCCTTATGGCGCGCCAGGTGCCTGTGATGAGCAATGTGCCACGGATATCGCGGCATATCTGCAAACCCTGTGGCCTGCCCCCTTAACCTGTGATGTGGGTGTCGCGCCTGTGGCATACGGTGCAAGACAGTTAAAAATCCTGACCCAAACCGAGTATCAAAACACAGTGGAAGACTTACTGGGAGTTGATTTCGCAGTATCAGACGGCTTATCGCCGGATTCTCAGGTCGGCTTTTTCATCAATAATACCCATGCCGCTGTGCAGCCTTCTAACTACAGCAACTACCTGCTGGTTGCCGAAGAAATCGCACAATGGGTGGCTGATAATGGCTATTCGCCTGCTTTAAATTGTGCAGCCATTAATGAAGACTGTGCCAACCGTTTGATTGATGAGTTAGCGCCGCAGATATTCCGTCGACCGCTGACCCAGGATGAAGCGGACAGTTATCGACTGATCGCAACGGGCTTTTTCAACAATAACGACGTTGCAGCGGGCATGCAGTTAGCGCTGGAAGGCTTGCTGTCTTCGCCACAGTTTATCTATCGTCATGAATTGGGTGAAGCGAACCCGGATAACTCAGAGTTGGATTACGACGCCTTCGAACTGACGTCATGGGAAATGGCTACCTTCCTGTCTTATACCTTTACCGGATCAACACCTGATCAGCTTCTGTGGCAGGCCGCTGAACGTGACGAGCTGCGTGATGAAGCCCATATCATTGCCCATGCAAACCGCCTTGCTGAGCAAGCCAAGCCTGTGTTGGGTGACTTTGTAGGCAGCTGGTTAGGTACAGGCAGTTTAGAGGTCGCCAGTAAAGATCAGGACCACTACCCGGGCTTTGCCAATCTGGTACCTGCCATGAAAGCGGAGATCAACGAAACCTTCTCCTACATCATGACTCAGCCGGACGAAAAATTTGGCTCGCTATATACAGCCAACTTCACGTTCGTCAACCAGTTACTGGCCAGCCACTACAACATTCCTGGCGTATCGGGTGATGACCTACAAAAAGTAGAGACCACACAGCGCGGTGGCATCTTAGCCAATGGTGCGTTTATGTCGCGCTGGGCTGAAGTAGACGAGTCGCACCCTATCTTACGCTCGGTCAGAGTGCGCCGTCGTATGTTGTGTCAGGAGCAGCCCGATCCGCCTGCCGGTACCTTTGAAGCCAGAGAGCAAAGGCTCGCCGAGCTGTCTGACTTGTTACAAGACCCGACGACCACCAACCGACTCAAGTACCACAGCTTAACGGAAGGTCAGCCTTGTTCAAGTTGCCACGAAAAGTACATCAACCCGATGGGCTTTGGCATGGAAGACTTTGATGCCGTGGGCAACATCCGCAATCAAGACAATAACGGTAATGTGATCGACGCATCGGGCACCCTCTATGCTCCAGAGAAGTACGCACAAGTCAGTGACTTTGTGCCATTCAACGGCACTAAACAATTAGGTGCTGTGATAGCCGACCTTTCTTCTGCTCAAAGCTGCTTACCACAGCAGATGTTCCGCTACGTAATGGGTGTGGGTCATGACTCAATCGACCCGACGAGTGAAGAAGACAAGCGTCTGTCTCAGACAGAGCAGGTCGGTTATATGTGTGAAATCGACACACTGACCAACACCATGATGCAGGAAAGCCCGAGAGCCATGCTGGAGAAATTTGGTTCACTCAAGTCGGTGCGTTATCGCAAAGCCTGGTCCAGAAGCGAGTAATGCGGGTCACAACATTAAGAGGTTAGTAACATGAAAAAAGAGCATTTAAATAACATGGCGATATCGCGCCGCAGCTTATTAAAAATGTTTATGGCGTCGGGTATTTCGACCGCCCTGATCCGCACATCACCGCTGGTATCAGGACTACTTTTCGCACGACATGCCGATGCGATGGACGCCGGGCTGCCCAATAAAACCGTGTCTATTTATATTCCGGGCGGGTCTATCTCCTCGCTTTGGAACCCCACGGGCAGTGGTGAAAGCATGCAATTGGGCGTGATGTCGGCAGGCTATGAGCCGGTCAAAACCGAATGTAACTTTATGGTCAACATGGCCCACTCCAATGCAGGCCATGGCCGAATGCCAGTACTGCTCGCCCAGAACTGGGGCGGTGACAGTTACGACGTCACTATGGGTAATGCACTGGGCCCGAACCTGCCATTTCGCTATCTGAACTTAGGCGTTCACAGTAATGGTCAGGGCCATTTAACCAAAGACAACCGTAACCATTTGCCGTTCCAGGAAAACCCCTTCACCGTGTATAAAATGGTGTTTGGCGGCGCCCAGGGCAGCAACAGTAAAACGCCTATCATGAATGCGCATATGTCGGCAGCCAACGCGATTAAAAACAGGCTTGCAGGCTACGAAATACAGCGCATGAACGATCATCTTGATGCCATTGCAGACACCCAACGACGTTTGGATGAGCTCTCTGGCGGCACCTCCTGTGGCATTGCCCCCGATGACACAGAGTTCCCATTGACCTTTGATACCTTCAGCCAGCAGGCCAGGCTACAAGCAGACATTGCCGTGGCAGCTTTGCAATGTAACCTGACCAGCTCGGTGTCACTGGCCTTTGGTAACCACCAGTCAGAGTTCCGTATTCCTGAGCTGAACTTCCAGGGACATTATCACAACGCTATCCACGGTGGCAGTAACGGCCAGCCAAACTACCCGTACTACACCGAAATGCGCAGCCACCTGGGCAGCCTGAGCGCCTATTTGATCCAAAAGCTCAAAGCAGCCGGCATCTTAGACAGCACAGTGGTATTAGAAACCACCGACATGGGCCATGCAGACAAACACTCTGCCAACCCCTGCGCCTATCTAATCGCCGGCGGCGGCGCCCGCATCAACCGAGGCGTAGTCAGCGACATCGGCTCAGGCTACAACCAGCACGATGTGCTGCACACCGCAGCTAAGGCTTGTGGCGTAGATCTTGGGTTTGGTAAGGAAATTCCGGGGGTGATTGTTTAGGTGATTGTTTTAATAACGGTTATTTATTGAGTCGTATGGGTTTGTAGATAACCTGGACAGCAAAGCCCCTTTTTAGGGGCTTTTTTTGTGGCGTAGCACTTGAGTAAGCGCATCCTCATTTGAAACGCCCAGACCTGAAGCTAACTGGGCCTCCGCTGTAAGCATTTCTTCGAGCAATTCAATTTTCTCTTGCATCGCTTCGTATTCAGCCACATCAAGTACAACGGCAACACCTTTACCGCGCTGTGTGATTACCAATGGACGACGCGTCTCATTGATTTGCTTAATGTAGGATGCGACACCAGCTCGAAACTCAGAAAGCGGCTGAATATCTTTGTCCAGATGAATACGACTCATAACGAACCCTAAAAAGTACAAAATAACGTACAAAAAATAGTTTAACTAATGATGATGAGCAAGAAGTTGGGTGTGTCACAACTTTTGGGGGGATGTCCACATAACTTAGTTTGATTACTCGAGCGATTATCCAGCATTAAGAAAACCATTCAATTCTGGCTAACCCACGCCAATCAGCGTAGGTATTACCATAATACAATTGATATCTGATACTAGGCACAGACTGGCTAGGCTATTCAAATAGCCAATATTATTCATGGCATTAGGTTGCAGCAAGGTATAGGGGAGCCAAATTGACCTCTGATAAAAAGGGACGTAAATTATGCGACCAACATCACCAAGGACCGACACACTATGGCACGCGATGACAGCAAGACCGTATTAGAAGGCCAGGCCGCAATTGACCTTTGGCTTCAGGGTAAAGAGATCTGGAATAAATGGGTAGAAGAGAACCCTATTGCAGATGTGGATTTTGCAAAGGCAGACTTCGCAAAGTACGATACAGTGTCTTTTGAGGGTTACAAATTCCCTAAGGGTTACGTTAGCTTCATCCGTGCCAAATTTGGTGAGGGTCGCGTAAGCTTCAGTGGTGCACAATTTGGTAAGGGTGGCGTAAGCTTCTACAACACACAATTTGGTGAGGGTCGCGTAAGCTTCATGAGAGCCAAATTTGGTGAGGGTAACGTTTACTTCAGTGGTGCCAAATTTGATAAGGGTGACGTAAGCTTCTTCAACACGCAATTTGGTGAGGGTAAGGTTGACTTCAGTGGTGCACAATTTGGTGAGGGTCGCGTTGACTTCAGTGGTGCCAAATTTGGTGAGGGTCGCGTTGACTTCAGTTTTGCCAAATTTGATAAGGGTGACGTAAGCTTTGTAGAAGCCAAATTTGATAAGGGTGACGTAAGCTTCATGAGAGCCAGATTTGGTGAGGGTAGCGTAAACTTCTACAACACACAATTTGGTGAGGGTCGCGTAAGCTTCATTGGAACCAAATTTGGTGAGAGTAACGTTAGCTTCATCCGTACCAAATTTGGTGAGGGTGATATTAGCTTCAGAGGTGCACAATTTGGTGAGGGTCGCGTAAGCTTCATGAGAGCCAAATTTGGTGAGGGTAACGTTTACTTCTCGAATACCAAATTTGGTGAGGGTGACGTTAGCTTCACCCTTGCCAAATTTGGTGAGGGTGACGTTAGCTTCAACGGCTTGAAATTAGAAGGTCAATTCAATTTTTCAGATGTCGAAGGAACGGAACAGATTAAATCCCTTTCTTTCAAGTTTGCCACTTTTGACGGTCCCGTAAGTCTAGATGGAAATAGCTTCAATTGCATACCTGACTTCACCAACACCAAACTTACACATCAACTTAGTTTGAGCCATTTTACTACTAGAGCAAAGAAAACCAGCAAAGGGAAAGCTATACCTATATTTTTTGCTCTAATCCAAACAATTTGGTCAGGCTCCCCAATCCAATACTCTAAAGCCAAGAGTGCCTTAAAACTTTCCAGGAAACTCTCCAGAAAGCTACCCTGGCTAAGCAAAACAGCAGCCGCCGACAAGCAGGACATAGACCGTATTCGACGTTTGAAAGAACTGGCGGAGACCAATAAGCATCATAAACTCGCTTTAGATCTGCATGTCGAAGAAATGAAATGTAGTAGATGGATTGAAACCCCATGGCACCAATTACTCACTGAGTTTCTATTTCAAAAACTTGGCGATTACGGGCGGAGTATATTCAGGCCTACACTATCACTTGTCTTACTTTGGCTGACATGTGCACCAATATATGCCTATTCATCTGACAAGAAAGATATTACATACGATGCGCTGTTATTTTCTTTCTCACAGATGTTCTCCATAATACCGAGTTCAAAAGATGCGCGCTCAGAATCATCAGCTGCACTGTATGGGACTTTGGTTAATGACAAGCTGGTTGTCGACATACCTCATGCAGTGTTTGCTGTAGCCGGGTTCCAATCACTCGCATCAATAGCACTGGTCTTTCTGATTGGCCTGGCATTACGCAATAGATTTAGAATATAGAGAGCGTGCTGTTGACTTGGCTTGTTAGATCACCTTGCCCACATTTTTAATGTGTAAAACAACATGAAAAATGCCAATTAATAAAGGGCATATAAAAATATAAAAAAACAAATAAGCCGTTGCATTATCGTGAGGGTTAAGCTGATTGTAGCGGCCATTAAATAACCACAAAGAAACAACTAATAAAGAAGCGACGCCACACAAAAGAAACCAAAACCTTTTACTATATGATATTTTCAAACCCCAACATACTGAAGTAGAGCCAACAAAGCCTAATATGCCCATAACGCCAAGCGTCACAAAAGCAATTGCCATAGGGAATGCTTTATCGAATAAACTGAGTGCGCCAGAAAAAACACCTAAACACGCTAACGCAACCAATATCAACGATGGTACCCAGCCAATTATGATTGAAATACCAATTATGAGTTGATTGCGGAATTCCATTGATTACCTAACGCTTGCCGTAAACGGCACAAAATCACAGGCTAAAATTAGCAACGAAGGAGCACAAGCCTGCTGTTTTGCGCCCCTTGATTAAAGCGTTTGTTAACTACAAAAAGATTCCCATTACTTTTTTGTTTTCTGGGTTCACTAATATTCTTATTTCTTTTGCTTCATAACCTTGACTATGCACTTGGTAGACGAGTTCAAAGTGATAGGGAAGATTATCTACTTCATAATATGCTAGTTTTAAAACTGGTTTAACAACAAACTCTCCAGAAACACTTTTGGTAAGCTCAGATAAAAGCTCCTCGAAGTTATCTCTAGTAATCAACGACTTCAATCTGGCATCAGTGTGGTCATATAACTCTAAGCTATTGCCAGAAAAAATCTCTTTTACAAACTTTGCTTTACTTTTTGATTCGGATTCTAAAATATCAACATGCTCAATTTGAAATTGACTTATATAGTTGTAAATTTGAGATATTTTACCTTTTAACACTTCCATTTCTGAAACATCAAAAGTAGCTTTATCAAATTTTAAAATATATGTAATCGCTCCATTTGAAAAAGATGCAGGATAAAAATCTATAGCACCTAACCTTGCAACGTCCGTGATATCCAATGACTTTAAAATATAACGATTATCGAACGAAGATAACAGATTAAAATGCTCTTTGTTACGAGTCTCATCAAAGCCAGTGTTAACAACTACTTTGTGAGCTTCCTTTACTTTTGCAGAACAACCAAAATCCAGTTGTGTTAAAACGAATACAACAAAAAGTACGATTAAAATTTTAATCAATTTATTCATTAATTTTCACTCATTGACCTAGGTAGGCCACAATTTGTAGCTAACGCCTGTTAACAGGCAATAAAATAGTTGGTTAAAATAAGCGAAAAAGGAACACAAGCCAACTGTTTTGTTGTCCTTTTTTTAACGGCCTTGTTAGCCCTGCCAACCACTACCAATGCGCTCAATTAACAGGGTATCATTTCTGACACCTCGAATAGGATACTCCATCTGTTTAGCTGATAACTCTCCAACTCGAACTTCCTTTTCGCCATCCCATAGCCACCAGACCTCAACAATACCCGACTTGTTTGCGAAACCTGCTCGAAAAGTAGGAAAGTCTTGATATTCATCTTTAATTGCTAAATTACCAATGACTCTAACAATTCCACGAGCTAAGGCTGCAGACAATGGGAAGAAAGTTGTGAATTGATGTTTTGTAGACAACAGTTCAGCGATATCTCCCACTTTTTGACTAATCTGGAAAACACGTAGCAAGGAACCATACTGTTTATTCTTATGGGTATATTGAGCATAACCTGTTCCATTATTTGGTAATGAAATCTCAATAATGTCGCCTAATTTTGGACGTTTACTCATAATTTCCTAGGAAGGGCTAACAATTTATTCTACCCCATTATGTCGGAACATAAACTGACATAACGGGTTGTATTACATAACCTAATGGTCCAACGGAATAAACTCGATGTAAACAACATGTTGCGACTATAAAAGTCGCAGCCATGTGAAATTTGGACACATTGGGGCGTAATAATATTATTGAATAATAGCCCAAGAACTGTCTATACATCCAGTGTATTTTGCTTGGACACCCGCCCTCAATTAGTGTGCCTCAGGAAACTGCTGTGTTGTATGTCAATAGATTCAGGCTTGCAGGCGTCCAGGATGACGGTAGGGTTTGTGAGTTCGACAGCAAAGAATCACCTCTGTGCCGCACATTAGTAGCTCCCGACTTGCAGACGTTCGGGATTACGGTGTGGTTTGTAAGTTCGGCCGTAACGGAGTACCTCTGTGCCGCACGTTAGTAGATCCCGGCTCACAAGCGTCTGGGATGACGGAGGGGTTTGTGAGTTCGACTGCAAAGGGAAACCGCTGTGCCGCACATTAGTAGCTCCCGGCTCGCAGACGTCCAGGATGACGGTAGGGTTTGTCAATTCGACAACCACTTTGCCCGGAAACCACTTTGCCCGGACACCCACCCCACCTTTTAGTAGATCCCCTACAGTTGAAACCAACCCGGTACTCGCCTGTAATCACAAACTAACAAAAATTGTCCATAATAAATAAGAAGTTTGTTAGATTGCTCTAAGGCATGCAGTTAAAGGCTGACATAAAGGCACATCCAGTGCCCGCTCGTCGCAATGCTAAACAAAGCACTTTGTTTCGTTAGCGAAAATATTAAACACTAAAGGAAGCTCTATGAAAGCGTTATTACCAGTTCTACTTGTTTTGTTCCCTATATTGGCAAATGCGGCGGATATCAACTGTAAAGGCAAAGTCACCTGGGTAATGGATTATCCTCATCAATGTAGTGGCAACACTGCATTCAGGACAAGCGCCTCTAATGGCAAGTGGATTTGTCCGCCGTCGGACAAAGGTAACGCCATTGTTTTGGCAGCACTCGCGGCAGGTAAAAGCGTAGAAGTTTACATTGATGATAAAAATGGCTCCATTAGCTGCTCGTCACTTCCTGATTATGTGAGCGCCAGATACATAATCATTAACCCCTAAATTCTGAGTCATTACGCAGTGTCTGGGGTGACGCTGGGGCTTGTGAGTTCGGTTGCAACGGGGTGTTACTGCATCGCACGTTGGTAGATCCCGGCTCGCAAGCGTCCGGGATGACCGAGGTGGATGCCGTTTTGAGAAAAAGTTCTAGTTTTGAAGTAGAAGTTCGGCCATGTCAGGTTTGACTGCCAGGTCGGTACTCATTCAGACACTGTGTCGCATTGAATTTGGTGCTATCTGATAAAAATGCGCCAATTCTTTAATCCGCCGTTACACCCCAAAACCTAATTGTTTTACTTTACTCAAAACCTGCTGGTAGCGAATGTCTGCGCAGCTGCCAAACCCGGCACGTTGTCTGAATTTGGAAGAGGTTGCCAAAGGCGAGGTCATGCCGGTTAGGAATCGAGTCAGTATTGCGAGGCTTGGTGTAACACCAATTTGCACCAGGTGCTGTTTTAGCGCACTTAGGTCGCTTCGTAATGTGTCGTCCGACGGAAATTCTGTCTGTTTAGACAGGGCTAATTGTGCAATTTGGCCTCGGCACGCTGAGCAGTGCCCGCATTGCTCAGGGGCATTTTCATCGTCAAAATAGCGCGCCAAGTTGTAACTTAAACATGTGGTTAACTCAAAAAAGCGCAGCATGGCAGCGATGCGTTTAACCTCGGCTTGCTCCTTATCTAAAAAGTAGTCGGCAAGTTCTTTGGCCAGATTTGGCTCTGCCAGCTTAGTATCAATAACCTGATAAACCTGCATCATGCGTTTTGACTCAAGCTCAATGTGCCCTTGCTCATACAGGTAGTCCAGTGCCGCTACAATTCGATTTCTGTCGTGCCCTAGTTGCACTAAGGCCTGAATATCAACGGTGCCCCACACTTTCTTAAATTGCGTATTGGCAATTATCTGCTGAATAAATTGCTGACGGTTCGCATCAAACATACTGATAACTTCTTGCTCTGTGCGTAACCACTTAAACCTAAAGTCGGCGTAAAAGGCGTATTTGGCCTCAATGACGCCTTTAAGTTCGAGCTGCACCAACAAGGTTTTTAATGCCAGCAATCGGATATTGCTGACTTTAGAGGCGCTGAGCTCCTGCATTTCCCACAACCCCTGCTGTTGCTGCGACTGAATTTCGTCAATCAATGCCTGAATACTGGCTTGCTCTGGGGTGTCGGCGTAAACAAAGTTCTCAAGCGTCGCAACGCCATCTAAGTTAGCAAGGGTAATGCATTCAGAAAATTGCCCGTCGCGCCCTGCACGGCCTATCTCCTGACTGTAATTCTCTATCGATTTTGGCAGGTCGTAGTGCACCACAAACCGAATATCGGATTTGTCTATGCCCATACCAAAGGCAATCGTGGCAACAATCACTTGTTTGTGATTGTTCATGAAATCGTTTTGGATACTCTGACGAAGGCTGTCATCCAGCCCGGCATGATAGGCAGCGGCATTTACGCCCGCCGCCTGCAACTGCTTAGCCACTTGCTCAGCCTGTTGTTGCAGCGTGACATACACAATGCCTGCGCCAGCTTGCTGCTTTAAATAGCCAATCAGTGCCTGCACTTTTTGCTCTTCCGGGTAGGCATACACGCTTAGATCCAGATTGGCGCGATAAAAGCCCGTTTGCACGATATGCTCGGGTTTTATATCAAACCGGTTCGCCATGTCGCGCTTTACTTTTTTGGTCGCCGTGGCGGTGAGCAGCAGCACCAGTGGAATGTTTAACTCATTACGATAGTCGGGTAATTTGAGATAATCAGGCCTGAAATTGTGACCCCATTCAGAGATACAGTGCGCTTCATCAACTACCAGCATAGAAACAGGCACTTGCTTGATGAATTCTCTGAAACGTTCGTTCTTAAATCGCTCAACCGAGATCATCAGCACTTTAATGCTGCCATTTCTGACATTTTGCATCACAGACTGACTTTGCTCTCGAGTTAATGTTGAATCTAAACTGGCCGCATTGATGTTTTTGCTGTGTAAAAACTCCAGCTGATCTTTCATGAGCGCCAGCAAAGGCGAAATAACTAAGGTTAAATTGGGGAGCTGTAAGGCCGTCAGCTGATAACACAAGGATTTACCTGAACCGGTAGGGAAAATTGCAAGGCTAGAGTGACCGTTAACCAGCTGGGTGATAGTTTGTTCCTGGCCAGGTCTGAATGCTGAAAAGCCAAAGCGCTGCGATAAGGTCTGGTGGATCACCGATTCGTTCATGATGCAAAATTCCGTGTTAACAACTGTCGTGTAAGATAACACAATACTGATCTCCAGTAATACCTAACCAGTTTGACGGGTTGGATAACAGCTGAGTTACGGCTGGGTTGGTAGGGTTCGCGACTAAAAGGAACCACAGTATTGCTGGTCAGTAGATCCCGGCTCGCAAGCGTCCGGGATGACAGTGGGGTGTGTATGTTCGGATGCAACGGAGCACCACTGTGCCACACGTTGGTAAATCCCAGTTCACAAACAACACCTCATGTAATCTGAGCAACACAGATCATGCATACCTGCCGAACGTTATTTTTGTGTAATAGGATGTAATAAAATTTGGGAAACCTTGCTGATACACTCAAAGACTGTTGAAAAATTAATCTACCGATAATTTTACACAGCAAGGAAAGTAAACCATGAGTAAGCAAGACCCCATTGCGCAATTACAAATTGAAATCGCGCAACTTCAATCAGCATTTGAAGATCTGAACAAACACTGTTCTGAAACCAATACCCACGGCGCCATATTACGCTGCGCCTCATGCATCCCTCAGCAGCTTAACTGCACAGACAAGCCCACTAACCCGCAACAGCCTAATTTTGTGCCAGATTTTAATGTGCCGCTCATTGCAGCCGGTGGTGGCGATCAAAACTGTGAGATCCTTGAAAAGCTCGGGCCATTGGCCGGGTTAATTGGGACCTGGGTTAGCACACGATACGGGGGATTTAATGTTATGCCGATCCCGCAAGATAATGCCCCGAATGGCTTCATCTTAAAAAATATCCCCTACTACGAGGTCATGACCTTTAGCGCGATTCAGGGCAAAGTGGCTAACCGGGCGGGTAATTACGAGCAAGATGCCTACACCATTTTTTATTCGCAACGGGTATTTTTTGCCGATGGCCCGCAAAAAGATGAGCTCGTCCATGCTGAAAATGGCAGCTGGTTACATCAGGTGATTGCACCTCAGGGGCAAGGTACCCTGAACAAGAAACCCTGGGTGCCGGATACCCCCGATCCGCTCCCGGTGCAAGCACCGGACCTGACTATTGTAAAACAAGTGTCTGTACCGCATGGAAATTCAATTCTGGCTATTGGAGGGCACGATTGTTTCAGAGGTGCGCCCAACATTCCTGTTGCCAATGCCCTGCCCACGGCTGGCGGTGCGAGCTTTAAAGTCCCTTATGGTCCTGATATTCCTGAAAACCCCAATGTGAACCCCAACATTGTGCTGCAAGTTGCTTTAGACAGTCTTTACCAGCAAGGCATAGGCGTGATCGACACCACAGTGCTGGATGTCGATACGCAAGCCGACGGCAATATCGCCAACACGCCCTTTATGCAAACGCACTCCAATGTGCCTCGTTTTAAAACCACTATGTGGTTAGAGCGACTATCCAATGGCCAGAATATGCTGCAGTACAGTCAGGATATTACGTTGGACTTTAGTTTAATAAACGGCAAAGACCCCAGCAAACGAAGCCGTTACATGTTTCCACACATAACGGCCAACACCCTGTTTAAAGTGCAATAAGTTCCCTATTGCAATGTGATGAATGTGTCTTTTAAAGACATGCTGTTTGCCACTTATGACATGTGCGGCAAGCAACAAACCTAGGTTGTTTTTGGTACTCGATACCAATAACACAATAAACTTAACTTAAGGAAAGTATGATGAGCGAACAAGCTATCAAAGAACTTCAGTTACAGGTAACTGAGCTCACCTCAAAAGTCAAAGCACTAGAAGCACGCTGTAACCCGTCTGGCATTGCCGACTGTGCTGTATGTTACTACTGCACACCTTGTGCTCCATGTGCCGCACCAACAATCCTGTGTGTCCCGTGCACTACCACACTATGTGCAACCTGTGCACCTGTTGGTACTAGCTATCAGCCGCTGGGCCCACCTACCCCCTGTGTAGCCTGCATACAATGTGAGACGACCCATAAGTGTGTAACCTGTGAGCCAGTTACTAACTGTGTCACTTGCTATCCCTGCATTGTTAATTTCTGTGCACTATATCAACCGGGCCAGACTCTGCAATGTCAGCAATGTGCACCTGTCACTCAATGTGATACTTGCTACCCTTGTATTGTTAACTTCTGTCAGCAATGCGCTCCAATCACGCAATGCGTCTACTGCTATCCATGTACCGTTACCCTCTGTCAACAATGTGAGTCTGTCACTAAGTGTGATACTTGTTATCCATGTATTGTGACTTTCTGTGTTATGTGCCAGCCAGGTCAAAACGGGCAATGCCAGCTATGTGCCACCAGAAAGTGCGAAACCTGTTATCCGTGCATCGTTAACTTCTGCCAGCAGTGCCAGCCGGTTACCAAGTGTGACACCTGTTACCCATGCACTGTGAATTTCTGCGCTTTGTGTCAAACGGAACAAAAGGCACATTGCCAGCAGTGTGCACACATCACCAAATGTGATACCTGCTACCCCTGTGTGGTGAACTTCTGTGCGCAGTGTTATCAGTGTGCGTCTCAATGTGTGCAATGCGCTCAGCAGTGTCTTCAGTGCACTTATCATTGTGCTCAGTGCACCCAACAATGTGTGCAGTGTGCTCATCAATGTCTTCAATGCACCCACCAGTGTTTGCAGTGTACCCATCAATGCGTTCAGTGTACCCAGCAGTGTTTGCAGTGTACTCATCAATGCGTTCAGTGCACCCATCAGTGTGTGCAGGGTTACCAATGCGTAACATGCACACCATGCAGCACCGGCGGCTAGCACGCAGTTATTGACACTCCCCGCTTTGTGCGAGGAGTGTCTTAAGAAATTGGATGTTTAATTTATGAAAAAGCTAAGATTGACCCCGGCTGCGAGCATTAATCCCAACAGCAATGGTGTGTTATTAAGTTCAGATTTGGGAGACTTCCAGATTCACGGTCGCGATACCTCCGACTTTGTTGAAAAAATCCTGCCATTGCTTAAGGGAGAGCTGACACAGGCTGAAATTTGCACCCGTTTACCTGAATATGGGGATGCAAGTATTGAGGCCGTGCTGCAACTGCTCAGCCAGTATGGTTTGTTGGAAGAAGTCTCTGAACAACTTGAATTTCAACCGCCCGGTTTAGTACAAACCCGCTTTTTACGCCCCTGGCAGCAAGCAAGCCAACAACCACACAGCCAGGACCAGGTATACTCTCTTGATCCCTGCCGGGTACTCGTTATCGGCCTTGAACCCTGGGCTGTCACGCTACTGGAAGAGCTGGGTACTGCGGGTGTCGGCCATGTTCATTTATTAGATAAAGAAAATATCACCAACGACGATTTAACATGCCACCGCTTTCTCACGCCACAAGACATTGGTAAACCCAGAGCACAGGTCTTTACAGCGGCACTGCAACAGCGCAACCCCTGGATGCAGATCAGCCACTCTGAGCTCACCTGCGATAACCCCCAGTTAGGCAGCCCATCAAATGACTGGGATTTAGCCATTGTCACGTTAAGTAAAGATGCCCACTTTTGGTCGCATAAAGTCTCTGAATATGTGCATCAGCACACGATTAAAACACTTTATGGCCACCTCGACGGCCTGGAGAGCTGGATAGGTCCGGTGGTCAATTTAGATGACACCACCTCAGGCTCATGCTGGAACTGCTTAAGACTCAGAAAGCTGGGCACAGAACAACACGGTGAGCTTGCACATGAATTAGAAAAAAGCCTTAAAAAGAATCGTGACGGCCGTGCCCGCAGTATGCTTACACCTATGTCTGCCATCACAGGCCAACAGCTTGCCATGGAGGCATTAAAAATCCTCTGGGGCTATAGCGAAAGCGAACTGGTATCGCGTGTCATGGTACAAAACCTGGTTACGCACCAGGCAGAAAAACATGCCATTATCCCTATTCCCTGGTGTGATGTTTGTGGTTTTGATCATAGCAATATGAATACCCACGCGTTATCCATGCACCGAGATACCCATTCTGCCACTAACCCGCTAAATCAACTCCAGGATGTTGAGCAATTTAAATCGCTATTTGAAGGCTGGGTCGATCCCCTCACAGGGATCGTCCGCCAGCTCACGGGACATGCGCCACATTTACCTGACTTCCCGATCACAGCATCTGCCGGGGTATCCTCGTTTACGGAGGGCGAATTTGACCCAAGAGCCTCAGGTCAGGTTGGCTCAGGTAAAGGATTGGATACTATTTCAGCGCATATTAGTGCCGTCGGTGAGGCTCTGGAGCGCTACTCGGCGGCCAGATACAAATTGAGTGATTGCAAATATGCCTCAATTAGCCAGTTAAACGGTGACTATGTCGATCCGGATACCTTAGTGTTGTATTCCAATAAACAATACAGCACGCCTAATTTCCCGTTTCACAAATGGCACAGAAAACAAAAAATACACTGGTGCCGCGGCAACTGGCTGGCAACCAAAGAGCCTGTCTGGGTACCGGCATTGGTTAGCTATTTTAACTTTGCCTGCCCTTATAAAGAGCAGTTTAGTCAGGTGTCATCAAATGGGCTCGCGGCTGGCCAAAACAACGATGATGCTGCACTCAGAGCCTGTTATGAACTCATAGAACGCGACGCTATGATGCTCACCTGGTATGCACAGCTGCCCTGCGAACGTCTCAGTTACGAGGCACTAAACCAGGGAAAAATGCGCGTTATGATTGAAGAACTAACTGAGCTGGGCATTGAGCTCGAATGCTACTTACTGGATGTGGGATTACACGTACCAACGGTCGTGTGTTTAGCGCTGGGAGATGGCTATCGCACCCCTGCAGTCTCAGTGGCCCTGGCCACGCATGGAGATATCAAAGTAGCCATGCGCAAAGCATTGCTAGAACAAGGCCATGTAATGCCTTATCTGTGCCAGTTAATGCGCTCTGGACAGGCAATTCCTCAGCAAGTCAGTGACGTAACAAGCCTGGAAGATCACGCGGCCTATTATTTTAGTAAAAGCAAACTCGCGGCCTTTGACTTTATGCGCCGACCCATCAGCGAGGCGAAAACGCTGGAAGACTGGCCGTATGAGGTGATCACACACGTCGGCCAGCTTAAGCAACGCCTGGATACAGCTGGGGTCGAAGTCGCCATTGTGGATGTTACCTCACCAGATATGGCACTCAGCCCGTTCAGGGTTGCGCGTGCTATTGGTGTCAACATGCAACCCATTCACTTTGGTGAGCAATTTAAACGGGTAGACAACCCAAGGCTGCGCAAATTGTTGCAAGGGCGGCCGGTTAACCAAGAGC
Organism: Pseudoalteromonas rubra; assembly: GCF_005886805.2. Classification (NCBI taxonomy): domain Bacteria; kingdom Pseudomonadati; phylum Pseudomonadota; class Gammaproteobacteria; order Alteromonadales; family Pseudoalteromonadaceae; genus Pseudoalteromonas; species Pseudoalteromonas rubra. The sequence goes on from NZ_CP045430.1 coordinate 1,037,982, forward strand.
CACATCCAATTGCTTAGAAAAAGGATAATATTATGAAAGTACTCCTTTGTGGTACCCACTATGGTTCCACGTATATTCGCGCTTTAACTCAGTTTCCACAAGACAGCTTCACCTGTGTGGGTGTCCTGTCAAAAGGCAGTGAACATTCTCAACAGATCGCACACCAACTGGGTGTGCCTTATTACACTGATGTCAGTGCAGTTCCGGCTGACTCTATTGATATCGCATGTGTCGCAGTATCGGGCGATGCGGGTCAAGCCATTGTCTTATCTTTGCTAAAGCAAGGCGTTTCTGTGTTGTGTGAGCACCCCGTTGACCAGGCGTTTGTACAAAAAGCACTGGCACTAGCCGAGCAGCACCAGGTGTATTTTCACGTCAACGGGCACTTTGCCGACCTCTACGCTCCTCAGGCATTTTTACAATCCATCCTGAACGCGTATCAACAAGGGTTTGGTTGTATGCACTATGCCATGGGTGCCAATTTAAGAACGCTTTATTCAGCGCTGGATCTGTTAGGCCGTGCATTGGGTGGGTTTGAAGGACTCGAGGTCATCAAATACAACGGCAAGCCAATGGCGTTTCAGCCTGTCATGCTCAAAACCGACAGCCTTACTGTCTCTGTCTTATGCCAGAACTTTTCGTCTGCTGAAGATGACGGCAGCGCTACTTTTTTAAACCATCAGTGCTCTGCGCTATTTCCGCATGGTACTTTAACACTCAGCGAAACCACAGGCCCGTTAAGCTGGTTTCCTTCAAGCCAAAGCCTGCCGAGTGAAACATGGCGAACCTATATGCCTGTTGAGCTTGTCCCCATGGACAAACAGCAATTAATGACCCACAGAGATCAGTGTAACCTCAACGCCATTGCGGCATTGGCAGCCACAATACAAGGCGAAACACAGCCGCTATATCAGCAGCCAGATTATTTATCAGCATTAAGCGGGTTATGGCAGGCAGTATTAATGGAATTACAGCCCCAGGCCAAAGACGACTGCGCTGCATAACAGTCAATGTGCTTTCCACCGGGTATAGTTTGTACCCGCTGGAAAGACAAAAAGTGTTGTATTTTAACGTAGAACATACCCGAAAAGTATAGGTGGATATCCACACTGTATCTTCCTTGTAGTACCCTTTGTTATCAGTTTTGGGTGGGTCTCAACAAAATGGCATTCAATGTTGGCTTTACTTCGCCATTGTCAGCATTGATATGACACATCGTTTTTGTGAGGGAAAATAAAGGTCGTGCGCATTAAGGAACACTTTTACCGGCTTTCCCATTGCAAATGCGGCAAGCGCAGCAGAAACAAGGTGTGTATCACTTTTCCTTATTGCAGCAACACCTGTATTGCAATCGGCCGACTCAAAGCCGCCTTCAATTTGTAATTGGACTACATCCGGATGGCTTGACATATTTGCACCAGCAAAGGCAATCGAAGTGATTTTGCCCTCATTAGCCGCAAAAACGCTGGATGAAAGGGCACTTAAAAATAAGCCTAACACTATTTTATTTTTCATAATTTCCTCAGATATGGAGTGGTCGAACAGACTTGGCTTTGACATGTATGCAATGCGCGCTGTTCATTGTTTGATCAGGCCGCTGCCAGAATATCGTATTCTGTTAACATCCTGGTTGCTTTATTGGAGTAGCTTTTGATGAACAAGCTGTACGCGCTTTGATTCCTAACGCAACTTATTTCTGTCAGCGTTCTCATTTACCTTTATTAGAACCAATTTATTACTTTTATACAAGTACCTATGGCGCAATCAGACGATTCATAGCAAGAGTTTTTGGTGCTTTTGGTTAACAGTTCCCGGCTCGCACGCGTCCGCGATAATGGCGCTGCACGTGATAACAGCCCTGCTTTCAACCCTTTATTTTCAATCACAGTTTTGTGAAAAACTTCATGTAATTTGTCCATGAAACGGTCCTGACGTCGAGGATCGGTCCTTTTCTCACCTCAGAACGAAGCCAGGTGTATTTCTACCTGACAACTTTAGAGTTTAAACTCTTTTCTTCACACTTCTTGCACTTTTCACGCCTATATTTGCCGCGGTTGCTCGTACAGGGTGCGTAAATAGCGCCCTGGTTAAGGACCAGCATCACACTAAAAGGAGAGGATTTTTACTATGAAACCAAGCAATACACTGGCGCTGCTGTTGGCAGGTGCGGTAGCAACATCTTGCCTATCATTTGCAGTAAGCGCCGCAATAGAAACCGATGATGAGAAAGTCACCCGACTGGATCTGCAAGGGCAGATAGACAACTTTGCGCCATTTTCTAAAACCTTGTGGGCCGGGGCGCACAATGCCTATGCCTCACATGCCTGGAGCAAAGGTACCTATACCGACGTCAATCAATACTATTCACCCAAAAGTCTGCTTAAGCGCGGCATTCGGGTAATGGAGTTTGATATCTATCCGGAAGGCACCTTTGATTCAACCCCTATGCTGTGTCACAACTCACTGGAAAATAAAGCTATTTGCTCCAGCTTTCACGCTAAGTTGTCGGAAGGGTTAGACGACATAAAAGACTTTCTGAAAGACAACCCGGACGAGGTTGTTTTACTGAAGATCGAATCATACAAGCATAACGACCATAAAAACTGGCACAACAAAATTGGCGAACGTCTGGAAAAAGACATCGGCGACTATCTGCTGATGCCGTCGGACTGGGGCTATGCCGATAAGAGCTGTGCATCCTTGCCAGTGTCGCACCTCACCAAACGCGACATTCTGGCTGCGGGTAAGCAGCTGGTTGCCGTAGTGCAAACCCCCAGAGATCACAGCAATTTGTGCTCCTATCACAGCAGCGGTAGCTACTCCAAGTTCTGGAACACCGTGTTTATCGGCGTAGATGCCTTTGATGCCAATGGTAACCTGCAAAGCAATCAGCCATTTTGTCAAAACGGCAGCAATGAGTGTGTAAATGGCGACCAAACCGCACATTACCTTGCCAACAATATGACAGTGATCATTGATGGCGCGACTCAGCTCAACCCGGATGGCCCGAGCTCAAGTAAAACCGGTAGCAATGTGATCAGCAAGTGGGCTAACAAAGGCGCGCAAATTCTCGAACTGGCGCTGGTCGAGGCCAATAACACCAGTGCTGCCAGCGGCTATGGTGCCAATGAGGTCCAGATTGAGGACTTTATCTGGTCATGGAAATCAAACCGACCCAATGGCTTTGGTGACTGTGCGAGTCTCGAAAGCGACGCTGCAATTGTCGACAAAGCCTGCTCCACTTATCAGTACCATGCTTGTGTGGATGACAACCGCAACTGGCAGCTGACCACCAGCAAAGGCAGCTGGGACATGGGCTTTGCGAACTGTCAGAGCCTGGGCGGCAGCTATCAGTTTGCGATGCCATTCAACGCCTATGAACATGTTCAGCTGCAAAACGCCATCGGCAACAGTTCAGAGCACCATTGGGTGAACTATTACAAGGCATTCAACTCTTTCTGGTTGTCTAACTCTGCTGAATATATCGACTGGCAGTACGTGAAAAACAACGCAATAGGCTCGACCAGTAAAGGCAACGCCTTCAACGATATTGCTTTATTAAAGCGTAAAGCTCTGGTGGGCGGCACCTTTAACCTCAGCTCAGTACGGGTTCGCTCAAACAATCGGGTGGATGGGTTTCAGGCTTGTTACGAGACCAAACAAAGCCTGTCACATGCTAGTGTGGGCACATCCGAGTTGTGTGTTACTTACGGTGGCAGCGGCGGTAGCTGGGGCAATAAACTGACCTTTGATACCAGCAAAGGCGAGCATCTGAAGAGTCTGCAGATCTGTAAAGACGATGGCAAATATGGCTACGATACCGTGTACTACCTGAAGCTGACTTCCAGCAATGGCAATTCGGTCAAAGGGGGGACAGCCTCTGGCAGTTGTACAACCTACTCAGCCAGTGCCAGCCAACAATTGTTTGCCTTTCATGGCACCGAGAATAAAGAACTGAATTCACTGGGTGTTTACCGTATCGCCAGTTCACAGGTCAACGGCGGCCTCTATGCAACAGGCTGGCTTGACCGCGATGACCCGGCCAGTGGTGATAACGAGCTGTTCAGCTCACACCAGTCTGCGGGCAACATTGCAGCCAGTTGCAGCACCAATGATGTTGCAGGCGTCGTTGCGCGAGTCAAAGGCAGCAAGCTGGACTCAAACCTGAGCGGGCAAAACCTGGTCAACAACAGCTCTGGCTTTGCCTGCTGGAACTCCAGCAATGGCGGGAACAGCAGTTACACCACCTGCGAAGACTATGAAGTGAGATACTTTTTTACCAAGTCGAGCTGTTTGCCGTAAGTAAGCGTATAAACCACTGCACTCTATCTGCCATAGAGTGCAGTAACACAAAGCGCGATTACAGCTAATCTACCTCTACATGAGTTACTTTGCAGCTACCGCCAGGAGTATCCTGAGAGTAAGCAACCGTAGAAAGCTTTCGATTCGCCATCTTGGCCGCCATCACAAGCGAGTAGAAGTTTTCACATTCCTTTGAAGCGATTGGGCAATAGAGGTTATTCCATGCACAATCTGTTGAAAACGGCTTATCAAAAGACATATAAAATACCTGGCCAGCATGGCTACCCAGACGCTTGATATTCACCTGATGTTGCGTAAAGTGCTTAGTACTTGCTTGTGTGCTTATACATACAAAAGACAGAACAATTAAAAAGTATTTCATTAAAAATCCATTTGTTGGTGACTGAATTATGAGACAGCCTGTTATTGTCCCTTTATTGTACACTAGCAAGTGGGGTGTATGAAATGTAAACAACCTTTTTTCTGATAAAATCCGTCTCTCGCACAACAACTCAGTGCTATCTAATTTGATATCGCTATTTCGTTATGGGTCCACATTCGGCGTCAACACTTGCGTCGACGACAAGGTTTCCTGCGGCCCCACTTTAGCCGCACCGCCGATAATATGGAGTTGCTCGTTTAACGAGACAGAGCCATGTCCGTGACGTGGCTGAGGCAAGTCCGGCAGCGCCTGCCACTGATTGGTCTGCGGATCGTAAGCCCAAACCTCATCGAAGGCTTTACCTGCCTGCCAGTTACCTTTCGGGCCAAACACCTCGCCGCCCGACACTATGATTTTGCCATCCAGTACACTGGCCGACAAACCGCCGGAAGCCACCGGCAGCGGCGCAATAGACGTCCAGGTTTCAGCTTTTGTATCATACACTTCCGCGTAACTCAGATTAGCACCATCCTGGCCTGATGTACGTCCACCAATAACATAGATCTTATGACCAATGACTGCACTGGCAGCAGAATTTCTGACCAGGCTCGCTGATTTCAGCTTTCGCCAGTAGGAGTTGTTAATAAGCACATAGTGGGCGTCGGTATCGACATTTTTACCAGTCTCTCTAGAAACCGTTTTACCGCCAATCACATGAATATTCTTACCGACATTGGCATACACAGATTCAGCCAATGGAATAGGCAGCGACGGGCCGGTGCGCCACACTTGTAAATTACCATCCAGGCGGAATACAGAGCTTTGAATTTCCCAGGCGCTGCCTTTAGCGCCCGTAAAGCCACCGATACCATAAATGAAGTGCCGATTACTAACCATACCAAGGTGGTGACGTGGCGCAGGTAAGGACGGTGCTTTTGTCCAGAATTCTTTTGCCGGGTTAAGTAGAAAGACGTCTGTGCTTGGACCTAGCCCCGAAAAGGACGGAGAGTCAGAGGGTGTGAATCCGCCCCCAACAAAAATACGTTCATTAAATACAGCAGGATATACTTCTTGCAGTGCCATGGGTAAGTCTGGACCTGCTGTCCAGTTGTAGGCCTGGCTTGGTGTGTTGCTCTGGGTGGCCTGAAGTGAACCCGATAGCAGCAGACATAGGATACTTGCTGATAAATGTCGCATTCTTGCTCCTTAAAACTCTGTGATCTGGTTATACGTTGTTGTAATAGCACAAGATCAGATATTGTGCCCTCATCTGACGTACTGTTACCGCAAAATATAACCAACATCAACAAAAAGCCGTTGTATGCACTGCTCAGTGAGTCCTAATCCAGCTTTATGTCACAGAGATAAAAGAGCAAGCAGACACACTCATCAGCATGCCTTGCTTAGGCTTATTTAGCCAGCTCCTGACGCACAATTTCAGCGCCGGCACTAAGTGCATTCAGTTTGCCCCGGGCAATGTCACGGGCAAGCGGTGCCATACCACAATTGGTGCAGGGATAAAGCTTATCGGCATCCACATATCTCAGTGCTTCTCTGAGTGTTGCTGCGACTTCCTCAGGCGTTTCTATGGTATCCGTTGCCACATCAATGGCTCCCACCATGACTTTTTTGCCTCGAACCAGGGATAATAACTCAACAGGCACCCGCGAGTTGTGGCACTCCAGCGAGATAATGTCTATGTTCGACTTTTGCAGCTTAGGAAATACTTCCTCGTACTGACGCCACTCTGAACCCAGCGTTTTTTTCCAGTCAGTGTTGGCTTTAATACCGTAGCCATAGCAAATGTGTACCGCAGTTTCGCACTTAAGGCCTTCGATGGCCCGCTCCAGACAGGCAATGCCCCAGTCATTCACTTCATCAAAGAAGACATTAAAAGCCGGTTCATCAAACTGGATAATGTCGACACCGGCCGCTTCCAACTCTTTAGCTTCCTGATTCAATACCTTGGCGAACTCCCAGGCCAGCTTTTCGCGGCTCTTATAGTGAGCGTCGTATAAGGTATCCACCATGGTCATCGGACCGGGCAGTGCCCATTTGATAGGTTGATTGGTCTGCTGGCGTAAAAACCGAGCATCCTCAACAAAGACCGGCTTTTGACGACTGATCGGTCCAACCACAGTGGGTACACTGGCATCATAGCGGTCGCGAATTTTAACTGTTTTACGGTTTTCGAAATCCACACCGTCGAGGTGCTCAATAAAGGTGGTCACAAAGTGCTGACGGGTTTGCTCGCCATCGCTGACAATATCAATCCCTGCCAGTTGCTGCTCCAGCAACGACACTCGCAGTGCATCTTGTTTGCCGTCAACGAGCGCCTGATCTTCAAGTTTCCAGGGAGACCACAACACCTCAGGCTGTGCCAGCCATGAAGGTTTAGGTAAGCTACCAGCGGTGGACGTAGGTAAAAGTGTTTTCATAATATTTGCCGTTTATTCTCGTTAACTATCAGGCGTAGTTCGCCGACCACTGCTCAAGCACACTTTGGTAAGGTTTAATAAAGTGCTCATGGGCAAATTTACCCTGCTCCACCGCCAGTCTGCTGCGCTCCTCACGGTCATAAACGATTTGCGTCAGAGAATGGTCCAGGTTTTTCAGATTTGGCTGATAGCGCTGACCGGCAACCGCATTGGCGTTATAAATCTCAGGGCGATAGATCTTCTGGAACGTTTCCATGGTGCTGATAGTGCTGATCAATTCCAGGTTGGTGTAATCATTCAGCAAATCACCAAAGAAGTAGAATGCCAGCGGGGCCACACTATTAGGTGGCATAAAGTAGCGTACTTGCAGGCCCATTTTTTTAAAATATTGCTCAGTCAGCGACGACTCATTAGGCTCATACTCATAGCCCAGCACCGGATGCTGATTTTCAGTTCTTTGGTAGATTTTGCTGTCTGACACGCTCAGGCAGATAACCGGCAGTTTTTTAAAGTTTTGTTTATAGGCGCTTGAATTCACGAAATGTTTGAACAGTTTGCCGTGCAACTCCCCAAAGCCTTCAGGAATGCTAAACTGCGACTTACCTTTATTGTGGTCCAGCAATACCACACTGAAGTCATAGTCTCGTACATACGATGAGAAGTTATTACCGACTATGCCTTCGATGCGATCACCGGTTTTGTGATCGATGATGTTGGTTTTTAGCACTTCAATCGATGGGAAAGCCTCTTTGTTACCCGCCACGTCGATATCGACCGAGATGATTTCCAGCTCAATGGCATAGCGGTCACCGTTGGGGTTATCCCAGTTAGCCAGCGCATTGAAACGATTGTCTATCATCTTTAGTGCATTACGCAGGTTGGCCTGGCGGCTTTCCCCTCTGGCCAGGTTAGCAAAGTTAGTGGTGATCCGTGTGCTGTCTGACGGATGGTAGTTTTCATCAAAAATGATGCTTTTAACTGTAAAAGTAAACTCGTTATTCATGGCGTTCTGGTATCCAATATTCTGTGATTAACCCAAATGTACAATGTGCTCTTCCCGGTGCAGCGCATGCACTTAGCCATCGTTAAGCTAGCCTGGCGTTTGGAGCAATTACATTGTTACCCGGACAAGCACTTGAAGAAAAACGGTTTAATTTCACCTAAAACTTGAGTTGTATTCATGGTTGTTGCGAGAACCTGGCATTTTGCAGGGGGCTCATAGAAAAATGGCAACTAAAACACCCAGAAATAAAAACACCTAGCCATCCAGATGCTTAAATTGAATTTACTTCATGTAAAACGTGAGGAATATTCAAAGCTTATCTGAAAAGCCACAGACATTATCTTGATATACTCGCTCAGAACGTGGCGAACCGGTTACCAACAGACGAACCGTCGATATGCTCGCCACCCGTCTAACCCCATATAATATAATGAGAAAAACGGAATGAGTGACTTGTTGTTATTGATAGCATGCTGCGCCTTATTAGGCAGCGGTGTTGGTTTTCTGGCCGGGCTCCTTGGCATTGGTGGAGGGCTGGTTATTGTCCCGGTCCTGAGCAGTATTTTGCTGTATTTTGCGGTCCTGCCTGCGGAGCAGGTGATAGTTGCCGCCATCGCTACCTCTTTGGCCTCTATTCTGTTTACCTCAACTTCATCAGCCATCGCTCACCATAAAAATGGCAATGTGCCCTGGGAACTTGCCCCCTGGATTATGACCGGGGTTGCGCTGGGTGCGCTGATCAGTGGTTTTTTAGCCGCCATGTTGCCCGAGCAAATCGTGCGCTGGGTCTTCGCCGTCAGTGTGGTCTTGATCGCTCTCAAAATGTTTTTTGGCAGTAACAAATCCGCTTCAGACGAGCGTAGCATGCCAAATAAAGGACTGTTAACGGGGTTTACAACCATCACAGGCGGGCTCTCAGCTATGATTGGTATCGGTGGCGGTGCACTGCTGGTGCCCCTGCTGACGTTTTTCTCTATTGATATGAAAAAAGCCATTGGCTGTGCCTCAGCCTGCGGTATCGTGATTGCTCTATTTGGTTCTGTAGGTTACATCACATCGGGCAGTGCACAGTTTGCCTTATCAGATGGGTTTGCCGGGTTTGTGTATTTACCCGCCCTATTGGGCATCGTATGTACCTCGTGGTTTACCGCGCCGCTGGGGGCCAAGTCTGTGCAGCATTTGCCCGTTCCGACTATCAAGAAGCTATTCGCGGGCTTGCTGGTCTTGGTGGCTGGGAACATGATTGCCTTTTAGCCCAGGACAACAGGCAGCTGCTTGGCTGCCTGCAATTTTCTCACCTATTCAAATCAGAAAGGATTGATAGAACAAGGCCTGTCAGAGTATATGTAGCAAGGATTTTCGATGGTTTTGCTCGACATAGTGATAGAGTAGTCACCCGATAAATCAACATACAAAGATGCGCCTTCAATTTTTGTTGCTGATGAACTTAACCTGATGTATTGCCCAGCGGCTAAGCTCTTAAGTCTGTCCTTCACCGATACGCCCAGTTGACCAAATCTGTCGTCAGGAATCGCTTTGTCGAGTGAGAACAAAGAAGCACTCCAGCCATCGGTTTTGGTATTAAGATAACCATGGATTTTGCTGCTAATAATACCTTCAACTTTGTTATTAATGTAATTGCTGAGCAAAGGTACGCTAATACCAAAAATCCGGGAGTCGACATCAATGTTTAGATTAATCGGATTCACGTTAAGACCATAAGCCTGGCCTGTGACAAAGTCATACTTTGCCGTGACGACAATATTTTGCGCCGAAACACGCGCATATGCTTTCGCAATGAAAGACGGCACATTCTTGATGGTGTATTTTGCTTTGGCGTTAAACCCAAAACCGTTAACGTTTGCCAGGATCTCTCCATTACCATTTGCCGAGAGTTTAGTAGAGAGGTTCCCAGTCAAGTCCGTATTGGTATATCTGTGCTCTACCAAACCGGTGGCGTTGTTTCGCAGCTCCTGATCCAGCTTAGTATGCAACTCGCTCTTCAACTGGTTGCGCATCGCAACCTGTTTTGACAGAACACGGTAAACGGAATTATGTAAATCAGGCGACACCCGCACACATTTCGTTGAGTTACCCGCTTTGATCCAGACCCTTTGAACGGTCTCATATTGTACATAGCGGTCCATGTTCAGACCAATCATTAAGTCATCACATTCACCAGGCATAGATGCCTGCGCATTTGCAGCAAACAAACCACTCAATACCAGAGGTAAAACGAACTTAGTAACTTTCACACATTTCTCCTTAATTGTTTAATTGCAGTACAAGTTCACACAAACGGTACAATGTTAACGCGAAATTAACCAGTTAAATTGAGGTTACATTTAAATAATTTTTTTGTGACTGTAAAGCCAGCGGTACACTAATGGATTTTCTGCAACTTTGCCATTGTATTTCCTTACACATGATTCAAAGCCAAACATAGGAACTATTTCCATAACAATATCTTGCTCTTATTGAGGGATAAATAGATTAGGCGATCACTGCCAACATCATCTAACTTGTTTCACTAAAAAGCACATTGCAATTATTCTCATACGCGACACAGAATGAAACAACACAGTAATCATTCAAAAAGACTGACTAAACATGATGATCAATATTGTGAATATCAGAGAGACAACTTGCACATGAGGTGACTTTGCCGGATGAGTAGCGTTTAAAGGGTAGCAAAGCAATACCTTAACGAGTGATTAAACGGACTATCAGACATGACTCACCGCATTAGCAGCTCCCTTAGCTGCCAACATGTACTTCTTTGGACATTGTTTTGGCATTTAGCCATCGGATTCATCAGGTGATATGGCAACTCAGGTATTTGTTGAGTTGCCATATATATTCGCCCGACTATCAGAAATCGGGGAACAGGTTACACGCTGTATCGGCGTATATATAACAGGGGTTTTGGAATACCTTGTTACTCATACTGATGGAAAAGTCGCCGGACAGGTCAACATAGAACGACGCACCATCCATCTTTTGTACAGAAGAAGACATCTTGATGTACTTACCTGGCAGCAAGCTGGTCAGTCTGTTTTTCACAGACACGCCCAATGAACCAAATTTGTCATCCGGAATTGCCTTGTCCAGTGAGAACATAGCCTTACTCCAGCCGTTGGTCTTTGAATTCAGGTAGTCTTCAATCTTGTCGCGGATCACGCCTTCAACTCGGCTATTGATGAAATTACTCAGCACAGGGACACTGATACCAAAGATCCTGGAATCAACATCCACATCTAAATGGAGCGGATCAACTTTAAGGTCATAGGCCTCACCTTTCACAAAGTCATATTTTGCGTTAACAGAAATACGCTCAACCTTAACCGTTGCGTAGGCGCTCGCAATCATTGAAGGGACATTTTTCAGGGTATATTTTGCTTTGGCGTAAAACCCGAAGCCATTCACATTGGCGAGGATCTCACCATTGTGATTGGCCGTCAGGGTTGTAGACAGGCCACCTTTTAGTTCAAAGTTGGTGTATCTGTGTCTGAGTGAGCTGTTAATGCCATTTTTCAACTCCTCATCCAGCCTGGTTCTGAGTTCCGTCTCCAACTGGTTGCGCAGTGAGCGCTGTCGGGCAAGTACATCATAAACAGGATTGTGAAGATCTGGCGACATGCGTACGCACTTTGACTGACTACCAGCACTGATCCAGAGTCTTTGTACTTCTTCTGATTCATGATAGCGGTTCATTTGAGAAGTGATCATAAAATCATCACACTCTCCGGGCGCTGATGCCTTGGTATCAGTTACATAAGAGGCAGCAAGGCTACTAACGAGTAGAGGTAAAACGAACTTAACGACTTTCACTGTCATTCTCCTTATATCATTTGTGATTTGAGTTCGAAGAAATGGTACACAGCGAAAAATCGCGCAACAATTGAAAACAGGGACAAAAAAGCTCAAGTTTCATCAAGAAACATAAAATTAGCCATATCTTGTAACAGATTTTGCTTTCTTGTCACCGCATTTAAGCTTAACCCTATGATTTATAAGAATAGAAAAAGAAAATGTGAGACACTGCTGCATAGCGAAATAAATGCAGCAGCCAACCCTCAATTGTAATCTATGCCCTTGAAATCCGTTAAAACACCGAAGCAGTAGGCTGCTTTGCTGTCAGGGTAAAGCGCTGCGTTAACCCTAGGCGCTTATATTTAGCACGCATGGCTAGCTGCTTTTCGTTGTTTTTGCCGTACAAGCCATTGTGAAATCGCAGCTCTTGCTTGTGATCAACGCCAACAAATTTACCCATCACCACGATTTGATCAATTTCGCCCTGGTCGCCATGGTGTGCGGTTTGAGGTGACAGCATCAAACCTTCGATGTGCTTTTGAGTCTCTCCCTGGGTCATAAAAACCTGCGCCTGAATAGCTTTAAAAAGCGTATTATGAGCCTGTTTAAACTCCTCGACGGACAAATGGCCATTCTTATCGGTATCCGCCTTTGGGAAACTCGACGGGTCGATGGCCACTACCAGGTAGGCACCCGACTCGTCAAAGTTCAGTGTGCCCTGCTCGGCCACCATTAAATGTGCATGGGCTGCGCTGATTAATGAAAGGCCAACAGCCATCAGTAACCCTGTGATGAAATTGTGCATGCTTAAACCTCCGGTGACTACAGCTGACCTTTGACACAACGCTGAAAATACGGGTAAGTATCGGTGGCATAGTAATGATAGATCCCCTGAGGGAACTCAGGTGTTACGCCATAACGGCCATTACATTCATCCAGGTCACCACTGCCTGCAACGTATTCCCAATCCTGTGCAAACGTCCCTAAGGCGTAAACTGATGTGGCTGGCCGACTACTGCTGACGTTTTGTACCAGCTGATAGCTGCCCGTCATCACCTTTAACGCCGACCCAGCGTCCTGTGCATCGCTGTAACCGTAGCGGGCATAAATGGGAAAGCCGTCAGCCGCCCAGCCAATCAAGGTCATACTGGACTCTGAACCACCACGCATCGCAATAAACCCTTCCGGCATTCCGTGATAATGATATGAACCATTAGGCTGAACATGGGCATTGTTATCATCGGTGCCAAAGTCAAAGCTCGTCTGACCAAGCGCTTCTATGTGCCAGTTGCCTGTGTTACCAACCAAGCTACAACTATTGCCCGAGTCGTCACAGGAACCCGCAGTATTCGCATCAATCTTAACGCCATTCAACACATAACCCGTTGCCCCTCTCGGCCCTCCCAGTGTTGATACCGTGTCAGTCTGTTCAGGGGTAAGGGTATAACTGATGGACACCGCCGTTTCACTGATAGTATTGGGGTTCCCCGGGTTGGGAAAAGTGCCTGTCTGATGATCAGGAATGCCGTTCGCAGTGAGTTGCCGGGTGGTACCTGTGCAACTCCAGTCAGCATTACTGGTCATTTGCACCGACGCAGAGTCATTAAACTCATTATAAAAGTAATCACACAGTACCCCATCGGTCGACCCCGCCGTTAGCGCAATACCTGTATCTGTATTCAATTCGGGATCTTCTGACGCTGAATTATCAGAGCCGGTGTCATTGTCACTCGTATTATCTGTCGTACTATCGCTCACTGTTACTGAGCCAGAACTGCTGCCACTGACCTCACCGCTTGGTGAACTCGACTGCGCCTGAGTACTGTTATCATCCCCAGATCCTGAGCCACCGCATGCGGACAACACCAACACTGATACCCACACTGCCAACAACGACCTTTTATGCACTGTATTCATACTAATCACTCCCACAGAGCTGAACACCTGATAGCTTTGCTGCTATCTCTGATCTCACTATATGAGTGGATTGTGCAAACACCGCGCAAAGAAAGTGCAAATACTGTGCAAGGTAAAAATACTGCACTGCCAACCAGAAGCCGATTCACCAAAGCAACAACGAGAGCCCAGAAGATGAGAAGTTGTGCTTAACCCCTATATCTGAATGTTTCGCTCAGTGCCGCATATCGAGTAGTTGTTTCACCTGATATTTCCATCACTTCCTCTGAGCGTTGGCGCTACCACCTACTTAAACTCTCAATAAATGAAAAATGACTAATCAACTAAATAGGTACTATTATGCCAAACGAAAAAATCAGATCTATCAAGCAAAATACCTGGTTACATGCCGGCGGAGGTCCCTCAGCAGGGGGCGTGTGTTATGGAATGTGCAACTACATTGAGTCCAAAGATGGCCCCTGGTTTCAGGCCAACAACTATGCAAACGCCGTAAAAAAAGCCAGAGATTTCACAGCCATCACAGCAATGATGAACTTCGCAAAAAGTCAGCAAGTGCGTAATTCTCCTTTTCACATCAGTGACGGCATTGAAAATGGCGAACTGGCGTTCAATCGGTTATATCGCATGACAATATGGGTTGGAAAGACGAGTGTACCCAAGCCAAAGCGAGCAAGAAACCATGAGTTAATCGTATGTACCGGGTCAAATCACGACGAGATAGTCTATTTCGACCCTAACTTTGGTTTCTTTCATCCGAGCGAAGCAGGGAAAAACAACAGAGAAGCATTAGAGTACTGTATTGCCCGCATGTATGCCGACAATAACAGCGACGTTGATCTGTTTGGATACACAAATATCAGGGCTCTGAACAAAAAATCTCCACAGGGGTACCCAGCAGGATAAGCACCGATTCAATCAGAGCAGTTGATATTACTGTAGTACTTTAATAGCGTCATAACCAATCAGGTGGATGATAAACGGGAGCCTCATTCATAAGGCTCCCGCCTTGTACGCGATGAATGTAATATCGGGTTTGCAGAGCACCAGCCAGCACCGACCTTTGAGCTGATAAAATCACACTTATCACCCCCAATAGAGCAAAACATGCGGTAAGACAAAATGTTAGAGTAACTTCTCCATGAACAGTAACGACTGGCCATGATATTCACCCCGATCAAACTGATTATATCCCTGCTTTTGATAAATATGGATCCCACGGGCATTTTCACTAAACACATCCAGCCAAATACGTTTACGTCCAAGCACGTCGATGCAGTATTGTTCCATGCTGTTCATTGCGTGTTGACCAATCCCACGGCCTTTTTCACTAACCACAATTCTGCGAAACTCGACACTGGAAGTACCATCCAGAGAAAGAATGATAAAGCCAACCAGAACTTGGCTATGGTAGATAGATAAATAAATTACCTGGGCTTGTGCCATCGCGACAAGGTGTTGCTCTGCGCTATAGGGAAGAATAAAACCTGCGGTATCACTCGCACTTTCCATCTCCACAAAACGCTCAACCTCTACAATTTTTGATTCTTTTAATTCGATCACTAGACTTGCCTTAAAATGACCCCATACCTGAGTCTCTATCTGTTTGTATATTCACGGGCAGCGGGTTTAACCACTGTCAGCTACTTTAACAGGATAAGACTCAACTGTACCAGGCGTTATGCAGACGTTTCCTGGCTGTGTGGAGACCACGAAATGCACTGTATTTGCGGCACCCAGATATACCCTTGCTTGTCGCAGCCATAGGTCATCCCCTTGGCACTAATCTGGTACAGCCCGGCAATATACAAACAAAATATGGCATCCAGTGCGTCTTAATTACTTTTGAGCGCTTGCCCGCTCAACGAGTCAATATGGGCCTCAGTCAAAATATAGGAGAACCGCTCTGGTATCTGGAGTGCCAAAACCTTTGAGGAAGCGAGCTGTGCAATTAAACTGGCCAACGCAATCTGACCAGCTTTTCGCGTGGTCACATCCCCTTTTTTATAAAGCAGCCTTTCGGGCAACTCAAAACACTCAATCATCGCAGGGTGCGGATAACACTCAATTTGCCATTGTGAGTCAGCCAAATGCCCAAACCCAAGTTCCTGCAATGCCATAGAGAGTACAACACTTGACGCAGCAGGGTATAAGGTGGTGTTTGATGTATGACAAGACGCTTTTCGCGAGCCATAGTCCCTGCTAAGTTGCTTTTCACACTCCCGCTGGCCAGTCTGATTTTCAATGATCAACGGCGCATCAATCGCTATGCCAGTAAGCGAAGGTTCGTTCGCGATGAACGCCATTACATCAGTGATCCCAAACAGTGTGGACTCCAAGGCTTCCAGAGACAATACACCTCGCTCCAATTGTCCGATTGCCGCCGCGGATGGATTCTTTTCACTATGCCAGGCCAGATCGAGTCCCATCAACTTCATGATATTCTCCTTTGCACTTTGTTATTTTTATTAGCCATGTTTTACCTGTTTCACCGTACCTCAGTGGCCAGTTTTAGTAAATGTGCACTGAAGTTCAGGCCACGCCGCTTTGCATCCGTCAGGTTAACGCGAAAACTGAGATTATTGGCATCGGCTATCAGACCTATCATGGCCCCCTGACGAAACCCTTCGCTGGTATCGGCCACCACTAACACCGGAGACTGTTCCAGATCTTCCAGCCAGTATTGGGTTTGTTGGCGGTTTTGCTGGCTTAAAAACAGAATATCGCATTGCGATACTTGCGCATTGTCGGGCAACTCAATGACTTCCGTGTCATCATCCACTTCCTGCTCGTGCAGCAAAGAATTAATGGCCTTAAAGAGATCGGGGTTTCCGACCACACAAAAGCTCAGTTTATCGGGCGGAGGCGGCGGCCATTTACTAAACTGACTAAAACGATATAAAAACGCCGCCTTAAGCTCGTTTTCACTCAGGTTCTGAGCCTTTCCCTCAGACCAGAACAATAAAAAAAATACCGCAACAAGCAGCTTAATCATTGTTCCAGCTCCAGTTAACCGACAAGTGCACCTGACGACGACGTTGCAGATAAGGCACAAACCCGTCGTCGGTAATATCGAGTATTTCTTTGTCGGTAATATTCCTGACGCCCAGAGCAACGAATAAGTCCTCCTCGTTTTGCCAGTTTACACTGACATCATGACTGGCAAAGCCCGGTAAATGACTGTCAAAGGTTCTTCTTTTACTGACGGCATAAGAATTCAAACTCAGCGTAAAGCCTGAACGACCAAGCGGTAAGCTAAAACGCACCTTACCGATAAACTCCGGCGAGTTGGCAATACCAAATCCACCTTTTAGTCGCGAGCGCTGAATAGCTGTGCTGGCGATCAGTGACATACCGTTGGCCCAGCGTTTGTCCGCGCCAAACTCAAAGCCATGACTACGAATAGGTGGCGGATTAAAGTAGATTGGCCGGAAGAAATCCTGATGGATGAGGTTGTCTATGTTGGCGTAGTACAGCGTACTAAACGACGACAGCGAATCACTCCATCGCTGTACCAGGCTGATTTCATTATAATCAATGGTTTCATTGTTTGGATTAGGCTCATTGAATACGTTGTTCGCATTTCGTTCGAGGAAGTTTGCAACTCTGAACGCCCGGCTATGGCGCAGTAACAAGTGGTGGCCTTCTGTGACACTGTATTTGGCAGTAAAACTGGGTGACCATCTGGCTGAACTAAAGTCAGAATTATCATACCTCAGCGCCCACTGAAATTTGAACTTAGGGGTAATACGCCACAAGTCCTGAACATACACACCATAGCGATTTTCATTGCTTTTTTGCTCAAAATTAAACTGCGTGGGTAGGCTGGAGCGGGAGCTAAACTCCTGCCGGTGGTCTTTTTGAAAGTCTATTCCCACCATAAATTCGTGATTTTCGACCCCCAAAAACACCAACTGACCATCTACATTGCTCCAGCGCCCCGAATTCATTGGGCGGACAAATTCAAGCCCGCCATCAGGCAAGATAAGCGGAAAGTTACGGATCAGATCATTACCATGGGTCGAGATATGAAAATACGCCTCTATGTCATCCGAGATGGTGTCATCAAAGGTCAGCGCCACAAAATAGGCTTCATTATCGAGCGTCTCAAGCTCCGGCGTCGTATTCACCGGCGCTCCCGAGCGCAGTACACTAAACCCATCAGGGAAACTGCGTTGGCGCCGAGAAACTGCTGCCTGAAACTGAAAACTGCCACTTTGATGGCTGAACATGGCTCTGCTGCTACTTTCTTTGTTCAAATGTTGCCAGGCCAGCAGTTCGGGCGGCGCGCCCGGTACAGGAAAGTCGATAGAGCGTAACTTAGAGCCGCTCAAAGAAAGCCAGCTATCCGCGCCGCCTTGTGAACGAAACCCGGCGGTTATCCGGCCATGCTGTGTTTCATCGTTGGTTGCAGAGAACGCGGTGTTCAGGCCACGTAGTTTGCTGCTGGTCTTAGTGACTATATTAATGACTCCAAGCAGCGCGTTATTCCCATACAAAGCCGCAGATGCACCTGGGCTATACTCCACCCGCTCAATCAGTCCCACATCGACAAAATTTTCGTAGCCTATGAGCCCGGCATCTAATAGGTTTTCGTTCATTCTGGTGCCATCCAGCAAAAACAAAAAACGCGAATTAAAGTCCCCGGGCCGACCTATTCCCCTTGCGCCCAGGTAAATGAATGAGCTGTTATCCCGGGTCGTGATCCCAACAAACATAGCCAGAATATCTGCCAGTGATTGCAGGTTAAACTGCCTGATGTCCTTGTCGGTGACCACATGAGTCACAGCCATGCTGTCACTGCTGGAGCGTTCAATTCTGGAACCCGCAGAAATTTGCGTATTACTGGGTAACTGATTGAGCTGCTGACTCAGTAAATCTTCCAGATCGGGCAGCGGGTCGTTTTGAGCCAATACGTTAGCTGAGAGCAAGTAAATGAACCCGGCGATAAGATACAGCTGCTTCATACGGGTGCCTGTTTGCTAAATACCTTAAAGTTATTTTTTCCTGCGCGCTTGGCTGCATACATAGCATCGTCGGCGCAATTGAGCAGATCCATAGGCGCGTCAGCATCCAGCGGCGTATAAGCAAGACCAATACTAATACCGATTGGCATCACAGTGTCTTTAACCATGATAGGCCGATTAATAATAGTCACTATCCGTGCGGCCAGCTTCTCGGCATTCTCCGTTGATTCAATGCTGGGCAGCAATAACGCAAATTCGTCACCGCCCAGTCGACAGAGCAGATCATCGCTGCGGATCATGGCGCTGATCCGATTTCCAACCTCAATCAAGGTTTCATCACCCGCATCATGACCATAGTTGTCGTTGACGAACTTAAAGTTATCCAGGTCAATGAACATCAGACAACTAAGCGGCCTGGGATTACATCCCTCGCATGTTATTTCTTTGAGTAACTGATTCAGGGCAACCCGGTTTGGTAAATTGGTGAGCGGATCGGTGCGTACCATTTGTTTGAGTTGCTGACCCTGGGCCTGCTCCTGCTCCAATTGTTGCTTCAGCTCCGCCTGAGAAATGTCCACACGCTTGAGTAACTCATTGAAGCTACGCGTTAGAATACCTATTTCATCATCCCGGATCACATTGGCGCGCAACTGAAAATTGTGCTCACTGGACACTCGCTGAGCCAACTCCGACAAAGTGATCAGGGGCATCAGAGCCTGACGCTGCACACGTGCCAACAAATACACAGACCCAGTGAACAAAGCGGCGATCAGTAACGCCAGCATAAGCACCAACTGCAAATACCAATACATCATGCCGGTTAAGTCGAGCACCATGATCAGGTCACCTTCAAGTTTGCCCTTGATTGACACCGGGTAATATAAGCGCATTCGCACGCCTTCGTATTCGCGCTGGGATTCAGTACCAACTTGTTGATATAAAGAAGAAGACGGCACAAAACTGGGCTTGGCATACTCACTGAACACTTCACCTTTGGCATTGCGCAAAGACACAAACAGCACATCTTTATTGATCCCGACTAACTCAAGCTCTTTGCTGGCAGTTTCTGCGTCATTAAAAACCAGCATAGGCACCACGTTATGCGCCAGCTGAGCAAGGTTAATTTCTGCGGTTTCAGCCTGACGGTCGCGAACCACAAACCACAGTAATATCGAGGTTAGCGAAAAGACCAATAGCATACTGCTTGCCATCACCGACAAGTTAAGCTGAGTTAATCTCTTCACAAGAGACATAGAAGGTAACGGCTCGCTCAAGTGCCCCCCAACAAACCAGATGACTGTATTGTCTTAATAAATATAGAAGAGAGCTGTTCAAAAAACAGTAAGTAGCAGGTAATTAGAGAAACTTATTGAGTTTATCGCAATGAAATTGACGCACGAACACGGCATCATCTCCCTGAGTCATCGCAATAACTTAGAGGCACTTGGTCACTTGATACTCTTTTAGTAATGCGGATAAGGTTTGCTGCGATCGATAGCCCTGAGTGTAAAACACCAGTTCACCTTGATGATTAAAGATCAATGTCATCGGAACTGGCGGGTTTGCCCCTAACGCCTGAATCAACTCACGACTGCTCAAAAAGGCGGGGAATTCATTGTGCTTTCGCTTGAGTGCGCGACGCAAATCACGGCGATTACCGTTCACCCCCATCATCACGGGCTGAACGTCAGCACAGGACTCGATCAGGTTGCTCAGTGCGACGTGCTGCTTTTCACACCAGCGACAGTTTGGCATAAAAAAGGACATCAGCACTGGCGCACCAGTAAACGGGGCCAGCGTTTGCTGCTCGCCATAGGCAGCGTCATCAAGACGCTGCATAGTCTGCGTATAAAAGTCAGTCGCCTGACTCTTAGATACCAGGCAGGTAGCCAGCAACATGACCACCCATTTAAAACTCATAGGTGAGTCCAAGGTAAGCCTGCCTGCCTCTTAGTGGGCCATGAATATATACCACATCATAACCCCCTTCAGCATCGTACATCAGCGGACTGCCCATATCTTCAGCCTGATTATAATCAAACAGATTGCTGGCACCGGCATAGAGGCTTAGAAATTCTGAAAGCGGCTTAACCACTTTTAAATCAACCGTGACATAACTCTCAACTGTGGTTGGTTTGGCAAACTCACCATTGGCATCGTTAAAGCCTTCATAACCATAATCTGTCAGATCTCGACTCGCCACCCAGATTGCACTGGTTATGATTTCCCAATCATTAATATGTAAGTCGGTGCTGAGCGTCGCGCGCTTTTCAATCGGTGCAATCCCAAAGGACGCTTTGAATGTTTCATCATAATGATATTGCTCAGCGATTGCGGACACAGTCAGAGTATCCGAAACCTGCCAGTTTGCCGAAATATCGACAGCGGTCACTGCGGCAGTTTCTGTCAGCTGAGTAAGCACCGGCGTGCCTGAATCGGTATGGGACAAAGTGGCCAGGTGCTCCACTTTGGTATGTGCGGCTGAGGCTGTGACAGTCAGCATTTCTGCCTCATAGCTGAGCGAGTAAGTAGCTGATTTTGAGCGCTCGGGTTCACTGACCTCTACCTGAAAGCCTTTGCCGGAATCCAGTATGCCGTGGTCACTTTCAAAGAAGGATAAAGGCGCACGATAACCCTGACCCAACGACAAACGTGAGGTAAAAGTGTCATTGTGGAAGTAACGCATGTCGACCCTGGGCGACAGAATGGTTTTGTCTATTTCAATGCCTGGTTTTTGCGGATCTACAAAGTCGGCCTGGATCTGATCCAGACGTAACGCAGCAGAGACTTCAATTGACTCGTTTGGTAACCAGGTATCCTGTATATAAAGTCCCGTTGTATCGTAATCAAAACTATCGGATACATAATTTGCTGCACTTTCCAGCGCAGCAGACGAAGAACGCATCTTCTCATCTCGCTTATCCGCACCAAAGGTAAGCAGATGCTGAGCATTCAGATCATAGTTAAAGCGCACCGAATAATAGTACATAGTGTCTTCAGCATAGTAATCTGTGCTTTCGTAGAACGAATCCTGAATATGATCCACGTATGCCAAGCTTGACGTCACATTCAGACGGGATGAAATTTCGTGTAACCAGCTGAGACTGGCTTCTTCGCGCTCTGTTTTAACCCATTCTGCAGTTTCCCAGGCATTGCCGATGTAGCGATTTCTCACATCATCATTCACAAATAAGGAATCAGCTTCGCCCTGACTGACACTGGCCAAAGTGGCAGAAATACTGGTTGCCGTATCACCCAGAACCGGACCACCAAACACTTCTGATTGGGTTTGATTCAGCCGCACACGGATATTGTCTGAATAACCAATATCATGAGATACCATTAACGTCAGTGACTGATTGGTCAGGGCCGGGTTTTCGCTTACACCGTTGCCGTCGCCATCAAACTGGTCTTTGTTATCATACTGACCAATCAGAGTTGCACGGGTATTGCCGTCTGTACTAATGCCACTTGCCAGCGCAGAGATCAGCTTATATCCATCGCTACCCGTCGCCATATCCAGTTCAATTTTATCTTCGCTGGGCTCCGCCGTTACCAGGTTAACCGTACCACCAATGGCTTCCGGCGCAGTGAGTGATGCACCGGCACCACGGGCAATTTCAATACGCCCAATGCCGGACGCAGCCACTGAGTCCATGCCGTAAAAACCAGAAATCATAGTATGCATGGGGATGCCATCAACCAATACATTGGTGTGCTCCCCTTTAAGTCCATTGATCATGATCCGCTTTGCGCCACACATAGCACATTCATTAGACACGCGAATGCCAATGGCATTTTGGATTGCATCTGCCAGGCTGGAAGACTGGGTGTTTTTTATATACTCGTTTGAGAGTAGCTCCGTTTTGGCAATATCGTCTTTTAAGGCACCCGATTTGATCAGACGTGAGCGCACCCCTTGTACTTCAATTTTTTCTACTGACTTTTCCACCCCGGTTGCAGGCGCAGATGCAGCTGACGCAATAACCGTCAGCGTTGACAAAAGCAATGACATGTTTGTGAGATCCTAGTTCTTATCTTAGTTACAACACCAAAAATGTTATAATATAACATTTCAACAATCATCAAATTGGGGTTAATTACTAAAAACGTAAGACGAAGTGAATAATTTAGTCAGATAACCGGCGCAGAACTGCCACAAAAACCGTGCACACTTAGGCTGATTTTTACCATTAAGCCCCTTGCCAAACTCTATCTCAGCCGATTTAATAACTTCAGCCCTGTTCAAAATCGCAGCGGCAAACATGGTTCATTTAAGGAGAATTGACATGTCAGAACCCACTCACATTGATCTGGTTGAGGCTTATATTCACGCCTACAACGCCTTTGATATCGCCGCTATGCTGGCACTGTTAGATGAACAGATCGTGTTTGAAAACGAATCAAATGGCGAGATCACCGCCAGCGCACATGGTAAAGTGGCGTTTGAGCAACTCGCTGTAAAAGGAGCTGCGTTATTCGAAACCCGCCAACAGACAATCATAGAATTAGCACTCGAAGAGCACGCAGCCACAGCCTACATTCAATACCAGGCAACGCTTGCAGTGGATCTGCCGAATGGCTTAAGTGCCGGAGATACGTTCCAGCTTGAGGGTGAAACCCGGTTCCGCTTCCACAACAACAAAATAAGTTACATTAAAGACGTGAGCTGAGGTACGATCAGCGAGAATAGTTTTTGAGCTCAAAAGGAGAAATTGCATGACCATTGAACACTATATGGCATTGTTTATCGCAATGTTTGTTGTCGCCATCATACCCGGACCTGCCGTATTCGCCATTACATCGGCCTCCGTTGCCAGTGGATACAAACGAGGCATATGTATGACTGCGGGCCTGCTGCTGGCCGATTATGTGTTCATTTTACTTGCAATTTCTGGCCTGGCGGTCGTTGCCGAGGTGTTGGGTGGCGCTTTTGTTATCATCAAATATCTCTGTGCCGCTTACTTGATCTGGATGGGCATCTCCTTGCTACTGTCAAAGCCCGGTACTTCGGCCTCAGACACGGCAACACATAGCACCCAATCGGCCGTACTGAGTGGTTTTTTGCTGACGCTGAGTAACCCAAAAGCCATTGTTTTTTATGTTGCTTTGTTTCCTACCTTTGTCGCCATAGAAAGTATGACCGCTACGGACATTTTAGGGATCATGGCATGTGCAACGCTGGCATTTGGCTCAGTTAATCTGGGATATGTTTATCTGGGCAATCAGGCCAGAAAGCTCATATCGACACCACGACGACTGACCATGCTCAACCGCTGTGCCGGCTCGGTATTAGCAGCATCGGGCGTGACGGTTGCCGTTCGCTGATCTTATCGGCAAAGACCACACTGTTATATGTGTGGTCTGAACAAAGCTTAACTGAGTATCAGAGACACTGTTAAGTTCACGCTCCAAGCTCAATGGCCAGAATACAGCTATTTTGTGAGCCCGCACTGCGCTTTTCCGGATCATGAAAAGTATCAAGGATATGAAATCCGGCTTTTCGCATCATACCTGCCGAAGCCAGGTTTTCCTCATGTCGCTCAATTAACACCACTTCAGCGCCAACTTCCCTGGCCTGCGTGATACACGCCTGTAACAGGGCTGTGGCAATGCCTTTCCCACCATGCTGACTTGCAACCACCACATCGCCGATAAAGTACATCAATTTCTGGTGCGTATATTTGTTGAGGTAATCCGGGCTATGTGTTGCGTCAATCAGTACCGAGCAGCCGATAATTTCGTCATCCTGTACTGCCACCACGGCACTTGCAGCCCCACGTTCGAGCAACTCAAACTCGGCATTCACCCCGTCTTCGGTGAGGTAATTCCATTCATTCTGACCATGCTGCCATAGCAGGGATTTTAGCGTGTCGGCTTCAGTCGGCAAAGCGAGTCGATAAGTGATCATCTGGGTATTCCTTACGTTGTTATTATCTGTCAGACCTGATTTAGCCACCCTGCCAAGAACGTACCATACACTTTGTCTTTCAAAGCCGTGATGATACACGCAAGTGTAAATGCCCTTTACACTACATTCGGTCAAAGCGTGGTCTTCGTTCCCGATAACTGTACCACTATTTCCTTTAAGACCGGTAATACAGAGATCACCAGGAGTCCCGCCATCGCCAGATTAAAGCGCTGACGACTGGCGGTACTGTTCAGCCAGGTTTTTAGCAGCGAGCCAAACAACAACCAGACACCAACACAAGGAAAGGACACCAATAAAAAAGTGGTAGCAATCAGCATAGTCTGAGTATCAACGCCACCACCCACAGAGGTAAAGGCGGCAATCGCGCCTGTCGCCACCACCCAGGCTTTACCATTGATCCATTGAAACAAAGCGCCTTTCAAAAATGAGAGCGGCTCTCCCTGGCTGTCCGTCTCCTGGTTCTCGGCTGAACGCGCAATCAACCAGGCCAGATACAGCAAATACAGCACGCCCGCACATTTGATGATCATATGTAGCGCGGGAAACCATTCAAACAAGCGAGAAAAACCAAGCCCAACTAACAGCAGCATAAAGGCAAAACCAATGCATATACCGCTCAACAAAGGCAGACTCTTTTTTACGCCAAAGTTTACGCCAGAGGTCATGACCATAATGTTGTTAGGGCCAGGTGTAACAGAGGACGAAATCGCAAAGAGGATGATTGCGTAGAGATATTCCATATTGAGCGTTTCCTTTTTTGTTATTTAATCCTTTTTTACAGATCTCTGTGTAAATAGACAAGTAGCTGTGTGCAGCCAAGCTTGAGTATGTTCATTTACCTAGCGCATATTCAGTGTCTAGATAAACGGGCAATATAAATTTTGTAATTCGCTAACGCTAAAATTTACGCGCGAGAAAAACTCGCCCAGAGTTTTGAGCGAGCGCGCCCATAGCTTGTTTACAGCTCAGTACGTTTACTAAATACGGTCGCAAAATGTGGCAGCACTCGCTCGCTGATGCGCTCACCAAAACGGCTACTGTGGTCGCCTTCAAACACTTCTACCTGTACCTTGCTATTGCTGGCCCGGCTCAGTTCACCAAGGCGCATACTGCCGTCTGAGATCCAACGGTATTCATCTTTATTACCCACCTCTACATGTACAGTTTGCAACTTACTCAGGACATGTGGGTTTGTGTATAGTCTGAGCAACTCACCAAACCCGCCTTGCCAGGCGTCTCTGCTGCTCTCAAGCTCAGTATAATGGGGGCCAAACGCATCACTTTGTGTGCCTGCAAACGCACTGCCATAAGCAAGCACCAGTGCCAGATTAGAGTGATCGACCCCTTGTTGCCAGAGTTTTAACCCCTGATAATCGGCAAATGCACTTGCCATAAATGCCGCGGGGTCGGCTGCTTTTGCCAGTTGCTGACGAAACAGCTTATAACCTGCCACCGCTTTCTCATCAGCCAGGTAGGAGTCTTGCATGCCCTGCTCTGAAAACAGACCTGGGCTCATGGCATAAACATGGTTGAAGTGTTGCGGATATTTGGCAGCAAAACGCAATGCGCCTGTTCCACCCATAGAGAATCCAGCAATGGCAGTGTCTCCGGGTTGCTTGCTGGTCCGGTAGTTCGCAGCAACAAAAGGCAAGGCTTCTTTCATCACAAAGTCTTCAAAATTACCGTGTGCTTTTGAATTAACGTAGAAACTGCCACGCAGAGGGGTATCCCCGTCTAGCATAACAACAATAAAGTCCATACTGTGCCCATTTTGTATGAATGTATCAAAGCGCTTAGCCAGGCTCTGAGCAAATCGATCGGGCCAGTTATATGCCCCCAGAAAATACAATACCGGATAATTTTTTTTGCTGGTGTCATAGTCTTTAGGCAGATAGACGCTGATAGTTCGGTTAGGGTCAGTGCCGATATAACTGCCTTCAATGGCTTGCGAATAATAGGGGTGTTGTACCAACTTTGCCTGAACGGCTGCACTGACGAGGGCTGCACATGTCAGCAATGCGGTTAATAGTCTCTGCATCATCATTATTCCTTTTTGTTATTTGCATCTAAGTTACCCAAAGCATATTGTTTTATCCAATATATAAATCACCTTTATTTATATCTAATGAATATAGATTGGCTCGACCTTCGAAAACTCCGCTATCTGGTTACCGTGGCCCAGGAACTCAGCTTCAGCAAAGCAGCCCGCCGACTAAACATGGCCCAGCCCCCGTTAAGCCAGCAGATCAAGAAAATTGAACAACAACTTGGATTTACCGTTTTTGAACGCTCAACACGCCAGGTCTCATTGACACGCAGAGGCGAACGACTGATCCAACATGCAGATCAGGTACTGGAAAGTCATTATGCGTTAATGCGTTACCTGGGGGCTGAGCAGTCAGGTGAGCTACTCCCTTTGCGCTTAGGTGCCATCGGCCTGGCAATCGATGTGTTAATTGCGCCCCGTATTGCGCTATTTCACCAACAGCATCCGGATTATCTGATTGACCTGGAAGAAGGCACCACCCAACAGCTAATCTCACAATGTCACGCCCAGTTGCTGGATGCCGCAATTATCAGACTGCATCAGCATGCCCTGTCGGATGAGCATTTGTATCTTCTCAAAAAAGAGCCCTATGTACTGGCAGTGCCGCGAGCATGGCAATTCACCACATCAGAACTGTGTCTGTCAGCACTGGCCAGGAAACCCTATATTAGCTATCCACGCGATTTACATCCTGAATTGTATGATGAAATTAATCAGGCCTTTGCCATCGCACATGTGCGTCCCAAACTGGTCCAGCAAGTCAAAACCAAATCCGCCACACTGGCTCTGGTTGCTAACCAGGTTGGCTTTGCAATCGTACCGGCGTCATTATCTGAATCAGACAGCAGGCACATTGATTTCATACCAATAAAACAAACCTTGCCCAGCGTAGATTACTACCTATATTGTCGTGACTTAGAGCGACACCCAGGGCTCAGAGCACTGCTACGTTTGCTAAAAGAAGAGCTAAACGATGTGACTCCTCCTGCGCGTTAAGCTGAAAAAAGATGATCTGGATTTAATTTAGTTAAAAATTAATATTTATTCCTTTGACATTTAATAACAAAAATAGATAGCTTGTTACCTGAAATTAAAACACAAAGGAAATGAAAAATGATCACAAAAGTAAAAGCATTGACACTTGCAGCGGTTTTAAGCACTGGTTTTGTGCCCGGTATGGCATCAGCCGCTATCAACAACAATATTGGCGAGTGTGATTTCTACAGCTTATTTGAGCAACACAATCGGGACGATTATGTGACCCGGGTTAGCGCATCTGTTTCTTACAAAGGCTATCAGGGTTGTGCGCTGGACAGAAACAACTATGTGAAATCTGTGCTGGCAAAAACCTCTGCGCGCAGAAATGCACTTGAGGCAGACATCCGCCAAAAGATTTATCAGAGCGTCGACGCTAACCTGAATGGCAGCTTTGACCTTGACTATGTTAACACCAACCTCAATGGTCCTATGGTATTTGAGCTGCGTGAATCAGGCGGTCGTATCTTAGCAAAAGTGGGTGGTGTCGGTATCAGTTCTACCGCAAAAATAACCTTAAAAAACACCCCGTCGTTTATTTTCAAAGCCTATGGCAGGATCAACTCCCCTGAAATCTGGGCAACCGCAGACTACAATGCCTTCAGTGGTGAAGTGAGTAACATCAGAGTGAATCCGGTCAACCTGAACATTGACTTTGAAACGCGCTTTTTGGGGATCAGCATCCCTGGCCTGTCAAACCTGATAGACAACTTTGTTGAGTCCAAGCTATCGAGCATGGCATATGCCGCCATTAACAGTGATAAGTTAACCGGTTCTCGCACTATTTTCTCTTTGGATAAAGCGATCCCAAGCGGTGAATTTTTCTATGGTGGTGAAGATTTGGGTGTGAAGGCAAAGGATGCTATTCGTCACATCATCAGTGGTCAGTCCGTCCGTATTTCGGTCTCGGGTAATTCACTGGGCTACACAACGCATTCAGCTTCTTTAAACGTTAAGCTCTCTGACACGCTGGAAATACAGTTAGATAGTCAACGCAGAAAGAACCCGCTGGGCCCTGATAAATGCCCGGTCACTTGCCACTAAAAAATTTAAAAAGTATTCTGAGGCACCTCTGTCAGTGCCTCATATCTCAATACTCAACGCGTGCTTACTTGATCACCCACTTTAGGTAAGGCGCGTTTATCAAGTAGCTCAAAGTCACGCAAATCGATCAAAGCACTGAAAACCTGCTCCTGTCGACGATACACTATCAGTAAGTTGCCCTGTTTATTTACAGCCTGTGTTATCAGATCGCTGTAACCACTGATGATTTCGGTGTAGCCGGAGCCATCAAGACGACTCAAAGCAAAAATGAATTCATCATTGTAATCCAGCTGCTGATCCGCATTGCTGTCTTCATTGATAAGCTCGTAGAAAATCGCCTGATTTTGCTCACTCAGCCGAGCGCCTTCTTGCTCCAGGGTATCAAAGCGATAGATAAGCTGATCCACTGAGTCAAACAGCCAGCGAGATTCATTGGTGCTGGCGTTGATCAAAATGACATTTTTCATACGCGATTCACGATAACAGCTAAACATTTTGTGTGGCCTGCTTTGGCGCTTGATGCCTCCTATTGCTTAGGACTCTGCTACCGTCGCATCGGACAGTTAGCTTCTCCAATTCTAGAAAAAATAAGAAAGCAATAAAAAAACACCAAAAGAACAATTTATTGACATTAAATTGACACAATAAACAAAAAGAAATACATTAGCACCCAAATTGAATACAAAAGGAAATAGAAATGAGTCTTATATCAAAAGTTAAGATCCTGACATTGGCAGCAATATTAAGCTGGGGTTTTGCACCAGGTACAGCTTCTGCGGCATTCAATGAGACCGGGGAATGCGACTTTAATGAACTCTTTGAACAATATAACAGTAACGACTACGTTACCCGGGTGAGTGCATCTGTCTCTTATAAAGGATTTAAAAAATGTGTTCTGGACAGAGACAAAAAAATCAGAAGAATACTGGCTAATACGTCCTCACGGCGCAAAGAACTGTCAGAAGCAATTAAACAAAAAGTTTATCAAAGCGTCGACTCTAACCTAAATGGCAGCTTTGATCTCGACTATGTAAATACCAGCCTGATAGGGGCGATGAATTTTGAACTTAAGGAATCAAACGGCCGGATCTTAGCGAAAGTGGGTGGGGTTGGTATTAAATCCAAAGCAAAGATTACACTTAAAAGAACGCCCTCTTTCATTTTTAAGGCATATGGACGTATCAACTCACCAGAGATCTGGGCAACTGCCGACTACAATCCAACCAATGGTGTTGTCAGCAACATCCGAGTCACCCCAGTCAACCTGAATATTGACTTCGAAACCCGTTTTCTGGGGATCAGTATTCCAGTTTTGTCTACCCTGATTAATCGTTACGTTGAATCAGAAATCGCCAAATCGATCAAGCAAGCCATAAACAACGATAAACTCACTGGTTCTCGCACCATTTTCTCACTAGACCAAGCTATCCCTAGCGGTGAATTTGTCCACGGCGGCGAAGACCTGGGTGTGAAGGCCAAAGATGCCATACGGCAAATTATCAGCGGTCAGTCAGTACGAATTTCCGTTTCTGGTAACTCGCTAATCAATCGCCAACACTCGGCGTCTATTAAAGTTAAATTCTCTGACACGCTGGAAATCCATTTAGAAAGCAAGCGCAGAAAAAACCCATTGGGCCCGGATAATTGCCCAACAATGGATTGTGAAGAATAACCCATATTCGTAGAGGATATGAATTAACGAACACACGCCTATTATCTGACAAAAAAGGCGCTGTTCACAGCGCCTTCTCATCATGGATGTTATACCTAAGAGGTTATGGGCTCAGCGCCAATTGGCTGTGCCTTCACTTCCTGCGCATACACGCGTTTCGTTGCGGCCATACAAATGGCCGCCAATAGCAGCAGCATAGTATCAACTAGCAAAACATCCCGCAGTGCAGCACCGTCGAGCAAACTCGACGTACTGTAGAACAAGGTCCAGTCGCTGATAGCCGTCATTGCAAACAGCGCAGCAGACGCACTCAGCAACGCCTTACAAAACAGCTTTTGATTACTCATAAGCTGTGACACCACAATACTGATAACCCAGATAAGGTAGAAACTTCGTTCAATCAACTCAGTCCGCCCCAGATACTCAACCGGCAGCGCTCGTGCCAGTGCGAACCCTGCCGCAGTAGCCGCCACAACGCCAATAAAGCTCCCTGAGGTTAAACGCCTTACAAAGTTGAGGCTACGCTGGCTCTGATTTCGTTGTTTAGCGCGTTTGGCAATCCACATCAGGTTACCTGTGATGATCACATAGGCAGTCGCCAGACCAAACAAGAAAAACGCCAGGCGCATACCATAGCCAGCAAAATCACCGAAATGCAGGCTGGCAATGGTCGACAATCCGCCACGCACGGCATTGTCATAGTTGTCCATAGTCAGATAGATTTGCTCCTGACTACTCATCAGATAGCGTACTTCGCGCCACAAAGAGAAATCTTCGTTACTGGTCGCTGCAAACACCAAAATCGCATTCTCATCACCAAAGTGCTCAATGCTGATCCTTTGTATAGTGACATCGCCCATAGTAGCCATAGCTCGACGATACATGTCATCGACGCCTGTCATGGCCATACGCTTATCGACTTCTTCCAGGTGAGGCTGATCGAACCCGGCCGCATCCAGCAAGGCTTCCTGATTGCCCTGATACAAAATCACCGCGTAGGAGATCTGGTAAATAATCACCAGATTAAATACCAGGCCTGTAAATGCATACATAAGATGCATCGGCAAGCCCATAGTACCTATCAGGTTATGTGCATCAAGCCACTTATCTTTATTGCCCTCTTTTCGATACTGAAAGAACTTGCTGAACAGTTTGCGCCAGTGGATCACAATGCCACTCAGGATCGCCACAAAAAAGAACAGGGTAACCAGGCCAACAAAATATAAGCCTGCGCGTCCCAGCCCCAGGTCATAGTGCATTTTGTACAGGAAGTGCGCATAGTTATGCGTATCGCTGCTGGCTACAATTTCTCCTGTAATAGCGTCCAGTAACAAGGCCTGATGAAGATGGTCTTCACCTGTGATCGGATCTGGCTGATCCAGCTCGCTCTCAAATCGGGCCTCAATAAACGGGTTGTGCTGGTCAGGGGCATACATAAACATGCCACCATGCATATCCACCTGATAATTTTTCTCAATGGTGGCTATGGCTTTATCAAACGCCGGATGCTCAGTGTTATGCGCAGCATCAACCAACAAAGGAGTGCGCTCCCAGCTGGTGATATTGTCCTTAAACAAAGTAATAGCACCGGCAAAAAACACCACAAACAAGACGGTAGAAATGATCAGACCGACCCAGGCGTGCGCATTGGTCAGTGATTTAAGGGTTTGATTATTCATTGTCTTATTTACCTCAGCACCATCAGGGCAGTATTAAGTAAAACGGATGGCACCAGCGCCAACATCAAGGCCCTGAAAGACTTCCAGGCCGAAGGAAATGAATAGGCCCATACCAGCGCCGCTGCCCAAATGGGAAACGCCAGAATAAGGCCAATTAAGAGGCGGGTTCCCTCTGAAAACGGCAACAGTAAATTCAGGTTAAGCACCACAGAGATGGATAAGAACAGGCCAATGAACAAACCCGATAGTGTTTTAGGCCACATAGCTTGCTCCCCCAAAAAGCAGGCTAAACAAACACACGCCTCCCGTAATCGACAAGGTGCGCCCTCTGGAATAACCCGAGCTAATCGTCACCGTAAACAAACTCAGCATAAACACCACCAGGGCCGCCAACATCGACGAAACCCAAGGGTAATCAAAGCTAAAAGTTACAATACCAAGTAAAAATAAAGACATAGCGCCAAACCCAGCCAAAGGTTTGGGTAATGCACGCGTGATGATAATTTGTCGCTGGCTGCCGAGGTACAAACTCAGTGCGGCCAGCCAAAGCGGGATAATTGCAATAAAACTCATATTTATACTAATCGTTATCATTTGCAATTATGGTACGGTTTTAAAACCAGACATTCAACTACAAAGCACAAAATATAGTCGCTCAAGCGCGCAGATTACCCCTATTCGGTCTATATCTGTATGCCCCAGTCAAGGCTAATCAGATTCATTAAAGTTTTGTTTCTTTAAACAATTTCCGCTTGCAACCCCTGTCGCTTTGGGATTAGATGAATTCAGGGCTGCAAGAACAGAGTCCTCACTAGCCGATACATAAAGTATTGCTGCATATCCACGCACTCTGACGAAATAACCACAAACAGAACAAGGAAAGGACAATGCATATTGAACTAAAGCAAGCTTGCGATACCGACAAACCCTATCTGTTAAACCTACGTCTGCAAACTATGGTGGAACATCTGGAACGGGAAGGGGTTTTTCTCAGTGACGAGGCGCATCTGTGCCGGCTTGAGGAAGACTATGCTCATTCTCATTTGCTGATCATTGATCAGGTGAGGGTCGGAACCCTCAAATTCCGACTGCGAGACAAGCAAGTGGAGGTGATGCAGTTACAAATTGATCCGCAATATCAAAAGCAAGGGCTGGGACGCAACACACTCAGGCACATGTTTGAACAATATCCCGAGAACCCGTTTTTCCTGACTGTGCTCAAACACAACCCGGCCCGTCATTTGTATTTCTCACTGGGCTTCAAAACTTACGATGAAGACGAATTTGAATACCATATGCGCCGACCCGCACAGTGCACGCTTACTGCTTAGTTTGCACAGAACCGGATAACAGGCGCTGAAAATGTAAATCTATCAACCCGTCAATCGCCGCCTGATTGCGCACAATAGCCAGGTTGAATTGCTGCAATTGTTGCTCACTGAACAGGCCTGGCCGGATCATATAATGCGCGGGGTTTTTATGTACGGTCAAACGGCTTGCCCTCACATGCGCCTTGTAGGGGTCACGGTTAATTAAATAAATACCGGTGAACAAATCTTCCACCGCATAGTCGACACGCTTTTTGACCAACAAGTCAAAACGCTCTGTGGCCAGGTTAATGTCCACCACACAATCCGGGCACTGCTGAACTATGCGTGAAAAGGCATCACCATAGACACTGCCGCGATTCACGGCCACGATAGACTTGGTCAAAAAGCTTAAGGTAGGCGCAAATGCACTTTGCGGACTCAAAGGGTTATCAACGTGACGAAATAACTGCATCACCTCATCCCGATACGGCAAGCTGAACTCCGAAAACCGGCGTCGCTCCTGGGTAAAGCTGGCTGCAAAAATCACATCGACTTTACCTTTTTTAAATTCTTCAAAAGTCCGGCTGGATGAGGGGAATGATACATAGCGCCAACATAAATTGGCACTTTTCAGGACCAGCTCGAGGATCTCAATATCCAGTCCGTGATATTGCTCATCTACCCGATAGGAATAGGGTGGCCAGTTGTCGCTGGCACTGACTGTAACAGTTTGCGCACAGGTCTGTGCCGCTGTACTAAATGCACTTAAGCATAGCAGGCTGACAAATATGAATGTTAAGTAGTCTCGACCTAATTGCACTTTTACCCTACCTACTGAAACAGGTACCTAAGCTTATAACATATCAGGCACTTTTTCCGCCAGTTGCCGGAGTAAAATAGTCTGTCACTCGCAACAATTCTGGTCAAAGCACCTCGCTATCAACCCGGATAAACTGTCCAGCCAAAGCTCGCTGACAAGGTCGGCATCACTGTTTAACTCAACGACCAGACCAACATCTTGATCGCGAACAAAACGAACCTGTAACCAGTGATAACGCTGTTCAAAAGCAAATACCTGCTCGTCTGTCAGCCAATCCTGCCCGCTCAGACCAAACCTTGGCTGAGCAAACAACTGCTGCTCCGGCAAATCACCCAGATCTGCAAAAGCAACCGACACTCTGGGTGCCTGGGTTTGCACCAGCGTTTTGAATGCCTCATCCGTGCTAAACATACTTAGCCAGCCATAACTGTGCCCACCCACCGGGTATCTGGCTAAATCCGCTTGCGTCAGTGCCAATTGTGAATCTGGTTCCTCACCCGCATGCAGCAGCAACGGCGCACTGTGAGCAAACCAGCCCACTGCCTGCCCCACTTCCACCGAGATCCCGCTGCCACTGCCTGTGAAAGGCTGTCTGCCATTGTTTTCCAGTCCGACAGCAACGGCACTGTCACCGCTACATTGATAGTAACTGTGTGCCAAGGCAGCAAACAACACCGCTTGTAGTGATGTGCCCTGACGGGCTAAGCGCGGTAATAACAAAGCTAGCTGCTGTGGGGTGGCTAATTGTACCTGGCTATAGATAGGCTTGTTGTTATGAAGCTTTACGAGTTTACGTTCCGCTTCCTGACAAAATGCACCACGTGTGTTCAACGCTTCCCGCCAGTAGCTAAGATCGGCATTAAAATGGCCCGCCATGACCGCATTGTGACATTGCCGCTGCCAATGCAATAGCGCCCAGTCTCGCTGTCTGTCGAAGTGTTTGGGGGCGTTCAGCAGGCTTTCGAGGTCGCTACTGAGTACTTGCAAACTGATATCATCCACCAATAAGTGGCTGATCCCCAGGGCGACTATGTGTCCATAACGACTGCGATAACTAGCAATGGTCACCAATTGCTCTGATAATGAAGACTCAGCCAAACAAGCTTTAAATGCCGCCCGGGCTTGCTGTTTAAAATCATCAAAGCTCGCTACCGTGAGCTCAGCACTCAAGTGTAAAGCCCCTTTACTCACACGCTGCGTCATGTTTATTGGGTCAAAGCGCAGCCTTAAAGCCGGGTATTTCAGCAGTAATATACGCACAACCTGATGGACTTTTTCACAGCTCAGCTGTTGTTGAGTGAACAACATAGTACATACCTGCCAGCGCTCAATCCCATCGATATGGATCATGGCCAGCTTATTAGGCAGAGCAAAGTTAAGCAACGCTGGCTCAAAACGTAATGAGGTGCGAGCCGAAGAAGACGTTAACCGGGCCAGAGGTACATCGCTGAGCAACTGGCTTAACGATACTGACCAGCCATGTTGTCTGGCACGGGTTTGTAACGTCAGCGCTTTCAGTGAGTCACCTCCCTGTGCCTTGTAGCCCTTGTTACTATTGAGATAAGCCAAGGGCACATTCAGACTCTGTGCGACTAACTCTGGCAAGGTCGCCACCTGTTCGCGTTGCTCTAATCTAAGTTCAGCAACGCGCTTTAAAGCTGGCTTATCAATTTTACCAATCGCGGTGGTTGGCAGCTGCGTATAATAAAAAAACTGTGCTGGCAACATGTAGGCAGGTAATGCCTCGCTTAGCATTTTGCGCAGCGCGGTCGTATCTGCATCATTGAGGTCGCCCGCTATAAAAGCGATCAGCTGAGTGCCAACACATAATACCGCCGAACTGCGGATGCCCGGGTACTGATCCAACACGGCTTCAATACCTTCTAACTCAATCCGATGGCCAAGCAGGTTAACCTGATTGTCCAGCCGCCCAAGATAGGTGATCAGCCCCTGCTCATCCCGGCACACTAGATCGCCACTGCGATAGAATCGCTGCGTCTTGCCAAGGCGCGCCATAGAAATAAACTGCTGTGCTGTTTTTTGCGGCTCTGCCAGATATTCCAGGGCCACTCCCTCACCACCGATCAGCAACTCACCTTGTTTTGCCGGTCTGCCCTGCTCGTCCACAATCAGCAAAATACTACCCGCCGAAGGCCTCCCAATGGGCACCCGGCTGCGCTTTAAATCTGCCCGGGTTACCTGATGTAAGCAGGAGGTCACTGTGGCTTCAGATGGGCCATATTCGTTATATAACGCAATGTGTTCAAACAAATTAAGCCTGTCCCATTGACGCACTATGTTGTGACTGAACTCTTCACCGCCGAGGATCACCGTACTCAGGTGCATGCTCGACAGCCAGTCACGGGCTTTGGGATCTGCCAAAAAGTTCGCCATCAAGCTGGGGGGCACATCAATATGGGTAATTGCCTGCGAGATGCAGACTTTTGCAAACTCGGCTGGGTCAAGCACCGAACCTTGTGTAAAACACACACAAGCTCCGGCTGACAGAAACATCAATAATTGCTGCAAAAAGGCGTCTGTTGAGCTGGATAAAATACATAAGGCACGATTGCCCGGTGTCAGCTGGTATTGTTGCTGAGCAGCCTGGATCTGCTGAGCCAGGCTGTGGCGTGAAATCGCGATGCCTTTTGGCTTGCCTGTGCTGCCAGAGGTATACACGTGATAAGCAACGCGCCTAGCCTCATCCTGATTGCCTGTCGATACGTCACAAGCCGCCAATACATCATCGGCCAAAGCACAATCCAGCTCGACTCTACAACCTGTACCACCCAAACAAGGATCGTTCTGACTATAAAGTACAACGCGCGCCTGGCTGCGAGCCAACATATGCTGTTTGCGCGTAGCGGGAAAATGCACGTCCAGACAGACAAAAGGACAGCCAAGCAACAACGCGCTGATTATCCCCACAGCACTTAAGCGCGGATCATCGCCATACACAGCGACACACTCATCAGACTGAATTCCCGAGTCGCGCAGCTGCTTAACACATCCCATCACTTGCCCGCGCAGTTCGCCATAATTGCAGGTCCAGTTATCGCCCTGAAGTGCCACAGCCTGAATGGGCTGATTAAGAATATTAGTGACCATGTCGGCAACAGTGGCTGATTTCATGCCGACTCCCTGTGGGCTGCCAGCCCGCTAAAGCCATTGACACCGACCAGCATATTGCTCCAATGTATCAGCTCCTGACCTTCCATCCAGGGCTCATCATTATCAAAGGTGTATTTACGGGTAAACGCCAGCCCAGGCCGGCTCTGTTCAACCAACTCGTCATGAAAGGTGGCCACCAGCAGAGCGACCTGAGCATTTGGGCACACTTGCTCAAGCGTCGTTTTTAATTTCAGCGTGTTAGCCAGGATCTCATCCGGGGTTTCAAATTGCCAGTCGGCATTTTCTTCCATTGCCACACTTAAAAAGAACAGCACACTGTCAAGCTCAGCCAGTTCAGAAAAGAAACGATTGCAAATGCCATCAAACTTCTCACGAAATGCGGGATACTCGTGCACCAGATCATGATTTTCTATCGCAAAGTCATGGGCAGAAAGATATCCCGCTGAGCGATCAGCGTACTTTCGGTACTCTTTGCAATCAGGTTCATAAGGTTCTAGGTTCTCCAGTAAGAGTACCTCTTTGCACCGCGTTTGCAGTGCCTTATCGAGATCGGCAACAGAACGACCACCGATCCAGTCAAATGGTCCGCGTCGACAGCCCAGCTCCAGCTGACGAGTCAAATGACGAGGCCGGCAATCCATACCCAGACTATGTACTCGGCTATACTGACCCGCAATAAACGGGTTGCCGGTTTGGGCTACAAAGTAACTGCTCATGCGCACGCTCCTTTACCTTGTAGTTTGTTCAGACAGACTCGTCCTATCACCCGCCACCAGGTTGGCACTTCCAGCAGCACGCGTGCAAATGGGATCAGACACAACTTCAGCTTATGGTGGGGGATGGTACGAAATTCATCGCTGGCTTTGCTGTACAGCCAAAAGGTTTCAACAAAGCCCAGTGCCGTCCACGCCAGAACCAGGGCCATGCCGACAGTACTGCTGATAAGAAATGCCATCAGTAATATCAGCGGCATTAATAAAAAAATGCTCACTGAAATCATATCGATCCGATGGCGCAGTCCTAATACGGTTTTCTCTGCCATCTGATTGCGATAAAACGCCGCTTTATGCAGCGCGACCTCTACAAACCCCTGCGACCAGCGCCGACGTTGATGCAGTAAAGCACCGAAGGTTTGCGGCGGCTGTGTCAGCGCCTCAATCTGAGGTGCATAAAATACCGTATAGCCCAGCTCCAGACCCAGCAAACACGTTTCTCTGTCTTCACCGCTGCGCAGCCCGCTGTGCCGGGACAACAGATCCTCTATGACTGGCCGCTTATACAAACAGCCCGCACCCGGCATAATAGGCACACTGCCCTCATTCTTACTGAATTGATAACTCGCTCGCTCCAGCGCATATTCCAGCATCTGAAACTGCACCGCGGGCGTGTTACCGGCTGTGGGGCGCATACTGAAATAGCAACCCATTGCAGTGGCGTCCGTCGCTAACTTATTATGTATATCAGGCAGGTTATCCAGACCCTGAAGCTCAGTATCAAAGTCGGTGAAAATGATGTACTGATGAGACAAAGCTTGGATCACAGTGTAAAGCGCCCCAATCTTTTGACCATTTGGCATCACCCGGCTGAGGCTAAGATGTGTTAGCTGCTCTGTGTTGGCCGAGAAGGGTTGATCGGTAGAGCCGTCATCAATGAGGATAATATCAAGTTCGGGATGACGGGCTGCCAGCCCATCAAAGTAAGCCAGTCGCTCAGCAAAGTGTGTTTTATCACCTGCTTCATTATAAAACGGCACCAATATTGCTGTCGTTTGCGTTGTCACCCTTGGTGCCAACCAGGTTAACTGATAATCTTTCATAGCAAGCTCCTTAGTGGGATTTAACCAGCGACAACGACTGTGCCGGATAGGGATGAAGCTGACCATCACGCATCAGGTAATGGCAGTCACAACAATCAAAGTACGCCTCATCATGGGTGATCACGAACAGGGTTTTGCCCATGGCCTTCAATGTCGGTAACCACTGACGGTAAAACACCTGACGACTTTCGGGGTCGATGTTGGCGGCAAATTCGTCCAACACCAGAATAGGACGCTCTTCCATCAAAGCCTGCACCAGGGCCAGGCGCTTCATCTGGCCCGTCGACAAGCGGGTATTGGTAAAGCGGCCGTCACGAAACTGCACTTTGTCGCTCAACGCCAGCTTGTCCAGCCATTGATTGATCGACGCTTCATGCATCGGCTGACCATAGCGATCAGTAAACACCACACTGTCCGCCGAGATACCGGAAAACAGCTGGCGATAAGCCAATAACTGAGCATCATCCAACTGGGTATTATCAAGCCAGATCTGGCCACTTCGCGGCGTATACAAGCCACTGAGTAAGCGCATAAAGGTGGTTTTACCGGAGCCATTACCGCCAGATATAAACACGATATCTCCCTGATTAACCTCCAGATTAACAGGTCCCACGGTAAACCCTTGCTGGTACTCAAACATCAACTTGTGGAGCGTCAGCCGATGCGAAAACGACACGTCTGATGGCACAATGCTCTGCTCCCCGGCTTCGCAGGCCAGTTGTTTGATTTCAGCCAGCTTTTGTTGCGAAACCTGGAGCTGACTAAGCACCCGAAATAACTCCATACTGCTGTGGAACGGGCTCACCATAAACAAAGTGATGATCACAAAGCTGATACTCTGCTGGGGCGATAAGGCAAACCACAGCGGCGCAACAAATACCGCCACCGCAGCCAATAGATAAAGTGCGGCCATCAACATCAGCTGATTATGCGCAAAACGACATTCCGCCATGATTTTATTGTGCTGGACTGCAGTCGCATCCCGGGTCAGGTGTTCCTGATACAGCGAGTCATTGCGCACAGCATTTTGCTTCACTTCCCGGATCCCCATCAACAGATCATGCAAATGCGTAAAGAAGCTGTCCTCAGCCTCTCGCGCACGTTCATATCCCTGATGAATGCGGGCAAAGCGTAAGCAATAGGCCGTCACTGCAAGCGCTATCAGACCCAGTGCAAGTAATGCCCCCATAGGCGCAATCACAAACATGTAAATCAGTGCCGCAATCACGGTAAATAAGTGGCCCACACTTAACGCGACGAACTGATTAAGCTGGCTGAGTGTGTTGGCATCATAAGCAATCGCCGAGAGGATCCGCTCCTGGCCAAATTGCTCGATCATCTGCAATCGCGCATGGCGCACCGCATCCAGAATATCCAACCGCACGGTCTTGATGGTGGTTTCAGTCAGTCGGATCACGCTGCGCTGAAAGGTCAGCTGCACCACCACAAAGCCAATGAAAGCCATTGAGAACCAGATAGCGCCCTGAGCCAGGCTGGCCGAATTACTACTATCCAGTTGCAGTGCCATGGTGAAGGTATGTAGGATCAAAATGGTGGTGCAGGCGCTTAAGCTGCTCAATAAAACCAGTTTGAGCGACAGCACCTGCCATAGAGCTCTGCATTTTTCTATCATGCCTGTCCTCCCAGACTGCGGGCATACAAGCGCGGTGAAAGCTGCCATAAAACGCCACCGAGTAACAACGAGCCGTAATACCGCAGGTAACCATGAGTACGGAACTTTCGCTCGTTATGAACAAAATGACTTTGACTAAGCCACACATAATGCCCACCCTCACGCTGGCAACGCACGCCCAGATCGGTGTCTTCGCCACGTAATAAACGTGTATTAAAGCCACCAACGGTTTCAAACAAGTCAGCCGACACAAAACAATTGCCGCCCATGCTCTGGTGACGCTGGTTAAAACGATTGATATCCGTCGCGACAAAACGACCGAGCCAGTGACCACTGTCGCTCTTCAGTGGCGCCGTACCATACACAGCTCTGTGACTGTCCTTGGCAAACTGAGCAATCTGCGCTGGTAATTGCGCACTACACACGGTATCAGCATCAAGAAACAGCAGCATGTTGCCATTTGCCT
This sequence comes from Pseudoalteromonas rubra, assembly GCF_005886805.2. Lineage (NCBI taxonomy): Bacteria > Pseudomonadati > Pseudomonadota > Gammaproteobacteria > Alteromonadales > Pseudoalteromonadaceae > Pseudoalteromonas > Pseudoalteromonas rubra. The sequence continues at coordinate 1,079,387 of NZ_CP045430.1, forward strand.
GTGCAGCGCCATAATTACGCGCTGCAGCGGCACTGCCTGCGGAAATAGTAAATACCTGCTCAGTATAGGCCCGCGCCACCTGCACGGTTGCATCCGAACAGGTATCACAGACCACGATCAGCTCAGCATCCAGAGGCAACTGTTCAACCAGTAACGGCAAAGTAACTGCTAAAGTTTTTGCTTCATTATGAGCAGGCAAGATCACGGACAACATGCGCACCTCTAGAGCAAAAAGTTATGTGCATCGGGACACGCGTTGAGCACCTTTAGACTTTGCTCACGCATCGTCTTTGCTGCACGCTGGTATGGCTCAGAAGCAATGAGCTCCTCAATTGGGGTATCAAGCACATTACCAAATACCAGATCAGGGAACTGCTTGGTCATCACCAGCTTGCCACCAATATCAACATCCAGTTTCACACCCATTTTGAGATAATGTGGCCGTGCTGGCATTTTGCCGCGATAGTACTGACGGATTTCATCCGCATCATAATCCGGCCCGAACAACACGGGGATCTGTGCCGGATAGGCACGCAATGTATCTATAGTGTCGATGACGTGTTCAATGTAATCCGGGCGAAAATCCCCCATATCAAACCCGGTATAGGAATTAGGCACAGTGTCGAAGTCTTCACAAAAGCGGTGGTACTCGCTGCGCGCCATCATGTCCACGACCCACAGGTGGTTGTAGATCATCCAGTCAACACCGGCCTGTTCGCACTCATTAAGTAACTCAGTCGCCCGGTCCAGATTCTTAGCCATCATGGTATTCTCTACCCCGATCAGCCACTGTTTACCCTCTTTTTTACCGTCAGCCAGCAATTTAATACCGGCCATGGTTTTGTTGTAGGTGCCTTTACCCCGGATCGAGTCATGGATGTCTTTTGGGCCGTCGATGGAAATCAAAAAGGCCAGCTGATCGTGATACTTACTCAATACCTCAAAGTGGCGCTTAATCATCAGGCCATTGGTACAGATATAAATAAAGCACCCGGCTTCAGCCAGACGGCTGAGAAACTTTGGAAAGTCAGGGTGTAAAGTGGGCTCTCCCCCGGTCAGTATGATGTCACAGCGCTGACGCTCGACAAAATCAAATAAATGACCACTTTGCTCATAAGGGATGGCCGTAGGATCCAGGCCATGGTGAAAGCCTGTTTCACGCCACTGAAAACACTGCTCACAGCGCAAATTACAGCTGCTGGTCATTTTAATGACCAGCTTACAGATATTATCTGCTTCGATTTTTCCGCTCGCGGCATAGCGTCTGAGGGCGTTAGCCACTCGCTCGGTGCTGGCCTGATGATGGGCGGTAAACCCTGGGTTTCTGGCCATAAAATTCTGATGTGCCTGCGGTAATTCGCTGACCGCCAGTTGCGTGGCTTTCTTAGTCCACATAATCGACTCCTACAATATTATTTGCTACTTGCGAGTAAATGATGACAAATCTGGTTTGATGCATTGGCGTTCACTAAAGTAGCAGCCTTCATGATGGTCTGGCTGCGCAGTGATGCCGATGTCTGTATTTGGTTGAGCAAGTCACTGAGCTGCTGATCATTGCGCGCGTTCAGTGCTGCGCCCTGAGCGACAAACACCGCTCGATTGTGTTGCTCTTGCCCGGGTAAAGCGCCATGAATGATCAGACAGGTATTGGCCAGGGCCGCTTCGGTCAGAGTCAGGCCGCCTGCTTTCGTAATTATGATGTCCGCCTGGGCATAGTAGGGCTGCATATCCGACACGAACCCGGCCAGTTGCAACTGATGTTGGGCAATTTCTTGACTAAAACGTGCTCCTAGCAGCTGGTGTAAAGCCTCATTCTGGCCGCAAATGACCGTCACCGAACCAGAGGGGTTCTGAGCCAATAACAAAGCCACTGTTGAAGCCGAAATGCCCAACCCCCAGCCACCGCCGCAGAGTAAAATGTTCAGAGTAGCCTCTTTCTTCTTCGCGGTGTTTTGGTCTGTCACCGTTAAGTCTGAGGCTACCTCAGTCGGGATACCCAGGGGCAATATGTCGGTCCCTCTGGCGCGATGCCAGTCCAACACAGGATGACTGTACTGATGAGAAACAAACAACTGAGTTAACGGCGTCCGCCAGCCATTAGAGATTTGATAATCACCCAGCACGCCACTGACTTCGACCTTGTGCCCAGCCAGTCTGGCAAAATAACGGGCGAAAAATGCACCGTAATAACTACAGGCAACCACCTGGTTATGGCGACGGATCACCGCTTTCGCTTCTTCCAGCTTTTCATTGCCTTTAAGCGCCAGCCACAACGGTAATAGTCGGTAGAGAAACGGATAAAACCAGCGGCTTGCATATAACTTACTGTGATGTTGTTTGCCCGACATGCACCACTGATAATACTGACCAAACAGCAAGTCGGAGAGCCACTGTGGCAACAGATCGGACACTGACAACAGCTCAACGGTTTTGCCTTGTTTGCGAAAACCGCTCGCCAGAGCCTCTGCCAGTGCTCGTGACCCCGCGCCAGACTCCACATATAACAGGAGCATGCTACTGAACCCGCTCAAGTGGACGCGTGGTGTTGAGCCATAAAGCTCTTACTTCAGCCAACTCCAGTTTCATCACCACCATATCCTGTTGCGGACCATAGAAGCTTTCGAAACGACCCAAAGAGGTAAACTGCAAAGAATGATAGATATTGAGAATATTGGACTGCGTGGTGTCGGCAAACACCTCAATGTACAGCTCCTCATAGTTGGTTTCTTCCAACAAGACCTTTAGGGTATCCAGCAACATTGCCATTTTGACCAGAGGTGAGACATGCTGATCGGCTACAAACCAGCCTCCCCAGACAATGCTTTTTGGGTCCCATAAGCGATAATGATAACCGGACATGCCAACCAGCTGTTCGCCTTGTTTAAAGCACCAGTAGTGACGACCATTGTCTATCCCCGCCGCCAGACAACGCCGATGAAATTCAATGGTGCGTATGGTGTCTTCGTTCAGTCCATCTACCATTGCATGCTCGATAAACTCAAGCTGTTCATCACCAAATGACACCGCTGTCTTTTCGAGTTGCTGATGGCGCATAAAGCGCTCGGTACGGCGCATTTTTTGTACCAAAAGTTCTGCTCTGCGATCTTTAAATTGCTGTTCCATATCCGGCCACCCATTTTGTTGCTTTGCATTGATGGGCTGCAAGTTATTATAAGTATTGGATAAAATCGCTTATGGAAAAGTGATGAATGGTTACGAGAGCCCAATGAAGGCTGAGCAATGGTTATTCTAACTGATGATAAAACAGCCCATTTCAAAGCCATTAACATGGTCTTTTTTGCTTAACAACAGTCTCTAAATCCCACCTTATTTCCGAGCTGGAAAAGCACGTTTTTCTGTGTCATCTTAACCGGAACTTGTGCAACAAAAGAGGCCAATCATGCCGATAATCAAGCCACGATTTTACCTGCTGATACCACTCATTTTGTCTTTAATGGCATGTGTATCCCCCCCGTCAAAGGTCGTTGAATGGCCAGGAGGCAGATTGACGTTATCAGAAGAGGCGACCACATTCAGTGGCGAAGTTGGACAGAGAACATTTCAGGCGACTATCTCTGCACTGTGGCACGAAGGCGCACACTGGTATGTCATTTATGCCTGCAGCGCTTATGAACAAAACACGGACGCAGAGCGTTTTTCTGTCGGCGAGATAACATCTGAGTCAGCGCCCATCGACACACCTATCACGCTTGATTGTGGCTTAGGGATTACTTTGACTGTGCGACCGTGACTTTTTGGGACAACTATCGTGCAATAGTGGAGGGAGGAAGGGCGAAGGTGAGACCACGCAATACATCATCAACGGAGTCGCCTAAAACAAGATCCCGTATCGAGCACGGGATAACGGATGAAAAGGGTTGGAGTTGTATTCGATAGTAAGACATTTTAAAAGGCTGCTGACTGTTCCAAACATCTAACTGGGCTGAGCACATACACACTAGGTTCATGCCAAATCCCCTTGGTTATATCAGCCCTGAGCCGGCATCTGCTTAACACACAGCCACGCTGTGCCTTTCATTTTTTTCTGCGCGAAGCGCCTTTTTTACCGCGTTTAATCTCTTGCTCGATCTGCGCTTTAATGTCTTTAGCTTGCTGGCTTCCCGGATCCAACTCCAGTGCTCTCTCTATCGTGTTTAGCGCATCTTGGTATTTTTCTTGTGCAAACAATAACTCTGACTTAGTCTCAACAAATACAGGGTGCTCAGGCGATAAATCCAATGCTCTGTTTACCAGGCTTTCAGCTTCTTCTAAGCGCTTTAGGTCAATCAGCAAGCAAGCATAATTGTTCATCGCCTTAGTGTCATCAGGTTTAAGAGCCAGCGCTTTTTTATAATAAATTTCTGCCTCTTCGTATCGCTCAAGACCTGATAACATATTCGCATAGTTATACGTCGCGTTCACATCCCCAGGACGTAACGCCAGTGCCTTTTTATAGTGAATTTCAGCTTTCTCGGTTTCCCCAGAAGATTCTAATACTGATGCATAGTTGCTTTGAGCAGCGAAATCATCCGGGTCAATGTCTATCGCTATTTTATAGTGCTGTTTCGCACTCTCCGCATGACCAATGTCGAATAACCAATAAGCATAATTGAAGTGCAGCTCCGCTGACTCAGGCAATGCCTCAATTGCCAGCTTATAGTGTTCCACTTTATCTTCAACGGTCCACTTACCCTCAGCCTCTAAAGACCAATCCAACCAGCTTTTATCCTGCTCTTTCTTAGGCTTAGGCAATAGCTTCGTTTTGATCTCTTCTCCCCCCTCACGAGAGGTGTTCAGTACCTGCTCCTGAAGCGTTTGCTTCATATCTTCGGTGTAGCGCTCCAGGTCTTTTAACTGATCATCATGCTTATAACCCCAGAGATTACCGATATCCAGCATCAGCTGATCCCATTCAGGGGTGGGGATCAGCACGCCGTTATGCTTTTGCATCAGCGCAGCGATGTCGCCATTTGGTTGTCCGCCTGGTTCGTAATAGCACCAAAACGGTCTGCCACTGATGTCCCTGGAAGATAAATCAGATAAAAAGTTCATCAGACTACCGTCGTTACCGCCATAGCCAATAAAAATGGGGGTATAGAATTTGAAGATATTCCTCAGGGCATCTTCCCAGGGCTTTTTCAGCTGCCCGGTGCCATCTGGATCATTGATGGGGTCGGTAAACAAGTCACGGTGAATTTTGGCCACCATAGGGCGTCGTGCCAGTGGCTTCAGATACCCAGCTAGGGTTTCGTGACCAATCACATGAGGAGAGCGACGACCGTAAATATACAAAGAGTCGGCGACCAGATTATCGAAATTGGTGGTGATCACCATGTTGTGGCTGGTTTTGGTCATTATCCAGGCTAGTACGGCATAACCAAAACTCGGACTACCAGCTTCAATGGCCTTTTCCAGCTCTGCGAAGCCGGCCTCATGATCGCCAGAAAAACAACGAGCAAATATCTCGGGATAATGACCAGCCAGGTTATCAGGCTGCCAGTTATCGATTTCCAGCGGGTTCAACTTAAGCCAGCTGTCAAAGTCAGTCTCGGGCGATACCACCCGATGAAACAGCATTTGCATCCACTCCCTTGCCAGGGGGGCTGCGCCTTTAACACCAGACTGGATCGACGCACCAGCGCCCAGTATAAACACAAAACGCCGATCTTCCATGGTGTTGTTAATACGCTTTAATTCGTCAAGGAAGCCTTTTAAAGCCCATACTTGCACTGTTGATGTTTCTCTGTCCATGTTAATTTTTATAAATATTTTTATAACTGGACAAATTGTAACGCGAAAGTGCGACCCCTGAAAGTGATCTGGATCAGTCTCATAGAGGCATTGTCTAATCAGATGCGAGACAAAAACAAACTTCTTCTCAGATAAACAAGATTCAGTCAGTATCTGACAACGCTATCGCTTAGGACACACTACCTTTTCAGCTTTCAGGTGATACATTTCAATGTCCGGATGACTGAAAAACCCCACTTCCCAGGGGTTTTTAGAGATAAACAATTCTCTCACCTCATTGAACAAGGCGCTGTCACTTGCTATCTGATGCACCTTTCCTGCGATTATGGAGTAATTCCACTCTACATAGTTTTCAAAGGTAAAACTGGCACGATTGTCGATGGCAAAATAGCACTGATTATCACGCTTCATCAGGCTGGATTTAAAGGTTTGTGGCAAAGTGATAAAAAAGACATCATCATCGGTGCTGGATAAAAACGCCATCACTGTGGTGTGTGGTTGTGATTGCGCTTTAGTGATCAGTACCCCGACTTTGTTGTCGTGTTCCTCATCATCCATTACAGGCGTTGCCGTTAACGGCGTGCATGGCAATGGCGTTTGCACACGCGGATCGTCAGGGAACTCATACTCCGGCGCTCGATATTCCAGTTCCACCGAAATCCCATAATAAACCTGATACTCAATTGGAGAAACGGTTCTCTCTGTCTCATTGAGTGCAGTTACCCGGCCTTTATAAGATAAACGATAAACACTCAACTCAGCGTCATATTCGCTAACACCGGTGCGATTATCCAGATGTACCGTGACCAAATCTCCAACCTGCAATGCATGAGTTTCCCTGAGCTGGAGCAGGAGTTGATTGTCATCGTCTATTTGCGCAAAACAGATAAATACATCGATATCGCCAAGGTGTGTTTGGTAGGCCGACGCAACGGCAATCACAGGCGATGGAATAAACTGATTTAATGACGACATAACACTTCCTGAAAATGGGTTAACAGATTGCATTTGGCTGTATAACTCTAGCATATGGGCTTAAAAGCGCGCGCTTTGCAATACTACGCAACCATTCTTTTTTACAGAATGGTAGGTGCGATATTCGCGCATTTTGTTCTCCATGATAGAGCAGTAAAGTAGGGTTATCACAGTTTAGGAGCATCACTGCTATGCCATTAATTCGTCGCGGCTCAGAGCGGGGCCTGGTTAATCTGGGCTGGTTGCAAAGCCAGCATACCTTTTCATTTGGTCATTACTACGACCCTAAACATATGGGATTTTCCGTACTACGCGTTATCAATGACGATACAGTGGCGCCTGGTAAGGGATTCGATACCCATGGGCACCGGGATATGGAGATCATTTCTTACGTTATGCAAGGTGCGCTGGAACACAAAGACAGTAAAGGCAATCATCACATTATTCCAGCCGGAGATATTCAGCTGATGAGCGCTGGTACCGGGATCACACATTCCGAGTACAACTATTTTGCGACTGAGCCAACCCGCTTTTTACAGATCTGGATCAGGCCTAACAAAAAGGGGCTCAACCCCAATTATACACAAGCTACGATTCACCAAAAAGGTCCTCTTACGCCACTTGTGACCCCGGATGGACAGCGCGACTCATTGGTCATCCATCAGGATGCCAGGCTTTATCGTTTGCAGTTATCTTCTGGCGAGACTGTGACCCTGAACGCACCAGGAAGCTGGGGTTATCTGCACCTCATAAAGGGCGCAGCTCAATCCACGCAAACGCACCTTAATGCAGGCGATGCAGTAGGCCTCACAGAAGAAGAGTCTATTGAGCTAACCGCAATGACCCCACTCGAAGCACTGTGGTTTGAATTGCCACCAGATTGAGTTGCGCTCTTGGGCATGATCCCTTAGGGTAGGAAGCCTGCACCTAAAGTACCAACAAGATAATGTGAGTACTTACTGACAGCATTGTACTTTTATCTTGAGGGAATATGGCATGCCATTACATGTGCAATACAATCAATCACAACAACTACAGCATCTGAGTCATTCTTTTAGAGACTACACCGGGCCCGCTCGTTTGCTGCACAGCCAGCTCACCGACAACACAACCTTTGCCGCACTGGGTGGCCATGCCATTGCAAGTAGCGCACTGACTGCAACGCTACTGGATCACCCGGTGCATGATCGTACATCAATGAGTCAGTCGGTCCCTAAAAATACGCAACCTTCGACCCAAACCAGCGCTGAGCCACGGACCTGCTGGCTCCATTATGAAATATCAGCATCACTTGGCGGCACCACAACGCAGCTCCGCCAGCAAGCAAATCACATATCGGCCAATACGCAGATACAGCTGGCAGCTTGCCTGAGCGCCCGCTCCGGCGACATCATCGCAGATACCCTCGCTGCGCAATTGACCGCTATACCCTGCATTTATTCCCACGAGGACGTCAAATCGCTCAACCCCGGTGAGTCTCTCGCGCTTGATACTCAGGGTACATTAACAGTCCACACTTCAATAAAATGGAGTGAGTTGCTGTGTCGAAACTTTCATCTGTTCAGCCGCTGGCTAGCACAAGGAGAGCTGCTGGATCTGTCGTTCAATGCCAGTCTGAACGCCAACCTTGAGGTTTCCATCGAGGGAGGTTACCAGGTGATATTTGTCCGACCTGTCGACACACCTCATATACTGCGCCTTAGCTATGTCAAATCGACCGCAAACAATACACAAAATACTGTCAATGCCTGTATCACTGCAAAACTGAGTAACCCAAAAGCGTTTCAGGTCGCATACACGGCTATGGTGCAGGCTATCTTTCAACGCTCTACGGAAGAGGTTGATGCACTGACAGCACACTTACCTCCAAATACATTACCAAATCAACTGCTCCCCGTTGCGACAGCGCTATTAAAAAGACTGGGGCTGGACAAGCTCGAACAGCTAAAGCCACGCATCAGAGAAATTCAACAGAGCCTGGAAACCTCGATCTGCACAGCCGCTCAATCAGGTGTTGAGCTAAGCGTTTACTACCATTACCATCGAGTGCAGGCGCATCAGGCACTTTTACAACTGACAGTGCGCGACGACGCACTCACACCGGCACTGCATGAAGCAGCAGTCACCGGCAGACTGATGGGCCAGCTGAACAAGCACCTGAAGCGAGTTAATGTAGAGCAATTTTTCAATCAGCGCGTAACACAGCAACATTACACTTGGGGTTTCCACTTCAACGTCTTTTCCTGGCACGCGATGAGCCGCGAAGATGCCAAGTTTCATGTTGTCACTCAAGAAAATGTTTATGGTGATGTCAAGCTAGCTGGTCAAGGCCAGCGATGTTATCAGGACCAGGAGGGCGAAGAGAAACGCCAGTTTTATCTCGACTTTGAAGCGGCCATGCCGACCTTTAAAGCCCCAGATCAAGTTTCAATGCGGGACTTCAATCTGGCGCTGACCCTGTCACATAGCACACGTCAGGCCAGCCTGAGTGAACAAGCTGCTTGTCAGCTTGCTGATGAGTTAGCGGTCTGGGGACTCATTCCACCCGGTGAAGTCGATACCCTTGCCGGGCAACTCTATCGCAAGCTCAAAGCGCAGCAAGACATTCAGATCACATTGACACTCACCCTACCTTGTGATGTGTTTCGTGACTTACTGCCAACACTGGCAGACGCGAACCCGGCCCGGTTGTCGGAAGCACTGGCAGCGGCTTTGCCCCGTCATCTTCAGATGCCTAATTGCCGGGCCAACCCATTATTAAGAAGCGCTTTTTATGCACCAGCCTTTGCGCACTATCTCAGTGCTGACGAGTCAGACGCCGATACCCTGATTGAGCTTGCAGTCACACGTTTGAGACAACTCAGACAATATGAAAGCGCCCATAAAGAACGAAACTGGCGCAGAAAACCGGGCCCGACACTTGCCAGAGTGATACACATGCACCCGGATTTAAAGGCAGACCTGGACAATCTGATAACAGGTATGCACAAGCTCAGTGGGCACGACAAGCTCAACGGTGACCCTGATGTACTAACAGCCATTTACCATTTATTCGATGATATGGGGGCACAACACTTTTATATGCGTTTTTTCGCATACTATCTGCAGCTAAGCGTGACTGAGTTGGGTTACCAGCACACTGCGCTGCAAGCCACGGGGTTGATTGAATTTGGCCCATCAACCACAAGACAAGCCTGGTTGCTGTCAGGTGTTGCGCCAATGCCTCATTCTCTGTGACCGGCACATTGACGAAATCAGCAATGTATCTCAACCAAGCATACGCTTATTTTGTAGGCAGTGCCCGGTATCCGGGTAATTGCTCAAAGCGCGCCAACCAGTCAAGTACGCGCGGAAAATCACGCAGGCTTGGCTCAAGTCTGGCAATCAGCGCAGTATAACTGTACAAGGCAATGTCAGCCAAAGTCGGGGTTCCCCCGGCAAGCCAGGGGCTTTGCTCAAGCTGGGTGCTTAAGAGTGAAAATAACCTTAACGTCTGCTGCATCGCGTGCGCCTCATTGCCGGGCTTCCCAAGCACCCGGATCCCACGCAGCGCCACGGGACCGGTACACAACTCACCGGCAGACAGGGCAAACCATCGCTGGATCTCAACCTGAGTAGTCAGGTCAGTTGGATACCAGACTCTTGCAGGATCATATTGCCGGGCAAGATAAAACAAAATGGCATGAGAGTCGGTGATAACCGTGTCCCCATCCACCAACACAGGTATCTTGGCAGCCGGGTTGAATTGTACAAACGACTCAGACAGGTGTTCACCGGATTTTATATCAACGGTCACAGTCTCTATGCTCAGACCCAGCATTGACGCAAGTGTGAGCACTTTATGGCTGTGCCCGGACAGTGGAAAATAGTAAAGCTGAAGATGACTCATAATAGCAACCAAACGCTCCTTATCGTGGTATTGGTCAATCATTAAACACCAAATGTCCAACAGAATAAAATGAAGAATATTGCTGACTGACTGTGGGAAGTTGCTTCAGTGGCTGTTTGTTCGCTCAGCGTTTAAAGGACACGCTTACAATGCTCACTCATCAGATCAATAAAACATCGGATCTTGGCCGGGACATATCCACCGGGCCGATAAACAGCATGCACAGGAAACCCCTCCAGCTGATAATCCGCTAACAAGGCCACCAACTTGCCACTGTTCAGCGCCTCTTTGAATGCCCATCTTGGTCCCAGGTGCACCCCTTTACCAGCAAGTACAAGCTGCCTGACAGCAGATACACTGTTCACTGTAAACCCCCCTGACACTTTGACTTGGATGGCTTTTGTGCCTTTTAGCACTCTCACCTGCGCGTTACCCTGAGCGCGGGAATAAAACACAAACTGACACCGTTCAAGCATCGACGGCTCATTAATTTCTCCCACCCGGGCAAGATAATCCCGACTGGCAACCAACACCCGCTCGGCCATGCCCAGACCTCGGCAGATCAGTGCCGAATCCGACAACACACCAATACGCACCGCCACGTCGATGCCATTTGCAGTCAGGTCTTCAAAATGGCTCCCCAGCAGTAACTCGACCTTAAGATTGTCGTAAGTCGTCTGCATCTGACTGAGTACAGGCACGACAAATTGATTACCAAAATCGACCGGTGCAGCAATAGTCAGAGTCCCACTGGGCTGATCCTGCAACCCCCGCAGACGATTTTCTAATTCTATCTGCTGCTCCGAAATATGTTTTAGCCCCTGAAAATAAACTAATCCGGCTTCAGTCGGCTGGGATCGCACCGTAGAGCGGTTAATCAGTTTAATACCCAAGTGCTGCTCTAATGCCGCCACCTTGCGACTCACCGAAGAAGGGTCTGTGTTGAGTTGCTCGGCAGCACCTTTCAAACTGCCAGCTTCTATGACCTTGAGGAATGTCAGCTCATTTGTGTTCATTGCTTTTTGCATTTTTCGCAATTAATAAATGAAAATTTATGGGATACCTGAGATAAACGCAAGCGACTAAGCTTACTTTCGTCAACTAATCCAACAGGAGTAAGCATTATGTCCACCTCAAGCACACTTTTCGATTTGACCGACAAAGTCGCTATTGTCACTGGCTCAGCGCGTAATATGGGCCGAGCCTTTGCCATTTCACTGGCCGAACGAGGCGCGAATGTTGTGGTGCATTATCATAGTGATGCATCGCTGAGTGACGCACAGCAGACCGCAGCCGAGATCACTCAGATTGGCAGGCAGGCACTTGTGGTTCAGGGCGATCTGAGCCAGGAAAGCCAGGTTCTTGCGCTCTACAGCCAAACATTGGAAACCTTCGGCCGAGTAGACATTGTGATCAACAACGCAGGTAAAGTGCTGAAAAAAGCCATCGCGGATATCTCAGAGCAAGCTTACGACCAGCTGTTTGCCATTAACACCAAGGCCCCATTCCTCATGATGAAGCACGCAGCCCGACATATTCAGGATCAGGGTCGTATTATCAATATGGGCACCTCTTTACTCGGCGCGTTTACCGGCCTGTACGGCGCTTATGCCGGTGCCAAAGCGCCGTTGGAAGACTTTACCCGGGCACTGGCAAAGGAAATTGGTAGCCGCGGCGTCACTGTCAACGTCGTAGCACCAGGCCCAATAGATACCGCATTTTTTCATGGCGAGGAAAATGCGCAATCAGTGGCCTATCTAAGCGCAGCCAGTGTCCTGAATCGCCTGGGTAACGTCGACGATGTAGTGCCCATGATTGACTTTCTGGTCAGTGAAGAAGCACGCTGGATAACTGGCCAGACTTTATTTGTCAACGGGGGGTTCGTTACCCGCTAAAATCGATATGACCAGCTCAGGCGCAGATTGCGCGGCGCCTGAATATACTTTACAGGAGACACGCCCCGGGCATTGCCATGGTAATAGGTCTTGTCTAATAAATTTTCGACATACAACCCCAGGGTGCTCTCCCCTTGTGTATAAGTCAGGTTCATATTGAGAGTTGTCCAGGCTGGTATTGTAACGACTTCAGTGCCGCTTTGTTGAAAACGGTTGGCTTCGGTCAGGACTTTATCCCAGTGATCAACAAAAGCTGAGACCTGCCAGTGCTGATCCAGGGTGTAACCCAGCCCCAGCTTGACCTTATAGCTAGGTACATCCAATCTGACCGATTGCGTCGCCACCTGGGTTTTATCCGGCGAAATATAACGCAGCGCCAGTTGTCCGTACCAGCGCGATGCCTGCCAACGCAATTGGTTTTCCCAACCTGAGACTCTGTGTTCTCCTGCCACTATAGTGCGCCAAATCTGGGTATTGGGGTCCTGTACTTTTTGATAAAAATTCTTCGCCTGCATACTATACAGAGCTGAAATATTGGCGAATTCAATCTCACGCCAGCGAAATTTTTGGCTCCAGTTAAGCTCGTACATCTGCATACTTTGAGACTCAATTTCATCATCAACCACCAGGTCAAATTCAAAAATCGTTGGTGGTCGAAACGCTTTACCGTAAGTCAATTTGATTGCCTGATCGACATTGGGCTGATAAACCATGCTGATCCGGGGTAGCCAGCTGGCATTGGTGTAATCCTGGCGATGGTATCTGAGCCCGGCATTGACCTTAAGTGTGCGTTCGCCAAAGTGCCATAGCCTGGAATATTGCCCAAACACAGCATGCTTATCCGAGCGTTCCTTGTCCGTTGGCCAGGAGTCTGGGGTGACCAATTTAACGCCGTCTTCAGTTTGCCTGTATTTGATTTTACGGCCAATTTTGGTACGCCAGCCATCATACCCCAGTATCCAGTCCTGATCGGAGCTTGCCTGATAGGCCCATTGGGTATTGAGCCGAATTCTGTCCGACGGGCCGATATCTTCGCGCTCTGTATATAACACCAACGCTTCGTAGCGGCTTGCCTGAGCAGCGTTATCAACACTCAAGCGGTATTTCTCTTTGTATTCCCGAAAATAGCTTAGCTCCACATTACCCGACCAGTTTGCCGACGGTTGCATGTGCTTACCCAGATAGTAGCTACTATAACCGCGATAAGCATCATCGCCGGTAATATAATCGAAAGCCACCGCTTCTATACCACTTACGTTGGTTGTGCGGGTGAGGTTATTGCCAAAGTAAAACCAGGGAGTGCTGAGTCGGCTGTCCAGCGTGATATTTTTCTCACGATTGCGAAAATCATTCGGGTCATGGTTTCTTAACCCATCTTTGCTGTTTCGACTAAACGCTTCATCATCGACGATAAATTCTCGTATTTCACGATAATCCAGATCGCTTTCAAAATAACTGGCCGATACCGCCAGCTCGATCTCGCCTTGTTGAAAATGAAGCAAGCCGTGTCCGTGGCGTGTACCCACCTCACCAACCACTAGAGAGACTTCATTGACCTCACTTTCCAAACGAGTGATCACATTAATCACCCCTTGAGTTGCATTACCGCCGTACAAGGTGGAGTTTGGCCCTTGCAAAATTTCAACACGCTCAATTCTGGCGCTGGGAAAGTTATTCATAATAAAGGCTTCGTTAGCCAGCAGATTTTGTACTTCCCGCCCATCAATAAGCATCAAAGTCCCCGACATATTGCCGGTAAAACCTCTTTGCCCGCCTGGCAACCAGGCCCATTGATAGAAATAATCCATATTGGGTACTGAGGTGAGGATCTCTTTTAAGTCGCGCCAGCCATAACGTTCTATATCCGAACGACTGATCACATACACTGTGCCGGATGACGCCAGCCAGGTTTCGCTTTTACGTGCCGCAACGGTCACATCCTGACTGAGCAGCTCTTCAAACGACATTGCAAATACCGATCCATCTTGCTCCTGTCCTACAGCCAGCGAACAGGGCAATATCGTGAAGAAAAACAAAGAAATAACTAATCGAGTCATATACTACTTACTGAACAAAGCGCCTTTGCCAAGTATAGCTAAGCATTTTGACTTTTGAGTGAAACCTAACAGAGCACAATGAACCTTATATAAATCATATTTTACGTATGACTTTTGCAACCGACGCAACACAAGTTATATCGATTTCAGAAATCCAGCTCGTTATTTAAACCATCAACGTTGGATTTCCGAGCAAGATAAAAGCAATTTAGGAGCAAGTTCAACTTATACCGAGAAATCAATATTCCAATAAATTTCATAGACATAAAACCGATTCAATGACAAAACCAATACCATTTACAAAATGTCAACCTTGATATTAATCTTTGTTCACCTTAAAATTTATTTTTATTGAACGATCAATTAATAAAAACATGCCCAAAGTCGGAATGGAACCTGTGCGTCGCCAGCAGCTGATTGAGGCGACTTTGCAGTCAGTAGCTGAGCTTGGATTACAGGCCACCACAATCAACAGTATCAGTAAGAAGGCAGGCATGTCTTCGGGGATCATTAGCCACTATTTTGGTGGTAAACAAGGTCTCATAGAAGCCACAGTGCGCTATCTGCTGAGCAGTCTGCAACGCAGCTTATTGCAACGCACAGCTCAGAGATGCAAGCCTGAGCAACGCCTGATGTTTATTGTCGAAGCCAACTTTGCCGTGGTGCAACAACAGCGAGACACCACCCGCACCTGGTTGAGCTTTTGGGCGCATTCCATGCACGATGCTGAATTACATCGCTTACAACGCGTCAATGCTCGCCGACTTTACAGCAATTTGTTGTACTCGTTTAAACAGTTAATGGCCCCAGCCAAAGCGCGCGAAGCCGCAGAGCTGAGTGCCGCCATGATCGACGGCCTGTGGCTCAGAGCCGTTCTCAATAAAGCCGATGATGCGCAGTTTGATAGCGCGCAGGATCTGGCCAAGCGTTATATCCAGTCCCTCATCCAACAACTTGGAGTCTAATATGTCCACACCTGTCTACCAGAACTTTATTCACGGCCGCTACCTTGCCAATCAGACCGGCGAGCAGTTTGCGGTAAAAAACCCCGCGACCAACGAAGTCATTTATCACGTTGAAGTGGCCGATGCGCACATTCAAAAAGCGGCCATCGACAGTGCCAAAGCCGGGTTTGCGCAGTGGTCTGCCATGGCACCCATTGAGCGCAGCAGAATTCTGAATAAAGCAGTGGCACTATTACGTGAACGTAATGATGAACTGGCTAAAATTGAGGTGCTGGATACAGGTAAACCCTGGCAAGAAGCCGAGTGCGTTGACATTCAAACCGGTGCTGACGTAATCGAGTATTTTGCTGGGCTGGCGCCTGCGCAGGTTGGCCAGCAACAGATGGTCGGCAATGATTTTTACTACACCCGCAAAGAGCCGTTAGGAATTTGCGCGGGTATCGGTGCCTGGAACTACCCACTGCAAATTGCTTGCTGGAAATCCGGCCCAGCACTGGCGGCAGGTAATGCCTTGATCTTTAAACCGTCTGAAGAAACCCCGCTGGGTGCACTGAAGCTGGCCGAGATTTTTATCGAGGCCGGTATGCCAGCTGGTGTCTTTAACGTTGTACAAGGCGCTGCTGAAGTTGGGCAATGGCTCACGCTGCATCCGGAAATTGAAAAAGTGTCATTCACCGGTGAAGTGGGCACAGGTAAAAAAGTCATGCAAAGTGCGGCTTCTAACCTTAAAGACGTGACTATGGAACTGGGCGGTAAGTCGCCGCTATTGGTGTTTGATGATGCCGATATCGAGCAGGCAGTCAGTGCTGCCATGTTAGGCAACTTCTACACACAGGGCGAGATCTGCACCAACTGCACACGTGTTTATGTTCAGCGCGGGGTGTATGAGCAGTTTCTTGAGCAACTCAAGACTCGCACAGAGCAAAATATCATTGCGGGCGATCCACTTGATCCCAAAGTGAACCTGGGTGCATTGATCTCGAAAAAACATCAGCAGCTGGTACTGGATTACATTGAGCAAGGCAAGCAAGAAGGAGCCACCGTGCTTACCGGCGGTCATGCCCTGAGCCCGGCTTCTGCGCCCAACGGCTACTTCGTCGCGCCGACCATCTTCACTGACTGTCATGAAGACATGACTATAGTTCGCGAGGAGATCTTTGGTCCGGTGATGTGCGTCATGGTATTCGATGACGAACAAGAAGCAATTGAGCGCGCCAACAACACCCATTTAGGCCTCGCAGCTGGCGTGTTTAGCCGTGATATTCAACGTGCACATCGTGTTATCCACCAACTGCAAGCCGGTATTACCTGGATCAATGCCTATGGTAATTCTCCGGCCGAAATGCCAGTTGGGGGATATAAACAATCCGGTATTGGCCGCGAAAATGGTATCGAAACACTGGATCATTACACCCAGACCAAGTCTGTTTACGTAGGTATGAGCCAAATCGAAAGCCCATTTTAAACAAGGAGCCAGACTATGAAAAAAGTATTCGACTACATCATTGTCGGAGCTGGCTCAGCAGGCTGTGTACTGGCAAATAGACTGTCTGCCAATCCACAACACCGGGTTTTACTACTAGAAACCGGTGGCAGTGACAAAAGTATCTTTATTCAGATGCCCACGGCATTGTCAATTCCGATGAACACCGACAAATACGCCTGGCAGTTTCATACCGAGCCCGAGCCTTATCTGGACAACCGGGTAATGCATTGCCCACGCGGCAAGGTACTGGGCGGCTCATCATCAATTAACGGCATGGTGTATGTGCGTGGCCACGCCAAAGATTTTGATGAATGGCAGCAACATGGTGCGCAGGGGTGGGATTATCAGGCCTGCCTGCCATACTTTAAGCGTGCCGAAAGCTGGTATCTGGGCGACGACCCGTACCGGGGCAGTGAGGGTCCGCTTGGCACCAACAATGGTAATGAGATGGCCAACCCGCTGTACCGCGCGTTTATTGAAGCCGGTACACAAGCTGGATATGCTACCACACAAGATTACAATGGCGAGCAGCAAGAAGGCTTTGGCCCGATGCACATGACAGTGAAAGATGGCCGCCGATGCTCCGCCAGCCGTGCCTACCTTGACCCTGTAAAGGGGCGTGACAATCTGACAATCGTAACTGGCGCTCTGGTACATAAAGTACTGCTGGAAGGTAAGCGCGCTATTGGCGTCGAGTACCAATGCAAAGGTAAAATCCACAGCGCCAGTGCCGAACGCCGCGTCATTTTAAGTGCCGGTCCAATTGGCTCGCCTCACTTGTTGCAGTTGTCGGGCATCGGCGATCAGGCAACTTTGCAGGCCGCCGGTGTTGAGGTTAAGCACCACCTGCCTGGTGTCGGTAAGAACTTGCAGGATCACCTGGAGTTTTATTTCCAGTATAAGTGTAAGCAGCCCATCACACTGAATGGCAAACTGGACTGGTTCTCCAAAGGCTTGATCGGCGCTCGCTGGCTCCTTAATAAATCAGGTCTTGGCGCCACCAATCATTTTGAGTCCTGTGCTTTTATCCGCTCTAAAGCAGGCGTAGAGTGGCCGGATATGCAGTATCACTTTTTACCCGCAGCCATTCGTTATGACGGCAAAAGTGCATTTGACGGACACGGTTTTCAGGTGCATATCGGCCATAACAAGCCAAAAAGCCGCGGTGAGGTCACCCTTAAATCAGCCGACCCCACACAGGCGCCTAAGATCCAATTTAACTACTTGGCCCATCAGGATGATATTGAAGGCTTCCGGGCGTGTGTCCGACTCACTCGTGAGATCATTGAACAACCTGCGTTTGATGCTTATCGCGATGGTGAAATTCAGCCAGGAAAAGGCGTGCAGAGCGACGCAGAAATCGATGCCTTTGTACGCCAGGCAGTCGAAAGCGCCTATCACCCGTCCTGCTCATGCAAAATGGGTGAAGATGACATGGCCGTGGTGGATTCAAACACCCAGGTACATGGTATTGATGGCCTGAATGTGGTGGATTCATCTATCTTCCCGACAATCCCGAACGGCAACCTCAACGCGCCAACCATTATGGTCGCAGAGAAAGCCGCAGACATTATTCTGGGCCAGCCAGCCCTTAAAGCAAACAACGCTCAGGTTGCCATTGCGAGACAATGGCAGACAGTACAACGCAGCACGGAGATTTAACAAAGCCACCTGTGGCCCAACCGGGCCGCGGGATCTGCAGTGGTGCGCGATACAAATTGGTTGTATCGGGTTAATGCGGAAACATAAAAAAACGGAGAGACAATGAGTTATTTTTACTTATTTTGGGAGGGTGACAATGACAGTATGGCTTAGTGCAGGCATTGTGTTTACCCTAGTTGCTATCGCTTTTATTCTATTAAAATGGGGGAACCTACGCTGTGTCGGTGTGACACCGGTTAAAACCTTTACCTTTATTGCTATTTTATTTACGTCCGGCCTGGATGTTGGACTTATCATGTTTCCGCTGACGGAGTTTGCGGGTTACGCAGACATAAAAGCAAGCCCAGAATATGCGTTTGCCAATCCACTCGCCATTGAATTTGGCTTTTGGGGCTTCCTGATCTGGGGATTTTATTTTCTGACGTGTTTTTATTTCTGCGTAATAGAACCTAAGGTGAAGTTCTTCGAAATTCCCTGGGTTAAATTTATCAATAATGTTGTTATTATTGGTACTTGCGCCTTTACGGCCTATCTGTTGCTGACTAACCTGCCCTGGTATATGCCAAGTGTGGGCGATGGCGAGTCCATTATTCCAACCTTTTATCTCATCGTGTTCGCCGCCATTTGTTTTGCGGTGTATTCAAGCACCAGCCTGAAGTATGTACGCATTCTGAGTATCTCTACGACCTGGATGTTTATCGCCCTGATCGCCTTTATGTGGGCCTCTGCGTTCGTATTTGGTGACAGTGAAATGAGCACCTTTACGAATAACATTGCACTACTGGGTGACTACTTTAGCAATATTAACGAGTTTGTGTTGCCGCTCAATGATTACCACGAATTTTATCTGTTCTGGTGGTTTGCATGGAGCATCATGATAGGTCAGTTTACTTCACGTTTTGTCGGTGGTCTGAAAACCTATCAGGTGCTAGCTGCGATGCTGGTGTTCCCGTCTATTCCCATCGCTGTCTGGTTTAGTGTCTTGTATCACTATCATGAAGCGGGGATCGACACTGCGGGTATCAAGAACCTTGCCATGGTGGTTGTTGGCGTGATCTTTGTGATCAACTCTCTGGACTCATTAGTTCGACTGTATACCGACAATCTGGGTTTGACGGTTAAAAAACTCGGGAAACGCAACTATATTTTGTTTAATATTGCCGCCCTGTCGTTGCTGACGCTGCTATTTAAACTAAACTTTTTGCAGATACAATGGGTTGGTGCACTGGTTATTGCGCTCTTTTTTGGTTGTTTTGGCTATATTTGCTACAGCAAATTCAAAACAGTAGCCAACATTACCCGTTCACCGAAAGAGAATACCATCGACTTCAGCCGTATCGAGACCGTAAACTAAGGTTCAAAAGAAATGAAAATAAATTTAAAAACAACACTCTGCGCACTCCCTTTGGCTATGCTATCTAATCTCGCTGTGGCAGGTTTGTCGACCACCATTACTGCTACGTCTGATTATACCTTTAATGGTGTTTCACAAACGCAAGGCGATGCGACTATCCAGGGCAGCCTGGACTATGCCGATGATGCAGGTTGGTATGTGGGTACTTGGGGATCAGGGGTAGATTTTGGTGACGACACCAGCCATGAGCTCGACTTTTACATTGGTAACACCACTGACCTTTCAAGTGCCTGGTCACTGGACTATGGTATAGCTTATTACAGCTACCATGGCTTCACCGACGCCAGTAGCTTTAACTACCCTGAAATCTATTCCAAGTTTGCCTATGCCAGCAGCCTCGGGACAACGGATATTAACCTGTGGTACAGCTGGGATTACGCTGGTAAAGATGTAGGCCATACCATTGTGATGCTGTCGCATACCTTTGATATTGCTGACAACCACTCTATTACCCTGAGCGGTGATGTATCTAACTCATTCGATGCTGATAAACATGCCTGGGATGAACTCGGACTCGACAGCTCCTATACGCACTATTATATTTCTTATTCCACCACCCAGTTTGATTTCGATCTGACCTTTACACTGGAAGACACCACGATTGATGGCGAACATTCCGACGACCGGTTTGTATTCGCGATTTCAAGAACATTTGACTTGTAATCTCTCAAACAACCAGGCACTTAGCACATAAGTGCCTGGCGTCATGTTTTATCACCAGTGACGACCCAAACACCTCAAGAGCCACAGCGAAAGGCACTTGGTACAGCCCCTGTCCAACGTTTAAATGCGCGGCGAAAGCTATGCACATCGGCAAACGCCATGGTGCTGGCAAGCTGACTGTTATTCCACTGATTGAGATCCATCAGGTGCAACGCTTCTTGTCCCCTCACTTCGTCAACCAACAATTTGAAATTGGTGCCGTCCTGTTTGAGACGACGCTTGAGTGTGGCCGGACTCATGCCCAGATAATTAGCGGTATATTCCAGCGACCAGGCCTGTCCAAGGTTCTTTCGAAACAAGCGACGTAAATGTGCCTGAAGTAATTGCGGTGGGTGCGATACCTGACTAGCACTGCGTTTTGCCTGAGCAAAGCGCAGTGCACTGGCCTCTTTGAAAGGCTGATACATCACCTCGTCAGACAGCACAATCGCGCAACGCGGTGCATTAAACCGCACATGCTCACCCAGATAGACCGGATAATGAAAATCCTGCCCGGGTTGCGACCAGGGCAGCTCTATCTGTATCCAGGTCTGTGCACCTAGCTGCTCTTTCAGCAACAAGCGACAAGCCGACAGGACAATCTCAAACACCATTCGCTGTTGAGTGCTCAACGACGCTGATTCAGTCAGCCTGATATACAGCTTGCCCTGATGTCGCTCAACATTAAACTGGATCAACGTCTCAAACCCTTTTTGTACTCTTGCCCAGGCCGTCAGTGCGCTGTGCAGGTCAGGGGCATACCGCCACAAGTCAAACAAAACATGACCATGTCCGGTCGCGATTCTTTGTCCCAGCTCCATCGCCAATTGCGGCTGCTCAGCAAGCTCTCGTTTGAGCTTTTTCAGAATAATAAGTACGTTGATTGGGGCAACCTGAGCCCCCGGATAGGCCAAATCTTCAAGAAACAACTGAGACCCACGGATCAGGTGCTGTGGTTTTATCTGATAGTGTTCAGCCAGCTCTAATATGGTAATCAGGAAGTGTGCCGGCATACGCTTATCATGCAAATAGGCAAATTTCAAAGACATCACACATCCTCCCCGTCCATAGCCACGGAGCTCGTGCGTTTCGCTCCCGCCAGCTGCTGATTCAGTCGTTCGAACAGCGCCTGCTCTGATTCCCCGGCAATTCGGGTGGCCTGTACTGTGGTCACCGTCAACGTCCCCTTTAGCGCTGAGTTACAACACGCCTGGATCAACTGAGAGAATACTCTGGCCTCATCCGGTGGTGTTTCGGGCAGAAAAATCGCAAACCGATCACTGGTATAACGGCACGCCAGATCCGTTTCTCGCAGCGCAATTTCCAGCGCAGAGGCTACCTCATTGAGAGACTCGTCGCCTTTTTGCACACCATGTACCCGGTTGTATTGAGCAAAACCCTTTATATCAACCATCACCAACGAAAGTGGCTGGTTGCGTTTATCGTGCAATACCGCTTCACGGTTAAGCTGGATCAACAAATAGCGCAGGCTGTAAAGCTGAGTCACAGGGTCGATCAGGCTATGTTCACGATGAAAATGCTCTCTTTGTTTCAGCTGACGATTGACCGCTTGCTGTTCGCGATACCAGGTGACTAGCCCCCAGGTTAGCAAGGTCATACTGACTGGGGCAGGCAGCGACTCAAGCCAGGTAAACAGGTGGCTCTGTAGCGGGTAAGCAATGAACTCATCCAATAGATCCAGCCAGGTTGTGAGCCAGTAAGTTGCGGAACCTAGCAGCAATACCGTGGTAACCCGGCCTCTTGGACGACACAACATCAGGAGAATAAACCAAATAGCTGCCATCATCGACGTAGTGGCCTCGCCCGCGGCGTCAACCCAATCGATGTCATTCACTGATTTCAGGTCACCGATGAAAAGCGCCAACACTGTCAGCAAGATACTGACACAGAGAGTTAAACATAAGCTACTGACATTCTTCATCTTTTTAGCCAATTACGCATTCATCCGGGTATCCTAGCTCGGATATATGACACTTTTAAGGCAAGCTCAATAATGGTCTGAGCTAATTGGACCCGGCCAGAATAGCTCACTTAACTTGTCCCGGTTTATACAGCCCACTGAACCAAACCGAATATCACCATGATTTTATTGCGTTTTATATCAAATAAAGACGATACGATTAAGACAAAGCAGCTCACCATGACAACTATATTGTTCTATCTGCATCGTTTTAGGTCCATCGACTGCTAAGCCCAGCTCAGGGTGAAACAGAACTGTCACATTACCTGCTTAAGGTAGCGCTCACTTTACACCCGTTGATGGTTTGGCGGCCTGAACACAACACCGGTTATAGGCTCGCTTCTGTCAGTTCTCTGTGATGTCGGAGCAAAAATATGAACATACAAACCTTATCTAAAACCATGCTTACCTTAGGTCTACTGGGCGCATTAAGCGCCTGCCAAAGCCAGCAGCCACAACAAGTAGTTACGCAAACACTACCAACCAAAATACAAGGCTCTGTCGAGGCAATTGTTGACAGCTGGCACTTACCCGGAACAGATCAGGTATTAACGGCATCAGAATACCATGGACTCAGTCTACTTCAGGGGAATGTACACAAAGCGCAACTCCCGGGCACATTCAAACAACTCCGCCTCAGTGCGATAAGCGACAACCAGTGGCTATATGCCGCGCTTGAAGGCAGCAAAGACAGTGTATTTGTGGGCACGCTGGATGCTACTGATGCACAACTGCAACCACGCTTTGAACTCACGCAAACCGGACTCCTGGTTGACAACTTCTGCTTATTTGCAGATCCGGCAGATCAGACTCTGTCTATCTTTGTTTCCGATGGTCGTGGCAGGGCGGAACAATGGCTGCTTCGCCAGCAACAACGTTGGCTGCAGGCCCCTTTGCTACTGCGTTCATTATCTTTGCCCTACGATGCCGATTCCTGTGCCGTGGACCCTGGCAATGGCTACCTCTACATCAGTGAACCACTGGGGATCTGGCGCTATTCAGCACGCATTGAAGACAATCCACAGTATTATCCGGTCTCACTGGTTGCCCCATACGGCGAGCAGCAAGCACCGGCAATAAGCCTGGCAACCAGTCACTCTGGCGAACTCTTTGCGTTACTGGAAAATGGCCAGGAGATCCTGTACTGGGATACACCAGACGCCGCAGACAGCTGGATACCCGCTGACACGTTAGTGCTCAAAAATTACGAAGCCACAATGATGAACCTCAGCCAGTCATCGGGGCAACAAACTGCCGAGCTGAGCTTTGCCAATGAACAACAAGGCAGTTACGCCAGTGTGAATATTGCACTTAAACCAGCCCCAACGGCGAAGACGCTGCCAATAGTTCGGCCTAAGTCACAGAGCCAACCTGCTGAGCAGTTTGGCGATGCGATGGATGACCCGGCCATCTGGGTGCGCCCGAGTAATCCCGCAGCTTCTCTGGTACTGGGTACACACAAAAAGCAAGGTCTGGAAGTCTATGACCTCAAGGGTAATCTGCTACAACAGTTCAAAGATGGTCGACTCAATAATGTCGACCTGCGCGATGGTTTCAGCTGGCAGGGTCGCACCATCAGTATTGTAGCAGCAAGTAAACGCAATGATGATAGCCTGGCATTTTATGGTATTGAAGCTGACGGCACAGTGTTTAGGCTGGGAACAGTACCTGCCGGGCTCAATGAAATTTATGGTCTCTGTATGGCCGCTTTTGGGGGCAACCATTATGTATTTGCCAATAACAAAGCCGGTCTGACAATTCAGTACACACTGCAGGCTGACAAAGGCAAAATTGCCGCCTTGAAGGTGCGCGAAATATCATTGCGCTCGCAACCGGAAGGCTGTGTGGCAGATGATGAACGCGGCCGCTTATTTATTGGCGAAGAAGATGTTGGGATCTGGGCCACCAGCCTGAACCCAACGGATAACAGCCAGCCTGTGTCAGTGGCAAAAGTGGGTGAGCACCTGGTTGATGACATCGAAGGCCTTGCCTTATCGTTTGGCAAATCACCTGTTCTGGTCGTTTCCAGCCAGGGCAACAACAGCTATCAACTATACGAAGCAACGCCCCCATACCGACACCTGGCAGGGTTCCGCGTTGGAATGGATGGCTTTAGGGGCCTTGATGGTGCATCAGAAACAGATGGCCTTGCCCTGTCGACTCGCCTGCGCACTCCAGACTACCCTGAAGGCTTACTGGTGATTCAGGACGGTCGTAACCGCTTCCCCGATCAACCTCAGAACTTTAAATATGTAAGTTGGCAGGATGTATTAACAGCTACAGGGCTGAACAAACTTTCTCGCTAATCTGCGAAAATTTATACTGAGGCCTTATAGGCCTCCTACAATGGGTTAATAAAATTACTTTTCCACAATACAAACATATAACGGCATGACTCATATTCAATAAAAATCGTATTTATTTGCAAATACGGTCTCCACACATCAAGTTAACATTAAAAAAACAATCTTACCCAACCAGTTAATTTAACTTAATAAAAACCGACACTGATACATTATAACATATTAAAAATATGATTTTATATCTAGATTTAAAATCACAAACAAAATGATTAAATAACACACACAATCAAATAAAATACCAACAATCAAATGAAAATCCACCACAACATTTAACATTATTTGACATAAAACCTTTGTACCCGAAAAGATATAGTATAGAATTCGCCCCTTTTATAATATGGATATACTAGGATGAAAAAACCCCTTATCTTGGCACTGTTATTCAGTGCCAATGCTGCCGCATTTAAAATAGATACCCATGTCTGGGTTGGCCAACAAGTAATCGAAGATTTACAAGATGGTAAACTCGACTTTAAGGTCGACGGTAAAACTATTTCGGTACCAGTCAATAACAACACCAAAGACCTGATACTGCAAAACCAAAGCTATTATCGCTCAGGTAACATCGGTCCTGATATGTCACCTGACGTGATTGTTGGACAATCTCAGATCCATACTGAAGACCAGCTCGACAGAACAATGTGGAACACCAGCCAATGGTTAGACTTTCTGGATTCGGTTGCAGAGCGAGATTCGGAGCGAGCTTTTGTGCTTGGGTTTAAAGCGCATGCTGCCGCAGATATTTTCGCCCATACGTATGTCAACCGCTATGCTGGCGGAGCATTTGACCTGGCAGATGGTGAAATTGACGTTGAACTGCGTCATATTCTGATTGAATCGCTTATTTCAAAACACACGCCCAAAGGCGCCTACAGCAGTCAACTTAGTGTGCCCGTTGGGTTTATTCGCGATAAAATTGTCTATAACCCAGACACCCAGTCGCAATGGAACTCCCCTTCAGGTAGCCATCTCTACGCCATCAACACACTCAGAAAAAACGTTGAAGACCTTGCCCACTCAAATATTTTTAAAGAATTAAAGGTTGCAGCGGTCAAGGCAGTAGCCAAAGCACAAGCAGGCATCCAGCTCAACGATCAAACAGCCGAAAAAATCGTTGAGCTTGGAGAAGACATAAATAAAGTCAGTAACTGGAACATAGACAAAGCACAACAAATTCGCGATGCCGCCACACGTTTCAAAAAAGACCTGACCAATGGACATCAAAAGCTCATCAGTGCGCAACTTGATACGATTAATAATGCTGCGAATGCTGTGGTTAAAGCACACGGCGAGCTATCCAATGCCCGGCTCAAATTGGCAAAGCTCACTAATGAGCTCAATTCAATTCCAATGAACCTCACCGAAAAAGTGACAGAAAAAGTTTGTAAGAACGTCAAATCTTGGTCAGGCGGATTATTTGGAGGTTGGGTAACTAAAAAGGTATGTGAGTCCAAACTTGTCGAAAAAATAATTGGCCTGAACCCAACGTATAAAGTGCAACAAGAACTGATAAGAGCAGAGAAACGCCTGGTTGAAAAACTAGGTTCATCTATCACTAAGGAAGTGAGTAAACTCAAAAAAGCGTCTAAAGATGCCCATGACATTCTAAAATCAACCATTGAGCTGGAAAACCAGCTGGCACAAAACCTAATTGAAACACTGCAACAGTTCCACACAGCCTCTATCAGTCCGGTTGAAGCATTCCTGAAGGCTTGGCTACAAAACATTGACCTTGCAACCACTCAGTACATTCACAATATCAACCATGCGGTGATTTACTCAGTAACCGATAAAGATCGCTCACAAAAAATGATTAATGACTGGGTAACTTGCTATTCATCTGGATTAATGGGTATGCCTGTCACCCTGACTTCATCAAGATGTACTGTCGAGGATTATTTACAGGAAACCCTGGATAAACTCTCAGAAATTATGCACGTTGTCAGCCCTGCTTATAAAGTCTATGAAGAGATCCAGAGAATTAAATCCAAGGTTGCAAATAAAGCAGTCGAAAAACTGATTAAAGAACTTACCAGTGATGAACTTTATCAGTTATTAAAACACCTCAGATCTGACATGAGTGAAGTGGCTTTGCAGCGCCAGTTTAGCAAAGATAACTCAGGTAAAGGGCTACTTCTCACCAATGACATCGTTACCCGTATCAAAGCGGATATGCATGTCACCGGCAATAGTCAATTTAATCCTAGTAAGTTTGCAGCCGCCCACAATGCCGTTGTTCTGGCAAAGCTGAGCATTCTAAACTACCGTGAGCTTAACCATCTGATTGCACAGTTCGGACTATCCAGTAGCCAGCATTATGGCAGTAGCTTTTACTATGCTGGTGAGAACATTCTATCTTCTGCAGTTCGATCATTGGATGGCAATCACCAATGGCAGGAAGTGGCTCCGCAGTATGTCAGACGCACAGGATTCAGTGGTGTGAGCACGCAACAGCGTAAATTTGGCTATGCACATAATAACGGCACACAGGGATTCAAGCTATGGCAAGATCCTAATGCACAAAGTAGAATCTTCAAGCAGTTATTCATAGGCCCACTGGTACCTGGTATCGATGCTCCATCGGAAGTAGGTTTATCCCCACTCTCGGGTATTCAGTACACTCTGGACAGTTGTAGCTTTGCGCCATTCCCTCAGGATGAGCAAGACCGCACCTGTACCGTGATTAAAGTGCTCCCTGCACTGACCATGTTAAATTAATACCAATTTGCTTAATATTTGCTCCTTCAAATTGAAAAGGTATTAAGTGAAATTGGTATGAGACATAAAAAAGCCGAGCTCACTAGCTCGGCTTTCTTCATCCTGCGCCCGATAAAGGCGCATTAAATCATCTACTCAGACAATTAGTTTTTCACAATGGCGTTGTGATACACGTTTTGTACGTCGTCACAGTCTTCCAGCATATTGATAAACTTCTCAAAGTTTGCCAGATCGTCTTCACCTGTGATCTCAACGTGTGTTTGTGGTACCCAGGTAATTTCATCTACTTCGAAAGTGATGCCATCAAATGCTTCAATCAGCGCTGTTTTCGCTTTGAAGTACTCAGTGTGTGGTGCAAACACAGAAACCTGACCGTCTTCGACCTCAACGTCAGTCACGTCTACATCCGCCATCATCAGCGCTTCCAGTACGGCTTCATCATCATCACCGGCGAAGCCAAGGATTGCAAAGTGATCAAACATGTGTGCAACACAGCCCGGACTACCAATTTTTGAGTCTGTCTTAGTGAACGGCAGACGTACATCCTTGATAGTACGGTTTGGGTTGTCTGTCAGACAGTCCACAATCACCATACAGTTACCAGGGCCGTAACCTTCATAACGTGCTGGTGAGTAATCTTCACCTGCACCACCGGCTGCTTTTTCAATCGCTTTTTCAATAACGTGCGCAGGAACCTGGTCTTTCTTAGCTTTATCGATCAAACGACGAAGGGAGAGGTTGGTGTCGGGATCAGCGCCACCATTCTTTGCGACTACATAGATCTCTTTACCATATTTTGAGTTTACTTTGGTCTTTGCCGCTGCCGTTTTTGCCATGGCGTTTTTGCGGACTTCAAATGCTCTACCCATCTTAATTCTCGTTTGTGCAAATTAAATTGGACAAGATTCTAACAAGACATTGCATTTTGGGCTATACCCAGACGAGAATTGCCCGGTATTGCGGCATTTCCTCCGGTTTTTTAAGCAAACTGATCTGTTCGAGCCCGGTGATGCAGGCCAAGTGCCGCAGGTAGGTCAATAAACCGCTCTATGATAATATCAGCTTGCGGAGCGTATTCTGGCAGACCAACGGGCGCAAACAAACAGGCATGCATACTGGCACGCTGTGCCGCCTCAATATCGTATTTGTAATCTCCCACATAGACACAGTGTTGATAAGGTAAAGACCAGCTATCAGCGACCATATGCAGTGCCTGAGGATCGGGTTTAGGTAACGCATCTTCACGTGTCAGCATATAGTCCAGGCCCAGACGGCACCGCTCAAGTTTTAGCTGCGCAGCCTTAGAGTAGTTACGTGTGACGATGGCCATAGGTATGCCGATGGATTTTAAAAACGACACAGTGTCTAATACCCCGGGGATCGGCTCCGCATGCTGTGCATCCTGCATCTCATGTTGATGGATGAGCGACATGGCTTCTTCACGCATGTAAGGAGAAGGCAAAGACTCTACAAAATCAAGCAAGTCTGCATCACGATCACAGCCTATCTGTGCTTTGATTAACGCAAAATCGAGTGAGGAGGTTACCAGGGTACCATCCAGATCAAAAATCACACCTTTTACCATTAATTCAGCCATTCATATTTCCTTATCACCAAGGCTTCAACCAAACTAAACATAGGGTAAGCCGAAACACCTTGCAAAGATATTAAAAATAAAATTATCGAGGCCCTACCTGCTGGTCACATCGCAGCAATGGGACCTGTAAAGCATACGCACATAACCATTGTACGGATCATTTGAAACCGAAGTAGGAACATGCCAAGGTAAAGATAAACAACTCAACAAGGAGTCGTGATGGATAACCCTATCGAACAGTTCTTATCCTGGTGGCAACAAGCCAAAGCTCAGCCTAATCTCAAGCAATGCAGCGCCGTCTGCATTTCTACCATAGATGAACAGGGCTTCCCGAGTGGTCGTTTTGTCGATCTTAAAGCGGTGAGTGATGCCGGCTTTACTTTTTGCACGCACCTGGGTTCGCAAAAAGGACAAGACCTGCGACGTGACCCCAAAGTGGCTATGACAGCCTGGTGGGACGCCCTGGGCTATCAGGTTCGTGTTAAAGGACTGGCAACCGAGATCAGCCGTGCCGATGCACTGCGTTACTGGCAAAGCCGCAGCCACGACGCTCAGCTCACCACCTTAGCCTGCCAACAGAGCCAACCTATGTCGTCCTTGAGCGATGTTACTAACGAACTCTGTACGCTAAGCGCAGAGTATCAGTCGCAAGCTGTGCCACTCCCCGACGATTGGGGAGGCTTTGTTGTACACCCGCTCAGTATCGAGTTTCTCACCTTCAAAGAGAGCAGGCTCCATATGCGCGAACTCTACCAGCATGAAAATAATGCCTGGTCCAAAACCTTGTTGCAGCCTTAACGCATGTAAAGGCCCTTGCCAAATACCTCAACTTGCTCAATTCAGTTGTGCAGCCAAAATGAGTCTGTTAATGGAGCACGAATGACATCTGTCATGCCCTTGTCATGACAGATCACACACGTAATAACCCGCGCCATTTCGTAAAGTTATCCCATCAACAAAATGACTCATCAAAGGATAACTCACATGACTAAACATCTGACTCGCACCACCGCCCTTGCCTGCATGCTTGCGGCACTTTCAACCAGCGCGATGGCACAGGATCTGACCATCACATTCAGTGGTTTGGCACACCAATCTGGAACACTCAAGCTCGTCGCCTATGACTCCCCGGCCGCATTTACACAACAACAAGCATGGCGGGTTGCACAACAACACGTATCAGGCACCCAACCTGAGCTCATATTACGCGACGTAGCACCCGGACAATACAGCTTTATGGTTTATCAGGACCTCAACAACGACGGCAGGCTGAATCGCAATCGCTTTGGTATGCCAACTGAACCTTATGGTTTTAGCAATAATGCAATGCTCACTGGCGCACCCCAGTTTCCGCAACTGGCGGTACAAATTACGCAACAAAGTCAAAATTTAAAAATACGACTTCGTTAGCCAGAAAAGTGTCACAGTAAGTCTTTAATCTGTGACACTCCCCCCTTCCTTCATCAAAAAAGCTCAACTCCATTAACATACCCATAAGATAAACATGACGTACCCACAACAGAATCATAGTATTTTTTTCTTATTAAATGTTATGAAGTTACTGGATCAATAACGAAACTTTATGCAATAGTGTGTGCGTAAAGTGATCCAAAATCGTCACTTCGCACTATATTTAAACAGCTATTTACGCTAAAACCTCAAGAAGCGAGTCGTGCATGCTCAAAACAATAGCTAAAACCATATCTAGCCACCTTACCCTTGTTGTTCTGCTTCCATGTTTGCTGTTGGGCGGCGTCATTTTTTATGATGTGTCAGTGTCAGCAAAACGCATGAATGACGCCTATGACGCCGAATATAATGCCTATTTGAGCCATGCTGTGCTCGCTCTGGTACACGAAACGCAAAAAGAGCGGGGGGCTTCTGCAGGCTTCATCGGCTCACAAGGTCAAAAATTTCAAAGCAACCTGACACAGCAACATCGTCTTACCGAAAGCCAGCTCGCTAAGCTTAAAAGTGAAGTGATACACTGGGGTTTATCGGAAGAGATGACGCGAGAGCTCAACCTGTTTCTGCAAAAGTTCGACCAGCTCGACAGTGTAAGGCGCAAAGTCAGCTCGCTCTCTATGAGCCTGCCTGAAGCATTGAAATACTACACCGACATTAACAATCAGGGCCTGCATATTGTTATCACCGCAGCGCGACTGAGCCGCGATTACATCGTTGCCACTGAGTTAATGGCGATATACAACTTCTCCAGCGTCAAAGAATCAGCCGGCATTGAAAGAGCGGTATTATCAAGCGTATTCGCAAAAGACGTATTCACGCCTGCGCTACGCACCCGCTTTACCCAACTGCTCACTAAGCAGGAAGTCTATCTGGCAGAAGCTTTGGCAACCTCTCCTCCCGAGATGAAGGCGATCTTTACAGGCGCACTTAATGCCAGAACGATGCAGGATGTAGCGCGCCACAGATCTGTCGTTGCTGACAGTGATAGCGGGTTCGGTCAGGATCCTGAGGCTTGGTTTTCAGCAGCCACTCAACGTATTAATGCGCTCAAAGAGGCAGAAGAAAAAGCATTGACTCTGGTCGACAAAACCGCCAACGACATTCAGGAAACAGCGGTTACCATACTCGTTGTAGAAGGGATTATTCTGGTAATAGGGTTAGTTATAACAGCGGCGCTGTTTATATCAATCCGTCTTCGCCATCAGCAGTCTGCTAAAATTGCAGAGGGCATCATCGTCGCTATGGAGCAACGCAACCTGGCGCACGAAATCGGTATTCTTAGCGCCGATGACCTTGGCAAATCGGCAACCGACATTAACAGTCTGACCCGGCAATTTGCTGAAGATCTGATTGAGTTTGGTCGTGCGTCGCAAAAAATCACCACATCGACCCACGAAACCGCCTGCGCCATCAGCCAGAGCCAGACCAATTTGGTTGAACAGCAATCCGGCGTGCAGACCATCGCCTCTGCGGCTGAACAAATGAGTGCCAATATTCAGGTTATCGCCAGCTCAATGATAGAAAATGCGGCTGCGGCAAAGTCCGTGTCGCAAGAATCAGTCAATGGTCAAAAGGTCGTGACAGACGCGGTACAAGTGATCCAGCAAGCATCCCTTGATATGGAGAAGTCTGCGACATCCGTCGATGCGCTGAACGAGCGGGTGGGCAGTATCTCGGGCATGGTTGATATGATCCAGAGCATTGCCGAGCAGACCAATCTGCTGGCACTCAATGCGGCAATTGAGGCCGCCCGGGCTGGTGAGCAGGGCCGCGGCTTTGCTGTGGTTGCCGACGAAGTCCGCAGCCTGGCCAGTCGCACCCAGCAGTCTACAGAAGAAATTTCTGCACTCGTGAGCGAACTACAAACCAGTGCTAAATCTGCCTCGGACGTTATCACTCAGGGCAAAGAAAATGCCATGCAGGCTGCCGAGCGTGCTGAGCTCATTAAAGAAGCGCTGGGCAAAATAGTCGAACAGGCTAAGCAGGTGGAATCTGTGACAGATTCGGTGTCAGTGAATACCCAGCAGCAAAGCAATGCCATTGACGAAGTCAGCCGACATATAGTAGAAATATTTGCCAAGGCCACCGAAACAGTAACGGGGGCCGAACAAATTGCCGTAGCGGCCTCTAATATCGCAGAAGCCGCAATGGATATGGATGAATTAATAGACCGCTATAAAGTACAGGAACAGACAGACTAAATGACCTCACACCCTTTCGATACGCTGCGTCTTGATAACGGCGCAGCTTTGTTATTTACCCCATGCCCTGGCACTAAGGGCACCACACTGGATGACTCAGTACGACAATTGCGTGACGCCGGAGCACAAGCCATTGTAACACTCATGTACCCTTCGGAGTTAGAAAGTAATGAGGCAACCGCCTTACCTCAGGTGTGCGAAGATCTTGGCATGCCTTGGTTTCAGTTACCCATTGCAGATGATGCCCCCCCAATGAAGACTTTTCGCAGGCATTTGTGAAGAGCTGGCCGCAGCTCAAGGCCATCCTGTCTGAACAGGGGACCGTTGCAGTGCACTGTAAAGGCGGCTCTGGACGCACAGGGCTGGCCATTGGTTTGATCATGCATCAATTAGGGCTGGATAAAGCGGA
The DNA here is from genome assembly GCF_005886805.2 of Pseudoalteromonas rubra. Taxonomy (NCBI): domain Bacteria; kingdom Pseudomonadati; phylum Pseudomonadota; class Gammaproteobacteria; order Alteromonadales; family Pseudoalteromonadaceae; genus Pseudoalteromonas; species Pseudoalteromonas rubra. The sequence continues at coordinate 1,112,919 of NZ_CP045430.1, forward strand.
CATCATCCCTCAGGTGCAGGCATTGCGTCCAAAAGCGTTAAACCACCCGGCTCAGCTTGGGTTTTTCAATCAGTTTTCCCGCTTCGAATAATCATTCGCTATTGATTGCCACTGTCATAGCACCGTGGCAAATGCATTACACAAACCCATATTGCTGACGAAAATACTCTAAGACTTTGAGTAACTCTGTTACTTTTTGCTCATCATATGCGTCATCATGGGCCCGTGCAAAGCGGCCATGGTCGTTGTCAAAATACTGGCCGGACGCCCTGGAGAATTCCTCCGACAACGCCGCCCGAACCAATATATCCACGCCTTCCTGGACATTGCCCCCGGCGACGCCATAAGCCTGTTCAACCATTTTTGAACCCAGAAATGATTTCGGATTCACCGCAACAATCGTCGGTTGTGGATCATCAGAGGCGGCGCCCAGATGCATCGACCACATAGTCAGGGCCAGCTTACTTTTGGCATACGCCGCATTATCCGACAAATTGCTGGATGCGATTATCTCTTGTGGCATCAGGGATGCTTGCGCAGCCGATGATAAGTTGATCACTCTGGCACCTTGTTTCATATCAGGCAGCAACGCTTGGGTCAGCAGATAAGGGGCAATGGTATTCACCATAAAGCGTACATCAATCCCCTCTGGCGTGGTTCGCTCTGGTATCACAAATACACCGGCGTTGTTGATCAGCACATCCAGCTCAGTACCAGCCTGCTTAAGCGTATTGACCAGATGCTTAATATCACTGATCACACTCAGATCTGCGGTGTAAGTCGCAACACGTTCCGGCTCGATATGCGCCGAAAGTTCAGCTTTGAGCGCTGATAGCTTTTCAGCATTTCTGCCATGTAAGATCACGCAGTGGCCCTGCTCAAGGAGTGTTCTCGCCGTAGCCAGACCGATCCCATCGGTCGCACCGGTAATTAATATGGTTTTTGTCATTACTGTATCGCTCACTGAAGTTAATTGGGTCGAGTGAAAAGAACCGGAGCATACTCACGGTACAGATACAGCTTAGATTATTTAATAAAAATTTATTATCTCACTTATTAAACAATCAGTATTCTTATTATATTGATAATAAGATTCGATGTTCAGTGGTCAGCGTCAGAAAAACAGCTGCTCTGCGCAGATAAAACAAAGCAGCCATAACCACGAATTACCCTTGCTTTCTGGCGGCCTGATAAGCCTCGCGACTTTGTACCTGGTTGAGATAGCGCTGTATCTGTGGGTTATTGTCCAGCAGTTTGAGATTAGCGGCAAACTCCAGCGTGATGGTCATCATAATGTCTGCTGCACTAAATTGTGGACCGGCAAAAAACGTTTGTTGCGACAACGTTGCTTCAATATAACCCAGATCCAGTGCAAGCTCTTTGGCAATGTATCCATCCAATGGCGCGCTTCCCTCTCGCTGCTCCATACCCAGCAACAAAGTCGTGATCACTGGCAGTGCCAGAGACCCTTCGGCGAAATGTAACCATTCAAGATACTGATAATAATGTGTATCGCTTTTTGCAGGGCGCAGCGCTGTCGACTCTGCCTGATCAAGTAAATACTCCATGATGGCCCCCGACTCACACAGCACCAGCCCGTTGTGTTCAATGGCCGGCGCTTTGTTTAGCGGATGAACCTGGCCCAGGCTTGCAGGTGCCAAGCGGGTGTGCGGATCGCGCTCGTGGTGTACCACTTCGTAAGGCAGCTTAAGCTCTTCAAGCAGCCACAGTACGCGAGTTGAACGTGACTGATTAAGATGGTGTACTTTAATCATGAAAACATGGATCCCTTATCTGAGAAAAGCCGGCCGTACACATAGCCACAACGGCCGGCGTGGATAACAACGATTACTGTGTAAGATGTTTAGCCAGTGCCACACCCACAGCGTGTGCGCTGGCCGGATTCTGACCCGTTATCAGGCGTGCACCTTCAACCACCAGCTCTTGCCAGGGCTGCACTTTTCGGTATTGCGCCGCTTTGCGGGCAATAGCTTCTTCAAGCAGGAAGGGAATATCACTGATGGTACCAAAATCAATCTCCTCTTCGCGGGTAAAGCAAGTGACCGACTTATCGGCAATGAGCAGCTCACCGTTACTCAGAGTGATTGGGAGCAAGGCCGCTGGACCATGACACACTGCCGCTATCACCCCACCCGCTTCATAATGACTTGCCGCCAAAGCAGCAAACTGGTCGTCGCTTGCCAGATCACTGAGCAGACCAAAGCCACCCGGGTAAAAAATCGCATCATAATCGCTCACATTAAGCTCTGAGACTTTCAACGTATTAGCGATTTTTTCTTGCAGTTCAGGATCTTCAAGCATCTGACGGTTCACCTCATCGTCTTCTGTTTCCGTGCCATATAACGGCACCTGACCACCCGCAATAGATGCAAGTTCAAAGGCAATTCCCTGTGCTTTTAATACATGAACAACATGTGTCAGCTCAGGAGCATAGGTACCATTTGCCTGCTCTGTTTCGCCTAAGGTTGCGTGGTTAGTGACCGGAATTAGAACTTTTTTCATCCTACTTTACCCTCCTGAGTTACGTAATATTTGCGCAGTACTGGCGTATTTCGTAGCCAATGCGTTGTGTGTATTCACTTTAGATTATTTCTCAAAAAATGATAATGGCTGTAACTGACAAACACTTTTGCCACACTGCAAAAATCACCTCGTACAGGTTGCAGGCTGTTTATATCAGTCCCGGATGCGACCAAATCCATTGGCTCAGACAGAAACTACCTTTACCTTAGCTGAAGTCTTACAGCTAATTACAACTTTCCACAGAGCTTTACACCCTCAGAGCGGGTCATTCTATATGGTAGGAGTCTGTTGATTATTGGACGTATCAGTTAAAGGAGAAATCATAATGTCCAGATGGAATCCAACTGTTTTCACTGTCTTCTTACTTATACTGCTTTGCTTACTCAGCGGTTGTCATAACAGTAGCCAAGAGCTGGTTGAAGACCGTGTCATCACCTTCAGCTCAGGCGAAAACACATTACATGCCAGACTGGTGGTACCTAAAGTACATCAAAGCAACGATGCTATCGTCTTACTTATACATGGGGATGGTGCAATGGATCACAGCGCCAATGGCTACTTTGAGCCAATTATCACCACTTTAAACGAGCAACGATACGCGACTCTGTCCTGGAGTAAACCTGGTATTGGCAATTCTGACGGCGACTGGTTGGCCCAAACTATGTCACAACGTGCAGAAGAAGTCCGCAGTGCCATTCGCTATCTGAGACAAAATGGCTATCCAGATAACCCTATTGGCGTGGTTGGCTTCAGCCAGGCAAGCTGGGTGCTGGCCGATTTAGGCAACGAGCCCGAAATCACCTTTGCCGCCCTGATAGGTGGCGCTGCAAACTGGCGTGAGCAAAGTAAATATACAATGTGGCTGCGCCTGATAGAGGAAGAGCAAATTCACCCTGACGACACCGCCGTCTGGCAAGAGATTGAAGAGCTCAACGAGCTGGAGTATCAGCTTATTAAAGCCGGATTTAACGACTACCTGGGCAGTGACCTACATTTACATCCATTTATGGCACAACCATTGGAAGATGAAGCACGCTTTCGCTTCGTACGTGCGAATATCGACTCCGACGTCAGTCTTGGATTTGCTCAGATCCGCTTTCCTATGCTGGCGCTATTCGGTGATTCAGATATCCGAGTTGATATTGAACATAGCCAGCAGGTATTTACTAATACCGTAGGAGCACCAGACAAACTGACTCAAAAGGTGATCAGCAATGCCTCCCACAGCCTGCTTAAAACCGAGCTGCCGATGCGAGCAGCACTGTATTTAACTGAAGATGATTTTGCACCTGGTGCACTGGACACACTGGTCGAGTGGCTGAATACACACGCTCACAAGGCACAACCACAGCGCTTATAGGCTTAAACCTGGGTGAAGCTGCAAGCAAACTTCACCCTCTTTTCGCTTTTTAGTTGCATGATAGCTATAAAATCAATACCTTAGTTATATAGCAATAAAAAATACCCAATCATGTTGTACATCATACTGACCATTGCACTGCTGGCGCTCAGCGCTTTACTGTTTACCCCGTCTTTCAAGGCCTTCACACACCGTTACGAGGTAGCCTGTAATTTTATTCTGACCCTGGTTGCTACCTTAGTCGGTGTGCTGCTGGCAATTGCGATCAGCAACTACGACGCAGATCGAAAAGAAGTCAAAGACTTGATTAAGGTGCTCCATGCTGCAGAAGCCGTCGTTGAGGAAAGTCTGGAATACAGTATCAGCCTTCATGAGGCCTATCAGCAGAACATCGATAAATATGGCGAAAAACAAGCGTTTTTTACCCGCAATCCACTCGTTTACCCCCAATACCTGGATAATATGCTCACCCAGAATCTGGTAAGCAAAAACCTTTCCATGGAAGGGTTAAGCGAACTCAATGAGCACCTGATCATCTTGCAGCGCTCCCAAAAGGTTGCACCTGAAACTTTTATTGCCAGCATGCGCTATATCAAGCAAATACTGATCCTGGAGCGTCGATTTCAAAACGCTGAGCTGTCAGAGCAAGATTACATGCAAATGCAGGACGAACACGAAGAGCAATTGGTACGCCCTAATCATAACACCGACAATAATTAAGGATAGCCATGCGTTTACTACTCATCGCAACACTTCTGGCAGCCTGTGGCATGAGTCAAGCCACAGCTAAAATAGATGACAAGCAAAATCTCCTGACGCCAAATCAAATACAACAGGATCTACAAAGCTTTATTGATTATGTCCGGCTAGGCTACGCTTACCGCGATGAGAAGCAGACTGACTTTGCTACCTTTGAGCAATGTGTTCGCCAGCAAAGTACTGAACTCAAAGACAAGATGCAGCTCTCGAGACGACTTAATCACTGCCTGGAGCACTGGTATGATCATCATGCCGATGTAACGCCCAGACCCAAAGACTATTACTTACCTATGCCCACTGCCAGCGGCCTGTGGGCACAATGGCAAGACGGAAAAGCCATAGTGACAAATGTGCCATTTATGGGACCTGCCTACCAGCAAGGCTTTCGGGCAGGCATGCAGGTGCTGCGTCTGAATGGGGTGCCTGTTGAGCAAGCCATAGAGCAAGCCAACGTTTCTGGTTTTGATGAGGCGCGGAGTTGGACACTTAACCGATTACTCACAGGTAAGCGTCAGCAACGGCTCTCCCTGGAAGTCCACTGGCGTGGTAAGACCGAGATAAAACTGCTGGATATTGAAGCTATTGTACAGGAGGTGATAGCAGAAAAGCCGTTACTCACGCAAAATCGATTTGGAGCCGTTGGCTATATCCGCCCGGAAAATAGCCTGGGCAATAACGCGCTGATCCAGGCTTTTGATGACGCCATGCATCAGTTGCAAGATACTCAGGCGATGATCCTCGATTTACGTCACACACCCAGCGGCGGCAACACAGAGGTAGCAAGAGGCATTATGAGCCGCTTTATAAATGTTCGTCAGCCCTATCAAACCCATGAGCTGGTATCCATCGAGCGCGAGTTTGGCGTGAAACGCGCCTGGCAGGAATTTGTGTTTCCACGGGGAGACTTTCAGTACGACAAACCCTTAATTGTACTTTGTAATAAGTGGACTGGCAGCATGGGAGAGGGCCTGACCATAGGCTTGCATGGCATGGGCCGGGCGACGGTTATTGGCACTCAGATGTCCCAGCTACTGGGTGCCATATACAGTGAAACTCTGCCACATAGCCAGCTTAACTACCTGTTACCCAGAGAAAAGCTTTTTCACATCAATGGGACGCCACGGGAAGCCTTTATGCCTGATCAGGTTGTAGAGCAACAAAACCATGACCAGAGCAAAGACGTTATTCTCGACATCGCTTTAAAGCAACTACAAAGCCTGTGAGCAAGCTTACAACAGGCCTTGCCACACAAGGCCTGTCAACGATTACATTGCGCTACTTGCATACCTCAGGAGCCTGGTAATCCAGCTTCATTAAATCAAAGTAGTTTTGCCCCAACGCGATATATCGAAAGGCTTCATCATCCAGGTACTGATTAATGCGGCTATTGATCTCAACTTCACGCTTGTAATCCCTTTGCTGATAGCCTTTTGCTGCCACAATATCACTGCCAGTCAAAATACGTTTTGGATAACGATTGAAAAACGCCACATACTGCTCACGTATTGCCGCATGACGAAAATATGCCTCATATAAAACTCGCCATGAAATATCCAGCATCAGATTAGGGTAGGTATCCAACAACCGGGATAAAATCGCAATATGTAACTGCGGATCCAACCTGGTTTGCTCCCGAGACAACCCCATATGAACCCAGACGATCGGATTTTCCGGGTAACGGGCCAGCACACTCTCCATCAGATGCAAATACTTGGTTGGCGCCTGATCTGAGCCGATATCAGCATGAATTGACAAAGGCATAGGTGCCCTGCCCCCTCCAGGCCCTCTGAGTCTGGCCATAAAGGGCGCCCAGTCATCAATTCGCTGTGGCGGCGTTGCCCGGTGCGAATGAGCGAACAAGGCTTGTTTTACCAGATTCACCTCCCCCATCCAGGTAAAAGCAGGCCCAAACTCCTCGTCCAGCAGTGCCATTTGTTGCGCTATATGCTGCGGCTCACTAAGGTCAGCAAAGCTCATCGACAGAGTCAGGTGGACTTCCTCATTAGGATACAATAACGCGTTGGATGCATTGATCACATCATTTCTTATGGTCGGCTTAATTTCACCCGTCGGACACACCGAAAAGCGCTGACAACCACTTTGTGCGCTAAACATTTGCCCAATCCCAAAGGCATTCACAAATAACACGCCAGCTGGCTGAAAATAGCTGATCAATTCAGGATAAGGAACGGCCTCTCCACCGAAAGGGCGGAAGTGGGCATGGGCATCCACCACGAAAGTATAAGGTTGGGTGTCCCTGTCATAACAAGCCTGCTCTGCGCTACGCTTAAACTGTGTCAGATGACGTTCGCTCTGCGTATTTTGGCAAGCCGCGGTCAAGGCCATTACCATCGGCAGCAATACGGCACGTAATTTAGGTATTTTCACTATTTTCTCCCAGCCAGATTGAACAATGGCAACACGACAATTCCGGACTTTGGGTCCGCTTTTGCGATTGATAGCAGCATGAAATATATAACCAATTGTTATCATTATACAATTTTTCTGGTTCATTCTTTGCTGTAGACTCAACCCTCATCACGGATCATTAAAAGGATGTTGACCATGTCACAGCGTTATCGCGACTTTATCTGGTTCACCTGTTTTCAGCCAGCGCTTATGCAACTGCGCAAGCAACCACGTTGGGCATTGAGCATGTTTGTCCTGCTGACACTAACTCTCAGTGCCGTGCTCTGTGTTGCTGCTGTGCTCTACCACATTTGGTTTAAGCCGCTCCCCTACCCCCAGCCACAGCAGGTACATCTGCTGGGTCATCACCGTCAGGCCAGTGCCGCTGGACTGAATGATCAGGGCTGGCCTTATCCCGCACTCACGCAGCTGTTAGATGCGATAAGTCAGCCTTCTTCGGCATCAGACAAAGAAGCATTGCTAGCCCTTTACTATGCCGAAGAGGTGCCCCTGAACACTGCCTATCAGGAGAAAATTAAAACCGCTTACGTCAGTGGCGACTGGCAAACGATGCTGGGAGCTGAACTCATTCATGGTCACAGCAATGCGTTGTTAGCTGCGCCAGACACTCAGCCACAGGGTGCGGTGATCAGCCATGCCCTGTGGCAAACCGCTTTCGGTGGGACACCAGACATATTAAAGCACCATCTCAATATCAATGGGATACGTCACCCTATACAGGGCGTTGTTGACTCAAAATATCATCCGCCCGAACTATTAAAACCTGGCTGGCAGCCAGAGCTTTGGCTGCCCTGGCGTTTCAACAACTCTGAATATAAAGAGTACTGGCAAAGCCCTGATCCGAACATTCGAGTCCTGTTGCATACGCCGACACCTCAAACGCAACTTGTTGGCTTACAAGCCAAAGTAAATGGATCAGCAGCCTTGCATGCACCTGCACAACTGAGGGACTGGCAATCCCGTCTAACCGGACACCCCCTGAAAGCTGCATTGCGTGGTGACCATCCGGTTATTTTTATTGTCTTTGCCTGTACGCTGGCGTTATTGTTTCTGGCAAGCCTGAATCTGGCGCAACTATTTTTGCTCCAGATTCTGCAAAGTCGGCATCAGCTGGCTGTGCGTTCTGTGGTTGGCGCAAAATACACAACGTTGCGCAATACCTTATTGTGCCAGCTGACTTTATTAATAGCCCCGTCACTGGCGCTCGCCCTGGGACTAACGCATCAGGCACTAACCTATAGCAGTAAATGGTTATCACAGTTCATTTATCAAGGTGAACAGCTGACCGTTAACTGGCAGATCGTATCGCTGGCATGCCTGCTGGGGAGTGTAATCCTGGCTTTGTTTATGACCTTAAGCCACAAACATTGCCAGCCAGAAAAGTTACTGAACAGCCTCAAACGCAGCGGCAAAGGCCAGGCTGCACAACTATCGCAAACAACAATCAGGCGCTTTGTTGCGTCTCAGGTATTGTTAGTTTCCCTGGCAGTTTTGGCGTGTACTCAGCTCGTTAGGGACAACCTGAAGCAGCTAACTCACCCGCTGGGATTCGACACCCAACAGATCTATGAACTGGAGTTCAATGTTGCCACTCTTGACTGGCAGGGCTGGTCAGCTTATGCATCAATGGCAAAAGCGTTTAAACACTCTTTGCTGCAAGAGCCTGGTGTAATAGCAGCCAGTTTCGCCCGCACCCCACTTAAAGATGACTTCCAGTTTAATGTCACTGCATCCTGGAACGATACCCGTTATCTGCCATTTCACCGTAATGTGGATCAGGATTACTTTAGAGTACTGGCACAAAAGCTTATTGGAGGGCGGACCTTCACCGCACAAGACATCGAGGAGCAACGCCCCGTAGTAATAGTCAATCGCACATTCGCCCGTCAATTGGGTGGTGAAGTGCTGAATAAGACGCTGAAAATTGATGGTGTACAAGCACAACGCATTATCGCTGTCATCGAAGACCTGCAACTGCCCGGAAAGCCTATTTCACCGGCACGCATTTACCTACCTAACTTTGGCTCAGCGACTTACCTGCTGGTTAAACTTGCACCAGGGGTGACCTTGAGCAAAACACAACTCAGTGCGCGGTTAAAACAACAGCATCCGCAATTTGTGCTAACCCAGTGGCGCGCATTGGAAGAAGAAGTTGCACACGCCCATCAATATCGGCGTATTACAACCTGGCTGCTGGTCTTTATCAATCTGCTGATCCTAATCATTACTGCTTATGGCGTATACAGCCTGCAAAGCTACGCAGCTTATCTTCAGCAAGGGGTAGTCAAAGTTCATTTGATGCTGGGAGCGAAACGTCGTCAGGTATTGTTGGCAAGGATCCGTGCATTTTTGCAGCCCGCATTGCTCAGCCTTACACTTGCAGTGATCGCGATAAGCTTGAGCTGGCCGTGGCTCGACACATTAATGGTATTTTCTCCCAGCCTGACACTCATTGCAGCAAGCTTAGCCGGTGTGATTGTGACCCTAGTGGTTATCAGTCTAATCACAGCCCGCCAATATATTCCAACCAAGCGGTTGTTATGATGTGTAAAGGGGGTTTCCATCCCCCCTTTTTATATACTAACCGCGGACCTCTGTGACCTGTTTTAATCGCGATAAATCCCGCCACAACACAGGTGCCACAATCAAGGTTAGCACCAAGTTTGACACTGGCACTGATAACCATACTCCATCTACGCCAAACTGATGTGGCAGCATATATAAAAATGGTACCTGAATGGCCATGTTCCCCAGTGAGATCAGAAGAGATTTTCCCCCCTGATCCAGTGCTACATAATACATGGCAGCAAGAAAAATAAACCCATCCAGAAACACCATAGACAAATGCAAACGTGCACCACGTTGCGCCTCATTGAGTAGTGCTTGCTCCTGAGTAAAGAAGGACACGATCGCTTCGGGAAACACGTTCAGGCACAGCACAATAACGAGACCAACCGACAAACTCACCTGGCATGCCAGCTTAAGGGTTGCGCGGATCTTTTGTATTTGTCCTGCACCATAATAATAGCTCACCGGTGGTTGCATACCACTGGCAACCCCTTCAGCAAAGAAGTAATAGATCACCCCAATATAACCAATGAGCGCAAAAGCAGCGACGTGTAGCGGCTCACCATAAGTCAGTAACTGTTTGTTGTGCAGCGCAGTAATAAAAGCAAAATACAAAAACATCACCAACCCGGATGCCCCTTGGATCAGAGCGCGCCTCGCCAGTTTCAAAGAAAAAGTTAGCCTGCTTAAGCGCAGTCCGATACCCGCTTTTGATGAGCAAAAATAACTGAGCGCCAGTATGCCGACCAGAGATTGCGAAACCACACTGGCCCAGGCTGCGCCAGCAAGCTGCCATTGCAATAACACGATAAACACATAATCCAGTACAATATTGGTCAGTGCACCGAGGATTAATAACGACGTAGCCACGCCCGGACTGCCATCATTGCGGATCAACATGGGCAAGGCGCCTGCAGCCATGGTCGCTAACGCCCCCCAGCCAAATACCGACAAATAGCTGTAACCGAACTTAAGTACCTCTCCACTGGCGCCCTGCAAATCAAGCAACAAACTGCCACTGGCATACAAACCTAAACTGGTTATCGCTGCCAGTATCAGCAGTAACCAGATACTGGTTGCCAGCACAGCATGCGCCTGAACGCTGTTTTTGGCACCTCGAAACAAGGACAAAAGGCTCCCCGCACCTATGCCTACCAGTGCACCAAGGCCCGCTATCAGGCCCACTACAGGCCAGGCGATATTCACCGCAGCCAAACCATCGGCCCCAATAAAATGGCCAACGAATACCCCATCAACAACCTGATACAGCCCGTTCACCATCATAGCTGCGATAGCCGGTATGGTGTAACGCCAAAATGTTCGGATCACCGAATCTTTGTGCTTGTTCGCCGGACCTTTGTGATTTTGACTGAGCTCTGTCAGCTCAACATCGTGCGTTTGCATAAAACTCCCCGCTCATTGCGAATACCCGCTATTATGCTTAACTATCGGATGAAAGAAAGTTAGTTACTATCCGCTTTTCGGATACTTTGGAGCCTTTATGCACTGGACACTCGATCAACTGGAAGCCTTTGTGACTGCCGCAAGAACGGGGTCATTTTCTGCAGCCGCCCGAAAACTGGGTAAAGCCCAGTCCCGGATCAGCACAGCTATAGCCAACTTGGAAACCGATCTGGGTTTTGAGTTATTTGACCGCTCAGCTCGATTGCCGGTGTTAAATGCCGCGGGGCATGACCTGTTCGCGGAGGCAGAAGCGGTGCTTATGCAATGCCAGCGGTTACAGTCTAGGGCGCTCTCTATGAGCTGCGGAGAGGAAGTATCTCTGACCGTCGCCATGGATGAGGCTGTTCCCATCAATGCCTTTGAAACCCTGTTTGAACAACTGTCACATCAGTTTCCTCTCCTGAAACTATCTATATTAAACGGTTCACAGGATGATATTGCGGGCTGGGTTGATGAACAAAAAGCCGATCTGGGCATTTTATTTCATCAAAAGCCTCTTTCACAAAGTCTCGACTTTACACCGCTTGGCAGCTTTGAGCAGCGCCTGATAGTCGCCCCCCACCACCCGCTGGCATCACACTCTCAGCCAACCGTAGAACAATTAAATCAGCATCGGCAACTAGTGATCCGAGACCGCATAGGCAACAGCCAGTCTCAGGCCATTTCTTCTTTTCACTGGCATGTAGACAGCTATTACTATATTGCAGGCCTGGTTTTAAGAGGTGTTGGCTGGGCACTGGTGCCTGAGCATGTCGTAAAGTCTCACTGGTTTAACGAAGCGGTTGTCACGCTTTCCACCCGACATATTCCTGGCTCTCTGACCGTAGACATGGGTCTGGTCAGGCGCAGAGACAAAGCAACAGGGCCCGTCATTCACTGGATTTACGACACCGCTTTATCAATGGCACTTTAGAGCCAGTTATAGTCCATTTGGCGGGCCGTTTTAATCGCCAATGATTTGCCAAAGTGCAGCTTTACCAGCTCAAGGCTCATGTCGATACCTGCTGACACTCCCGCAGAGCTGGTAAAATTCTGATCCATGACAAACCGTTTATCCTCACACACTTTCAGATGCGGATAACTGGTTTGCAACCGTGCCAAATCATCCCAATGCGTGGTCACTGATTTACCGTCAATTAGCCCAGCTTCGGCAAACAAAAAGACCCCAGTGCACACTGATGCACAGCGACGGGTATGCGTCGCTGTTTCAGCCAGCCAGGCCAACACAGAGGTATTGCTGAGTACATGCTGATGCTGCCCACCTGCAACAATCAGTAAATCAAATCTGGGATGACCGTGAATGCTGTAATGCGGGTTTACAGACAAACCACCACGGCAACTGACGGGGGCATGACTGGGTGCAATCAGGCTGACGTTTACGGGCTCGTCTACAAAACGAGCAGCCGTGCTGAACACTTCAAATGGGCCGCTAAAGTCCAAGACTTCAACGCCATCGTAAATAAAAATACCGATTTCCATTGAATGATCCAGAATAAGGAAGTTTTTGAGCTCCCTTAGTGTAGCGCAGATCTTAGCCATTCATATCTATTTACACTTTGATTTTGGCGATTAATCGAGATCTGATTGCACTTTCATGAATTTGTCTTTTAGTATGCTTGGCAATAAAATGCCAACAAGCGAAAACCAACTATGTTGAAAATCAAACTAACACTACTTAGCGCCGCCGTCGTGATCGGTCTGGCAGGTTGTAGCAGCACGCAGCAAAGCAGCACAGCCACGCCAACAATTGCAGAAAAGCAATATCAAAACCCGCTTTTACAGCCTTTTACCGGTCCTTATCAGGGCGTTCCTCAATTCGATAAAGTAAAACTGACAGATCTTGAGCCTGCGCTGGACATCGCGCTGGCTGATCACTTAAGCGAAATTGACCTGATTGCCAACAACACCGCACCAGCGACGTTCGACAATACTATCGTTGCAATGGAGCGTTCAGGTCAGGCATTGGATCGCCTTTTTACCTACTTTGGTATCTGGAGCGCCAACAATTCCTCTCCTGAATTTCGCCAAATGCAGGGCGGCCTGATGGCTAAGTACGCTCAATACCGTTCTAAAATCACCCAAAACAAGGCGTTATTTGAGCGTGTTAAAACAGTGTATGAGAGCCAAGAGTTTAAGCAACTGAGTGCTGAAGAACAGCGTATCACCTGGCTACAGTACAACAGCTTTGCCCGTAACGGTGCCACATTGGAAGGTAAAGCCGCTGATCGCTACGCCGAAATTAACCTCGCTTTATCAAAGCTACACGCAGACTTTGCCAATAATGTACTTGCCGATGAAGAAGGCTATGTCGTTTATCTGACGAAAGATCAACTTTCTGGCCTGCCTCAGTCCTACATTACCTCTGCGGCTGCAGCGGCTGAAGAACGCGGTAAAACAGGTATGTATGCGGTTACCAATACCCGCTCTTCCATGGACCCATTCCTGATGTACTCCACGGAACGTGAGCTACGTAAGCAGGTGTGGCAGAACTACTACAGCCGTGGCAATAATGCCGGTGAACATAATAACAAAGCCATCATTAATGAAATCCTGACATTACGTCACGAGCGAGTGCAGCTCCTCGGTTATGAAAACTACGCACAATGGCGTCTTGAAGACCGCATGGCTAAAGATCCGAAAAACGCGATGGAGCTGATGGACAAAGTCTGGCCAGCCGCAATTGCCCGTGTAAAAGAAGAAGTGGCAGACATGCAAGCGCTGGCAGATAAGGAAGGCGCCAACATTAAGATTGAGCCTTGGGATTACCGCTTTTACTCTGAGAAAGTGCGCAAAGCCAAGTACGACCTGGACTCTAACGAAGTTAAACAATACCTTCAGCTGGACAAACTACGTGACGCTATGTTCTACGTCGCGGGCCGCCTGTTTAACTTCGAGTTTACCGAAGTGCCAGAAGGGTCAGTACCTGTCTTCCATGAAGACGTACGTGTATGGGAAGTCACCGATAAAACCAGCGGTGAGCATATTGGCTTATGGTACTTAGACCCATTCGCTCGTCAGGGCAAGCGCTCAGGTGCATGGGCAACCTCATACCGCGGCCACACCACCTTTGATGGCAAAACCAACGTACTGAGCTCGAACAACTCAAACTTCGTCAAAGCACCAGCAGGGCAGGCTAGCCTGATCTCCTGGAACGATGCTGTGACCTATTTCCATGAGTTCGGACATGCGCTGCATTCTCTGTCTTCTAAAGTAAAATACCCTGGCTCTAACTCGGGCGTACGTGACTACACTGAATTCCAGTCGCAGCTACTGGAACGTTGGCTGGTCACCGATGAAGTCATTGATCGTTTCCTGGTTCACCATGAAACGGGTAAGCCAATGCCGAAAACACTGGTGAATAAAATCAAGCAAGCAGCCAACTTCAATCAGGGCTTCGCCACCACTGAATACCTGGCATCAGCCATTATGGATATGAAGTTCCACACCACAGATCCAGCTCAGATTGGCGATCCGGTTGAATTTGAAAAATCTCAACTGGCTGCCATTGGTATGCCATCAGAGATTGTCATGCGTCACCGCACCACACACTTTGGTCATGTTTTCTCAGGTGAAGGCTATTCAGCCGGCTACTACGGCTACCTGTGGGCCGAAGTGCTGACATCAGATGCAGCACAGGCATTTGCCAGCGCACCAGGTGGCTTTTATGACGAAGAAGTCGCTGATCGTCTGGTGAACTACCTGTTCTCTGTACGTAACGCAATGGACCCGGCAGAGGCGTACCGCAAGTTCCGTGGTCGTGATGCGGCGGTAGAAGCCCTAATGTTAGATCGCGGCTTCCCGGTTAATGCAGACAAGTAACCGTAAAACCAAAAAAGCCCTGTTATAACAGGGCTTTTTCTTTACAAACGGCGTTTTTAAAGCGCTACTCAATGATCTCAAGTAAGTGCAGCTTTTTAAATTGCTTTTCCAATGTTGCCATACTGAATGGCTTAATAATAAACCCATCCACTTTTTCTAGTAACACCTGCTGTACCCGCTCTCGACCGTTTTCACAGGTCACCATCACAAGTTTGAGATTTTTTAGTGCTGGTCTGGTACGAATTTCGTGAAGTAAGGCCAGTCCATCTATGTGTGGCATATTCAGGTCGGAAATCACTAACTGGTAGGGTTTTGCCTCGAGCAACTCCAGTGCTCGTTTGCCATCTGTCGCTTCATCTATGTCTGTAAAACCAAGCCGACGGAGCATACCTATCATCACATGCCGCATTGACGCCATATCATCAACAACCAGTATTTTCACCTGTCTCTCCTTAATATTAGTACCAATTTCACTTAATACGAGTTCATTTTTACGGAGCAAATATGACGCTAACGGCGTTAAAAATTTCTCATTTAGAACCTTATTCCTTAGACATAGGTTCACAAATTTTTTGCCTGGTTATCGACCCTATTTTCTCGCCTCAAAATAGAACGCTTAATTAAGCAAATTGGTATAACTTCACCGATAATAAGAATAAAAATTAGACCAAGATATCAGCAAAGTCGACTTTACTCGTAAGGATCAGGAAAATTCCTAGTTTGACTCTTTATTTAGTGACAAAGACATAAACACACTGAGCGGATTATCGCGGTACAGACCGAAGCGTTCACAACGGTCAAAACCAAGGCTTTCATACAGGTTAATTGCCTGTTCCTGCTTCACACCAGTTTCAAGGCGGATCAGTGGAATTTGTGCATCGCCTGCGTAATGCAACAAGATTTGCATGATACGCTTAGACAACCCTTTGCCCCGGTACTGAGGTTTAACATACAAACGTTTTATTTCACCGTATAAGGTTTTATCGAATTGTTTAACGATGGCGCCACATGCCACTATGCCTTCTTCGTTTCGTAGCCCCACAGCACGTACATTGGGTTGATTGAGCTCTTCCAGTGCCAAAGACTGATCACTGGCAATGGGATAGAGGGTATTCATCAGGCGGTCAATTTCTGCAAATAGTTCTCTAACACTTGGATCATCTGGTTTTAAATCAACTAGTTGCATAATTTTCCTTTCAACTGACAGTTACTTTCCGGGCCCAGCCAGACCTCATTTACACGACACGTAATCAGGTTAAGCGTAATGACTGGTGCGACAAAATAAAAGGGTATTTTAACGTACTTTGCGGGAAATATAACTAAATATATTCAGATTATATGGTAAGGAAACATGTTGCAGCATGTGATTAACGTGGGATGCGGGACCTTGTCACATCTGTCGGATCAATAGCCATTCATACCCTCCATGGCATCTTACCATTCAGGCTAGCCAAAGTGTGATAGCAAGCAACAATATGGTGGCAATCGTTGTGAAAAGCAGTGAGCACTGATTCTGGCCAGTACGGTCTGATTGTGAAAACAACATAAACAACTCTCCTATGCTTCTTCCCAACCTAAAAACCACAAAAGTATTAATAAAGGAAGATACACTACAACCAAAAGTAGTAACATTGATAGCAAAAAATTACCCAAAACACCAGAAAATAGTGTAAATATTATCCTAAAAACTAGGCCAATTGTCCGACACATATATACAATTCCTTATAATGCAAGGACTTAAACCAACCCACTCACTTGTATGAAAAAAACACAAAAAGGTTGGGTTTACGCCAATTCGGACCTATATAAGGAAAAAAGGAGATGCCATGATCACATTAAAAGCAACCAGTAAAGACAATTACAGTGATGTATTTACGCTACAATTATTGCCTGAAGACCTGAGTTTTATCGCATCGCCAGCCGAAGCCCTGGCCGAATCAGCGTTTTTTCCATACTACCGAAACCTGCTGATCTACCATCATCAAACACTGGTCGGGTTTATACAGTATCACCCTATGGAACCAGAGGGCACAAAACATGAATATACCATCACACAGCTGACAATAGACAAGCGCTTCCGTCGTCAGGGATTTGCCAGGCAAGCCCTGAAAAAGTTACTCACACAGCTCAGAGCCAAGTCTGATTGTCAGATAATTTCTGCCGTCTATGTGGAAGGCAATGAACGCATGCGCAGTTTACTCAGTGGCATGTCTTTTGAATTTAAAGGCCGCTGGAACGACACCGCTTATCTGATGGAGTGGCATCGTGAAGCGCCTCTCCCAAAGGTATACCTAAGCACTGTGTGGCAAGAAAATTTCGAACAATTGGGTGACCTTGCGCTACATGAACCACAACAGCCGTTGGTGGCCCCCAACGAATGGACTTTACTGGAAGCTGCCCATAATCCGGGGTATGAAGTACGTGCAATCAACTATCAGGATAAACAAGTCGGGCTACTGATGTGGGTTCCTGAAAAACCGCACCGCATTTCAATTTGGCGTCTGATGATTGATAAAGCTTATCAACAGCAGGGCATAGGCAGACAAGCGCTAAAAGCGGCGCTGGAGGAGATCCGGAGCCAGCCAGAGGTGACAGAAATCGCTATCTGTTATGTACCGGACAATCCTGTCGCTAAAGATTTTTATGGCAGTTTTGGCTTTGTAGAAACGGGCTTCGATGAAGAGGAAGAAGAGATGCTCGCCGAGATCAGATTATACTAAGTTGCTTAATTAAGTGTTCTATTTTGAGGCGAGAAAAGAGTGTCGATAACCAGGCTAAAATTTGTGAACCTATGGCTAAGGTATAAGGTTCTAAAATGAGAAATTTTTAACGCCGTTAGCGTCAATGTGCTCCTTCAAATTGAACTGGTAATAAGTGAAACTGGTAGTATCATCACAACACTGTAAAGGGGCTTAACACAAGGGAATGGGTTGCTGTGGTTTAGCGTAACGAATGCCGGCATCATCAAACGCCTGCACATCCTCTTGTGAATGATAATGGTATACACACAATCTGTTCAAAATAGCTGGGGGATACTCTCGTAACAAATCGTCCAACCCGGCATGACTGGGATTACCAGACGCCACACAATCATGAAAAATGATTTCTCCCTGAGTCACCTGATGGATCAGTAGCTCGGGAATTGGGCGGGTATCGCCACTATAAAAAAACCGCCCAGGAAGATGCAAAGAGAACGCACTGCCAGGCGCCTGATGGCGAACCGGATAGCAGTTCAGCCGAAGCTGTTGATGGAAAAAGTGTTCACCAACCGGGTGCAGCTCAAACGTATGCCAGATATCTTCGCGTAGCTCAGCCAATCCAGTGTAGGCCAACATCGCACACAAAGATTGAATAAGCTGAACTGGTACATATAAACGTACTTTTTGCCCGCCCAATGCCGCCTTAAAATACAGCTGTTCCAGGCCGCCAATATGATCGTAGTGCAGATGAGTGATAAATACGGCCTGAGGTAAAGAGTGGCAGCCAAACGCGCGTTTGAATCGCGCCAGCGTGTCGTGGCCACAATCAATGAGTAACCAGGGGGTGTCTTCACAACAAATCACACATGCAGCATTACCAAGCTCTGCCGCACTGGCCGCACCAACACCCAAAAAGAGCGCACAATCTGGCACTGAAACCTGTGAGTGTGTGCGATGCGGTTTATCTTGTGTTGGCCGGGCCACTATCGAATCTAACATCAGTCCGCTCGTCAATATTCGCCACTCGGTACACACCCAATGCTAGATGCAATAATTGACATTCCCGTGACAAGGCGATACTTGGCGAATAGATAGTTACACCAACATTTGGTTAATTTCACTAAATTAAGCCACTATATGTCCAACCAAATGAACGTCAAAAACACATAAAACATTGATATATGATAACTAATATTCTTGGCATCTGTTTTGCTTTGCTCATGGCATATGAAAAAAATAACAAATTGGAATTGCGCCATGATCAAAAAACTTTCTCCCTTATTCGCAGCACTCGCACTCAGTGGTTGTGTGGTTCATATTGATGGCCACAGTAAAACAGTGGCAGACGTGGAGCTGCACAAAACCCTGACGCTGGACGCCACAAATTTGAACAGCCTGATGGCAGATACTAGTTCAGGCTCACTGGATATCATCGGTGACGACACCCTCTCACAAATAGAAGTTGATGCAAAAATACTGACAGACAAAGATCACAGTTATCAGCTTACGCTTGAGCAGGACGGCAACAACGCACGACTGATCGCAAAACAAAATGCCCGGGTTGGTATCGTCTGGTACAGCGGTAATAGCCCCAGAATTGATCTGACTGTCCGCGTACCTAATAGCCTTGCATTGGACATTGACGATAGCTCAGGCGACATTGCTATCTCAGGCATGACCGGAGACATCGAACTGGAAGACGGCTCGGGCGACATCAGCATCAATGGCGCAGCAAATGTTAAAATTGATGACGGCTCAGGGCAAATGCTTATCCGTGGCGTCAGTGGCATGCTGGATATCGAAGATGGCTCAGGCGACATTACCATTCAGGGCGGCAGCCAGCTGAAACTCGATGACGCGTCGGGCCAGGTATACATTACCGACGTGCGTGGTGATCTGGATATTGAGGACGGCTCCGGCGATATCCAAATCATTGGCGGACGTTCGCTTACCCTGGACGATGAATCAGGCAACATCAGTCTGACCGATATGAGCGGTGACCTGACCATTGTAGATGGCTCCGGAAACCTTGAGATCCGCGGCGGTAATTCGCTTGATTTACGCGACGACTCAGGATTTGTGCGGGTTCAGGACTTACAGGGCAATGCCAAGGTCAATGATGGCAGTGGCAATCTGGTGCTACAAAACATCAAAGGCCATGTCACCATCGACGATGATTCCGGCGACATTGAAGTCATTCAGGCAGGTGGCCTTACCATCACAGGTGATTCCTCCGGCGGTCAGCGCATCGAAAAGGTCCGTGGCGAAGTCAATATTCGAGATTAACCCCCTATAACGACACCTTTTGCAAGCAAAGTGTCACCTTTTGCCAGTGTATTATGTGAGTTCAGCTTCTACAATGAGCGCATAACTTCTGGTAACAAGGTGACATCATGACTTACGCAAACACAGCCCTGATCACAGGCGCATCTTCTGGTATTGGTTTAGAACTAGCGCGCTTACACGCCCAGCAGGGCGGTGACCTAGTTCTGGTCGCCCGCTCTGAAAACAAGCTCAATGCCCTGAAAAAAGAGCTGGAACAAACCCATGGTGTCAACGCTTGCGTGATCACGGCTGATCTCACCGACCCGACGTCAGCGCAAGCAATCTACAACGAAACAAAACGCCAGGATATCGAAATTGATATCCTGATCAACAACGCCGGATTTGGGGATCATGGCTTTGTTCATGAACGTGAACTGCAGGCCGATCTGGACATGATACAAGTCAATATCAGCAATCTTATTGCGATCCGACCTTGCCCGACAGTACCTGCGTCGCTCAAGTATGTCTTTGCAGGAAATCGCCTTTTTGCTGGGCTTTAGTGATGCCAATGCTTTTATTCGTGCGCTTAACCAATGGAATGGCTTCCCTCCAGGCCACTTCAGAAACCAGAATGAGCACGGTGTAAAAAAGGGTTATTCAATTTAATAGAAAAGTTGGATAGGCGTTTATTCTCGTTACACATAAAATTTAGTGTCATCCTTTTGGACGCTGATTTTGAAAAATTTACTCGCCTTAACCTTTACTGCCCAACTCAGTGTGCTGTGGCCTTCGGTCTCACACAGCGCAGACTTTGCCGCCTATGAGCAAAAATTCCCACTAAAAGGGAAAAAAGATTTCCACGCTGTACTAGAAGAAGGTGAGGCTTTACTCACGCAATCAACACTCACGGCGCAGCAGCGAACCTATGTGCTGCATCGAACGGCTTTACACTTGGTACGGCTGGGGGAATACAACCGCGCCCAGCACAGGCTGGATGCACTCGCGATCCATTTGAGCGCGCACCCTGACGATTCTATGCAAGGCAAATATCACTGGGTTAGTGGTGATCTGGCATATCGCCTGAGTGACATTCAAACTGCCCAAACACATTTTATTAGAGCCAGCGAGTTTTTCTCCCGCACACAGGATTGGCGAATGCTCAGTCACTCCCATCGAATGATCGCCAATGCCGTTGCAAAAGGCAGTCCTGATTTGGGTGCAATCGAACATGTTACACTTGCAAAACACTATGCTGAGCTTGATAACAATATCCCATTACACAATGCTGCGTTTGATACAGAAGCCAGAATATACAAGCTCTTTGGCCAGCTCGACCGAGCATTGAAAAGTCGTCAGACTCAATTAGACTGGCTAAAAAAACAAAAAGCACCAAACAAGGACTCAGTGTCAGCGACCTACTATGGTCTGGCTGAAATATTTATCGACTTTGGCGATCATCAGGCTGCGCTTAATGCTTTCAAACAATCTTATCAATACGATCAACAAATGAACGAACGCCTTTATATGGGGCAAAATCAAATTCGTATTGGCGAACAATATCTGAGACTCAATGATCTAAACAGCGCACGGGCCGCATTTGAACAAG
Organism: Pseudoalteromonas rubra; assembly: GCF_005886805.2. Classification (NCBI taxonomy): domain Bacteria; kingdom Pseudomonadati; phylum Pseudomonadota; class Gammaproteobacteria; order Alteromonadales; family Pseudoalteromonadaceae; genus Pseudoalteromonas; species Pseudoalteromonas rubra. The sequence goes on from NZ_CP045430.1 coordinate 1,134,433, forward strand.
CAAAAGCGATCAACGAAACACTATCACACAAACGTAACTTGGGTTGGGCTATCGCAGGACTGGGGCGTGTAGCGCTAGCTAAAAAGAACTACTCACAAGCCGCTGAACTAATTGGGCAGGGTTTGAATTTAATCACGTCGGACTCAAACCCTGAACTATACTTGAAACACTTGGTGATGTATGCAAACGCATTGAGCCATCAAAATCCAAACCTTGCAATAGAGAAACTTGAGCCTTCTTTCAAGCCTATGCCAACAGGCACTATGGTGGAAGCCGCTAAAGTGCTCGCATTTGCCTATCAACAACAACCAGACTTTGCATCAGCACTGCGCTATCAGACGCAGGCTACTGAATTACTCGAGCAACAAGCAGAGCAGTCGCGGTTAACCCGCCTGGAAGCCAAAAAGCGTGACACTGAACTCCATTTAGAAACGCTCAAAGTGAATCAGTTGCAAAGCGGACTGGATGAACAAAAACGCCAGAACAAACTACAAAGTGTTATCCTGGCAGCTGCGATTATCGTGCTGCTGAACTTTTTCCTGATGTTTTACCTGTACCATCTGAAAAAACGCAAAGTAATGGAGAAAGAGACTGCGGTACTAAACCAGGCGTTGACGCTCAAACAGCAGTTATTGGCGGATGTATCCCATGAGCTAAGAACGCCTCTGACCGTACTCAAACTGAATATCGAAGCACTCCAGCACAACCTCATTACGGACCCGGACGCCACTTACACCCTGATGCAAAGCCGCTTATCTATGTTAAATACGCTTATTGCTGATATTTATGAACTGGCGCAGGCAGACACACATAGTCTGCAACTGGATTTGCACACCCGACCCGCGAAAGCACTGTTTGATGAGTTGCTCAGTGCAATCCAGCCATTGGTGGCGCAAAACGACCTGACACTCAATGCACAAAACACACTGTCAGAAACGCTGGAGGTTACCTGCGATATTAACCGGATGCATCAGATCTTCAACAACCTGGCACGTAACAGCTGCCATTACAGTAACAAACCCGGTCAGGTCAGTGTCACCATTGCCCAACAAGATGAGCAACTGGTATGTCACTTTGAAGATTCCAGCCCGGGTGTCAGTGACGAAGACTTGCCTCGTCTCACCGAGCGACTTTATCGCTGCGATAAATCCCGCAGTCGTGATCTGGGTGGCTCTGGTCTGGGGTTGTCAATCTGTCAGAAACTCACAGAATTACACCAGGGACACCTGTCCTTGTCTCACAGTTCATTAGGCGGCCTGCGGGTCACACTGACACTTCCTCTCACTGCGCGAGCGCCCTCAGGCGACTAAACCCAGCTACCTTTTCCTTTTTACTGTTTTAATTTAGAGTAATTCGAACTAGGCTGAAAGCACCATCGTATGAGTGCACCCCACTGAGCGAGATTTTCATTCTATTTTTCCAATTGAACTGATTAATTTAACCCATTATACAAATGAATCGATTGGCCTGATAATGGCTACATCGAAATCAAAGGAGACAAACAGTATGTTAAACAATATCGAAGGTCAGACAATTCCTCAGGTAACTTTCCCGGTACGTGAAAACGACGAATGGAAAAACATCAGCACAGATGACCTGTTCAAAGGTAAAACAGTGGTGGTTTTCTCGCTACCCGGCGCCTTTACTCCAACTTGTTCATCTACACACCTGCCACGTTACAACGAGCTGGCTGGCGTATTCAAACAAAATGGTGTCGACGACATCGTCTGTATTTCAGTAAATGATACCTTTGTCATGAATGCCTGGGCCAAAGATCAGGAAGCTGAGAATGTGACACTTATCCCGGACGGAAACGGCGAGTTTTCTGAAGGCATGGGTATGTTGGTTGACAAAAAAGACTTAGGCTTTGGTAAGCGCAGCTGGCGTTACTCTATGCTGGTTAAAGATGGCGTTATTGAAAAAATGTTCATTGAACCAGACGTACCGGGCGACCCGTTTGAAGTATCAGATGCCGATACTATGCTTGAATACATCAACCCAGAGCAGGTTAAACCTCAGCCTGTTTCAATTATTACCAAACCTGGTTGTCCTTTCTGCGCCAAAGCGAAAGCACTTCTTGATGAGAAAGGTCTGGTATATGAAGAACTGGTGTTAGGTCAACAAGCCACATTGACCAGCCTTAAAGCACTGTCTGGCCGTGAAACTGTGCCGCAGGTGTTCATTGGCGGTAAACACATTGGCGGCTCAGACGACCTGGATGCGCACTTCGCATAATGCCCGTAGCGGCCTATTTATTAGGCCAATATCAGTGTAAAGGGGCTTAACAGCCCCACAACTCCCCTTGCTCAGAGGTAAAACATGAAACAACTTGAAACTGACGTCGTCGTCATTGGTGCAGGCACTGCCGGGCTTAGCGCCTATCGAAATGCCAAACAATCTACTGACAAAGTGTTAATGATCGAAGCCGGTGCTTATGGCACGACTTGCGCACGGGTCGGCTGCATGCCCAGTAAGTTGTTGATTGCCGCAGCGGAAGCTGCACACAGTGTCACCGAAGCACCCAAGTTTGGGGTCAATACCACAGCGCCAGAAATCGATGGTAAAGCCGTGATGGCACGGGTGCGCAGCGAACGCGACCGGTTTGTTGGTTTTGTACTTGAAGCCGTGGATGAGCTGCCTGAGCAAGACCGGATCAAAGGGTATGCACGCTTTTTAGATGCCAACCGGATTCAAATCGACGACCATACCGTGATCACTGCGAAACGGTTTGTCATCGCTACCGGCTCAAGACCCAATGTCCCGGGCTTCTTTCAGGCATTTGGCGACAAGCTTATCATCAATGATGATGTATTCGACTGGCAGGATTTACCTGAGTCTGTGGCCGTGTTTGGTCCGGGCGTTATCGGTCTCGAATTGGGGCAAGCACTGCACCGTCTGGGCGTCAATGTTAAGCTGTTTGGCGTTGGGGGCAATATTGGACCACTGACTGATCCGCAGATCCAGGACTATGCCAATACCGTTTTCGCAGAAGAGTTTTATGTCGACAGCGATGCCAAAGTATCTGATATGAAGCAAGTTGGTGATAAGGCACAGCTGACTTATGTTGACCGCGAGGGTAAACCACAAACAGAGCAGTTTGACTTCGTACTGGCGGCAACGGGCAGGGTACCCAATGTTGATAAACTGGGTCTTGAAAACACCGGCATTGAACTGGACGAGCGCGGCGTACCGCTTGCCGACCCCTATACGATGCAATGTGGCGACAGCCATATTTTTATCGCTGGTGATGCCAGCAATCAGATCCCATTGTTACATGAAGCGGCCGATCAGGGCACTATAGCTGGTCAAAATGCCGGACGATTCCCGGATGTGCGTAACGGCCTGAGACGCGCGCCCATTGCGGCAGTATTCAGTGATCCGCAAATCGCCATGGTCGGTGAGAGTTTTAAGCAACTCAATGAGCGATATGGTAAATGTGGTTGCTTTGCAATAGGTGAGGTAAGCTTTGAGAATCAGGGCCGTAGCCGAGTGATGCTTAAAAACAAAGGGTATATGCATCTGTATGCAGAGCAGGGCAGTGGCCTGTTCCTGGGTGCAGAGTTCATCGGTCCCTCAGCTGAACACATGGCGCATCTGCTGGCCTGGGCTGTACAAAATAAAATGACGGTACCTCAGATGCTGGATATGCCCTTCTACCACCCGGTAATCGAAGAAGGTCTGCGTACTGCATTGAGAAACCTCAACGCCAAACTCAAATTTGGTCCGGATATCATCCAGCATTGTATGGAATGTGGTCCGGGCGCTTAACAGCTAGACCATAGCCCGGGCGTGTTGATACACTGCCGGGCTAGTCACAGGCGCGCCGCTCAGGCATCGTATCGACCTGCCTGGTGCGTCGCTTGATTACGCATCTGCTCAAACTTATCAAACGCATCAGACACCACCTCTTTATCCGTCGCAGTCAGTGAAATGGTCACCCCACAACTTGGGTTAGAACAGGAAAACGCTTGACCGGCCAACAGCAGGCTGGATTCAAAATGGATAGGCACGCCACATTCAGGGCAGTCAATTTTAGATTTTATACTCATCGTTTAATCCTCATTTTTAGGGGGTAAAGGGGTCAGGTTTTTCGCGAAAATATCGAGTATTGTGGTAATGCCACGCGGCAGAGGTAGTTGTCCCGCTTCGAGCATCACCTCATAATTCGCATGTGCCGAACCCGATTGCTGCTGGCTCTGATTGCCAGATTTCGCCAAGGCGCCATGTAGCTCTGTTTCAAATTCATGCGCGTGCTCGGGCTGTCGAGTCTGCGCGCGGCTCTGCTTGCTTTGCTGTGATGTCTGCTTTTTAATTTCTCTGGAGCTTTTCACCTCCATACTAAAAGACACTTTCAGTTTCTCTATTGCCAGCGAGTTGATCGGGATCAGCGTCATCAGCGGGATTGAAATCTCCATTTCATAAGGGGTTTTACTGATACTGCCGTCTTTCTCCAGTACTGAACGGGACAGCGTAAATGTCACCATCACCGGCGTCAGGTGACCGTGGTTATGGCTGTCTTTTTCAAAGCAGGTCGATAAAATAAACTGAGTTTGCGCATTTGCTATCATCGCATTGGCATCTGTGGCTGCTTTGAGCGGAGCACCGATCAGTGCTTTCATAGGCAAACCGGCAAATTGCGACGCAATATTGTTGTTCATACTTTAGTCCTCACACTGTGTGGCTTAGCCTGGAATTTGCGCCCTGAGTGCACGCTCATATCCTTCAATCAGTTTTTGCAGACCTTCTGGCGGTTCGTTGCCAGTCAAGGTGATCTCCAGGCTCGCATTCGCCGTGCTCTCAGTAGTATCCTGCTGGCCCATTAGCTTATTGCGCAGCCCACCAGCTTTGGCTGTGCTGCGGGCAAACGCGACCATCAGCTGATCTTGGTCATTGTTGCTGATCTCCAGCTCAGCAATAAATTTCACTTCAGAGATACGAGGTGAAGAAATAGGCACCAACGCCAATAAAGGCACCTCAGCACTTACTGTGTCTATGCCATGCTCTGTGCGACTGGGAAACTCCATCGCGCAGGTTTTGGGTGAGTAGCTGGGCGCTTTCCCTTTGCCATTATCTTGCTCATCAAAAAAGCGCTTCACAAAATCCAGCGTTTCGCCTTCAACCGATTTAGCAGCATCTTTGACCCCTTTGTGGATCGCTTTCATGAGTGATTGGAATTCGATCATGTTATTCTCTTTGTGTTTATCCGGTTAATAAAGGGAAGCACACGGCTTCCCCTGGTTGGGTGCTAGTACAGGTGATTACTCTTTTTCAATAATCGGGTCGATGTTCTTCGTAAAGGCATTAATGATGGTGGTTACACCGGTTGGCAAAGGTAGCTGACCAGCATGGACATCCACTTCATACTTGGCTTTATTCGATGCCTCATAGTGCTCACGTTGTTTCGAACTGGATTTACTGCTGTGCGACACAGAACCATGGACTTCTACCGAGAACAGGCCGGCATTGTATTTTGCCGTGATGTCTGCTTTGGCCGCCGTTTCCTGCTCAGACTGCTTTTCATTGTCCTTAGACATTGAGCTGGACACTTCCATTTCGAAATGCACTTTCACATCATCCACCGCCAGAGAGTTCAGCGGGATCAACGTTAACAAAGGTAACTTCAGCGTGATATTCGCTTCAGACGTCGCTGTGCCTTTGATCACTGGACGGCTCAGCGTGAACTCGACCATAATTGGCTTGAGCTGACTTGAACTCCCCTGGGCCCCCCCGGTTGATTTATCAAAGCAGGTACTAAGCATAAACTGCGTTTGCGTACGTGCCATCATGCCATTTGCATCTGTTGCAGCTTTCAGTGGGCCACCGATCAGCGACTTCATAGGTAAGCCACTGAATTGCTGCGCCATAGATACCAGTCCAGACATAAAATTCTCCTCAAAAATTACACTTAAATTCGCGACATCATGTCGCCTCAGATAACGTTCACTACCAGGTCAACGTTGGATGCCATGTTAGGCGTCAGGCAGAAATAACAATCGGTGCTTTAAGGCAATAATTCGGGGACATCTGGCAAAGACAGGCTGGAGGATAAAGGGACAAAAGCACTTACACAGAGCAACAGGCAGTGATACCATCAAAGCCTGTTATTTGTTCCACTATTTATTGAATAAAGGACCACCCGTGATACAGAGAATTGATACCAAACAACGCATGAGCCGCATCGTCAAACACAATGGCACCATCTATCTATGTGGTCAGGTGTGTAAAGACGCAGAGCAGGGCATTAAGGAACAAACCGCCACTATGCTTGAGAAAGTCGATGAGCTGTTGCTTCAGGCTGGCAGTGATCGTGAGCATATCCTATCTGCCACAATCTATATCAAAGACATGCAGTATTTCAGTGAAATGAACGAAGTGTGGGATGCCTGGGTACCTGAAGGCCACGCACCTGCCCGCGCTTGTGTAGAAGCGGCTATGGCTAGAGACGCCTTGCTGGTAGAGATTTCAGTGATTGCAGCTGAGATCAACCCAGCCTAAAATAATCAGCCCGGTTTTTTGTGCCGGGCTAATTTTCTCGAACACGCCTGACCTATTCACGTATCATGTGAAATGCCTGGTTTGTCCTCACGTAAAGCAGGGTAGGTGCCTTGGCACTCAACGCCATTTGTACAGCCCCCTGAGCGGCAAGATAACTACCAGCTCGTAACTTCGGGCTTTTCTGAGTGTTTGCCCGCAAGACAGTAATGGCCCCCTGGATCACCACCGCTTTAAATTCTGTACCAGTGCTGGACAAGGTCACCTTTGATTTTGCAGGTAATTTCACCAACACGCCTGTCAACTGATCTTGCTGCCATAAGTTTGCCAGTTGAATATCTGCGCCCTTAAGCTGTGTTGACGTATGCTGATCCAGCCAGGTCAGATTCGCATAGTGAAGGTTGACAGGCCGCTCACCATTATCAAATTGTTCGGCAGAAGGCTTTACCAAATAAGGACCCTCGTCTATTTCAAGGTAAATCATATTGCCCGGTGCATTGGCGGACGTAATGTGATCTTCCCCAGCCGGTTGAGTCCAGTAAGATCCCGGTGGCATCCACATCGCTTTGGCCTGAGGGTCGTCGTTATGCAGCAGGCCTTCTATCACAATACCGCGATAAGACACATTATGAATATGAGGCGGTGACGAGAAGCCAGGTTCAAATCTCACCAACATGCCAGTCGCGCCAGGTTTTGTTCTGTCTCCCCACAAGTTCGCAGCCCTCGGGCTCTTATCACCCCGAGCCGGATTCAGATGACCCCATTCAATTTGCTCGGTGCTAATAATCGTTACCTCATTACTGCCCAAACCCTTATCCTGAGCCTTCAAAGCGTGAGAGAAAAAACATGCCGAAATAATTAACGCGCTGAATAAACTGGATTTAACCACGAAGATAATCTTCCTGTGAAAACGACAAACTGAATGTACATCAGTTTAAGCCCTCAGATACAAACGATAAATTGGCTACGGGTTGAAAGATTATCAAGGTTTGATTGATAATCACCCTAAAACTGCACTTTTTCACCCCAATTCCTGCTGGCAGGCGTTATAGGTTTGATCAAGTTTCCAGCTACTCAGAATAAGGAATACACATGTTGCAAAGAAGCACGCTGTTGTTGCTCACCCACATTTTCACCATCTTTGCGGACTAAAGGCTGGCTTTATATGTTCCCTCGCAAAGGCTCAATTGTAATTGGCGGCACGGCTGTAAAGGGGGCTTACAGTACAATACCGAAACCCCAACTTACACAAGACATGCTCACGGGTCACGCAAGACCGGCAGACAAATTGGTGCTCAGGTAACGTCTTACTGACCTGTGCAACTGAGTGATAACGAGCAAAGGGCTAGCTCTGAAAAAGCCGTTTTGCCTCATTCATATATTTCCAGTATTATGGAATTATATGAATGAGGAGCAAGATATGGAACTGGCATCTGCGGCAGATAAGCTCGCCGAACTGGGACACACCACCCGCTTAAGTATTTTCCGATATTTAGTGAAAGGGGGCACGCATGGCGTACCCGTTGGCGAAATACAGGCTGCGCTAGATGTGCCGGGTTCTACTTTGTCTCATCATATTAATCGGCTGGTAAAAGTGGGGCTGGTCAAGCAAAGGCGAGAAAGCCGCACACTTTACTGCGTGCCTCAATACGATGCACTGATTGAGCTGATCGGATTCTTGCAAGAAGAGTGTTGTGTCAATCAGTCAGACGATCCCAGCTGCAGCAATACATGTGATACCGCTCAGGGCGAGCCAAGCTAGCCACAACATGCGCCCTGTTGCGCCTTTGGTGCACCAGGAAATCTCAACTGAGACGAGCGAGCGGCCTCTGCATTACCCGCCAGAGATTCGACAATCGAGCGCACCTGCTCATACCCGGTGAGCATTAAGAAGGTCGGGGCACGTCCATAGGATTTCATACCCGCAATGTAAAAGTGCGCATCATCATGAGACAACTCATCAACTCCGTGTGCACGCACTGAACCACAACTATGCAAATTTGGGTCAATCAATGGTGCAAGCCGCATTGGTGCTTCGACAATATGGTCCAAATCCAGCCTTAATTCTCGCAACATCTCCAGGTCAGGCCTGAAGCCGGTCGCAACAATGATGTTGTCGACCTGTATCCCGATATCAGCTCCTCCCGCCAAAGCACGGATATTCAGCCCATGCCCGGCCCGGACAATTTCTTTGATCTCTAATTGAGAAACCAGCTTTAGTGTATCATTTTCTATGGCCTTTTTGGCCGCCAACCCGAGCTGCCGGCGCGCAGGCACTTTGTCGTTGATGCCTTTGCCCAGCAGCTTATCGATGTTGTTTTTACGCATGCCCCAGGTCACTTCGGTACCTGGCTCTGCCGCTTGCAGCTCAAGTAAATCCAGTGCGATATTCATTGCCGAGTGGCCGGCACCCACCACCAAGTTGCGTTTTCTTGCAAAATCGCTTCGCTGAGTGCCCAGAATGTCCGGGATACCATAATAAACACTCTGCTGATTGGCCAACTCACCTGGCACAGATAAACCATCAAGCCCCAGCGGGTTTGGACTCGACCAGGTACCGGAAGCATCAATCACAGCATCACTATGCAGTACCTGGATCCCTAACTCATTTCGACAATGCACAACAAAACGTGCACTGTCACGACCTTGCGTAGTATGCTTACTGACCCCGGCTTTAGACACACCAAAGACCTCAGTACCATAGCGGATATGCTCCGCCAATTCGGGTAATTTGGCCGCAGGTTGCAAGTAGTGTTCGACGACTTCCCGACCAGTAGGAGTTACATTGGCGTCTACGCCGGGCCAGCCATGCTCAGTCAGCAGGTTTACCACGGCCTCATCCAGCATATAGGACCAGGGCGTAAACAGGCTAACGTGTCCCCATTGCAACATTGCAGCCCCTGCGGTGTCACCTTTTTCAATAATGGTGGGGCGGATCCCTTTTTCCAGCAGTCTTGCAGCCGCAGCCAGGCCAATGGGTCCGGCACCAATAATAATGACTTCTTTGATTGGTTTCATATCAGGTTACCTCTTGATTAATCGTATCTAACTCAGGCGGTCGGCTTAGCCTGCCAACCTCTAAAAAACAAATAAACTGCTAGAAAATAAGGGTATATAAGTACCCGGCAGCCATCGCCATCCCGAGTACCACACCCAGAAATGCCAGGATCATCTGCGTTTTGAAAATGGATTTAAGCAGGATAACTTCGGTCAGGCTGGCACCAGCACTGCCAATGATCAGCGCCATGACCGACCCCAGTGCCATACCTTTTTGCACTAAACCGGCACTCAGAGGGATCACTGCAGAAGCTCGGATATACAAGGGAATACCAATGACTGCGGCAAGTGGAATGGCATACCATTTGTTTTCACCGGCATAGTCAATAATGAGCTCTGTGGGCACAAAGCCATATATGAAGGATCCTATGGTGATACCAAGTAGTAAATAGGGCAGGGTAGCGAGGAAGTCTTTCCAGGTTGTTCGCCAAATTCGCAACCAGCGGTTTTCTACCTGTTTTATGTCTCTGTCGGGATTTTTCTTACCACCACATTGACTACTTTCCAGGTTAAGCGGCATCTCTTTGCTCGTCTGGCCAGCCTTGCAAGCAGACTGACTGACCGCAGCCTGATAGGCTTCATCCCTAACATAACGCTCAAACCCCAGTCGCTCCAGCAAGTAGCCCGACACGACCGACGTGATCAGAGCAACCGAAAAATAGAACACCGCCACATCCAGGCCGAATGTCACAATCAATAAGCCAATAACAATGGGGTTCAACAGTGGACTGGAAAATAAGAAAACGGTAACGGGCCCAAACCCGGCCCGTGCCTGCAGTAACCCTTTTAAAAACGGGATCGTTGAGCAGGAACAAAACGGTGTGATTGCTCCCAGCAACGCCGCAATCATATAGCCCTTACCTTTACGGGCACTCAAATTTTCCCTCACCTTTTCAGGCGTGATGTACTCCTGCAGCACACCCCCCAAATAGCTTACGACTAGAAATAACACGGTTAACTCCAGCGCAAGGAACACAAACATATCGGCCGCTTCTTTAAGCATGACCTGCATTTCTGGTGACATACATCTCTCCTGATCTAATTTTATATTTCCAGTATTATAGAAATATAAAATTAGATCAATCTATGTTTCCAATATTATAGAAATAACTTGTAGAAACTCTACATGTTTGTCACCCGGAAACGATAGATTAAAGCCAATAAACTTATGAAATTAATATGTATTTGTCATGAAAAAGATAGACGGTGGTCAGTCTTGGACATACGTATGCCACCAAAGCAGGTCGTTGTATAAGAGAATCAAAAAACATACGCGTTAAACCCAACTCAATCACAGCCGTAGCTTTAATATGCTCAAGCCTGGCTGCAAATGGCCAATTTTTACTTGGGCGAAAGCCCATATAACGCTATATCTCCTGCGCTTTTAACCAGTTCATAAACGTTTGTAAGCGCGCTATCCGGGCGGAGTTAGGGTGGTAAACCAGATAGCGTTTCACCGGGTTGGGGTGGGGCAGTTGGAACGGAATAACGAGTTCACCGTTATCGAGCTGACGGCGAAACAGATATGGCACAGCCAAGGTAACACCATGGCCGTTGGCCACAGCGCTGAGTGCCATATCCGTGCTATTAACATAGGTCCAGTGTGGGTGATCGACATAATCTACTACCTGTTGCGCCTCAAACCAGCTTGGCCAGTCATATGCACCGGGCTGCTCCAACGTTACCAGCCAGGTATCCAGCAGATCGGCCGGGGTTTTGAGCGGTAAAGATGCAGCCAACTGCGCGGAGCATACGGGTAACACAGGTGAAGCGCCAAAATACTCACAAGCCAGCGTGGTTGGGGTGTGCTTTTCGACCTGTGTGCCGAAACGGATCGCCAAATCAATGCGAGCGTGTCTCAAGTCTTCAAAACTCGCGGAAGAGTGCAGACGAATGCGGATCTGTGGATACAAGCTGGCGAATTCCTGCAATCTGGGCATCAGCCACAAGGTATTAAATGCCTGCGTAGAACTAATGCTGAGCTCCCCCGCCAATTCTTCCTGACGCAGGCTATTAATGCCTTGATCGATCATAGTTAAGGCCGGTCCGGTATGCTCTGCCAGCGTACACCCGGCCTGAGTCAACTGCATATGTCGGCCGACTCGCACAAATAACCGTTGCCCCAGCTGCCGCTCCAGCATCCGCATCTGCTGACTGACTGCGGCCTGCGAAATACATAATTCGGCGGCGGCCAGACTATAACTCTGATGTCTTGCCGCACACTCAAATGTCACCAGCAAATTGATATTTTTGAACACGATACGGGCACTTCCGAATTCCAGGACAGAAAGTATTATAAGCTGAGCTTATAATACAAGTCGATTTTTATCGTTGGTCTTTAAAACCGGGTAACCGCACTATAGTGACCACAAAACAGTGATAATATCAGTGAGATAATATGCAAGCATTCAAACAATTACATCAACAAACAAGCCCGTTTTTACTAGCCAATGTCTGGGACGCCGCCAGTGCTAAAGCAGCACAACAAGCAGGATATCAGGCACTGGGAACTTCCAGCGCAGCCGTTGCCAGCGTACTGGGCTATGATGACGGCGAACACATGTCTTTCGACGAACTCCTTTTTTTGGTTGCTCGGATCAGCCGTGCCACCGACTTACCTCTGAGCGTTGATATTGAGGCCGGTTACAGCCGTGATCCACAGACAATAGCAAAGCACATTCAACAACTTGCGCAATTGGGTGTGGTCGGAGTTAATCTCGAAGACAGTCTGGTAAATACAGTCCGCACCTTAACTGATGCAGATGAATTTGCGGCACGATTAAAGGCCGTACGTCATGAGTTGGCCACTCAGCAGACTAATATCTTTATTAATGTGCGCTGCGATGCCTTCTTACTGGGTCTCGACAACGCGCGCGAGGAAGCCTTGCATCGGGCATCTACATATCAGCGAGCGGGCGCCGATGGTTTGTTCTTACCTTGTATTACCCAGCAAGCAGATATTCAGGCCATCACAGAGACTTGTCAGTTACCCCTGAATGTCATGGCAATGCCAGATCTGGCCGATTTTGACACGCTTAGTGCGCTCGGGGTGAAACGGATCAGTATGGGCAATTTTGCCTTTGAAGGGATGTACACCCACCTAACCCAGCAACTCCAGGAGATCCGCTCGCAGGGCAACTGTGCACCTTTATTCGGCTGATCAATCAAATTGCACATGCGGCGGCCAGTGCTGCGCCCAGGTATGGGTTGGTGTTTCTTGTTGTGCTTCCAAAGCGGTGACCAGGAAATCCAGGAATACCCGTACTCTGGCAGGCAAATAGGCGCGTTTTGGGTAAATCGCAAACACCCCGCTGTCTGGCATAGGTGCTCTGAACGCGGGGTAAAGCGATACCAAAGCCCCGCTTTTGAGTCCTGCTTTGGCGAGAAAATGCGGCAACTGAGCGAACCCGAAGCCATCAGCACACAATTGGGCCATGGCTTCACCATCATCCGTAATATGCGTGCGATGTAGCTCACAGAGTTGATAAACGCCGTCTGCATCTGGCAAAAAAATCGGTTGCAGCTGCTGTGTTTCTTTTATTTTAAAGCCTATCCAAGAATGTCCGTTGAAATCGTCCAGACTAACAGGCGTGCCGTGCTGCTTAAGATAGTTTGGTGACGCACAGACCACAAAATCCATCGGACTCAGGCAGCGCGCAACCAGACGGCTGTCTTTGACAAAGCCGGTGCGTAATGCCACATCAATGTCCTGCTCAATAATATCCACATGCATATCATCAAGGGATAGTTCCAGTGTGATTTCCGGGTAACGCTGACAAAACGCTTTGAGCAAAGGACGCAAATACAAATGTCCATAACACACCGCTGAATTGACGCGTAACCGCCCTCTGGGGGCATCATTGAGCTGCCTGAGTTCATCTTCACAGCTGGACAATGCCAGAATGCTTGAACGCACGGTTTGTGCATAGTGGCGCCCGGCCGCCGTGATCTTCAGTTGCCGGGTGGAGCGCTGGAATAAAGTCACCCCGAGCTCAGCTTCCAGTCGGCTCACGGCTTTACTGATGGTGGAGGGGTCGGTATTGCAAACCCGCGCCGCAGCCGCAAAACTCTGCTCTTCACAGGTTGCCAGAAACAAGGTCAGCGATCTCAGTTTATCCATGATAGTCAGTCCTGTGATTTGGGTAAACACCTTAGATACTGGCACTATATCAGCAATTATTCATGAATAGTATTCACGACTAAATGGCCAGAACTGTGGTTTTTCAACCTCTCGCAGCCACTTAAAGTATCCGCAAAGATACTCAGGAGGCGACAGACTATGTTAAATCGTACTGCAAACAGTGCAGCAAACTCATGGGTCAGTTATTTTTGCCTGGCATTCGTAGCCATGGCCGGGCTGGCCTACCTTAACTTTTTACCTGCGGTCGTGGACGCGCTGGCAGGCGGCATTGGTTTTTCCCCACAACAAGCCGGCACACTGGTAGCCAGCAACGGCTATGGTGCATTACTGGGCAGTATCTGCGCCATCTTTGTGGTTCGCCATATTGCCTGGAAGCAAGCTTTACTCATCACCTTCCTCGCATTGTGCATTATGGAACTCTGTACCGCTGCGTGGAGCACTTACACTAGTTTATTGGTCTGGCGATTTATCGCCGGTGTACTAGGCGGGTTTAGCGTAGGTGTGTCATTTGCCACACTCGCGCGTTTAAGTAACCCCGACAGAGCGTTCGGCGCATTACTGTTGATTCAGTTTAGTATCGGCTCAATGATTATCTATGCCATACCGCTGCTTGAAGCCTTGCTGGGTGACTACGCGGTGTTTTACACCATGGCGGGTTTGGTGTGCCTGGCCCTGTTATGTTTGCCCTTGTTACCCGCATTACCGGCCCAAACTCACACCAAACAGCAGACAAAACGCTTGCAGCTATCAGCCAAGAGCAGCCCGTTACTGCTGGCGATGCTGCTCTATCTGGTCGCAGCAAGTGGGATCTGGGCCTATGCAGGTCAAATTGGGCTGGCGGCAGGGATGTCACAGCAACAGACCAGTCAGACGATTGCAATGACGGGCTTACTGGGGCTAGGTGGCGCGTTATTACCCATACTCAATCCAAACAGGGCACACCGCGCAGTGTGCTTAAGTGGCGGTATTTCACTTTCAGCCATAGCTGCCTTACTGCTTTGCTTCGCACACTTTGACTTGATCTACGCGCTTGCACTGGCCCTGCTGTTTTTTGCCTGGCCAGCGGTACACGCCTATTTGCTTGCAGTGACGGCAGAGCTGGACAGCTCAGGGCAACTCTCTTCCTTCGCAGCGGTAGTATCCAGTGTCGGAATGGCATCCGGGCCGCTGCTCGGTTCCGCGTTACTCAACAGCGATGTCTTCACCACGATGTTGAGCACCTTTGCTGCACTACTTGCCCTCAGCCTGGGAATGCTGCTCGGGCCACTAAAAACCCCCAGGCTCGCGCAATCTCAACTAGCCACAACGCCTGAACAAGATTACCAAACCACAAGGAGTATCCGATGATCAAATACATACTGAACAAAATGCTCATTTCGATGCAGAAAAAATACGACTACGACGTCACCTATATGCAGGATGTGCTATCTGCGGATCTGAGTGCTTTTTTTAAATATCTGAAGTTTCAGTCTATGGCAGATTATCGTGGCGGTTTACCTGCCGCCCCCTTGTATGCAGCCAAATTACGCGCCATTTTGTGGGACGACTGTGGTCCCTGCACTCAGTTGCTGGTCAATATGGCATTGGAAGCCGGCGTGCCCGCCACTCAGGTCAGTGCAATTATCAATAAGGACCTTGCAGCACTACCTGATGAACTGGCGCAAATCGTGGAGTTTACCGACCAGGTTCTGGCCCACAATCCCGGTGCTGATGATATTCGTCCACATATCCTTTCAAAGTGGGGAGATAAGGGACTGACCGCCATTGCCTTTAGTATCAGCTCATGTCGTGTCTACCCGGCGCTTAAATATACTCTGGGGCATGGCAAAGCATGCAGCCGTGTCGTCGTGAAAGAGCAAACACTGACCCCGCCAGACAAAAACAATGCAATAACAGGGTAATATTATGAGCGAAAAAGTCATCACCTCCATTGCTGTCTTGCTGGGGCTGGCGGCGCTGGCAAATGGCGTGTTTATGCTCTTCTATCCACAGCAGTGGTATTGGAGTGTGCCCGGCGTGCCCGATCGGGGCTTTTATAATCAGCATTTTATTCGCGATATCGGCATGTTGTATATGCTGATTGGTGGGGCATTTAGCTACGGCGCTTTTTATACTCGCTACCGTTTTCAGATATGGCTGTTTCCTACCTTGTGGTTAAGCTGTCACGCATTATTTCACTTTTGGGAAGTGCTGGTCGGGATCTGCGGGCCTATTTTTCTGCTCATTGATTTTGCGGGCGTCACTTTACCCGCTTTGCTGGGACTATGGCTTTGCTGGCATGTAAAAAAGGAGCAAATTAATGCATAGCAAGTACGCAGTACTGTCGACGCTGTTGTTCGGCTTAGGGTTGGGTATGCTGCTCCCAGTCGCCCAACCAGCTCAATTTGTCGTCACGCAGCAAATCATGCAAAAAACAAAGCGACACCTGAGCCCTTTTGAGTTACACAGTGTACACGGCACATTTGATCAACACGCACTACTCGGGCAATGGACAATCGTCATATTCGGGTTCACACATTGTCCGGATATTTGCCCAACGGCACTGTCCCGGCTAGCGTCTCTGGAAACACACTTAACAACACGCTCCACCGAAGGAACAGTGGCGTATGTGTTTGTATCCATCGACCCGAAACGAGACTCAACACCTACGCTCAATAAATATGTACGCTATTTTAGTCACTCCTTTATGGGGGTTACGGGTCACCGAGAACAACTGAAATTACTGGCTCGCAGTCTCGGGGCGCAATTTCAGGTTACCGCAAAGCCGGACAATTACCAGGTTGCCCATTCCACTATGCTTTATTTAATTGGTCCAGAGGGCAAACTGCGCGGACGTTTTAATATAGATACTGATCTGACTGAACTCGCTCAGCAACTTAACAGCTTCATAAACCAGTAGGAAATTAACTTTATTGATTATCAACGAGGGCTTGAGAGGACTATTTACATCAAGTGATTACCAATGAGGATGTCTGCGTGTAAAGGGGCTTTACAAAAAAGTACGGCAAAGAAAAAGGCAACCTGTGGTTGCCTTTTCACGCGATTAATTCGCTTTTTTGATCGCTTTTTTCAGCTTTTTGATTTTCGCTTCATGTTTTGCGATTTTACCAGTACGTTTCTGTACTTCTTTCTTTAGCTTTTTAACATCAACTTTCTTAGCCATCCTGATCTCCTTTGACCGGTTTCTCTTGCTCTGGCTTGTGTTTTTTCACAAACCGCTTAATAAACTTTCTAATTTCGCGGGAAGAAGACGTGTCCAGCTCATTGCACAAGGCAACAAACTCATCTCTTTGCGCTTTATTAATACGCACAATCAATTGTGCATCTTTGTTGTTCGCCATGCTTTGCTTCCTGCAAGAGGGCATCTCAAAAGCCCCTATGTATATACAACGTATATACATTTTAAACACCTGTCAACTCTGGACTTTTTTTTTGTTCAGCCCCCTGAGCTGACACCCCACCAACTAAAGGCCAGATAGGTCCTATCTATGTCTATAATTCGTCTCTTTTCCTGCCCCTAATGCCCCTACACTAATCTCAACAAACACACTCAATATACAAACAGGAAAACAACTCATGAATAAAGCACTACTCGTTATCGACACTCAGGATTCCTTCTATCACACCCCTTACTGGTCTGTGCGTGATATCCCCGACTTTCAACATAATTTGACCCAGCTGATTGGGGCATTCCAGCGCAACCAGTGGAAAGTAGTCAAAATTCTTCATAGTCGGGAAGATGTTGCAGACAGCCCCTTCAACCCGGCGTCGGGATTTGTCAAACCTATGGCATTTTTGGATACTCAGTTTGATAAAACTTTTTATAAATCGGTACATAATGCCTTTACCGATACGGGATTGGCTACATGGCTGAAGCGCGCTAAGATAGACTGCGTCGTAATTTCAGGTATTCGAACAGAACAGTGCTGCGAAACAACAGCACGTATAGCCAGCGATCTGGGATTTGACGTTGAATTTGTGACTGACGCCACGTTAACCTTTGATATGCAACATCATCCCAGTGGAAAACATTTTAGTGCACAAGCCATAAAGACCCGGACAGAGCTGGTACTGGCAGAGCGGTTTGCAACCGTTCATCGAACACGCGACTATCTGGCATAAAACCACCGGGAAAAACACACATGACCATGCCAACACCCAGACAATTTTATTTTGTACTGCTCAATGACACCTTACCCCTTGATCTGGCAGGACCGTTACAAGTGTTGCTTGAGGCACAGCGCGCAGGACAGGCCATCGACATACATTATGTCAGTGCCGAAGACACGCAAATTATGGATGGTGGCCTGAGATTGCATCAACTCAAGCCCTTACCTGCTAAGCTGAATGCAACCGACGTGGTCATATTACCGGGCTGCAATGACGCCTTTGCAACCTATAACAATCCGGCTGGTTTACGCACCCAGCAATGGCTAAAGGCACAGGCCAGATATGACCCATATATCTTATCCATCTGCTCAGGAGCAGTACTGGCAGCCAAAGCCGGATTAATGGAAAATAAAGCCTGCACCACACACTTTGCGCTCATTGAGCGCTTTCGCAGCACATTTAGAGCCAGTAAAGTTGCTGACAATCGTATTTTTGTCCAGGATGGTAAGCTATTCAGTAGTGCAGGCATCAGTTCCGGTATCGATATGACACTACACTTTGTCTCAGTGTTATTCGGTGAACACATTGCAGCCCGGGTTGCCAAAGAGATGCTGGTGTACTTTCGTCGCAATGGACAAGATCCTCAGCTTAGCCCCTGGCTTTGTCATCGCAACCATATGCACCGAGCCTTACATCAGGTGCAAGATTTAGTGTGCAATCAGGTAGATAATCCGCACAGCCTGCAAACTCTGGCAAATGCGGCCAACCTGTCAGTTCGCCAGCTGAGCAGGTTGTTCAAGCAAAATCTCGGGATCACGCCTGGCGAATATGTGAGTGCTATTAAAGTTGCTCATGCCAAAACGCTCCTGTCGAGGAGTAATATCCAAATAGAGGCCATCGCTGATGCCTGTGGCTACAGCAGTGCTCGTCATTTTCGTCGTATCTGGAGCCAGTTTGAAACGCTATCTCCCTCGCAATACCGCCAAGCCCATCAACAGTGAGCGATACGCTTGCGTTTCTCTGGCTTTACCCTGTATTAAGTATTAAACTGCTATTTTTCATAGAGATATAACAATAATAAGATGGCAATTTTAGAAATTCTAACCACACCTGATCCCAGATTACGCGTAGCAGCTAAACCGGTAACCGACATCGCGTCAGTTCAAACCCTGATTGACGACATGCTCGACACCCTGTACGCAACCAGCAACGGTATTGGACTGGCAGCAACTCAGGTTGGCCGTGAAGAAGCGATTGTGATCATTGACATATCAGACGAACGCAACGATCCACTGATCCTCGTCAACCCTGAAGTAGTAAGTGGCAGTAACAAAGCAATGGGGCAGGAGGGGTGCTTATCTGTCCCTGATTATTTTGCCAATGTTGAACGCTACACTGAGGTTACAGTCTCAGCACTTGACCGCAATGGAGAGTCCGTTACAGTGCAAAGCGATGAGTTTCTGGCCATTGTTATGCAGCACGAAATCGATCACTTGTCGGGCAACTTGTTTATCGATTATCTGTCGCCACTCAAACGCCAAATGGCCATGAAAAAAGTAAAAAAATACGTCAAAGCGCAAAGCAAACAAAGCGCTTAAACTATACTATGCTCAGATATTAGCCAGCATGGTTTAATTTAACATAATTATTGCTGGCTTATGTGGACTCAAACGACAGCATTCACCCAGTGATCCACCTGAGCTTTCGCTTGCCTGGTCGCCACTTCACTGCCAATGTGTGGCATGCTGATCCCATATGCGGTGATCACATCAATGTTTGCAATACCAATAAAGCCAAGCACCTGTTTGAGATAGGGTACCTGAAAATCAATGGCATGCATTTCTGGCATCGACATATCAGCTCCCGCACTGGCAATAATGACGGCCTGTTTACCCTCCAGTAACCCCTTCGGACCCTGCTCTGAATAAGAAAAGGTCAAACCAAAACGACAGATCTGATCGATGTAATTTTTCATCAAACTCGTCACACTGAAGTTATGCATGGGAGACGCAAAGACAATAATATCAGCCTGTTTTAGTTCATCGATATAAAGTAATGATGGTTGTGCAACCGCTGTTTGCTCTGCCGTGAGCGCATCCTGATCACCATAAAAGCTATTGAGGATTTGATTATCATAAACTGGTGCAGGCGTCTGGCTCAAATCGCGTACTGTGAAAGCCAAGCTTTCATTCTTATTTTGCAATTGTGATTGCAAATAATCAGCGATCTCACTGGATACAGAAAATTCGTTTGCCGGGCTCGATTTGATAATAAGCACTTGTTTTGTCATAGTAATAACTAAGTATCTCTGAAAATTTCAGATATTATTGCGCGAAGATGGCTTACGAAAAAGTGTATCAGCCACAAATCAGTTTTGTCTTTTAGACAAAAATAAACTAGATTGTCTGAGAGAAAAGCATCTTGGATCACAATGGATAAGCTCAGAGCACTGCGCTATTTTAAGCGTGTTGTTGAATTAAATAGTTTCAGCGCTGTTGCCGAGGAGTTTTCGGTGCCCGCTTCTTCTGTATCAAGACGAATTAAAGATCTGGAAGCGTCACTGGGGATCGAACTGATCAAACGAACGACTCGCCACGTCAGTATTACAGAGTTAGGGCAGATCTACTATCAACATATTGGTGAGATCCTCAGTAAGCTGACTTACGCCGATGAACTGATCTCACAAAGCTTTGATAATCCGAGTGGTACGCTAAAAGTCAGTGCGCCTCCCGGCCTATCGAAAGCGCTGCTGGTACCCTTGTTTCGGCGTTTTCGCCAGCAATTTCCAAATATTTTGCTAGACCTCGACTACACCAATGAATATGCACTCTTCGGGCAAGACTCTGTCGATCTGGCGATCAGGGGTGGACCGGTTGACGATACCCGTCTTATCGCCAAACCGCTTATTCGCAGTGGTTTTACACTGTGGGCGCACACCAAACTGGCTGATCGACTAAATACACAATTTGGCACCACCAACTGGTCTATCGAGCAACTCTGTCGCTGTCCGGCCATCATGTTTCGCAGTAAAACAGCCCTCGTCCCATGGTGGGCACACGAGCAAGGCGACTGGCAGCCTGTGTCTAGTCAACCAGTTCTGATCAGCAATGACAGTGCAACTTTACTGGATGCGCTTGCTCACGGCGAAGGCCTGTTACTGGCCCCCGACTGGCTGCTCCCCGCACACCTAAAAAACCAGGTAACGCCCGTTGCACAGCACCATAAGTTGTCGCCTGGTAAGATAGACACAGTAGAAATAAACCTGGTGTATCAACACGCCAAGTATCAGCTACCGAATATAAAACTCAGCGTCGACTTTATATGTGACTATATGCGTACTCATGCTGCCGATATGGTAAAATTCTGATCTGAATTAACACATTGAATTATATAAACTAAATTAGATATCTTAGTGAGTACACCGGTATTGGCGGCGTCAGCTAACAGATCACTATTTTACTAACTTGGTTTCATCATGGTCTAGCTCATGAAAGTCACAGAACTGAGTAATAAACCAGCCAATTTTAGGATCGCGCTTGCGCGTCCGGTGCCAATACAACTTTAACTGGTAGTCAGGCACCGGGAGCGGTGGCGGCTGTAACTGAAGGTTTAATCTGTCACACACCTGCAAGGCATAACGCCTGGGCATAGTCAGCAACATATCACTCTCTGGTAGCAACGTTGGCGCCACCAACACATGTGGGGTTGTCACTGCGATGGTTCTGGATTTCTTAATTTTTGCCAATGCTTTATCGACTATCCCCCGACGCTCATTCCATGGCGCAATCAATATGTGCGGATATGCTATAAAGGTACTCAAATCTAATTGTTGTTTGTATGGGTGAGACTGACAACATACTGTCACGTAAGCATCTTCAAACCAGCTAAGCTGGGTCAGGCCCTCCGAGAATTCCTGCTGATGCGCAAATCCACATACCAAATCCAGGCTACCTTCTTTCAGAGCCTGCTCTGCTATACGTTCCTCCAGCTGGACAAAGCGGATATCCAGATTGTCAAACAAGCCAACCAAATGAGTCACAAAAGGTCGCAGACACCAGGCAGTGTAATCGGTCACCGCTATCGTGAGTGTATGAGGTTCATTTGCATCAAACGGACTGGCCTCTTGCAACCCTCCTTCCAGCATCTGCAAAGCCGGTAACACGGTCTTTGCCAGCCGATGTGCATGCGCGGTTGCCAGCATGCGATTATTCACCCGCACAAATAGTTCATCACCCAGACGCTCGCGGAGCCGGGTCAGTGCGTGACTACATGCAGACTGACTGAGATTCAGCTGCTCAGCAGAGAGCGTAACCGAGCCATTCTGATACAAAGCAGCAAACAGTTTAAGCAGATTAAGATCCAGATTAGGCAAGTGTTTCATTAATAATATACATTTAGCACGTGCAATCTATGCACTTTATTCATTTATGAATTGAGCTTACACTGAGTAACCATCATGTCAACTTTGGAAAGAAACAGCCGATGAGTATCACGATCCGCCACGCACAAAAAGACGATGCAGCAACAATATTGCATTTTATCAATGAATTAGCCATCTATGAGAAAGAGCCAGACGCAGTACTCAATACAGTCGCGGATATTGAGCAAAAACTATTTGGCGATGATGTACGCGCTCACGCCCTGATCTGCGAACAAGAGGGCGAGGCCATCGGTTTTGCCGTGTATTTCTTTAATTATTCGACCTGGCTTGGTAAATACGGTCTGTATCTGGAAGATCTGTATGTTGCTCAAGATCAGCGCGGGCAGGGCGCAGGTAAAGCATTAATGAAGTTTCTGGCTCAACTGGCCATCGAAAAAGACTGTGGCCGTTTTGAATGGGTAGTGCTCGATTGGAACAAGCCAGCGATCGATTTCTACAACAGCATTGGCGCCAAACCGCAGGACGAATGGATCATTTATCGCCTGACAGGTGATGAACTCAGAGCGTTTGCCGAACAACCTTAACTCAAGACACAAAAATGCGCCCTGCTCTCGGTTTAACTGCATCAAATAAGTTAACAGCGCTTATTACCATCGCCATCATTCATGTAAAGGGCGCCTGCGGGCAGCAGTGTCATGAAGAAGAGTCTCTTTTTGAGTGACCTAGCCAAATGCGCAGCCAAAAAGCCATGGCGCAAAGTTAAACGTATTTGCCCTGCATTTCCTGAAGTTCACGGGGCAGTTCAACGCCTTCACGTTCAGCGATCGCAAACATGGCGCGCTGCGTGAATCCGCCATAAATGTTGCCGTCTTTGTCTGTGATCTGCCAGTCCTCAATGTCATCGAAGTGGCAGGTGTAGTTATGCGCAAGTTTACCTTGATGCGTGACTGGTGGCGTGACTAAAAAAACACTGATCTCATCACCTTTTATCCCCTCAACGTGCGCACCAAGGTGCTCAGAGACACCACAGTCACTTTCAAAGTCGAGTTTCACGAAAGCATCTTTGGGAAATTGGCGATACAGGGATTTGAATTCATCTAATGACGCTTTGGCATCTGCCACAGCCTGGAGCAGCAAAGGATCATTTGGGTCAGTCTCCAGCGCGGGGTAATCCTCAGAGCTGGAGCTATAACGGTTGTGAAGCCAAAAGGCCAACACAATAAAGACAACAACTAAACCCCAATACATAGGCTCAAACTCCTTGTGATTGCGACATCTGTTGAATTGAGCTTAGCAAACTAATTAGCCGGACAAAAGCCGGTATCAAGATTATACCGGCCTGGTTTGATATGGCTTAATTTGATTTAGGCGCGGCGCTGCTGCCAGCCAGGATCCCACCATCAATATTCAGCTCGATCCCTGTCACATAAGCAGACTCATCAGACGCCAGATAAAGCACCGCATAGGCCACATCCATAGCATTTCCCATGTGTCCAAGCGGAATATCGGCAGCAATACCGGCAATTGCCGCATCCCGAGCTTCTCCTTCACCTAACATGGCATCCCACATAGGCGTTAAAATGGCACCCGGGTGCACAGAGTTACAACGAATAGGATAGCCTTGTTGAGCACAGTACAGGGCCACTGATTTACTGTGATTACGTACAGCGGCCTTACTCGCTGCATAAGCTGCTGCGGCCGGGATCCCGACCAAACCGGAACGCGAGGAGATATTGACGATACTGGCAGCCTGAGAAGCCTTCATAAGCCGGATCCCATATTTACAGCCAAGTGCAACGCCATCGCTGTTGGTGCGTTGCACAGTATGCCAACTCGCTAAATCTAAGTGCTCAGGGTCATGAGGGCCCGCAGTTTCCAGAAACCCTGTTATACCGGCATTGTTAACCAAAATATCCAGTCGACCGAACCGGGCTCGCACAAAACCTTCAGCTGCTTGCCAATGTGACTCCTCAGACACATCGAGCAGATGGAAATGCGCACGCTCACCGAGTGTGTCACATAGTTTTTGTGCCTCTTCAGCATTTTTATCTGTGATGATCACCGTGGCTCCTTGCTCAATAAAGCATGTGGCAACCGCAGCACCAATGCCACGTGCAGCACCTGTGATCAGGGCAATTTTATTATTTAGTCTGGGCATAATATTCTCCATTTATAGCAATCTGTTAAATTGCAGCAAAGTGGTAGCTATAAACAGAATAACCAAAACGCAGTCAGAGCCAGGCTGGCAGAAAAAGCCGCAACGATACCATGCAGAGTAGGAAAATACGTAAGCTTAAATTGATATCAAAGCATCAAAACTGGCGTGTGGCCACTCTGCTATACCACCACAAATGTACGTCCTGATAGAACGTTCAGTCATAGGGTGTATTCAGCACTACATAAATGCTGATTCAAAGGGTTAGCAGTTGTGATAAACCACTGGCAGTCTTGCTTACTTCAATTTCTGTGATCTCGTAATTCGCCAGTCCGGCGAGATAAAAAGGGTCGTTGTGTAGAATTGCTTCTAACTCGGTTTGGTTTTTTGCGGTAGCGAAAATCATTCCCCCTGTTCTGGGAACCTTTCTGCCAGACGCTAAAAAAACACCTTGCTGATAATATTGCTGCAAAAACTGAACGTGGGCAGGTAAATGCGCATCAACTTCTTCTAGTTCAACGGTGTACGTGATATTTACGACAAACACTCTCCACCGCTCCTTGCGCATTCATATTATCAATGCAGTTGTTTTAAAAACCACCACAAGTGTATAAGTCCTCAATCGTTTTGTAAACCAGCGCTGTATTAAGTAATCATTACATGCGTTAGTGTACACGTTACCGCACACGTTTGACTTTAGGCGCCATATTCACCAAAAAGCTGTCTTTATTGACCAAAAAGCCACATATACTGCTTATAACAATAAAGATGCCATACATAGATCCTATATATACCCAGTCATTATTCTCAGCTAATAACATCACACATGTGCCATCATTTACAAAGAAAACATTTAACACAGAAAGTACAAATACGCTGCGATAATAAAAGAGGTTTCCGGTATGACTTGCAAAAGAAGAGAGGATCAGTGCGAATAAACCGAGGTAGAATCCGATAACAGACAGAGCACCCGTTTGATAGCTTGGATATAACGCCAGCAGGGAAAGAACGATAGCTGACCAACCGGAAATTCGATATAACATGTTCAAATCCTTTGAATGTAATTTGTTAAAATTTGTAATTCTAACTCACCCCAAATTATGAGCGATACAGTACCAAATAGCAACCCATATGAGTTAATTCATTTTCCAATTATTTACATAATGCTGTCTCAGGGCATATAAACGCTGGGTTTCGACTGTTTAAAAAGACAACAACACCTCCCGAACTCGGGTTCTTAATGCGGGTAACACCTCAGCTTCAAACCAGGGGCGTTTTCGGACCCATAATTGGTTACGTGGACTGGGATGCGGCAGTGCAATTTGCCCGGGCAAAGCTGTGCGCCATTCAGTCACAGCCTGAGACACACTAACAAACTCAGCGATATGATAGCTTTGTGCATATTGACCAATTAAAATAGTTAACTCAATGTTATTAAACACCTCAAGCAAAGGGGCCCGCCATGTCTGGGCACAGATTTTGGGGGGAGGTAAATCGCCTGATTTGCCCTTACCGGGATAACAAAACGCCATAGGTACAATCGCGAATAAGGCCGGATCATAAAACTGAGCCTCAGTGACCCCTAACCATTCTCTGAGCCGTTTACCACTGGCATCGTTAAATGGTTTTCCCGTTCTTTGTACACTCAAACTAGGAGCCTGACCAGCGATCAGAATTTTCGCCGCAGGCAATCCCTGGATCACCGGCTTCGGTTCAAAAGGCAACTGTCCCCGACACAAAGTGCATTGCCGGACACGCTCAATGATATCCATGTTTAAATTCTCCTCACAACGCGATAACCCCTAATAAGTATATCAGTCTTAGCCCAATAAAATGGTGCAGGCGCGTGCTCACTAATTACCCAGGGTTTAACTCAACAGGAATTTGATATTCCTTTTGGCATTAATATTTGTACATTTAACGCATTTGCTAATGATAATTACTGTTATTTATAGCGCGATTCAGTGATAATTCGCCTCCCTATTTTTGATCAAAGAACAAGTATGTCGCTATCGCCTTACTTTGCTTACTTTACAGCCTATCGCATAAATGTTGTTACCCGGTTTGCACTCGCTATTTTCGGGGGGTATGCATGCACCGCGCTTTCTATCAGCCTAATGAGTTTGTTGCTGCCTGTCTCCAAAGTTGATGCCGTGTTATTCAGCGTGTGCCTGAGTGTAGTCATTCACTGCCTTATTTTTATCGCTGTATTCGCAACAAAATCGCTTCGCTTCCTCTGTGGTGGTTTACTGCTGCTCGCAATAGTGCAATGGCTGCTGATCCTGATATTAAGAGGATAATAATGAAAGACAGTTTTTTTCGTTCTATGACCTGGCTCCATACCTGGGTCGGATTACTTTTTTGCTGGCTGTTGTGGCTGGTGTTTTTTGCGGGTACGCTAAGCTTTTTCCGCCAGGAAATTACCCTGTGGAGCAAACCTGAGCTACACCCCCACAGCATTGAAGTTCAGAGTTCACAACAAGCGCTACTGGACTACGGCTTTGAACGCCTGAACTCAGAAGCGCCTGACGCAGCACGATGGTGGATCAGCTTGCCGTCTGAGCGCAACTCGCTACTGCGCGTCTCGCACCTGCCCTATGCTGAGCCAGGCGAAAAAGCCAGTTGGGTCAGCCATAACCTGGCGGCCGATAGCAAAATTCCCGTGACTCCGAGGGAGTCAAAAGGCGGGAGCTTCTTTTATCGTCTGCATTTTGACTTACATTATATGGACCGTACCACCGCGCGCTGGATAGTGTGTCTGGCCAGCCTGTTTATGTTGGTTGCTCTGGTCTCAGGCATTGTGATCCACAAACGTATTTTCAAGGATATGTTCCAATTCAGAGCGGGCAAGGGCAGTCGCAGTTGGCTCGATGGACATAACCTGAGCTCAGTACTGGCTTTGCCATTTCATCTGATGATCACCTACACAGGGCTGATCACACTTATTTTTACGCTTTTCCCGTATCCGGCGCAAACTGTGTATGGCGATGGGGTTAAAGAGTTCAGAAAAGAATTTTACCCGGAACGACAGCGCCCTCAGCTGAGCAACCAGACACTGACCGATCCGGCTTTTTCACAGTCGTTAGATCACTTTTTTACTAACTGGCCAGAGCAACCTATTTCTCGCATCATCATAGATCACCCTCAGGATGCAGCGGCAGTAATGAAAATTTACGGTGCGAACCGCAGTGAAATAAAAGACGAGCAAGCAGTCTGGTTATATTCAGGCAAAACGGGTGAACTCCTGAACACTGTGCACCTTGAAAACAGTACTGCGGCTCAATTATATGGCGGTATGATTGCCATGCATACCGGACGTCTGGCATCTCCCGGCTTGCGTTGGTTGTACTTTCTTTGTGGCCTGGCAGGCTGCGCTATGATTGCCAGTGGCTGTGTTATGTGGGCCAAACGGATCCGAGAGCGACAAAAACCCACTCAGCCAGCCAGTTTTGGTCTCAAGTTGGTCGAGTCGCTCAACCTGGCAGCCATCATGGGCCTGCCACTGGCTACAGCGGCATTCTTCTACGCCAATCGGCTCCTGCCTGTCGGTAACAATGGTCGTGCCGATCAGGAAGTACTGGCATTTTTCCTGATCTGGGCTGCTGCAACGCTGTTTGCCGCTAAGTGGCGAAATACTCAAGGCTGGCATACTCTGGCACTTGCCAATACCTTTGCCTGGCTCATGCTGCCCTTGTGCAATGCTCTTACAACACACGGCAATTTAATCAGTTACATAAGCAATGGTCAGTGGTCATTGGCTATGTTCGATATACTGGCTCTGTTAGCCGCAGGCGTATTTTTCTGGCAGAGTAAAAAGCTTCAATCAGCTCAGCCACTGCGCGCCCGCAAGGAGCGTGCTGCATGATGTATCTGATAGCGACCTTGTTATGTCTCTCAAGCTTCACGGCCTTTGCGCTGGCTAAGACACCGCACTACAAAGCGGTGTTTGGGGCAAGACCCGACCAGATCCAGAGTAAAAGATATCTACTTTCAGCCTGGATCATGCTTTTACTAACTCTGGTTATCGATATCAGCCAGGCCGTTGGATACGGCAGCCTGATGTTCTGCGGCCAGATGGCCCTCGCCGTTTTACTGATGGCGGTCATGCTGTCCTTCCGACCACGCTGGATAAGATCACTATTTTACCTACTCCCTGCAGCCACACTCATTATGGCTGTGCTTGCCATGTTATAAAAACCAGGGGCTGAGCCTAGTTCAGCCCCTACTCATGCTATAAATCAAACAGATAGATACAACAACTCAGTCAATTTTCCAGCCCGTTGGAGCAAAAAATTACCAACTTGCTCAAAAATCCCTCCTGAGCTGCTCTCATCCACTTTGATACACCCGGATCTTAGTAAAAAACCCGCTCTGAGTGACGCTATGCATGTCGAACGTTAGTAAAATGATGATCTCTGACTCAAAATGACGCTTCTTAGTTGGTAAAAATACGATCCAGGAACAAAAGCAGTTAGTAAATTACTGATCTCAGTGCTGATCGCTTTACCAAGTAGTTAGTAAAAATATGATCTATAGTCACCAAAAACCTGATTTATTCGCCATCTGCCCACCTAAAAATAGTCACTACAGGAAACAATACTGATCCGTTGACCAAAAACCTGCCAAATGCCTTTAGAGTTAGTAAATTCGTGATCTGAACCGGATTAGGTTAGTAATACTTTGATCTGGATGACGATAATGTTAGTTAATACGTGATCCAGCAGAATGCATCAGTTAGTAAAATAACGATCTGTCGACTCATTGGGCTTACCGATGCCTGTCATACTGGCTGAGTTGGTAAAAACCCGATCTCACTGTATAGATCCAATCCACAGGAGTGTCCGTTTAATAAAGACAACAAATTAAAATAGTCAGCGCAGGGGAAAGCACATGATCATATTGATTGTAGGCGGTTCAGGCGGTATCGGACAGGCACTGGTTAATCGCTATGCCAGTGAGCAACCCGAAGCCCACATATACGCGACCTACCGAACCTCCAGACCCGAAATATCACCGCAAAACGTCCAATGGCTCCACCTCGATGCGAGCCAGGAAGAAAGCGTCAGGGCTTTGGCTGCGCAACTGTCTAAGGTCGATGTACTCATTAATGCCACCGGACTGCTGCACACTCCTGATAAGCTCCCAGAGAAGTCTATTCAGGAATTTGACCCTGACTTTTTTAACGACAACCTCAAAGCCAATACGCTCCCAACACTGTTATTGGCCAAGCACTTTGCAAAAGCACTGAAAGCAAAACACCCGACTTACTTCGTTGCTCTGTCAGCCCGGATCGGTAGCATTTCAGATAATCAGCTGGGTGGATGGATCAGTTACCGCAGTGCCAAAGCGGCGCTGAACATGGCGCTCAAAACCATCAGTATTGAATGGCGTTATAAACTACCTAATTGCTGTGTCCTGGCTTTTCATCCAGGCACAACCAACACCGCCTTATCCATACCTTTTCAGAAAAATGTGCCACCCGGCAAGCTTTTTTCTGCCGATTTTGTAGCACAGAGCCTGACTGATCTGATACAGAGCAAACACGCATCAGACACCGGGGGGTTTTATAGCTATGATGGATCTGCAATTACCTGGTAATAGATCACTCAGGTCTAAACGGGCCGTGCATCTGCACGTGTCCGTTAAGCCCGTTATGCACAGCGATATAACGAACAGAGGGCCCAATCGTATACAAAAAATAACGCATGCCGTCAGTCGCCAATGCATTACCTACAACACACACTTGTCCGTGCTTCACTTTATACATTCTGTTTGTTTTTGTTTCTTCAAATGTAGGGCTACTGACCTGCTCATGGACAAACCGTTTATCAGCATCGGAGCAGTCTGCCATACCTGCCAAACCCGCAAAGGAGGCCAGTAAGCCCATAAATAGCAAAAATCTCATGTTTAATCGCAAATCACATGCTTGTTGGTTAAAAGACCCATAGAATTAAATGAAAACTATTATCATTAGAGGCTTATATGCATATTTCCGCACGCGTTATCGCAAGCGTTATACTGCTCACCACCGTGTTGTTATACAGCCACACGGGTGCAGCGCAAACCACACAAGTTGAGGTTTACACACCCAGTGCAACAAAGCAACCTAGGGTGATGACCCTCAGCGGCTCTGTAGAAGCCAGACACCATGCACAACTGGCCAGCCAGGAATCTGGGTTGGTGCAAACTTTGCTCGTTGACGTGGGTGACAACGTCACTCAGGGCGAACCACTGTTGAAACTGGATGCCACACTGGCCGAACTGAACCTGGCGCAGGCCAGAGCAGGGGCACAAGCGGCAAAAATTTCGGTTCAGGAAGCACAGCGACTACTCGATGAAGTAGAAGCCCTTTCTAAAAAACAAAGTGTTGCACAAACGCTGATTGGCGAGCGTACCGCTGCTCTGGCCAATGCCAAAGCGGAAAAAATAAAACAGCAAGCCCTGGTGGCTCTGGCCCAGGAAAGACTCAATCGTCACACCCTGTATGCCCCCTTTACAGGTGTCATTGGACAACGCTCCGTGGACATGGGAGAGTGGGTCACACCGGGCAATCAACTCTTTACTCTGGTCGCAGAATCGGACTTACGTATAGTAGTTAATGTGCCACAGGAGTACTTCCCACTGTTGCGCTCAACACCTAATCTTCCGGTTATGGTCACGCCCGATATCAACGCAGCTAAACCCATCAAGGCACAGATCAGCCGCATCGTTGCTGTTACAAATCCGTCCAGCAGAACCTTTACAGCACATATAGATTTGACCGATACCATGGCTGTCCATGCTCAATTTACCCCGGGTATGTCCGCCCAGGCTGATCTGTTGCTGAACGCACAAGACGGTGCGGTCTGGATCCCTAAAAAGGCGGTAAAGCAGCATCCGGATGGCGGCAGCAGCGTGTTTATTGCCGATAACAATACGGCGAAACGTAAAATGGTTACCATCACAGCAACACGACCAGACTATGTTGCCGTGACTGGCCTGACAGGCAGTGAGTCAGTGATCACCACAGGCATTGAGCTGTTAAAAGAAGGCACACAACTTCAGATAAGCGCCAGGGCAGGTAACCTACAATGATAGAATCAGCGGTAAAACGCGGCACTTTGGTGGCCGTGGTGGTGCTGATCACCACCATTTTGGGCCTGGTTTCAGCGCTCAACATCCCCGTGCAGATGATCCCGGACCTGGAAGTCAGAACGATTACCGTACAAACGGGCTGGCCTGGTGCAACACCACAAGATGTGGAAAAAGAGATCCTGATAGAGCAGGAGCGCTATCTGCGCAGTTTGCCAAATCTGCAACGTATGATCTCGTTTGCCGAAATGGGCGAAGCGACTATAGAGCTGGAATTCCCTTTTGGTGTTGAGGTCAATGACGCCCTTATTCGGGTAAACAATGCGCTCAGCCAGGTGCCCGCCTATCCGGAAAACGTCGATCAGCCAAGACTATTTTCCAGCTCCTTTTCCAGCAATGCCTTTATGTTTTTCCTGCTCAAACCACAGCCAGGGAACCCACTACAGCTAGACATGGATCTACTGCGGGACTACGCAGAAGACTATATCCGGCCTCGTATGGAAAGTGTCACAGGCGTCTCCGAGGTTCGCATTGGTGGCGGTGCACAACGACAGATCCAGATTAAGGTTGATGCTGCACGTCTGGCTCAGCGTGGTATAAGCCTGAGCGATGTCAGAACCGTGATCCGCGACCGTAACCGGGATACTTCAGGCGGTGACATAGAAAGTGGTGAAAGCCGTTATCTGCTGCGCGTCATTGGCCGCTTTGAGCAGCTCAGTGAACTGGAAAACCTCATCATAAAACGCGACGGCAACGCCAATGTATTGCTTAAAGATGTTGCCAATGTAACGCTCGATCACTTCGAAACCCGCGGTGTGTCTTATTCCAATGGCGAGCGTACTTTGCGCCTGTCGGTGCGTCGTGAGAGTGGCTCAAATGTACTCGACATCAAAGAACAAATGCTCCCGGTCGTTGCAGAGATTAACCAACAATTACTGGCACAAAATGGCCTCGAACTGACCTTGCTTAGTGACGATGTGCGCTATGTGAAAAGCTCGCTTGAAAACGTTTGGACCAACCTGGCGCTGGGTGCATTACTGGCTACTTTGGTCATGTACTTCTTCCTGCGATCAGGACGGGCAACCCTGGTTGGTGTTATGGGGATCCCATTATGTACCATCGCTGCATTTTTTGCCCTGATGAGCTTTGGCCGTACCATCAATGTGATCTCTCTGGCCGGTGTTGCTTTTGCCATCGGGATGACAGTAGACAACACCATCGTGGTGTTAGAATCTATCGTTCAGGCCAAACGCGAGGGGATCAGCCGACGCTTAGCCGCGATTAATGGCGTAAAAGAAGTCTGGCCTGCGGTATTGGCGTCAACTGCCACCACAGTGCTGGTATTCGCGCCTATTTTATTTGTGCAACAAGAAGCCGGACAACTCTACTCAGACATTGCGATTGCCATATCAGGTGCCATCATTGCCTCTATGCTTGTCGCCATTTTTGTGGTGCCCGTCGCACTAGCAAATTTTGGCAAAAAGCAGGACCTGGAAGAAAAGCGTCAGGTTGAACTGGGCAGCTACTGGCTCAAGCTGTCGCAACTGTTTACCCGCACCACCACCCAGGCACGCATTGCCAGTGCCGCTTTCATTATCGTGATCATGGGCCTGGCGACCACGCTGATGCCGGCAGCAGAATATCTGCCAGAAGGGGAGGAGCCCAAAGCCTTTTCTATGATGATTGCGCCGCCCAACTATAATCTGACTGAGATGGAAAAAATTGGTACTGAGCTGCGCGCCTATTTTGATGATTATGTGCAGGCAGATAGCAGTGATTTTCTGGCTGGTAATACAGAAATGCCACCGCTTGAATACTACGCCATGTCAGTATCGGTTGGACGGATCTGGTTCTTAAGTGCACCGGTAGAGCCGGAACACATTAATCAGATGATGAGTGCCATCACAGACAAGTTCAGAAGCTACGAGGGCATGCGCGCTTTCTCGGCCAGAGGGTCTATCATTTCCAGCAATGACGGTGGTACACGAGCCGTGGCAGTGGATATTGCCGGTGCAAATATCACGGATCTATACAGCGCCGCAGAAGCGGTATATGCAGAAGCAGACAAGCTGTTCGATAAGCCACAAATTAACTCAGACCCAAGATCGCTGACGCTCGACCAGCCACTGATAGAGATCCAGCCCCGCTGGGCACGTCTGGCAGAACTGGAGCTCGATAACCGCGACTTTGGTTATGCGGTGGCCGCGATGAGTGATGGTGCATATGTTGATGAGTTCATCCTCAACGATGATAAGGTCGACATGTTCCTGTTCAGTGGCGCGGGCAATCGCCAGACCATAGAGCAACTGTCAACAACCCCGATCATCACACCTAACGGACAAGTACTGCCGCTTAACGCGCTGGCCGATCTGGTAGAAAGTAAAAACAGTAATTCGGTGCGCCGCGTTGATGGCAACCGAACCGTCACTGTTTACATCATTCCACCGAGAGACGTCGCACTGGAAACCGCCGAGCAGATAGTACGTCAACAACTATTGCCTAACCTCTGGCAGCAGGGCAAGATTGCTCAGGGTATTAAGGTTAATATCAGTGGCGCAGCGGACCAGCTGGAAGCAACCAAGTCATCACTCTCTGGTAACTTTGTCATTGCGCTGGTGCTGAGCTACCTGCTGCTCGTGGCTATTTTCACACATTGGCGCTATCCGCTGTTTATTCTGGCCACTGTGCCTCTGGGTATGGCCGGGGGATTGTTAGGGTTAGTGACAGTCAATGGCATTAACAGCACCTTGTCAGCAATGGGGCTCAGTGCCTTCCACCAGCCATTTGACATGATCACTATGCTGGGCTTTTTGATCTTGCTGGGCACTGTGGTGAACAACCCAATCCTGATTGTAGATCAGACCCGACGCTACGTCTTGGAGCAGGGGCTGAAGGTCAAAGAAGCTGTTCAGCAGGCTGTTGCAAAACGTCTGAGGCCGATACTGATGTCAACCACCACCACCATCTTTGGTCTTGCGCCTCTGGTGCTTATACCGGGTGAGGGTACCGAGCTGTATCGTGGCGTAGGGATTATCGTACTCAGTGGTATTTTGGTTTCAACGCTGCTCAGCCTGACCTTTTTGCCGGCACTCCTGGTGGCGGTGATTAAGGATGAAAAGCCAGCCTAAAAACACCTTAGCCCGAAGTGCCATACTTCGGGCTTTGTTTAATCAGCAACGAAAATAGTCCCCTGCAAATACAATACCCCAAACCCGGATACCAAAACCCGCTCGCCTGCTACCTGACAATGTAATACTCCACCACGCTGCGAAGCCTGATAAGCCACCAATTCATCGCGACCCAATAACTCTGCCCAGTAAGGGGCCAGCCCTGCATGAATGGAACCAGTTACGGGATCTTCATCGCCGCCATTGGCAGGCCAAAAGTAGCGAGAAATGAAGTCATAATTGTCAGACCGTGCTGTTGCAACCACATCCAGCGGAGCCAACTGTTTGAGCAACTCACTATGGTATGTCAATTGCTCTACCGAGGCGGCTTGATCGAACACAGCAAAGTAGGCCTGGCGATTTTTGAGCACCTCTACAGGCTGCTCAGACAAGCCTTCCAATAACACAGCGGGAGCTTGTGCAACAGGTTCAGGCTGCTGGTTCGGAAAGCTCATTTCTATTCGCTGATCCGGCAACTGATTAACGGTTAAAGGGCCCACCTCGCGAGTAAGAAAGGTGATCTCGCCCTGGGCAGCTAAATGATTAAAAATCACAAACGAAGCAGCGAGTGTCGCATGACCACAAAAGGCGATTTCTGTCAGCGGAGAGAACCAGCGGATCTCAAATTGATGACCTGATGCGGTATCAACAGCGCGAATAAAAGCGGTTTCAGAGAGGTTGTTTTCAGCAGCAATCTGCTGCATTGTGGTGTCTTCCGGCCATAGATTAACAGGGACTACGGCGGCCGAATTACCTTTGAATTGAGCCTGGGTAAAGGCATCTACTATGTATATGTCATACTTCATCATGCTTCCTTAACAAGGAGCATGCTGACACTCCGACGGTCGCGCCAGCACGCTCAATCAAATCACTTCATTGTGACCCATAGTAAACACAATGAAGCGGGAAACAATCACTTTTCTTGTCGGGTTATCAACCAAGCCAGGCCGATGATAGCCGTCATTGCGAGACCCGACAGCAAGAAGGGATCAATGATAAGGGTATCATTGAATTCAAACTTACCAGCCGAGATTTTTTTCCAACCCATAAAATGCTGATTTGCCGCAACAACTGCACCAAAGAAACCAAATACCAGTGCAGCATATTTACCCAGCCAGTGACGCGCAGCACCGGTGAACAAAATGAGTCCTAGCAGACCAATTACGGTGCGTTGCACACGGCAGTAAGGGCAGACATAAACCACACCCATTAGCTCAACCGTCCAGGCAAGGATGGACACACCAATCGCAAACAGACCCAGCCACTTGGCATGGCGAGTATAGGTTTCTAACTCAAATAACATACATTTACCTTTCTTAATCAACGAGCTATCCGGATTACAGTCAACAGCTCATACAGCACAATCGAGATATAATATCACATATTCGTTAAAGGTATAAATAAGATGATTAAGGAATAAGAAAGATAACATGCAACAGATAAGCGGCCCGAACAGCCACTTCAGGGCTGGCTTATTGCTGACGCTCTCTTCGCGTAAGCAAGGCAATCATCAATACCAACGCAAGCACATCTATCTGAACCGCATTTAAAGAAAACGCGCCAGCGTTACCAGTCAAGCGAACGGTAGAAGAAAATAAAATACCAAAAGACAGTTCAAAGTCTTTCAACCAGGTGAAGCCGATTTGAATTCCGCCAAGCCCCGTATACTTGTAATTAAGTACGCCAAAAGAAAAACTAACAACCTGTAACCCCTGATTCAGTATTGATAACCAATACCACTTTGCCTGCTCTTTAATCGCCGTATAACCCGCAGCAGCACTGAGCAGGATAAAAGGCACGCTAATAAAAGATAACCATGACGTAAGCGGCCCAAATATCAGCCCGACCGTCATCACAAATGCAGCCAGAAGCTGTATATACCCAATGACTTTCACACGCCTTTCAGCATTTTGGGGCCCATTTTCCACTCGCTGTTGTTCGTGCAATTCGGCTTCTTCCTGACGAGCATTTATTTCAGCGAGCAGGGCTGAATAGTGCTCTGAATCAGGCGTGATTTGTTGCAGCGCTTCATGAAGTTCAGCTTGAGTATACTGAGAGTAATCAACTTTTATCATTGTTATGTAGCCCAAAAAATACGACATTGGATGGTTTCGCGAGTGCACGCTATTTACCCATGCTCAGCAGCAAATATTACTCGCCAGTCCCGCTACAACTAGCGGCATCTGGTCGACATAGGGTGACCATCAACATATTGGATCAGATCCCATAAATTACCATAGAGATCTTCAAACACAGCGACAGTGCCATAGTCCTGCGTAGCGGGCTCACGCACAAAATGTATTCCCTTGGCTTTCATCCGTTCATAATCCCGCCAAAAGTCATCGGTACTTAAAAACAAAAACACTCGACCGCCAGCCTGATCACCGATAAAGGGGTTTTGTCGGGGTTTAGAAGCTTTTGCCAACAATAAAGCCACCCCATGAGAATTCGGGGGAGCCACTACGACCCAGCGTTTATCCTGCTCGGCCTGATAGGTATCTTCTATCAACTCAAACCCAAGTTTACCCACATAAAAGTCGAGCGCTTCGTCGTAGTCGTTAACCACCAGCGCAACGTGCGCAATGTTCTGTTTCATAGTGACCCTTAAGCTTATTTTCGGGGCTGAAACTTCTTGGTCATACCCTGGCTCTTTGGTGCAACCAGTCTGTACCCCAGTTTCTCGTAAAATATCGGCTCATCAGCAATCATGGACACATAAGATCCGGGCAATGCCACAGACGACAAATACGCATCAATCGATTCCATCACACGGCGACCCAGCCCTTGCCCCTGATAAGCTGGGTCGACTGCCACATCGACCACCTCAAAATTACAGGCACCGTCACCGACCACCCGGCCCATCGCAATCAACTTTTCGCCTTCGCGGATCGAAACCCCATAAAGTGTATTAGGTAAGCCAATTTCAGCCGCTTCCAGCGACTTTGGCGAGAGCCCGGCCTTAACACGCATATCGCAATATTCCTGGGCAGAAGGTACTTGTTGTATTAATTCTAGCATCGTTTTCGTCTCCTATTTAGATACTTAGTAAACCATAAAATACTGTATATAAAAACAGTTAAACGAAAATAAATGTTATACAGTAACAAAATCAATCTCGGTCATATTGAACGTGCGCCGGCACCTTTTTAGATTGCGTCAACCCCCTTTACATTAGGTAATTCAGAATATTTAACGTTGCACACTATCTGTTACATCGGCACACTATGGTGTTGGATATAACACTAATAAAAAAACAATTTTCTGCTCAAGGACCCTGATAATGAAAACAATAATTCCAAAACTCACAGGCTTACTCGGTGGCGCCATCAGCATGTGTTTAAGTGCACAATTTAGCTACGCAGCTGAAACACAGTTCATGTCATCCGATGCATTACTACTTACTCAGGTTCAGATTGTCGATGTCGAACAACAAGAGATCCGCCGCAGTGCTTTGCTGATTGAACAAGGTAAAATAGCCGCTGAATACCCAGCGCCTCCGGTCAACTTTAAAGGGCGGACACTCAACCTGAATAACCGCTGGCTTATCCCGGGGCTGATCGACATGCATGTTCATGCGTTTGGCAATCGGGCTCCTTATGCCAAATCAGATTTTGCCGGAACTGAAAAAATCTCCCAGCGCGTGCTGTATGCGGGTGTCACCGGATTTGTCGACTTATTTGGCGATGAGCAAGGCCTGATAGACGCACGCACAAAGCAAAGAGCAGG
This sequence comes from Pseudoalteromonas rubra, assembly GCF_005886805.2. Lineage (NCBI taxonomy): Bacteria > Pseudomonadati > Pseudomonadota > Gammaproteobacteria > Alteromonadales > Pseudoalteromonadaceae > Pseudoalteromonas > Pseudoalteromonas rubra. Next base: position 1,172,733 of record NZ_CP045430.1, read on the forward strand.
CACCTATTTTGGTGCCGATATCCACAGCAGTTTATCTTGTCTGACCGCACCAAAAGGCCATTGCACAGAATACGGCCTGGAAACACGCACTATGTCAACCCCGGAAGAGGCTGTCGCTCAGGTGCAAAGTCTGGCGAAAGCCAAGCCCGACGTGATTAAAGTGGTTTACCAACCCAGTGACGATCAGCCCTCGATTGATAAAGCCACTTTTGCTGCCATCGTCCAGCAAAGCAACAAACTCGGGATCAAAACCATCGTCCACCTTAAAACCTGGCAGGAAGTCATCGATGCCATCGACGTAGGAGCCTCAGCGTTCACTCACATGCCCGGCACACCGATCCCGACAGGACTGGCAGATAAAATTGCAGCGGCGAAAATGGTGGTGATCCCGACCATGACAGTTCATACCGATCTAACAGACTTTCTGTTCGACAAGACAGTGATCGCCTCTGAGCTGCTTCAGGCTATGACCACCCCAGCCATCATTGCAGGTTACCAGAGCGAAGAAACAATGAAGAAGTGGGGAGACAGAGAAGCAAAGTGGCGTAACCAGGATACACAAAGAATTGCCAACCTGGCCGAGTTAGTTAAAGCCGGTGTCACTATTTTAAACGGAACAGACGCTGGTAATTATGGCACCATCCAGGGTTATTCAGTGCACAGAGAAATGCTAAAGCTGAGCGAAGCAGGCATGTCTAACTGGCAGACGCTGGCAGCGACAACCACACAGGCAGGTACCTTTTTGGGAATAGACAACAGTCTAAAACCAGGGGCTCAGGCAAGCTTTGTGATACTGGATGCTTCACCGATTGAAAGTATTCAGAACACCCAAAAAATACATGCGGTGATCCATCAGGGCAAAGTCGTAGACCGAGTTCAGGCACTTAAAAACGGATTTTAATCCCAGGTGCCGCTTCAATGATGCGGCGCCTTTCATCAACAGGTAGTATTTTAATGCGTCGTACACATATTGGCCTGCTTGCAGGCCTCTGCCTTGCTATTTGTACTGTGGTGTTTTACCCAAAAGAACACAATAGCGCCGAAAACATCAAGATTTCAGAGCCCATTGTCGAACAGGATCAACACCCGGACCGAGCAAATAAAACCATCAACACGACAAGTCAACCACCCGAACAGAAACAAGTGCAGACCGTGTCACCTGAAGCACTGTTTATGGAGGCCGTACAAGTACGCCAATGTCGCAACGTACCGCGTACAGACAAAGCATTCAATCAATGGCTCGATGAGGCATTATCGCGCGATGAAGTACACGAGATAGTCGAAACCATGAAAGCTCGATATCAGCGCTGTCTGGGCGACACCAACCGTGATGAAAACTATGTAGAGAAACTGATGCAAGCAGCCCAAATGGGCTCTGATGAAGCGGCCGATACACTTTGGCGACTTGCCCCGACAGAAGTGCATCAGGCACTGAAATTCAGCACACTTACCAGAGATGAGCAGGTTGCCCGCATGAAAGCATTCACCGCGCAAAAGTATCAAGTGACTGAGCAAGTCGCATTGCTAGGTGGAGAAAAAGCGATCCTACAGCTGATCCGTGGCTATCAATATCTGGACCCTGATACAGGCGGACAAGACTATATTCAGGCGCTGGCCTACAGCCATTACTTTTTGCAAACCCGCCAGGACAGTGAGGTGTATAGTCGCGTTGAGTGGACAAGGCAATATCTGGAACAGCGTATGACACTCGATGAAATTACTCGGGCACAACAATTGGCCAATGAGTTACAGCATCACGAATGAGATCATTGAACCATTAGGTTTGTCTATCACACACATTGATGACTTCTATTTTATTAATTTAGCTGGCTTTTTTAAAGTTGGGAAAACTAACAAAACAGGAGTTCACACAATGAAGCAGACAATCAAATACACCTTGCGCACGCTGACATTAACCGCTTTGACCTTAGTATCTAATGCACAAGCAGATGCGGGCGACTGGATAAAACGCAGTGGCGATTTTGCAACTCTACAAAAAGACACCAAGACAGCCGAACTATTTGTTGTTTACCCACAACTACATGATCGCAACTGCGGGATTGGTATCGCACTAAACAGTCGTAACAGCTACACCAGCAATTATCAGATTTTGGCCGATAATCTGATAGTAGACAATTACTTTCCTGACAGTAATGGCTCCACAGAACTTGCTTTGGGCACGCAAACACGCGCCGGGATGACTTACACATTTGATCTGACAACATACTATTACGGCACCGTTGTCACAATACGTACGAAAGGAGGCGAGACCTTTGGTGAACTGTTTGAAAAACTCTCAAATAACCCAGACGTACACGCCATCGTGAGCGCCATTGATTGTGACCAACTATAAAAAGAACAAGTACAGCATAGATCAGCTATCTAACAGCCGTTTTATTTCACGATGTAACTGCACACTAACAACATGGTTTTGCTTATCTGCTCGATAGATAAAACACAGTTCATCCTGAACAGGCTTGATCTCTGGATTATACGTTGCCAGAGGCGCAGGTGCGCGTCTGGCAACTCGCTCAGGTAAGATACCCAAACCCAGCCCGTTGGCCACTAAAGTAGAGATCACCTCAAGGTTATTAGATGCAATTATTTGGTGGGAAAAGTCAGCAGTAGACGACAACAATTGCTGTGTTTGCTTCAGATTAGGATCGCAATACAAAGGTAACGTTCCCAGCTCAGTGCACTCAACAGATTCAGCGCGCCAAATGGTGACATTATCAAACAACAAGCTTTGGATCACCAGCTCTGGGTGTCTGACAGGGTTAATCACCAGTGCAAAGTCAATTTCATTACTGATCACTTGCTCTGTGACTTTTCTCGACAAGTCATGAACCAGATTGAATACCATATAGGGGAACTTAGTTTTCAAAGGTCCCAGTATATGGGGCAAAGTATATAATGCGACCGAAGGGTGGCACCCCAATGTGAATGTGCCTGCCATTTCACTGTTTGCCTGATAGACATTCGATTTCAATTTTGCCCAATCCGCCATAAAGCGCAGCCCCTGTGCTTGTAGCACTTCACCCGCTTTGGTCAGAACCACACCATTTTTATGCCGAACCAGCAAATCGGTGCCAAAATTCTGCTCAAGGCGTTTCATCGCCGCACTCACGCTGGGCTGGGTGATCCCCAGGCGCTCAGACGCACGAGACAAGTTTCTCGTACTGGCAACTTCAATAAAATAGCGTATATCCTCAAAATTCGGCGTATGGGGCATAGCTCATAGTCAACAAGTTATCATCCAAAAATAAAAGTTAACACATTTTTTACCAATGTACCCAACTTGGTTTACTCCGTCTGACAAAGATCGACAACAAAGACACCACCGTATACTGACCGCATAATTTGTACATTTTTGCATGGCAGGATTATTATCCAGCTCCTTCAACGAATAAAGAGGTGTTCATGAAACCCGGTTTGACTGTTTCTGCATTAACGTTAGCTTTGCTACAGGTCTATTCAGCACAGGTTGCTGCTGACACAGCAGGTGCCGACCAGATTGAAAAAATCACGGTCACATCCACCCGTACAGCCAGAGCAAATACCGATCTGGCGCTGAGTGTGGGTCAGGTATCCGAACAAACCATTGCTGACGACAATGCACAACATATCTCAGAGTCATTGCAAACCATACCGGGCGTTTTGATAAATCAGTTATCTGGCGGACAAGGACACAACGCAGCCGTGCGTATGCCGATAAACTTTGACGGCTATACCTTATACTTGCAGGATAATATCCCGCTGCAATCTGCTGCTTTTTATACCCATAACGCACTCTGGTGGACCACCAGCAACATTGGTCTGTCACGCCTCGAAGTACTACGAGGTGCAGGTACCAGTTTACATGGCGCAGGAGCCGTTGCTGCAACCGTCAACGTTTTATCTAAGCCTGTGACAGCCAAAAAAAATTCACTCGGTCTCACACTGGGTGAGCATGGCTATTCACGCATTAACGGCAGCACCACCTGGCTGGACGACAATCAAGGTGGATTGCGCGTATCGGCGGCCTATCTGGATAATGACGGCTGGCGAGACCATAACGCTGTTGAAAAAGCCGAGCTGGACGTGCGCCATGAATATCAGCTGGACGACAAGCAAAGCCTGACCACCTCACTGATTGCCTCATCACTTGATCAGCAGATCCTGACCACACTGAGCATTGAACAATTTGAACAGGATCCATCTCAGTCTGGTCTGCCTGACGAGGTGATCGCTCTGGATCCGCGCAGAACCACAGATTATGTGCGCCTCAGCACTGAATATCTGTATGAGGACAAAAACCTGAGCGTGTCCCTTATCCCTTACGCGCGTCACCGCACATTGGAACACCTTGCCACCTGGCAACCCAATATGCCGGTAGAAGAAACAGAAGTCACTACATTCGGCTTGCTGGCTCTGGCCAGCTGGTCTCACCAAAACAGTGCTCAGACAACCCTGGGCGTTGATTTGGAGCATACTTCCGGAGATACCTATTCATTCCAGCCCACCACCCGGATCACCACCGGACGCGGCGCAGCAACTTATCCTCAAGGGCATGTGTTCTACGATGACACCACCACCTTCAAAAGCGTGTCACCTTACATCCAGCACCTGGGCTATATTACTGATGCACTGAGCTATACTCTGGGCGCGCGTTTTGACCACAGTGAATATGAGTTTGACAATGCTCTGCCAAAATACAAAGACGATGGCTTTGGCAATCGCTCCATTGCCTCACGTAAAGATACCTTTAGCCACCTCAGCCCTAAGCTGAGTCTGAACTATTTGCTTAACGAGCAGTCCAGTGTCTATGCGCGCTTCGCCAACGCAATGCGATTGCCTACCGCACCTGAAATGTACCACCTCAAAAGTCGCCAAAGCAGTGCGCAACTGGGGAGTCTGAAAGAAGAAACGTCCGATACCTATGAGCTGGGATACAAAGCTAATCTGAATGCACTGTCGATTGAACTGGCGTATTACCTGATGGATGTAGACGATGCCATTGTCACGGCATTCAGCGATCTGGGCGCCTCATACCGGGTCAACGCTTCCAGTGTCAGACATCAGGGCTTTGAGCTTGGGCTGAACTACCAGTTTAACCGCGCATTTTCTGCTGCGCTGGCCTACAGCCAGTCCAACCATGAGTTCCGTCACTACATTCGCGATGAGGGACGAGTTCACCGTGAGACTGGCGAATCGATGGAGCAAGATTTGTCGGGTAATAGCCTGCACATGGCACCGGAATATGTAGCCAATTTCAGGCTCAACTACACCAGCCAGGCCATCAAAGGACTCAGGCTCACCGCTGAAGCCAAGAGTATCGGCGACTATTACCTGAGCGTAGAAAATACCGATACTTACTCGGGCTATACGGTGTTTAACCTCAAGGCTAACTACCGGCTCAACAAGCGCGTGAAACTTCACGCCCGAATTGCCAACCTTACCGACAAAACCTATGCGCTGCAAAACGAGGAGCGCTTTGGCAGAACCCGTATCCAACCCGGCATGCCACGTACGGCATATGTCGGGATCAGCTATGATTTCTAGCCACAGATACACGGCCCCCGCCTGCACCCTGATGTTACTCACATCAGGGCCGCTCGCGGCAGAGCACGTTCAGTTTGAGACAGGTTCATACAGAAACAAATCTGTATTGTATTACGATCATCAAATGTTGAGCCTGAGTAAAGTCGACTCAGGCAAAACCACCTCTGTGTGTGAACAACGCATTTCCGCGGAAACACTCAGCCACACATTGACCTTTTTCAAAACCCTGGATATTCAGAGCTGGCAGCCCCGTTACTTTAGCGAGGGGCTCATGGATGGCAGTACCTTCACCCTTGATATTCAGATCGCCAACATCAGTGTCCAAAGTGCGGGTCATAGTCACCTTGCACCAGCCGGGTATGACAAAATCACCCGGTATTTTAATCAAGTGCTCATCGTCAATAGTTGCCCGGCAATCCAGTAAACCCGAAGCCTTGCTACCACAGCTCCCTGATCAAGCTGATTTTACCTTCTTTAAAACCAAATACGGCAAGCCTAGGTTCTTGCCGTTGCCAGCTGCCATCAGTTTGGTTAAAACCGTAAGCATACTCTACAGCAATGTGGTTTTTACCCGGGATCGTGCGTAGTACCCTGATCTCACGGTTGGTGTCACTATCGTACCGGCCACTTTCATAGTTACGTAAGAATGCGCGTCGCCAGCTTGCTTTATCAAAATTAGCCAAATATTCCACGTGCTCGTATTTAACCTCGTCGTGCATCAGACCAATCAGGGCATCAATATTCGCAACCGTAGAACCTTTATACGAAACAGTATCCAGCGCATCAAAATACTGGTTCACTTTGCTCAACTGACACTGTGAGCCACATTGGATATCTGCGAATACTGATGAAGAAAATGAGAATAAACTTCCCCACATCAACACGTTTATTATATTTTTCATTTTATTTTCCTGTCATTAAAGTCATTAAATGAGTTCATTATTTCCCTTAAACCGAACTCAACGGGAAAAAGACTACCCACACCATAACAGCTGAACTATACCTTTGACGACAAATACTTTAGCGTTCAATGCTAGACAACCTCAGAAAGCGCCACCCATCAAGAAAAACCCTATCCCGTAGTCAATATTTCATATTACCCAAGTAAGGTAATAGCGCTCAAAAACAGTATAAAAAGGGAGCACTGTTAATAAAAAACTAAGCAAAACTTGTTCGGTGATAGTTACTTAACAATTTAAAAAACAAGGAGAACAAAGGATTAAAACAGACTTAAAAAAGGAATGAAAAGGGAAATTGACTTGAAATGCAGCCATTAATTCAGTCTATAAAGTTGCGTTATCCCGTTGTATTTCCAACCAAACACTTAGCTTTAATTAACAAACAAGGTTCACTACAAAAATGATTACAAATAAAAAACTTTTTTTACTCGGTGCCATATTCATACCCACACTCTCAATGGCCTCTACAGCCCCTCTCAACAACAGTCAGCCTGAAAATACCGGTACACCAGAGTACCTAATAGATGGCGATATGGTATTGGACAGTGTAAGTGAATTCCACACGTTTTCTGCCAATCGCGCGGCTAATACGTCCGGTTTAGACAGCGCTGTAGGCTGGCCAAACGGCATCGTCCCGTTCCAGCTAGTTGGTATCGCCAGCGGCAGTCAGAATGAAAAAAACATTCTTGAGGCAATGGAGGAGATAGAACGCGCTTCTCGGGTGAATTTCGTCCATAAAACGTCAAGTCATTCTAACTATCTCACTATTTATGGTCATGCCCTTGATGATGAGAGGGAAAAAAACAAAATCTGCTCTGCGAATATAGGTTATGCAAATGGCGGTCGCCGTCAGGCATGGATCCCCAGCTACTGTAGTGTAGGCACAGCCATTCACGAGTTATTGCATATTCTGGGTTATCGCCATGAGCACCAGCGTACCGACCGCGACTATCACACACGAGATGGTCAACGCTACTCCCTTACAGTGAATGACCGCTATGTACCTTGTACTTTGCAAAGTGCATTCAGAACATCATCCCTGATATCACGCTCGCGGCCATATGATTTTCAATCCATCATGCATTACAGTAATAGCGACAGAACAGGGTGCACCTCAGGTGCCACAGGCAAGGCCTTCAGCTATCAAAACCTCGACACTGGGGCAGCAATAAACACTCTGGGCAATTTTCGCATGTCAAATGGTGACCTGCAGTCGTTACGTGATGGATATGGTCGTAATCGGTCGCAAACGCCTGTATTTCTGGGGTCTAGCCACAAAGATGAAACAAGCTTACGTATTTCAGTGGTCTGGTATCAAGTCCACGATTACCCTGACTACTTCAGAGTAAATGAAACATCTGAAGAGTTCATTGATATCAACCGAAACGGTAGATTAGATGTGGGCACGCCTATGACGTACCGTATTAGCGCTTCGAACTATTGGAGAGATGCGTTTGAAATTTACTTTGGAGACTCTCTTCCCGAGAAAAAAAATGGATACCGCTACCGTTTCACGGTGGAGGCATGCTGGGATGGCGGTGCATGTTCAAGCGAATCTGCAGCTCAAACAATCTCCGTACTGCAACGTGCTCGTGAACCAGAACCATACATTGAGGATAATGTTTCAACAGACAAAGAGTTCTATGTTCGTTGGAACAGCCAGCCACAAGTGCAATACTTCAAAGCTTACCGCAATGGTTCATACTTAGGACAAATCACCGGCAATTCACTCAAACAATCTCTGCCTTCCGGCACCTACAAATATGAAATTCAAGCGTGTAATGCTCGAGGATGCAGTGACAAAGCAACGCTAACACATAAGCATTCAGTAAAGATCGAAGGCGTGCCAACTTCGGCCCCACGCATTGATGACCTTATTGATTCTGATTGGGACAATATTGCTGAGTTTGGGTTTTACAAGGTTGCTCGCGCAACTGAGTATCGCTTCCGTATAGCAGGGCAAGGTTTAGTATACACTGGAAGTATTCAAACCCCTTATCAAGATACAGACGGTGGCTATAAGTCTATTTACAGGAAAGCACCTGATGGCAGATATCAAGTATCCATTACCGCATGTAATATCAATGGATGTGGTCCTACCGCTACAGAAACAGTGAGCGTCTGGAGTGACTTTTAAGTTTTAAAATAGCGTGATTGAGAGCGCTAAATTTAATCTCAGTGGCGCTTAGTGCCATGTACATCCAGTGATGAATAGCCTGGGAGGCACTTTGAATAGCGGCTTCCCAGGCTATTTTCCAACTATAGAAGGCAGCTAAAGCAACTCATTTCACCATGTGTAAAGCAACATACGGCTACAAAGCAACTAAATGAGAGGTGACGCTCACTCTGCTTTTATCAAACGTAGCAAGAAATATCAAAAACTCACACATGTAACCTTTTACACTAGCTTCACTATCAATTCCTGGAGCTAATCATGAAGATCACCAAATCAATCATCATTAATAAATCGGCAGAACAAGTTTGGGATTTAGTCGCCCATCAATTTGATAAAGCACATCTATGGATGGGACCTATACCCTACTCTGAAGCACTCGGTAAAGGCAGCAGCCGCCTAGGCGCCCCAATGGAAGGGCGAGTTTGCAATTTAAGTGACAATCCAAATGGTGCGAAAGTCAAAGAGGTCATTACCGAATTCAGTGAAACGGACAAGAGCATCGCTTTTAATGTGCTGCCAGTTAACAACCCTGCCATTGTGCCTATTCGGCAGAACCACGTTATGATGTCAGTGCAGCCGGTTGGTAAAAACCAAAGCAAGGTGATCTGGACAGCCTCGCCACAGCTTAAATGGTTTGCCTACCTGTTTTACCCACTGCTTCGGCTGGTGTTTCCCATTGCCTTTGGCAAACTATTAGCAGGGTTAAAACGGTACGCGGAAGATAACCTTGTTCAACCAGCACCGGTCAGCGTGTGACTATACCCATCAAGATAAAAGAGGACTGTGGGATGGATCGTTTTTTTAAAAGTATCGACTACATTGAAACGCATTTGCATGAAAAAATCAGCGTGCATGAAATCGCAGCGGCATCCCACTATTCAACATATCACTACAGTAGGATTTTCAAAGCTTTGGTAGGCGACACCCCAAAAGAGTACCTTCGCAAACGCAGATTGACCCTAGCTGCAAAGCGACTGTTAACAGACGATGTGAGCATATTAACCCTGGCCCTGGACTGTCAGTTTGATTCTCAAGAAGCATTCACTCGGGCATTTAAGGCACTATTCGATATGACACCCGCACAATATCGCAAAATAAACGAACCATTTCGCTTGTTATACAAAAAGCCATTTAGTCCTGACGATCTGGCATTTTTGCAAAACAACATCAGTATGGAACCCGAGATCATTGAACAACCTGCGATGAAAATCGTGGGGATTGCCAATGTATACGAAGATGGAGATCTCAGCTTGCCCAAGCTTTGGTCAGGCTTTCGCCCCTATCGTGACAAAATCCCCAATCGGGTAGGCGATCACTTTTTTGGTATCTATGAAAACTATCAGGAAGACGGAGACGTCACTCGATTTGTTTATATTTGCTCAGCCCAGGTTGAAAATTTTGATGACGTGCCGGATGGTCTAATCACACGAGAACTGGCTGCACAAACCTATGCCAGATTTACACATACAGGGCCCATCGCAAACCTGGAAGAAACCCTGAGGTATATTTGGGGGAGCTGGCTGCCAAAGAGCCGTTATGAGTACGCTGACAAGCCCGATTTCGAGTTATTGCCGGGCGGCTTTAATGACGCGGATCCCAACAATAAAGTGTACCTAAATATCCCGGTAACACTAAAAGCCTGAACTATCAGGCTTTTTTATACCCCGGCAATACACATTCAATACCGCAAGAAATATCAAAAGCAACAACGCGCTTTTCGCTAATCTGGTCTCATAAACTCAACACCCGAATTAAGAAAGAGGCACATTATGATCACCCGCGTATTAATCACTGGCGCAAATGCAGGTTTAGGTAAAGAGGCAGCAAAGCAGATTGCAGCGTATCCGGACATTAAAAAGATCTACCTGGGATGTCGCAACCGTGACAAAGCAGAAGCAGCTAAAATGGCACTGGAACAACAAACAGGCAAGCGTATTTTTGAGATTGTCCAGCTCGATGTCAGCAATTTAAGCTCGGTGCGATCCGCCGTACAACAGCTACCAGAGAGTATTGATGCACTGATCATGAATGCCGGAGGCACGGGCGGTAAACAATTTAACAAACTGAATGAACAGGGCGTCACCGAGATATTTGCAGTTAATCTGCTGGGGCACAGCGTACTGACAGAAGAGCTTATTAAGGCGCAGAAACTTACTCAGGTTGTCCTCTATGCAGGCTCAGAAGCCGCCCGGGGCGTGAAGGAAATGGGCATGAAGCGTCCGGAGCTAAACATCTCGTCGGTCGAGGAGTTTGCTTCTGTCTGTGACGGGTCGTTCTTTGGCTCCACCACAGATGCGACCATACCTTACGGGCCAATCAAATATATGGGGGCATTATGGATGTCGGCAATGGCCAGACGCCATCCACAGCTGAAATTCATCACCATGAGCCCAGGTGCGACTACAGGCACTGATGGCTTTAACTCTCTCTCCTTTGTAAAGCAATATGTTATGAAGAGCATGATGCAAGTTATGCTATGGCTCGGCAAAGTCCATAAAGTTGAAGAGGGCGCGAAACGCTATCTGATGGGGTTGTTTGATGAAGAATTAAAAAGTGGCACATTTTACGCCAGTCAGAAAGGGTTAACGGGCCCTATCGGGGATCAAGCGGAGCTATTTGAAGACCTGAACAATCAGCAGTATCAGGACAATGCCTACCAGGCAATTCAACGCTTTGTATAGCGCCAGATACACTGAACAGCGCTCTGGGCGAAAGAGCTTCACCCAGAGCAAAGACCTCAACAAGACGAGTGTGAGTTAGCTTCTTTCTTATCAGACTACCAACGAGTGTCTACACTCACCCAGGCGATGGAGCAACCCTGGGAGCTTTCGTGAATACGCGCCTGCACTTTCTTATTGGCTGCCAGCGCATAAATTAAAGTTGAATACATTTGGTTTTTGTTTTTTGCTTCAGGTCTTAAGGTAAAGTAAACACCACTTTGCGGCGTGCAGTTTGCCAGCTTTTCATCGGCCGGAAATCCAACGTAGATGTTGCCATTTTCACTGGTATAAAGTGTTTCAATGACGCTTGTACAGCCTATACTGCTACAGGTATTGGCCTGTGCGCCTAAAGAAGTCAGAGCTAAAGCAACTGATAAAATGAGCTTTTTCATTATAATAATCCTTATTTAATATATGCTAAGTAAATAGTAAACCCCTGTAGGGGCATTGTTTTTTATAACTTTTTGTTATTGCTATTCAAAACTCTATAGTAACAACCTTATCGGTACAATGTGAACATGTTTGCTCTGAACTTGTTCTGACTCACATCGTGGAATGGCTTAATGATAAATCGGCCCCTCAGACCTTAAAAAGTAGTCTAAATTCAGCGAAAGCAGCGTACTTTACCTTGCTCAATGACCGCACTGAACTATCGGAACTGGACTCACATCGACCACCAAATCCTGATAACCAGGTCAACGAGCGGGGGCGCCGAGTCTGCTATGATTAAGATACGAGTGGCAATACTGATTAGCGCACAGTGCAAGTCCAGCTAAAACGGCTCGTTTCACCTTGCGCAAAGGCCGCGCTAAAGCACGACTTTGCACGACACATCCATGAAAAGCGTTCGCAGTGCGGGGACGCCGAGTCTGCGATAATTCTTAATCATCGGTCGCTTAACGTACGAGTGGAAATACGTCCCTGTAGGGGGCTCCCGGCTTTTCATCCATGAAAAGCGTTCGCAGCGCTGCGATGATTCTTAATCATCGGTCGCTTAACGTACGAGTGGAAATACGTCCCTGTAGGGGGCTCCCGGCTTTTCATCCATGAAAAGCGTTCGCAGCGCTGCGATGATTCTTAATCATCAGTCGCTTAACGTACGAGTGGAAATACATCCCTGTAGGGGGCTCCCGGCTTTTCATCCATGAAAAGCGTTCGCAGCGCTGCGATGATTCTTAATCATCGGTCGCTGCTCACCCAATCAAGTTGCATGTCCCATTGGTGTTGGTTTTCTGCTTTTAGCGGAGCCTGGGAGTCGTCTACTTGTTGCAGTACGTTACTTGCTTCTACCAGCGTTGCGTCGCGGCCGAACAGGTAGCTTTGCTCTTCCACTATGGTTCTGTATGCTTTATTCAGTGCCAGTGCGCGCTCTTTTGACGGGGTGATCAACTCGTACAGGTTCTCTGCCGACTCCACTTTTTCTTTGTCGACCGTGCCATCTGCTTTGAACCACTTTTGCAGCATTTCGCGGTTCTGGCGGAATTCGTCGCCACCACCGACCCGGTTCATGTATGTCAGGAACTCGCCGAGTGTTTCGCCTTTGTTGGGGACATCTTTCATTTCTTTAAGGTTGATATAGCCCCAGCCGCGTGCGCCTTCTACTTTGCGGGCAAACGAGAAGGTCTGATCATAGGTTGAGCCGATGGTTTTGTGACAACCGTTACAAAATGCCAGCTCCTGCTTATGCTGTGGTCTCAGGTTACCTTGTTTGTCCTCAATATAACCATTGATGGTCCAGCCAAAGGTGTTGTTGATACCCTGATCGCCCAGATACAGGGTTTGCGGCAGATTTTCGAATTCTTTCTCTTTTTCTTCACGGTGATATGAAGAATTCAGTGACTGGCGAGTCTTAAACCTGTGCTTTTTCATGTAGCGTACTTCTTTCATACGCGGCGCGTTGTAAATACCACCATTTTCGTCTACACCAATGTAACGTACGGTATGCAGGAACTCAGTTTCCTGGGGGTACAGCATATGCGCCAGTGCATCTGTGGCATCACCTACATAATGTGATTGCCTAGTTATCTCGCTGATTTTGGTAAGCTGATTATCGCCATTTAAATCCTGGCCAATGCGTTGTTCTGAGATTAATGGTGTTGAGATCTTATCTAAGCCCTTTAATGCCAGTTCAACCAGACTCAGGTTTGCCAGGTACACATCCTGATTATACACGCCGCCTTTTGAGCGAAACGCTTCGGGCAAACGGATCATCACATCACCCGTGGAGCCGTTGGTGGGCCAAAACGTCGACGGGAAGGGCTTGTAGTTAAACGCCACCCAGCCGCTGCCATCTCTGGCAAAGCCCATCTCATCAAAGGCTTTTTCCGGATAGGCCAGATTTTCCAGCGGAGTTATTTCACCGCGCCATTGCTTGTCTTGTTTCAGCTTTTCGATAAACGGGGTGTAATTATCCTGATTGATCCACGCCATGATCTCTTTATCTGGCACACCTGCGATCAAATCTGTCCGGTCAACAAAGAGGTTTTTCCAGTGGTTTTTCAGGCCCAAGTCAGAGAATTCATACACGCCCTGCAAATGCCCATCGCGCATCGCGTTGGGTCTTTTTGGCTCTTGCTGATAAGACTGATGGCAGGCATAACACGGATTATTTACACCATCGGTTTTAGTGTAACACTGAGGTGGGATCACCGACTCGGGGTTATAGACCTCATCGTGTTCCATGTAAGCGGTTGCCGGAATATTATCACCTGGTTTGTACGGTGCAGCTTTATGCGCTGACTGCGAGGCGATTAGTTCGACAGCTTGAGTATGATGTTGTGATTCTTCGCAGCCGGTCAATGCCAGGCCAGTGAGTACCGCCAGGCCGATTACTTGGTATTTCATTTTTATGACGCCCATTTTTGGATAAAAAAATGCGGTGCCACGAACGGGCACCGCGAGTCTTACAATTACTTAGAGTTAGGATCGTACAACCACAGGGTGTTATTTTCCTGGATACCGTCTTCACCAATGATGATGCGGCCGTCCTGCATAACAATCACGTTATCAGGCTGAGATAGCTGATTGACATCACACTTTTGTGCACCAGTCAGGCTAGAGCGGTGCGTACCACCCATAACAACAGGCTCAATACGAGTCAGGTTGTAGTTGTTATCGATGTGGGCACGGTAAACACCACCACAATCTTTAACACGCGCAGACAGTTGAATATCACCTTCCGGATCAGTCATCGTGTTATCAATGTCTGCAACGCCGATATACATGTATGCCTGCTCAACCACTTCGCCAGGAACCATGTCCTGACCAGTTACGGCTTCTACTACGCGATCGTAGTTGATGCTGATCCCTTCCAGCTTACGCCATTCTGCCGTTGCGCCTAATTGTCTTGCCGCCTGACGAGACTCCAGGAATGCTGAACGGTTATCCATTGGCTTGCCCGCCGTAACCAGACCACCACCTTGCGCCAGTGTTGGGTAAGTTTCTGCACCATCTGCCCATGCTTTTACGTCAGCCACAGAAAGATAGCTTGTCTGGCCTTCAACGAAGTCTTCAGTGTCGATCTCATCGTACTCAGCAACCCAGGCTTCAATTTCGGCATTGGTGCCCGATGCAATTTCAACCCACTCAACATCAAAACCAGTCACAGCCGGATCGTTCAGGCCCTTGTCCTGAGTCAACTTCGCACCATAAAGCGTACCTGAGCTCAGGTCTTTAGGTTGATCTGCAACGAACTTAAACAGTACACCGCCGGTATCATCCTGAGAAGAGTACACTGTGCGTTCATCAGGCATAACTAAGGAGTTTTCATGCTCGTAACGACCAATGGTGAAATGCTTCACAACATCTGGTGTATCAGAAAGCGGATTTTGCACTTCAGCAATATAACCGTAGCGGTAAGGGTTAGGGAATTCAGGCGTAACCAACTCTTTCATTCTGTCTATACGCGTGAAGGCCGGGTCATTCCACTCAGCATGTTGAGTAGTGTCGACGTCAGATCTTACAATCCACTCTTCAGACGTTAGCGGTGTGCCCCATGGAGATACTGAGCCAAAACAGTTTGCCGCGGTGCCTTTGACTCCATCAAAGTCGAGCATCATGGCTTCTTCAATGTTCCATGTACCTGCGTCGCTCTTGCTCATTTTAAGACGGCTCATGCCACCTGGGTATGATTCCCAGTTAGTAAACAGATAACCTGTATTTTCTTCGTCAGCACTTGGAATAAAACCATTGAAGTCCGGGTTATCATTTTCAATGATCTTGTCACCAGATGTGATACCGTAGTGCACACCTAAGCCACCGGCCAGGCCTTTTTCGCCCAGGTCGGCATACACATCACCGGTCTGACCCAGGATCTGATATTGACCAATCGCAGTCACAACCGTTTGCATCTCAAACTCTGTCGCTGGAACAGGTGAGCTCACAATATTACGTGGTAACTCGTTGAAATTAACACCCGTTAATACACCCACAGTACCACCGTTGTAAGGGCGTTCGTTTCCATCTTCCAATGTATTCGCATCGCTTGGGTGCTGAACATTGAAGAACAAATCACCTTGCTCAGTCAGGAACAAACCTGTGACTTCAGCACCTGCTGGCACAGTGGCGATACGGATTAGGCCTGAACCACCGTTTTGACCATCTTTGCCTGCAACACCATCAGTGCCGTTTGTACCATTAGTACCGTTAGTGCCTTGCTCTCCCTGAACACCTTGCTCACCCTGAACACCTTGCTCGCCCTGAGGGCCTTGTTTACCATCATCACCATCACAGGCGGTCAATGCCACTGTGACGGCAGCGGCGATCAACGAATATGCTATGCGCTTCATTAGTTACTCCGAGTTAGTTGCTACGATTGCTACAGTTATTGTTATAAAGCGCACAATAGGTTGGAGTGAACCGGTTACAGATACATTGCTTAAATGTTAAGGTTTTCAGTCATTTATAAGTCAATCAAAAGACACAAGGAATAAATTATTGCTATCCCTTGATGTAAAGGGGGTTTACACAGGATTGAATAACAAAAACAGGTATAATGCGTTTAGCATTTGCATACACCTTTTTTAGAGATCATGAATTTACCAACTTACGGATTTGGCGCAGAGCAAGGTTTGCTGGCCATTTATGTCGAGCACCCGCCAAAACTTTCAGAATTTCAAAAGTTAAATAAAGTCATAGCCTTACAGACTGGAGAAATTAATTACATCAACCAGCAATGTGGTAATGGTTGGCGCAAGGTGTTTAATGTGTATGCCAAATTTATAGCAGAACTCAGTCACCCAGATCACGATTTTACTAACCAGCCAGAACATTACTCAAGCTGGCAAAAATACCGGGATAAGCGACTGTTACAGCAGGGATGTCAGGAGGCTTTGCTGTTTTCTGCGCCAGATCTGGCAGCAAATCGCTATGACTGGCACATTATAGCGGGCCGCACCTATGCAAAGGCATTGCTCCGGGATCATATTTTTACTAACTCTTTGCACTGGCTGGATGAGGAGTTTGCCATTGATCCCGTCAATAAGTTGCTGATCTGCCCGTATTTGGATTATCGCCAGCTTAGTAATATTAAGATCTCAAAATTAGTTGAGTTGCTCAATACAGGCCATGCCTGACTTATTGCCTGACGCAAGTTAAGCCACTGAATCCAAGGGCTTTAAAGAACATATGCGCGGACGAAAAGCCACTTTCATCCAACAGCTCTGCCAGCCGGATCCGGTCGAGTGGGTAAAATTCGTGCTCCAGATTGTAGCGCATACGTTCTTCACCAACCGCAGTCAGCCCCATAGCGCGGCAATGCTTAAGCTGAGACTCGCGCTCAAACTGGGTTTCGGGCTTCATCAAGTCTGCCAGTAGCAGCTGTTTACCAGGTTTGAGATTGCTATGAATTGACGCCAATAGTGCCAGCTTAGCGCCATTATCCGGCACAAAATGCATCACCAGCAGACACAGTGCGACATCAGCCTGATATTGTCCGGACTCCAATGGTCCCGAATGTATGGTCACGCGCTCCGAGAGCCCGGAGTTAGTAAAATTTTGATCTGCGATGGCCAACATGTCGTCAGAGACATCTTGTACGATGAAAGTCCAGTGTGGATTGCTATGGGCCAGCTGTAATACTTCTTTGCCCGTACCAGCTCCCACGATCAAAATTTGCGCTTCCTGAGGGAGCACAGTCTGTAATTGTGCCTGCACCAATTCATGAAGCAGCTGATAACCGGGCACCAGGCGCTCAATACGGCTGTCGTAATGGGTTGCTTCATCCTGTGTAAAACTGGGCATGGTATGTCCTTATCGTTCACTGATGGTGACCGACGAATACCCGCCAGCCTGTTTCTGTACTTTAATTTGTGTAGCGACTCGCTCCGTCATTTCGGCCACATGAGAAATCACGCCCACTTTGCGCCCTTGTGACTGCAATGCATCGAGCGCGTCCAGTGCCACGCTGAGCGTTTGTGGATCCAAAGTGCCGAACCCTTCGTCGATAAACAGCGAATTGATTTGCACCTGATTTGAAGACAGAGACGCCAGACCCAATGCCAGCGCCAGGGAAACCAGGAAGGACTCACCACCGGACAAAGTGTTTACACTGCGCTGTTCATCGGCCATATCACGGTCAATAATGGCGATCTCCAGCGACTGACCGATGACGGTCAGGCGATAACGATGACTCAGACTGCCAAGGTGATGATTAGCATATTGCAACAAGATCCTGAGCGTTTGTGTTTGAGCCAGATTACGCATGGTTTTGCCCGTGGCGTCACCCAATAAGCGATTTAACAGGTGCCAGTGCTCGTATTCGGCCTGCTGCGCCTGAAGTGCCTCATATTGCTCGGCCAGATAAGCCTGGTTATCCTCATGCTGTTTCAGTACTGCATTTACACTGATCAACTGCGCCTGATTGGCATCGCGCGCTTGTTGCAACTGAACCAGTCGCTCGGTAAGGTGTGCCTGGGCTTGCTCGGTCACAGGCTTAGCGCGCAAAGATGCGAGTTCTTCTTGCAGGTGAGCGTGTTTATTCTGTGCACTATGTAATGCTTTATTCACAGCCTCATATTCGGCCAGCAAAGCTTGCCACTGCGATTTATCCCACTGTAACAGCGCCTCAACATCCGCTTCTGTGAGCGTGTCGAACTGAGTTTGCAGCTCCGCCAGCCAACTCTGGTAACGAGTTTGAACTTTTGCCAGCGACGCTTGCAGCTGCTGCTTTGATTGCTGCTTGTGTGCCAGCGTCAGTGCCTGTGATTCCTGCGCCTGACGCAGATCTGAGACTCGTTGTGTTGCCTGAGCTAGCAAACTCTCAGCTTGCTGTTGTTCATCCAATAAAGACTGATGCCAGTTGTCTGCACTGATCTCAAGTGGCTGGATCGCTGTTCGTTCACGGGTCAGTACGTCCCCTTTTTCAGTCAGAGCGTGGCGGGCTTGCGCCGTTTTATAAAGCTGTGCCTGTTTATCCTGACTTTGCTGGCGTAGCAGTTTAGCCTGCTGTTCACCTTCATCAATCTTTTGCTGTAATTCACTGAGCTGTTGCAGTTGCTGCTGCCTGACATGCACTTGCTCGCCCAATTGAGTGATAGCTTGATCCGGTGATTGCTCAAACACCTGCCACCATGCAGAGGTTGAATATATCTGCCGGACCTGCGACAGGGTTTCTTGCTGCTCTGTCGCAAGCTCTGTTTGCCGGGTTTGGGCATAAGCCATTGCCTGTGAGGCACGTTCGAGCTGACTTTGTAACTGTTGGTTTTGTTGTTCCAGTTGCTGTATGTCGCGCTGAGCTGTCTGCTGTTGCTGCCAAAGCTGTTGCTGTGTTTTACTCAGCTGGCTGTAGGTTTGTAGCTTGTGATCCAACTGAGCCAGCAACGCCTGAGGGTCCGGGGTATCGCGCAACTCAACAGGCAACTGCGCCAGTAATTCGGCAATTTGCGCAAACTTGCTATTGAGTTGTGCTTCATGTTGCAGTGCCGCCTGTAACTGACCATTGCATTGCTCAGCCTGACCAACCAGGTCATGGTAACGTTGCTGCGACTGCGCGCGGGCTTGTTCAGCAGCCTGATATTGCGATTCAAAATCAGCAATCAGGGTTTGCCAGTGACTGTCGATGTGATCTACACCATAAGGGTGCTCCGTCGAGCCACACACCATGCACTCCTGGCCCGCAACCAGCTGCGTTCTCAGTTTACTCACACTGTCACTGGCCCGAAAGCGGACTTGCTGCAAATTTTCCTGAGTCAGCAACACCCGCTGTCTGGTCAGTTCATCTTGCTGCTCAGTGTCTTTAAGTTGCTGTTGCAGGCTGTGATGTTGATGCCGCAGACGATCAATGTGAAGCCGGTGCTCACCCTGCTCCTGTTGCAGCTGGGCATGCTGTGATTGGTTTTGCTGCGCCTGAATTAACTGAGTACGCTGAAATTGTAATGTCTCATAATCCAGCTCACTCAACTGCGACTGAGTCGTGCTCAGGTTTTGCTGAATATCGGCTAATTGTTGATGTAATTCTGTCAGTCTGGGTTGCAGCGCCTGTTGCGTTTGTGTGTCTTTGTCTGCACAGGCTTGTGTGTGTTGTTGCTCATCCGCCAGTTTACCAAGCTGTGCCTGACATGCCTGCCAGTGTTTTAATACACCGCTGATCTGTGACCACTGCTCACTCACACGCGTCAGATCCAGGTCTGTCTGGCAGTCTTGCTGCAATCGAGCAACCTGCTGACCATCTTTTTGTAGCTGAGCCCCCAGCGTTTCACTGCGCTGTTGCAATGCTTCATGCTGCTCACGCTGCTCGTTATGTTCTGCACTGTTTTGTGCCAGCAGCTGTTTGTTGGCTTCGCGCTGCTGGTCCAGCTCACGTAATGATTGCAGGGCAGGGGTACTGATCTGCAACTGGCTTTTTGCCTCACTAAGTCGTGTCTGAGCGGCCTGTAGTTGATCTTGTGCAATGCGGATCTGCGGCGCGTATTCCTGCTGTTGCAACTGGCTGATATCAAGCTCTAGTTGCTTAAGCTGGGCAGTCATATCCCGAGCCTGAGCCCGGTTATCTGCGATCACCTCGACAGCTTTGGCGCGCCTCGCTTTATCAAAGTCATGGGCTTGCATAGTCAGTCGCTGCTGGCAATCGGCCTGTTCCTGCTCAGCCTGATGACATTGCTCGGCCAGCTTGTCACAAGCCTGATACCATTGAATGCCTTGCTCCAGATGCTTTTCTTCATCACGAGCCGTGGCAATGGCAGCGGTCAAATCGGCTGCGTTTTGCTGATTTTCGGCCAGAGCTTCATCGCTGAGTAAAGTGACATGGTTAAGTGATTGCTTACGCTGTTCCAGCGCATCTTGCTTTGCTTTATGATGCTCAAATATGGCTTTACCTATCACGCTGAACTTAGCCGTGCCGGTAAGCGTTTCGAGCAACTGCGCCCGCTCATCACTGTTGGCTTTCAAAAATGCAGCAAATTCATGTTGTGCGAGAAGCACCGCACGAGAAAACTGTTCAAAGTTCAGGCCCAGTAACTGTTCCAGCAGTTGTTTGGCCTCGGTGGTTTTGGTAGCCAGTACCGTATCATCAGCAAGGCGCACCACCTGATGTTCAGCTTCTTTAATACGGCCATCCAACTTATTCCGGGCGCGGCCGACACGCCAGCTGGCACGGTATTGATCGCCATCCTGACCACAAAACGTTACTTCGGCGCGGGCGCTGACACAGCCACGGCGCAGCAGGTTTCGGGGATCATTGAGTTTCAGCTCATCGCCGTTGAGCATCACTTTGTTTTTTGCATCAGCCTTGAGTCGAGCGGTTTTACCGTACAATGCCAGACATATTGCATCCAGCAAGGTGCTTTTACCCGCGCCAGTATCGCCGGTGATGGCAAACAGGCCGGTGTCTTTTAACGGTGGCTGGGTAAAATCAATGTCGGCATCCGCCAGTGACGCCAGGTTTTGCACCTGGATCCCTAGTAGTTTCATGCTTCCTGCTCCTGTACACTGGCCAGTACCTGCATCAGGCAATCTTGCAAAGCTTGCGGCACGGCTTGTTCACTGTCTATCTGTGCCCGATACGCCAACTCTAATAAACTCACGGGTTCCAGTTTCTCAACCTGCCCCAGGTCTTCAAAATGCGGCATGTCTGCGCTCTGTTGCGTATTACTCACACGCTCAATGCCACAGAAGTGCACTTGTTTATCCGTCAGTGCCTGTTCAATCTTAGTGCGAAACTGACTATCGGTGTCACTGGCATTGAGCCGCAGCCTCAGGTAGGGCGTTGCTGCGCCCTGGCTCTGGTATTGCGATAAGTCGAGTTCGTTGAGCAAGGCAATGAGCTCATCCAACGTCGCCCCACCGCGCTCGGGCAGTAAAATCACCGGTTTAAGGCGCGGCACGTCAAGGGGCTTTACACTGCTAAGCTTGTTATCAGAAAACTCGACCAACAGTACCTGATGACGATAATTACGCTCAGAAAACGACATCGGCAGGGGTGTACCGCAATAGCGAATAGCCTCACTGCCAGCGACTTTTTGCGCTTTATGTAAGTGTCCAAGTGCAACATAATCGGGACGTTCCCCAAATACATCCGCAGTAATGGCATCAAACCCGCCAATGGTGATATTGCGCTCTGAATCGCCGGAAATACTGCCACCTTTGGCATGTAAATGACCCATAGCCAGCACCGGGAGTTGTGCATCTACCCCCTGGTAAGCGGCCTGGTATGCGCGTTCAACGCCACGTTGATAGGCCAAAGGATCATCGGCTTGAGTATCCAGATCGGCGCTGCGTAAAAACGGCATGGCCACAACCTGCAAAGTGCCAAGGTCAGTATTGAGGGTTTTTACCACATCCTGGGGATTATGCTTATCAAACCGGCCGACAACATGGGTGTCGAATTGACTCAGCAGTGGTTTAGCCGTTTCTATTCGATTCGCTGAATCATGATTACCCGCGGTGATCACAATGTGTAAGTCTGGATTATCGGCTTTTGCACGCCTGATAAAGGCATACAGCTGCTGCTCAGCCACCGCCGAAGGCGTAGCACTGTGATAAATGTCGCCACTGACAATCAGTACATTAATTTGATGAGAAGTGAGTGTATCGCACAGCCAGTCCAGAAAATGCTGATGTTCAGCATGACGGCTGTGCTCGTAAAACTGTTGACCCAGATGCCAGTCGGATGTGTGTAAAACCTTCATGCAGCGTTCCTTAACCTTAATGCCGGTTAATATACACTGCTTAGCTTAATAGGTTAATGGCTGAGTTGACGCCAGGCGAAAATCATCACAGGGATCACAAGTAACCACAGCGCGCGAAGATAACGGTTCTGTCTGCCATTCAGACGTTTCAGTGCCGATTTCTCGTTACACGCAGCCACTTTATCAACATAAAAGTAGCCGTTATCCAGATACTCTTTACAGTTCTGTTCGTCCGCCGGTATGGCAACGAGTTTCTCTTGTTTTTTTAGTATGTAGAAATCCATACTGCTCACCACATTTTTTGCTAAACGGGTACTTTGTACAGAGCAAAACCAACGCCAGTTTTACTCGCCGATTGAAAAGTCCGCGATTTTACTGGGAATTTAGTTCCGATTTCAACCATTGAATTTGGCTTTTTTAATTTATTTGTAAAATAGAGACAATAAATTTGCAAAATGGGAACTTGGCACGAAAATTTATTGTTATTTTGACATCATCACTATACTCATTTTATCACGCCCAAAACACGGGGTGAGTTACGTTTCGTGACAATATAGACGAATGAGGCAAAATGACCATATATGCAAATCACTCAAAAGCAAAACGTACGCACTGCACACCGATTATTTCAATCCAGATAACAAGCTCAGCAGTAAAATAACAATAATTCCGCTCAATTCGCGGTATGATAAGACCCGAACACAACCAAGGGGTACCACATGAGGGATCGGCTGATTGCCGCACTGGCATTAATTTGGGCAAACACAGCAACAGCGCACCAAATAAAAGCTGCAATGACGACTGTACTGGTTGACTCGGGTAACGAGCAGATCGAATTAATGCACCGGTTTTACCTGCACGATACCGAGCATGCGGTGGAAGACTTGTTTGGTGAAGACGCCGACCTGTTTCAAAACCAATCTGACAGAGCCCGCTTTGCAGAATATGTGCATGACACAGTGGAATTAAAGGATGAAGCTGGCCAAGCCATTCCCTTGACGCTATACAATGGCAGTATTGACGGGCAATTTTTCTGGGTTATCCAGCGCGCCCCTATGCCAGTTAAATTGAGCCGCTTACAGATGCGTCATGATGCACTCAGAGATATCTGGCCAACCCAGGTCAATATGGTCAACTTCAAAACTCAGCACGCTGTTCAGACTCTGCATTTTAACGGCGACGATACCTGGCTGTGGGTGAGGTTTTCTCAGTAAACCCCAACAACTAACACTTTGCCCCAGTCACTAAATAGCACACCAATCAGTTACACCTTGACACTTACTCTGCAGCGCGTTTAGAGAAGAAGGTAGGCATATGTTAGCCAGGTTATCGCCACCGAATCATCAAGTGGCAACCAGTGCACTCACCGTACAATCTGGCACAGAGCTTTACCTTGTTGTGCCAGCTTACTGCCACAGTCGAGGAATACTTGGCCCTGAGTGTTATAAAACTGCCCCTGCCATTGATCGTCCTCTTCCAGCTTAATGGAGATGTAACCAAACTCTCCCTGAGTGTTCCCCTGCGCGCGCTTACCATCAATTTGAGTACTGAACCCGCTGTTTGCACCGGTTGAACTCAGGCTAACACCACTGTTGCCGACCACCAATTGAGGTGGACGATCACTGCCCTTACCAAAAGCCAGCGACTGGTAAATATGCATATGACCAGATAGAGACAAGCTGACCTCAGACGGTAGCTGCTGCGATACAGTCGTCTTCAGCGCCGTTTGCAGCATATCTGTGATTGAAGGAGTGCCAACCGGTCCGCTTTGTCCCCAAATAGGTCTATGCGTCATCATCCATAACGGGGTTTTTACCCGAGAAGCCAGCCGCTGCAATTGAGAATACTGGTCACGATACTGGCGCGTGAGTGTTTGTGGCGAGCGTGAATCGCAAGCATTGGCAGAATCCATCACCCACAATGCCAGCGACTCCAGTTCAAGCAAATAGGGGTCTAGCATCACAATATGGTCGCTTGCTTCGCTGGGTGGCTGGCTGAATTCCCCCTGATAAGGGCATGACTGCTGTGCAACGCCCCCCGGTAAGTCAGAGCCAGGTCCCAGGAAATAAAACCAGCCGGGACCTGCACGGCTACACAGCTCATGATTACCGCGGGCAAATACCCAAGGTGCACTGGCCAGCAAAGACTTAGCCGGTGCAAACAAATCAGCCTGCCAACTCTGCCAGGTATCGGGTTTTGGACTGCCGCTGGCATTTTGCGAGTAATACGTCTCTGTTAGACCACATGACGGACCACCGTAACCACCATCTCCCGCATCGTACGCGTAAATATCTTTACTGATGCTGCCCGACGTACCGCGGTAGTTGAAATCCCCCATATGTAGGATCAACTGTTTGCTTTGCCTGGCACCCAGGTCCGCCAGCTGAGCAAAAGGTTGCGCAGCACTTGCTCCTTCACATACTGAACTCTTACATCCGGAGTCTCCAAATACCTGAATTTGCTCTGGAGCCAGGTTGACGGGAGCCAGTTCAACCCCGCCATAAGAAAGACGATACTGAGTATCTGGACGGATCACGGCTTCACAAACTGTGACTGGAAAATGAACGGGATCCGGATTTAATCGCCTGGCCCGGGTTTTTATCGCCTGTTCACCCGCGTGTATTAGCTGCGGACATTGCTGATCATTAATATGTGCGCCGTCGACAATGGCTCTGGCATAAACTTGCACACCCCCACCCTGTGCGGGGGCCAGCATAGTATAAGCGGCATGAACGAGTGGATCGTGTGCTGCACTGTCGGCAGTGCCCGTGCAACCAGAGAGTAAAACGACGAGAGGAAGCATATATTTGCGCATGGTTATTCCTTGTTTGCGGCTCCATTAGCTTCCTTAGTGTAGACCACAATAAAGCGGTGTTGATATTACCCCGCATTTCACACTGCTCAGCGTGGCACGCTGTGATGGGTATAGCGCTCAACCAACTCATCGATATCTGGACGAAGGCGCTCTATTGCGCCATTAAAACGCGCCAATTGTGCTGCATCGAACAACCCTTTGCGCAATAAAAAATGCACCTGGTTGTTGTGGACTGGATAGTCCCAAATATAAAAGTTTTTAATGCCCAGCTTACGCGCCATGAAACGCCCGAGTATCTCGTCTTCGATGATGAAATCGACCCGCTTTTTTGCCAACATTTCAATACGCTGAGGGCTGCCAGAAATCCCCACCAACAAATGGCCAAAATTGGGGTTTTCGGCAAGATTTTTGAGCTCATCACCATAATAAGAACCTATGCTCAGGCCGATACGATAGCCCAACCGCAACAAAGCTTTTAAATCAATGGCCATACGGGGCTGACGCAATGAAAAAAGTCGCATTTTTTCCCAGCGATAGGGGGCTGAAAACACCCCTAACTCAGCACGTTCCTGTACATAACTGACCATCAATAAGACATCGACCGTCCCCTTACCCAGCTGATCTAAACTTCGGGCAGAGGTAGGCAAGCGCAAAAATCGAGGGCACATGTTCAGCTGTGCGAACACCTTACGTGCTATTTCCACATCCAACCCGTACGCCCCACGCTCATCGACCGCTGTCAGCGGCGGCCAGTCAGCGACGACGCCAATTTTAACTTCGCTGGTACACAGTTGCTGTGCACTGACTTGTGACCCATAAAAAAAAGCACCGGCAATAAAAAAACACCACATTCTGAGATACAACCTGATACCAATCACTCTCACCTGCTTATTCTCTGACCTGTATCTTTTAGTTATAGCCATTATCGCGCCAGTTTTAAATCAAAGATGTCAGATTGGCCACCTCACTGGTTAAATGTAATATTTTTGTTGTATAAAATTAACATGAACACGTTTAAATACGGCCCAAAAATGATAATTAGAGTATTTACTTATGAGCCTATCCCGTCGCGATTTCTTTAAAACCAGCCTAATGCTGTCAACTGTTCCCCTTACCTTAGGACTGAGTGGCTGTACTTTTTCTCAGAGCCCGTTCAGCCATGGCGTTGCCAGTGGCGACCCATTGGATGATCGAGCGATCTTATGGACCCGCATTACCATTCCACCTGAAGTGCAGGAGCGGGTGGATATGAATACACTCAGTGTCAAAGCACTCTGGCAGGTTAGTGCAGATCCGCAGTTTTCTCACCTGATTGCTGAGGGCTATGAAATCACCGATAAACAACGCGACTTTACCGTTAAGGTCGATGCAACCGGGCTGGCACCTGATACTCGCTATTTTTATCGCTTTATCATCGATGAATTGGATGAGCCAGTTATCTCGCCAACAGGCCGGACTAAAACGCTGCCAGCCTACGATGTTAGCCAGGTAAAACTGGCCATGACATCCTGCTCGCACTTTAGCTATGGTTACTTTAACGTGTATGCACGTATCGCCGAAATTGAAGACCTGGATGCGGTGCTGCACCTTGGTGATTACCTGTACGAATACGGCAATAAAGATGTGTACCGCAACCCGTTCTTATGGAATCGTAAAGTTCAGCCCGCCCACGAAATGGTGACCCTGGATGACTACCGGGTTCGTCATGCCTGTTATAAAACTGACGAAGACTTGCAAACCCTGCATCAGACTCACCCGATGATCTGTATCTGGGATGACCACGAATTCACCAACGATACCTGGTCGGGCGGGGCAGAGAACCACAATGACGGTGAGGGTGACTGGCAAACCCGTAAAGCGGCTGCCATTAAAGCCTATTATGAGTGGATGCCGATCCGTGAACCCAGCGATAACAACCGGGAACGATCTTATCGCCGCTTCCAGTTTGGATCTTTGCTGGATCTGAATATGCTCGACACTCGCCTGATCGGTCGCGATCAGCAAGTTGAGATCAAAGATCCTGCCCGACTTGATGAATCGCGAACTTTACTGGGTTATGCGCAGGAGCAATGGTTATACGACAACCTGTTTGAGGCTAAACAAAATGGCGTGCAGTGGAAGTTATTGGGCCAGCAAGTGCAGATGATGCAAATTCAGATGCTGGGTAAACCCATTAATGGTGATGCCTGGGACGGTTACCCGGCCGCACGTCATCGCCTGTTAGACTTTATCGAACAAAACCAGATAGATAACGTGGTATTCTTAACCGGTGACGTACACTCTTCCTGGGCCGCCAACATCTGTAAAAACCCTTATGACTGGCACGAATACAACCGCTTCACTCATGAAGGGGCCATCGCAGTAGAGATCGTGACTTCCTCGGTGACATCACCATCTATTCCGGTACCGGGCTTGCAGCAGCTGGTAGGTGATGTTGGTAAAATTTTGATCCCAGAGAATCCTCACATCCGCTATGTCGACCTCGCCAATCGCGGTTTTGTAACCCTGGACATCACTCGGGACGAGCTCAACGCCAGCTGGCACCATGTGCCGTTTGTCGGCTTTAAAAATGACCAGTCGCATATTGGCAAACGTTATACCGTTAAGGCAGGCAAAGCCAAACTGGTTTAATAACAAATACAATTGGCACTTTTGCGTTATCAGGGCGCATCCGTGCCACTTTTTAGCCTTACCAACCAAAAATAAAAGTCAATTAAAATCAGAGACATAAAAAACACTCAAACTTTTTTCAAAAAACTTGCTTGAAAAGCGTTTACCCCGGCCATAGATAGATTTGTGAGGACGCCGACAGGGTCCAAAACCAAACTAAGACTTTGTTTTAAAAGCCTTTATTTAAGTAATGTTAGAATTAAAAACCCGCTATTTACTGGTTTATTGCAAAGAGTAAATGGCTTAATTATCGCTTTATGAGGATACGATTATGCGTACAGTAGATTTATCACCCCTTTACCGTTCATTCATCGGTTTCGATCACCTTGCATCTATGATGGATGCGGCGCAGCGTAGCAGCGAAAAACAGCCCAGCTACCCGCCATACAACATCGAAGCCTTAGCTGAAGACAAGTACCAGATTACCATGGCGGTGGCCGGCTTTACGGAGCAGGAGTTATCGCTGGAGTCGGAAAACAACACGCTGAGCGTCAAGGGCGAGAAGCAAAATAAAGAAGACAAAACCGACCGAAAGTTTATTCACCAGGGCATTGCCGAGCGCAACTTTGAGCGCAAATTCCAGCTGGGCGATCATGTAAAAGTGATTGGCGCTTCGCTTGAAAACGGCCTGTTGTTGATTGACCTGGAGCGCGAAGTACCGGAAGCGTTAAAGCCAAGAAAAATTGAAATTGGCACCGGTAAGCTGATTGAAGGTTAATACCTGAAGAGTAGTAATTACTCACTCCCTTTTCCTTTTATTACATTGTTGAATTCCCACCAGCCGCCCGAAAGGGCGGCTTTTTTGTGTGCTGTAAGAGATTATCTAAATTGCCACGCCCAGTGCCTCGGCCACCCGTGTGGCATGTGGACCTAACCAGCCCAGCACCGGAGTAAAACGCTCGACCAACTTTTCACTATGGCTGGCAAAGCTTTCAGCCTCTTTGGCTATTTTAGCCGCACGGGCCAGCGACTCCGCTACCTCAACCTTATCAGGCTGCGCCTGTTCGATTTCTTCTTGTGCCTCCTCCAGCGCATTATTCAGTTTGCGCGACTGCGCA
The DNA here is from genome assembly GCF_005886805.2 of Pseudoalteromonas rubra. Classification (NCBI taxonomy): domain Bacteria; kingdom Pseudomonadati; phylum Pseudomonadota; class Gammaproteobacteria; order Alteromonadales; family Pseudoalteromonadaceae; genus Pseudoalteromonas; species Pseudoalteromonas rubra. The sequence continues at coordinate 1,201,795 of NZ_CP045430.1, forward strand.
ATACCAAGCTCACCCAACGCTGTGGCTAACTCACCCAGCGCCCGCTGAATATCCACTGTCTGGGGCTCAGGCATTGTGATGTTGGGAGCGGCATAAATCTGATTCTGATCACCTGTGTTTATCACCGCGCCATTGGCATTGCCACCCACCTGTATTGTCCTGTCTGTCATGGGATATTACTCCTGTTTTAATTCATTGAGTTTTTCGATAATTGGGTTTACCAGTTCAATATCCGGCTCCTGCTCTGCGCCCTCACAATAATCAAGGTAGTTGCTCAGCATCAATTTTACCCTCGATCCATACGCCTCTGGCCATCTAAGAAAGTAGGGAGAAAATAGCTGTACAGCTTCCTGCGAACTAGCCACCGCAGCTTCGTGCTGACCTAATTTGCTTTGTAAGACTGCAAGGTTATTCAGTGACATGGCCAGGTCAGGCGAATAAATATCGGGACTCATTTGAACCAACGAACTGAAGTGTTCAACGGCTTTCTGCGAAGTGTTTAGGGCGGCTTCGTACTGACCTAGCTCGCCTTGTAAGACTGCGAGGTTATTCAGTGACATGGTCAGGTCAGACAAATAAACATCGGGACTCGTTTGAACCAACGAACTGAAGTATTCAACGGCTTCCCGCAAAGTGTTTAGGGCCGCTTCGTGCTCGCCCAGCTCGCTGTATCGGCTAGCAAGATTGTTCAGTGACATAGCCAGGTCAGGCAAAAAGGCATCGGGACTCTTCTGAGTTAGCACTCTACGCAATTCAACAGCTTCTTTTGCGGAGGCCAGCGCGGCTTCGCACTGGCCAGACTCACTTTGCAGGTTAGCAAGATTATTCAGTACAGAGGCTAGATTGGGCAAAAAGGCATCGGGGCTCACCTGAGCGAGTGCTCTGCTGTGTTCAACGGCTTCCATTGCGGTGGTCAGGGCCGCTTCGTGCAAGCCCAACGAGCTTTGCCGAGTAGCAAGGTTATTCAGAGCCGTGGCCAGATTGGGCAAATAGGTATCAGGGTGAGCCTGAACTAGTTTTCTTCTTAGTTCAACAGCTTCCAGCGCTGTGGCCAGCGCCGCTTCGTGCTGTTCCAGATCGCTTTGCCGGTTAGCAAGGTTATTCAGTGAAGCCGCTAAGTTTGGCAAATAGACACCGGGATGGTCCTGAGCCAGCCTTCTTCTTAGTTCAACAGCTTTTTGTGCGCTGGTAAGGGCTGCTTCGCGATGGCCTAGTCTACTTTGCCGATTAGCAAGAGTATTCAGAGCCGCAGCCAGGTTGGATAAGAAAGCACTAGGGTTCACCTGACTGAGTGCTTTGAAGTGTTCAACTGCTTCCAGCGCACAGGACAGAGCGGCTTCGTGCTTACCCAAAGCGCTTTGCCGATTAGAAAGATTATTCAGAGCAATAGCCAAATGTTCCGAATAGGCATCGGGGCGAGTCTTAGTGAGCGCTCTACAATGCTCAACAGCTTCAAGCGCAGTGGTCAGTGCGGCTTCACGTTGACCCAAGTTGCTTTGTCGGTTTGCAAGCGTGTTCAGCGACATGGCTAATCTGGATAACACGATCTCACTGGTCTGCTGCTCGGCAAGAACCAGATCTTGCTGATATGAGATGGTTGCCAATTTACAGGCTAATTCTGCCAGAGCGATAGAGCTGTGCGGTATGGCATCATTGAGTAACTCTACCAGCTCCAAATTGTGTCGGCTATCATCAACCAACTGCTCTGCCCACTTTAACAAGTGGGCCTGTTGATCGGTTAGCTGGCTGACCGGACAGGCAAAATCCTGTAACAGACGAACCAGCGTAGCGGCGGCCAGCTCCTGACCGTATTCAAGGGTACGAGCCAGGATGTCGGGCGCTTTTAAGCTTCGCTCTCTGTCACTTTGCAGCAGCTGTATACACATGGCCTCAGCGATCAGGTCTGGCTGAGTGGTTGACAGTCTGACTGTTTCGTCTCCGTCTTCCGCTGGCGGAAACGCCTGCTGCAACGCCAGTAACTCTTTATCCAGGCTTGGACTGTGCCAGCCCATGGCGATCAACTCAGCGCTGAGTGTCTGGCGCATATCGGCAATATGGAGACCGCCACACAGCAAATGAAAGCACAGGCAATGAGCCAGCTTAGTGGCATCGCCCCCTTCGCCAAAACACTTATTAAAGCGGTCGATTTCTCGCTGCGCCAGTTTTTCGGCCGCGGCCAGATAATGCAATGATAAAGCCGCGCGCGGCAACATGTCCCGGCACAGAATACCGGCCATAACCAGCGCCAGTGGATTACCAAATTGCGGGTCGGCCAGAGCAGTATCAAAGTCGGCTTGTTCATTAGCTTCGGGGATTGCGCTGGCTCGAGGGCTCGACACCAGCGCTTGCGCAGCATTCAGTGCTGCACACAATACAGCTCTCCTGATGGTGATATCACTCAGCCCGGCCAGTGCATAGGGCTCGTGCTGAATAAACAGGTCAAGCCGCGCCTGGTCGCTGCCTAAAGCGGAGCCTGTTAACGTGTGCCACCAACCGGCCTCTTTACTGGCTTCGCGTTCCAGCAGCAAGATACGCACCCGGATGCCATCGGCCAGCTCGTCGAGCTGAGACAGGGCATCTAGCCATTGCGCCAGTGCCTTCGCATTGGCGCCGGCGTAATCAACCACCAGCAATAAAGAATGAGACCAGTTTGCCTGGGCAAATTTAAAGGCATGCGCCAGCTGTGCCAAGTCGTCGCTACGTACAAAACCCGCTGCCCAACCCGGTTGCTGCTCTGCCTGTTCGCACAGCTCAATGGCCAGTCGCGTTTTGCCACTGCCTGCAGAGGCAGTGATGGCAAAGACGGAAATATCCCTGTCGTCACTTAGCCATTCATTGAGTAACTTTAGCTCGTGCCCCCGGCCCAGCAATTTCAGTGCTTTGTTGTGCGCGCTGAGAATATCAAGCACATTCGGTGGGGTTTGCGGACCTCGACGCCGCCGGGCAGGGGTATGATGGCGCACCAGCGGAATGCGAAATTCCACCGCGCCTCCCACCTGATTATGATCGCCGGTAATAATAATGCTCTGATTGGCACTGCCCTGCACTGACACGCTGCGCTCAGCCATATCCACTCTCCCTGGTTGCTGCTTACTTTTTAATGCTATTTCAGCAATGCAGCTCAGGCAAGGGTTAAATTTTTACCCAGCTCTGTAAGCTCGTGTAACTGGCACACCACAGATTGTGTTCCATACTTGCTCTCGGAAACCACAATCCGGGAGGATAACTATGCTGGACTCAACCCCACTGACCACCAAACAAGACACCACCTTTGTACAAAGTTATGGCATACATACGGGCTTTATACCCCGCTCACAACTGGTGAAGAAACACTGGATGCTGGCAGGCGATGACTATGCAAAATTGCAGGGACACTGGCACGATAACGCGCTCACTGCCATTTACGGCAACTATTTTGTGGTAGATAAAATCAACGGCGTTGAGGTCAGCGATGCCCAGGCACAGGCGACCCTTGAGGAATTAAGCCGGGTCACTCTGGCACAGCAATTTGGTCCTCAGTACAGTAATAACATCAGCTTGTTTGCCTCAGACCGCAGTGTCGGCTGGGAATACCCCGTGCTCACGCCTTCACAGGCCAAGGAAATCAGCACCAGCCCGGATGTGATAGCCTACAACAAGGTGTTGCGGTATGCGTTTGCCTCAGCCTATGCCTACAGCCTGGAACCCGGTGGCTCATTTGCCTATCATGATGACCCTTTGTATCAAAAGTTAATGCTGACAAACGGTAAGCTGGAGATTATTGATTCATTGCTCAATGTAGACGGCGTTTATGCCTTCGCTGTCAAAGTGCCCGCCATTGCATCTGAAAATCTGGAAGAAGAAGTCATCATTGCCTACAAGGGTACCAATCCGTTTAACACCGGTGACCTGTACGAAGACTTTAAACTATTTTTTGCTAACCTGGCCGAAACCGACATCGCCTGGCAACGCACTGCGTATGAGTTTTGTCAGCGCATTTTGGATCAGTATCCACCCAATCAGGCATCTATTGCCACCGGCTATCAAATACCCGAAACGACAAATAGCCATAATGTAGTGCTAACCGGCCATAGCCTCGGCGGCTATACCGCAGTCGACTCAGGCGTACGCACTGGCATTCAAACCCGTGTTTTTGCCTCACCTGGTACAAAGATAATCGACACTTATGCCCGTTATTTCGCTAACACCATGCGCCTGCGTAATGTGATCAACTTCCGCACTGACTATGATCCTATTTCCTCTTCGGCTTTGCGCCACGATGAAAACGAAGTCGAATTCCCGGCTTTCCCGGGTAAAAACCTCTTTGTGAATCATTTGCTTGAAAATATGATCAAGGAACGCCTTATCCCGCTCTACCATAACTGGCAAGACCCAACAGCCCGCCCGAGCCAACTGTTCATCACCCCGGATGCCAGCATAGGCGCAGGCCTAAAATTCCGCACAAATGTTTGGGGGCCAAGCCAGGACCGGTGATTAATTATCACCGCAGCGTGGCTTGGCGCGAGCCCTGGATGGGCGACGAAAGACCGACGATTAAGTATCGTCGCAGCTTGAGGAGATGAGCGCACGGATGCGCGATGGACATAACTACAGGGACGTACTTTACTCCCAGCTTTAACGATTAAGTATCGTCGCAGGCTCGGCGCCCCCGCTTGAGAATAATAACGAGTAGCCTCCATCATCTCGGCTTCGCCTCCGTCATACCGGCCTTGAGCCGGGCCGGGAACCACTCGCAGCAAAACGGTGGCTGACCTGAGCAAAGATCCATAGCAAATAACCAAAAATAAAAGTCAATTAAAATCAGAGACATAAAAAACACTCAAACTTTTTTCAAAAAACTTCCTTGAAAAGCGTTTGCCCCGGCCATAGATAGATTTGTGAGGACGCCGACAGGGTCCAAAACCAAACTAAGACTTTGTTTTAAAAGTCTTTATTTAAGTAATGTTAGAATTAAAAACCCGCTATTTACTGGTTTATTGCAAAGAGTAAATGGCTTAATTATCGCTTTATGAGGATACGATTATGCGTACAGTAGATTTATCACCCCTTTACCGTTCATTCATCGGTTTCGATCACCTTGCATCTATGATGGATGCGGCGCAGCGTAGCAGCGAAAAACAGCCCAGCTACCCGCCATACAACATCGAAGCCTTAGCTGAAGACAAGTACCAGATTACCATGGCGGTGGCCGGCTTTACGGAGCAGGAGTTATCGCTGGAGTCGGAAAACAACACGCTGAGCGTCAAGGGCGAGAAGCAAAATAAAGAAGACAAAACCGACCGAAAGTTTATTCACCAGGGCATTGCCGAGCGCAACTTTGAGCGCAAATTCCAGCTGGGCGATCATGTAAAAGTGATTGGCGCTTCGCTTGAAAACGGCCTGTTGTTGATTGACCTGGAGCGCGAAGTACCGGAAGCGTTAAAGCCAAGAAAAATTGAAATTGGCACCGGTAAGCTGATTGAAGGTTAATACCTGAAGAGTAGTAATTACTCACTCCCTTTTCCTTTTATTACATTGTTGAATTCCCACCAGCCGCCCGAAAGGGCGGCTTTTTTATGCTTATGACACCTCGTAACGCCAAATCAAATCGGTAATAGTTATTACGACGTGCGACTTTTTCAACTCAAAACCCAACCCAGAATAGCACCCAAATCAATGCAGCCCAGGCCATCATCAAATAAACACCACCACTCATGTGGCTCTTTTGCGGGCCAATCAGATTCATAACACTTCGAGTATAACTGCCTATAAATACGGTAAATTCATACTATAAAACCCATGCCACGGCGCATTTCTGTTGCTATTTTGATGTAGAACATAGTCAGCGTAGATACCCGGAACTTAGATTGATTTTTGCGTGGTGAGTTGTGAAGCTGACGACCATCAAGATCACGCTTGTAAGCCATTGAACGTGAAAAAAGGAGGTGCAATGCCAGATCTGAGTTTTATCCACCTGTCTGCTTTTTATGAACTCACTGCGCTGGTGGTATTAGCCGCGGCACTGGGTTTTATCGGCGTGTTGCTGCGCCAGCCTATGATTGTCAGCTTTATTGCCGTAGGGGTGATAGCCGGTCCTTCGGCGTTGAATATTGTTCAATCCCATGCACACATAGAACTGCTTGCCGAACTGGGCATTGCTGTACTGCTATTTCTGGTTGGCCTTAAGCTCGACCTTAAACTCATTCGCACACTCGGGCCGGTCGCACTGGCCACCGGACTGGGACAGGTTGCGTTTACCTCTGCCATTGGCTTTGTACTCGGAAAAATGCTGGGGCTGGATACCGTTACCGCTGTGTATGTGGCCGTCGCGCTGACCTTCTCCAGTACCATTATCATAGTTAAACTGCTATCCGATAAACGCGAAGTCGACTCCCTGCATGGACGCATAGCTGTGGGCTTTTTGATAGTTCAAGATTTAGTAGTGGTACTGGCCATGATGGTGCTCTCGGCCATGGGCATAGGGGCACAGTCGGGCGGCACGCAATCCGCCCTGGCTCAGGTTGGCAGTGTACTGCTTTATGGGTTGATCATGCTGGCATTTGTCCTGGTGTTTATTCGCTATCTGGCAACGCCACTGGTCAGCCGAATAGCACGCTCTCAGGAGCTACTCATCACCTTTGCTATCGGCTGGGCCACCTTACTGGCGGCGATAGGCAGCCAACTGGGCTTTAGTAAAGAGCTGGGCGGCCTGCTGGCAGGTATCTCTTTGGCATCTACCCCATTCAGAGAAGCCATTGTTGCCCGCTTAGCCTCATTACGCGACTTTCTGTTACTGTTTTTCTTTATCGCCCTGGGCACCCAGCTGGATCTCAGCTTACTTGGCTCACAAGTTTTCCCAGCGCTGATACTCTCTTTATTTGTGTTAATTGGCAACCCAATTATTGTGATGGTGATCATGGGGCTTATGGGCTATCGCAAACGCACCGGCTTTCTGGCGGGATTAACCGTCGCACAGATCAGTGAGTTCTCCCTGATCTTTATGGCCATGGGACTCACCATAGGTCATGTCACAGCCGACTCTTTAGGACTGGTCACGCTGGTGGGCCTGATCACTATCGCGATGTCGGTATATATGATCACCTATTCTCACGGTTTGTATAACAAGCTGGAACGCTGGTTAAGTGTGTTTGAACGCGACCAGCCATTCAGAGAAGCTGCGCTGGAAAACCAGCCCTCGTCTGAGCAGGCTTACGATGTCATTCTGTTTGGTCTTGGCCGTTACGGTAAGGCACTGGCTCACTACCTGCAAAAAGAAGGATTCAGTCTGCTGGCTGTGGACTTTAACCCCGACGAAGTCAGACGCTGGCGCAACGATGGCCACCTGGTGATGTATGGCGATGCCAGTGATCCAGCTTTTGTGAACGACCTGCCGCTACAAGGTGTTAAGTGGGTGGTATCAGCCATGCCACAACATGATTTGGGGGTAACACATGAAGACCCCCGTCTGGCGCTACTGGATGGGTTGAAACAACAACATTATAGCGGCGGTATTGCCATTTCAACCCAGCACCAGCATGACCAACCCCTGTTAGAAGAAAGAGGCGCAACCCTGGTACTGATGCCATTTCATGACGCCGCTGAACGGGCGGTAGAGCGGGTAAAAGCAGCGACCCCAGCCAGCACTCATACAGAGGTGAATAATGACACGATTTAACAGAATTTTATGTGTGGTAGACCCAGAAGCAACAATGGACGCCGCCGTGGTACAGGCGCTCCGCCTCGCACAAGATAATCAGGCAGACATCACTTTTATTTCAGTACTGAAAGAGGTCAAACACTGGCGCACCTTCTTTACCAGTAAAGCGGAGTATGCCAGTAAGCTTACTGAGCTGCTTGCCAATAAGCGGGCCGCTATCGATGCGAAAGTTAAAGCACAGGATAACGACCAGGATCCCAATATCATCGTTTGCACCGGGATCGGCTTTATCGAGATCATCAGGCGCGCGATCGATGAACAATGCGATCTGGTGGTAAAATGCGCCGAAGACGCAGACTGGATGGATCGCATGCTTGGCAGTGAAGACATGCACTTATTGCGCAAATGCCCCTATCCCGTATTGATGCTAAAACCCGGCCAGCTTGATGCCTTTGGCAAGATCCTGGCCACGGTCGACGTGAACGACAGCTTCAGAGAGCTGGATGATGAACAAGTGCAGGACAAACTCAATCAGGCCGTGATGGAATACAGCGTGTCGTTAAGCCTGCCTGAGCTGTCTGAGCTGCATGTGGGCAGCGCCTGGGATGCTTACGCCGAAGACTGGCTGCGTTACGGCACCTTTGCCCATCAGTCGGACGAACAGGTGGATGACTATGTAGAACAGGGGCGCAGAGACTGTGCCACTAAGCTAGCCCGGCTGGTGACAAAAATGGATGCACGGTTCGACAAGTCTGCCGTTCAGTACCTGCAACCCAGACTGCATCAGGTCAAAGGCAAAGCCAGCAAAGAGATCCCCCTGCTGGCACAAAAACACCAAATCGACTTAATTGTGATGGGCACAGTCGGCCGTGTCGGCATTCCGGGTTTGATCATAGGCAACACCGCCGAATCTATACTGGAGCAAACCCAGTGCTCCATACTGGCCATAAAGCCCAAAGGCTTTCAGACGCCAATCAAGTAACCAGGTTAACTCTGTGGTCCACCGGCTGACGAGTCGTGGGCCATTTTTCTGGCTTTTCTCACTTCGCCGACGCCAATACTGCTATCGAGCTTTTATCCTCGTACAGTCAAACTGTACTCAATGGGCAAAAGCTATCCCATTGTCATACATCACAAAATACCGTTTAATAAAGGTATAAAACCCCATATCAGAATCATGCGGGGTTAAGCAGTTTAAAAGGAATATTGATGTCAGAACACAATCCCGAACTATCCCCAGAGATCCAAGCACTGTATGAGCAAGCCCAAAGTGGCGATGCCGAGGCACAAAATGAGTTGGGCGATGCCTATTATTTTGGTGAGGGAGTCGAGCAAAATTATGAGAGAGCCGCTTATTGGTTTGGACTATCCGCAGAACAGGGATACGCAGATGCCCAGTGCAACTTGGGCTTTATGTACGAACAAGGAACAGGCATAGCGCAAAGTGATGAGAAGTCGTTTGTATACTATCAACTAGCTGCAGAGCAGGGAAACGCAAATGGTCAGTACAATTTGGGTGTGATGTATAGAAATGGTGTAGGCGTAGCGCAAAGTAATGAAAAAGCAGTTGAATACTACCAGTTGGCCGCAGAGCAGAGACATGTCGATGCCCAATGCAACTTGGGCTTTATGTACGAACATGGAAAAGGCATAGCGCAAAGTGATAAGAAAGAAGTTCATTACTATCGGTTAGCTGCGCAGCAGGGACATGCACTCAGTCAGTGCAATCTGGGTTTTATGTATGAGTTCGGCAAAGGTGTCAGAAAAAATTGTAAGAAAGCCGTCGAATATTACAAGTTAGCCGCGAAGCAAGAACACCCCCGCGCTCTAATCTTGCTGGCCCATTGTTACTTTGAAGGGGGAGTGGTTGTTCAAAGCTTTACAAAGGTAAAAACTCTGTGCGAGCAAGTAGTTAAAGACATTAAAGACACCGAACTAAGCTTTGAAGCCTATGAACTCTGCGATAGAGCAGAGCGCTTCGAAAAATCAGTGTCGATTAGTACCTTGAGAGAGGAAATACTCTCCTATCTTGAAGTCAGTAAAAACCTCTCAATGACCCACTACACCTCATTTGAAGTAGGCCAAGCAATTTTACTTGAAAAAAGCCCTTTCAGGCTGGGACATATTAATGCTGTAAATGATCCCAATGAAGGCAAACTACTTTGGCATGAACTAGGTTATGAGCCAATAGAAGGGAATCCTGTTTTCATAGGCTGCTTTTTACCCAAGAGCGATAACCTGAACATGTGGCGTTTTTACAGCAAGAATCATTTAAATGATGATGCCTGTGGCTGCGCCATTACCTTTAACCCACAAGACTTTTTCAATTATCGTTTATTAGAGGAACAGGGTTCTTTCTCCGAACAGTTAGAAGCAAAAAAGGCATTTGCTAATACAGGTCAATCACCACAGGAAAGTGCTGCGTTTTACCGAGTGCTCTACGTGCAAGATCAATTTGAGTTTGAAGATGATGACGAAAACAAAGTAAGTTCACTCTTTGCAAAGCTGAAAAAAGAAATTACTAAGTTTGTCGGTAAGAACCCGACGCCCGAAAAGCTGCAAATACTTGCCTGGCTGCTTGGCCCGCTGCCTTATTTGTTAAAAGATGCCAACTATAAAGATGAGCAGGAACACAGAGTGATCGTCTCGCATCTGGACTATGGTGCAAAAGAAATTAAAAGCGAGGACCCGGACTTTGCCACAGGCACTGCCCCGCGTTTGTATCTGGAGCTGCACAGAGACGACCATCTGGCCCCGATTGAGTACGTGACGCTCGGCCCTAAAGCCCCCAACAAAGAGATGATGGCACCGTACTGGCGCCACCAATTAGCCAGCAAGTTTTCTGCAAAGCTGGATATTCGCCCCTCACGCTGCGCTTATAAGTAGTAGAAGAGCTCCTATGTGGTTGCTGTCGGACGTTTTGCCGTTTCAACCACCAACAGGCCACTGGCGACGGCGACTGGCAGCCACATCGCCATTCGCGCTCTGAGTACAGCTGGTTCCATCCCCTGACGACGGGCGCTGTGTGCCAGCGCCTGTTCAAACGAGGCCGCATGATTGCAATGACTTAACAGATCTGCCTGCCAGTGAGTCAAAGGTTGGGCGATCAGCTGGCCATTTTGCTTGGTCAGGGCAATATAACGGGTTTCTCTGGCTGGCATGGCAGGCGATTCGGCGCCTTTCGTTTGACGATTTTCCAGCTGAGATAATAGGGGGAGTATATCGTACTCACTCACCAGTAAACGCACACAGTCAGGCACCATAATGTTCAGTGATGCACCGCCGCCCAGCAGTTCAAACTCGTTCAGTGCGAATTCTGCTGGTGGAATTTGCTCAGATCCTTTGGCAGCCAGCACTTCGGCTTTGGCACGTTCAAAACGGGCCAGCTCCACATACACCTCAAACAGCGTACTTTGGCTGGCGTTGAATTTACCTTGCGGCCAGGAGTTAGCCAAAAACCGTACAAACGCTTTACCCAAAGTATGAAAGGTCAAGGCCTGAGATGGTAAAGCCATCACGCATGCCTTGGCGAACACGTCAAAAACATCTTCGCCCATCAAGGCACATAGCAAACTAAATTCATCTTTCAGACACGCCTTCAGCCGCTTTGCATGTGCTGCGGAATACGTTTGCTGTTGATGTTCTGCGGCTAAATGAGATGCTGCTTTAGCGCCTTGTTTTAAAGACAGGCCAGATGTGAGCCACTTTTGTGACACATCACCATGAGAATTTGAAACATGAGACAACCAGTACTGCAACTGGCTGAGCTCCGGGGTTGAGTACGTCATTTTGCTACCGGTTTTAACTGTGTGCTAGGTCTGAGTGTTGATGCATTTCCCATACCATCAGCGTATAAAATAGCACCAATATTCACTAACCCATAACTATCAAAGGGTTCTGGTCTTTGCGTCTCTTTGTCTTAGAGTTCAAACCAGTCAAGCGACGGGTTATTGGCGTTTGATATCAGACACACTGATACGCCAGACGTCAAAATAAGCTGGTGGCGCTAAAGAAGAATCGGAAGGAAAAAGTCACGGCAATAAAAAGCCGGATCAGCGGCGTCGTTCAATCTCACATAAATCAGACGCGTGCTCGTCGCATTCATGCTGCTGCTTTGATTGAGGCACAGAGGTATCAGCACTCAGCTTGCGCTCGGCGTCTATATCAATGCCATTTGCCAGGCAGGCCTCTTTATAAGCCTGATGTTCTTGTGCGTTAACCACACCGTTGGACAAAGCCAGTGCCAGACCACCTGCCAGTTCGAGTTCGTGAGCGACCAGGTTACTGGCGGCACGCGGCGCCATTTTGATACTGGTAGATTCTTTGTAAACGCCACAATACTCATCAAAACTCACTTCGGTATGAGGCACAAAAACACAGCCCGACAAAAACACAGCACTGATTCCTGCTAAGGTGTATTTCCCTGACAACATAGTCATTATCATCCATATTTATCACTTTCAGGTAAGAGTATGCACTGCACTAAAATAATACAACGGGTTATGACATAAATCTGACGCAATCTTACATCTGCTGACATTTTGCCGGGCAACAGAGCGTAAAGCCCCTTTACACTCTATTACCCAAACCAACCATATATCCTACTGAGCAAGTTGCTTATATTGACGTCGGTACGCATGTAACAGAGGTTCAGTGTAACCATTCGGTTGTGCCTTACCGTCAAGCACTAACGCCAGGGCAGCCGAAAACGCCAGATTGTCCGCCATATTTTCGCCACTCATAGGCACATAGTGAGGATCATGACTATTTTGCTCGTCAACAATGGTCGCCATACGGACAAACGTACGCTTAACCTGTTCTTCGGTACAAATGCCATGATGCAGCCAGTTGGCAATGTGCTGACTGGAAATACGCAGAGTCGCTCTGTCTTCCATCAGGCCGATGTGATTAATGTCAGGGACTTTAGAACAGCCAATGCCCTGATCAATCCAGCGCACCACATAACCCAGAATGCCCTGCGCGTTGTTGTCCAGTTCAGTCTGAATATCCTCTTCGCTTAGCTGGCGCTCACCCAGCAATGGCGGTGTCAGCAGATCATCCAGGCTCGCCATCTGGCGCTGTGCAATTTGCTGTTGTAATGTGGCCACTTTCACATCGTGATAGTGCATCGCATGCAAGGTGGCAGCTGTGGGTGAGGGCACCCAGGCGGTATTCGCACCGGATTTAGGGTGAGCTAGCTTTTGCTCCATCATTAGCGCCATTTTGTCTGGCATCGGCCACATACCTTTGCCTATTTGTGCCTTACCGACAAACCCTGATGCCAGGCCTATATCTACGTTACGATCTTCATAAGCTGCTATCCAGGGTTGGGCTTTTATTTCGCCTTTAGGCAATACCGGACCTGCGAGCATCGAAGTGTGAATTTCGTCGCCGGTTCTGTCTAAAAACCCGGTATTGATAAACACCACACGGGATTGAGCTGCATTGATGCAGGCCTGCAAATTAACCGAAGTACGGCGCTCTTCATCCATGATCCCCATTTTCAGGGTATTAGCAGGCAAACCCAGCAACTCTTCAACGGCATCGAACAACTCACCGGTAAAGGCAACTTCTTCGGGGCCATGCATTTTGGGTTTAACGATATTGACACTTTGCGCACTGGAGTTTTTCAGTGCACCATCACCGTGCAGATCATGCAGCGCCGCAGTTGCGGTGATCACCGCGTCAACAATGCCCTCAAAGACTTCTTCTCCTTGCTCGTCTAAAATCGCCGGCGTGGTCATCAGGTGACCCACGTTACGCACAAACATCATCGCCCGGCCCTTGAGCGTAAGCGATCCTCCATCAGGCGTCAGGTATGTCTTATCTGCGTTTAGCGAGCGCACAACGGATTGACCGCCTTTTACAAACACCTCTTTGAGCGTGCCCTGCATCAGGCCCAGCCAATTGCGATAAACCTGCACTTTATCTTCGGCGTCTACCGCAGCCACTGAATCTTCACAATCCATAATGGTAGTCAGGGCCGATTCCAGAATAATGTCTTTGATCCCGGCCTTATCAGCCTCTCCGATCGGATCCTGAGGATCGATTAGGATCTCAAAATGCAGATCATTATGCTTAAACAACAGTGCCATCGGATTCTGTGGTTGTCCGTTATATCCGACAAACTGTGCGGGCTCCATCAACTTAACCTGACTGGAGTCATTGAGCGTGATGATCAGCTCACCCTGAACCACTGCGTAGTTGGTACTTTCAATATGAGAGCCATGCGCAAGCGGCAACATACGATCCAACAATTGGCGGCCATAAGCCATTACTTTAAAGCCGCGCACCGGGTTGTAAGCACTCGCGCGCTCCGCGCCGTCTTCTTCGGATAGTACGTCGGTACCATAGAGTGCGTCGTATAGAGAGCCCCAGCGGGCATTTGCCGCATTCAATGCAAAGCGAGCATTACTCACAGGCACCACCAGCTGAGGACCGGCGATACGGGCAATTTCGGGTTCAACCTGCGCTGTGGTAATGCTCTGTGCTTCAACCGCAGGCACCAAATAACCTATGTCGGTCAGAAATGTCCGATATTTTTCAGCATCCCAGCCAGGGTTGGCTAAATGGTAGTCATCAATTTGCTTTTGCAATTTATCGCGCTTTTCCAACAGTGCACGGTTTTTGGGGGTGAGCGTACGAATAATATTGGCAAAGCCAGACCAGAAGTCGTCTGCGTTAATTCGGGTGCCAGGCAACAGCGCCTGATCGACAAAGTCAAACAGGCGCGTATCGATACGTAAACCGGCCTGTAAAATATGAGAGCTCATGTGAGTGATCCTTGATCGGGTTTGAACGGGTCACTTTAAAATAAGCCAAATTCGGTAAAAACAAACCCCTTTTACCATTCACAATAAATATACTGGTAATAACAACTATAAATTTAAAAAATTCCACTGGTCGGTCTAGTGTTTATTTAAACGCCAGCAAGCACTCTCACACTCGCAACCTGGCGAACATACATAAACCAGTTAGCTTAAACCCGTTCGAAGGAATTTTGTTATGAGCAGTTATACCTCTCAAATTGATCGTCTTACTACACTGTGCCAGTCTCAGGGCAATGCATGGCAGGGCATTAACCCTGAATTTGCAACCCGCATGCATTTACAAAACCGCTTTAAAACGGGTCTGGATATCGCCAAATATACCGCAAAAATCATGCGCGAAGACATGGCGGCTTATGATGCTGACAGCAGTCAGTATACGCAGTCTCTGGGTTGCTGGCATGGCTTTACTGCTCAGCAAATGATGATGGCTATCAAACGTCACAATAAAACCACTAAGCGCTCTTATGTATACCTGAGTGGCTGGATGGTCGCCGCGCTTCGCTCTGAATTCGGCCCGCTGCCTGATCAGAGTATGCACGAAAAAACCGCTGTGCCTAAACTGATTGAAGAGATCTACACCTTCTTAAAACAAGCCGATGCACGTGAACTCGACCACCTCTACAAGGCACTGGATGAAGCCAAGGCACAGGGCGGTGATGTGCAAGCAATCACAGCACAAATCGATAATTTTGAAACCCATGTGGTGCCTATCATTGCAGATATCGATGCCGGTTTTGGTAACGAAGAAGCCACTTATCTGCTGGCCAAACAAATGATTGAAGCGGGTGCCTGTGCCATCCAGATTGAGAACCAGGTATCGGATGCCAAACAATGTGGCCACCAGGCAGGTAAAGTCACAGTACCTCATGAAGACTTCCTGGCGAAAATTAATGCAGTACGTTACGCCTTCCTCGAGCTGGGCGTAGAAGAGGGCATTATTGTTGCCCGCACTGACTCTTTAGGTGCCAGCCTGACTCAGAAAATTCCGGTCTCGAAAACGCCTGGCGATCTGGCCAGCCAGTACAATGCGTTCCTGGATACCACAGTGATCTCAAGCGTAGCCGACCTGGAAGAGGGAGATATGGTGATTAAACAGGAAGGTGAGCTGCGTAAGCCGGTGCGTCTCGACAATGGCCTGTACCAATTTAAAGAAGGTACCGAAAAAGACCGCGTGGTACTCGATTGCGTTACCAGCTTACAATCAGGCGCCGATCTGTTGTGGATTGAAACCGAAAAGCCCAATGTAGAGCAAATTGCCGAGCTGGTTAACCGCGTGCGTGAGCAAGTACCGAACGCCAAACTGGTTTATAACAATTCTCCGTCATTCAACTGGACCCTGAAATTCCGTGAACAGGTTTATGCACAGTGGCAGGCACAGGGTAAAGACTTGTCTGCATATCCGGATCCCAGCCAAGATCCCAAAGCATTAATGGCACCAGAGCTGGATCAGTCAGAACTGGCAGCTGAAGCGGATACAAAAGTACGTACCTTCCAGCGTGATGGGGCTGCTCAGGCCGGTATTTTCCATCACCTGATCACTTTACCTACGTATCACACAGCGGCACTGAGTACCGACATTCTTGCAGAAGGCTATTTTGGCGACCTGGGTATGCTTGCATACGTCCGCGATGTTCAAAGACAAGAGATCCGCCGCGAACAAGCGTCAGTGAAGCATCAGGATCTGGCAGGCTCTAACATAGGTGATACGCACAAAGAGTACTTCAGCGGTGAGAATGCGCTGAAAGCCGGTGGCGAAGCCAACACCATGAACCAGTTTTAATTGTCATAAAGTTCCTTAATCAAGCAAGGGCCTCCGGGCCCTTTTTTAGATCAAGTTTTTACCAGCTTTGGGGCGTCACGGTTGCCTATGCTCCCAACTCCCCACATCGAGAGTCAATGCTCAGCGAGCTGACTTCTATTATTACCAGCCAGATAAATGACGGATCAACATTTTACCTGCGCGGGCAATCGAGATCAGGATTTTATCAGCAAAGCGTTATTCAGGAGTTTTCCGATAAAAAAAGCGAAAAGAAGCAGGTTGTACACCCAGTTTCGGTTTAAAAAGTGGTAAAAACCACGCATTTTTAGCTGAAAAATTCGACTAGACGCAATAATAAACACGCCTTAGGCCACATTTTTACTAACTCCGGTGTCCATAAATCAAATTTTTACTAAGTCAGCATCGAGATAAAACAAAATTTTACTAACTAGACAAACAACAAATCATTTTTTTACCAACTCAGCAAACTGTAAACCCCCTTTACAACTCCATAATTGCACCACAATTATTTCATACTCTGAAAAAAGTCTTATGTGCCACTTAAAAATTATGAAAAAAATACTGCTTCAATCAGCTTTTGCGTTACTCAGTATAGTCTCTGTAAATGCTCAGGCTACCAGCTCGACAATCACTTTGCAGGAAATCAAAAAGCTTGAACTATCGGGCAATTACGAGCAAGCACTCAGCAGTCTGACCCCGTTTTATAACCATGCAGACTCACAAAAGCAATTGAATGCGCGCTTTCTTGAAGCATACATCTATCGGAAAAAAGGCAGCCACCAGCAGGCCGTTGATAAGCTTGAAAACCTGCATAGAAAGTTTCAATTGGATAATGAAAACCAGTTTCAACTTTATAAGGAGTTAGGTATTAATTATCGGCGGATGGGCAAGTTAGAACTAGCAGAAAAAAATTACAGACTGGCACTAGAAACTGCTAAAGCGATGAATAACAAAGACTTGATAGGTCAGAGTTATTCTAATTTGGGTACTCTATACGATTTCAGAAATGAACTCGCTGTTGGCATGCAGTTCCAGTTAAAAGCCAGAGATGCTCTGAAAGGCAGTCAAAATCACGGTATTGTTGCAAACAACTACTACAACCTGGGTGACATGGCAGTTCGCTTCAATGATCTTGAGCAGGCTGAGTTCTTTTTTACTAAGGCATTAATCGCAGATAAAAAAGCGGGTGAACTTAACCATATTGCCGGCACTGCATTACGGCTTGCTCAGGTGACCTTCAAACGAAAAAACTACTTACAGGCAGTTGAAAAAACCACTGAGGCAATTGAACTACTTGAGCAAATTCCAGCCAATGTCAGCCTAGCCCGTGCACATCAGCAACTCAGTCAAGCCTATATAAAACTTGAAAAGGGAGTTCAGGCAGAAGAACATGCGAAACTCGCAATGCACTATGCCTCTCAAAGCGATAACGTGATCCAAACTTTTCACGCTCACGTCAACATGGCAAGAGCGTACTTTTATCAAAAAAAGCCTGAGCTCGCGCAACCACACTATGAATGGTTGACACGTTTTATGGCAAAAGAAAGTGTGAATGATTACCTATCTCAGCATTATTATAATCTGAAAGCCAAATTTGACTTTCAGCAAGGTCGTCATCAGGAAGCATATGAAGCTCTGAGTCAGGCAAATACTTTTTTTGCCCAAAATATTGAAAAAGCCAACTCTGAGCAGGCACTTACCCACAAGCGCACCATAGATACGGTGATGCAGCAGCAACGTCTGGATGACTCAGAACATCACCGCAAGCTGACGGAAAGCCAGTTACGCAATGCGCAGCTCATGCAGCGTATGTGGCTATTTGTTGCCCTGACCTGCTTATTGCTGGGTATTTTAATCAGTTATATTTTGTATAGTAAAAATAAAACGGCACGCCTGAAAGCCAACCTGTATCAACAGAACCTCAAACAAAAAGATCAAATGCTGGCCGACATTTCTCACGAACTAAGAACCCCGTTGAGTGTACTCAAACTGCATATTGAGGCTTTGGAATATAACCTGCTTGATGACGATACTCTGGCATACAGCAAAATCAATGAGAAAATATCCCAGCTTAATCACCTGATCTCAGACGTTTATCAACTTTCTCAGGCTGATAACCAGGCCATGGTCGTCAATAACCAACCTTATTGCACCCGAACGCTTGCCGACAGTTACTGTTATGATATTAAGCGGCTGGTGAAAAGCAATGGGTTGCATTTTAGTGCCGATATTTCGATCCCAACAGGTGCCAGTGTATTAATAGACAAACCCAAACTGGACAGAGTCATAGATAACCTGGCAAAAAATGCCTGCTTGTACACAGACAAGCCAGGCCAGGTGCGTGTAAAAATTCGACAAAACTGTGAAGGGTTAATCATTCAATTGGAAGACTCATCTCCTGGCGTATCAGACAATGAGAAACCACGCTTGTTCGAGCGGTTATACCGAGTAGAAAGCTCACGAAGTCGCGCAACAGGCGGGTCAGGTCTGGGACTATCTTTATGTAAAAGCCTGGTGGAATCCATGTCAGGCGAAATTGAGCTCAGGGATAGCAGACTAGGGGGCCTATCTGTGCGGGTTACATTGCGACAAGTAGCGTCTGAATTACCAGCCAAAAAGCACAGCAGCAGTCAGGTCAATGCATGATCTAATCATAAATCAGGTCGCCATGTATCTGACGACCTAATCAATCCGCAGTGAGTCTCAGCTTTGCGTTTACTTTGACAAAAATCGCACCAGAGTAGCAACCCTGTATTTTTCTGATATTTAATGGCTTGTACGTCACTGCCAAACCTCTATACATTGCACTACTGACTTACAGCACCAGCTGGGCATGATGGTGTTGTAAGTCCCTTCGACAAGTTTTATTTCATGCTGATTCAGAAGGGTATCAGGCAGCCCGTGACTCTTTTTCATACTAACTTTGCTCACTGTCTGATTGTTATAGCAACACACCCAAGGCTTGCAGACACAGCAACCTATGCACCAGCCAGTTCAACCAAACGACAAAAACTAACATCATTGTCGCTCATGAGCTCCCTCCGTTAAAGTGTGCAGGCTGGAATCAACCATAAGGTATAGATGATTGTCATTTATTATCTGTGGGTATGACTGGCAGAATTATTTAAGTACCAAAGAAACCCTATTGATAATCGTCACCAGAAAAACCATGTCCATTTCTTGCACACCACATAAACAATACAAATTAATCTTTTCTTAACTGCTCCGATCAGAGAGAACACAAGATGGCCTCCATTTTCTTTCCACAATGATTGGTTTTAATAAGCAATATACACGGGAGGAATAGTCTATGACACAGCGTACTATGAAACACAATGAATGGGTAAAAATTGTTGAATCCAGACATCGTCAAAAAAAGCAAAACACGACAGTAAAAACCACATTACCAATCTGGTCTATGTTACTGGGTGGCTTTATCATTCTTTCTGCTGCATGGTCTTATTTTGTTGATAGCTCATCTGAAGAAGTTCAGATCGCAGCGATTGATTCAAGCGCCCAAAAACGTATTACGCGCTACTTTTCTAAGCAGTTCATGATGGGCAGCTGGAAATTCAATAATATTGATTTTAAAAGCGGCGAGCTAAATGTATTTATTCAGATCCCAACCAAATTGGCGATGTCTAAAAATGAAGTTAAGGAATATATCCGCAACTCATTATGTCCTGCAGCCAACAGTCGAGTGTGGCAAGATGTACAAAATAACGACATGTATATTTATTTATATACAGACATGCCTCGCAGGGGCGAGTACGCTTTGTGTAATAGCTGATCATACGTAAATAAAAAGGGGCCTGATGGCTAATGCCAGTCAGTTAAGCTGACTGGCATTGTTTTTTCTAGCTGGGTACTTACTTGGCTTTGGTTTTATGGCTCGAGGATAGACCCGATCTTCTCGTCGTGTCGGCAGCTCAAAGTGACCCAATGTTTGTATTAACATCTCATAGTGTTTTGGGATGTTTCCCGGGCTGGCGAGGGGGAGTCGCCCTAAGTAACTTAATATCGCGTTGGCGCAATTACTAAAGCTTAATTGGTTGGCCCATATTCCTTTACGAGATGCCGCTTGAGTCATCACCTGACGCAGCAAGTTGTACCCCAGGAGTAAGCCCCACAGCTCTTGCTCAACCATATCTGATTTTTTGCTTCTCAGCGTATATTCATTGTTTAAAAGTGTCTGCTTGATTTCTCTATAACCCAATTCTATTTCCCAGCGGTGGCTGTAAAGCTCAACTATTTCTTCTCCAGGAAACCTCTGTGCATCTATCATCGATGTGAGTATTTGATATTCTTTGTTTTTAATTTTCTTCGTCACTAGCCGAGCTTCTACATAAGCAGGTAAATCAGGTGATTGCTTATGAGATTGTGGAGTTGTTTTCAAGCGCACCAACTTGTCTAAGCGACCATTAGATTTAATCACTTCAAACTGAAGCCCTTTCTTAACCGGTATTAACCAGTGCCTCTGCGTGCCATGTGTTTGCCATTGGTGGAGTAGGTTTAGTGAGTAGAACCCTTTATCGAACATCGTGAGGCTGTGGTCTGGCGTGGTGCCAACTAATTTGTCTGCCAGCTTCATTTCATTGGTTTTATATCCGCTGAACGCACTGCTGATAAGTTGATGGCTGGTCAGCTCCATATGACACACCATCCGAATTTGGGGAAAAGCGGTTTCACCATGCTGATTGCTGGGGGAACCAAAACGTTCACGATTTTCAGGCGTGTCTTGAGCTCGCCAAGTAACACCGTCGACGGCCAGAAGGTTTAACCCGCACCAAGTTTCAAAGTTTGCTTGCTGATAATAGTGCGCAGCCATCATTTCAAAGGCATTTTTGACACTGTCTTTACCGAGTCTTCGCCTCCCCTGAACAAGTGCGCTTGGGGCGATTAATTTGTTATCTCCAGGCAGAGCAATTTCCATGTGGGAAGCTAAATCCCAAACTGACTGTTGGCGAAAGAAGCTCATACCAATCACAGTCCACATCACAGCCTCAAGTGGAAGTCTGCGTTTTCTGATAGTTGCAACGCCAGCGCGTTGAAAGGCTTGCTCCAGTATTTCTGCATCCAGAAAGTGATTAAGCTTTTCAAAGGTAACACTTTCGGGCAGTTGCTCAAACGCACTGCAAAAGGCTTGTTCTAAAGACATAAAAAAATCCAATATCAGAAATGATATTGGATTTTGAAGCCTTTAAAAGATCGGTCAACTGATCTATTTAATTCTTAACTGATCGGCATTAGGCCTGATGGCCCCTTTTTATTGTCTTAAATATCAGGTTAACGTCATTTATCTACTAAAAAATAAAACCATAACTTAACAGCTACATCGAAAACTACTCTATATCTGCGGAAGGTGCGCTCCAGACTAGAGCAAGGACCATAAGCGGAAGGGCTGGAAAGTAATAACGCTTAAGACTGGGCGCATTACACAGCTTATTAAATTACCTGATACTAAAAATGCCACCTGCTTATTTATCGATAAACGTTGATAGCCTGAACTTTCGGGTAACTCGTTCCAAAGCCCGAAAAGCAACCATTTCCGAATATCGCAATATTTCTACCGGCCATAAACGCGGCTAGCAACGTAGAATAATGTCTCTTTCCACTTTCTGTATTGGTATCTATCCAGACAATTTGTTTTTGAGCACAGCCTATGCTGTTGGCATCGTTTGCAGTTATATAAACCCTCACACCCATGGGCTCTGAGTTTATAAAGTCGACACGTGCACTTCTATCTTTTGTTACCCAGCCCGAAGAGAGCGCGCTAAAACTTGTTACGGCGAATAAAGCGCCAAAAATTGCTTTTTTCAAAATTGTTCCTTATTTATATTATCGACAAAGATTCGCAGAAAATAATATCGTAATTATAAAAGGTACACAAAATTAAAAGTGGTTGTTGTGACCTGATCGTCTATCACTCCAACTCAAGCTTCGCTTTTTCAGTTAACTCGCTCGGTAATTCGCGAGACACTGAGACACCCAGCTCTTTAAACTCCGAAGCCTGTTTAATCAAGTTCCCTTTTCCGCTGTACAGCTGTGCCATGGCTTTATCGTACCCTTCCCGAGCTTTATCAAGTTGTTTGCCAACGCTTTCTAAGCTATGTAAAAATGCATTTAGTTTGCTGTAAAATTTTTCAGCACGTAGCGCCAGTTCTTTACTGTGTTTACTCTGTTCTTCAAAACGCCATAACTGCTTGACGATATTCAGGCTCGTTAATAATGTTGTCGGCGTAGCAATCAATACTTTGTTCTCAAGCGCATACTGATATAAATCGGGTGCATATTTGATGGCCTCAACAAAAGCAGATTCAACCGGAATAAACATAATCACCACTTCTGGCGAATTCAATCCGGGTAAGCGCTCATAAGATTTATCCCCGAGCTCTTTTACCCTTGCCTTTACCGCTTCGACGTGAGCGACAATCGCCTGATTTGCGTCGCTATCTCGCTCTGCGTTTACGTAACGGGTATAAGCGTTCAGAGAGGTTTTAGCATCAACAACAAGATGACGTTCCTGGGGCAGATAAACAATCACATCGGGGCGATATTTGCCTTCTTCGGTAGAAAAACTCACTTCGCGCTGATAGTCATTACCCGGGCGCAAACCGGCACTATCCAGCACGTTCTCTAACATTAGTTCACCCCAATTACCTTGAGTTTTCTTTTGCCCCTGTAACGCATTGGTAAGTTTGCTGGCCTGCTCGGTGATGGCCTGATTATTTGCCTGTAAGTGCAATAACTCGGTACGTAACGCTGCTCTTTGTTTCAGCTCTTCGCTATGAATAGCCTCCATTTTATCCCGAAAGCCTTTAAGCTCTCCCTGAACGGGCTGTAATAATTGAGAAATTTTATCCTGACTATGGCGAGCAAACTTTTCGCTTTTATCTTCAAAAATCTGTGTGGCCAGGTTTTCGAACTCCTGTTTAAGAACTAACTTAGACTGCTCCAGCTGTGCCAGCTGCGCATCAAAAGACTGCTGCTTCTGTACCAGCGTGGTTTTGACATCGGTTAGTTCAAGCTCAAGGCGATGCGCATAAGCTTGTGTATCCTGCGCCATGTCTTCAGCTTTTTGCCAGCGCGTCTGTAATTCGTTGATCTGGTTTTGCTTTTCAGCCAGTTTCGCTTGAAGCTGTTGGCAGTCTCCGTGTAGTTGCCAGTGTTGAGCCTGTGCCTGTTTTAGCTCATCGCTACGCAGCACGAGCTGCGCCTGTAACTGCTCGCTTTGCATCTCGAGCTGTTGCCGAAATGCCGTACTTCTCTGCCGAAACAAAAAATAGAGCGGAGCAAAAATACATGAAGCAAGTACTGCGCCCGTACCAAGCAAAGTAAAAATATGAGCAGGAGAGAGGGAGACCAAACTAGACCAAAACATAGGCATTCTCTTGATGTGACTATGCTTAGATAATATCAATTACACAGCCTAAATGCCTATTATATTGTGCTTTTCTAGAAATTAGTTTTGACAAGATGCGGCGCATGCGCGCCGTCATTTATGCGTCGAGCTGTTGCTCATTGAAGCGATAACCTGCACCATAGACTGATTCGACTATCTTGGGCGAACAATCGATTTGCTTTATCTTTTTTCGAATATTTTTGATGTGGCTATCGATAACGCGATCGGAGATATCAAAGTTATCGGGCTGAATATGGTCCAGGATTTGTTGACGCGAAAACACTCTGTTTGGAGACTGGTACAACATGGCAAACACATCGAATTCAACCTTAGTCAAAGACAGAGTATTGCCTTTGATAGCCACAATAAGCTGATCAACATCGACTACAATTGCAGCTTCCTGAGAGACGCTAGGAGCGCCCTGACAGCGACGTAGTATCGCTTTGATGCGCATAACTAGTTCAGCGGCACTGAATGGCTTACAGACGTAATCATCGGCACCAAACTCCAACCCCTTCAAACGGTCTGCCTCAGATACCTTAGCGGTCAGCATAACGATAGGGACCATAGAGAACTCACGGATCTGACGCATGCATTCAACACCATCCTGATTTGGCAGCATGATATCCATTAGAATGGCTTCCGGGTTGTTTGCTCTCACCCAGTCGACCACCAGCGCACCATCAGCAATATGAGAAATTTCGAATCCAGAAGCTTTAAAAAACAGCATTACCTGCTCTGCAATATCGTAATCATCCTCAACGATAAGAATATGGTGCTTAGAAGTCATTTAGCCTCTCGATTTAGCCTTAAGTTGTGAAAGCTGCCTTTTAACCTGACCTTTTAATTTATCCGACAGTGTTTCGTCAAACAGCAGCATGGTCAGAATACTCGCCAGATCTTCTGAACTGGCTACCTCATTCAGTAGATCATAATCACACTGTGACTGAGGTTCAATAAAGTTTAACTGTGAAATTGAATTTTCGTAGCACAACATAGCTCGCCCCTTGAGTCCATCACGTCCTAATTCGCCAATATGGTCATTAAAGTAAAACAATATGGATCAAATATGGAACAGCTTAAAAATGCGCAAAAAAAAGCCGGTTAACAGTTAACCGGCTCGATACAATACTTGTATTTAATAGGGGGAAATCAACAATATGCTTACTACACACTAGGCGTTAACAACAAGCATAATGATAGACCTCACCGGGTTCTAAAAAGTTCAGAAAAAATTAGTTTTTTATCATTTCGAGCATTTGCGCTTCATTGAACTGGGTCAAATTCACTCCAGCATCGGCAAATAATGCATCGACCAACGCCTGCTTGTCTTTTTGCATTTGATAGACCTTCTGCTCAATCGAGTTAGCAATGATCAGCTTATAGACGAATACAGGCTTATCCTGGCCAATTCGATAGGCTCTGTCTGTTGCCTGATTCTCAACGGCAGGGTTCCACCAGGGATCAAAATGGATCACAGTATCTGCCTGAGTCAGGTTCAGACCCGTTCCACCCGCTTTTAGGCTGATCAGGAAAACATCGACCTCTCCTTCAGTGAACTTTGCAATCACCTTGTCCCGCTGGCGCGTTTGCCCCGTAAGCATAGTGAACGGGATGTTTAACCCGTCACAATGGCTGGCTATCATATCGAGTACACTGGTAAACTGGCTGAAAATAATCACCTTACGACCTTCTTCGAGGAAAATCGGTAAGTGGCCAGACAACCAATCGAACTTTGCACTGTTAAATGAGCGCGTTTTGTCTACGAGGCTTGGATGACAGCAGATCTGACGAAGCTTTAATAATGCATCCAAAAAAGCCAGTTTGCTGCGCTCTACACCTTGCTCTTTGAACAAATCAAGTAAACTAGACTCAACTTTAGCCTGAACCTGGTGGTACATATCAGCCTGATCACCGCTAAATTCAAGCTTCTTAACCAACTCTGTTTTCGCTGGCAACTCACGCACAACCTCAGACTTCGTCCGACGCAAAATAAAAGGCGCAATCAGAGACTGTAGCTCTTTCGCGCGCCGGGTATCATTTTCTTTCTCAATGGGATGCTGAAAATAATGCTTAAATTGTTGTTTTGTACCCAGTACATCTGGCATCACAAAGTCGAGCAGCGATTTAAGTTCGAGCAAATTATTCTCAACAGGAGTACCACTGAGACACAGCTTAAACTCCGCGGACAGTTGTTTAACACACTTGGAGATTTGCGCCGTCTCATTTTTGATATACTGCGCTTCGTCGAGCACAATAGAGTCAAACTCCAGCTCGGAATAGTGCGCCAAGTCGCGCTTTAGTAACGGGTAAGTGGTAATGATAAACCGTGCGTTAGCCACCTGGTTGAGTTGTTTGTCGCGCTGAGCACCATGCACCGTCAACAAGGGAAGATGGGGCGCAAAGCGACGGAATTCGTTTTGCCAGTTACCGACCAAACTGGTTGGACACACTATCAGAGAAGGTTTTGTCACCAGAGTGTTGTGCTGGGAAATGAAATAAGCAATCACCTGGAGGGTTTTGCCCAGACCCATGTCGTCGGCAAGGATCCCCCCAAGCTGATGTCGGTTCAGGAACCTTAACCAATCAACGCCCTGAACCTGATAATCACGTAGCGTGAAATATTCACCCGTGCCAGATACTCCCTTAGCGTCAGTCGTCTCAGGTCTACTCAGCTCCTCCAGGTAATCAAGCAGACGCGGATCGTCTGATACACTTTGAACTGCCGTGAGATCAAACAGCTTACTTGCGTAGGAGAGCGGGAACTTGAACTGGGAGCTTGAAAGGTAATAGCTAAACCGGGCTTTAAGCTGTAATAATTCATCGTAAACCGCTTTAGGGATAGCATAAAATTGTTCTGCGATATTGATGTACTGGTAAACATTAGCCAGAGAATTCACTTCATGAGACGGTACTTTGTCCCAATCAAGCGTAACCAGTTTGTCATCGAACAACACACGGCCAATAACATGATGTTTTTTATCCCGTTTAAGCACCAAGGTCACTTTTGGGGTTAATACCGGACGGCCGCCTTGTAGTTCATCAACCTGCCATAGCTTACTTTGCAGGTAGGGGCGGACTTCGCTATTAAACCAATGATATGTAACATCATCATCATGTGGCAGTACAAAGTGGTTTTGCTGTGCTGAAAACCCAAGCCCATTCAGCATTTTTTCACAACGATTCAGTTGTTTGGCTTTTGAATAACGGCCTTCTTTATCGAGCAGAGACAATGCCAGCTTCAACGGGGCACCAGGCTCAATGCTCAATTTAGCAACCAATTTATCTTTGTTTACCAGGTGTTCGTGCCCCTGAGGCGGTGGGACTATGTTATCGGCGAAGACATCCTGAAAGCGTTTTATCACTGCTTCAATCTTTGTCGCGTTGATAAGCGGCATGGTATGCAAATGCGCAATTTCCTGAGCACTTAACTCAGATTCAATTCGCCCCAAAACCATATTCTCAGTATCCAGATAAACAGGCGGATCGGTTTTTATCAGTTGCCACTGTTCTACTCCGGTTAAATGACTGGTGAGGCGATATTCGTCTCGCTCCTGTTCCCAATCAAACTCCAGATGCTGCTTGTGGCCAAATGTCAGAGGCTTACGACTGCTTTGATAGAAACAACGCTTACTCTGCACTAACTGCTGCAACGCAGAAAATCCCCAACTCCCGGAGAGTTCGAAGTGACCGGGTGTATTTTGCGAGCGGATCCAAGAAAATAATCTGAAATCGCTCTCCAATATATCCTTTGGCGGCACCTGGCTGTTTAGTTGATGTTCGGTGAGTGCACGACCGAGCGGATATACTCCATCCGGTTTTTGTGGTGTGGTCTTAGGATTAACCAACAACTCATTTCCACGTGATTCAAGCACAAATAACAATACGTTGGTTACATCAAGATCATTGGCCTGTTGTAGTTGAGCCAGCTCATTAAACCAATCATTGACCAGATAAGACTCACCAAAGCCGCCTGAATGATCAATTTTTAACTTAAGCAATACTGCTGCGATATGACGACACTTCGGATTGTTAGAACACGTACATTGTGCCTCTACGGATGGGGTACCCTTGACTTGTTCAATCTTAATATGCTGAGTGAAGGTGTTGCCAAAATTGCCCATGACCTGAGCGTCAATTTTTGTAAAATCTTCAGAGTGCTCTAAAAAGCAGATCTGCTCGTCGTGCAAATACTGTTTGGCCTTGCTTAACAAGGCAGCATTAAAATACTGTTTGAGGAATCGCTCTGACAATGGAAACTGAGTCGATTGTTCCTGCTTAATTTCCTCAAATAGTGCTAGAAGTTGCTCTTTAGATAACTGCGAAGACATTCGTTTACAATAAAAAAGACGTAAAAGAGCAGTATATGAAATTACGTATTTGAGCTAAAGGGGCAAATGGCGATAAATTGGGAAAAAGTGACTGGTTGGATGACAACTGTATCGGGAAAGTACGAAAAACGGCCGATAAATCCGGCCGTTAGTGACTAATTGAAACTTGCGAGCAATTTCTCTAATTGTTCCAGGCGTTTTTCTGTAATCACACGATCGTCAATTTTTACAGTAATAGCGCCACTTTTAATGTTTTTTTGCACTTTGACATAGTCATTCTCAAGTAACGCGACGTTTCTGGCTTCAGCCTTGGAAAAGGTTGTCAGATAGTTGGTAAGTAACACAGCACGCTTTTCATCGCTAACCATTTCTGTTGTGAGTTTATCAGAGTCGTATTCAGCCACTTTCTGTTTAAAGGCTTCGTTATGCTCCTGAATCGCCGCAATGAGCTTTTTGGCAGCTTCCCGACCTAAGTGATTTGCTGTTGGATAGAGGCTCACTACATCAACTGGAATTTGCTCATAGGCTTTTAACGAATCTGCAATGGCTGTGTGAGACAACCCTTCAATCGCTGCAATCTCTCGATATGAACCTTTCTTTCCTTGCCGAATTAGCGCCTGTTTAGTCTGAGAAAATGCTTTTCCCTGTTCCCACAAACTGGGTGCGATATATTGATCTGAAGAGACAGAAAGCACTTTCGCATCTTCGTCGGTAAAATCCGCTGAAGTTAAAATTACATAATCAGCACCACCCAATAAGCAGGCTTTTCTGCGTCTGGAGCCCGATAAAACTTCATGCACAGAACCTTTTTCCCAACATAAGGCTGGATGCAAATTACGCTTATCAGACTGTATAGCTGGCAAAATATCAGCAACTGAACGCTCATTCAGTAATGTTTGGTCACGACGATTATCACCATACACTTTTGTGATCTGATCAATCTCATTGTGTTTGATCACTTTACAGATCAGGGTGATCGTCCTGTTTGGATCGCTAGGAGCCGGCATAGTGATCACATCGCCAACTTTGGCCTGATCTAAAAGATCATCCAGGCTACTTCCTTCAACGGGAGTTGCAAATGGGTCGATGCGTGTGTCGTTTTTACGTTTTCTAGCCATGAAATAGTTTACCTGCTTACTGATCGAGAGATGACTGAGTTGAAGGCCAATTTGAACGGATCAACATCTCAAGTTCATCGACCACGTCTTTAATATTTTCCTGAGATTTGATCAGAGACTCACGACTTGCCAATGAATCTGACGTTTTCTGATCGAATATCGTATTGAACGAAGAGGAACTCGCTGTAATCGCTGAGCTATGGTTGATAGGATAACTCATTACCTGACGGCCAAAGGCACTACGCACATCTTTGACGATGTCACGCTGAGAATGGTTACCTTTAACATAATTGGTTACCAGGAATTGCATAAAATCCCAGCCTTCATGTCCAAGCGCAGCAACTGTATGGTAAATCTCACCCAATCGTTTTAGATACTTATTATTTGCATCAAAGTCGACGGCTTCTGGATGTACAGGTATCAACATAGCTGTAGACGCCATCAATGCATTGTAGAACATGAAATTAAGAGAAGGAGCAGTATCTATCAGGATAATATCAAATTGCTCTGAAACTGGCTCTATGACTTTCTCCTTCAATTTATGATAGTGACGAGTCTGAGCATAGCTTGATGATTCTTTTAGTTCAGTGGCGGTCTCATGCTCAAAATAAAAATCATCCATGCCTGACGGTAAAACGCGAATATTAGGAATGTGTGTTTCTCTAAATGCATCTGACACCAACTGGTCCCATGTTTCATCTTCATCAAGTTCAATACAATCTCGCATTAGATCACCTACGGTGATGGGCTCAGGATCTTGTGAAGGAAAAAAGCTTGATGATGATCCTTGGGGATCAAGATCAATGATCCCAATACGGTATCGCTTGATATTTGTTGTCGCTAAGGCTGCTGCGATATTGACAAGACTGGTTGTTTTACCACAACCACCTTTTAAACTATTGATGACGATAACTTGAAGTTTGTCGTCTGATTTTCTGTGATCAGCTTGGATCCCTAAGATTTCAGCCATTGAAAAAATATTAGCCAATGTATAGGCATAATGACCATTTGCCCCTTTTTGAATTGCTAAATGGTCAAAATCGCCTTGATCATGGCGTCTTTTTAGTGTTCTGTTGTTTACACCAAGTAAGTCTGCTGCTGCTTTTTGCGTATAAGTGCGAAGTTCTTTATCTTCGCTTTTAAGATGTGCACGATAATGCTGAATTCGGCCTTCAAGGGACTTTTCAGCTACTTCAGCGGTTGCTTTCAGCAGCCGATAGGTTGAGAGCGCATTGCTATTGATAGACATACGTTATTTCCTTCAAATGATGGTTATTATTATAATGTCCATTACTTTTGCAGTAAACATAAAAAAACAAAGACATCTATATTGATAGCTTACTTAAAGAATAAATAAATAAGATTAGAATTGGTTAGATCTATAGGTATTAAAGGTTAGAAGGGTTTAATACGATGGTATCTATTTGTTTTTATTGAATATATTGGCATTGGAGTGGATCACAATAATACTTGGTTAAGATCAGATCCTTGTGTACTCATAGATCGTGTTTTTACCAACCTTATTTTCAAAACTTCTCATGCTCACAGTTTACACACAGAGTTATCCACTTTTAATGGTGCGCAGATCTATATTTTACTAAGTAATTTCATGAAGTTATACACTTTTGTTAGATCCTTAGCTGATTTTAATAGGTAAGGATCTGATCTCTACTTGGCATAGATCGGATCCTTACTAGCTGGATTGTGTTTTATCCACAACGACTCAAAGATACGATGATTTTTGGCCGAATTGAACATGAAATCCAGTACGTGTAAGCAGATTTTGAGCAGTAGTTGGTATAATATGGATCCAAAATCATGTCTAAGTTAGTAAAAAAATGATCTCATCTTGGTTTTTTTGTCCAGATCACTTTTTTACTAACTTAAACAATTAACTTTTGATCGTGAATGTGTTGTCATTAACCGTCACAAAATTCTGGAAGTAATAAAATGAGCCGCAAGGTAAACATCTCCGTTGATAATTTACCTGATTCCCTTAGAGGTCAGATCCATGGTGTTGAAAGTGCAACCGATAACGAGAGTTTAGCGTTGTTTACTGATAACAAAGATGTACGCGTTTCGCTGGAAAGTCCTAATCATGGTTTGCGAGCTTACTCAAATACTTTCAATCATTACGACCTTTGGGGGCGATTCGTTCGTTCGGGCTATAAAAAGTTGCCTTTAGAAGAAGCACCAAAGAAAACAATTATTTCCAGACGTATTTCGGAAAAGGTCGATGGCATACTGTACGATGGTGAATTAAAAATCACTCCAGCGGTTGTGAGTAGTAAAAAGGATGGCGAAGAAGCTGAGTTTTTAGTTTGGCCATCAGACAGAGAAGAGAAGGTTGAGCGGGCATTAATTCGTCTTGCTTCAAAAGGCAAGATAGTTAAAATCAATTTTAAGTCCGGTATTCAATATGCGGTAATTTTCTCTATGAATGAGCTGGCTCAAGAGCTAAAAGCTGTTGGTCAATCAATGCCTTATCCACAGATTAAAGAGTCATTGGAAGCCCTTCAAGGGTCGAAACTTTCGTTCAAATATAGGGCTACGGATACCAAAAGCACAGATATCGATGACTCTTTTTACGAGTCAAATATGAACTTTTTGTCCTCATTGCATTTTAGTGGTAAGAAAGGTCAGGGTGGAAACGTTAAATGTGTGGCCTGCCTTAATGCTTTTGTTCATAACATGATCGATAATCTAGAATACAAGGGTTATTACTTCAATAGCGCGCAAGAGCTTAAGCGAGGCTTATCTCGCTGGATGATGCTACGTTTGTATCACTTGTGGCGATATGCAGCTCCTGGTAAAACTTACCATTTTCGGCTTTTGTCCATTATGGAAAAGTACGGTTCTATTTACCCAGATGATGAAATAACCGACAATAAACTGAAAGCGTTACGTCGAGATATGACGACAACAATGAAAGATCTGATCGAAAAAGGCGCTATATCTGAGTACCATATTTCAAATGTAAAAGATGATAAAAGTGGTAAAATCATTGATTATGTGTACGAAATGCATCCATCTGCACAGTTCTGTGATGAGATATTAGCACTAAATAAACATAATAAACGCATCGAAATTCAAGGTGGTAAGCGGATCGTTGAAAATGCGGAAGTTATTGATGAAGATACACTCGAAGAAATAGTGAAAAAGTAGCCGTTTAATAAAATAAACAATGTTTTTTGGCTTTACTCTTAGAACGCTTTATTATGTTAAATAGTCAGGCGTTCTCTAATATTTTACTAATTCCCCTAAAAGATTGCGCATTTTTTCTCTTTGCCTTGTTAAAAACTCTTTTAATAATGTAGGTCGAGTTGTGTTTTTAGGAGTTTATTGAGTTTTATGATGTGTTCTTTTTTGTGCGTTGCTTATTCCTTTGGTTGGCCAGGTAAGAATGCTCCTTACTAATTTGTCTCTTCTCTCGGGCTCAAAAGAACGATGATTTGGTCAGCCTTTTTAAACTGGCGAAATGATTTATGGTGAATATGTGCCATTTAATTCCTAAATTAATGATGTGTTCTTTTTCTGTGTGTTATTTATCTCATTGGTTGACGGAAAAGGGTTGGCCTGTGTGAGAATGCCCCTTACTCTTTTCACGGGGTCAAAAGAACAACGATTTGGTATGCTTTTTAAACTAAAGAATTGGTGCATAGTGAGTATCGAATCTGTATTTGTATCTTAATTTAATGATGTGTTCTTTTTATGTGTTATCTGTTCCTTTGGTTGATGGAATTGGGTTGGCCCGGGTGAAAATGCACCTCACTAGTTTGTCCCTGATCACGGGGTCAAAAGAACGATGATTTGGTGAGCCTTTTTAAACTGACGAGATGATGTATGGTGAGTATTGAACCTGTATTCGTGTCTTAATTTAATGATGTGTTCTTTTTCTGTGTATTATCTATCTTATTGGTTGAAGGAAAAGGGTTGGCTTGTGTGAGAATGCCCCTTACTAGTTTGTCTTTTTTCACAAGGTTAAAAGAACAACGATTTGGTATGCTTTTTAAACTAAAGAATTGGTGCATAGTGAGTATCGAATCTGTATTTGTATCTTAATTTAATGATGTGTTCTTATTGATGTTTTGCCTATGCCTTCATTTGACGAAAATGGGGTTGGCCCGGGTGAAAATGCGCCTCACTAGTTTGTCCCTGGTCATCGGGTCAAAAGAACGATGATTTGGTGAGCCTTTTTAAACTGACGAGATGATGTATGGTGAGTATTGAACCTGTATTCGTGTCTTAATTTAATGATGTGTTCTTTTTCTGTGTATTATCTATCTTATTGGTTGAAGGAAAAGGGTTGGCTTGTGTGAGAATGCCCCTTACTAGTTTGTCTTTTTTCACAAGGTTAAAAGAACAACGATTTGGTATGCTTTTTAAACTAAAGAATTGGTGCATAGTGAGTATCGAATCTGTATTTGTATCTTAATTTAATGATGTGTTCTTATTGATGTTTTGCCTATGCCTTCATTTGACGAAAATGGGGTTGGCCCGGGTGAAAATGCGCCTCACTAGTTTGTCCCTGGTCATCGGGTCAAAAGAACGATGATTTGGTGAGCCTTTTTAAACTGACGAGATGATGTATGGTGAGTATTGAACTTGTATTTGTGTCTTAGTTAAATGATGTGTTCTTTTTATGTGTTATCTGTTCCTTTGGTGATGGAATTGGGTTGGCCCGGGTGAGAATGTGCCTCGCCAGTTTGTCCCTGGTCACCGGGTCAAAAGAACGATGATTTGGTCAGCCCTTTTAAACTGACGAGATGATGTATGGTGAGTATTGAACTTGTATTTGTGTCTTAATTAAATGATGTGTTCTTATTGGTGTTTTGCCTATGCCTTCATTTGACGAAAATGGGGTTGGCCCGGGTGAGAATGCGCCTCACTTATTTGTCACTTCTCACGGGGTCAAAAGAACGATGATTTGGTCAGCTTTTTTAAACTGACGAGATGATGTATGGCGAGTATTGAACTTGTATTTGTGTCTTAATTAAATGATGTGTTCTTTTTATGTGTTATCTGTTCCTTTGGTTGATGGAACTGGGCTTGCCCGGGTGAGAGTGCGCCTCGCTAGTTTGTCCTTGGTCACCGGGTCAAAAGATTGATGATTTGGTCAGCTTTTTTAAACTAAAGAGATGATCAATGATGAATATTGAACACTTACTTCCTTAATAAATGATGTGTTCTTTTATTGTGTGTTATTTATCCCTTCGGCTGACGGAAATGGGTTGGCCTGTTGGGTGAGAATGCGCCTCACCAATTTGTCACTTCTCACGGGGTCAAAAGAACGATGATGTGGTCAGCTTTTTCATCTGACGAGATGGTCTATGATGAATACTGAACATTTACTTCCAAAACAAATGAAGTGTTCTTTTGTTGAGTGTTATTTATCTCTTTGGTTGACGGAAATGGGTTGGCCCAGGTGGTAATTCTTCTTACTAATTTGTCTTTACTCATGGGACCAAAGGAACATTGATTTGTTAAGCCTTTCAAACTGACGATCTGTTTTATGATGAGTATCGAATATTCACTTTGTAACTTAATGAAGTGTTCTCGGCTCGGCGAGATATTTCCATTTTTGACTCAGTTGCTATCAGGTCTGTGTGATTGCTTGGTAGGAAGGGACTGACGTTAGACTGTTTTACTTATTTATGGTGTGTTCCTGTTGGGTGAGATTCATACCACAGTAAGTTTCCGTTGTAAGGAGACCTGTTGCGCTACATACCAACCAGAGATGGGAGGACAGATCTGTTTTAACTAATATCAATAATATGTTCCTAAAATAAAAGCTCTTGTAACCTTGAAATGTCACACGATGATAGGCTTTAGTTTCTTGATGATACTGTTTCTTTAATGCATGTTAGTTGGTACTTACACATGACTTATGCTAATCACTTTTTGATTTTAAAGCAGAATAGTAATCGAGCTCAGATGAAACTTGATTAATCAAAGCTTGGATATCGTTTCGGTAATAAAGAAAATAGACAAAAATGAACACGCACACCATTTATGAAAGCTATTTAAATGTATGTGTGTACTTACTTGTACTTATTGGATGTTTACAATCACTTCCAGCAAAATAGTTTTTGATTTAAAAAAAGAATCCTGTTTGTGCAAACTAAGTTTAAGTTACTTTCAACTAGAGCTAAAAGATATCCAGTTGTATAGATAAGAGCGAAATCTAACGCAGTTTTCTGAGACTTTTGGTATGTGGTAAAAACGATAGTTTCTGTTGCGTTAGATTCTAATCAAAAATATATGACTTCCCTCGAGTCCATCAGTGAAAAGTAAATACGGCCGGCACTCTTAACCGAAGTGATGTTTATCGCATTTAAAGCATAAATTAGAATCAACCATTAATCGTTTCTAAATAGATTCTCTCGATCAGGTAATTGTATTCTTTTTTCCTTGGATCATTGCCATCACGACTGTAATTTTTTAATTCACCAATTTTTGTTTCTTTTTGAGGGTTTAGCAAAATGAAAGGTAACGCACCGCTTACGTGATACCTATTTTTTGCGCTAAAACGAACGTTTACTTCCGGGCTCACTCGAGTTGGGCGTCTGATCCTCAACTTTGCAGAGTCAGATAGACTTGAAACTCTAACACGTTCTTGCTCTACAATTGACTGCCAATTATTCTGATCAATTGCTCTGGGGTTTGTGTATTGGGAAGACCGTTGAAGTATATCAAGAGCTGCTTTTTTTGAGAGTGTTTTGGTAGAGTGTTTTGTCATCCAGGTGAAACGTACAGAGTAGGGAACAGCTTGCTCGAAATGTATTTTTCTATATGCTGCTAGAGTAACTAAACTGGGGACCGCACTGTGCACAGCTTCAAATCTTGCATCATTATTTGTGATTTCAAGAATAAGTTCTTTGAAGGCATCTTTTGCTAAATTTATTTCTACCAGTCTATTTCGTATCTCGTTTTTGGGATCATTTACTAAAAGTATCCCTGGATGTCTGGTGAGTACCTTGCCACTTTCTTTTTTGTCAATAAAGAGATCTTTGTAGGAAGAGATACAATGGCTGAATGCATCCTGACCTGTTAGTTTTTCTACATGAACACTATCTGGCGCAGAGAGTTCATCTTTCTTTTGTACTGGAGGTAATTTGAAATAGTAAGCTTGAGTTATGTCTGCTTGCTTAATTTCTTCACAAAATAATGAGATTTGCTCAAAAAGGTAATCAAAATGAGAGCGTATGGAAAGCTTACTTTTCATAATCAAGAGCCTAATTGCATAGAACAGATGCGTATTATACACCTTGTTAGTAAAAAAATTAATGAGCTTAGTTTTTTGGTCGGCGTTATTGTAGTTTTTACTCGGTGCTTTTATTCAACGTATACATTAAAATTAGTATGATGTGTTCCTTTTTATAATAAAGATTTATCTCTACTTAAGCAACATTAATTAATGTTTATCCCACTTTTATGATTACTTTTTATATGTTTTTCAATCAATTATCAAAAATTACGTCTTGGTTGAGGAGAGAGTTACGCTTCATCTCGAAATCAACAAATAAACCGTAAGGGGTATCTCTATGGCAAATATTAAAGCCCCAGTTTCGGGGACCGGATATATAATACTAGCGATCTAGTGCAGTATTTATCCAAATTTTAATAGAACATTTTCTCATGTATAGGTTAAAAGGGTAGTTCATAGTAAAGTTTGAAAATTCAAGGCAGCTCAAATTGTGTTATATCCGCTTTGTTGATTAATAGCGTTGTTTCCTAAATCATTGAACTCATCTAACCTTGTGTGATCAGATCTCAAAAGCAAACACCGAGACTGAACTTTGAAAGAAAAGCGTATCACCTGCTGGCTCGATTACAACAAACCCCTTATCGCCAGAGGTAACATCCAACTTTGGTTTTCCCAGGATGCAATTGTGCAGTGGAACAACACGCAACATCACGGCGGTAAAGGGCGATTTATTCATTTCTCTGAGCTGGCGATTGAGACCTGCCTGACTTTGCGCGCTGTATTTCGCTTGTCTCTTCTCTGATATCAATGATGAAACTTGGTTTGTAAACGCCAACTTATAGTTGTTTTTGCAAGCGAAGTGCTGAGCTGGCAGTTCGTTACAGACCGAGCTCTAGTGCATCCGCGGGTAATAGCACAGGCTTGAAGGTGTACGGAAATGGTGAGTGGCATGCAAGAAAACATGGTGCGAATAAACGCCGAACCTAGCGAAAGTTACATCTGGCTTTTGATGAAAATATGCGCCAAATCGTGGGTGCTGAGTTGTCTACAATCTCCGTATGTGATCCAGAGGTTCTGGGTGACTTGCTCAGATCAGTTCGGTAAAAGCGGATGGCGCTTATGATACCCGAGGCTGTTATGCCGAAATGGCAGCCAAAATGGCCGACGCGGTGATCCCACCAAGGCGCAATGCTCAGTTTTGGGAGGATGGGCATGCTCGAAACAGCGCGGTCCTTTTAATAAAGCACATAGGTAGCAGTGTGTGGAAAAAGTGTGTGAACTCCCATCAATGCTCACTGTCGGAAACAGCAATGTATCGTTGTAAACAGCTAATGGGTGACAAGCTGGTTAGTCGTGGATTCAATAAGCAGCACATTGAAGCGATTATCAAAGTGAAAGTGCTCAATAGAATGACTGGGCTAGGTATGCCTGAATATCAGGGAAACAGCTGAAATCGCAGTGTTGCCTAAGCTATTTGGATTTGATCAACAAGGCTCTGCTTAATTGAAATTATCAATATGTTCATCGATTGCTAAAGCTTTTAGAAACTATCATATGGTACAGGCATTATCTGATTTGCCTAGTTAGGGTGAGCCAGGTAAAAGCAATGCAAATTTAACATAATTCATATGTAAGATAACACAGCTTTAATTAGAACTACCAGAGACAAAACGTTAGCTCTTTGATAGCTTTTTAAATTTAAAAGATAGTTGTGAAGTAATTAGATTCGGTTAAAGTGTATGATGTGTTCTTTGTTTTTTGAATTATCCTTTAAATTCTTCGAAAGATCCTTGAAGCCTCAGCGTCTATAAGGTACCTTGCCTTTGAGGTAACTAATGAGGAATGAGGAAAATATATGAAGCCTTGGAGTCCAGATAGCTGGAGAGATCATCCGATAGTTCAGCAACCTGAATACCCGGATAAAATTGCGCTTGAGTCAGTTGAGAAGCAAATCAACGCGGCGCCACCTTTAGTATTTGCAGAGGAAACACGCAGCCTTTATAAAAGTCTTGCTGATGTTTGTGAAGGCAAAGCTTTCTTATTGCAGGGTGGAGATTGTGCAGAGTCCTTTGCTGATTTTAGTGCTACTAATATCAGAGACACTTTCAAAACACTGTTGCAGATGGCAGTTGTTCTGACTTATGGCGGAAAGTGCCCAGTTGTCAAAATAGCAAGAATGGCTGGTCAATATGCTAAGCCAAGATCATCTGATTTCGAGACCATCAATGGCGTTGCGTTACCATCTTACAGAGGCGACATCGTAAATAGTTTTGAGTTTACAGAAGAGGCACGCATACCGGATCCTAAAAGGTTGCTGACAGCTTATCACCACAGTGCATCGACACTGAACCTGCTTAGAGCATTTGCACAGGGTGGCCTTGCAGACTTACATCAGGTTAGTCGATGGAATATGAGCTTCGTTGCAGCTAACCCAATGAAAGAAAAGTTTCAACAGTTGGCAAACAGGATCCAGGAAGCTTTAGAGTTTATGGAAGTGTGCGGAATCGATTCATCCGTCGCGCCAAGCCTTAAAGAAACACATTTATATACTTCACATGAAGCTTTATTGTTAGGGTATGAACAAGCACTCACGCGTCGCGACCATCTAAGTGGAGACTGGTACGATTGTTCCGCGCATTTTGTCTGGATCGGTGAAAGGACTAGACAATTAGATCATGCACATATTGAATTCTTTAGAGGAATTAAAAACCCGATTGGTGTAAAGGTTGGCCCTGGTATGAAACCAGACGAGCTTATCCAACTTATCGACGCGCTCAACCCAGAGAATATCCCGGGCAGACTTACTTTGATCACGCGAATGGGGGCAGACATCTTGCCAGAAAAGCTACCAGCCTTGGTGAGAAAAGTTCAGGAAGAAGGACGTAAAGTAGTTTGGAGTTCAGATCCAATGCATGGCAATACTGAAAAAGCCAGCACAGGATATAAAACTCGAAGCTTCAATAATATACTACGTGAAATCAGTCAGTTCTTCGCTGTACATAAAGCTGAAGGGTCCTACCCAGGCGGTGTACACCTGGAAATGACAGGTCAGCACGTTACGGAATGTATCGGCGGAGCTTATGGACTTTCAGACGAGGACTTAGCTCAGCGCTATCGAACACAATGCGATCCGCGCTTGAACGCAGATCAAGTCTTAGAGCTAGGCTTCCTGGTTGCAGACTTGTTGAAAGACGCAAGAAACCGAGTTTAAAACAATAAAAAGGCCCAGATGGGCCTTTTTATCAATATTTACGCCTTTCTAAGTTTGTCTCTGACATTATCTTTGCAGAAATTTCTTCAACAGAAAACTTGGTAGAGTTCAGGTAGGGGATCCTGTTCTTTTTAAACAGCATTTCAACTTCCCGTACTTCAATCCTGCATTGGCGAATAGAAGCGTATCGCGAGTTAGCCATGCGCTCTTGCCTGATTGCAGACAGTCGCTCCGGATCTATGGTCAAACCGAATATTTTATGTTTGAACGGAGTTAAACACTTAGGTAGTGTGCCTTTTTCCAAATCGTCTTCTGTCATAGGATAATTTGCTGCTTTAATGCCGTACTGTAGAGCAAGATAAAGACTGGTTGGTGTCTTTCCGCTTCGGCTTACGCCGACCAGAATTATATCCGCCTTTTCGTAATCTTTGACATTTGCACCATCGTCGTTGGCCAACGCATAGTTGACAGCATCAATTCTGAAATCATAAGTCGCTTCATGAATACTGTGTGTTCTGTGTACTTTTGGAACAGGTGCTACTTTTAGCTCTCTTTTTACAATTTCACTAGAATAAGATAGGAAGTCATAGCAAACGCCATCGGACGCCAAAATGATATCTGACAAAACCGGGTTTACAAAAGTGAAAAATACTAGCGGTTTTTCGCCACTGGTTGCCGCTGTCTCATTGATTAAATCTTTGATTTTTTCTGCTTTCTCTACAGTTTCGACAAATGGAATAGTTTTGTGGTTAAAGTCCACAGGAAACATTGATAGGGTAGCATGACCGAACACTTCTGACGTAATCGCCGTCCCGTCTGATATATAAAATGCAGTTCTCATTTTAACCTTTAAATTACTTTTTTAGTATTTTTTCGCGTCGCGGTTTACGTCGCTATGCTTTAAGTTGTAGAATGCCTTCGACCTATAGGAAGGTCAATTTTTCTCTCACATTAAATACAATTTGTTTTGGAGACAGTTCCGTGCAAGACTACGTTCTCTGGTATCAAGAATTAGGTATGCAAGACGTACCTAGAGTTGGTGGTAAAAACGCTTCTCTGGGTGAAATGATATCTAACCTTGCCAATGCAGGTGTACAAGTACCCGGTGGATTCGCGACTACGGCAGACGCCTTTAATGAGTTCTTAGAGCAATCAGGCCTCAATGAAAAAATCCACACCATTCTCGATACTCTCGATGTTGACGACGTCAACGAACTTGCCAAAGTCGGCGCCCAAATCCGTCAATGGGTAATCGACACACCATTCCAGCCAGAATTAGACCAAGCCATTCGTAAGGCTTATACGTCACTCCACGGTGATGAAAACAACGATGTCTCCTTCGCAGTGCGTTCATCAGCGACCGCAGAAGATATGCCAGACGCATCTTTTGCCGGACAGCAAGAAACTTTCCTGAATGTGAAAGGTATAGATGCGGTGATGGTTGCTATCAAACACGTTTTTGCATCACTGTTTAATGACCGCGCAATATCTTATCGAGTTCACCAAGGCTACGACCACCGCGGCGTTGCGCTTTCTGCTGGCATCCAGCGCATGGTTCGTTCAGACAAAGCGTCTTCAGGTGTAATGTTCACCATAGATACAGAATCGGGTTTTGAAGATGTCGTTTTTGTCACGTCAAGCTATGGTCTTGGCGAAATGGTAGTTCAAGGCGCTGTAAATCCGGATGAATTTTACGTTCACAAACCAACACTTGCTAAAGGCTTACCAGCAGTTGTTAGACGT
Source organism: Pseudoalteromonas rubra (assembly GCF_005886805.2). Lineage (NCBI taxonomy): Bacteria > Pseudomonadati > Pseudomonadota > Gammaproteobacteria > Alteromonadales > Pseudoalteromonadaceae > Pseudoalteromonas > Pseudoalteromonas rubra. The sequence continues at coordinate 1,243,053 of NZ_CP045430.1, forward strand.
AATATCGGTTCTAAAGCAATTCAAATGGTGTATTCAACCGACGAATCTCATGGCAAACAAGTTGAGATCGTTGATATGGAGCCAGAATTATCTAACAAATTCTCAATCACAGATAGCGAAGTCGAAGAACTGGCCAAGCAAGCTGTTATCATCGAAAAGCACTACGGTCGTCCAATGGACATTGAATGGGCTAAAGATGGCAACGATGGTAAACTCTATATTGTACAGGCTCGTCCAGAAACAGTGCGTTCTAATGAAGATGCGAACGTTATGGAACGCTATCAGCTTAAAGAGAAGTCAAACGTAGTTTGCGAAGGTCGCGCGATTGGCCATAAAATTGGCAGCGGTGTGGTACGTGTACTCAATTCTATCGATGAAATGGATAAAGTTGAGCAGGGTGACATCCTGGTTACCGACATGACAGACCCGGATTGGGAACCTATCATGAAACGCGCTGCGGCAATTGTTACCAACCGTGGTGGACGTACCTGTCATGCTGCAATTATCGCTCGTGAGCTTGGCATTCCTGCAGTGGTTGGTTGCGGCAACGCAACAGACACCATCAAACACGGCGACGAAGTAACCGTTTCTTGTGCAGAGGGTGACACTGGTTACATCTACCAGGGTAAACTAGACTTCGAAGTCATTTCTTCACGCATTGACTCAATGCCTGAAATTCCTATGAAGATAATGATGAATGTGGGCAACCCAGATCGAGCATTTGACTTCGCTAAGCTGCCGCATGCAGGTATTGGTCTCGCTCGTCTAGAGTTCATCATTAACCGCATGATCGGTGTGCACCCAAAAGCACTTATTAATTTTGATACTCAGCCGGCTGACCTTCAAGCTGAAATCAAAGATATCATTGCGGGATATGAGTCTCCTGTAGAGTTCTATATCGCTAAACTGGTTGAAGGCATTTCAACACTAGGTGCAGCGTTTGCGCCAGAGCGTGTTATTGTTCGTATGTCTGACTTCAAGTCAAACGAGTACGCAAACTTGGTTGGCGGTCAACAGTACGAGCCGGAAGAAGAAAACCCAATGATTGGTTTCCGGGGTGCATCACGCTATATTTCGGAAGATTTCCGCGAGTGCTTCGCACTTGAATGTGAAGCTATTAAACGTGTTCGCAACGGAATGGGTCTGGACAACGTCGAGATTATGATTCCTTTCGTTCGTACACTTGAAGAAGCGGCTCAGGTTATTCAGCTTCTAGAAGAGCACGGCCTTAAGCGTGGGGAAAATGGCTTGAAGGTAATCATGATGTGTGAATTACCTTCAAATGCACTATTGGCAGAAGAGTTCCTTGAATATTTTGATGGATTCTCAATAGGTTCAAATGACCTGACTCAGCTTACTTTGGGTCTTGACCGAGATTCTGGTCTGATTGCACACTTGTTCGATGAGCGTAACCCGGCCATCAAAAAACTGCTTTCTATGGCAATTCAGACAGCCAAAGCAAAAGGCAAATACGTTGGTATTTGTGGCCAAGGTCCATCGGATCATGAAGACTTTGCAGCTTGGTTAGTTGATCAAGGCATTGACTCTGTATCACTTAACCCTGATACAGTGCTTGAAACTTGGCTATATCTTGCTGAGCAAAACAAAGCTTAATTGAATTAATTAGCTAAAAGGCCTGTTTTTACAGGCCTTTTTTATTTTCTGATTATACTAATTTGCTTAATTAAGTGTTCTGTTTTAAAGCGAGAAAATAGGGTCGAAAACACCTTCCCTGCGTCCTGATATCGCTGAGGCACCTACATCCGTATAAGCGAGGCGACACTTTGCAATCTTATACCTTAAAAGTACAAGTTCTAAATGAGAACTCTTTAACGCCGTTAGCGTCATGTTTTCCCCTTCAAATAGAAACGGTATTAAATAAAATTTGTTCTATCTCAAGCGTTTATCAAGTTGCACGCAAATTGTCTTAAATCCAGCCTGCGTTTTTTTCAAGTAGCTCCTCGCCCATGGGTAATTAAACGACAAACAAACTAGGCCAGCTAACAAGAAAACAATAGAAGGACCGGGTACTACAATAAATAGTAAAGCTAACATGGCACAAACTGCAGCTAATACATTCAAAAGTAACTTCTTCATACCAACCTCGCGGGTTTTATAGTTACCTATAAGCGTACTTCATATCCCAAAGACAATCTTTTTCTAAATGTAACAAAACGAAAAATTCCGGATTTGTAATGGCACTCAACATGATACAATGCTAGCAAAGCAATAATTTATTACCGTCATGATTGCCGAAATTACCCAGCAGGATTCTGCAAATACATTATTAACTGACTACATCAAAAAGATCACAGGCCAGGGCTTTAGCGGAGATACCGATACGAGTTACGCAACCAGAATAGTAACCGCCACTGATAACAGCATTTATCAAGAAATTCCCCAGGCTGTTATCTATCCACGGAATTCGAAGGATGTACAGGTCGCGATGCAAGTTGCATCACTGGACCCTTTTCTTTCTTTAAGCTTTGGCCCTCGAGGTGGTGGTACAGGTACTAATGGCCAGTCACTTACTCCTGGTATCGTTGTTGATTTATCTCGTTACATGCGCGAAATTCTTGAGATCAACGAAGAAGAAGGCTGGGTAAAAGTTCAAACCGGTGTAATCAAAGATCAGCTCAATGATTTTCTGAGACCATATGGTTTCTTTTTTGCTCCCGATCTATCCACCAGTAACCGCGCTACTATAGGTGGAATGATAAATACAGATGCATCTGGCCAGGGTTCGCTTGTTTATGGAAAAACGAGTGATCACGTGCTTGAACTTAAGACAATCCTTGTCGACGGTACGGAGCTCAACACCAGCAAGCTTGAACTTGAAAAAGCACAGATACTCGCTAAACAAACCAATCGGGTTGGTGAAATCTATAATGCTGTTCTAAATAGCTGTAAGGAAAATCGAGACCTCGTACTAGAGAAATTTCCCAGACTCAATCGCTTTTTAACCGGCTACGATCTGGAAAACGTGTTCGACGAACAAATGACAACCTTTGATTTGAGTCGAGTGATCACCGGTTCAGAGGGGTCACTTGGTATTGTCACGGAAGCCAAGTTAAATGTTACGCGTATTCAGCCGTATAAAACACTAATCAATATTAAATACGATTCTTTCGAGTCTGCGCTCAGAAATTCACCATTTTTAGTCGCTGCGAATGCCACTTCAGTTGAAACTGTTGACAGTAAGGTCCTTAATCTTGCGAAGCAGGATATTATCTGGCATTCAGTATCGGACTTAATATCCGACGTACCAGGTGTCGAAGTTCAGGGACTTAACATGGTTGAGTTCAACGGAGAAACACCTGACGAAATCGAACACAAAGTATCTTCACTGTGTAAACAACTAGACCTCCTCATTGCCAATAAAGAAGCAGGGGTTGTCGGTTATCAGCTCACCAATGATAAGTCCGATATTCTTAAAATTTACGCGATGCGTAAAAAGGCGGTTGGTTTACTTGGTAATACTAAAGGTAAACAAAAGCCTCTGGCGTTTGCGGAAGATACTGCCGTACCACCAGAAAACCTTGCTGATTTTATATTAGAATTTCGAGCGCTATTGGATAGCAAAGGTTTACACTACGGTATGTTTGGCCACGTTGATGCTGGTGTACTCCATGTTCGTCCGGCTCTGGATATGTGTGATCCGGAACAAGAGAAATTACTTCGAGAAATTTCTGATCAGGTAGTTGCGCTGACAGCCAAATATCGCGGGCTTATGTGGGGTGAACATGGTAAAGGATATCGAAGTGAATACGGCCCGGAGTTTTTTGGCGATACACTGTTTAATGAACTGAGAAAAATTAAAACAGCATTCGACAAAAATAACCGCCTGAACCCAGGCAAGATCTGTACACCTATTGATAGTAATGAGCGCCTAGTTAGTGTGGACGATCAAAAACGCGCATGGTTTGATAAGTCTATCAATATCGAAGTCAGAGAAAGTTTTGAAAATGCGATGAACTGTAACGGTAACGGGCTCTGCTTCAACTATGACGAAACGTCGCCAATGTGTCCATCATATAAAGTGACTAAAGATCGTCGTCATTCACCTAAAGGTCGAGCGTCGCTGATCCGAGAATGGTTCCGACTGCAAGAAGAGCAGGGGGTTGATCTACTAGCGGTGGAGAAAACCTTAATTACAAAGGAAAATGATACAACCTGGTGGGAACGTTTTCGAAATAATCAGAAAAAACAGAAAGGCTTTTATGATTTCTCACATGAAGTGAAAGAGTCAATGGATGAGTGCTTAGCTTGTAAAGCCTGCACAACCGCTTGCCCAATAAAAGTAGACGTGCCAAGTTTTCGTGCGAGGTTTTTGAACCTTTACCACAGCAAGTACAATCGACCACTTAAAGATCACTTGGTTGCTAATGTTGAAAAAACTACACCTTTGATGGCAAAACTACCAAGAACGACAAACTTTTTTGTCAATTTTCCTCCCGTAAAGTTAGCTTTGAAAAAAATCATTGGTTATGTCGATACGCCTAAGCTAAGTGTTCCTACATTAACTTCGAGAGTAAAAAGCGCACAGTTATACGACGAAAATAAATTGGCCGCTTTATCAAAAGAAGCAATGTCCGATATTGTGTTTATCGTGCAAGACCCTTTTACCAGCTATTACGAAGCGGAGCTGGTAGAAGCACTCATTAAGTTAGTTGGTAAACTTGGCAAACAAGCGGTCCTCTTGCCTTTCGTACCAAACGGCAAGGCGCAACACGTAAAAGGATTTCTAAAAGAATTCAAGTCAACCGCATCTTCCGCAAACGAATTTCTTTCTCGCGTCGCGGAATTTGGTAGACCAATGATTGGGTTAGATGCTTCGTTAGTTCTTTGCTATCGAGATGAGTATCTTAACATCCTTGAGAAAGACAAACTGGCATTTCAAGTGCAGCTGGCGCATGAATGGCTCGCTACTCAGAACTGGGATGCACTCGGCCAACAAACAAAAGTCAGCTCAAGCAAAGTCAAGCTGTTAAGTCATTGTACTGAAACCAGCGCGATGCCAGAAAGTAAGAATGTCTGGAAAACGATATTCAATCAGCTAGGTATTAATCTGGATACTCCGGCAACAGGTTGTTGTGGTATGGCTGGTACCTATGGACATGAAACTGATCATCAGGAAAACTCAAGAAGCCTGTATGAAATGTCCTGGCAGCATCATACGAAAAAGATGGATTCTGAAACAATTTTGGCAACCGGGTTCTCTTGCCGCTGCCAAGTTAAGCGGTTCGAAAATCAAAAGCCTATGCATCCAATAGAGTTTATCGCTAATAACCTCTAATATTATCAGCATAGTAACAGTCTTAGCTCTGTTGCTATGCTTTTTATTCCAACCCATTTTCCTTCGTTTCCCCCAAAACGCTCAAATTTAACATAATAGCTTTCACATAACGTTTTCCGCTCGGTTACAATTTCTCATAAGTTTAGAAGTTGCTGAGTTTAGAAGTTGCTGAGTTAAGATTAATGCTCAAATATGTATGATGTGTTCTCACTAACTTTTTAAATGATAATATTCAAACCGCCAGTAACGTATGAGTTAGGAATTAACACCTGAGGGGAATATTTGTCGTAGCGTGTTTAAAATATCAGCCACATAAAAATAAAATTATATGAGGAGGGAGAGTAACATGCTAGAAAACCTCTCTGGTTTGGCATTGAATATTTTTACCGGACATATTTTATGAGATATAATGTATCTAAAGTGCAGATTATAACCCCCCCACTAAAATTAAAAAATATATAGAAACTAATTTAAATATAGATTTTAAAACGAACTCAAAAATTAATATAAAAATCTGGCGGAGTTAAAAATGAAGGAGCTTTACAAAGGCAGGGAGCGGTAATGCTAGATAAAGCTATCAAAAATTAGCATGGTTCCTTTTCCCTATTATAGAAAAACCACTTACAAATAAAATTAGTGTTAGCCCTGTAGAAAAAATCTGTAAATAAAAAATACGGATTAAATTTAAACAATGCTACTAAGTGTCGCTTAGTTAAATTATAACTTGCGCTTTATACCCGATTTAGCTCGCTCTTTTATATTGGTTTGGATATAAATCTGATCAGTCGTCGCGATTTTTGAGTGACCAAGGTCTTCAGATAAATGCTTCAGTGGTCTGTGCTGCGCGTCATGGGTAGCACCAGTGTGCCTTAACCAATGGGAGGTCGCAGCTTGTAGATTTTCTGACTCTTCCTGAAAACCATCTTCATTCAGTTTTTTTATTGCAAGATCAAAGCTCTCCTGAACGATGCGACGGATTTGTCTGACATTCATCCCGCCGCTTCCTCTTAGCTTATGAATAATGGGATGTGGCTCATCAACACGGGGGAGGGAGCTCAAACCACGGCTCAGGCGATAACGTTTAAGGTAATCAATAAAGTCCTCGCTCAAGGTAACATCCCTGAGTTTGTTGCCTTTTCCCATAATACGTAAAAACCAAAACCCGTCCTGATCTTGCCAAAAATGACTCATTACCGGTGCCCATTGTGGTCTATCAGACAGTTCAGAGATACGCAGATATAAGCCTTTTAAACAGGCGAGGGTAAACAGGTTACGCTCAAGCTTGGGATCCTTTTCGCAACGATCTTTTGTAACGCCAAACACATATTCCCATTGTAAATCACTAAGCGTGTCAGGCAGCTTAATCTGCGACTGAACAACCAGATAAGGACAGTTCTTTTTAACAACAGGAACGAAATTTGTAAAAGTTCTTTCTTCTAAAATCGCAAATTTATAAAATACATTGAGCGCGGTGAACATAGATGAAAGTGTTTGCTGACTAACCCCATTAGCCTTGTAAACAAAGGGACGCCAGCTTGGGTTAACTCGTCTAAAGCCTTCAATATCCTTAAATCGCCATTGTACTGAATCCGCTACCCACTCATCTTTTGTTTCAACAACAAACTCAACATAACCCTCAATGTCTTCTCGTTTTAAGTCGAACACCGAGGTCTTTTGAATACACCAGGCCCACAGGAAAAAACGCTCAATCTCATTGCGAAAACGATTAAAAGTGGCTTCAGATTTACGGCCATATACGTACAAAAACTGATAAAGAAATGCTAGTTCACCTTTACACCGTTCGGGATCAAACACGTCATTTTTCAAAAAGTGGTCAATATCAGGGTACTCAGTTGCCAGTGTATTGTCTTCAAGATGCGCAACTAAATATCTAAGCTGTCTGAGTGTGTCAACGAGAGGCGTCATAAGGTGTGTATAACACTGATTATTTAAACAGTGGTTTATTCTGACCTAAGCATTTGTAGATTGCAACGGTCTTATCCCACTAAAAGGAAAATTACACACCCATCGACTGAGTCTGTCCGGGCAATTAAACCTCGACCTTTCTATCCGACTGCTTAACGTACTCCAGAATGATGAGAAGATTACAGATGAACCATAAATCTTTGATAATGAACAAGCCTAGTCCATCAATCACTGTTGCATCGGAAAAACCCCCGTCAGCGGTGAACAAGAATGTCTGAGTCATAACGAATACCGCACCGGTCCCAGCCAGACCAGCGAGTATCACAACACGCTTGTTAAACCAAACCCCAAACCCGAGAACAATAGCAAAAACCAGGTCATAGATACCTATCAAATCAGATGCCTGCTGTACACTAAACAGAGTATATAACCAGCTCATGAAAGGCGAAGTTTCGACCAGGGGCACGATTGCTTTTGCTTCAAGTTCTAAGAACTTCATACCACCAATCCAGAATAAAACAATCGCAACTGGTATATAGTTCAGTAATGCATGGGTACGGATATCTACACGTGTACCAAAACACAAATAAAATGCCAGAGGCAAAAGCGCAAAATACTTAATAATACCCTGGCCCGATCCGATTACAGGAAACCCTCCGTGTTCAGCTATCCAGCGGCTTGAATCGAATAAGGTTAATAGCATAATAACACTTACGAAAATTATTAAGAAAAATTGAGGTCTGCGAAGAGAAGGTAATATTGGCGATGAAGCCAAGATGATCCCCGCGAATAAAAACAATCCGCCTAAAAATAGGCCGAGATTTGACGAAGAATAAATATCTGTAAGAGAATAGAAACCAAACGCCTTTTCTACATATCCAGAATGACCGCCGAGCATAAAAGAAGTGCCAATCACAACCAGACTGGACGCAATGACAAAAGCGATTAGCTTGAAATTAATTGAGTGAGACATAGTGTTCCTGAAATATTGATTGTCCTTAGGAGACCGGTAAAGACAATATTTATTTCACGAGCTCTCAAATTTGTCTTTTAGACTACTGAGATGACTAAAATATACGTCGACGTTCTTTTTGCTCTTTGAGTTCACATAAACACAAAGTAGGCAACCACCTGAGTACCAGCAGCTCACGCACACTTACCTAAATAAGAAAGCAGGGCAACTAATTGCCCCGCTTAAAAGCAAACCGCTGTAAGGTATCCGTTAGTTTGTTTGTGCTTCCAGGCTTACACCGTTATATGATGAGTAGCCGCGCAGCATGATGTGATAAGTCCCTGCAGAGGGATTATTCACTGTACATACTTCATTGTTACCATTTTTGTAAGGCCGACAATCATAGGTCGTGCGAGTAGGTTGCGCATTTGCGCGTACATACAAATCAGCGTCACCTGAGCCACCGCTCATAGTAAAGGTTACTTTGCTTACGCCATTACCAACGTTAAATGTATAGAAAGTTTCACTGCCAGATCCACCACTCAGGCTAGTTTTTGCAACGCCATCTTGTAGTTCATTGCCACCGCCGCCATTGAGCGCTGCATCTACAGCTGCAGAAGCATCAATGATACCCGTTCCACAACTGCTACAAGTAGCAGGGAAACTGCGAGTCGTGCTCTTCAAAATACTTTCAACTTCGTCCGGTGTTGCAGTAGGCTTAGCTTGCTTAATCAGCGCGGCGACACCAGCAACATGCGGTGCTGCCATTGATGTACCCTGTGAGTATGCATAGCTGTCACTGGAAGGTGTGTTGCTGCCGGTGTTATAAGTTGACAGAATACCTTCTGGATCATTAGCAAAACTCTGCGCACCACCTGGTGCTGCAACGTCGATATTTGATCCGTAGTTAGAGTAATATGCACGACCGCCATTACGACCTACAGAAGCAACATTGATAATGCCTGAACAGTTACCCGGGTTGAAGTTTGCAGAATTTGCGTTGCTGTTACCCGCCGCGATAACAATAGTTGCACCATTTGCACGCGCAGTATTAATCGCACTCTGTGTGGTAGAGCTACAAGCCCCCTGGCCACCCAAACTCATATTAATGACATCCGCTGGATTTGCATTTGCCGGCACGCCAGAAACCGAGCCGCCAGACGCCCAGATGATACCATCAGCAATATCAGAAGTCAGACCGCCACATTTTCCAAGTACGCGAACGGGTACTACTTTCGCATCGTATGCAACGCCGGCAACCCCCTGACCGTTGTTTGATACGGCCGCAACTGTACCTGCTACATGTGTACCGTGCCAGCTAGAGCTACGTGCGCTGTGAGTATAACCACACTCATTCGCAGATACCGCGTCACCAGGATCGCGAGCATCGCTATCACGACCACCACCGTCATTTGCTACAGACAAATTAGAGATCATGTCGTAGCCTTGCAAAATATTTGGATTCAGATCAGAGTGTGGACGATAACCGGTATCCAGAACAGCGACTACGACACCATTACCAGTTGATTTGTCCCATGCGGCCGGGGCATTAATACCACCTGCAGATTCAAAATAGTGCCACTGATCAGAATAGCGTGGATCGTTCGGCGTTGCGAACGGCTGTAGCATTTGGTCAATTTCGATATATTCGATATTGCCTGTAGATGCCATTTCCTGCATCAAGCTTTGTGCTTCTGCCGCTGTCAATGTCTTATCTACGCGCATAACGTGGTGATTGCTTAAAGCCATTTTACGAACATACTTGGTTTGTAGTGAAGCTTTCTTTTTACTTTTGAAGTTCTTTACAAAGCTTTGTGCTCGCGCGTTCATCATTGCAGGAGACATATCAGCATCAGAGATAGACATAAGTTGGTTGCTGTTATCTTTATACTTGATGATAAATTGAGTACCAGCTGTATTCTGACCTTCAATTTTCTGGCTCAGTTGCGTCATGCTTGCAGCGGAGTGGAGTGCTTCAACCTCACTTGCGAATGCATGGGTTGTAGCGAACATACCTGAAACAGCCAGCGCGATGGCTCCAATTTTTAAATTATTAGTTGTCATAATAGTTTTTCCCTAGATTAGTTGTTGTTCCTTCCGTCCAAGATTAAGTACAGAAGGTTCACAACTGTAAACACAGGGTTACCGTTTGTTTAAATTACTTTTGGCTATATAAAATACAATTCGGGTTATAAGACATGACTTTATTTCACATACTTCATTGTTTTGTAATATTTTATCGACAAAAAAATGACTAGTTATGATATATTCTTCATGTAAATGAATGTAAACAGTTAGTAATGTTTTATTAGCATTTCAAACGTTTTAATGTCGATAATTTCAGCACGATACTGTTAAGATTGCCTTATCAAACAGCAATCCAAATTTCCCCGTCGAACGGATTTCACTCTTGTAATAAACTAATACCTGAGCGGTAACCACTTCCCACTAACGCGAGCTATCGCATTTCAAAAGCAAAATTCTGAACATAAAACGAACGGGCGTTTATCAAAACACGCCTGCTTAAAAGTAGGCATAAATGCATAAAAACATATTAAATCCATACATATATATGTATATTTTTACTCTTTTAAGAACAGCTAGGCCAATGATTAACTGACACTTATCAGGGTAGGGGAAAGTTCACAGAGCTTAGGTAAGCTTCACTCTCATTAAGCCTGGCTTGCTTAATGGTTTTTGCAGAGCAGGGCAGCATCGCGTCCGATGCAGCCCTGTAATCAAATAAAGACTAGTACTTCGCTACAGCCCACGGCATTGCTGGGCGTCAAAGTCCACTATGATACTTGCATTGGTGGTATCGCCTGTGATCTTAAGATAAGACCAATACTCACTGCCAGCTGCAATTTGGATGCACTCCGTTGTTGTACCTGAGTTGGACTCTGCATCTTTATCATTATCACTTGGCCAGCCGCCATTTTTATACAGTATATGTAAGTTACTCGTGCCATGCGCCGTTGTGATTGCCACATTTTGTGCAGATGACACATCGCCGATCGATAACCACACGGTGCCATCTCCGCCCAGGCATTCAGCTTTACCAGCTTCCAGACGACCTCCAATTACCGGCTGCTGCGTCGCACATGCATCAGGTATAGTCCCACTCGTATCTTTAGCCATTACCTCAATGGTATAGTCCTCTACTTCGCCGTCGCCGATGGTGCCACACGCACTTTGAGCCGCGCCATTATACTTCATGGCAATACGTAACCTCGCTTTCGTACCTACCATGTTTGCGGGAACATTAATTGTTCCTGTTACTTCACCTTTGCCTGACACATCAGATAGAACCTGCTCAGATTGTTCGAACTGACCGTTGTTATTAAAGTCGATCCAGGCAACCCAGTGTTCAGTGTAGGAACCACCCGGAGTAAAGGTAAACTGGTTATCACCCTCTGTCAGTTTAATAGTCTGGTCTGAAAAGTCGCTATATCCGTTCGCCGGTGAAGGGTTACTAAATGTGCCACTTTGGACATTTGCAATCCATTCATATCGGGTATTACCGCTGGCAGAGCAATATTCGATACCCGTAATGTCGACTAAAGCTTGTGCGCTATGGCTTAGGCCATCGTTATCTGTCACTTTCAACGTGGCAGTATAATTTCCTGCCTGAGCATAGGTATGCGTTGGGTTGGCATCACTACTTGAATTACCATCTCCAAACTGCCACAAGTAGCTGACAATATTACCGTCTGTATCTTCCGAACCAGCACTACTAAATGTAACAGACTGACCATTCATAGCGGAGTAGGGACCATTGGCCTGAGCAGTAGGTGCAACACGCTCTAATTTAACTTCAGCCGTGGTGGTATCCGTTGATGTATTTCCATCGTTATCTGTGACGGTTAACTTAACTGTAAAGACATCTGTACTTTGATAAGTGTGTATCGGACTCAGCGAAGTCGATGTATTACCGTCACCAAATTCCCATAAATAACTAACTATGCTGCCATTCGCATCATTTGAGCCTGAGGCGCTAAACTGAATAGCTTCGCCAATGATGGCACTGTAGGGTCCATTTGCTTCGGCGATTGGTAATTCAGAATTTGCCGCTCGTTCATAATAAACAACCAATGATGCATCGCTATACTCAAGGAAAGGATCTATCATAATGTTCAGCTGACCGCCACCTGCGTCAAATTCACAATACTCGCTGTGCCTTGGCGCACTGAAGGGACCACAATCATGATTATCTGCAGTCGGTACAGAGTTTAAACTAACGTATGCGTCCGGATCTCCCTGATAGCCACCCGGCATGACCGCAACAGTGCGCAAAGCATCTGACGGAATATCAAATTGATACGTTTTTGGTTCTGCGCCTTTAGCAGAGCTTAAACCTGTTACTTCAGCCAAAAACACACGCTCACACCCATTACACAGCGTATCGTCCACACCAGAAATTACGCTCAGCGTCGCATTAGAGTATGCGCTAAATGCATCGATCGCTGTATGGTAAGAGTCTGTGCTTGAAGGCGCTGAGATCGTGACCAACTCAGGTGAACCGGCGCTTCGGAATGAGATAAAATCGGCGTCCCAGTTATCTCCATTTTTTACCGGCGCTTTACCTTTAGAGACATACATATCCGGGTCTTCATCATAGCCATCCAGATAAAAAGCGACAGCCTGAGTGCCTGCTGGAATCGTGATCTCATAGTTGTCTACATCGCCTTTTTGACCAGACAGATTAGAAAATGACTGGATCACATCACCTTTTGGCGGTAATACTGCGCCAGAAGTACCATCCCAGGGGTGGTCGGCATTACTGGTATATTCTTCAAGGCCTGTTGCAATCAGGTTTGCATTAGACCATAGCGTTGCCCTGGCGGGCCCATGAAGCGCAGCGGTCATTCTGTCCACTTGGTCCTGCGTGAACATGGCATAGTTATCCGAATAATGCATAAAGTTTTCGGTGTTTGTTGGCTGATCCAGGCAGTTTTTTGCATTATTTTGTAATATGCTGCTACTCATTTGTGGTGTATCACATGATCCATCACCGGTCGCGTTACAAAATGCCTCAGAGTGGATTGTACATACATTGCCGTCAAACGTGTGGGGCAGGTTTAGCCAGTGGCCAAATTCGTGAGTTAGCACAGAGCGGAAGTTTTCGTTGGTGTTTGCACCAACATAATCCCCGTTATAGACAACGCGAGATAGACCGTTTTGCGACATACTTAACTGAGGGTACCAGGCAACACCTGAGTTGTTGGTTGAACCATCATCATATAAGTCTTGCTGAATATAGATATTCATGTACTTAAAATTGTCCCAGGCGTCTGCGGCAATCTGGTCATCAACACCGCTTCCTTTACCGTAGCCTGCTTTTTGCGGATAGCGCACGATACCATTCGTAGGCTGACCATTTGGATCTTTTTTGGCGAGCACAAACTCAATATTCAGATTTTCGCGTATTGCCTGAAATTCTGGCGCGATAGGACCGTCATCGGTGATCAGACCCAGAAAATCCTGATTGGACTTGTTCAGACCGTCAATCACTTTCTGTTCGGTTAAGCAATAGGTCCCTGACTCACAGTTGTACCTGTCTCCATAAATATGCACGACCACTGGAATATAGTAACGCCCGGGGATACCATTGCCGTTTTCTGCCGCCAAGTCTTCCTGATTAGCCAAAGATGACATAATTTGCGTCGCGAAGCCGGAGCTAATCGATTGCTGTCTGAGATTCTCTTTTTGGATAGATGACCAATCCTGTGAATTGTGGTCCGTACCACAAATTTGGCCTTCATGGGTATGGCCCTTGGTCGAGGTTGCACTTAAAAGCAGCGAGTTGTTGGATGCAGCCGAACCTGACTCTAAAGATTGACCGGCCAGAGCCGATCCACACGTCAGCGTCGACAGCGCTATTAACATAGCATAACTGAGTTTATTTCTGGCCGGTGTCTTTGCCAATACTTGTTTAGCAAAAGGCATAGTATTCTCCTGTTGTTGATATATTTGTTAACAAGGTGATGCTCAATGCGAGTTCTCTTGTCCACCATGCAACTTGTAGTGTTATTATTTTTTACCGTTTTCAGTACTCTATTTTTTCTGTAACTACATAAAAGTGCATTCATATCAGTTACCTAACCATCACACCTCAACAGCTGGTGGATTTCTGTACGTCATGAAAGCTTTTTGTAACTTACATGAATGAAATTATATTGTATACAGTATAATTTAACATTTTGCATAATTGTTATTTTGAAGAAGTAGAGCAGGGATGCCCAAAAGTGAGCTAATGGGTTGTTTTTAGTGCTTATGTTGGTTGGTCAAATAGAGGAGGTGAATGGCATGGCTTTGCCCAATTTGCTGGGTTTACTTGACTAAACTAAAACCTGATACGCGTGGTAATCAATCTACTATTGGAATTTGATGCTTTGAGCACACACATTAGAATAGTAAAAATCAAAATAGTTTAACGATTGAAAGGAAACTACATGACAACAGACACTAGTGACTTTGATGGATGGACAAAGCACTACAGTTGGGCAAACTGTAAACGTAGAAATGAACAGTATGGAAAATTCATAAGTTCATAAATAAAGGCGCAAAACAAGCCCTTTACTCTATAGTCAGTGAAATAACATCACAATTGGTAGCACAGCACGAAGGCTATAGGGCACATGAATATGAGCAAAAAGTGACCGAAACCGTTAAAAAGATATGGAATTCGATGCTAAAGATAGGTGGTTGCGCGGCGGTTCTTTCTGGCTTGGGTCCTATATACGCGCCAGCAAAAGACCTGCTAACTGCCAACACAACTAGTGACAAAGAGCACAGCTTACAGTCACTGTATCCAAGGCAAAGAGAGGCAGTTAAGAGTCTAAAAGCGTTCCTAAGTGAATATGCAGAAGTAATTAACAATAAGCAAATAGTTGTCATAGTAGATGAACTTGACCGGTGCCGACCTAATTATGCGATTGAGTTACTTGAAACCATAAAGCACTTTTTTGAAATGCCTGGCTACATGTTTGTAGTCGCCACAGATACCGAACAGTTGGGACACTCGATAAAAGCCATATATGGATCTGATTTCAACGGCCAAGAGTATCTGTCTAGATTTTTTATCCGCAGTGCAAAGCTGCCAGAGCCAGACAAACTTACTTTTAGCAAATACCTTGTTGAGTCCTCGCAAATAGGTCAAATATTGGAGGAGCTTCAACTACCGCTCAAGCTTGAGAAAGAAACTCCCTTTGAACACATAAGTAATATTCTGGCATGTATTGGGACGATATATCAGCTTTCATTGAGAAGAATGGAGCAATTATTTGCAAAATTTGAATCCATAATTAGTTACATCGGTACGAACACATATTGTGACTGTCATCTAATGCTCCAATTAGTTTGCGAACATGATCACCCTGAATACATGTATTCTTATCAAGAAAAAAAGCTTAGTAAAAGAGATATAGTTGATGAGAAGCTAGTTGCCAAATATCAGCAAAAGAGGTCTTATGGTAAGGAAGGTTCTGCTGGCTATGCAAAAAAGATTAGAAAAGAAAGCACGGATTACTTATATATCGCTGACTTATTCGCCTATATCTTTATCTTGCATTCAGCCTCAGCTGGCGTAAAGAGCGCAACAATTGATGACACTCAATGGAGGAAACTGAATCAAGTTGCTCCAATCAACGAACCTGAAGCTTTCGTTACAGTTGGCTATTACAAGCTATTTACCGAAAAAGCTCCATTAAACACAATGCAATTTGAAGACTACTTCAGATATGTGGAACTCGCTGCTAACTTTGAATAGCATTCTATGAAATGACAGTGATTAATATCAAACAATTCAGTTTCGCAAGAGAGTAAAGACCGATACTGGTTAGTATCGGTCTTTATTTTACTAGGAATCACCATTATCAAAATCGACCACCGACAGCATTGTTGAAAATTGGCAAAAGAACGGGGTAAAGAAAGGCTCTTCGGGGGCCGAGTAAGAAGTTTAATAACTATAAACATCAGAGCTGGCGAATGACGGATAAACGTCGTGAACAAAATTGAACGCAAATCTATACCTTTAAGTAAGAGGCTAGCCATTGTCGATACCGATATAGGCTAAATAACACAGATACTGATACTCTGAGGGGATAAACTAGAAAATGACCATATTTAACATAATATAAATTATAGGATGTTAAATAATTAGTCCTATAATGAATATCACAAGCGTATTCTCCGGTTTTCCAACCTCAAAAATTAGCTTAAAACGAGACATCACAACTTGAAATACCTTAGAGCTCACAGTACACGGCCTATCAGCCGGAGAACTTAGCGCTATGCCTCACCAAGAGGTAGATTCTGATACTAAGTAAAGATCTACCTCTCGAGCCAAATTCTGACGCATCTACCGTAGCTGTATTTTCAGGCAGTTAATAGCTAGTTTATTGCTCAACAATGATCCGAAGCATACGGCGCAAAGGCTCTGCGGCGCCCCATAAGAGCTGATCACCCACAGTGAATGCGCTGATGTATTGCGGGCCTATAGTCAATTTACGAATTCTGCCGACCGGAATGCTTAATGTACCGGTGACTTTAACAGGCGTAAGTTCCTGCTCCGTAATCGTTCGATCGTTTGGGATCACCTTTACCCATTCGTTATGCGATGCCAGAATTTCTTCGATTTTTTCAACAGGAATATCTTCGCGAAGTTTGATCGTCAGCGCCTGAGCATGGCAGCGCATTGCGCCAATTCGAACACAGATCCCATCAACAGGGATCGGTTGTTTACTCGAACCCAGAATCTTATTCGCTTCAACCTGAGCTTTCCATTCTTCTTTGCTTTGGCCACTTTCCATAGGTACATCGATCCAGGGAATTAAGCTGCCGGCGAGCGGGACGCCAAACTGATCAGTTGGCAAGCTGTCGGACTTTAGCTTTTCAGCGACCAGTTTATCTATTTCCAGTATTGCCGCACCTGGGTCGTCCAATTGTGCTTTAACTGAATCATGTATTTCACCCATCTGGGCGATCAGTTCTTTCATATTACGCGCGCCGGCACCCGATGCCGCCTGATAGGTCATCGGACTCACCCATTCTATCAAGTCTTGCTCAAACAAGCCGCCAAGTGCCAGCAACATCAAAGAAACGGTACAATTTCCGCCAACAAAGGTATTAACGCCCTGCTCCAGGCCTTGCTTAATAACGTCTTTGTTAACTGGATCCAGCACAATAATACTGTCGGATGACATTCTTAATGCTGATGCCGCATCTATCCAATAGCCATTCCACTCTTTGCCTTTCAAGTCACTGTATACAGACTTGGTATAATCTCCGCCCTGGCAGGATAAAATGATGTCCATTTGCGACAGGCTATTGAGATCATAAGCATCCAAGAGTGCTTTAGACTCGCCGTTTACTTCCGGTCCTGGCTGCCCGGCTTGAGATGTGGTAAAGAAATAAGGTTCAATATCAGAAAAGTCATTTTCTTCATGCATACGTTGCATCAATACAGAGCCGACCATTCCACGCCAACCAATTAGTCCTACTTTTTTCATGGTATTACCTTTTTTTGAATCATTGAGTACTTTGCGTGAGAGGTATGTCTAGACGTCTAAAAATAGCAAACATTATCCGAAGAAACTATACTTTTAACGTTAAACTTGTACATAAATTATAAAAAACCCCGCATAAGCGGGGTTTGGATACAACATGTAAAGGTTGTGTCCCATACTGCCGCCTAAGCAACAGTTTAGAACTAGGTTGTTAGCAATCAGAAACTCATTCTAATTGCCAAAATTCTGATTTTGTATGTGAGAACAAAGTATGGCTTAATTCTAACAAGGGTTCAAGAAATTTTGATTACAACGATCTGAAAAGTAAGAAAATATTTTCCCAATTTAGTAAAACCACAAATATCACATAAGTTTAACCTTATCACCAACTTAAACCACAAAAATTGACTTAGAGCAAATTTAAGAACACCACAAAAGGATCAAACAAGCATCGCTTTCATTTGTACCCATCTTTTGGTGAGCGTACTCTTCTGACATTCAGCTTTATGCAAAAGTACTGGCGCGTTTCCTAGGGGGGAAATTGAATAAAAAAAGCCTTCGGGACTCAACAGACCGAAGGCTTTTGGATTTCTAAAAAACTAACTTAGAATTCGTACTTGTAGCTCAGACTTACGCTAGTGCCCACCTCTTTTTGCCGCACTATAAAGTCAGACTGAGTCACTTCCTGTTCTTCATCAAGTAAGTTCTGAACCTTGAACTTAACTTGTGAATTGAAGTCCGGGTACCAAGTGTAAACTAGGTCTAGAGAATGGAATGGCTGCTCAAACGCGTCTTCACGACCACCGATACCAGATGCCAGAATACGTTCACCAAACACATTATACACAAGTGAACTACTGTGCTGACCATCTGCAGAATCATAGTTAAGCTGCAAGTTTACTACATACTTAGAATGTCCCGTCATACGCTTGGTTGGATTCGTCAGGTTACCTGCTCTTGCCGGATCAATTTCAACTTCGGAGTCACTCAATGTTACGTTACCCGATGTAAAGAACCCACTGACTACGCCTGATAAATCGTAAAGCCACTCGGCTTCAACACCGTACACTTCAACAGTGTCGCCGTTTACAAATGTGGCTGTATAATCTTCATCGCCAACTTGCAATATCGACTCTATCGGCGCTGTAATATCTTTATAGAACGCGCCTACCGAGAAGTTGTCGCCATTATCCATATAGTATTCAAATCGTGCATCATAATTATTCAGTTCGCTGCTCTTGAGTCCCGAAACACCGATTGTCCGAATATCGGTTAATGGATCAAAATATGCGACCGGAACTAATTCACGTAAATCAGGGCGAACAACTGTTTCACCATAACCAAATCGTATCTGATACTTCTCACCGCCGAGATAAGTCATAGACAGTGCGTTAAAGAAATCATCTTCGTTAACTGTACCAGCAAGGATCCGCTCTTCCGAATAGATAGTGCTGTGCGTGACACGATCAAAAACCAAGCTTGAGGTACCAATCGACACCTGTTTGAAGTCTTCATAGCGAATACCGCCACTTAAACGCCAGGTGTTATTGAAAATTGCGTCAAACTCAAAGTAGCCAGCATCTATTTTCTGTGCTGCGATGTAGTCATCAGCGCTTGGAGCCGTAGGTTCATTGAACGCGATCAAAAAATCGTTATTAGAAACAAAGTCATCACTCAAGTAAGAAGTAATACCATTGATTCCCTCTAAATCGGAATTTACCGGAATTGCAATGTTTGTCTCATTGTGGATCGCAAAGCCTGAAGTCGAGTAAACACGTGCACGGTCGACGAAATCATAACCAGCTTTAAAAGTTAGTTCGATGTTCTCGAGATACAAGGGTAACGTCAGGTTTCCGCCGTACGACTTAACGTTATCTTCCATTTCAGTATATGAATAGAGGATACGGTTATCGTCGCCCGTTACTATTGAGTCTTGATAAGTTTCAGCTTCATCAAAATTGTCAATGAAGTTATAACCAATATTGGTAGGGATCTTTGTTTCAGCCTTTGACTCTGTATACTGCCAATCGACTCCGATACCCATGTAGTCCATGAATGTGTGTTGGCCAACAACCTGATCGATATCCAAAATACGCTCTTCATAGTTAAAGTCGTAATTGCGATACGCCTGGCCCGTTGCAGCTTTCGTTCTTACTGTACTACCATTAGGACTCTCTGATGTGGAGAGTTCTGACTCCTCCTCAGTATCCTCCAGGTAAATTTTTGAATAAGAAATATTGTGCTGCTCATATTTATAGCCCAGATTGAATACACCACTGATGCGCTCTGTTTGCGTCGTCTCTTTTGAGTCCTTTACCGTCACATAACAAGAATTAGTTGCGTCTTCTGCTGTCTCTAATGTTGTTTTACATCCTTCCTGAAATGACTGATCTAGGACTGCTGTCATTCGTTCCGAATATTTCCAGTCGTTGTCATAAGATGCCGCAGCCAGAAAACCGATCGTTCCGCCAAGCCAACTTTCATCAAAGCTGTTACCAATGCTCGCTTTTATATCATAGTTAGGATCCAGAGACTCTTCCTTGACACGAATATCTCGAGGTAATTCGAGTACCAAAGACTTATTAACTGCAAGTGCCTGGTCTGCGGGAGTCAGATCTCCATCACCGGTAAACCCTTCACGCTCAACGATGCCTCGCAGGGAAAGATCACCACGATACCTAACTATTGCTGTCTGAACCGCGACGGGAATACCACTATCATTTCTGTTAAACGTGTATCCATCCTGAGAGTTAAGATTCTGACCAACTCCTACCTCAATATTGGCTACAAACTCGCTCGGAACTGACTTAGTTCGAATGTCTATGTTACCCCCGCCAAATGCAGCTGGCATAGAAGGAGAATAGGCTTTTTGAACAGCCAGGCTCTCTATGATGCTCGATGGGAATATGTCCAGAGGAATAACGTTGCGGGTCAGATCCGGGCTAGGTACCGCTGCACCATTTAATCGAGCACTTGAGTAACGCTCACCCAGGCCACGTACGTAGATGAATTTACCATCAACAAGCGTAAGACCCGTTACACGTCGCAGCGCAGATGCTACGTCGCTATCACCGGTACGAGAGAGTTGCTCTGCACCAAGGATATCGGCTACGAAAGCCTGATTTTTACGCTCTTCAATAACAGCCGCAGCACTACCTTGTAGACGTGAGCCGACTGCAACAACTTCTTCAATTTCCTGCGCTTCTTCAGCAAATACAGGCGCAGTCATACCGACGGACAAAGAAGCACCTACTGCCAAAGCGACTTTTCTTAATTTTATCTGCGTATTCATTTGCAATCCTGATAAAACTCGTAAAAAAGGCGCAATCAATGCGCCTAGTTCGAAATACTTATTGAGCTAAAAACAAAGTAATCTTAGAGATTAGTCTTTGTCAGCTAGTTCAAGAGCTTCTTTAACCCACTTGTACCAAGCGCTTGACGTATCTGCGTTTGAAACTGCGCCTACATAGTCAACTTCTTCGAAGAAATCGTCATTTAGAGATTTCAGGTCATTTGCTTCAACGGTGATATCAGCAGAATCTGGGTTAGTTGAGAAGCCATCCTCTGCTAGTACGTCACCCTTTTTATCGAGAATGATGCTCTTACCATCATTATCCCACCAAGTTGTGTAATCCTGACCTTCAGGAAGTGGCTTGCCAGAATCTGTAAAGTTAGCAACACAAGCAAGTACAGAGCTGTGGAAGTTTAGATTGTTGGCAACTGCGTTTTTAGCTGCATCACTGTCTTTAAAGTGAAGACAGGCTGTACCATTCGTAGCGTTATCTTCTTTAATGAACATTGTGTTGTAATACTGACCACGGATAGCATCGTCAAATGTTGCAGCCTGAGAAGGATCATTGTCACGGATTGACCTGCCGTCTGTGGTAACAACTGTTACATTTGCAATGGTTGGATTAGATGGAGATACATCATCGTACTCAGGGCCTGTCTCTTTTTCTCCATCGGTTTCAAAACCATTGTTACCCATGAAACCATCAGTGCCAGCGTTAATAGTCTGGACGATCTTGTTTCCTTCATCATCTTTGACAGTGTAGTTCACATCTTTTTTGGTTTTAATAGTGCCGTGCTTAATATAGATGAACTGAGCCTTACCCTGCCAGCCAGCATCAATATCAATGGAATCGTCTTGGGTATCAGTTACAACAATATTTTTTATGTTTGCAGCGCCACCGAAGAACTCAATACCATCATCAAAACCCTGGTGAATGTGAAGGAATTCAAAGCTAGAGCCAGAGCCTACTGCATTCAATGTCAATGAGTTAAGGTCGTTACCGATGCCGCCTTCACGTGGACCAGAGCCAGCATAGAATATTTTAGCGTACTTGATGTTACCACTGTCGTCTGCATTGTTATCTCCGCCGAAATGGCTCACGATACCTTCTGCCGGAACATTACATAAATCGTCAGCACGAGCAGCATTAGTACACTGGTTGGTTAACCCCTTACCGTTGATCATGATACCGCCCCAGTCAGCAAACTGAGGACCAGTGCCAGTGATGTCAAATTCTTCGATGTCGTTTGCTGATGTAAATGTAATCGGTGCGTCAGCAGTACCTTCGGCCATGATTTTAGCGCTACGAGAGATACGAATAATCGCTTCACCTGAAGCAAATGCCATAGTTGCACCAGGCTTTACTGTTAGAGTAGGACCAGCCTTTGGCACTGCACAACCTGTACTAGTATCACAGTTTTCACCAATTAGCAGAGCGCCAGCGAATACGTGTGCGCCACCATTAGGTAATGCATCGAATGTAATGTTTTCTGTGATTTCTAATGCTTTACTTGCGAATGAAGTATCATAGTAACAATGTTTGTCGTTACGGAAGTCACCCTGTACTTCTACGCCAGCAACGGTACGAGTTACGCATGGGTTAGTAACAACTGGCTCTTTATCGCCATCAGTGTTACCACCATTATCACCACCGGAATTATCGCCGCCTGTGTTAGTATTATTATTTGTTGTTGTGTTATTTGAATCTGTAACGCTTGTATCGTTTACAGTCGGTGTTACTTCGATGTCACCGCCACAACCAGCTAGTACAAGTGCAGATGTAACAAGGCTTACTTTGAATAACCCAGTAAGTTTCATTTTATTCTCCGTTGAGTGTTTATTTGAGCTGGCGTTATCATATAAACCATATATTTCATTTGTGTGTCTGTTTATTTTCAAAAAAATGAAAGTATCTATTTAGGGTAAGAACTTTTATTTTTCAGGCATAAAAAAACCGCCCGAAGGCGGCTTTGGTGTTGCGATTATAAAATCATAACAGAGCTTGCTTTAACGTTTGGGCGTGAATTTTTTCTCGCTTAACGTATTTAATCCACTGCTTGGCAAGATTAGCTGATTTTTTGTGCTTCTCTGCCTGTTCAAATGCAAGTATAGATGCATCAAAGTTTTTCAAATTATACTGCGCCATTCCCAGTGCAACATAGGCGTTCGATTCAAAGGTCAGGTCTCCTTTGTCCAGTGCGCTACGGGCTGCATCTGCTGCTTCATCAAACTTTTCCAGGTTGATGTACACTTCGGCTATACGCTGTAGATAGTTGCCATGGCTAACATCTTTGTCTGCCTTAACAAAGTAATCTATCGATTTGCTCTCGTCTTTAGACTGTACATAAGCCTCAGCAATAAACGCATAGTTTTTGGCATTGCCTTCAACTACGCCTTTTTTTATACCTTCGTCCAAAGCTACCGCGGCTTTGTATGGTAAACCGTTAAACAGATAAACCTGGGCGAGCTGAATGATGTCACTGCGTTTTTGAATAAAGCCTCTCTGCTTAGCCGTTTCCAGCAAAGCCAATTGTTTTTTCTCTTCGCCTAACTCGCCAAACATACCCGCCAATTGAATCCAGTATTCAGGCTTATCAAACAGCTTAACCATTTTCTCGAGTACATCAGCGACCTTCTGTGGCTGGCTTAATGAGTAATATAGTGCCCTTTGTAAAACTAACCAGTTTTCCTTAGGTACATTTCCCTCACTCTCTGTTAACGATACAGCTATATTAATATTCTCTACTGCTGATTGATAATCTTTATCCTGGTATAAAGCCTGTGCTTTTAATACATAGTAATTACTTTTAATTGGTTGAGTATTTATTTTCTTCCATCTGTCTAAATAATCAACCGTTGCCTTGTAATCACCATTTGCCATCGCCAGCTGCGCAAGACTGAAGGTTGTCGATAATCTCAATGATTCCGGGATCGCTTCCTCGGCGACAACCAGCTCAAATGAACCGATAGCTTTATCGAGCTGGTTTTCGTTGTAGTAGATGAACCCATAGAAATTGTGCATCATGGCAATTTCGTAAGAGTTCATACTTCCTGAACGTTCCTTGATGGAGTCGAGCACCTCAAGGCCAGCTTTGACATCACCGTCATCAGCCAATTTTTGTGCACGTGCAAGCTGGCTGTATACCTTCTCGCGCAGTGCCGGAACTCGCTTAGTTTTAGTTTCAGCATGAGCTACAGCCAGGTCTACGCCGGGTAACACCGAGACAAGGCTTGGCGCCACCAGACCAGCACAACTTAGTGCACTTACCAACAAGGCTTTTTTAAATAGTTTCATAATCGCACCTTTGTCTGTTAGCCGTTGATCTGGAATGAGATCTTGTTCTGAACTCCGGCCACTTCTACCGCTTCACCGTTCACAACACGAGGCTTGTACTTAAATTTCAACGCTGCATCCATTGCCGCACGTTCAAAAATGTTCTCGGGCTCGGCTTTGACGACAACAGGATCTCTCACTGTGCCTTGTTTAGTTACGATAAACTCAACGATGACATAGCCTTCAATTCCGCGAGACAGTGCACGCCTTGGATAAACAGGTGCCACTTTAACGATAGGCAAATATTCACCATCGCTGGATTCAAGTGCTAACCCCCCTGCGAGATCAACATCGGCCGCCACATCTGCGCTGAAATTGAAGTCAGCACCAGCTGCATCGAGATTATTACTTTGCATCTGCGGTGCATCCATTGGCGGAGGCGGCTCTTTTGGTGTTGGCGGCTTTTGTGGTTTGCGTTCTTTTTTCTGAACTGTTTCTTCTTTTTTCAGGCGTACAAAGTCAAGAACGTTGCCTTTAACCGGCTCGTCCATCTTGCCTTCGCCGCCTGTGATCAGTGCTTGCATACCGAGAAACAAGAAAAAAGTCACAATACCTGCAATAACGAGTGCTAGTAAGTAACGCATTTTCTAATCCTATGATTCCTGTGCAGCAATCGAGACATCAAACGCGCCCGCGGCACGAGATGCATCCATTACCTTGATTAAGGTGTCGGTCGTTGCTTTTTTGTCAGCTTGAATAACAACGCTGCCCTGTGGATTTTCAGCTTTCAGACGTTCGATATTTGCCTGAACAGCACGAATATCAACCTGGCGTTTGTTAATCCAAATCTCACCTTTGTCAGAAATCGCAACCAGGATATTAGCACGCTGCTTTTTAACCGCTGTTGCGGCTTCCGGGCGGTTCACATCAATACCGGCTTCTTTAACGAATGACGCCGTTACGATGAAGAAGATAAGCATGATAAATACGACGTCCAGCATGGGTGTCATGTTAATTTCTTCGGCTTCTTCTTCCTGAAAAACCTTAGCTAATGGAGCTCTCATTATGTTTCCTCAAATCTTTTCTAGTGATCAAGCAACAGCTTGTCTTCTAACAGTTCTACTTCGCGCTTTGCCTTACGTTGTAAGAAAGTCGAGGCAAATACCCCGGAAAGCGCGCCAACCATTCCCGCCATTGTTGGGATAGTGGCTTTAGACACTCCGGCTGCCATCGAACGCGCACTGCCGGAACCTGTGATTGCCATTACATTAAATACTTCAATCATACCGGTGACCGTACCTAGCAGACCTAATAGCGGACATAAGGCTACCATCACATTGATGTAAGGCAGATTACTGTTAAGCTGAATACCGGCTCGTGAGATCATGGCCTGGCGTATCTGCTCTGCATTCCAGCTGTTTCTCTCCTCTCGGCTGCTCCAGCTATTCAGCAGATCTTTGCGATAAGTTCTGAATTTGCCGAAAACAAACATGAAACGTTCGAGGATCAACAGCCACATCAGAAAAGTGACCAGTCCGATGACCAGGAGAACCTGGCCACCTGTATCTAGGAACTCACGTAGCGCATTAATTGCATCTACTAAAAGAACCACAATTACGCTCCTTTCTCGCTACGTTCAGCGATGATACCAGCGCTTTGCTCTTGCAAGATAAGCAGCAGATTACGAGAGCGAGTGTTAAGCAAGGTGTAAAGGAATACGGTTGGGATAGCCACTACCAGACCCAGTACCGTTGTTACTAGCGCCGTAGAGATACCACCCGCCATCAGTTTCGGGTCACCTGTACCGAACAGTGTGATTGCCTGGAAGGTATTAATCATACCGGTTACGGTACCTAACAGACCCAACAGTGGCGCGACTACCGAGATGATTTTGATCAGTGTCAGGTTACGGGTAATTTTGGGCATTTCACGCAGAATTGCTTCGCTTAATTTCAGCTCAAGCGTATCGTATGCAACATCAGGATACTGCTCTTTAACTTTCATTACGCGACCCAGCGGGTTGTCTTCGCGTGCAACAGAGTCTTTCAGCTGGCGATTGATCTTAGCACCCATAATCATCAGTGATACAAAACGCTCTAGCGCAATCAATAATGCCAGCAGACCAACACCAAGGATGACATAACCTACTGCACCACCTTGCTCAACCTGCTCTTTGGTGTTTGGCGCCTGAACCAACAGACCCAGGATTGAACCACCAGTCGGGTCAAGGGCAAAATCAACAATGCCTGATTGTGCACTCTGAAGCTCAGCAGCACTTTGTGTGAAACGAGCCGTTGGCTGACGCGTTAGTTCAGACAATGTGTTAGTTTCTGGGTTATAAGACAGATATTTACCGTCTGCAATCAGGTTAAATGCGCCAACACGAAGTACTTCTTTTTGCGTTTTAGTACCACCAGCAACAATAACGTCTGACGTATAACGAGATACTTTACCCTGCTCCGTCATTTCACGCTGCAGCTCAACCCACACCTTCTCAATATCTTCAATTGAAGCAAGCTTTGTGCTTGAGCCCATACGTTTTGCCATATCGTCCATAAAGGCGCTACGGTTAGGAATTTCTGCAGAAACAACTGAGGTACGGAACTTGTTGCTTGAGTCGCCAGCAACCTGCTGCAGAACACCAAACAACTCTTTTAGTGAACCCATGCGCTTTGAAAGCGTATCGCTCAGGTTACCAAGTTTAATTTCGTTTTCTTCAAACTGAGTCTCGAGGCGCTCTGAACGATTTAGCTCACCATCGCGGTTAGACGTTAACTCACGAAGCATTCTTACCTGCTCACTCTGCTGTGCTTTAAATTGAGCTTCACGTTGAGCGTTTTGTGCATTTTGTGCACTCTGACCTTGCTCAAGTTGCTTCAACAGCGTATCCAGGTCCATTGCTTGCTCAGCTGCAAATGCGGAGCTCGACAGCGCCAGTGTAGCTGCCATAACGGTTTTTAGGCTGAAAGATTTAAAAAAGTTCATCATATACCTCTTATTCTGCAGCCTGAATTGGCAGAGTTAACATATCCGGGGCAAGTTGCTTACGTGCAATGCGGATACCTTTGTTGATTTGACTGATATTGGTGTCTGGCAGTGCTGTGAATGACTTGCTGTCTTTGTTCCAGCTACCAGCTTTGCTGCCGTCTTTCGTTACATAAAGAAGTTCAAGACGTCCAATGCGCAGCATATCAACTTCGCGTTCCTGACCATCAACAGTTAACAGAGCTGAATACGCTTCAATCGTACGACCGTATTCAACTTCTACCTGATAGGCTTCTAGAACACGACGAAACTTTTCACTGGAAGACACGTCTGCGCGGTCCATCATTGCCTGTAGCTTAGCAATACGCTCTGCACGCTCTTCTTTCAAAAACGGCACATCCAGAGAAACGAATTGATCAAGACCTGTGATCATGCGCATCATCAGAGGCGTGATTTGACGCTCGATCACGGATACCTGATCCATTGACTCATTGATAGCAGCCATTTCTTCTAGTTGATTTTTTATCTGCTTATCGAGTTGGCCGTTATACACTACCAGGCCATCGATCTCTTTATTCAACGTTCTGAATTTTTGTAATCTTGACTGCATATCCTCTGCAATCGAGTTGATTTTATTTTGAGACTGTAGAGCGGACTGATTGATTTTCGAACTTGAGTCAATGACTTGGTTCAGATCATTTGCCTGAGCATTGGCCGCAACTGCGACCATACCTGCTAAAAGCAAGTGGTTAACGCACTTCATCGCATACACCTTTTAATATTTGCTTGTTGCTATATTGGAATTGCGTGCAGTCTAATGTGCCTAAATGACATCCATGTTGCGCTAACAATACAGTTAGGTTACAGATGTCATATATAGTTCATGGAAGGGATTATTTATTTTGATGCAACAAATAAAAAAGGCTGCATTCATGCAGCCTGTGACAGGGTTATACTTTAAACTTGGCGAGCATATTTTCGAGTTCATCAAATTGCAATTTTAGCGTCTGGCATTCTTGCAATGTTTTTGTCAGGCTGTCGCTGCCCTCAACACATAAATCACTTATCCCGTGAATGTCACTGTCAAGGGACTGGATCACTGCATTCTGCTCTTGTGTTGCGCTCGCAACAGCATGATTCACACCATCAATAGAGTCAATAGCGTGAGTAACTTCCTGCATCTTAGTTCCAGCAGATTGGGCCTGTTCAGCACTATTACTGGAATCATCAATACTTGATTTCATCACGGCAACGGCAGATGCTGAACCCTGTTGCAGCTCGCCGATGGTATTTTCAATTTCCTGTGTCGACTCTTGGGTACGCTGAGCAAGCTGCCTGACTTCGTCCGCAACCACAGCAAAGCCTCGACCGGCCTCACCCGCCCGTGCCGCTTCTATCGCTGCATTGAGTGCCAGCAGGTTAGTTTGTTCACTGACCCCTTTGATGACTTCTAACACCTGACCTATGCTTGCGGTCAGTTTATCCAGACCATCGATTGTCGATTGTGCTTTTTGCATTTTTGCGCTGAGAGAACCAATCTCTTCAATGTTGGCATTTAACGCAACCTGCCCCTGACTCGACAGGCTGTTTGCTTCAGTGGCAAGCTCAGACGCATGCTTGGCATTATTAGAAATCTCAACCGCACTGGATGACAGTTGGTTAATTGCTGTAGCAACACTGTCAGTACGCTTGGTTTGCTCAGTATAAATGTCCAGGGCCCCCTGAGTTTGGGATTGTAGCCCAGCCATAACCTGCTCAAGTGCTAGCGTGGTTTCTTTGACTTTAGAGATACTCTCGTGAATTTTGTCTACGAACAAGTTGAAGTAATTCGAGAGTTCACCAAATTCATCGTTGTTTTCTACATCCAGCCGACGTGTCAGGTCACCTTCCCCCTGCGCTATGTCTTTAATTGCTTCATTCAGGTGAACCATAGGTCGCATCAGGTATTTGAGCAACAGTTGTAACATCACCACTATCACCACGACACCCACCAGCATGTAAATTAGCGCCATATTGCGAAATGATGCGACAGAGCTAT
The DNA here is from genome assembly GCF_005886805.2 of Pseudoalteromonas rubra. Lineage (NCBI taxonomy): Bacteria > Pseudomonadati > Pseudomonadota > Gammaproteobacteria > Alteromonadales > Pseudoalteromonadaceae > Pseudoalteromonas > Pseudoalteromonas rubra. The sequence goes on from NZ_CP045430.1 coordinate 1,272,322, forward strand.
AGGCAATCTCTTTGTCTATAACTACGCCTAAATACCAATCAACATTTTTGATGCCGCGCATAGCCACAAAGGAAACCAATTTTTCTTTACCATCGATTTCTAACTCTGCGAACGCTTCAGTGAGGGGTAATTTAGTGCCAAATAAATCCACCATTGGTTTGTCATTCAGCTGCGTGTCCGGATGGCTCAGGATCCGCCCTTCGGCGTCTAGCAAAAAGCCATATCCATAACCAAGAAAATCAATTTCATTGACGATATCAGTGATGGTGGCCATATCTATGTCGCCACCGGCAACACCAGAGAAGCGACCATTGTTCATAATAGGCACCACAGCTGTGATGGTCAGCTCATTACTAGTTACATCTATATAAGGGGTCGTAAATGCAGTATCTCTTTTACGTTCTGCCAGTTTATACCAGGGCCTTTGGGTGGCATCAAAGTCGCTTGGTAACACCACCGTCGTATCGTTCAGGACGAACTGGCCGTCTGGCGTACCAATAAAGGTATTCTTAAAGTGTCCGGCTTCATGCGCGGTTTGTACCCGGCGCAATATATCAGCGGTTGCATCATCAGTGCGATGGCCGCTGGCTACAGAGCTGACAATATCCAGCCTGTCATTCAACCAGTTTGCAATGTTTTGTGACACAGATTCGGAGATTTCCTGCAATACCAAAGTCAGCTGAGCCTGAGTTTGCGAGCGCATCAGAATAAAGTTGTTCACGGTAAAAAGGGAGAGCACGATCACCAGCACCAATGAAGCGGCCAGTGTTATTTTAGTTGTAAATTTAAGCGCACTAAACATGGGGATCCTGTCTTAATTCTGCTAATACAAATTTGTTTTACCAAATCTTAACGAGTTTGTCTTACCTTATCGGCGAAACTTTTACTGTCTTAAGTCAATTATACACTTGTTTTCACGATTTATTTTTCAATTGAATGGTTATTAAACAGGTGTCAACTTCAGGAACGAAAAAAGGTGAGATATTTCTCACCTTTGTATGACACACAATAATTATCAAAAAACGCTACAGCTGTGACTGATAGGCCTTCCAGCTAAGCGACAAATCAATCCCTGAGTGCTTTGAGAAAGTCTGCCAACTCCACTGTGTGTCATCATTTGGGTCTAGCTGTCCATTCAGGTCAACCAGCAAATTCGGATAACCGGTTGCTTCAAGCCAGTAAATAAAAAACGCGGTGGTTTTGTATCCTGAGTCAAAGTTACCGCCGGGCTTACGAAAGCCCGGACCAACGTATCCGGCTTTCATACGCACCACATCCGCAATCCCTTCTATCACAGGACCTATTTCTTTGTAGTTGTTATCATCAAATTGATAAGCATGAGCTATCTCATGGTATAACACACCAATCAACTCATCATACAATGCTTGTTGCGACTTACCTTCGGCAAATTTCGCAAGGTATTGAGCGCTGATGTGTATTTTCGCACCATTAAAATCCCCCTCTTTATACGCAACCCCTTTCATGTCTTCCAGAATGATTTCAATTTCAGGCAGCTGAGGGGCCACAGACATATCCTTATAGAGCAGCCTTGCAACATTATATGAAATCTGCCTTATCAGTCTGATATCAACATACTGCCAAACCTCGGGGCTAGATTCGCTGAAATTTCTGATTGTGACATTTGGTAGCGCAAACTGCTGCCATGCAATATCAGCATCAAAAGCGAGTGGCTTTAGCTGTGTGTCTATCTCTGCAGCAGATAGTGATGCCGACATCAGTATCGTACAGGCTGCGGTACATATCGTAGACGCTTTCATTATTTATACTCTGACAAAGAAGGCGGTCTGGCAGTAAAAGTCTTGCCCCATTGTTTATTCGGTTTGTCACCCATAACATATTTAAGCTCTCCGCCAGCCATAATGTCGTCATGAGTCAGGTAACTGCGTTGCAGCGCCTTGCCATTTAGGGTGACTGACTGAATGTACTTGTTTGTATCGCTCAAACCCACAGCTGTGGTTGTGAATTGTTTGTCGTTTGCCAGCTTCAAAGTGACCTTGGGTGTCTGAGGCGCACCAATCGCATAAGCCAGATCGCCCGGTGCTACAGGATAAAAACCCATTGCAGAGAAGATATACCAGGCAGACATTTGGCCAACGTCATCATTACCAGCAAGTCCGTCAGGCTTGTCTGAACTCAATGTATCCATGATCTGACGGATACGCTCCTGGGTTTTCCATGGCTTACCCGCATAGTTATATAAATAAGCGATGTGATGGCTAGGTTCATTGCCATGTGCATAATTACCGATGAGGCCCGCAATATCCTCGTGCTCTTTGATCATGTCATGTGATAGTGGCGTATCGAACAACTCATCTAGTCGCTTAGCGAAAGCCTCATCCCCACCCATTAGCTCAATAAGGCCAGCGACGTCCTGCGGCACGTAAAAGCTGTACTGCATTGCGTTACCTTCCGTAAAAGGTCCCATATACTTAGCTTTAAACGCATTGAATTCAGGATCCCAGCGGCCCTGACTATCGCGACCACGCATAAAGCCGCTTTGTGAATCAAACACATTCTTATAGCTCATTGCCCGGGCATAGTAGTGTTTAGCCTGCTTGCTTTTACCCATTGCCTCGAACATTCTAGCAATAGCAAAGTCGTCATAAGCATATTCCAGCGTAATAGAAACGGATTCGGGTAGCACATCCATAGGAACATACCCGTACTTTTTATATTCCGGGATCGCATCGTAAACTGGGTTGTTTGCGGTGTTAATAATGGCTTCTACGGCCAGATCAACATCATAGTCCCGGATCCCCTTAAGGTAAGCATCAGCAATAACAGAGACCGCGTGATAACCAATCATGGTCCAAGTTTCGTGTGCGTGGAATGACCAGATAGGTAACATTTTTTCGTAGCTTTGCTGATAGTGCACCAACATTGACTGGATCATACCCGAAACCCTGTCTGGATCTATGTAGGTCAACAGAGGGTGTAGCGCGCGATAAGTGTCCCACAGCGAGTAAAGTGTGTAATGCTCGAAATCCTTGCCATCATGAATTTCACCATCTACACCGCGATATTGCCCGTTCACGTCCTGATATAGGCTTGGTGCCTGTAATGCATGGTAAAGTGCGGTGTAAAATTGACGCTTCTCAGAGCGCGTGCCTTCAACGTCGACTTTATCTAAATAAGATGCCCATTGAGTATTGGCGGCCTTGCGAACTTTGTTGAAGTCCCAGTGCGGGATCTCCGCCCTCAGGTTTTCGAGTGCATTACTGCGACTGACAGCAGACAGCGCCACTTTGATTTGCAGCGGTTTGCTCTCTACATTGTCAAAACTGGCTACGAATTTAACCGCTTTGCCCGCTGTCATTTTGACTGCTTTGTTTTCTATCGTTGAATGCTTTTCCTTACCAAGGCAACCCATACAACGATAGCGCATGTTGTCTTCATTGATGAAACGGTAGCTATCTATTGGCTGAGAAAACTCAATGGCAAAGTACATCTGGCGATTACGCGCCCACCCGTTAGTTGCTCGATAAGCAACCAGTGTGGTGTCATTGATCTTGCGAATATCACTCCAAATCACTTTGTTTTCAAAATTATAAATTGCACTGGTCAGGTCGAACAGAACATGACCCTCGCCGCCATTTTTAAACGTGTACTGGTGCATACCAACACGGGGACTGGCCGTTAACTCTGCCTTGATATTATAATCTTGCAGCTCTACCCCATAGTAACCAGCCTCAGCCCATTCCTGGTCATGCGAAAATCGCGAACGATAGCCCGCGTCTGGGTTTTCTGCGGTGCCGGGATCGGTTTTAACCTCCCCGCTAATCGGCATAACCAGCAAATCACCAAGATCCGAGTGGCCCGTGCCAGAAAAGTGCGTATGAGAAAAACCAACTATGGTGGTGTCATCATAATGGTAACCTGCGCACCGCTTGTAAATTTCAGGCTGCGGTGATACCCCACGCATTGGATTATCCGTATCCGGGCTGAGCTGAACCATACCAAAAGGGACAACCGCACCAGGAAACGTATGACCGTCTCCGCCGGTGCCTATAAATGGGTCTACCCACTGAGTGTTTGACTCTTTTGCCATCCCCAGTGATGAGACAGATATCAAAGTAGCCATAGTCGCTACTGATACGATGCGATACATGCACCTCTCCTTAATACCTAATTGTTATTATTTGGACCGTTCCAATTAACACTATCTTACACCGCAAATGAATACGTATTCAATAGAAACAGGATAAGAAATAAATGCAAAGATAAAAAGTGAGAAGTTAAAAATGATGCGTTGGGAGGATAAAAAGCCGGCACTGAGGCCGGCTTGAAAATATGATAATTAGCTATCGACTTTCTGCTGCCACTGTTTGTAAAGAGACACCACGTTCAAGCCGTACCATGCGATAAATACATAGCAAACCATAGGCACAACAAAGCTGATCTGTATACCCGCGCTGTCTGCAACCAGACCCTGAACCAGAGGGATCAGCGCGCCACCTACAATTGCCAGACACAACCAACCTGAACCTTTGCTGGTTAGTGACCCGAGTCCCTCGATGGCAATAGAGAAAATCGTCGGGAACATGATTGAGTTGAATAAACCCACCGCAAGTACCGCAAACATAGCCAGTTTACCGTCGGTTGACATAGTGAGCAGCAACAGCGCAATTATTGCAATGGCGTTAAACATTAGCGCTTTAGAAGGAGAGATTTTTTGCAACGCGGCAGAGCCAATAAAGCGGCCAACCATAGCACCACCCCAGTAATAAGATATATATTTTGCTGCCGTATGCTCTTCCATGCCAGCAATCGAAGGCTCTGCAAAATAGTTAACCAGGAAACTGCCAATCGCAACTTCTGCACCAACATAACAAAATATGGCAGCCACCCCCATAACCAGATGTGGGGCTTCTGTCAGCTTGTGACCACGTGCCTTACAATCACCCTCTTCTGTGTGCGCTTCGATTGTCGGCAATTTAAGAAATGCAAATACAGCGGCTATCAACAACAAGGCGCCTGCAAGTATCAAATAAGGGACTTTAACAGAGTCAGCACTCGCATCTGTCGCCATGCTAGCGCCTGCACCAAACAACAGCATACCACCGACAGCCGGACCAACCGTAGTTCCGAGAGAATTCAGCGCTTGCGCTAGGTTCAATCGACTGGACGCTGTTTTTTCCGGACCTAGTGCTGCAACATACGGATTAGCAGACACCTGCAACACTGTAATACCTGATGCCAATACAAATAAAGAAGTCAGGAATAACCAGTATTCATGCACGACAACCGCTGGATAAAACAAGAGACAGCCAGCCGCTGCAACAACAAGGCCGGTTAATACACCATTTTTGTAGCCATACCGTTTTAGGAAAGCACCAGCAGGTAAAGAGACGATAAAATAGGCGCTAAAGAAGCAAAACTGAACCAGCATGGCTTCGGTGTAACTCAGGTCAAACACCGCTTTAAGACGCGGGATCAGTACATCATTGAGTACAGTTATGAATCCCCATAGAAAAAACAGGGTGGTCATTGCCGTCAGTGGTAACAAATAGTTGTTGTTCTTTGCATCTCCACTGGCAACATAACTTTGGTTAGTGTTGATTTCGCTCACTTGGAATACTCCGTGTTATAGGATTCAGTGATTCTACACACTGTTACAGAAAAATCACAAATGTTTTATTGGACCGTTCCAATTTATTTTTGATGGTGCTAAAGTAAGACGCAAAGAGAGTACCGCCAAGTCACTAGACTCAGGCCGAATAACCACAGACTGGAAAGGTTATGTCTATAAATTTCAAAAACGACGACTTCTTACTTAAGCATATTAACCGGACAATGGGCTTTTACCACCCTCGATGTATCGACCCCAGTGGTGGCTTCTTCCACTATTTTCTGGACGATGGCACCGTTTACAATCAGCATGCTCGTCATCTGGTTTCCAGTACCCGGTTTGTTTTCAATTATGCGATGGCCTATCTGCAGACCCAGGAACCTGAGTACCTGAACCAAGTACGTCACGGTCTGGATTTTCTGGAGACGGTGCATAAGCAACCAAATGGTGGATATGCCTGGGTGATCAATAAAAATCAGGCTGAAGACACCACCAATCATTGTTACGGCCTCGCTTTTGTGCTGCTTGCCAATGCCGTCGCACTTAAGGCAGGAATTAACTCAGCCGCGAACACTATTGAATCTGTCTGGCGCATGTTAGAAGAAAGATACTTCCAAAACGATTACCAACTGTACCTGGACGAATATAACGGCGATTTTAGTATCGCAGACCCTTATCGTGGTCAGAATGCCAATATGCACATGTGCGAAGCGCTGTTAATGTGTTACGAGGCCACCAGTGACAACAAGTTTCTCGAACGTGCTCATACCCTGGCGTTCACGATGACAGTACAGCAGGCCGAGCTAGCTGATGGCCTAATTTGGGAGCACTACTCTGAAAACTGGCAGATAGACTGGGAATATAATCTGGATAATCCCAAGCACCTTTTCCGACCCTGGGGGTTTCAACCTGGCCACCAGACCGAGTGGAGCAAGTTACTCTTAATTTTATATCGACACAAGCCACAAGACTGGATGATAGAGCGTGCGCGCTACCTGTTTGACACTGCGCTTGAAACAGCCTGGGACAAAGAGCATGGCGGAATCTTCTATGGTTTCGCTCCAGACAATAGTATCTGTGACGCCGACAAATATTTTTGGGTTCAAGCTGAAAGCTTTGCCGCCGCCGCCCTGCTTGCTCACGCTACGGGCGAAGATCGCTACTGGCAGTGGTACGACAAAATATGGCAGTATTGCTGGGACAATATGATAGACCATGAGCATGGTGCCTGGTACAGGATCCTGGACAGTCGTAACGATAAGTACAGCAACGAGAAAAGTCCTGCTGGTAAAACCGACTATCACACCATGGGCGCCTGTTACGAAGTACTAAGAGCTAAGCAGCTCGGGCAGGAGAAACAATGAGTTTAGTATGTTTTGGCGAAGCCCTGATAGATTTTCTGTCTGATGGTAAAGAGCCTGAATCTTTTACTAAGTATGCAGGCGGCGCGCCTGCAAATGTCGCAGTCGCTGTAGCCCGTCAGGGTATTGCAGCGAGCTTCTGTGGGATGGTTGGCGATGATATGTTTGGCCAGTTTATCAAACGTGAACTGCAACATCACCAGGTAAATTGTGATTACCTGATCAGCACAGATAAAGCAAAAACTGCGCTGGCGTTTGTTTCTTTGGATAGCTCAGGAGAGAGGAGCTTCAGCTTCTATCGCCCGCCAGCGGCTGATCTGCTATTTCGTGCAGATGACTTTGACACAAAGATGTTTGATACCCATTCATTGTTGCATGTCTGTAGCAATAGCCTGACAGAAAACAACATCTATAAAACAACCCTATCTGCATTGACTCAGGCACGCACAAAGGGGATGACCACCAGCTTTGACATGAATCTGAGAGAGAACCTGTGGACATCCCTGACGCACTGCTCAAAGCGTATCTGGCATGTTATTTCCAACGTAGATATTGTAAAACTGTCACTTGAAGAGCTCGAGTTTTTAAATACCCAAAGTCATCCGGGTCTGCCACAATCACATACCATCGATGCGATTATGGCCGCAAATGTAAAACTGCTCATCGTTACAGATGGTGGCAATCCGGTTCGATTTTATGGACGCTCATTTGAAGGGTCAGTCAATGTCCCTGATGTCAAAGCGGTAGACACCACCGCAGCCGGAGATGCATTCGTAGGAGGGTTACTGGCAACGCTCATCCGCCAGCAACAAAATCAGCCTATCGATTCATTACTGGGCGACCCAAATAGCGTAAACTCAGCTGTCGAATATGCCAGCCGCTGTGGTGCTTATGCGGTGACCCGTTATGGGGCATTCGATTCTTTGCCCGGGCATAAAGATATTACATAAAGATTTGTGAGAGTGGGTGCACGGAGGCACCTTTATTCTTATGTACAGGTCTGGTCTCTGACACTTTAAATGTGGATCAGATATTCAGTGTAAACATAGTAGAAAAGCGGTAAGCAAATTATGAGACCAACCAGATAAAGTTTAAAAAAGCCATCCCGCTGTGCACTCAGCTGAGCAACCACAGACACTGAACTTTCATTCTGCATTGACTGCGTTTTCGGGCGGTATCGGCGATATACCTTCATAACACCCCAGCCAATAATAAAAGGTCCCAAAATAAGCGAAAAAAATAACCCAACCGCATACCAGGTTTCTGGCGCAACTCTGTCCATTCTCTACTCTCGTCGATAAAAACACAGGTACATTCATACCTGCTTACATCTAAGCGTTTGATTTAATACTGATCAATTATGCTATGCTAGGCGCAAGCGTATCACAGTAAAAAAATAAGAAAAGAACCGATTCATGAACAAACCCTTTGTAGTGTTTCCTTTCGCCGTCTGCCTTAGCGCCTGTATCGCGAACCAGGTTGAGATCACGCAATCAGAACATACAGTGGTCAAATATAAAGTCACGGAAGGATATACAGACAGATTTGCCAACCTCTACAAACAGCCAGAAAGCTACCCCTATACTTGTGAAGAATCCTGTTACCCGGACACCCCTTTCATTGAGTGTCAGGAAAATATGGAGCGATGTACCTATGTGGGTGAGCAACCCCATGTCGAAAGCAAGTACGGCTTTCAGGTAAAATGGCTGGGCCATGCAAGCTTTTTGCTAACTATGCCTGATGGACAGCAAGTGCTCGTAGACCCTGTGAGTGAACAGTTTGATTGGCCAATTGACCTGGGTTTTAAGTTGACTGGCGGATTTTACCGCACCGAACCAGACTGGCCCGCTGGCTCTGAATTGGACAATCTAACAGGCGTTGTGTATTCCCATATACATTATGATCACTTTAATAAAGCAGATATAGCCGCCTTAGGAACTCAGCCAACCTACTATACCCCGCTCGGATTTGCTGATTACTTTGCTGATGGCGGATACAAAATTAACGAGATGGCATGGTATGCAAGTGCACAGCAAAAAGCGCTCACCGTGCACTTTGTGCCTGCACACCACTTCAGCAGCCGAGTGATCGTGCCCTACCTGACCGAAGACAACGATGCTACATTGTGGGGCGGCTGGTTATTCGAGTATCAGGGCAAAACATTGTTCTACGCAGGAGATACTGGCTACTCTGCTCACTTCAAAGACATACAAAAGAAATACGGTGATATTGATGTTTGCCTGCTGCCAATCGCGTCGTATCACCATGAGGAATATGGTAATTGGTATAGAAATGTCCACCTAACACCAGAAGACATGTTAGCAGCCGCCGATGATCTTAACTGTGAGCAGGTAGTGCCCTGGGGATATGGCAATATGAGCTGGAAAATGGGAGATTTAACCTCCCACTCTGCGCTGTTTCGGCTACTTCACGTAAAACAAACGCTGGCACCAACACGCCCTGTCTACATACTCAATGAAGGAGAGAGTGTGACTTTCTAGGCAAAGTCACAAACAGACATTAATCTCTATCCTGCTCAGGCCAGGTAACAATGTGATCTTCGAAGTCATTTTCAAGATCTACGTCATTCTCACTGATGGCTTTGCCAAGGATACTAATCCCGGCGTCATGCATTGCCTGTTTTGAGCCATCGTGAAGCAATGGGTGCCAGCTTGCGAGACCACGTCCCTCGTGCAACCTGCGGTAGCTACAGGATTGTGGCATAAAAAAGATGTCTTTAAGGTTATCTTTGGTTAATTGCACACAAGATGGCACCAGTATCTGGCGCTCAGTATATCGCGTACAGGCACACGTATTAGCATCACTGTATTGACACACAACGTCAGTGTAAAGTAACTCTTCCCCTTCCCTGAGTACATCAGTGCTACTAAATTGTTCTTCCTCTTCTTCGTCAGAATCTATAAAGGAATGTAAACAGCACTTACCGCATCCATCACAAATGGCCTCCCACTCCTGCTGGTTCATTTCTTCAAGTGATTTTTCTATCCAAAAAGGAGTTGTAGTCATAACGCTGAACTTGCCACATACTTAAGGGCCGCAAATTGTACTAGAAGAAACAGGCCAGCGCAAAACTGCCCTGCTTCTGTGCGGTGGGATTATTTCTGGGATTTGACCCAGCGCTGAATTTTAGCTTCTAATACAGGCATGGGAACAGCGCCATCAATCAAGACCTGATTATGAAAAGCGCGAATATCAAACCGTTCACCTAACTCCTGCTCGGCATACTCTCTGAGCTGTCTGATTTTAAACTGGCCTACTTTATAAGACACGGCCTGCCCGGGCCAGGCGATATAACGCTCTACTTCTGCTTCTACATCACTTTTCGCCATCGAAGAGTTATCAAGCATAAAATCAATAGCCTGAGTGCGAGTCCACCCTTTGGCATGCAAACCTGTATCCACCACCAGCCTCATCGCTCTTAACTGTTCGTCAGACAATCGTCCATACCACTGGTACGGGTCGGTAAACAATCCCAGCTCTTTACCCAGACTTTCGGCATACAATGCCCAGCCTTCGACAAACACCGTTGAGCCTCCGAATTTGCGAAACTCTGGCAAATCATCAATTTCCTGCTGTAACGCCAATTGAAAATGGTGTCCAGGTGCGGCTTCGTGAATAGATAGTGTTTCAACAATAAACTTAGGCTGTGCCTTAAGGTTGTGGCTATTTATATAGAATACACCGGGTCTTGAGCCATCCGGAGCGGGACTCTCATAGGATGCCCCTGGGGCGGACGCTGCACGGAAGGCTTCAACAGGCTTAACGACATAATCAGCCTTTGGCTTAATATCGAACAATAAAGGAACGCGTGCATCGATTTTCTTTTTCACGTCTTCATAGGCCTTTATTAACTCGGCCTCAGACTGAAAATAGAACTCGTCGCTGTTCCGCAGATGCTCAAAAAATGCCTGAAGGTCTCCCTCGAAACCCACTTTCTCTTTAACACTGCTCATCTCGTCGCGAATACGCTTCACTTCGCTCAGACCCAGCTGGTGGATTTCGGTTGCGGTCATATCAAGCGTGGTATTTTCTTTGATATAGTGCTGATACCAGGCCTGCCCATTGGGTAACGCACTATAACCCACCGACGCTCTGGATGCGGGCAAATAAGTAGTTTCTAAAAAGTTGACCATGTCGCGATATGCTGGTACCAAAGAACGCTCGATGTAATGTTTGTAAGACTGCGTAATTTGGCGTTTTTCTTCGTCAGAAAATGAATCAGGTAAATTCTGGATTGGTCCCCAGAAAACAGAGTTTTCTGCTTTATCAACAGTATGCGTTCTAAATTGAGGGATCACTTTGAGTGTGATTGCACGCGGTAATACGACATTGCGCTCAATACCCTGGGTCATCATAGCCTGCACAGACTGCAACCAGATAATAAAGCCATCAGCGCGTTTAAGGAAATTACTGTAGTCATCAACCGTTTTAAAAGGTTGCGCGCTTTCACCGGACCCCATGGCTGCGAACACGTGATGAGGACCATACATTTGGTCAATGGGCATAAACTGATCATCAAACTGTTCAGCAGCTTTGCTTTGCACCAGCTCATAATGGAGAATATCGTAAGATAGTTTTGCCTGGCCACTCAGTTTACTGCGGTCAAGCGCTTCCAGGCGTGCGAGATATCGAGCAGTGAATGCGCGTGACTGTGCAAGACTATCAGGTCCAAGCGGTGGCTCGAACTTATCGTTGTACTCAGACATACCAAAAAAAGTGGCTGATAACGGGCTGAGCGTAATGCTTTCATCGAAGTAAGTCTGTGCAAGCGTCATCATCTGCGTATTCGCATCCGCTTGCTCAACAATGTGTTGTTGAGACTGCACATTGACGGATGTTGCTTCACATCCAGTCAGTGCAACACCAACGATGAGCGCTACCAGGGTTTTTCTTATCATGTCTGTAACCTTACTCTTAGTCTATATCGCAGCGCAGTCTGCCAGACATCAAGCAGATTACAACTATTTTCTATGCCAAAGCCATGTCTGTCTCTGCGGTAGGCAGGATAATTTCAATACACAATCCGCCCAGCAGGCTATTGTGCGAATCAATTTTCCCCCCATGACACTCGACAATTTTTTTGCACACTGCCAGACCCATGCCTTTGCCCCCACTCAGCGAGCTGCGCGACGCCTCTTCCCGAAACAATGGCTGAAACAACTGCCTGTGCGCATCATAGGACAAGGGCATACCTGAATCTTCGATTCTCAGTACCAGATTCTGCTCTGTCACCAATGCGCTCATTTTAATATCAACGCCTTCACCACCATACTTCAGCGCATTTTTCACGACTTCCAAAATGGCGTTGCCAATAGAGCGTTTATCAAACTGCATCGTAAAGTGCGGGTCGAGTCGATTAATCACTTCAAGTCGCGCTTTTTTGGGGTCCACATAGGTCATACAGGTTTGGAAGGTTTCGTTGATGAAATGCGCCACTTTCACATTTTCTTTGTTGAGAATACTCGCAACGTCTTTATCGCCCGTCACGAGCATCAACTGATCGATAAACTTGTGAAGCTCGTCGATCTTTGCCATTAATTTGGCATAAGAGTCTTCGACATTTTCAACAATATTATATTGCAATGACTCAACCTGGATTTTCATCACAGTTAACGGTGTACGTAACTCATGCGACAGGTCAGTGAAAAGTTGTTCTTCTTTGGCTTTGAGCTGATTCACCTGCTCATTCACCACCTGCCTTTCACTATCAACTGTTCGGTTAAGCGCATTAACCTGTTGCTCCAGATGTCTGACTAATTGCCCCTGAAGTGATTTATGCTGCAATGCCAGTGCGACAGTAAATAACAGCACTTCTATGAGATAGCCCACTTTAATGAAGGACGTGATCTCAAACACGTCAATCAGGTTACCGTAACTTGCCCCAACTATGGTAAGCACATTTAGAAATAACAGGTGATTAATCAGACTATATGTAAAGGTGCGCATTCCGGGCCCTTTTTGTCTGAAACTCCATATACAGGTATACACAAACAGTGGGATAACAAAGGTACTGGCAAGTAAGTTGTAATACACGCTTTCGAGATACAACGCGGTAGGAACTAGAATGATATAAAGCCAGGTCCCACAGACGTATACAGTATTAAGCGTCGGATGATAGTGTTTTAGTTGTAAAAAGCCGCGTACGAACAACAGGTGAAATATGGGAACTATTGCCATCAGTGCTATTGAAAACTGGCCGCTGAAAAAACCATGATTGGGCCAAAAATACTGAAATGAGAAGCCCGCCATATCAATCACAATAAGCAAAAATAACAAAGTCCACATAGCATAGAAGACATTGGTGGTATTGCGGTTGAAGGCTAGGTTAACAATGACGATGAGCAAAATGGCAGCGACGACACCCGCCAGGCTAGCATTGGTAAGTATGCTGAGTTGTGACGTGGATAAATAGTTAGCATTGGAGTGTAAACGCAAATTAGCTGGTGCATTTGCAAACGTTTGGTACTCAATCAGGAATTCGCTGTGACCCGGCTTCAAGTCTAATGGTAAGTACATTTGCGGGTCCTGGACAGGCCGTTCATCAAACCTCGCGTCTTCGTCCTGCGATAGCACCTGCTTAAACTCTCCCCCGTCCACCTGATAAACCACCAGTTTGGGCAATCTGGCAAAGCCAAATGAGAGTACCCAATCCGCTGAACTTGATTGATTGTCGAGTTTCAGCGAGACCCATTTAGAATAGAGTTTATGTTGAGGCCGCTTATCAATCTCGTTCAGGGGGACAAATTGCGGGAGAAACTCGGGTATATCGCCGGACGCTTTGATTTGCGTGTCGTAATCATAAAAAAAGGTGGCGTTATTCAAAGTGAGCTGCGTGGTAGTGTCGTCAATGACAAATCTTTGCTGCTGTTCTGCGCTAGTGGCATGACCTGCAAACAAAAAGCTGGCTATTAAAAGCATTAAGATAAAACGCATGAACAAGACTCGGTAACCATTTGTAACTATCATAGGTCTAAATCGTGTATGAAATGTGGAGTAAGGACGAATTTGCGTATCGACCTGCGATTAATGTAAACCAATGTAACACTATTGCGAAATCCAAAATAGCACCAATTATTAGAAACTTAAAAAAAAATCTATAAATTCTTCATAGACAAAGTGTCAAACTGTCGCCTTTAACTTTGAGTGCCTGGTTAAATGACAGTCGCATTGAAATATTTCTGTCATATAACTTTGTTTTAATCCGCCCTGAAATAAAAACGTCATCAAAGTGCCACATAGCTTGGCCAGACATAACTGAGTAAAATCATGAGTGAACAAAATCAAACCTCTCTTTTTGCAAAGATCTTAAATTGGACCGCGATTGCATTACTGGTCTATCTTGTTTTAGTTGCTGTAGGCACCGTAAGTGGTGGTTTTAAATTAGCTTCAGGCGGCACAGAAGGTGCTAAAGAAATTTTTGCATTTGCAACAAACCCATTTGTCGCGTTAATGCTGGGTGCATTTGCCACCGCGCTCGTTCAGTCTTCATCTACCGTAACTTCAGTTATTGTTGGTCTGGTTGCAGGTGGTCTGCCATTAGGCATCGCCATTCCTATGATCATGGGTGCTAACATTGGTACTACTATCACTAATACACTGGTTTCAATTGGCCATATCCGTGATAAAGAAGAATTCCAGCGTGCATTTGCCGCATCGACAGTGCATGACTTCTTCAACCTGTTTGCAGTTGCAATTTTCCTGCCGCTGGAAATTATGTTTGGTCTGCTTGAAAAATTCTCTGCAGCACTGTCGCACCTGTTCGTTGGTGATGCAGACTTATCTCTAAAGAGCTATAACTTCATCAAACCACTTGTAAAGCCTGCAGTTGGCCTGGTTAAAGACGCAGTAAGCTTCCTTGACGGTAAAGCTGTAGGTATTGCGATGGTTGTGGTTGGTATTGCCATGATTTTATTCGCAGTAACCACCTTGGGTAAACTGCTTAAGAAAGCACTTGTAGGCCGCGCAAAAGAGCTTCTGCACAGTGCAATTGGTCGTGGCCCAATCGCTGGTATCAGCTCAGGTGCAGCCGTAACCGTGATGGTTCAATCTTCATCAACGACAACTAGCCTAATGATCCCTCTGGCAGGCAGCGGTGTATTCAACACGCGTCAAATCTATCCATTCACATTGGGTGCGAACATTGGTACAACTATCACAGCATTACTTGCTGCAACATCTATCACCGGTCCTAATGCAGAAGTTGCACTGACAATTGCATTGGTACACGTTATGTTTAACGTATTCGCTGTTGGCCTGATATACGGCTTGCCACTGCTTCGTGAAATCCCGCTGCAATTGGCCGAGAAACTAGCACGCATTGGAACACGTAATAAATCTGCGGCATTTGGTTATGTACTAGGTTCCTTCTTTGTATTGCCTGGCCTGTTGATGCTTGCTATCAAATAATCTGGCAGACAAAACAACGAGTAATTCGTTACTCGTAAAAAGGGCTCACTCATGAGCCCTTTTTTAATAATTTTGACATATAACCCCGGCATAATGAGGTCGGTTTAATCTTTCGGCAGAATCATGAATACACGTAAACGGTCTTTGACTTTTGATATACAGGACCAGGCCCAACAGCTGTTTTTCCTTGAGCAAGGCTCACCATTCGATCAACTTGAGTTTTTCATCGAGCAAGACCAGTTGGTCGTGTCATGCCTGCTTCCGCAGGATGCAGTATCGGGCAACCAAATCCGTATTACGGCAAATCACCAGAACAACCGTGACGTTGACTTTGTAGGCATGGTTAAGCTAAAAGAAAAAGATATTATGACTGGCACCATTGAGATACGCCTTAGCGGTGCTGGGAAAATTGGCTCGTACAATCTGCAATTAAGCCTACTGGGTTATAAACAACGCGTCAAAAACAGCATGGATTACATGGCATACCTACCGCGTGAAATACACCCAAATGAAAATCAAGCTCTGGTTACGGCCAACAACGCAAGGCATGCCGGTGGATTGTTTCAGGCTGTCATCCAATATCTGCGTACAGAAATTAATAACCTGCTAGGCTCAACCAGGCAGGCTTATCTTACCGAACGAAAATGATCCACCACCAGCCACGCATTCATTAGCCAGGACTGCAAATAATGCTGCTTCTTTAGAATCGACACACACACCATCTTGCGACAGCTCAGACACCTCATAATCGTCTGGCAGTCCAGACCCAATCTTACTGACCAAAAATGTGTTGTGCGCACCACCACCACTGACAATCAATTGCACGGAACCATCCAACTTAAGACGCTGTATATGTTCCAGCACACACCAAACAGTTAACTCATTGAGTGTAGCGAGCACGTCATAAGAAGACAGTAACTCAGGGCATTTGGCCCGCATTTCTTCCAACATGGTAAGATTAAACACTTCAGGTCCGGTGGTCTTTGGCGTGTCGAAATGAAAAAAAGGTATGGTTTTTAGCAAATCGAGCAAACTTTCACAGACTTCTCCCTTTGCGGCTAACCGTCCACCTTCATCGAAAGGCACATCAAAATAACGCTGACAAAATGCATCCATGAGCGTATTGCCCGGCCCGATGTCTGAACATTGTACATCGTCTACCTGGCCATTACGCGGTAACACAGTGAAGTTTGCAATTCCACCAAGGTTTAACAAAATACGATGCACCTGTGTGCTCTGATATAACAGGTAGTCGCCGTACTGTGCCAGTGGCGCGCCCTCGCCTCCCTTTGCAATGTGCTTTTGTCTGAAATCCGAAACGGTGATTATCTGAGTATGTGTTGCAACCTGATCTCCGTCCCCTAGCTGCAGTGTCCCGTCACCGAAGTCGACATGCATATGCTGATGATGAGGGCAGTGAAATATAGTCTGGCCATGGCTGGCTATCAAATCTATGTCTGACGTATTGACTTGCCACTGAGACAGAGTTTGATTAATTAACTTTGCGTGGTATTGCCCAATCCAGGGGTTGAGTAAGGTGATGTATTCAAGGTTAACGGTCTCTTTGGCAAAAACTGCTCGAACCTTGGTTTTAAATTCGCTGTCGTAGGTATGTGTTTCAAATTTTAGCAGCTTACATTGTGTCTCCGTGCCTGAGCCAGTCACCTCACACAAGGCCAGATCCAGGCCATCGAGAGAAGTCCCGCTCATCAATCCCAATATCTTGCGAACTGGTTTAGTTGAGATTGCGTAGAGCTGACTAATTTGTTTAAGTCCCATTGTATTAATATCCTTCGTTATTGGCTGCCACTACTGCCACAACAGGATAATCATTTTCGCCTAACTCCAGTGTGAAGTTGCGTTTTTCGTAGCCCTCTAGCAGAATTTTTTTTGGTAATGCGTTAACCCGCAATGCCGTACCGTCAGCATAAATCACCATCAGTTGCTCAGGTTCGAGGATACGCCTGCCCGAAGAAAGGTTTTCAAGGCTGAGTATCACAGCACGGTGTCCATCGTCATTCGACATTGCCACACTGCGGTTGACCTTAAAGTCACTTTTTGCCGGCCTCATGCGATCTGCACGGTCAAAAAATAAAGCGCCGAGCTTCATTTGCATGCTGTCAAAACGATAGGGCTTAAGATCGTCGGCAATAGCAGAGACCGAAACCACCATCATCAAACTCATTATCAAGCCAGCTTTGTGCATCTATCACACTCCGTAAAATGACTCGAGGCTCGCACTTTTTGGTCGTGCCTCTGTATTTATGCCATATTGACCAATTAAATCGGCTATCTCGTCTTTCAGGGCGTCGATAGCGGCATTAATCTCATCTATTTGCTGCTTATTAAATGATTTTCGGCTTAACATAAAATGAATCGCGTTGTCATTTACCACATAAGGGTGTATTCGCATCTGCTCAAAACCCAACTTCTCTATGTAGTAGAAACCCGAAAACTCATCTTCAATTAAAAAATCGACACGTTTGCGATTCACCAGCTGCATGCGCTGGTTGATGCTCGGTACTTCAAGCAACCGTTCTCTGTACCAGGCAATTTTTAAAATTTGTTCGAGCTCTTTGCCGTAGTACGCGCCAGGATTAGACACAAACGTGTGTTCTGAAGCAAATAGCTCAGTCAAACTTCTGACTTCTTTAACCCGTTCCTTGCGTGTAAACAAGCGCATTCTCTCTCGACGATATGCCTGGCTAAAAAAAGCCAGTTCAGCCCTTTGCGTATTGAAGCTGGCAGAAGGCAAGATATCTATGAACCCCTTAGATAGCTCAGTGATACCGCGGGCCGATGAAGGTAACTGTACAAAATCGATACACAGCTTAGCTTTACTGAACACCCTGCGGGTGATGTCTACATCCAAACCGTAAGGCACGGTGTCTCGGTACATCACGTAAGGTGGCCAACTGGTACCAACACCAACCTTGTAACGTGTATCACATTGTTCACTGGCAAGCGCAGCGATGGGCAGGAAAAACAATAGAAAAATTAAATGCACGATGTCTAACTATCATTAATATTAGCTAGATTATGAAGGATAACTGGAAGAAAACAAAGGCGCCGAAGCGCCTTTATTGATTATTGTTGGCCAATCCCTTGGTCAATCAGAGGCCAAACCCTGACCTCTGATATCAACATACTTTATAGTGCTTTCCACACCATCGCTTTACCTGGCTCTTCACCACGCGTCCACCATTTTGCTTCGTACAAGTTACCTTGATAGCTAACGCGGTCGCCTCCGACATAGACTTTATTTCTATCCCAAGGATCTGCACCTACTGAAGAATCAGTCACAGTCACATCAAATGACGCTGTAGTCGTCGCAGTACCGTCAGATACAGCAACGGTCACCTGATAAGTTGTATCCTGTGTTACTTCCGGCGCTGTAATTGTGGCGTTCGCGCCCTGACCGTTGACAGTCAGGCCATTGCTTGCTGACCAAGTGTAAGTGAGTGCATCACCATTTGGATCCGTTGCACTTACCTGTACTGATGTGCTGGTGTTTTCCGCAAGTGATACTGCAGCGATTGGTGATACAACAGGTGCATCGTTACCTGTTGAAGGCGCTTTTACCAACACAGTAACATTGCGCGTTGTAGTCGCTTCGCCATCAGATACAGCAATCGTTAACGTATACTCGATATCCTGAGTAACCACTGGTGCCGCAACACCGACTGAAGTAGTCGTTGCATTAGTCAGCGTCAAAGCGCTCGGCGCACTCCATGTGTAAGTCAGAGGCTGATTATCTGGGTCAGACGCTGTAGCTGTCACTGTGATTGAGCCACCTGACTGCACTACAACGTTACTATCTACAGACACAACTGGCGGCTTATTAACTGGCACACCACCAGTCAGGCCATCGTACATTGCATTTAGAATATCACCATTATCCGCGTCAATTTCCCAGGCAAACAAACCACCCAAGTCATACAAGTTAACGTAACGGCCTTTCGCTTCTACAGAACGCGCGCTATCGAACGTCAGCAATTTACCATTGCTGCGATTCCAAACGTAAGCTGCTTCAGCTTGATCGTCATAGCCTACTTCAAATCCATTCAGGCCTGTACCATTTGGACCAACCAGATTAGCGGCAATGGCTTTATAATCCATGATACCTGGTTCCCAAACCCCCTCTGAAGTTGAACCTGCGTATTTACCATTACCAGGTGCAGTCATTGGGTTGCCCGAGATAGTGGTATTCTGGTCTAGCACGCCTTCCCAGCCACGGCCATACATTGCAGCACCCATTACAATTTTCTTGGAATTAACGCCCTGTTGAAGCAACAGTTGTACCGCATTGTGGGCTGTATAAGCAGGACCCTTGCGCGGCTCACCATTATCATCTACACCAGTGCCATTACATTCGTCCTGACTCAGGTGCGAACCACAATAGAGTCCAGTCTGGTGACCTGTAACATTATTCCAGCCGCCGTAAAAGTCATAGGTCATTGCAAAGATGTAATCCATGTACTGCTGAGCAGCCTGATAGTCAACATCTTCGATTTTGTCGTAACCAGAACCGATTGCAGAAGTAAGCTCATAGGTGCGGCCAGTTTCGGCTTCCAGCTCATCAAGCATGGCACGAAGCTCAGCCATCAACGCAATATAGGCAGGACCATCATTGACTGGATCGCCCAAATCAGGATTTGGACCATCACCACCAGGGAATTCCCAGTCAATGTCTACGCCGTCATAGAATTTCCAGGTTTTCAGGAATTTCTTCATTGAAGCGACGAAAACGTCACGGTTTGCTTTCGTTGTAAAGCCGTGGAATGGGTCAGAAAGCGTCCAACCACCAACGGAAGGCAGAATCTTAAGATCAGGGTAACGCTGTTTAAGTGCCATCAGCTGAGCATATGTACCACGGATTGGGTCGTTTTGATTCACGCCAGGCAGTGTTTTCTGCACAGCAGCCCAGGGATCGTGAATGACGACTTCATAATCAGCTGTTCCCGCACAAGCCTTTTGCAATGCGCGCCAGCTATTACCATTTTCAATTTCTTTCAGCGACTCATTCGCGCCACAGATTGGAATAAATCCATACAGCAGGTGACTCAGGTTTTGTGCAGGAATGTTGGTAACGTCAAAGTCACGGCCGTAGATTCCCCATTCTACAAAGTAAGCACCTGTTACTTTGCCCGGGATTGTGCCGTTGTTACGGTTATTCGGGTTAACATCCATAGGCAGAGGCTCAAGATGACCACCATCTGTATCGGCAATCACTATCTCTTTACCAGCACTTCTTGCACAACCCGTGCTATCACACAGCTCAACATACAAAGTATGGCGACCAGATTGCATATAAGGGAAAGTGATAGTGCCGCTCTTTGTGCCGGCTGTTAACGTACCTTCATTGACAAGCTGGTTGTCAAAGTAGACTTTATAACTGTCACCACCTGTACCACTCCAGGCGTTCCATTTAATCTGAATATCAACTTTATCTTTAGCAGTTACCAAGTCTTTGTATGACCCGTTTCCATCGAGTACAACATCTACAAAAGAATACACTTGTGGCTCCCAGCTCAAGCTAGGTGTTGAAGGTGCAGCTAATACTGAACCGCTCATAAGTGCTAAGCCTATCGCTGTACTTATCTGTTTAATCTTCATTACTTTCTCAACCTTATTTACATGTTATATCCAAACCCCGAGGGGTGAGTTATTGGTACTGCTTAAAACTGTTTTGTCTGACTAAAGCGCTTTCCAGACCTGTGCTTTTCCTGGTTCCTCACCACGTGTCCACCATTTGGCTTCGTAGTTTTTATTACCATGAGAGACTTTATCGCCACCTACGTAAGTTTTAGAGGCCTTCCACTGAGGAAAAGTTGATACAGGTACATCCTTAACCGTGACAGTGAAGTCTCTGGAAGTAACTAATTCACCATCCGATACAGCTACCGACACGGTATACTGTGTATCTGCTGAGACTTCACCGCTTTGTAAAGAGATAGTGGCGCCGCTGCCTGTCATAGAGAGCCCAGCAGGCAGTGTCCAGTTGTATACAAGCTCGGTCTGTTCATCATCAAAGGCATGCACGTGTACCTGTACTTGTGCATTCTCATCCATCACAACCGGGTCAGGTTGATGAACCGTAGGAGGCGTGTTTGGCGCCTTAGGTACGATAGTGAGGTTATAGGTGTACGCCGCATCTGTTACGAACACCTGATTACTAAGCAAATTCGCTTCATCGAAC
Source organism: Pseudoalteromonas rubra (assembly GCF_005886805.2). Taxonomy (NCBI): domain Bacteria; kingdom Pseudomonadati; phylum Pseudomonadota; class Gammaproteobacteria; order Alteromonadales; family Pseudoalteromonadaceae; genus Pseudoalteromonas; species Pseudoalteromonas rubra. Next base: position 1,293,899 of record NZ_CP045430.1, read on the forward strand.
ACCACGTCGCCATTAGTCTGTTTGACACCGACCTGAACATCATTGGCATAGGTTGCATTCAGCTGACCTGCCAGCACAGTCGCCCAACTGGCCTGATTTTGCGCCGTGACTGCTAAAGAATGTTTGACAATTTCCTGGCCGTTTTGGTCAAAAACGCGCGCCCACACGAGGTCGCCAGCGTTAGCAATCTGTCCCCGGCTAACAAAATAGCCAGCTGCGTACCAGTCGGTAGGCTGCGAATCAGACACTATGTTAATGTCGCTACAGTTGTAAAAGCCTTCTCCAACGACATCATTGCGCTGCCAGCGCGTATACAAAATAGCGTCGCCACTACGGCCTTGAGGTATCTGAATGGTCATTTCGTAAATACGTTTACCATCCGGATCTTTGACAAAATCTACGTTACCAATCTCTGTGATCAAGTCGATACTGCCCCACGTCATGACGTCTGTCGCCGGGTTAAACCCAGGCTTGGTCAGATAGAACTTCCAGAAGCTGGGGTTGTGCGGTGTCGTCGCATGAAAGCGAATTGCCAGCTCACCATTTGCATTAGGACGAACCTCTGTCTTTTGCCAATCGGCTGACGGCAGATTCATGCCACGTTTTTCATGTGAGCCCGCCGCACAGAGAGTGCCGTCTGGTATATTCTTCTCTACAGCCTGTTGGTTGTTGTAATCTGGCGTATTAACGGCGAATTCGTGTTCCTGAATAAACTGCACGTAGCCTGATTCCAGATAAGCAGCCCGACAGGCAGCATTGGGGATATTGGAACCATCTTCTGGCCACCAGTACCCTCCTTGGTCTTCACAAATAGCCTGCCTCGCAAGCGGAAAATCCATGTAACCATGGCTTGCAGCCAGGTCGCTGTAGCACAATGCTGACAATACCAATGCGCTGATTGCGCTCTGCTGTGATAGTAATTTAAACGTTTTCATAGTTTGCCTCTATCATAGGGGCCGAAGCCCCTGTCCTTTGAAATTGGGTCGGTTACAAACTACAAACCTTGGTGTAATCCGAACTTACTGATGGCTGTTTATTGCTCCACCACTTCGCTTTGTAAACACCATTTCCATCGATGATTAAGTCACCCTGAGCAGCATGAGTACCCTTTGGAAACTCTGGGTATACTTTAATCTGAGAGATAGGCACACCTTCACAGCTTGTGATTGGACCGCCGTTACCATCACCTGGTTTTGCATCTGGCAATTTCGGATACTCGAACTTAAATGCGTAACGTTTACCGTCTTTCTCAGCAACAAAGTTAACCGGACCTGTAATAGGCATGTAGTACATTACCTGAGCATTGACCGTTTCACCCGGTGCGAACGACTTCGGAATGTTGCCCCACTCGTCTACCAGGGTGATTGAGAAGCGGTGGAACTCATTCTCAAATCCGCCAATGTTGTTGCCAGCAGCGTTAGAGGCATTCGCTTCAACCGCCATACCCAGTTTCTCTTGCGCATTCCAGTTCGACTTAAAGATTGCCGATGTTGCAACTGGCACATCAAATGTGATCTTCGCACCTGACAAATCAATGGCAGAGTTGTTGGTAAACGCAAATGTTGGCGCAATTGGATAGTTATCATCACCTAGTGGGAAATCTTTAGCGGTGAAGGTAACATCAACGGATTCCGCAGGAACCTGGAAGTTCACATTCCCCGGATGAATATCGTAAGGCGCACCAGACTGATTAAACTTATTGTATGCTAGCGTTGTCAGGCTCGACCCCATGAAGTACTCACCTTTTGCGGCATCGTAGTCAAAGTCACCAGCAAGTTCCCAGAACATAATGCCGCCCAGGCCATTGTTGATAACATAGTCAACTTTGGTGCCCATCGACTCCTCGTCTTCAATAGACAAGAACACTTTTTTCTCTGCGTTCCACAACCAAGGCGCCACAGCAACAGAGTCATAATGACGTGCATATGTACCGGTCAATGCATCTTCAGGGTCTGTAACTGGGTTCAGACCATAGTCAGCCAGGTAGCTTCCTAACACGCCAGACTGCAGGTTCTTAACATGCCACAGCGGGTTAGAACCGGCAGGTACTTCCAGGCCCACGTCATTCTTGTCATGCCAAAGGTTATCGATACCCACTGCGCCATTGCCGCACTTATTCTTCTCGCCTTTACCGGTGCCCGGAGGACAGTTTGCCTGATCTGGGAAGGCTGCCTGGCCCCACAGTCCATTAGTCCCACCCTGGACATCCTTGAAACCACGCGTGTAGTAAGGAATACCAATGTTAATACGACCGCCCGATAGCGCACCACGGAAGTATTTAACAGCCCAGTCAGTATTCAGATAACCGATGCCTTCAAATTCAGCAGTGCCGTATACGTTCCATGCTTTAAGTTCTGAATCTTCACCAGTATCAAACAAAGAAGCATTGTGGCCTACGTGTTGGTTCCATGCGCCATGCAGGTCATAAGACATAATGTTGACGTAATCCAGATACTTAGTAACCTGGAAGGTCTCCATACCACGCAGCAAATAGCCAGAAGAAGGTGACGCAATAGTTAGCATGTAGTGTTTGCCATCTTGCTGACCGGCTTTGTCTAACTCTTCACGTAAACGCTTCATCAATACCTGATAAGAGGCATTCAACCCGGCACGTAGCGCATTAGAAATTGGGAAGTCATCTGGGTGACCTGCGTCATTCATTGAAGTCGGGTATTCATAGTCAATGTCGACACCATCGAAGCCATAGGTGCGAATGAACTCGACCGCACTTGCCGCAAACGCATCGATACCAGCCTGATTAACACTGCCATCAGAATTGGTCGTCATAGTGTAGAAGCCACCACTGTTAACGCGCTTGCCATCGCTGCCAAAGTAGCCACCGGTTTCTGCCCAACCACCTACAGAGATGAGAGTTTTAACATCCGGATGTTGTTTCTTATATTTGTTAAGTAAGTTGAAGTGACCTTTATAAGGTAAGGCAGGGTCCATCTCAGCACCCGCTTCGCCTGGCCACTCCATGTTTGTAGCGGGGTTGCCTGGTGCTGCAGGGTCACCGATTGACACCTTGTTGTTCGCGTCAACATGAGCAAAAGCATAATTAATATGGGTTATTTTGTCCCATGGAATATCATTCACCAGGTAAGAAGGCTGGCCATTAGCACCGTTTCTCCAGCTCGTGAAGTAACCGATAACCCGACGAGGGTGATCTGTACCCATTTTTTCACGGCCATCGACATCATAGATAGTACAGTAAGGTGTGTTCACACCAGGTGTTTGGAACAAACCTTCAGGTTTACAGTCGTCGCGTCCACCCTGGCCCTGCTCAACAACGGTCAGAGATTGAGAAACGCTAGCCGTAGCGCCTTTATCGTCAGTTACTGTTAGAGTAAATGTAACTGGGCCAAGTTGCTGCGCTGTCCAGGTATGGTCCGTTGCACTACCATTGGTTGTTACAACATCAACACCATCTACCGTAAACGTCAACTTGGTTACCTGGCCGTCCATATCGCTACCAGACAAGCCGAAAACGACCTGCGAACCAACAATCAATTCCGCTGGCTGACTCTTAATAACAAGCTGCGCTTCAGGTGCTTTGTTACCAGTATCTGCTGGCTTTACAACCACTTGACTAGTCAATACGTTAGATGCAGCACCTTTATCATCATAGGCTGTCGCGCTGATATCATGCGTACCAACACTGGCATTCCATTGCGCGTCAAACATATCCGCGGTGCCGCTTACGTCAGTGGCAACCAGGCTTCCGTCAACAAAAAACTCGACCTTGCTCACAGTGCCATCTGAATCGACGGCTTTAACACTGATGGCAACGCTGTCATTTGCAACGAATTCAGTACCGGAAACTGGCTGTAAGTTACTAGCTACTGGCGGTTTATTTTCGACAGCGCTGTCACACAAACCCAGCCAAGTCCACTCCTGCCAGTCACCAGAATTCGTTGCCGGCTCAGAACGCGTCCACCAGTTCGCTTCATAAGCATTATTATTTTGTTCGACCTGCTGACCACCCGTATAGGCATTACCAGATTGCCATGGATTTAGACCGGTACAGTCATACGCGTTTGCATGTGTTGAGCCTATAGCAATAGCGATTGCGCTGAGCTGCAGTGCCATCTTGAATTTGTTTCTCGTTTTCATACTTTCTTCAACCTTTACTGTTTTTGTGATTAACATTTTTAAAGTAAAGCTAACATAGAAATGAAGTACGTCAACGTAAGCATGACTACTTTTTAACCAACAAAACCTCACAAACCATCCTTTTTACCTACCAATTATTCAAATGAATGGACTTTTTCTCATTTTGACCCTACCCCAATTAAATGAGTTAAATTCATATATTACAGTTCATATATTCAACGCTATTGCATAAAGAACAATCAGTTAGAAACAAATTAGAAACATAGGAAAGAAAAACTTATGTATTCGGATAAGTTTTTCTTATCTTTCACGTGCAATTCTGAAGATCACGTTTAGACATAAGTTATAACCAATAGTTATATAAGAAACCAACCAGGTCAGACCAATAACATCACGTTAACGTCAACGTTAACGCTGTAACAAAGGCATGATTTGACATTAAATGAGGTACAACGAGGTTGTTCAGAAGTTATTTTGAAGGAATAGAAATCTTAATGAAGACTATCTGCGTGATTAACTGGCAATGATGACAGGCAATGTTAGCGAGACTTTAGCACCTTCATTACGCTTACTTTCAATATTAATGGTGCCTTTATGCTCTGAGATAATCCCATACACAACAGCCAGACCCATACCGGTCCCCTGCCCAACAGGTTTGGTGGTAAAAAAAGGTTCGAATATATGCGGTAATATGTCGGATTCTATACCGGTACCATTATCAATCATTTCGATCAGGATATGGTCCTGTAACTGACTGACGATCAGTTTGATTTGAGGAGTTGGGCAGTTCCCTAGTGCTTTACCCTGCTCACAAGCATATTTGGCATTCATCAATAAGTTAATGATCACCTGATTTAACGCAGCAAGATTGCAATAACTAAGTGGGATATCAGCTTTTTCGACCACCAGTTCAATGTGCTTAAGCTGATTAGCAAGCAAGCCCAGCGCACTGTCAATCGCTTCTGTCATATCAGCCATCACAAATTCATTGTTTTTGGGCCGAGCGAAATCCAATAAACTTGCGACGATAGTCGCGATACGCCGACAACCGTCCTGGCAATCTTCGATGAGATCTTCTGCATCTTCCGCAAAGAAACCCAGCTGATATTGTGCTTCCAGGTTCTTAAACGCCTCTTTAAACGCCTCCTGATCAATTGCGTTGTCTGAAAATTGCTGACTTGTATTAATCAATTCCGCAACGCCTTTAGCGACCTGCCCCAGTGTAGCCACATTACTGTTAACATAAGCCAAAGGATTATTTATTTCGTGTGCCACGCCCGCTGACATAACACCGAGCGTCGCCATCTTCTCACTCTGCAAAATAGCGGCATGTTGTCGTTTTAGCTGCGTCAGATTAGCCTCAAGCTCTTGGTTGGCAAGGTATAAAGAGCGTGTTTTGTCTTCTAATAGCGTTTCAAGCTCATCACGAGCTTGCTTTTCTCTGCGGTACGCCTTGTAATATTCATTGTCACCTTGCGACATAGTCACCTCTTGCACTCAACCTTGGGAACCAACAGCATCAGCCCTGCTGCCGGAAAAGACAGACCTAACCCATAAATCGCATCATACTTTCGGCACTCACGCCAAAATTTTCACCATAAACTGGGTGTGTTCACCACTTTGCGTTATAGATCGACTATGCGATATTTCTATTTGCTTATTAAAGTAATCGGCCGCACCATAGATAAGCCCTTCGGCACAGAACCCTAGCTTTCGGGGTGATTGGTAATCTACTAATATCTCCGTATCATTGACAATCGTAGCTTCAATCTTTGGCAGATTCGGCTCATCATATAATTTGGCCACCTCAACATGGATCACGCTGTCTATTGCCATAATCAACTTTTCGAATGTATCCAGCTCTGCAAGCACAGTAGTATGCTTGGCAGCCAATGAGCCAAACAAAAATCGACCAAATACGCTTAATACGTCAGGCAAAGGTAAAGCCATTTTTTCAGCAACACCATTTGCCAGCGCATACAGTTCTTCGTCCGGATAAGAGACAGCAGATACATAACTGCGATGTTCCGGGCTATGCTCATCCAATAGTGCATTCCATGCGCTCATACCTAGGTTTTCGATAACCAGTTCTTCTAAACTACGGAATATTATGCCTTTCATTGTTCACTCCTTACACCACATAAATTAGCACCAAACTCGCTGCAGTAATTGTTATAAAACAAAGTTTAGACTAGTTTTTATATTACCTATTGCTTTACGTCATTGATTTATGATGGAACACAGCCAAGAACCTGAAATTGCTACGCCTCCCTCCGGGCCTGTTCGAGTATTGTGCCTGGATGATGAGCCTGGCGTGCTTAAAGTACTCAGAAGAACGCTGGGTATGGCTGGCATGCAGGTCGCTATATATGAATGTGGAGAGCTTGCACTCAAGGCACTTGATGAAAATGATTTTGAAGTGATCATCTCAGACATGAGAATGCCAGAAATGGATGGGGTTGAATTCCTGACCAAAGCGAGGCAAGTATCACCCGAGTCACAACGCATCTTACTTTCTGGCTACGCGGATATGGATTCAACGATCGCAGCCATAAATGAAGGCGGTATCCATAACTTTCTTCAAAAGCCCTGGCAGAATGAGGCCCTTATCCACGTTATTAAAGATGCCGCCGAAAAATATCGCCTTAAACAATACAACCTGGCACTTCAAGAAGAGGTTAGGAAACAAAACGAACAACTGAAAGTGCTCAATGGCAATCTCGAAGAGTTAGTAGAAAAGCGTACTGCTCAGATCCGAACAGTACTTCGTCAACTTGAAACGGCTAACAAACGAGAACAAGATGAGCATAAAGCAACCGTAGAACTTCTGTACAATTTTATTAATGCTAACCCCTATATCAATGCTGATCTGGCAAAGCACATTGCTCATCTTTGTGGCCTTGTTGCACATAAACTTGGGCTCAGTGAAAAAGTCATACAACTAACCAAGATGGCTGGTTACTTGGCGCAAGTAGGGCTGCTGGCAATGGATCCCGCTCTTTATAATCGACCTGTCGAACAGTTAAGTCCCCAGCAACGAAAATTATTTTTCACGCACCCAGCGACCGCACAGCTGATGCTCATGCCGGCACAGCATTTGAGTGATGTTGGCGAAGCTATCTACCATCAGTATGAAAAGTACAACGGGCAAGGTATCCCGAAAGGCTTGAAAGGCAAAGAAATCCCCATAGGCGCGCACATTCTTGCGGCAGTCAGAGATTACGTAGAACACCTGCTAAAAACCAATAACCCAGAAAAAGAACAGCGCGCTCATGCATTGGAAATGATAAAAATGTACAGTGGATCCTTTTATCACCCTAAGGTAGTGGCTGCATTAGAGCAATCTGTTCAAGCTGACGGAACAGGCTCAGAGCAGGTGGGGTCAATGAATATCCTTGATGCACAAAAACTCAAGCCAGGCATGGAACTGGGCCTGGCCATTCATAGCCATAAAGGCATAATGCTGTTACCCAAGGGGCATGTTTTTACCGCTGCAACGGTTGCGAAACTGCAACAGCTCGAATCACAAAAACCAACCCCGTTTAGAATACTGATTAAAACTTAGCGTTTAAATCTGACAACGAGTTCATACATATCATTTGCCACTGTGGTCAATTCTTCGCTGATCACATGCATTTCATTTGAGCTATTTACGCTTGTGTTGGCGAGTGCTGCAATGCTAACCACCTGCTGATTAATATCCTCAGAGACCGTTGCTTGCTCTTCCACAGCCGTGGCAATTTGCATGCTACTCGCGCTGATTTTCTCTATCAGTTGATAAATCCCTTCTAATTTTTGAGAAGAATGTGAAAGCTGCTCAATGCCCTGACGAGACTCATCTTCTCCTCGCTTTGCAATGAATTCGGCGTTTTGTGTGCTTTGCGTCAACTGTTCGATGATCGCATGGATTTCTTTAGTCGACTCCTGCGTGCGTTGTGCTAAATGACGCACTTCATCTGCAACTACAGCAAAGCCTCTACCTTGCTCCCCGGCTCTTGCCGCTTCGATTGCAGCATTCAGAGCCAACAAATTGGTTTGCTCTGCAATTTGCTCAATGATCTGTGCCGCCTCTGCAATTTTAGATGTTTGTTTTGCCACACCTAACACTGAATCCTTAATATCAACAACGGTTGCACCCAAACTTTCTATTGAAGCGCGCGTTTCTTCCGAGCTGCGTGCACTTTCCTGGGCCAATACGAGTACCCCTTTAGCATCTTCTGAACTGGCCTGGACACTATGCGAGACTTCATTGATGGTGGTTGCCATTTCATTCATCGCAGTGGCAACCAGCTCAGTTTCGAGTTGCTGTTTTGTCAGGCATTGAGAGGTTTCGATACTCTTACTATTACTCTCTTTCGCACCACCAGCGACACCCTTTGCAGCGAATTCAATACGCGTAATAATGGTATCCAGGTGCGCACGCTCACTTAGCAATTTAACGTGTAGTTGAGCCATCTTGCCACTCCATGGGGAGTAAACCTGAGTAGCAATATCATCACAGAAACTGTGCGACATCACTTTATCAATCCTGCCCAGCTGTTCGTTATCGCGGTAAGTGTTATAAGCAAACAACGCCAGTGTGTTGGCAATCAGCCACCCGAACCCAAGCATTTCATTCACTGATAGATATAAAAAGAGTGCCGTAAGCACTGCCAGTGAAGGCCAGATTGCACGTAGCTTGGGTAGTTTCACTTGATCACGTTGACCTGATTTAACCCGTTTATAAAGCGCTTCGGCTCTAGTCACAGATTCACGGTCCGGACAGCTACGGACAGATTCATAGCCGATGATTTTTCCGCCTTCCGTCATTGGTGTGACATACGCATTTACCCAGTAATGATCACCATTCTTGCAACGGTTCTTAACGAGTCCCATCCAGGGTTTACCCTCTTTTAATTGATCCCACATAGTCTTAAATGCGATTTCGGGCATATCCGGGTGGCGAACCAAATTATGTGGCTGGCCAATTAATTCATCTTTGGCATACCCACTGACTTCTACAAAATGTTCATTACAGTCAAGTATTGTGCCTTTCAGATCGGTCACTGAAATTAGTCGGGTGTCAGCGGAAAAGCGTTTTTCCTGATTGGTGACGGGGTGATTTAATCGCATGTTTAAACTCGAATTCTATGCTATCAATTGCTTCTGCGAAGCGAGAAAATACGACTAATGCGCTGTTTTTGCAATAACAAATCTGTATTTTGCCATTTTTTTAAGACAAAATAACGAGATCTAACTCAACGCCAAGTACGTACAACCGAAAATCGTTTTTTCACTCTAGCCTTTTATGTAGAATAGCAAGGCTAACAGAACACACCAAAGGAGCCGTGAGTGCCAAAGCTTTCTGCCATTACTGATAATCCACACGAGAACAGATTTAATGAAAAAATCGGCGTTCTGGTAACCAATTTGGGTAGCCCGGATGCCCCGAATGCACCTGCACTAAGAAATTATCTTCGTGAGTTTTTATCTGATCCTCGTATCGTAGAGCTGCCCAGAGCACTTTGGTGGTTAATACTGCACGGCGTCATCTTACGAGTCAGACCAAGCAGATCGGCCAAAGCCTATGCAAGTATCTGGACAGATCAGGGATCGCCGCTGGTACAAATTACACAAGACCAGTGTAATAAACTGAGTGCATTACTAAAAGAACAAAACTACGACAATGTCGAGGTGGTCATGGCAATGCGCTATGGTAACCCGTCTATCCAAAGCGGCCTTGAAGCACTTCGCTCAAAAGGGATCACTAACATCGTTGTCTTCCCTCTTTACCCACAATATTCAAGCGCAACAACAGGCTCAACGTTCGACGCGGTTGCAAACGTACTGAAAACCTGGCGCTGGGTGCCGAGCCTCAGCTTTATTAATGGCTATCATAAGCAACCAAGCTATATCACAGCCCTTGCCAACTCAGTTCAAGAGCACATAGACAAACATGGCCTGCCAGAAAAGCTACTTTTTTCTTATCATGGCACACCGAAACGATTCCTCGATAACGGCGACCCTTACCATTGCTTCTGTCAACAAACCACTCGACTTGTGTGTGAGCAGCTTAAATTAGACAAAAACATCGTCATGACGACTTTCCAAAGCCGATTTGGCCGGGAAGAATGGTTACAACCCTATACGGATGTCACGCTAAAAGAGCTGGCTTCTCAGGGGGTAAAGGAAATTGCTATTCTCAGCCCAGCATTTAGTGCGGACTGTCTGGAAACACTAGAAGAGCTTGAAGAAGAAAACCGCGAGTACTTCATCGAAGCGGGTGGTGAAACGTACCACTATATACCAGCGCTGAATGACAGAGAAGATCACTTAGCGGCTTTATTCGACATCCTGAAACCTTATATCAGATAGAGCGATATATAAAATAAGGGGCCGATTTGGCTAATGCCGATCAGTTAAGAATTAAATAGATCAGTTGACCGATCTTTTAAAGGCTTCAAAATCCAATATCATTTCTGATATTGGATTTTTTTATGTCTTTAGAACAAGCCTTTTGCAGTGCGTTTGAGCAACTGCCCGAAAGTGTTACCTTTGAAAAACTTAATCACTTTCTGGATGCCGAAATACTGGAGCAAGCCTTTCAACGCGCTGGCGTTGCAACTATCAGAAAACGCAGGCTTCCACTCGAGGCTGTGATGTGGACTGTGATTGGTATGAGCTTCTTTCGTCAACAGTCGGTTTGGGATTTAGCTTCCCACATGGAAATTGCTCTGCCTGGAGATAGCAAATTAATCGCCCCAAGCGCCCTTGTTCAGGGAAGGCGAAGACTCGGTAAAGACAGTGTCAAAAATGCCTTTGAAATGATGGCTGCGCATTATTATCAGCAAGCAAACTTTGAAACTTGGTGCGGGTTAAACCTCCTGGCCGTCGACGGTGTTACTTGGCGAGCTCAAGACACGCCTGAAAATCGTGAATGTTTTGGCTCCCCCAGCAATCAGCATGGCGAAACCGCTTTTCCACAAATTCGAATGGTGTGTCATATGGAGCTGACCAGCCATCAACTTATCAGCAGTGCTTTCAGCGGATATAAAACCAATGAAATGAAGCTGGCAGAAAAATTAGTTGCCACCACGCCAGACCACAGCCTCACGATGTTCGATAAAGGATTCTACTCATTAAACCTGCTCCACCAATGGCAAACACATGGCACCGAGAGGCACTGGTTAATACCGGTGAAGAAAGGGCTTCAGTTTGAAGTGATTAAATCTAATGGTCGCTTAGACAAGTTGGTGCGCTTGAAAACAACTCCACAACCTCATAAGCAATCGCCTGATTTACCTGCGTATGTAGAAGCCCGACTTGTGACGAAGAAAATTAAAAACAAAGAATATCAAATACTCACATCGATGATAGATGCACAGAGGTTTCCTGGAGAAGAAATAGTTGAGCTTTACAGCCACCGCTGGGAAATAGAATTGGGTTATAGAGAAATCAAGCAGACACTTTTAAACAATGAATATACGCTAAGAAGCAAAAAATCAGATATGGTTGAGCAAGAGCTGTGGGGCTTACTCCTGGGGTACAACTTGCTGCGTCAGGTGATGACTCAAGCGGCATCTCGTAAAGGAATATGGGCCAACCAATTAAGCTTTAGTAATTGCGCCAACGCGATATTAAGTTACTTAGGGCGACTCCCCCTCGCCAGCCCGGGAAACATCCCAAAACACTATGAGATGTTAATACAAACATTGGGTCACTTTGAGCTGCCGACACGACGAGAAGATCGGGTCTATCCTCGAGCCATAAAACCAAAGCCAAGTAAGTACCCAGCTAGAAAAAACAATGCCAGTCAGCTTAACTGACTGGCATTAGGCCGATTTGGCCCCTTATTTTCAGTGTTGTTGTGATGATTTGCTTATATAAATAAGCTCGTCATTGAATACCTGACCTGAATTGAACTCCTGTAGCAGACGTAAACAAGCAGATAGTGGCTGCGCCGGGCTGTAATAAAAGCCCTGGATATGGTTACACCCTAACTGTTCCAGCATCGAAAGCTGGCTCTGAGATTCAACACCCTCCGCAATGACTTTGATGCCTAACTCCTGAGCTAAATTCAGCAAACAACTGATCATCACCTTTTTGTTTCTATCTGCCATCAGGCTGTCGACAAAAGACTTGTCAATTTTTAGATAATCAACCTGATTTTCTACCAAATGGCTCAGCGAAGAGTAGCCTGTACAAAAATCATCTAACGCAATTTTGACGCCTTGCGCTCTCAGTTTCGATAACAGTTCCCATGTATAACGATTCGTCGCCATAGACTCAGTGACTTCCAGCGTCACTTTATCGTAGGGTACTTGCGCTTTTTCAATCGCTTCTGTCACCAGCTTAAACTGATCATTACTGGTTTTAAACTCATTGACAGAGCGGTTAATCGAAATGCTAACTTCATCATAGCCTTGCGAATGTAACACTTTCAAATCTTGACAGGCTTGTTCAAGAACAAACTGCCCTATCAGGTGTATCAAACCGAATTCTTCCGCAATCGGAATAAAGGTGCCCGGTGAGACCATGCCCTGTTCGTCATCGAACCATCTAACAAGCGCTTCAAATTTAACAATTTTACCGCGCTGCACATCAACGATGGGTTGGTAGTAAACCGTCAGCAAGTTAGCTTTAAGCGCTGCTTTCAGTTTGTCTTTGAGTTTAATTTTATTCAGATAGGCGTTTTGAATTGCGGCATTGTGAAGTGCCACGTGCCCGCGATGTGTTTTCTTGGCGCTTTCAAGCGCATGCGCTGCATTGCGAATAAACTTAGCAGCCGTGATCCGACCGCGATTTTCCAACTGAGCTATGCCTGTGCTCGCACTAAGCTCTACCGTCAAGTCATTGAATACATAGGGCTGCTTTATTTTGTCGCTAAGCTTTTTGGCAACCTGTAATGCACTTTTAACGTCGGTATTATCAAGCAAAATTGCAAACTCATCTCCGCCATAGCGAGAAATCGTGTCATTTTCCCTAATCCCATTCCGCAATCTTTTTGCTACCGAAACCAGCACTTTATCGCCAATTTCCGGACCATAAATATCATTTACTTCCTTAAAATGATCCAGGCCGATAAACAACAAAGAACAGGGTGTGTGCAGGCTACGACTTGCGGAAATTTTTTCTTCAACGATATCAATAAAGCAGCGGCGATTAAGTAACGCAGTCAAAGGCTCGTGATTCGCGTAGAACATGAGCTGTGCTTCGTTGCGCTTCCACTCGGTGATATCCCGGAAAATCGCAACATAATTGACAATGTCACCTTGCTCATCCTTTACCAGGCTAAGCGTCAACTCTTCAGGAAAGATCTGGCCGTTCTTTCGGCGGTTAAATATCTCGCCTTTCCAGCAGCCTGCACTCATCAGGCTATTCCACATTTGATGATAAAAGTCATCACCATGTTGCCCCGAGGACAGCACAGAAGGATCACGCCCCATCAACTCATGACCGGTATATCCAGTTAGACGCTCAAAAGCACGGTTTACCATTATGATTTTATTTTCACCATCGGTGATCATGATGGCTTCAGTGGCGTGTTCAAATACAACATTGGTTAGCTCAAGCTGCTTATTCAATGAATAAATATAGGAAACATCCTGAACCGTTGCGCTAAAAACACGCTCGTCACGTTGCTCTTCACACTGCTCGACACGACCTATAATGCGATACAGGCCACGCAAATTAGTACGCTTTTTGTGCGCCACATTAACGTCAATGTAATCAAGATGGCCCGTCCTGAGCTTCTGTATAATGACCCTCAGCCGCTTTTGATCAGCTTCTGTTAAGCAGTTCGTAAAGTCATCAAGAGTCAATGTTTCTTCACGATGCTGCAAAAGGCGACGCATTTCATGGCTGAATATGTGCTTATCGCGGCTAATATTCCAGCTCCAGGAGCTTAGCTTAGCGATACGCTCTCCCTTTGCCAGTTGTTTAACGAGGATTTGCTGCGCCGCAATTTCAAGGTTGTGATTTAACTCAGCCCCAACAAGCAAACTGAGCTCTCGGAACCAATGCTTATCTTCGTCACTGACGGTCACCTTTTCATCGAACAAGCAAACCATTATACCAATCGGTTTATGATCCAGTGCTCGCAATGTCACGCCGAGGTATCCATCAATATTAAAGATCTTTAGGATTTCGTCTTCTGCGTACATTTGTTGCAGGTTGCAACTAATAGAACAAACCCCCTGACTGGTTTTGGCGTCGTTACAGGGCGTTCCTTCGAGGTCGTAGATAATATCGTTTGAGCGATTACCATCAACAGAATAGGCAACCGTTTTGACCCGAGTATCGGCATCAATGAATTTGCCAATCAAACAATGAGCCGGCTTGAACTTCTCATAGATCAAATCGAGCGCCAATTCATAGCGCGCCTCACTACTACACAAATTGTAAAATGTACTAAATGAAAAAGTCATTGTTCGGCTAAGTTCTTATATTTTATTGTTTTCAATATCAACAGGTATTTTAACAAATTGCAATGATAGAATTAAAAGCAAGACTTGTTCTCGATACAGATCAATAAATCGAACTTATTTCTTAGCATCGTCAATCCCTGTGCTCTACAAAGTCAAATAAGGATAAGTAGTAAACCTAGTCTGACCAGCTGTATGATATTATTCATACCACAACACGGGATCAGGTTCAAACACTCCTTAGTAAAACCGAATAATGTTTACAAAAATTAAGCGCTAAACAGCGTGACGCGCCACATCATGATTCGCGGCATGTGTAGAGAGCTTAGCCTGACAAGTTTGATTTCGGCCTTTGTTTTTCGCCTGATAAAGTGCCTTGTCTGCCATTTTAAGTGTTTCATCTATGCTTTTACTGTGCGCTGGCCAGCAGGCAATGCCAATCGACACCGTCACAGGCCTGGACAAAGGCATGGCGTGTTCGCTTATCGCAATACGTAACCGCTCTGCTACGCTAAATGCGCGGTTTGCATCCACAAATGGCATAAAAATCAGAAACTCTTCCCCACCACTACGACACACAAAATCATGACTGCGCGCGTTCTTTTTCATCACATTCGCCAAAGCACACAACACCTCGTCTCCAACAGCATGACCAAACTCATCATTGATAGACTTAAAATGATCCACATCCAGTGCCATAACTGAGAACTGATAATGCATGTTTTTGACATTATCCAACCATAATTGCATTGCCAGCCGGTTATTGAGTTTAGTGAGCGGATCCATTTTTCTGTCTTCTTCCAATTCCCTGATCTCCTGACCCAGTAGCTCAGAGCTGTTCAGGATCGCTGATTTTAGGTTTTCTGCCTCAAAATACCAGGCCGGCGTTTCATCGATACAACGTAGATTTCCGGGACTCAGTGAACTAACATTTTGAGCTAACTGCGCCAAAGGCCTCGCAATAAGAAACCCGGCGCACAAAGTCGCTACAAATATAGCCAGTGCAAACGGCAACGTGGAATACAATACGTTAGTATGTGTCAAATCTAACTCAGCGATGATACTAGTTAGGGCACGTTGGCTAATTATGCCCCACCCCGTGGTGGATACTGGTGCAAACCCCGCGAGCATGTCCACACCTTGACTGTTAAGTACCTCAACGGCTCCAGATTGACCACTCAATACAGCGTTAATCGCGACATTACCCGGAATATGTTCACCCACTCTAATATTATCTTTGTGATAGATCAGCCTTTTACTTTTATCTACAACATAAACATAGGAGTGCTCAGAAGCATGATGAGTACCCAATAATTGATTTAAAATGGTATCACCTTGCAGATAGATCCCGCCGGCAATAAAACCGAGATAAGTACCGTCTGGTGTAAAAATCGGAAATGTCGGGCTCACCAACAAGTTACCGGCAGGCGAGACAAATGGATCAAGAATGTGGGGTTGCTGTAGCTCTATCGGCAAGGATAATGATGGATCTAATGTTAGGCCTTTGAGCGCGAGGCTGGATGGCTGAGCCGAGATGATCTTGCGCTGCGCATTAATGACAACCAGAGAATCAAAACTGTTCGTTTGGGTAAGCAAGCGCGCCAATTCAACATCGATAGCATGGCTATCGTCAAAATGATTAGCAATGTGACCGGCACTGACGCGTAACTGGCTATTTAGCGATTGCAAAAATAGCTCCGTAACGGTGGCAAGCTTTTTTGCGTATGCCTGATTCGCAGCAAGCGTGTCTTTAATAAATGCTCGTTCGTGTACACGATAGCTAGCCATTAATGCACTATACACAGCTAACACGATACCGGCACTGACCAGTATTAATATGAGCTGCTTAAGATCCAACTTCCAGCGACGGATGATTTTCACTATTCCCTCCAACATCAGCACGAACATGGCTACTGATGTCATTGTAAAATACTGTGGGAGAAAGAACTTATTCTGGGTCAAACTCTCTGTGCCTAAACCGCTTACACATGCTTTAAATCGCAACAGACACGCAGGGGACATAATCATAGATCACTCAAAGGATGAGAAACAAACAACCAACAAGTACTTTTTAACTACACAGAAAAATAAATTACGTAAATTACTATCATGTTTAAACGCTGTGCATTATAATATGTTCGATATTTGACCAACTCAGTTTTACCGTAATGAAAAAGAAAACCCGAATGAACCCACTCGTCACACACTTTACTTTCGCAAGTATTGCGTTAGCTATGCTGTGGATGTTTGTTCAGGATAAAGACACCCTGCTTACCGGCAGTGCCTTGGTGCTTGCCTACATAGCTTGCGCACTTGGGTATCGCATGATTGCAGCACGCGAAGCATTAAAAAATACAGGCAAAGCAGCCCACAAAAAGCCTTAACCCTCTTTTCCCCAACGCTTGGCGTCTGAATAAAACTGTGTAATCATCCAGTCACAATTTTATAACAGGACCTAGCACATGTATCGTCGCTCACTACTACTACTTTTTTTACTGGGTGGATGTACCTCTTACGAGCAACCCACCCACGTAAAAACCTGCCAGGATCTCGTTTATAGCTACCCGGAAGTACGCGATAAAGGAAACGAGGATCAATATGCTGCACTATTCACAGATAATGCACGCTTTAACGTCGAGAAACTCAATATTTCACTCCATAACAAGACCGAGATTGTCGACCGTTTCAATAAAGCGCGCAGTAACACACAAACCGTTCATATGATGACTTCCTCTCGTCAGTTCCGCCAAAACGACGTTCTTGCCGGCGAATCTCACTTTATTTTACTGCTGAAAAATAATGCGCAGCCGACGACGACAAAGATCATCAGCGGCCGTTACTTAGATATCTTTGATTACGACACAAACCAATGTCGCTTTAGCAGTCGAAGAGTCGAAATCGATCGTATGGATGCCTTATAGCAAAAACTAGCGCTGCCTGCTGCGTTTATACCAGCGCTGCATTTCCTTATGATCACGTGTCACTGCTTGTCCCTGAGCTTCCATTTCGGTGACTTCATTGGCAAGTATTTCTTCCGCGGTTAATTCTAACTTCATCAATAAGGCACTTAATTGTGCCTTTTCATCATCAGACATATGCTCGGTAAGCATGGCTTCTCTTTTTTGCACATGAACGGTGACTTCTCGATAGATTTTTTCACCCGCCTCTGTCAATACTACAGGTTTACTCTTGCCAGCTAATTCCATTGCATGTACCAATTCAAGTTTTAGCAAGGCATTAACAGCACGCGTTACTGAGTAGGGGTCCAGTCGGGACTGATAGCTCACTTCCGCAGCTGTAATGGGTCCATAGGACCCAACGTTCAACAATACTCGCAATTCGCGGGTATTGAGCTCAGTCAAAGAGCGGATCACCGGGTCCCTATCGAGTGATAACAGGTTACTGACTACCGCGACCTGAAATGGCACATGCTCTGCCAAATCAAGTGCTTCCTTATGTGGATTTGTTACTGCTAACGCACGCTTTCTGTTAGCAATGGCATTTTTCATATCATTGTCACTGGACAATTTGTACCTCTACACATATAGTTGTTGCATATGCAACACAATAAACATTTACAGGAAACCAGTATGCCTTTAGTTAAGCCTTTGTCTCAAGAGCATGATCAGGAAGTGGCAGAATTAGCCAAGTTTTTCAACGAAACGCTTGGCTTTTGTCCTAACAGCGTGTTAACCATGCAAATCCGCCCGGCAATTGCGCGTGCATTCATTAATCTGAATAAAGCCGTCATGGAAAACCATGGCCGGGTTACTTCGGAGTTAAAAAGATTGGTTGGCTATATCACCAGTGCCAATACTGGATGCCGCTACTGCGAAGCCCATACTATCTTAGCGGCGCAACGCTACGGCGGCAGCGATGAAAGGCTGGCTCAGATTTGGCAGTTCAGGGAGAGTGACGCGTTTAATGACGCTGAAAAGGCCGCTTTTGAGTTTGCACTAGCAGCCTCCAGTGTACCAAATGCCGTTGATGACGAAATTGAAGCCGCAATGCAGGCACATTGGGATGATGGTGAAATCGTCGAAATATTGGGTGTTATCGCTTTATTTGGTTACCTCAATCGTTGGAATGACTCTATGGCGACTACACTGGAAGCAGGCGCCATTGATGCAGGAGAAACACTGCTTAATGAGCGCTGGGAAACAGGCAAACACACCAAATAACCATCCAGTCTCGGATTAAAACGAACATCCTTCAACCGATGGGAAAGCAGTGCTTGTCTGCTTCCCATTTTTGCTTGCCTGAACCGCAATTAAATTAGTTGAATATTTGGGTTGATCCAAATCAAAACGCACTATATATTAAAGTTTCAATAATTACTGAAACTTTAAAAATGCAGCTATCACCTAAAATCGAAAACTTCGTTCTCCACTGCGGAGAGATGGGAAGCCGCTGGGGCTTCAACCGTACCATAGGCCAGATGGTTGGCTTATTGGTTATCAACGAAAAGCCCCTGACTGCTAATGAAATTGCAGAAGCGCTTAAGATTTCCCGTGGTAATGTCAGTATGGGTATCAAGGAGCTGCAATCATGGCAACTGGTTAAAGTCCATCATATCCCTGGAGACAGAAAAGAGTATTACTCCCCTAATGGCAGCATTTGGGACCTGGCTAACCGGGTGTTTGAAGAACGCCGCAAACGCGAAATTGACCCTACCCTGACCCTGTTACGTGACCAGATTCTGGACAGCGCAAATTCACCAGAAGAAAAATACGCGCAAGAGCAAATGCAGTCTATCCATGATCTACTAGAGACAGTGACAAAATGGTCGGCGGAATTACAAAGGCTTACGCCTGAACAACTGCAATCCTTAATGAAATTGGGTTCATCTGTTAGCAAAGTAATTGATTTGAAGGATAAGCTGCTCAGAAAATCCTGACTGAGTGGCTTTGAAAAGGATTTCTTTACAATGCGCGGCTCGTGCCCGCGCATCACAGTCGTGTCAGCCAGATTGCCTTACCCAACCCAGGCAAAGCTTGTGCTGATATAATATGCGAGGTGCGTCATGCTTGATACCCTACTGTTGTCGCGTATTCAATTTGCGGCAAATATTAGCTTTCATATTCTATTTCCAACCATAACCATTGCTTTGGCCTGGTTCCTGGTTTTCTTTAAATTCCGTTACGGCCAAACTGACGAGCAGGTATGGCTGAGAGCATATCGATTTTGGGTTAAAATTTTTGCACTCACTTTCGCGCTGGGTGTGGTGAGCGGCATTACTATGTCTTTTCAGTTTGGCACTAATTGGCCCGGATTTATGGAACGCATAGGTAACATAGCCGGACCGTTGCTCGGCTATGAAGTGCTCACAGCCTTTTTTATGGAAGCCACCTTTCTCGGTATTATGCTATTTGGTATGAAACGTGTTAGCCCGCGTCTGCATACCTTTTCTACCCTCATTGTAGCGGTAGGCACTACCCTGTCGGCATTCTGGATACTCTCTTTAAACAGCTGGTTACAAACCCCCACTGGTTACACACTAGTCGATGGCGTGTTCTATCCTGACAACTGGTTTGAGATAATCTTCAACCCCTCATTTGGTTATCGCTTTGCTCATATGCTCCTGGCCAGCGGACTCACAGCATCCTTTCTGGTAGCAGGAATTAGCGCCTATCGGCTATTAAAAAACGACCACAAGCATGCCCCCAAATTGACATTGAAGGTAGCGCTAAGTGTTGCTGCACTACTGGCACCACTACAGATGTTTGTCGGAGACCTGCACGGCCTGAACACATTTGAGCATCAGCCGCAAAAAGTAGCCGCAATGGAGGGGGTCTGGGAGACTGAGCAAGGTGCCCCCCTGTTGCTATTCGCAATTCCTGATGAAAGTACCCGAACGAATCATTTTGAAGTCGCTATTCCTAACTTGGCCAGTTTGATCCTCACTCATAAGCTAGACGGTGAGATCAAAGGTCTGAACGAGTTTAAAGGTGAGCACCCTCCGGTTAAACCTGTCTTTTTTGGGTTCCGAATAATGGTGGGGATGGGTTTACTCATGATCCTAGTGGCGGCAGTGACACGCTACACATTGTGGCGGCATTCAACGCTGCCAGATTGGCAACTTAAAATACTAGTAGCCATGACCTTCTCTGGCTGGATTGCTACTTTGGCAGGCTGGTATGTCACAGAAATTGGACGCCAACCTTTTATGGTAAATGGGCTAATAAAAATTGAAGAACTAGTCACCAGTGTCCCGGGAGAGCATGTGCTGCTTACATTAGTAGGCTATCTTACTGTCTATGCTGTACTACTCACAGCTTATATTAAAACACTATTTTATACCGCGCGTAATGCCATAGAAGTTGAAGAGTATCAGACAACACCGATTCAGGGAGGTCAATATGTTTAGTGCTGAATACCTGGCTTTGCTTTACAGTTCACTCATGGCACTTGCGATCATAGTGTATGCTGTGCTCGACGGCTATGACTTGGGGGTTGGTATATTGTTGCCGGGCCAAAATAAACCCGCTGCCGATACTATGATTGCCTCTATTGGCCCTTTTTGGGACGCCAACGAAACCTGGCTGGTACTGGCTGTCGGTCTTGCGCTCATTGCCTTCCCCACCGCACATTCAATCATACTGCAGGCACTGTATCTGCCTATCGCTTTTATGTTGCTGGGTTTAATTCTAAGGGGCGTTGCATTCGATTTTCGTGCCAAGGCCAAAACACGCTACCGTGAAACCTGGGATCGCTGCTTCAAACTGGGTAGCCTGATCACCGCTTTTTCACAGGGATATATGCTGGGCCTGTATGTGATGTCGTTTGAGCACAGTCTGGCGAGCCACCTGTTTGCAGCACTCAGCGGGGTTGGTGTCATAGCAGCTTATACCTTAATAGGCGCTGGCTGGTTGATCATGAAATGCGAAGGTGAGATACAAAACTCGGCTATCCGTTGGTGCCGGGTGAGCAATCTCATTGCTTTGTTGGGCGTATTAGCGGTCTCGGTGGTAAACCCACTTATAAACACTTACGTTCAGACGCGCTGGTTTGGCACCGAGATAAGCCTGTTATTGTTGCCACTGCCCCTTATCTGCATGGTACTTTTTGTGCTTCAAGACAGAGTGCTAGTAAAGCTCAAACAGACCCCAGATCAAGGTTGCTGGTTGCCCTTTGCCATCACAGTGGTGATATTTTTACTGTGCTTTTTTGGTCTTATCTATAGCTTTTTCCCTTTTGTCGTCCCTGGCACATTAACCATATATGAGGCACTTGCTGACCCGTCTGCACTCACCTTTATGCTATACGGCGTCGTACTGGTGGTACCAGCAATCATCGGTTACACACTATTCTCTTATCGGGTTTTCTGGGGAAAAACACAGGACCTGAGCTACTACTGATTTTCACTTGCATTAGCCCAACCAAAAAGGCAGCCCGCACGCTGCCTTTTTTATTTGCTTCGTTTAGTTGAAAACTAAATTTTCGGATAGCCAATGCGGTCAGACAAATACCCGACACTGGTGGCAAAATAATAGCTGCGATTCCAGTTCATCAGCGCTTTGTAGTTATTGTAAGCCAGATACATACGGCCGTTCATGTCATCAGGCATCACCAAAGCCGCACTAATATTCACTTTTGGCAAATCTGTACCATCAGCACGTCTGACGCCCAGACTTTGCCACTCTTGTAGTGAGCGTTCAGAATCTCGCCAAAACTCAAGCCACTGCTTGTGATTTTTTGAACCGCGCTTCAGGACATACTGGCTGGGGAAATCCTCCGGCAACTTTACCTGACGGCCCCAGGTCAGACTGTCATTCCAACCAACACTCTTCAGATAATTGGCAATAGATGCCAGGGCATCTTCTTTGCTGGTCCAGATATCTTTCTTGCCATCTTTGTTGTAATCAACAGCATAAGAATTGAAGGAGGTGGGCATAAACTGGGATTGACCCATTGCACCAGCCCAGGAACCTTTGAAATTGTCGACATTCACATGGCCATCTTTAAGAATGTCCAATGCAGCCCATAGCTGTCGTTTATAGAGGGCTTCCCGGCGACCATCAAATGCCAATGTCACCAGTGAGCTAATCACCGGATAGCCGCCCTGAACCCGGCCAAAGCTACTTTCAAGTCCCCACAGTGCAACGATAAAGCGCCCCTGCACGCCAAAGTCTTTGCTGATCTTATCGAGCAGCTCTTTATTCTCTTTATACAGCTTACGTGCACGCTGAACCTTCCAGTCCGGTACACGTTTTGGCAGATAAGTTTCCAGCGTCTCAACGATTTCAGGCTGGTTCTTATCTTGTTTGATGACTTTCTTTTTGAATTTGACTGTGCTGAACGCCTTTTCTATAAGAGCGGGTTTATAACCGCGCTCAAGCGCTTCAGCCTTTAAAACTTCTACATAACTGTCGAAACGCGCCTGATCATCCGCTTTAACAGTTTGCGATGCCAGACATAAAGATACTAATAATGCGGATAGTGTTTTAGTCACTTTTTACTCCGTTTTGTCTTTTTAATTCGTCCAGAAGATTCTCTTGTGGAGGCGGCAGCTGCAAATAAAACCCATCATCGATTAATTTCTGCTTAACGTTACTTAAATCAGCAGTACCGAGTTTCTTGCGTTTTGCTAAATCCACAATGATTACAAATATTGGCGTACCAAAAGTAGCCATTAAAGGGTCAGGGACTTTGCTAAAATCGTCTCGTTTTTCAATAAAAAGATAGGTATCGGCTTTTTTACTACTTTTATATACTGCGGCTAGCATTATAACCCTATAAAATCTTGCTAATCTGAGAGCAGCACTATACCATGACCTATATAATATTTGGAAAGTTTTGCGACTCTCAAACGTACAGAGTACGGGGTCAGAACAATATTAATCAGAGATCGCACTGGTATTGAGCGCTTATGTCTACACAGTCTTTTGAATTGAAGGGAAACCTGTTTACTCTCTCAGTTTTACACCTCTTCGATGCCGACCTTGGTAATGTAAAACAACAACTGAGTGATAAAATTTCCCAGGCTCCAAAATTTTTTAAAGGAGCACCTATCGTAATCAATCTTGCTGACGTCCAGGAACAGAGCATTGTACTCAGCGATTTAAAACGTATTCTTGCAGCGTTAGCATTAAACCCGGTTGGTATTTGTAATGGTACAGAACAACACAATGCCGAAGCCAAAGAAATTGGCTTGTCTGTACTAAACTATACTAAAGATGTTAAGCCTGTTACCCAAGATAGCCAAGACACACAAATTGTTGAAAAAGAAGTTTATCTTGGAGCCCAGGTCATTAACGGCACTGTGCGCTCCGGGCAACAAATTTACGCGAAGGACCGGGACCTTATTGTACTAGGCGCAGTCAGCCATGGTGCAGAGGTCATTGCCGATGGCAATATTCACATCTATGGCACGCTCAGAGGGCGTGCTATCGCTGGTGCGCAAGGAAATCATGAGGCGAGTATCTACTGTCAGAAACTTGAAGCAGAGCTTGTTTCGGTGGGCGGCAGTTATTGGATCAGTGACTCTCTTCAGGGTGAGCACTGGGGCAAGGCCTGCCAGATTTCACAAAATAACGAATCATTAGAATTAACAGCATTGGTCAAAGGATAATTCAGATGGCAAAGATTATTGTCGTAACTTCAGGTAAAGGTGGTGTAGGTAAAACCACGTCAAGTGCAGCGATCGGCACCGGTCTTGCGCTTAAAGGATACAAAACAGCCATTATCGACTTTGATATTGGCCTGCGTAACTTAGATCTCATCATGGGCTGCGAACGCCGTGTCGTTTATGATTTTGTCAACGTCATTAATGGTGAAGCAAACCTTAATCAGGCACTGATTAAAGATAAACGCGTTGAAAAACTCTATATTTTACCTGCCTCACAAACGCGCGATAAAGATGCGCTGACAAAAGAAGGCGTTGAACGTGTTTTGAAAGAAATGTCAGAAGACTTTGATTTCATTATCTGCGACTCACCCGCTGGCATCGAAGCTGGTGCAATGATGGCACTCTACTTTGCCGACGAAGCAATCGTAACAACCAACCCGGAAGTTTCTTCCGTTCGTGACTCTGACCGTATTCTGGGAATTTTGCAAAGCAAATCAAAGCGCGCAGAAGATGGTCTGGAGCCCGTAAAGGAACATCTGCTGCTTACGCGTTATAATCCAGAGCGTGTAGAAAGCGGCGACATGCTGTCCGTCGAAGATGTTCAGGAAATCCTGGCAATAGACTTACTCGGCGTGATCCCAGAATCCAAAGCTGTGTTAAATGCGTCTAACTCGGGACAACCTGTGATCCTTGATACAGAATCTGATGCAGGTCAGGCATATAGCGATGCGATTAATCGCTTGTTAGGTGAAATCATCGACTTCAGATTTTTGAATGTTGAAAAGAAAGGACTGCTAAAGCGGATTTTTGGAGGTTAATGTGTCTTTACTTGATTATTTTCGATCCGAGAAAAAGTCCAGCGCTTCGCTGGCTAAAGAGCGGCTACAAATAATCGTTGCCCATGAACGCTCCAAGCGTGGCACCCCCGATTATCTGCCTCAGTTAAAGCAGGACATACTCGAGGTGATCCGTAAGTATGTCAAAGTTGACTCCGATGCAGTCAATGTGCAGTTTGAGCAAAACGAAGACGATTTGGCCGTATTAGAGCTTAATGTAACGCTTCCGGATGACGAACAGAAGTAACAACCAAAAAAACGCCGCACGATGTGCGGCGTTTTTGTATCTTAAAGCTATTCAACCTGCCATTTAGAAAGTGCGTCTTTTAACTGACTATGACGCCAGCCCAAAAACAAATCTGGCTTCATAAATTTATTTCTCTGCGCATCATCTAGTTTCCAGTTCCACCCTATTACCTGATTAATTTGCTTTTTAGATGCAAACACATCCAGCGGGATCCCCTGCTGTTTAGCCACTTCCGCTATCGATTGTTTAATTTCCTTTGCCGCCCCTTTGTAACCAGGGTAATCAATCAATCTCTGAACCCGTTTTGGCAACTCAGCCTCCGCTACTGCTTTACCAGCTTCAATGCACGCTAGAATTTCTTTGCCAGAACGATTTACTTCCATTTGTTCCACTCCTGGAACATTGCGTAGGCTATTCAATGAACCTGGTCGACGTTTTGCTATTTCAACCATGTTTTGTTCTTTCAATACAAAATTAAGTGCCAGATTTTTCTTCTCAGCCTTGTTTTGTCTCCAACTCGCAAGCTCACGTAATACAGCCAAATCACGGGGTTTGAGTTGCCAGACATTTTTCACATTCAGGTAAAGATAATCATCCGGTGTTCTGAAAGCGCGCTTTTGAGCGATCAAGTGGGATTCGGAGATCACGATATCTGACAGACCTTTCTCTGCAACCTTTTGACAAAGGCTCTCATAGCAGGGTAACAGATAAAATACATCCGCCGCAGCATACTCAAGCTGGCTTGCCTGTAAAGGACGTTTGAGCCAGTCGGTTCTGGACATACTCTTATCCAGTTCAACATCCAACATCGCTTTCACCATATTGGCAAATCCCACACAATTACCCTCTCCGAGCAACTGCAATGCAAACTGTGTATCAAATAAAGGCGCAGGTACAAACCCAGCAAATTTCTGGAACACCTCGATGTCTTCAGAGGGAGAGTGAAGTACTTTTACGATCTGCTCATCACGAAGTAAATGCCATAACCCTGAAAAGTCGAGCTCACTTAATGGATCTATCAGAGCAAGATGCTCCCCGTTATAAACTTGTATCAAAGCGATTTCAGGATACAAAGTTCTGCGACGCATAAACTCTGTGTCTATCGCAAGCACTTTGCTATTTGATAGCTTTGCTGTAAAAGCATCAAGCTCAGTTTGGTGTTGGATAAATTGATACTGCACATTTACTCCCTATAAAAAACCGGCTTTCGCCGGTTTCTTTTTACTTTAATGCCCTACGCAATATTTTGCCAACATTGGTCTTAGGCAATTCATCTCTGAATTCGACCAATTTGGGGACTTTATAATTGGTTAGCTTGTCGCGACAATGACTTATTATATCTTTTTCTGTCAAAGATGGATCCTTTCTCACAACAAAAACTTTTACCTGTTCACCGCTCACTTCATGCGGTACACCAACCGCAGCGACTTCCAGCACGCCTTCGTGCATCGCAACGATTTCTTCTATCTCGTTAGGGAACACATTAAAGCCAGAGACCAAAATCATATCTTTTTTACGATCTACGATATAGAAGAACCCTTCTTCATCGTAAATAGCAATATCACCAGTTGCAAACCAACCATCCTGCAAACATTCAGCTGTTGCATCAGGACGATTATAGTAGCCAGCCATAACCTGAGGCCCTTTAACACAAAGCTCTCCAGGCTCTCCCAACGGCATCTCCTCACCCTGATCATTAATAATTTTCAGGTCTGTACTTGGCGCCGGCAAACCGATTGAGCCGTTATAGCCATCGATATCCCATGGGCAAATTGTAACCAAAGGCGCACATTCTGTCAGGCCATAGCCTTCCATAAGTTTACTTTTTGTGACTTTCTGCCAACGCTCTGCAACTGGTCGCTGCACGGCCATTCCACCACCAAGAGACACTTTCAGTGTTGAGAAGTCCAACTCTGAAAATCCGGGTGTGTTTAGTAAACCGTTGAACAATGTATTTACGCCAGTAATAACCGTAAAGGGATATTTTGATAGCTCTTTAACAAAGCCAGGCATATCCCTTGGGTTAGTGATAAGCAGGTTGTGACCACCATACTTCATAAAGGTAAGGCAGTTCGCTGTAAGTGCAAAAATATGATACAGAGGTAACGCAGTAACAACTACTTCACGGCCTTTATCAAGTACTTTATCAAGGCAGCCAGAAACCTGCTCCAAATTCGCAACCATGTTGCCATGAGTCAGCATTGCGCCTTTGGAAACCCCTGTTGTACCACCCGTGTACTGGAGAAATGCCAGATCTGTCAGTGTCACCTCAGGTACTTTATATTGCCCGGGGTCTGCACTTATGGCGTGTGCAAAAGGCTGTGCATCAGGCAAGTCATAATCTGGCACCATTTTTTTAAGCTTTTTAACCACGAAGTTGACTAAATGCTTCTTGACGCCACCAAGCATATCACCAATTTGTGTCACAACTATGTGTTTAACACCCGTCGTTGGAAGTGCCTTTTCGAGTGTATGTGCAAAGTTTGCCAATATGAAGATTGCTTTCGCTTCTGAATCATTAAGCTGATGCTCGAGCTCCCTCACTGTGTACAAGGGGTTTACATTAACGACCGTACAACCAGCTCTCAATACGCCTAAAATGGTGATGGGTGTTTGTAGCAAGTTTGGCATCATAACCGCCACTTTGTCCCCTTTACCTAATTTAAGGGTGTTTTGAATATAACTGGCGACTGCCTTGGTAGCTTCATCAACTTGTTGGTAAGTCATTGTTTTACCCATGTTACTGTATGCTGGTAACTGGGCAAACTCTCTAAAACTTTTGTCGAATAATTCAAGCAGCGAGTTGTAGTGTTCTGGGTCGATTGTTTCCGGCATCCCTTCGGGGTAGCGCTTTAACCAGATTTTTTCCACTCTTAGCTCCTGTGTTCTCGTTATTTTTTATATTGGTCTTACCTTAATATAATTAAGGTACACAAACAATTGAGTAAATACTCTAAAGCTGAGATAGTCCCACATTTGACACAAATATACAATCAGGAAACGTCGGGATGTTTTATATGTGTTAAAACCTGTTCTAACACTTGCTCCGGATTTTCCATGTGACAATGGTGTCCACCTGCTACCTCGATACATGTAAACGCTTCAAAGCATTCAGAAAACTGCCCTAAGCTATGCTTCATTTGTGCGTATCCAGACGTACCCATAATTGCCAAAGTTGACGTTTTAACACCTTTCAACAGCGACTGTGCCTGAGCACGTGAGAAACGCGTCGTTGAAGGCAACTTCAATTTAGGGTCCGTCGTTAAGCGTGCGCCCTCCTCAAGCTCTTCTATATTTCGCTCCATTAATATAGCAGCTATTTCTTCATTGAAATCGCTAACTTTAAGCCGCGCTTTGATGATAGCTTGTTTATCAGCAAACAGACGCAATGTTGTTTCATTAAATTGTTCAACTACCTGCCTTGCAGCAAAGGCGTCAAGCAACTGTTGCTTAGCATTCTTATCGCTTTGATATAATAGACCAATACCATCTATCAGTGTCAGTGTATTTACTTTTTCAGCATATAGACTGGTGAACAGTCCGCCCACCAAAGCCCCCATTGAATGCCCGACGATGTGACAATGCTCTATGTGCTTGGCACGAAGAAAAGCTAAAACATCATAAACATATTCTACAAAATAATAATGCGCATCGGCACTTCTCCAGTCCGAATAACCATGACCCGGAAAGTCCAATGCAATAAACTTAAACGCCTCTAGCGCACTGTTTGGCAAGTTATCCAATAGGGGTAAAAAGCTGTTGCTGTTATCCTGCCAGCCATGCAGCATCAGGATAACTTGCGCTCCCTCTCCCATTTCCTGGTACGCGAACCCGTCCACTCGCCCTTGTTTTATCTTGTTTTTATTAGTAATCAACATAAATTCATATTCTTATTGAACGTATTACATTAATATTCTACGCATTATAGCTCGCGTGCAAAGTACTAATCACTGTTCTGACAATGGTTGACTCATTGCCAAGACGAGCAAAAACACGGGAACATTAAGGATCATCTATGACACGCAACATTAGCGCTCTGGCGTTTGCTCTGGGCTGTACCTTGTCAAACTCAGTATTTGCTGCACCAAAAAATATCATTTATATGATTGGTGATGGCATGGGGCCAGCCTTCACTACAGCCTATCGTTATATGCAGGACGATAAAGCGACCAAAGTCGTCGAACCAACTGTATTTGACTCTATCCTGGTGGGTATGGCGCATACCTATCCAGACGACGATACCGTAGTGACGGATAGCGCAGCCGGCGCTACAGCACTCAGTACAGCAGAAAAAAGCTACAATGGGGCAATTGCGGTAGATACACATAAACAATCGCTAAAAACAATGCTGGAAATTGCAAAAGAGCGAGGGATGACAACAGCACTTGTGGCCACATCCCAGATAAACCACGCCACCCCAGCGAGTTTCGCAGCGCACAATGAGTCAAGACGCAACTATGACGAAATTGCTGACGATTACATCGACAATAAAATCGCAGGTAAGTTACCTGTCGATTTATTGCTAGGTGGTGGTACCAAGTACTTTGTTCGTGAAGACAGAAACCTGATCACTGAATTTAAAGAATCCGGATATCAGTATGCAGACGCGTTCAGCGAGCTGGATTCGCTCAGCCGCCTTCCTGCACTGGGTTTATTCGCAGAGGTTGCGTTTCCTCATGCAATAGACAGTGAGGAGCCTAAGCGACTGACTACAATGACTAATAAAGCCCTGGATTTGTTGCACAATCACAACGGAAAAGGCTTTTTTGTAATGATCGAGGGCAGTCAAATCGACTGGTGCGGACACGCCAACGATATTGCTTGTGCAATGAAAGAGATGGACGATTTCGCTGGCGCAATCACTGCCGCTAAAGCCTATATCGACAAAAACCCAGACACGGTATTAGTTGTCACTGCTGATCACTCTACAGGCGGCCTTACTCTGGGAAGCAATGGCGTGTATCAATGGAAGGCTGATGTTGTCGCAAAAACGAAGGCCTCCGTCAAAGAACTCACCAACGTACTCTCAGAGGCTAAGCCAAAGCAAATGGCCGAGACCTGGACGCAGCTGACCGGTTTGCCCTTTGACGAAGCAACTAAAAAGAAACTTATCACTGCAAAAAAAGACTCAAAAGAGGCCTTGTATAAAGCAGCGAATAACATCATTAATGATGCCAGCTACACAGGCTGGACAACCAAAGGGCACACCGCAATCGATGTGCAAGTATTCGCCTACGGTGAAGGACGTGATGCATTCATTGGCTCCCTCAACAACACGCAAATTGCTGAAAAGTTAATCTCTTATATAGAGAAATAACAAGTATACTGCAAAGCGGATCGGCACAGCCGTTCCGCTTACTCAGGGTGCGGAAATGTTTGCAGTTTCTTGTCTGTTACTGATAGCCTGGTTCTTTAGCAGCCCCATGGCATCATCTATTGGCATGGCTTTGTAATATAAAAACCCTTGCACGCAGTCTACCTGTGACTGTTTGACCAGGTTTTCCTCTTCTTTTGTCTCTACCCCTTCAGCGACTAACCGGAAACCGAGTTTAGCGATCATCTCAGAGAGGTTCGTATATAGAGACACAGACTTACAATTATAGCTCTCAGGCAGCAAACTTCGATCTAGCTTAATGGTGTCTATATTAAGTTTTGATAACACTGATAGACAAGAATACCCTGTACCAAAATCATCCATAGCACAGGCAATCCGATGCTCACGAAGTAAATTAACCACATCAACCGTGCGATTAAAGTCCTCGATGTAACTGGATTCAAGCAATTCCACCTCAACCTGACCCGGGTAATCCGCAAACGCTTTCACGATCCGTTTGTACCCGCCCGTTAACAAATTTTGCGGCGAAATGTTAAAACTGACTTTGGGCCTGAATCCAGCTCTGGCAAACTGTTCTAGGTCTACTTCTAGCTGGTCTATGACGAAGTTATCTATGATATGTAATAACGAATGCTGCTCCAGGGTTGCCAAGAACCAAGGACCCTGAACCTGTCCATCCGTCTCTTTCAACCTCAATAAAGCCTCAAAACCAACAACTTCTTTTGTGTAGGGGTTGATCTTTGGCTGATAAAATAACATTAGTTCACCGCGATTTAGCGCATCTGTGACTTCTTTCAGACTGTGTACGTTGATCTGCTCTTCGCGTTGAGAGCGAGTGTACGAACTTTCTGCTCCCGCCTCTATCAATCTGCCAGTCGTGAACCGCTTCAGCAGTACATCCAGCGCCTTACCAGACAAATTATGATCACGGTTAAATTTCAAGAATGGATAGTACAACGCAGCATTAAGCGCGATCAGCAGGACCTGGAGCACGACACCACTGATACTTTGCGTCAATAACCAGCCACTGATAAACACGGGCGTAAACCAGGGAATATCCATTGCCGGTGCGAGTGCAATAACGCCAGTTGAAATACACACGTAGGAGATCAGCGCGTTCAACAAAGGGCTAAGCAAAAATGGGATAAGCAGATACGGATTAAAGACAATAGGCAATGCGTAGAGCATCACCTCACTGATGTTAAATAACGCGAGCGGTGATGCTATCATTGCAATACTCCGCTCGTGACGCGCATTTTTGAGCAGCATAGCCGCGATGATCAGGCCCCAGATACACCCCGTTCCGCCTATAATGACGAAGCAGGTGTAGAAGTCGTAACTTGAAAGCTGAGGTAACACCAGATAATCGGTCAACTCCCCCGACACTAATAAGTGATATGTGTTATCTCCATGAACACCTATAAACCACAGTAGGTGAGAAAAAATAAGCTGTGCCGAAATTTTCTCGAACACACTCCAGGTCGGATTAAGAAGCTTTAAGGTACTATGAAGCTGGCCGGTAAAATGGTCGAATAGCGGGATAACTAACAAAATAATCGCGGTAACGAGAATATAGGGAATAATCAAATTCAGGTGTTTACGCAAAAACAAACTAATCGAGCTGATCCCCACCAATCTGAGCCAGCGGATCCGCTCAATGTAAGCCAGCAGGTAACAACACAGGACCGGCATAAGCAGAGAATATAGCATGCCATTACGGTGCACTATATTCAGCGCCCCCTGACTGATCTCAATGTAACCTGTCGTCGCTGTGAAGCAAGCCAGCACTAACACAGGCCCTGCAATGGTGTGTATTTTAAGGTTCTTAGAAAGATAGTAACTGAAAGAAATGAGCGTAAGTAACGGAAAAATCCCCCATACCAGCGTATTAAAGTCACCAAGCGCTTGATACTTTAATTTACTCAGGTCGTCGCCAAGCCATTGGTTTAGAAGAGTAATTACTGATGCAACAATAAAAAATGGGATGAGCGCGATATAACCTTCTCGCAACGACAAAACAACCGTATTTGAAGAAAGCTTGAGTGCAAACTGGTTAAATCTGTTCAGCAAACGCGTGACCATAAATTGTTATTTTCTTTTAACATTACTCCAAAAGCAGATTAAAACAAATGAATTGACTAAATTTTTGCTGAAAAATATTCAAGCCGAAAGACGGGGCTCAGGGAGGCGCTTATTAAGACAAAGAGTAATTATAACCGATTAGGTAAAATGTCAGGCGTAAATGCTGACTCCAAGTAGTGACTGAACTTCGCTTCGCCGTTCTTGGTTTTGAATCGCACTATAGGATTGTATAGCAACACTGGTTTTAAAATTAGGTTGATCATAGATGACATCTCTTTTGTCATCAGTATACTGCTGGGCCAGTGCGACACCCGCATCGGAGTATTTGAGTTTAGCAGCTTGCTGAACTGGCGCTTGGGTGTCACTCGCAGCAGGTTTAACAACCGACTGTCTCAGTTGATAAGTATCCTGATTTTGAACAAGCTGGTTGATTTTCATCAGTCTATATCACCAAAAACCCAATGCACCAGTATAAGATTAGCCCGTTACTCGCGTCCGGGCAACTTCTTCCAGGTCACAGTATCCCTAACATACTGGGGCTGAGCGTCTGCAGCATTAACAACCTTACCGGCTTCAAACTGAGCAATGCCGGTATCTAACATATATTCAGCATGCGGCAGCGTAATATCGTTATGTACTTCGAGCCCGAGCTTTTCAGCGACATCCGAATAGGTCTGCCAGCCAGTGCCGACTGCAAGTACGCCTTCAAATTCGCCGTCAATAAGCTCAGGCTTGATCACTCTTTCTTCACCCAAGGCAATCGCCTGATTATTATCCGAACGGGTATAATGACAAAGATAAACCTCGCCCATACGCGCGTCAATCGCAACCAAAACCTGCTTTGCTTGGGTTTGCGCAAATGCCTGTTGTGCCATTGCCTGAAGCGTCGAAACACCTGCCAGTTGCAAGTTTCCGGAATACGCTAACCCCTGGGCAACAGCGACTCCGATACGTACCCCAGTAAAACTGCCTGGTCCACGGCCAAATACCAGACCATCCAGATCTTTAAGCTGACAACCTGCTTCAGTAAACAGTTGCTCGACTAAAGGCAATATTTTCTGACTATGTTGCTGAGGGCACTCTTCAAAGTGGCGATACAGGTTGCCGTTGTACGACAACGCCAGGCTCAGAGCTTCCGTTGAAGCATCCAGGGCAAGCAAATTATATTTCATGCTGGTCAATATTCTCTAAAAATGACAACGCCTTATCCAAATCGCGAGTACGTGACATGGGAGGCAAACTTTTAATAAAGGTTTCACCGTATTTTCGCGTAACCAGACGATTATCGCAAATAATTAGTACACCTTTGTCTTTCTTATCGCGGATCAGGCGCCCTACTCCCTGCTTTAAAGCAATGACAGCCAGTGGCAGCTGAATTTCATCAAATGGTTCCTTATCCTGCAATTGGGCGTCTTTCATCCGAGCCTGCAATAACGGATCATCCGGCGAAGTAAATGGCAGCTTGTCTATAAGCACACAACTCAGCGTATCACCACGTACATCAACCCCTTCCCAAAAGGACGCGGTGCCCATTAAAACCGCATTACCATGGCGGACAAATTGCTCCAGAATAATCCGCTTTGATGCTTGCCCTTGCATAAACACCGGGTATTCTGTCGCAGTACTCAGTCCTTCATACACCAAGTGCATCACTCGATAACTGGTAAAAAGCAAAAACGTACGACCCTGGGCTGCATTGATCACTTGCTTTGCGATTTTAACCAACGCATGCGGCATCATTTCATCTTTGGTTTCAGGCAGATAACGGGGCAGACAAAGCATGGCCTGCGATTCATAGTCAAACGGGCTGTCGACAATGGCCTGATGATCTGGTGCCAGACCCAAACTGTCGTTAAAGTGCGCGAGGCTATTGTCCACCGATAAAGTTGCAGAGGTAAACACAAAGCTCGCTTCGCTTTTAGCCATCATGTCTTTAAATCGATTAGAAACATCCAACGGCGTGATATGAATTGTCAGGAAACGACGGGTGGTTTCGAACCAATAACTAAAGCCCGACTGAGTAACATCAAAGGCCCGGTCGAGTTGTCCTTTAAACGACAAAACCCGCTCCAGCGGATGTTCTATCTTATCAGAGCGGTCGAGGCACAACTTAAGCACCTGATATAAAAAGTCCAGATTACTGATCACCCTGTGCAGCGCATCGCAGATCACTTTGTCCTGCAACTTTTCTCGCCAGTCTCCCCTTGCACCTTCCCCCCCAAACACAAGTCGCAGATCGGCTACACTGGTCTCCAACTTATTCAGCGTTTTGCCCAGTTGCAACATATCCGGAATGTCACTTCGGTAAATCAACCTTAAATCATTAATGAGCGCCTGTAGCTGTTTAGTACTGATTGACTCACCAAAGTAATCAGATGCGATTTCACCAAGCTGATGCGCCTCATCAAAAATATAGGTATCTGCGGTTGGCATTAACTCTGCAAACCCCGATTCTTTCACCGACATGTCAGCAAAAAACAAATGGTGATTAATCACAACCAGATCGGCCTCCGTCGCTTTTAATCGGGCTTTACGTATATAACAGTCGGCAAAATCCGGACAATCCTTACCTAAGCAGTTGTCCGCAGTCGAGTTAACATAAGGCAGTACTTTGGCGTCTTCTTCAATACCCACACAGTCTGCGAGGTCGCCGCTTTGTGTTTCAGTAGCAAACTTAGCAACCATGGCCAGCTGGTGCATCACATCGGGGTCGTCACTTGGCACATGGGCCACATGTTCATTCAGCCGATAAGTACACAGATAATTCGCTCTACCCTTTAACAAAGCAACCTTACGGCCTTTGCCAAGCGCTTTAAGTAGCTCCGGCAAATCTCTATGATACAGCTGCTCCTGCAGAGCTTTTGAGCCGGTTGAGATGATCACCTTTTTATCGTTCAGAAGTGCAGGAACCAGATAAGCAAATGTCTTACCTGTCCCGGTACCCGCTTCCACCACACACTGTCCACCCTCTTTGACCACCTGATCTATGGCTTCGGCCATATCGATTTGAGGTTGTCTTGGCTGATAACCGCTAAAATGGTGAGCCAGGGGACCGTTTTCTGAAAAGTACTGAGTGATAGACAAAATTAAAGCACTGCATAATGACTGGGCGAGGCAATTTTAGGGTGGATAAGGGGCAAGCGCAAGTAGGCATGGTTGTGTATCGTGGTCCGTCAGATCCTTTAAGTTCTGTATTCTCTGGTGCACCTGGAGTGATGTTATACCACATTACACGTACTCCGAGAAAAGAGGTACCTGGCTCTATAGCCCTAGAATAGTTGAGTTCTGTCAATATACGGCGCCAATTCACTTTTATGACCTAGGTGGCTTTTCGCCTGTGAGATAGCCAAGTTTTACAATAGGTTGGAGCAAGACCTAATTCCTTGAAAGGAGAATTTCACTAGGCAAGCTTAGTATCTCAGGTTATAAACCTTATGATTTTAACATAAAAAAGCCAGCTACTGCTGGCTTTAAGTAATAAGTATTCCGAAATTTTAACTGAGATATAGTTCCAGGTAAAAGAACATATTAAGCGCTATAAGTTTCATTTAGAATTAGCCCAACCAATTACAACTTCTTTTAGCGGGACATTCGATTCAATAATGATAGTGTCATAACTTTTTCCTAATTCAGCATTTTTAGGATACTTAAATGATAAATCCATTGAATTTTTACTTGTCGAATATCCCACACTCCTTAGCGTTATCTTATCTCCTGCACTACTTTCAATTAGGTGAACAACAACACTGCCTTTAGGAAACTTTTCAGACAAAACATCCAATTTTTCTATTACATCCCCACCTAAAAATTCATCAACCATTGCTGTAACATCAATATTAAGCCTCGCATTGTAATTTAAAGCGTCAATAGAGTCTGTTAAGTTGAATTTATGCTGACCATTAATAGTAATAGGCTCAGGTGTTAACAACACAAACTTAGACAAGAAAAGTATCTTTAAAAGCTCAATCATTATTTGATATTTCTCCCTTTAAACTTCTTTTATCACGGGCTATTCTCTAGGAAAAAGCAGCGCTGTAATGCTTGAAAGCCTGTTAAAATAATTTTGTTCAACAGTATCGATGCCAGATAACTGCGAGGTTGCCTTTGCCTGGCCCCCTGAATTACTGCACACTATAACTTCGACCATATCAAATTAAAGGTCATAGCTGATAACCATTAAAGTGTCGAATCAATTGAGCATTTTCTATAACGTACAAATTGGCAGACAACGTCAAAGCACTGGATAATGACTGGGCGAGGCAGTTTTATGGCATATAAAGAGTAAGCGCAAATAGGTATGGCTTAGTCGAGTCAGTGTGGCTTTACATAGCGGTACATCAGAACCTTTTCAACATTCTCTGGTACACAGGGAGTGTTGCCTATATCACGCTCGACACACTAGTAACTTTTATGCAATAACAAGCAAACTATTAAACACAGTAACTAGGATACGTATTTCTTAAGCAGAATAAAATTAAAATGCTCTCAACCTTTTTATAAAGGCTCTATTTTAACAGAAAAATAAACCCCGCCTGAAAACGGGGTTTATTTCCTTTGGGAATCTTATAAACACGAACTCTAAATATCAGAGTTCAGTGCATATATTAAACTTTACTTTTTCAGGTACCCCCCTGAAAAAACTCAACTACCTCACTATAGAAGTAAAATAAGTTGCCACCTTTATCCAGGAAGAGATACCAAAGTGACACTAAAATAGCGAACACCCCCAAGAAAAGAATTCCTAAAGCACTACCAGCGATTCCTGAAGCTGGAGAGCCCTTTGGAAGCTTCCCAAACCCATAGCGAGCAAAAGCAATATATGATAGCCGTATATAATAAATGCCCGCAGGCAGAACCAGTACTACAATACCTAACGTAAAAAGAGTATAGATAAATAAGTCGAACCAGTTATTGATTTCCAATATTACCTCCTATGACAGCTCCTATTGCAGTACCATGTTGCCCATAATTTACTGGTGTCGATACGGATGGATCAAAAATAGTTGTGTTAGGCGCCTTGTAAATATTCTTGCCAATATTGCCTGCTACATTTCCAGCCAACCCTCCGGCAGCTCCAAGTAAAGCACTCCTCGCCACCTTTTCAACATCTATTTTTTCACGACATCCCGATTTAGAATTATTAGACTTATCAGCTTCCTGATAAGAGGTATTAATAGCTCCTCCTAGCGCACCTGCAAGAGTAGCCCTAACTGCAGTTGAGCCAAAACCACCTAAAGCGCCAGTCCCAGCAGCCACAGCCAATCTACCTAAATGCAATTCTCGGGAACTAAGCTGATTATAGCCTTCATAAGCGAGGTTTATGAAGGCACCGATCACTTGCGGCACCCATAACCCATTGGGGTCGATATTGCTTACAGGATTACTTACTGCATAAATGTAAGTGTTACTACCCCCCTTCAAACCAATCGGATCAGACTGAAGATATCTGCCAGAATTAGCATCATAGTCCCGGAAAATATTATACCACGAGTCTTTTTCAGCGTCGTAGTATTGACCAGGGAAGCCAATATTGAAGCCTCCGACGCTATCCAGGATCACACTGCGGTTGAATGCATAAAGTTCAGCCTGCCAGACGACCTGCTTTGATGCATCCGTAAGCAGCTCCGGGCGACCCAAATGATCGTTGTGTACATAGTAGACTTGGTCATTGTTAATATAAGCAACAACTTGCCCGTTGAAGTAAATGTATTGCTTTTGTGTCCCCTCTGCCATTAGCTGCCCACTCTGACTGTAAATAAAGTGGGTCTCAGTATCGTCTACCTTTTTAGATACACGTAAGCCCAAAGCATTGTACTTGTATTGCACACCACCTGACACACCAACGAGGCGATTGAAGTTGTTATAGGTATAGCTACGTTTACCATCATTAATAATGTTACCGTTGCTATCGTAACTGAGTGAGAATGTTCCCTCCGATCCTGCAATTTTACTCAAACGGTTGCTGTTGGATGCGTAAGTCAGAACATCATCCCCTTTATCTGCTCGCTTTATAAACGGAATAACGGTCGAAACACGACCGTGCAACACCAGCCAACCAGCTTTCTTTTCGCCCATGGATGACTCTTTCTTTCGATTGCCGACTCTATCATAGCTATAAGTGCTCCCGATGCCGCTAGTGCCTTGTTGCTCGGAGGTCAATCGACTTGCACTATCATAACCCAGGTTGCGCGAAGCATCGGCGTTCTGTTTGTTGGTAATACTGCTAATCAATCCCGATTTGCCATAGGCATATGTCAAATCCTGCACCCCAGACGTTTTGATAGAGGAGATTCTGTTGCCGCCGTCACGGGCTAAGGTTCTCTTAAGACCATTACCGAAGTTAAACCCCGTATTTGCACCAGTAGCGTTATAAGAGATATTTGAAATCAACGTTCGGTTCGTACCATTCGTATTGACTAACACACGACTTACTGTGTTGTCTTTGTTATACTCATAGACAACCTTGTTCCCCCCTGGGTAGGTAATTTGTGAAAGCCTGCCATACTGGTCGTAATCATGACTCGTTCTGTAGCCTATGCCATTTATCGTATTTGTTTGGGTTGTGGGGTTACCGGCACCATTGTAACCAAAAGAGGTAGAACCAGATGGGTCGGTAATTTCAGATAATAAACCATTGCGATACTTGAAACGATGTAATTTCCCATTAGCGCTTAAGCGGATTAACCTACCGTGTTCGTCATAGTAATAATATATTTTATTGCCTTTCGCATCCGTTTTTTGCTTCAACATACCGTTATCATAGTAATAAAAATGTGTTGAACCGGTATCGGGGCTTTGTATTTTCTTTACTGTACCATCAGAGTTGTGGCTATAAATAGTTGTGTTAAAACGCGCATCTCTGACAGAACTAAGTTTATCATCGTTATAGTTATATTCAGTAATGCCACCATCCGGAGCTGACTCAGCAATAACTCGATTTAGGCCATCATATGTATAGCTGGTAATACTACCACGAGCGTCTTCTATGGATAATATGTTACCTACATTATCATAAGTGTACTCTCTTAATAATTTACCATTGAGCGACTCAGTGAGCTTTCTTCCAAGCTCATCATAAGTTGCTGACGCTAGGCTGTGCTTTTGGCTGGTATTGGATGATTTATAAAACTGCTGAGACAGGATGTTACCCATTTTGTCAAGCGTAAAGCTAACCACATCACCATTATTTTTTTGGATCTTTGTTAGTCTGAATGCCTGATCGTAGGTGTAATCGATAACTAGCCCAGTTGAGTGTTTTTCTTGTGTGACCTGTTGCATCACATTGTATTTATACTCAATCTTAGCTTGGGACTGACCATCCGTAGTAACTTTAGTTTTGACTTCACCTCGCGGATAATAAGTAAATGTCTCAACCAAACCAGTTGGGTAGGCTATCTTGCCAACTCTGCCAAGTGCATCGTAGGACGAATAAGCCGTTCTTAGCCCTTTCTCTATTATTTGGGTTAAGTTGCCTTTTGTATCGTAATAGTAGAAGCTGGGCGAATCACCAAGTTTACTGGCCTCTACCTTAATTGTATTAATCTGATTATTGCTATAATAGGTGTAGGTTGTGTTAACATACTGTATTACTGATAAGTTGTGATCCGTTTTCTCCCTTCTGGATATGTCTCCTTTTGAATTATAAGTGTAGTTTATAATATAACCTGGGCCTGCTTCCGATGAAATCTTCCTGTTTTCATTCCATATGAAACTATAAAGTGCTTCTTCCTTAGTTCCTTTTGCAACCACCTTAGTAATAACATCTCCAACGGCGTTATAACCATACTCAGTTACATAGCCATTTTCGTTGGTAACTGTTTTTATATAACCATTATCATCGTACGTTTTAACCAATGACATACCGGGACAATAAGTTGAAGGTAGACTTTGTTTCTCTGTTTCTTTCCCACCTTCAAAGCCATACTTTACTTTGTGACCCAGCGGGTTGGTGATTTCGACTGTTTTACCACCAAACCCGGATTCATATTTAAAAGTATGCTTGTCTATACCATGTGCATGTGAGCTCGAAATCGCTCGATTGCCATCACTTTCGTATTCGAACCAAGAATAGCGAACTGAATTATAGTATACACCGGTAAGTTTTTTATAGTTATATTCAGAGTTTATATATGAAGAATTAGCATAAGTATAACTAATTGAGTTACCGTCTGGGAAAGTGACAGATTTCAAAGAATAGCTATCTGAAAGTATCGGTTCTTTGTAATAGTTGTAAGTATACTCGTGACCCAACTGGTCGATCAATTTAACAACTCTACCACCACTAGTTACCAATTTAACATAGTTACCATTTGAACTTTCTATCTTTATCAAACCAGGTGTTCTTATAAATGAGTGACTGACCCCATTTTCTAAAGTCACCTTTATTAGCTTACCATCAGCACTATAAAGCTCTTTATCCCCTTTGCTCGATGTGAATTCAAAAGTGCCGTTACTTTTCTTAACGACTGTTGCACCTTTCATGTACTTTTCAACATCGCCAGTGGCCTCATAGTTAACACCATCTAGGCTTTTAAAATATACTTTCTTTCCATTGTCTAGTACTTTATAAAAGCTATAGTGCCTATGATATTGGCCCGGACCGCTAAAGTTTTCCAATTTTACATCCAGAATTGTACGCCAGTACCATCCGAAAGAACCATTTACAGCAGCGCTACTGTCGTACGTCCGGGAAATCGAAATTGGGTTAAGGCCACCGCCAATAAAGTCAACAAATTCCTCAACCTTAGCTCCATCCTGATATCGAACAGGGTTACCAGCCGTCGTACACTCATTTTCTTCTTTAACTGAATTGCCACCTCCACCAAGCGAGTCTCCCGTGTAGGCATCATAGTAGTTATTTGGATCTGAATCCAAATAATTGTTAATATCCAAGGGCTCGTAATCATCGAAATCATCCCCGGGGGTTACTACCATGCATTCGTCTGCTTTACATGGAGGAGGACCACTGTAGCAGTCGGTACAATCGTCCTGCGAATAGGCATTGGCAGAGTTTATACCCCAGCCCCATTCTAGCGTTTGAACATCTTCTGATGTCTCTTCATCTATATAGGTGTGTGTGGTAAGTGTTAAGTTTGTCGTGAACAACGCCAAATATAACGCTGACTTTTTGACACTAATCTTCATTAATTCTCCTTGGAAGATTGTTTTTTAGTAATTTATCAATTTTTTCAAAAGTAGAGAGTATTTGCGGGCATTCGAAGACGACTGTGCCTTCAGGGTATCGCATAGCCCTTGGTACTAATACATTATTGTCACATAGCGACTTTATAACGCTTTGAATATAGTCCACTCTCATGTTCAGTTTTTTAGCAAGGCTTGGTAAGAAAACCACAGGGTGGAACCAAAGAAATCGAATGACTAAAAGGTGTGATTGCGCCTGCGGCATCAGGATAAACGGAGTGGTCAGGTTTCTATTTGTAGTTTCGATTAAATCCAGACATTGTGAGCCTGTGGCCTCAGCCCAAGTCTGTGCCTGTGTCCAATAATCACAGTCAACATACTCCTTTGAGGTTAGATCATATTGATGTAACGCGTTAAAGTAGTCATTTTTATCAGCAGAAAGGCGATATAAAAAGCTCAGTAGAAGGACTGGCTCCTTATGCAACTGAGCAACAGCCAGGGCTCTCGCCGTGCGACCATTAGCATCGTAGAAAGGGTGAATATTAACCAGTCTTGAATAATTAACTATTGTAGTTAATAAATTAGATTCTTGACACTTAACATCGCTAACATATTCATTTATTAAATCATGTAAACGGTCTGGTGATGGGGGGATGTATAAGCGTTCACCATTTGGCGCTGAAACCTTGCACTCAACCTTTCTTATTGAGTCATCAGGTTGACCGTTTAATAAAATAGCATTGACTCGGCACAGAGAGCTTAAGCTAACTCCCTGGTTAATAAAAAGACTAACTGCCTGATTAAAAGCTCGATTTAAATGAGCTTGCTGAAGTACTGCCTGATTACGAAAACCTGCTTGTGATTCAAAAAGCGCAATCTGCGCTCTCGTCACCCCTCTTGTCTGTCTTAAGCTAGAACCACCGGCTAAATAACGTACAAACAAGCGAGTTAAAATATCACCTTTTATGAAGTCCATCTTATAAAAAATAAAAAACTTAAAATACAGCACCACGTTATATCATATTTATTCCTGTTTTATGAATAAATTTACCAAACTAATGAAAAGATATAAATTATTGCAAGATAAGCTTCACCAAACCGCCGGAAAAGAACAAGAAACCTTAACAAATATTATAGGGTAAACACATTTGCAACAAATAATTCAAGCATTTAAACTCAGTATAATATACGATACTAATTCGCGCGTTTTCTTGTTTCACAGGCCCGTAAAACGGCTCTTTTCTGCTCATTATCGCAAGACTGCCACGTCATAATCTCATTCAAAGTGCGATAACAGCCAACACAAACATCATTATCGTCAAGACAGCAATGACGAATACATGGTGACGGAACGATCTCCGTCTCACTTTCTGTCAACTCTGGCCTTTTAGTCACGCTCATAACAATTCCCCCTATTTTCGACATATTATACCCCTTTATACTCAGGCAGAGATCTTTTACTTGCCAGCAAGCAAAAGATCGTTAAGATGCGCGCAACAAAGCAGGCAGCAAGCCAAGAGCCCAGAGCGATTGAAGTTAAGACACTGTCTTCTATTTCGCTTTATGACACTCTATTGAAATTTGCTACGACCATTATAGGAAACCAGGTTGTCCGCTTAAGCCGATCTTCGTGCCAAACACGACGACTCTCCAACAGATGAAACATTGTTTTCACTCG
Organism: Pseudoalteromonas rubra; assembly: GCF_005886805.2. Taxonomy (NCBI): domain Bacteria; kingdom Pseudomonadati; phylum Pseudomonadota; class Gammaproteobacteria; order Alteromonadales; family Pseudoalteromonadaceae; genus Pseudoalteromonas; species Pseudoalteromonas rubra. The sequence continues at coordinate 1,337,302 of NZ_CP045430.1, forward strand.
TAGCCAATGATCTGATAAGCCAGGGTTATAGTATTCGCCCAGGTGCGATACCTTGCGATCTGGTGGACGATTTACTGGCCTATCAGCACAGCATAAGTACCCAGAAATATGAACAAGCAGGCATAGGCCGGGCGATTACTTTTTACACAATGACTTTGTGCGGACAGACGAAATTTGCTGGATAAAAGGTGAGTCTGAGCCCGGCCAGCAGTGGCTGGACTGGACCAGTCAGCTACAACAGTTCCTGAACCGTCGTCTATTCATGGGACTGTTTTCGTTTGAAAATCATTTTGCTCATTACGCTAGCGGCAGTTATTACAAACGCCATTACGACGCATTTAAAGGTGAAACGAACCGAGTGCTGTCACTGGTTACTTATCTTAACCCCGGCTGGGGCCCTTATGATGGTGGAGAAATGGTACTCTATCGGGACGAAAATGACCTTGAGGGGATCAAGGTGGTCCCATTACATGGCACTCTGGTGCTGTTTCTAAGTGAAGAGTTTCCCCATGAAGTGCTCCCGGCAAGCCGAGACAGATATTCTGTCGCAGGCTGGTTTAGGGTAAATACCTCCCTTGCAGGAAAAATTGACCCTCCAAGATAAAAACGATCTCTAAGCCCGGCGGAAACACCTTAACCGGGCCTTAAATAGTTCAGGCCCAGGTATCCAAATGTTGCTCTTCGTCGTCGATCTCATTCTGATCTTCGTCTTTATTGCGTGCATCTTCTTCTTTATGCTTCTGCCGCTCCATCTCAACTAAGTGCTTTTTACGTTTAATTTTTTCAGCCCGGTTATCGAGCACACCTGCAACTTTAAACGGGCCATCATGGCTCACCTGCAATCTGACAATCGGTGCCAGAAATGGTTTAAATGCATCCATAACCCACCTCTTTATGTTGTATTTCATGCCTTTATTATCGACAGTTATAATTTATTCTTTAATTTATGCAAAAAAGTACTTGCGCGCAATTCGTCACCTGTGTTTATCTATAAATACATTTTGAGCGTTCAACGCGCATCACGTTTTATATAAACAATAAGAGAATTTGACATGCCATTTACACTGACAGCTATCCATCATCACCATCATACACCGGGATAACCTGTCAGGTATTTCGCTGGTGGGTTATTCCTTCAAGGAACCTCCGGCGAACAAGCAATCAACATAATTTATTTTCGCCCTGAGGTTCCCTCGGGGCTTTTAGTTTTTAAACTTAGGAAATAAATTATGAACACCAACAACCGTTTACGAATTGCCATTCAAAAATCTGGCCGACTTTCCAAAGACTGCCAGTCACTGCTTAAACAACTCGGAATTAAACTTAACCTGCGTGAGCAGCGATTGATCGCCCACTCAACCAATATGCCAATCGATGTACTCAGGGTCCGTGATGACGATATTCCGGGTTTGGTCATGGACGGAGTCTGTGATTTGGGTATTGTCGGTGAAAACGTGCTGGTAGAAACTCAGGCTGAGCGCCAGCGTAACCAGCAACCCAGCGAAGTGACTAAATTGGCAAAACTCGACTTTGGCTATTGTCGCCTGGCATTGGCATGGCCTCAGGAACTGGGCATGCAAGACAAAGATTGGTTCAATGGCAAACGCATCGCTACCACCTACCCCGAAATTCTTAAGCAGTACCTGGAAAAAGAGCAGATTGAAGCCAGCGTGGTGATGCTAACAGGATCTGTTGAGGTTGCACCACGTGCGGGCCTGGCTGATGCCATTTGCGACCTGGTCTCTACCGGTGCCACACTGGAAGCTAACGGCCTGATGCAGGGAGACACCATTTTGGAGTCAAATGCCTGCCTGATCCAAAACGCTAATCTTAATGACGATGACAAACTGTCGCTCATCAACAAACTCATGCCTCGCCTGCGTGGTGTAAAGCAGGCTAAAGAAAGCAAATACATCATGCTACACGCACCAAAAGCGCGCCTGGATGAAATTTGTGCTTTGCTCCCTGGTACAGGTCAGCCAACTCTGTTAGCACTCGCCGGTAGCGAGGACTATGTTGCCCTGCACATGGTCAGCAGTGAAACACTGTTTTGGGAAACCATGGAAGAGCTTAAATCCCTGGGTGCTAACTCCATTCTTGTAATGCCAATCGAAAAAATGATGGAGTAACAACGCATGTTGATCTGGAATGAGGCTAACCGGGCGCAGCAACAGGCAGCACTCGCCCGTCCGGCAGTAACAATCAGTGACGAACTTCAGCAAGTGGTAACCGAAATCATTGCAGATGTCGAACTAAATGGGGATGAAGCACTGCTTGAATACGCCCGCAAGTTCGATAAACGCACGCAGCCCAGGTTGCTGGTATCAGCTGAAGTAATACAATCCAGTGAAGATGCAATTTCGCCGGAACTAAAGCAGGCAATCGATCAAGCATACAGCAATATTCGTGCATTTCACGCATTGCAAGTGCCAACAGAGAAGCGTCTCGAAACACAGCCTGGCGTTATTTGTGAGCTGAAGTATCAGCCTATCGACGCAGTTGGTTTATACGTGCCGGGAGGCAGCGCGCCACTCCCCTCTTCTGTGCTGATGCAAGGTGTGTGTGCGCAACTGGCAGGTGCACAAACTATTGTACTGTGTACCCCAGTCAACGGTGATCAACAAATTGATCCGGCAATTTTATATGCGGCTAAAAAATGCGGGATAAGCACAATCATCGAAAGTGGTGGTGCCGGAGCTGTTGCGGCGATGGCACTTGGCACGTCAAGTGTGCCAAAGGTAGATAAAGTGTTTGGCCCCGGAAATGCGTTTGTCACTATGGCCAAACAATTGCTATCACAGTCTTTACCCGGGTTCGCGATTGATATGCCAGCAGGTCCGTCAGAGGTGTTGGTTATCGCCGATGAACGCGCGAACCCAGCCTATGTTGCAGCTGATCTGTTATCACAAGCTGAGCACGGGCCCGACTCACAGGTGATCCTGCTCAGCAACAGTGAAACACTTATCATTGAAGTACAGGGCGAGCTGAACCGACAGCTATCTCAGCTCAGCCGTGCCGATATCGCAAAACAAGCATTGGACAACAGTACCCTGATTTTAGTCACTGATATGGAACAAGCATTTGCGGTGAGTGCTGAGTATGGTCCTGAGCACCTTATCTTGCAGCTCGGCGAACCAGAGCCTTATTTACCGTTAGTCAAAAATGCAGGCTCGGTATTTGTCGGAGATTATACACCTGAGTCTGCGGGTGATTATGCGTCGGGCACGAACCATGTATTACCGACTTATGGCTACAGCCGTTGCTACTCAAGCCTTAACCTGCTCGACTTTTATCGTACTTATACGCAACAGACAATCAGTAAAGGGGGTTTACAGAAACTGAGCAAAGCCATCTTACCCCTGGCGCAGGCCGAAGGTCTGGATGCCCACGCCAATGCTGTAAAAATCAGGCTGGAGAATAACGCATGAGTCAAATTGAATTACCAGAGAACATTGCTGCGCTGAATGCATATAGTTCGGCAAAGAGTGAAAAGCTCACCGGTACAACCTGGCTGAATGCCAACGAAAGTCCGTATTCACGACGCGTGAGCCTCAACTTTGATGCGCTTAATCGTTATCCGGACCCGCAGCCAGAGGCCGTGATCAACGCTTATGCAAGCTATTGTGGGCTGAGCCCGGAACAAGTGTTAATGGCACGCGGCGCTGATGAAGGTATCGAGCTATTAGTACGCACTTATTGCACACCGGGCCAGGACTCTATAGCCTTATTCTTGCCCACTTATGGTATGTATAAGGTAACGGCGGATACACACAATGTCGGCATTACTGCACTTGAACAAACCCTTCTACAACAAGGTAGCGCCGCAGAGATTGCAGGCGCTGTAGGCAACGCAAAACTGGTTTTCATCTGTAATCCCAATAACCCGACGGGCGCAACAATAGGCACAGATAAAATCGCTGCAATTGCGGCGGCTTTGAAAAATAGAGCACTAGTTGTGGTAGATGAAGCATATATTGAGTTTTGCGAACAGTTAACTGCCGTGAGTCTGTTATCTGATTTCGATAACCTGGTGGTACTACGTACCTTGTCAAAAGCATTTGCCCTTGCCGGGCTCAGAACCGGCTTTATGCTTGCCTCACAGGAGGTCCTTGCACCTGTTCGCAAGGTTATCGCACCTTATCCGGTGTCGGCAGTTGTCGCACAAATCGCACAAGAAGCACTAACCCCAGATGCAATTACCCAGATGCGTCGCCAGGTGAGCATTCTAAATAAAGCCAAAGAAAAGCTCACTGAACTACTTGGAGGCTCTGACAAAATTGCCAAAGTGATGATTGGTGAAGGCAATTTCATCACCGTCCAGGTTCGTCAAAAAAGCGATATTGACCAGGCAATGCAATCGGGTTTGATCATGCGCCCTTTTACCCTCTTCGAGGAAAATAATTGGCTACGTATTTCAATTGGTAGCGAGCAGGAATTAGAACAAGTCAGACGCTGGCTGACACAACCACAGGCAGAACAATAACAATGAGTACTCCATATTTATTCATCGACCGAGACGGCACCCTAATTGAGGAGCCGGTTACTGATAAGCAGGTAGACAGCCTGGAAAAGCTGGCACTGCTGCCAAACGTCATCCCGGCCCTACTCTCACTTCAGGCTGCCGGTTATAAGCTGGTCATGGTCTCAAATCAGGATGGACTGGGTACAGAGAGTTTTCCAGAGGAAGATTTCGCCCTGCCGCACAATCAAATGATGGCGATTTTTACCAGTCAGGGGATCCGCTTCGACGAGGTTTTAATTTGTCCGCACTTTGACGAAGACAACTGTGAATGCCGAAAGCCTAAAACAGGGTTGTTAACCAATCTGATGCGCTCTGGCAAAGTTGATTTGGCCAACTCCTATGTGATTGGTGACAGACAAACCGACATTCAACTGGCCAACAACCTGTGTATAGAAGGCATTCTATACGACGATAACTGGCCAGAAATTGTCACCCGTCTGACGACACAGAACCGTCAGGCAGCGGTGCAGCGCAACACCAAAGAAACACAGATTAGCCTAGCGCTTAATCTTGATCAAAATAGTACCGGCTCTATCAGTACAGGCCTTGGCTTTTTTGACCACATGTTGGATCAGATCCGCACTCACGCAAATATAGGTCTGACTATATCAGCAAGTGGTGATCTGCACATCGATGAGCACCACCTGGTAGAAGATATCGGCATTGCCCTAGGACAAGCACTCAAACAAGCACTGGGCACTAAATCGCAAATTGCGCGCTACGGATTCGCGCTGCCAATGGATGAATGCAAAGCCGAGTGTCAGCTTGACTTGTCTGGGCGAGCTTCATTCGTGTTAAATGCTGACTTTAGCCGCGAAAAAGTCGGCGACCTGGATGTACAAATGGTCGAGCATTTCTTTAAATCACTCGCCGATAATGCCAACATCAGTCTGATCCTGTCAGTGAGCGAAGGAAATTGTCACCACCAGGTCGAGGGCCTGTTTAAGGTCTTTGCACGCGCGCTGCGCATGGCCATCGCAAAAGATACCAGCCAGCAAACCGCCAGTTCTAAGGGGTGCTTATGATTGCCATTATCAACACAGGGTGTGCCAATATTAACTCGGTCCGATTTGCCTTTGAGCGGCTCGGTGTCAACCCGGAAGTGATCCGCGATCCGGTACAACTAGAGCAATTTGAGCGTGCAGTCTTACCCGGTGTCGGACACGCCTCTGTCGCAATGAAACGCCTGCGTGAACAAGGCTGGGATCAGGCTATCGCTGACTATCAAAAGCCACTAATGGGGATTTGCCTTGGCATGCAGCTACTTTGCGAACAAACCGAAGAAGGCCAAGTTGAGTGCCTGGGCCGTATTCCAGGGGCAGTTCGTCATCTACAAACCGGACAATTAACCAGTCCTCATATGGGCTGGAATACATTGTCTTTGGTCAAGACACACCCATTAACGCAAGGGCTCACCCCGGACGATCAAGTCTACTTTGTGCATAGCTTTGCGCATAGTTGCAATGCCAATACCCTGGTTGCAAGTGAATATGGTACGCGCTTCTCTGCAGTCGTTGCCAAAGATAACTATGCAGGCATGCAGTTTCACCCGGAAAAAAGTGCCAAAGTGGGTGCTAAATTACTCAATAACTTCCTGAACTGGCAATTATAAGGATAAGACTATGATCATTCCTGCATTAGATGTATTACAAAACCAAATTGTACGCCTGTATCAGGGCAAGTATGACACCGCACAGTTTTACCCTTTCGAGTTGGCTGGGCGTTTAAAAGAATACCAGGACGCAGGCGCTGCTAAACTTCACCTTGTGGACCTGGAAGGTGCCCGCGATCCACAAAAGAAACAATGGCAACAGATCCAACAGGCCACTGCTGCGTTATCCGCCCCTTACCAGGTAGGCGGCGGCATACGCCGGTATGATGATGTAAAGCAATGGCTTAAAGCCGGTGCGCAACAAGTTGTCATTGGCTCCATGGCGGTCGACAGCAAAGAAGAAGTTGCAGCCTGGATTGAAGAGTTTGGTGCAGAACGTTTTGTCATTGCACTCGATGTCAAACGTAGCGCTTCGGGATGGGCTGTTGCGACTCACGGCTGGCTTGAAGAATCTCAGTTGAGCCTGTTTGAACTCATTGATTTTTATCTGGCGCTGGGTGTGTACGACTTTCTATGTACGGACATCGGTAAAGATGGCACGATGACAGGTCCGTCTTTTACGCTTTATCAAGAAATAGTCGCTCATAGTCCAAGTGTCAGAGTTCAGGCATCTGGTGGGGTCAGTAGTCTTGAAGATATTCGTCAACTCATTGAACTGGGCGTGAGTGGGATCATCTTAGGCAAATCTCTGCTTGATGGTGCATTTACTGTTGAGGAGGCAATCGCATGCTATCAAAGCGCATAATTCCGTGCCTCGATGTAAAAAATGGCCAGGTCGTCAAAGGCGTTAAATTCAAACAGCACGAAATAGTCGGTGAAATTCTGGAGCTTGCGACACTGTATAGCCAGGCCGGCGCCGATGAACTGGTATTTTATGAGATCAGTGCCAGCGTTGAAAAGCGCTTACTGGATGTGAACTGGGTTCGAGACATCGCACGCCACATCGACATTCCTTTTTGCGTTGCTGGTGGCATTAAATCTGTTGCAGATGCTGCTAAAGTACTAGAGCAAGGCGCGGATAAAGTCTCCATTAACAGCCCCGCAATCGCCAGGCCAGAGCTTATCAAGGAGCTACATGACGAGTTTGGCAAGCAGTGTGTAGTGGTTGGTGTAGACAGCTTTTATGATGCAAATTCAGGAGAATATCTGGTTTATCAATTGACGGGCGATCCCAACAGTGCCAGCCAGACTCGATATAAAACCAGTGAATGGGTGCAACGCGTGCAGGAGCTTGGTGCCGGAGAAATAGTCCTGAATTGCATGAACCAGGATGGTGTCAGAAAAGGCTATGACATTGAACAGCTGAGTAATATTCGTAAGCAATGTGATGTACCTCTGATTGCATCTGGTGGTGCAGGAACGATGCAGGATTTTGTTGATGTCTTTCAACAGGCTAATGTAGATGGGGCACTGGCAGCCAGCGTCTTTCACAAGCAGCTTATTGAAATTGAAGCGCTTAAACAATACTTAGCGGATAACAAGGTAGCTACCAGACTATGAAACTCACTCCAGATAACTTAAATTCTTTAGACTTTGACAAAATGTCGCTTATTCCAGCCATTGTTCAGGACGCACAAAGCGGTGTTATCCTGATGCAGGGCTTTATGGATCAGTCAGCGCTCAGTACAACATTTGAAAAAGGGCTGGTCACTTTTTATTCTCGCTCTAAACAACGCCTGTGGACCAAAGGAGAAGAGTCCGGCAATGTACTAAAACTGGTTTCAGCGTATACCGACTGCGACCGCGACAGCTTGCTGTTGCTTGCTGACCCTGCCGGTCCAACATGCCACCTGGGCACACAAAGCTGCTTTGACGAGGCTCGCCCCGCCATCGCTTTTCTTTCAGAGCTTGAGCGTGTCATTTGCGAACGAAAGGATGCTGACCCTGCGCAAAGCTATACGGCTGCATTGTTCTCAAAAGATCTCAGCCGCAGCTGTCAAAAAGTCGGTGAAGAAGGAGTTGAAGTGGCATTGGCTGCCATGAAACAAGATCAGAATGAATTACGCAATGAATCTGCTGATCTGCTCTACCACCTGATAGTGTTATTACAACGCAGTGGCCTATCACTTGAGCAGGTTGTAGAAACACTGAACGAACGTCATAAATAAAGCTGAGTTTTGCTCGACCTGTTATGAGTTCATGGTATGCTCAAGCCAGCTGATGCACTTTTTGTTTCAGCTGGCTCGAAAATTAAAATGAAGGACATAGCCATGGTCAATCGCCATCTCATTCTCCCTGTCGCACTGCTTTCACTCGCTGCATGCCAGCAACTTCCTGATGACGTTCAGCGACGCGTTGACACCATGAACGAGTGTGAGAAAGTACTTGCTTTAACACAAGGCACTCAGAACGATTTTGCTCAGTTAAAAGGCAGCAAAGTCAACTCCCCCTTAATGAGCGCATGGCAACCAAAGGCGCATTTAATTACCGACAGCTGCCAAATAAACCAGTACAACAGCGGCAACGTCGCCTACGAATGCACTAAGTCATTCAGTATTGAGGCTGATGCTGCAACATTATTTGATGACGTAGCAAAACAGTTAAGCACTTGTCTGGGCACATCATGGCAAAGTACAGCGGCAATAAATAATACACTGCATTATACCAGTAACGCCTCTGAGGCAAAAATCACACTCAGTCGCGGTAAAGGCCTTGACCACGAAACCCCCTGGGTTGTCGCGTTAAAAATCTCCAGGTAACAATACATCAGGCAGGTGATTATCATCTGCCCAAATATTGTCTAATTTGACAACAAACACGCCTCATTCTTTAATAAAACTTTGCTCAGCTCTTAATTATTAGTACCTAAAGTGGCATAGTGTTGTTAGCAGTTCAGGTGAGTTGACAACTTAGTAATAAGCACCTAACTTCAGACATCACAATAAAAATCAAAATCCTCAGGGAGAACCCAGTGTCAATTGAAATCAACTTTGAATTATCCGATGCCGACTTGGCGCATTTTCGTAGCATGATGCATGCAACCATCGAAAAGAGCCAGGGTTTAAGCGACGAAGAAATCATCAGCAAGGCCAAAGACTTGGTCAACAACATGGAAAAATCAAAACTACCTGAGTTTGTGCGCACGCGTATGATGTCACTTGCTGCCCTAATTGACGCTGTACAAGACGAAGAATGGCAAATGCCCGAAGATGAAAAGCGCGAAATCATGTTGTCTCTGGCTTACTTCAGCGAACCTGAAGACATAGTCCCGGACAATGTGCCTGTCCTTGGATACATCGACGATGCCATCATGATCGAGCTGGTTTTACAGGAACTGTCTTTGGATTTGAGCGCTTATCGCCAATTCTGTGGTTTCCGTGCAACAGAAGAAGCTCGTCGAGGCGACGCCGCTAAAGTTGACCGCGAAAGCTGGTTAGCAGGTACTCGTTCTCAAATTCGCTCTTCAATGCGCCGTAATCGCTCAAACACTAAGAAGTCACGCTTCTTTTCTCGGATCATGTAACTATACCTAAACAAAAAAGGGAGCACATGCTTAATGCCAGTCAGTTAAGCTGACTGGCATTGTTTTTTCTAGCTGGGTACATACTTGGCTTTGGTTTTATGGCTCGAGGATAGACCCGATCTTCTCGTCGTGTCGGCAGCTCAAAGTGACCCAATGTTTGTATTAACATCTCATAGTGTTTTGGGATGTTTCCCGGGCTGGCGAGGGGGAGTCGCCCTAAGTAACTTAATATCGCGTTGGCGCAATTACTAAAGCTTAATTGGTTGGCCCATATTCCTTTACGAGATGCCGCTTGAGTCATCACCTGACGCAGCAAGTTGTACCCCAGGAGTAAGCCCCACAGCTCTTGCTCAACCATATCTGATTTTTTGCTTCTTAGCGTATATTCATTGTTTAAAAGTGTCTGCTTGATTTCTCTATAACCCAATTCTATTTCCCAGCGGTGGCTGTAAAGCTCAACTATTTCTTCTCCAGGAAACCTCTGTGCATCTATCATCGATGTGAGTATTTGATATTCTTTGTTTTTAATTTTCTTCGTCACAAGTCGGGCTTCTACATACGCAGGTAAATCAGGCGATTGCTTATGAGGTTGTGGAGTTGTTTTCAAGCGCACCAACTTGTCTAAGCGACCATTAGATTTAATCACTTCAAACTGAAGCCCTTTCTTCACCGGTATTAACCAGTGCCTCTCGGTGCCATGTGTTTGCCATTGGTGGAGCAGGTTTAATGAGTAGAATCCTTTATCGAACATCGTGAGGCTGTGGTCTGGCGTGGTGGCAACTAATTTTTCTGCCAGCTTCATTTCATTGGTTTTATATCCGCTGAAAGCACTGCTGATAAGTTGATGGCTGGTCAGCTCCATATGACACACCATTCGAATTTGTGGAAAAGCGGTTTCGCCATGCTGATTGCTGGGGGAGCCAAAACATTCACGATTTTCAGGCGTGTCTTGAGCTCGCCAAGTAACACCGTCGACGGCCAGGAGGTTTAACCCGCACCAAGTTTCAAAGTTTGCTTGCTGATAATAATGCGCAGCCATCATTTCAAAGGCATTTTTGACACTGTCTTTACCGAGTCTTCGCCTTCCCTGAACAAGGGCGCTTGGGGCGATTAATTTGCTATCTCCAGGCAGAGCAATTTCCATGTGGGAAGCTAAATCCCAAACCGACTGTTGGCGAAAGAAGCTCATACCAATCACAGTCCACATCACAGCCTCGAGTG